>CAWALO010000001.1:0-133778 GCA_963782945.1 uncultured Bacteroidales bacterium
ATTGTAAGAATGTAAACTTAAATAAACTCAAAATGCCAAGAACAAATTTTAAAGAATTACTTTGATGCCGGTGTTCACTTCGGACACCTGAAAAGAAAGTGGAACCCAGCTATGGCTCCTTATATCTTTATGGAGAGAAACGGGATTCACATAATTGACCTTGAAAAAACAGCTTCCAAGATTGAAGACTGCTTCATCTGCAATGAAACACATTGCCAGATCAGGAAAGAAAGTTTTATTTGTCGCAACAAAAAAACAGGCCAAAGAGATTGTAGCTGAAAAAGTGAAAGCTGTCAACATGCCGTATGTTACAGAGCGCTGGCCGGGTGGAATGCTTACCAATTTCCCGACAATCCGTAAGGCAGTTAAGAAAATGTCATCTATCGATAAAATGGCTACTGATGGAACATTTTCAAACCTCTCCAAACGTGAGAGACTCCAGGTCACAAGGCAAAGAGCCAAACTTGAAAAAACCCTTGGCAGTATAATAGATCTTACAAGACTCCCCTCGGCACTTTTTATTGTTGATGTGAGCAAGGAACATATAGCCGTTAAAGAGGCAAAAAGACTTGGAATTCCTGTATTTGCAATGGTTGATACCAATTCTGATCCTTCAGATATTGAATTCGTTATCCCTGCAAATGATGATGCATCAAAATCAATCTCACTCATCGTCGGCATACTCTGCCAGGCTATCGAAGAGGGACTGAATGAAAGAAAACTTGAAAAGGATAAGGAACCTCAGCCAAAAGATAAGAAAGTCATCAGGAAGGAACTTGAAACAAAAGATATTCCAGCCGCAATTATTGAGGCGATAGTTGAAGAAGACGAGGAAGAGGAGATTGAGCCGGAAGAGGATGAGGATGATGACATAACTGCTGAACCCGGAGAAGAAGAGGATATAATCAAGGTTATTGAAGAGAATGAAGAAGAAGTATAAAAACTATTATTTATTGTAATAAAATAATTACCATGGCTGTTATAAATGCTGCAGATGTTGCGAAACTGAGAAGAGTGACCCTTGCCGGAATGATGGATTGCAAAAAAGCCCTTGAAGAAGCTGATGGCAACTTTGACAAAGCAATAGAAATAATCCGTAAGAAGGGACAGGCAGTAGCAAACAAGCGTGCTGACAGAGATGCCACCGAAGGAGTTGTTCTTTCCAAAACTACTCCGGATGGTAAGCTCGGTGCAATCATTGTCCTGAACAGTGAAACTGATTTCGTTGCAAAAAATTCCGATTTCATGGCTTTTGCAACTAAAATAATTGATATAGCGCTGGCAGGAAAGCCTGCAAATCTTGAAGAACTGAAATCACTTTCACTCGATGGAGGCAAAATAGGTGACAAGATTGTTGAGTATGTTGGGATCATCGGTGAGAAGATTGATCTTTCATACTATGAAAAAATAGAAGCCGCTCATGTTCAGGCTTATATTCACCCTGGTAATAAGCTTGCCACACTGGCTGGCTTTACAAAATCAGGTGTTGATGCTCAGGTTTACAAGGATGTTGCAATGCAGATCGCTGCTATGAATCCTGTTGCCGTTGATAAGGATCAGGTTCCTGAATCAGTCATTGCTCAGGAGATTGAGATCGGCAAGGAACAGGCAAGACGCGATGGTAAACCGGAAGAGATGCTTGAAAAGATTGGCCAGGGAAAACTTTCAAAATTCTTCAAGGACAGCACACTCCTTAACCAGGATTTTGTTAAAGATAACAAAATGACTATCAGACAATACCTGCAATCATATAACAAGGAGCTGACGGTAACCGAATTTAAACGTTATTCTCTTAATCTGTAATACGTAGGTTCATATTCAATATTCTGGTGGCCCCTCTTAGGCGGGGCCACTTTTTTTTATCTTTACAATAAAGATATTATTATATGAAGTATTCAAGGATCTTATTAAAACTAAGTGGCGAATCATTGGCAGGTAACGGCAGCCACGGAATAGACGATTCCGTTCTGACAGAATATGCAAGACAGGTTATTGACGTAGTTAATGAAGGTTGCGAAGTGGCTATTGTGATAGGCGGCGGCAATATCTTTCGTGGTCTGAGTGGTACGGAATCAGGCTTCGACAGGGTAAAAGGCGACCAGATGGGCATGCTCGCAACAGTGATCAACAGCCTGGCGCTCGAGAACGCTATTGCCAGACTTGGTGGAAAAGCAAAAGTCTTCACCTCCATCAGGATGGAACCTGTTGGGGAACTCTATAACCGTGACAAGGTGGTTGATGTAATGAAAAACAGGACGATAGCCATCCTTTCCGGAGGTACCGGGAATCCGTTCTTCACCACTGACACCGCTTCAGCCCTGAGAGCAGTAGAAACAGGCGCCGATGTTCTCTTAAAAGGAACAAGGGTCGACGGCGTTTATTCAGCCGATCCTGAAAAAGATCCTTCAGCGTTGAAATTCGATAAGATCTCCTTCGAAGAGGTCATTGGCAAAAGGCTCAAAGTGATGGACTCAACAGCCTTTACAATGTGCAGGGACAATAATATGCCTATAGTTGTATTTGACATGAACCGGGAGGGAAATCTGTTAAACCTGGTAAGAGGTGAGAGTGTAGGAACTATCGTCTCAAATTGATTTATTTTACTATTCAGCCTAATTTATTATTTTTGTTATTCCTTTTATACCATGACCTATGAACGAAGATATTGAACTGACAATTGAAGAGACAAAAGACCGGATGGAAAAAGCTCTGGTTCATCTCGAACATGAACTTGCCAGGCTTCGCGCCGGGAGATCAAATCCTGCACTTCTCGATGGTATTACGGTAGATTATTATGGTGTTATATCTCCCCTTACCCAGGTATCAAATATCAATACTCCCGATGCAAAAACAATCCTGATACAACCATGGGAAAAAAACATGCTGGGTACAATCGAAAAAGCAATCATGGCGGCAAATATAGGATTAACACCTGTCAATAATGGTGAAGTTATCCGGATCAATATTCCGCCGCTTACCGAGGAGAGGCGCCATCAGCTGGTAAAACAGGTACGCAATGAGGGAGAAACCGCAAAGATCAGCATCCGTAATGCACGCAAATGGGCAAATGATGAACTGAAACAACTCCTGAAAGACGGGCTGCCGGAAGACCTGGAAAAAGAAGCTGTTGACCAGGTACAGGAGATGACACACTCATACAACGGAAAGATCGATAAGGTAATGGCCGTAAAAGAGAAGGATGTGATGACGGTTTAACCACCCTTCAATCCCGATGTACAATTCCTGCAAATCTCAATTGAGCTCCTGTCCGACAGCAATACTCTCCGGAACAACCTGAATTTTGTACCATTCCAGATCTCTCTGAATGATTCCTGGCTTAGATCACCCATAATATGTTCTGCATCCTTATCAAAACAGCATGGGAGCACCTTCCCGTCCCAGGTGATCACCGGATTAAACCATAATCTTGCACATCTGTCAGGTAATGAGCTTTTTATCTTAAATTCCCCATCTCTGACAATATACCTGCTGAATTTCCTACCTGACGGAAGCCATGATTCAAAGCTGTCCTTACTGATAATCTGCATTGATTTAAGCTTCAGCAAAGCATTTATCCCATGTGCGAGCTTTCGCACCGAAGGTATCTGGTATTCATTGAACTTGTTTACAAGGAGCTGTATCTCTATTTTCAGGGCTGATTTGTGTCTTTTCCTGACAACTGAAATATTCTTTATCCCATCCATGACTGTCTCCACATTCCCACCGTTCCTGTATGCCGAATAGCTATCCTGATCAAGGCCGTCAAGTGAAATAATCAGTTTACTGAGCCCGGCCACTACAATTTTCTCACAGTTCTCTTCTGTTAAAAAATGACCATTGGTAGAAATAACACTCCTGATATTTCCGCAGTTCCTTATAAATGAGGCGAACCCCGGATGCAAAAGAGGCTCTCCCTGGAAATAGAGATTTATATTATACAGGTATGGTCTGAGCTCTGTAATGATCCTTTTAAAAAGTTCAATATCCATTAATCCCCGTTCACGCTTCATCTGTCCTGAACCCGATGCACATTCAGGGCAGTGAAGGTTACAATGGTTTGTAAGCTCAATCCCGATTGCAGCAGGCATTCCATATATAGAAACGTGCTTTGAGACCGAACTTTGAAGATATGAATATCCTGCCAGAAGTAAATTTACAGGTTTAACAAGACCTTTAATCATCCGATAAAAGAAATAAAGAAGTAAGATAAGAAAATATTTATCACGGTTGAGATAGGGTAAAAGATAATCATGGAGGTCATAATGCTGAAAAGGAAAGAATACCGTATTCAAGATTAACTGAAGTATTATTATAATTTAATAAAGTACAGCCATGAAAACTTTTAAACACATTTCGCTTATCGCAGCAGTACTTCTTGCAGCTGTTGCCGTACAGAATGCCTATGCCGGAAAATATCCCGGACGGAAGAAAGATGATCAGCAGACCATGATCACAATAAAAGGGAAAGTCGTTGATGCCGAAACAAGGAGCCCTCTTGTTTTTGCTACAGTCGCAGTTATGGAAACAAACGTAGCAATTGTTACAAACATTGACGGTGAATTCACGCTGAAAATCGGAGAAACTGTAACTTCAAAAAATCTTGAGGTAACATATCTGGGATATAAGAACAAGGTCATCCCGATCAGCGAACTGAAAGATAACGGAGGCAAGAATGTTATTGAACTCGAGTCCGCTCCGATTCCCATAAAAGAGATAGTTGTCAAGCCTCTCGATCCTACTGAGATCGTTAAGAAAGCCATTCAGAGTATCGGGAAAAACTATGAGGGCGAGGCAAACCTGATGACAGCCTTCTACAGGGAGACTATCAGAAAAAATCGCACCTATGTATCTATTGGAGAAGCTGTTGTTGAAATCTTTAAAGCTCCATACTACAATGATGCCAGGTTTGACGGCGCTAAAATTTATAAAGGACGCAAAAGCTCAGATGTACAGAAAATGGATACAGTATTATTCAAACTGCAGGGAGGCCCGGTAAGTGTTTTGCAGCTTGATATTGTTAAAAACACTGAATCTGTTCTTACCAAAGAAGCTATGGAGTACTACAACTATTCAATTTCGGGTGTAATTGAGATCGACAATAAGCCTCATTATGTAATCGATTTTCTGCAGAAACCTTCTGTTGATATACCTTTGTTCATGGGAAGCCTGTTCATAAACATGGAAACCTATGCCATTACAGAAGTTGAATTCGGTTTCAATCTTGAAGACAAAGAGGCAGCTGCTTCCATATTTATCAGGAAAAAACCTGTCGGCATGAAAGTTATCCCGGAAATTGCAACCTACAGGACCAAATACCGCGAACAGGATGGGAAATTACATTTTGTATATTCAAGGGCTGAAGTCAAATTCAAGGTAGACTGGAACAAAAGGTTATTCAATACATATTACACAACAATGTCAGAAATAGCAGTGACTGACAGAACTGACCAGGAAGTTATTAAATTTGCAGGAAAAGATAAAATAAAATACTCTGATATATTCACTGAAAAGGTTAGTGCATTTGCTGATCCTGAATTCTGGGGCGACTATAATGTAATTGAGCCTGACCAGAGCATTGAATCAGCAATCCGCAAACTGAGCAAGAAACTCAAGTTCAGCGACAGGGAAGAATAATAAGATACAGGTCAGAAAAATGATCAGGGATACTGATATAATAGGGAGGATCCGGCAAGGTGATGTTAAACAGTTTGAATCACTTTTCAGATCCTCCTATGTTTCCCTGGTCAGATACGCCAAGACTCTGTTAAAAGACCATGACACAGCAGAAGAGATAGTTCAGGATCTCTTCTGCAGGATCTGGAAAGACAGGGAAAAAATAAATATCGAAAGTTCTTTGAACGGGTATCTTTTCAGGGCAGTTCACAACAGTTGCCTGCATTATATAGAACACAGCAGGATTGTTGAAAAGCATGCAGAAGAGATGTCCTTCCGGCAGCAGGAAAGCCCTGAAAGCCCATCTGATATCCTTAATTACAAGGAGTTGCAGGCAAAAATTGCAAGCATTCTTGAAAAACTGCCTGAAAGATGCGGAAAGATCTTTTACATGAACAGATTTGAAGGGCTCAAATACAATGAGATAGCCGAAAAATTGTCAGTCTCGGTTAAAACCGTTGAAGCTAACATGGGGAAGGCGCTTAAGGAGTTCAGGAAAGAATTGACAGAAAAATAAAAGAGATGAAGAATAAAGAGAGATATAGCGACAGGGAATGGGAAGAATTGGCTTCCCTCCTTTCCGGGGAAAAGGGTGAACAGTCTGATCTCCTCGGGCAGTTCATGGCTGAAGACAGCAATGATACCGTTAAAAAATGGAAAGAGCTAAGCAATATGAATGATGAAAAAGAAATAAACGTGGACAAAGCCTGGAATAATGTTTTTTCCAGTATGAATGAGAGTGACCACCTTACTGAAAATGTTCGTGGGAAGGTAATCTTTACAAGAAGCTCATTCATGAAGATAGCAGCAATAGCTCTTGTCATTCTGAGTCTTGGTATCGCAGCCACATACCTGTTAACTCCGGAGATTTTCAGAAAGAAAATAACAATAGCCACTGGCAATGATCAGAAGAATGTAGAGGTCGCATTGCCTGATGGCAGCAGGATCTTTCTCAACCGTAATTCTGAATTCAGCTACCGTTCAAATTTCGGAAGCAGGAACAGAAACGTAACCCTTACGGGGGAAGCCTTTTTCGAAATAGCCCCTGATGCCTCCAAACCTTTTATAATTGATGCTGGAAATGCCAGTGTCAGAGTGGTAGGAACATCCTTCAATGTAATAACAAGCAACAGTAAATCAGCAGTTGAGGTTTTTGTAAAAACAGGGGAAGTAATGCTTTCCAATAATTCAGGCTCAAAATCCCTGGCTCTTGAACCCGGGTACGTCGGAACAATTGACGCTGAAATAACCGGAAAGGAGTTGAATAAAAATCCCAACTACCTCTCCTGGAAGACCGGATTGCTTGTTTATAACGGACAAAAACTGGATGTTGTATTCAGCGATCTCAAAAGAGTTTATAATATGGATATCGAAGTTGCCGATCCTGTCATTCTTGAAAACAGATGGACCTCGCCTATTGATAATCAGCCTCAGGAGACAATTATTCGCTTAATTTGTGCTAGCTTTAACCTCAGTTATACCAAAGAAGGAAGTATATATCATCTGGTAAAGAAATAGCTCAAACACGGGAAAATGTTATCGCTTAATGGCTTTATATTCAGAATATTTCAGGCCATTCCACTTTTTCTGCTTCTTCTCCTTCCACAGAAAACAGAGTGCCAGGAGGGCATTCTTGATTCTCTTTTCACATTCAGTGAAGGAACGCTGAAAACCGGTGAAGCTCTCGATCTCATTACTGTCCGGAGTGGTTATAACTTCACCTATGACAGCCGGCTTATAGATAAGGAAAAACAGTCGGAAATGAATTTCCGTAATGCCAGGCTGGGAGTTATCCTGGACAGCATCCTTCAAAATGATGAGCTCACCTTCTCAGTTATTGATAAATATATAATTATTTCACAGGCTGAGAAGTTACCCTCTGCAACCACTGATTCCCTTCTGCCGGAAGTGACAAAATACATCACAGGTGTGATTGTTGATGAAGAGAGCTTCGAACCGCTGCCATTTGCCACTTTAGGATTAAAGAACAAGGGTAAAGGAACGGTAACAAACAATAATGGTGAATTCGGACTTAAAATAACACCTGACCTTTTCAACGATACACTTTCAGTATCATATCTTGGTTATATAAGAAAAGAGATCCCTTTGAGGATGGCATTTCAGGATGAATTATCAATTTCCATGAAGAGGGAATTCATTTCAATCCCTGAAATAATTATCAGGAATCAGATCCCGCAGGAAATTATTTATAAAACTGTTTTAGCCATACGTAATAATTACTCCAGTGATCCTGTATTAATGACCGGATTTTACAGGGAAGGAGTATTGAAAAAGCGTGAACTCCAAAACTACTCTGAAGCTGTTGTACAGATCTACAAATCATCATATGGTGCATCGGTCCTTGGTGACCAGATGAAAATTTACAAGAGCAGGAAAATTGAAAATGTCAGGAGAACCGATACTCTTGCAGTAAGGCTGAAGGCGGGGTTGAGCACATGCCTTGAATTAGATGGCATAAAGCACCTTTTTGATTTTCTGAGCAGGGAAAGCATGCCTGATTACAGGTACAGACTTACCGATATTGTAACGTATGATAATGAAACAGCCTATGAGATTGAGTTTGAGCAGCGTGAGGATATTGATCAGCCGCTGTATAAAGGTGTGATTTATATTAATACTGACGATTTCGCAATTCTTCATGCTGAATTTGAACTCAACCAGGTTCTGATACACAAGATGAAGGAGTCATTTATTTACAATTCGACCAAAGGATTCAATACATGGCCGGTATCTGTAAATTATTCAGTAAGTTACCGTAAAATTAATGATATCTACTTTTTAAATCATGTAAGGGGTGATATGATCTTCAGTTCAAAGCAGAAGAAGAAACTCTTCAGTACTCAGTTCCTGGTATTCTTTGAGCTGGCAATTACAGATATTGAACAGAAAAATGTCAGACGCTTTGACAGGGAAGAGCTGGCGCCTATTCATTCGGTCTTCTCCAGAACAATTACAAACTACGATCCCGACTTCTGGGGAAACCAGGATTTTCTCCGACCTGAGGATAACCTGATGAAAGCCCTGATGAATATGAAAGTCAGGCTTCAGGAATTCTCTGAATAATCCCGGAGATCCAGGGTAAGTGCAATATAATATTTAACCACTGAGTTACACAGAGGTCTCACAGAGTTCCACGGAGTAATTATACAGTGAAACTCCGTTAAACTCAGTGTAACTCCGTGGTAAAAAAAGTTGATGATAAATATAAAAGGTAATCCCGGAGAATCTATTTCAATTCTTTTTAGTCCGGCTACTCTTTGTTTAATAAAATGTTTGGAGCAATCTGATCAGTATTTATTTATCAGATTGTACAGCTCAGTAAGATCAGGGGTAAGGATAATCTCCGTCCTTCTGTTTTTCTGACGGGCATCGGAGGTATTACGGTTATCAACCGGCAGATATTCGCTTCTTCCTGAAGCGGTCAGCCTCTCAGGCTTGATTTTTGATCCATCCAGCAGAACCCTTACCACTGTTGTCGACCTCTTTGCGCTTAAATCCCAATTGTCTTTCAGCTGACTGTTTCCGGGGTTATATGGAACATTATCTGTATGTCCCTCAATGGTGACCTGGATCCCCGGATTTTTCTCAAGCACTGTTGCAAGCTTTTTGAGGGCATTCTTTCCGTTGGCATCAATATCCCAGCTGGCCGATTTAAAGAGGAGCTTTTCATCGAGTGAGATATACACTTTCCCATCTTTCTGAGTCACAGTAAGCCCGTTGTTTTCAAAACCAAGCAGTGCTTCAGATACCTTATTCTTCAGATCCTGAACGATTTTCTTCTGGGCATCGAGTATCTTCTCCAGTTCGGCGAGCCTTGCATTTCTCTTTTCAAGTTCAAAGGTCAGTTCATCCAGTGATGTCTTTTTGGAATCAAGATTCTGACTGAGCCTGGTCAGAAGATCTTCTTTCTCCTGAAGATTTTTTTGAGCTGCATTCAGTTCTGCAAGTAATCTCTGTGTCTCCTTCACATTCCCTTTTATAAGGTCTTCCTGTGCATTCTGAAGTTCGGTATATTTGCCTGAGAGCTTATTGTAATCCTCAACGGCCTTGTCACGTTCTCCCTCCGCTTTTGAGATATTCTCCTTAACCTCAGCTATTTCTTTCTCAAGCGAAGCCATTTTGGCCTCAAGCTCCTTGTTTTTCATTTCAAGACCAATATTGTCCGTTTTGAAAGCATCCCTCTCATTCATAAATTGCTTGCTGGTATCCTGTAAGCTGGCATACTTTTTTCCTGATACACATGATACAGAAAAAATTACAATTGCAACCGATCCAAGAATGGCAAATATTGATTTACTCATGATCTGAATTTAATTTAGGATATAACATTCAATTTTTCAAAATATTACTTTCAAAACCGACAATTTACAAACAAAAATAAGAAAATTGCGTATAAGCTATCCCAAACGCAGGGGAATAATAATTGTTATATTTGCTGATTGTTTATTTGCCCAATCTGGAATGGAGAAAGTAGAAAATCTACTCTTTACAATATCATCGCCTGAAGATTTGAGGAAGCTTGAACCCTCTGAACTTATTCAGGTAATTGCAGAACTTCGTCAGTTCATCATTGATGAGGTTTGTAACAATCCCGGTCATTTCGGAGCCAGCCTTGGCGTTGTTGAACTGACTGTTGCACTTCATTATGTATTCAATACGCCATATGACAAGATAATCTGGGATGTCGGACACCAGGCTTACGGTCATAAGATACTTACAGGAAGACGGGAAGTTTTTTCAACAAACAGGAGATACAAAGGGATAAGCGGGTTCCCAAAAATGGCTGAGAGTGAGTTTGACGCCTTTGGTACAGGACACTCCTCCACTTCCATCTCAGCAGCCCTGGGTATCGCTCTGGCTGCACAGCTCAAGGGCGAAAAGAGGAATGTGGTGGCGGTTATCGGCGACGGTGCCATGACAGCAGGCCAGGCTTTCGAAGGGCTTAATAATGCAGGTATAGGGAAGTCAGATATCATTGTGATTCTCAATGATAATAATATTGCCATTGATCCCAACGTAGGAGCCCTTAAGGAATACCTGCTTGATATAGCGACAAGCAAAACATATAACAGGTTCAAGGACAGGATCTGGAAAATACTTGGAATATTCGGCAAACACAGCCCCGATGCACGAACCCTTGCAGGCCAGATAGAAGCCGGTTTAAAAAGCACTATTCTCGACAGAAGCAACTTGTTTGAAGGCTTGAACTTCAGGTATTTCGGACCTATCGACGGACACGATATCCTTCACCTGATCAAGGTGCTTGAGGATCTTAAACGAATACCAGGACCAAAGCTCCTGCATTGCCTCACAGTTAAAGGCAAAGGGTTTAAACAGGCTGAAGAGAATCAGACTACTTTTCATGCTCCCGGCAAGTTTGATAAAAAGACAGGCAAGATCATTGAAAATATCAAGGATGACAGAATACAGACATGGCAGGAAGTATTCGGAGCTACAATTCTTGAACTTGCAAGGATGAATGATAAAATAACTGCCATCACTCCTGCAATGCCTTCAGGGAGTTACCTTTCAATTATGATGAATGAGTTGCCATCAAGGACATATGACGTTGGAATTGCCGAACAGCATGCGGTGACCTTTTCGGCCGGCCTCGCAACACAGGGAATAATACCCTTTTGCTGCATCTATTCTTCATTCCTCCAGAGAGCTTATGACCAGATAATACACGATGTCGCATTGCAGAATCTTCACGTGGTGCTCTGTGTCGACCGTGGCGGCCTTGTCGGCTCGGATGGTGCGACACACCATGGATTTTTTGACATTGCCTTCATGCGCAGCATTCCCAATATTGTTGTTTCAGCCCCCATGGACGAGATTGAATTAAGGAATCTTCTCTATACAGCTCAACTTGAAAAAAATAGCTTTCCATTCTCTATCCGCTATCCGCGGGGCTCAGGTTTCTATAATGACTGGCAAAAGCCTTTCACTGAGATAAAAATAGGCAAAGGCAGGATAATAAGTGAAGGAACTGACCTGGCCATTCTGACAATCGGGCAGCCTGGAAATACCGCTGCATCTGTTATCAGAAAACTAACTTCAGAGAAGATCTCGATTGCCCATTATGATATGAGGTTTGTTGCTCCTCTGGACAAGGAAATTCTCCATAAGGTTTTCACAAATTTCAGCCATATAATTACTATTGAGGACGGTGTCCTCAGCGGTGGATTCGGTAGCGCAGTTGTTGAATTCATGAGCGATAACGGGTACAGTTCTGATGTGAGACGCCTCGGTATAGCCGATTATTTTGTAGAACATGGTACTCAGGATGAGCTTTACCGTGAGTGTGGGTTTGATGCTGAGGGCATTGAGATCGCTATCCGGGAGATGGTTGTGAAGATTGAAGGGGAACGTTGAGCGGAGAGCAAAGAGCATAGAGAGGTGAGATGTGAGATGTGAGATAAAACATGAGAGGTTAGGCGTACCGGGATACTCCGTGAAACTCCGTGAAAACTCCGTGTAACTCCGTGGTTAATAAGAATTTAATACTAAATATATGAAACCAGTAATTTATCTTTCTTTTTTGTTTCTGATTTTTGCCTCATGTAATTCTTTATCGAATAAAGGGAAGGATGGATGGGTCAGCCTGTTCAATGGCAAGGATCTTGAAGGCTGGGACATAAAGATCTCAGGTTATGAGCTTAACAACAACTATAAGAATACATTCAGGGTTGAAAACGGGCTGCTGAGAGTTAGTTATGATGAGTACGACAAGTTTGACGGCGAATTCGGACATATATACTATAAGACCCCCTTTTCATATTACAGGCTGAGGGTTGAATACCGTTTCGTTGGGGAGCAGACTCCCGGAGGCCCATCATGGGGCTTCAGGAACAGCGGGGTGATGCTGCACTCACAATCAGCTGCTTCAATGGGGCTTAACCAGGATTTTCCTGTTTCAATTGAGGGGCAGTTTCTCGGCGGAGACGGGATATCTGAAAGACATACCTCAAATGTCTGTACCCCCGGAACAAATATTGAGATGAACGGGCAGCTGATCACGCAACATTGCATAGAATCAACCTCAAAGACATATAATGGAGATGTGTGGGTGAACGCTGAATTTGTTGTACTGGGAGACAGTGTCATTCATCACATCCTTGAAGGAGATACTGTACTTACCTATATGCATCCCCAGGTAGGCGGCAATTCCATACCAGAAGGATTTCCGCTGCCGGAAGGCACCCTGCTTAAGCAGGGATATATCTGTCTGCAGGCAGAAAGTCATCCTGTGGAGTTCAGGAAAGTTGAAATACAGGAACTGAAAGACAAGGAGAGAAAATAGGAAGAGGCAGCAGGCTTCAGGCACCAGGCTTCAGGAAGAGGAAATCCTGCGAATTCAACTGATTAAGGGGTTTCTCCACAAAATTCCCCCTTTGAAGGGGGCAAGGGGGATGTTAATTCATTTTTTTTTGTATTTTCGCAGACCGCAAGACAAATTCCTGCCCGGATGGCGGAATTGGTAGACGCGCTGGTCTCAAACACCAGTGGCAGCAATGCTGTGCCGGTTCGATCCCGGCTCCGGGTACCGAAAAAGAGTGAGTTTGTGAGCGAGAGCGAGCAGCTCACTCTTTTTTCTCAAAACTCACTCACACACTCACACTTACAGAAACATCAAGGCTCTTTATGTTTGCATCAGGTGAAAAAAACGCTGAATATTTAAGGCTATATTGTGTTATACCCTTTGAAAACCCTCGAATTATTAAGCGTCACCAGATGACCATCCCAGGTAAGTCTGCCGGAAGTTGAACCTGAGATTGTTGCAGTAGCATTATTATCAGCTGAAACCATCATAAAAATATCGTAATTCCCAAGGGTGGAAACCAAATTGAAAGTAACTGAAATACTCAGATTTTTAGGATCATTTGTGATCTTGTAAGCCACTATACTCCCTTCAGCAGTAACTCCTCCCACACCATTATATCCCTGTCTGGTATCCGATCCGGTCTGCAATACACCTTTCGGTCCATCCACTCTTATAAAATTCAGCATTGGAGGTACAGATATCCTGGATCCATATTTATTCTGCAGAAAATCAGCTTCAAGAACATATCTTCCTGAGCGTAAAAGAGAATCCAGAACATAGAAATTAGCTGTCATCTGTGCTTTTTTTGCCTCTTTCCTGCTCTGTTTATCAGGTTTTACATCCTGAGAACTACTATAGACTGAATGTCCAAATAGCCCGCATAAAACCAGCAGGCCTGCTAAAAATATCTTTATTGTTTTCATAACTTCATGTTTTAGTCTTTATCAGTAGATCAAATTATATGCCACAGCTGTTTAACTAAATCCAAAATGCTGGTATTTAATAATCTGTTAAGATTTGAGAAAGAAAATCATTATGTCCTGTTTTTGAGTGACAACTTAAGCAGAGGTTTATTTAGCTTTAGAGTAGTAAAGACAACTACAAGAGTCATAATTCCTCCAAATACCACAGAAGGGACAAGTCCCATAATTTTTGCAGTAACACCCGACTCGAAGGCACCTAACTCGTTTGATGAACCTATGAAAATACTGTTCACGGATGCAACGCGACCGCGCATATGATCAGGTGTAAAAAGCTGCAGGATTGTTCCCCTGATAACAACGCTTACATTATCAAACCCTCCGCTCAGAATTAACAGCAGACCAGATAACAGATAACTTTTTGAAAGGGCAAAACCAATCATGCAGAGACCAAATCCGAGCACGGAAATAAAAAGCACCTTCCCTGTATCATTTACAGGAGGCTGGAACATAAGGACAACTGCCATTATTGTGGCTCCGATTGCCGGACATGCTCTCAGCACACCAAGACCCTGGGGTCCGATAAACAATATATCTGATGCAAATACCGGAAGCATTGCGACAGCCCCTCCAAAGAGAACGGCAAACATATCGAGAGTAAAAGCACCAAGCAACTCAGGCGTTTTGAAAACAAAATCAATTCCGCTCCGGATCCTGGTAATAACACCATCTGAAGTTGCTGTAACTTCATGTTTACCTATTTTAATAGATAAAAGCACCATGAATGAAATTGAATACAGGAACAAAACAAGCGAATAGGCAGGGACGATCCCCAGAAAACCATATACCATTCCCCCGATTGCAGGCCCCAGAACGGCAGCCAGCTGCCAGTTTGCACTGTTCCAGGTAGCTGCATTTGCGTATAGATTTCTTGGTACAAGCTGCCCGAGTAATGCAATCTGTGCGGGACTTATTATCCCCCGTGCCAGCCCTGTAAGGAATATTGTGATAAAAAGGGGAAAAATGCCTAATCTCTGGGAAAAATATGAAGTATCTGTACTGTATATCAACAGTATAACTGCACCAAGGATCAGAAGCAATGAGGTATATTTAATAATTTTGTGACGATTCCAGATGTCACTGTAATGTCCTGCAAAAAGGGAGACAGTCACCTGTGGAATTACTTCCACCAATCCAATAAATCCCAGCCAGAGCACATTGTGCGTCAGATCATAAATCTGCCATCCTACAATAACAGACTGCATCAGCGCAGCCATTGTCATAAAAACCCGATAGAAAAGGTAGAGGCGGAAATTCCTGACTCTCACTACCGCAAAAGCTTCGCCGGAAAACAAACGTTTCATATCAGATTACTCATGGCACAAAAATAGTGAATCGAACCATAAATAAATTTCTGGTTAGAAGAAAGAGTTATAAAGCGCTAATAATATCTCACCGGCGTATTACAACATAACCACTATAAGATCTTCCATTTCCTGCCTTCAGAATATAAAAATAGGTATCACTGGGAAGTGGGTTTTCATTATAGTCCACCCCGTTCCATTTATTGTCATAATCAACGACCTTGAATACTACTGCCCCTCTTCTGTCAAAAACAACCAATTCTGTCTTTCCCAGCGATTCCAGTCCCATGATCTCAAGATATTCATTTTGTGAATCGCCGTTTGGAGTGATCATTGTCGGAATAGTAACATCTCCAACAAAAATCAGAACTTTGTCGGTATCGGCAGGACATACTCCTCTGGTAACACTCCATGACAGAAAATTATTGCCTGGTGAAAGATTACTGACAATGGTTTCAGGATCTGTAACATCCTCAAACACAGCTGTACCTGACTCAACAGACCAGACTCCCGTTTCGTTTTCCCCAAGCTCTGCTTCGAGTGTTGAACTGAAAATGAGGGAAAGTACCTGGTCAGGTCCGGCATTGGGAACAGGCATCTGCTCAACAGTTGCGGTTACCGGTTTTATATTGAAAAAGCCAAAGGCGTTTGTACCTTTAATATAATAAGTACCTTCAGTGACAGCAGAAGGATCACTGCACTCGATTGTAGCTTCGGGATTGGTCCAGTATGTATATGCAAGACCTGATGCCGAACCGCTGGTGACCCCGGGAGCTGTAAGATCAACAGTAGCCGGATAACAAACTGCAGGAGGATCGTTTACTGTAAGGTCGGGTTTCCCTGCAGTTAATATAGCCACTTCAACGGATTCGTCCGAGGTGCATCCATAAGAGTTTGTTACAGTGAAGGTATAATTTCCGCCTGCCAGACCAGTGACTATATAATTTACCCCTGAACCTTCTAAAACCACATGATCCAGATCTGGCAGTCTTGCCAGCTTCCATCTCCCTGATGACGGCAAACCGCTGAATTCCACTTTTCCGGATGGCGAGGCAATAGTAGGTTGAGTTATAGCCACAATTACTGGAGCTGAAGGGGTTGGAGGCTGAGCAGGAATGACAACATTAGATGATGGAAGTGATATGCACCCATACTGGTTGGTAACTGTAAAATTATACGTTCCTGTGGCAATGTCTGGAACAGTACTGCTTGTCCCTGTACCTCTGGTTATGAATGTGCCGGGGTAACGTGTAAGTGTCCATGTACCTGTCGCCGGCAAGCCATTAAATACAGCACTTCCCGTTGCCAGTTTGCATGTTGGGGGCGAAATAGTACCCGGAGAAGGAGCAGTTGGGGTAGGCGGTTGTTCTCGTATTACAAAACTGGCAGAGGCAGGAGAGACACACCCTGACGAATTAGCGACAGTATACGTATATGTCCCTGCAGGTATTGAGGTCTCGGTATAATTTGTACCGGTACCTGTAACTATCAAATTGAGCGGTAAACAGGTGAGGTTCCATGTTCCTGTTGCAGGTAATCCGCTTAACTCAACGCTGCCAATTGATTGTAAACAAGAAGGATGAATAATTGTCCCTATTAAAGGTGCAGATGGAGTAGAGGGCTGAGGATTTATTATCGCACTGGCAGATTGTGCCGAAGTACAGCCATCGTTATTGGTGACTCTGAAAGTATAAGTTCCTGATGCAAGTTCTGAGATTGTTGTACTTGTCCCCGTTCCTGTTCTTTCTCCGGGATTAATTGTCCATGCCCCAGTAGCTGGCAAACCACTCAATACAACACTTCCTGTTTCAATAGTACAGGTAGGCTGCGAAATGGTTGAAATTGATGGAACACCCGGGGTGGAAGGCTGTATATTGATAACAACATTGGCTGAAGGTTGCGAAATGCAACCCCCGGCATTGGTTACAGTAAAGTTGTATGTATTTGCTGCCAGGCCAGTCACTGTAGTACTTACTCCTGTGCCGGTTGCAGATATATTTCCGGGATTTCTTGTCAGGGTCCATGTACCTGAGGAAGGCAGTCCGCTTAGGGTTACGCTGCCTGTCGAAATATCACAAGTCGGCTGGATTCTCATTCCGGCAACAGGTGCCTCTGGAGAAGGAGGGACAGCATTAATTACCACATTCCCGGTTGCAGGAGAAACACATCCTGAGGCATCTGTAACAGTGAAGGTATAGTTTCCCGGTGCAAGATTTGAAACAGTGGTGGAAGTCCCTGTGCCGGATGAAGTCACTGCTCCCGGGTTTCTTGTAAGTGTCCATGCTCCGGATGCAGGCAGACCGCTGAGGGCTACACTGCCTGTTGGTAAAGGACAGCTAGGCTGGGTTCTTGTTCCCACAACAGGCGCTGGCGGAGCCAGTGGGATAGCATTAATTACCACATTAGCAGTTGCAGGAGAAACACATCCTGAGGCATCGGTAACAGTGAAAGTATAAGTTCCCGGAGCAAGGGTTGATACAGTAATAGCGCTCCCTGTTCCAGTGTATGTCACTGCTCCAGGGTTTCTTGTCAGTGTCCATGTTCCTGAAGAAGGCAGACCGCTGAGTGCTACACTGCCTGCGGGTACAGCACAGGTGGGCTGGGTTCTTGTTCCCACAACAGGCGCTGTCGGAGCTCGGGGGTACTGCATTAATCACAACATTTCCCGTTGCAGGAGAAACGCATCCTGAGGCATTGGTAACAGTGAAAGTATAAGTTCCCGGTGCCAGATTTGAAACAGTGGTGGAAGTCCCTGTTCCGGTGGAAGTTACTCCTCCCGGATTTCTTGTAAGGGTCCATGTTCCGAAGGAAGGAAGGCCGCTGAGAGCTACACTGCCTGTTGGTACAGCACAGGTAGGCTGGGTAGTGGTTCCGACAACTGGAGCTGTAGGAACCAGGGGGGCTGCATTAATCACAACATTGCCCGTTGCAGGAGAAACGCATCCTGAGGCATTGGTAACAGTGAAAGTATAAGTTCCCGGAGCCAGATTTGAAACAGTGGTGGAAGTCCCTGTTCCGGTGGTAGTCACTGCTCCCGGGTTTCTTGTAAGAGTCCATGTTCCGGAGGAAGGAAGGCCGCTGAGAGCTACACTGCCTGTTGGTACAGCACAGGTAGGCTGGGTAGCTGTTCCGACAACAGGAGCTGTCGGAACCGGGGGGGCCGCATTAATCACAACATTGCCTGTTGCAGGAGAAACACATCCTGAGGCATTGGTAACTGTGAAAGTATATGTTCCCGGTGCCAGATTTGAAACAGTGGTGGAAGTCCCTGTTCCGGTGGAAGTCACTGCCCCCGGGTTTCTTGTAAGGGTCCATGTGCCGGATGAAGGCAGGCCGCTGAGAGCTACACTGCCAGTTGGCACGGCACAGGTAGGCTGGGTTCTTGTCCCGACAACAGGTGCCGTTGGAGCTGAGGGAACTGCATTAATTACCACATTACCCGTTGCAGGAGAAACGCATCCTGAGGCATCGGTAACTGTGAAAGTATAGGTTCCCGGTGCCAGATTTGAAACAGTGGTGGAAGTCCCTGTTCCGGTGGTAGTCACTGCTCCCGGGTTTCGTGTAAGGGTCCATGTTCCGGAGGAAGGAAGGCCGCTGAGGGCTACACTGCCTGTTGGTACAGCACAGGTAGGCTGGGTTCTTGTCCCGACAACTGGTGCCGTTGGAACTGAGGGAACTGCATTAATTACCACATTACCCGTTGCAGGGGAAACGCATCCTGAGGCATCGGTAACAGTGAAAGTATAGGTTTCCGGTGCCAGATTTGAAACAGTGGTGGTAGTCCCTGTTCCGGTGGTAGTCACTGCTCCCGGGTTTCTTGTAAGGGTCCATGTTCCGGAGGAAGGAAGGCCGCTGAGTTCTACACTGCCTGTTGGTAAAGCACAGGTAGGCTGAGTTCTTGTCCCGACAACAGGTGCTGTTGGAGCTGCAGGGACTGTATTAATTACCACATTACCCGTTTCAGGAGAAACGCATCCTAAAGCATTGGTAACTGTGAAAGTATATGTTCCAGGTGCCAGATTTGAAACAGTGGTGGTAGTCCCTGTGCCGGTGGATGTCACTGCTCCCGGGTTTCTGGTAAGGGTCCATGTGCCGGAAGAAGGCAGACCGCTGAGAGCTACACTGCCTGTCGGGACAGCACAGGTAGGCTGAGTTCTTGCGCCTACAACAGGTGCTCGTGGAGCTGGGGGAACTGCATTAATTCTAACATTACCCGTTGCAGGAGAAACGCAGAATGAGGCATCGGTAACTGTGAAAGTATATGTTCCCGGAGCCAGATTTGAAACAATGGTGGAGGTCCCTGTTCCGGTGGAAGTCACAGCTCCCGGGTTTCTTGTAAGGGTCCAAGTTCCGGATGAAGGCAAGCCGCTGAGAGCTACACTGCCTGTCGGGACAGCACAGGTAGGCTGTGTTCTTGTTCCAACAACAGGTGCTGTCGGAGCTGCAGGGACTGCATTAATTACCACATTACCCGTTGGAGGAGAAACGCATCCTGAGGCATCGGTAACTGTGAAAGTATATGTTCCCGGAACCAGATTTGAAACAGTGGTGGAAGTTCCTGTGCCGGTGGAAGTCACTGCCCCCGGGTTTCTTGTAAGGGTCCATGTTCCGGAAGAAGGCAGATCACTGAGGACTACACTTCCGGTCAGGACAGCACATGTTGGCTGGGTTATGATTCCGACAGCCGGAGTTGTTGGGGGAACTGCATTAATTACAACATTACCCGTTGCAGGGGAAACGCATCCTGAGGCATCGGTAACAGTGAAAGTATAGGTTTCCGGTGCCAGATTTGAAACAGTGGTGGAAGTCCCTGTTCCGGTGGTAGTCACTGCTCCCGGGTTTCTTGTGAGCGTCCATGTTCCTGATAAAGGAAGGCCGCTGAGTTCTACACTGCCTGTTGGGACAGCACATGTAGGCTGAGTAATAGTTCCTGTCAAAGGAGGTGCGGGTGATACATTTACTGTAATATCGGAAGTATTAGGATCACTTGTAACAACCGGGTCGCTTGATATAACTCTTATTCTGTATTGTGTGCCATATCCTGTACCGGGGGGGATGACAGCGCTGATATTTCCTGAATTGATGGAAACTAATGTACCAATGGTTACAGGAGATGAAAAACTGCCGGTTGCATTGCTCAGTTCTGCAGTAAAAACATTGCCGCTGTTAAATGATCCTTCGGGTACAACAGTATAACTTACAGTCAGAGCACCCCCATCACAAAATAGAAGATAGGTTAGCTGTTACATTAGTAATAGCTGCAGGCTGTGCAAGGACCGGAGTATTAAATTCCAAAAAAAACAGCAGAGGCAATATTAATTTTAAATATCTCAAATAATCTGATATCGAAATGATAAATGGCCTTTTCATAATCCGAATTCTCCTCCTCAGAATTATCAACACACTTCTCATATAAACTGTTCAGCGTGGGAGCTGAAAATAACTTATCCCGGACCTCGCTGAAGACTTGCCACGTAAGGCTAATGATTTACTGTTATAAAGTTATGAAACAGTTGTAAGCAAATCAAATAAAAATTAAACAAGAAATTACTCCACTCTAATTAAAATAGAAGGGCCTCTTTTCCCTGGCAGAAGAATATATGGCGAGTATAATTTCCACAGCTTTCCGGGCTTCCAAACCGTCAACTTCAAAGGGTCTGCCGGTTTCAACAGAATCGATGAATGCTGCAATATTTCGTGCATGCGGTTCAAAAGGAATTGCTCCCGGGTCGGAGACGCCGCCTCCGCCTTCGATCCCTGAAAAAGAATTGAGAATTTCATTGTCAGCATCTGTCTGATCAGCGAATTGCCACACTTTGAAACTATTCTCAACAAGCACTATGGTGCCCATGGTGCCCGTTATTTCAAGACGCCGGAACTGACCGGGGAAGGATGCGGTAGTACCATAGATGACCCCAAGAGCATTATTTCTGAATTTCAGAATGGCAGCAGCTGTATCTTCAACCTCTATGCTATGGGCAAGTGTGGCCACATAAGCCTGAAGTGATTCTACCGGACCCATCAGGTATTGCAATATATCAATCATGTGAATTGCCTGATTCATCAAAGCCCCTCCTCCATCCAGGTCAGATGTCCCATGCCAGCTGTTTGCATAATAGGCTTCATTTCTCCACCATGGCACATGAACCGATGCGTATGTTATCATTCCGAAACGGCCGCTGTCGACTGCTTTCTTAATATATTGAAGTGTAGCATTGAAACGATAATTGAATATACCTCCCAGTCTGGTGCCCGCCTCAGAATGAGCTATAATCATTCTATCGATACGTTCAAGTGATATCTCAAGTGGTTTTTCACAAATCACATGTATCCTGTTCCTTGCAGCAGCTATTGCAGGTTCCATATGAGCTCCGCTGGGAGTGGCAATCGTTACAATATCCACATCTCCGGAAAGAAACATTTCATCCATGTCTGAAAATGCCCTGCAACCATATTTATCAGCCAGAGCCTTCACTTTTACATGATTGGTTCCGCAGATTCCGGCAAGCCTTGCATTGTTTAAACTCAGAATAGCTTTAGCATGAAAATCAGCTATCAGGCCAGCACCAATAATTCCAAAATTCCAGATCTTCATAGAATGATTTTTAAGTCCATCCGTAATAATACATTCCGCGGATCAAATACCAGAGTGTTGCTAACACAGGTTCTTACTTTGCTTCTCCCACTTTTATTCCGTACACACGTGCGAGTGTTAATCCGTAGCATTTTGCACGAGTCTCCTGCGAAACATTGCATGCATCAAGAGCTTTGTTAAAACGGCGGATATTCTCTTCCAGGGCATCAGGATCCTCGTCAGTGGCAAAAAGGATCTTTTCCCAGGCTGGTACAACCTCTTTAGGCATATGGGCTTTTCCTGCAGCATTGGTCCACCAGAGCCACTGGGCCCAGTAGCCTGGATCATTTTCTTTCTTAATAAGTGAGGAGCCGCAGAGATCGAAATAGAGATTTTTGTTCCGCCTCGTTGCTTCAGCTGCCTCTTCATACCATGGATTTCCGAAATGTGCAGCATGAATGAACAAATTGGGATGTCTGGCGGCAACATCAGCAATAAAGGATGGACGCAGATTGGCCATGGTGCCATCGAACAGTATACCTGTATGAGGTGCAATTGGCATACCAAGCTGCTCAGCCAGTGCCCAGATTGTATCGTATTTCGGATCATTGTAATCCCTTCTTCCCATGGCAAAAAGTTCTCCTAATCCCATGAATCCCATTGAATGAACTTTTTGAATTTCATCAACTACAGCCGGACTGTCGATATTTATCTCCGCATATGGTATAACTCTGTCAGGATGGGCTTTTGCGAAGGCAATGCCCCTGTCAAGATCCTTCATTGGCATAAGCAGGCATGCCATCGCATTATACCTCGTGAAAACATCCAGAAAAGACTTTTCCCACTCATCGGTTGCCGTATAATGCATATGGGAATCAATTATAAAAGGCGGAGAATAATCAGGCTTAATCTTAGCCCTGTTACATCCGGAAAGAAAGACTAATGCAGTGACTATAAACAGGAAAAATTTTGTTTTCATCATAATATTATTTTGATTTAAAGGTAAGATGCCTGCCTGCAGACACGGACCATCAGGAGATCACAGGATGGTCGACAATCTCTTCCCTGCTGCGGTCCCAGTAAAGCTTTCTGCCTTCCCTGTATGCCCTTGTAGCCATTATGCTTGCAACCGAATGCCAGAAACCAGTATGGATATGTCCATTTGGAACCATATTTCTGTTCCTCATGCAATCAATCCAGTTATCGAGATGATATTTGCTATTATCGCTTACATTGACAGGGCCCAGTTTCATCCCGTATTCTTCAGCAGTAACTATTTCTGCCTTGCCGCTTTTTACAGTCTCTTTCATCCCTTCATAAAAATCAAAGCCGCCGGGGAGATCCTGATGTTCGGGAATATAAAACCATCTCGAACTTCCTTCCCCGCCATGGGCAAAAAGAGTACCCTGTTTCCCGCGGATACAGGTATAATCGCCAAACATGCTGGCATAATTTGATGTATATGAGTATAAAAGTTTTGCATCGTCGTAGGTTGCCAGAGCCTGGAATGTATCAGGGTTCTGCCTGATGTCGGGCCAGCCAAAAATTCCGCCGTTTGCCACCATCGAATCGGGAATTGCCGTGTCGGTATAGAAATGGACCAAACCGGCGCCATGACTCATCCATTGTGAGGTAATGCCTCCTGAATAATCGCGGAAAATTCTGAATTCAAAGTATTTCCATGGGTCGAACGGGACATAAGGTTTACCGAGCAGCCACCTGTTCCAGTCGGTATCCGCTTCCCTGATCGCTGCAACATCCGGATCGCCGGGCACATGCCACCTGGGATTATTGTCATTCCAGACCTGTTCGATTTTTGTGATCTGACCCAATTTCCCGGAGCGGATTATTTCACGTACTTTCAATTGTATCGGATCGCTTACCCATTGGGAGCCCATCTGTACAACCTGTGTTGACCCCAGGACAGCTGTCCGTGCAAGTTTTGCATCCTCCACATCAGTAGCCATGGGCTTTTCGCAATAGCAATCTTTCCCGGCTTTTACAACTTCCGCCAGTATCTTTGCATGCTGAAAATCTCCTGTAGCGATCATTACCGCATCAAGTTCCGGCATTTTAAGCATTTCTTCGGAATACTTGAACTGTTTTACATCGGCTCCAAAGAGTTTTTTACAATTTGCTGCTGATTTCTCTCTGTTAAGCTTCCAGATATCGCACACTGCAACCACTCCGATATTTTTATCTTTCTCAGATGTTTTAACCATTGTCTGATGATCTCCGCTGCGTGCACCGCATCCAAGAAATCCGATGTTTATCCGGTCATTTGCACCGATAACTCTCCTGGTATGATGCTGCGCTAAGAGCTGAACCATTAGATAAAACAGTCACACCGGCAATTCCTGCCGCTGTTTTTCCAATGAATCTTCTGCGTGATAATTCGTTTTTTGCCATCTTACGTTATGTTAGTTATTATCGTTAAAGCCCCAGGCTTAAGCCTGGGGTTCTGTAGGGGTTATGTGTTCAAGGTTATCATTCAGTGGTGTCATATGAGGCATAAGCAGGTGCACAAACCCAAGTATGCTGATATATGAGAATCCGGCTATTACAAATGCCCAGAAATAGCCGGAATTACCTGCAGTATCCAGTACTGCTCCAAGAGACAGATCTGCAATTACGGCAACTGCCACTCCTACCATTTTCCCTATTCCGATTACTGATGCAGTGGCCTTTTTAGGGAATACATCAGGGACCAGGGTATAGCTGTTTATTGACCAGGATTGATGTCCTGCCGCTCCCAGGCCGATCAGGAATACTGCGAGCCATTTGCCTGCAATGACAGGTACCAGAGCTACAGGTAAAATAATGATAGCATTAACAAGAAGAGTTATTTTCCTTGCCTTGTTAATGGACCATCCTTTTTTAATAAGGGCACCGGAGGCCAATCCCCCCAGAAGGCTTCCGGCATCTGCCATTAAAAATATTATGAGGAAGGGAAGCCCGATATTCTTGATGTCGACACCAAACTGAACAGCAAGAAACTTGGCGCCCCAGAAAAGGTAAAACCACCAGACCCCATCGGTAATCGTTGTCAGGGCGAAAGCCCAGGTTTCTCTTTTTGGCAGGAGCTTGATCCATGGGATTTTCTCATCAGACTCTTCCTCTGAATCACTGTTGATATATGCAAGTTCCTCCACAGAGAGTTTCGGATGAGATTCCGGTTTCTTATAAGTTCTCAGCCATAAGAAAACCCAGAGTACGCTCAAAACTCCTGTAAAGAGAAAAGGTATCTGCCAGTTATCTCCTTCAACGGTAACAATCGCACCCACAATAAAAGGAGCCAGAATAGCTCCGACGCTTGTTGAAGCATCAAATATCCCTGTAGCAAATGCCCTGTCTTTTTTGGGGAACCACTCTGCTACTGTCTTAATAGCAGCAGGAAAATTACCCGATTCACCTATCCCCAGTCCAAAACGGGCCACAATGAACCCTATCAGACTGAAAGCCGGCCTGACAGCTGCATGCAACATACCGAACAAGCTCCAGATAGCTATTGAAATAGTATATCCTATTTTTGTTCCAAACCTGTCAATTATACCACCCATAAAAAGCAGGCCCAGCCCATAGGCAATTTTAAAGGATACCATAATGGCAGCATAGTCCTTGTTTGTCCAGCTGAAAAGCATTTGAAGAGTGGGAGCCATGACGCCAACAATGCTGCGGTCGAAATAATTGATTGTTGTCGCCATGAACACCAGGGCAAGTATCCTATATCGGTAGTTTCCGACTTTTTGAACAGGCTGGGTCATCGTTTCCTGGTTAATTAATGATGATTCATGATTTGAACAACTCTAGACTTTATCAGGAAGCAGATATGGTTTGCGGTATTCCTTTCTTGATAGCATCCCATCAGCTTCAGTATCATTCACAAATTTTTCCGCGGCACCATTAAAATGCAGTTCCCGTCCCAATCGATATGATATGTTTGCAAGATGAGGCAGGTCAGACGATAAAACGCCCTCACTAACATCGCAGTGAAGAAGCTCGTTCTTACCGGCCCTGACAGCATCCACAAAATTTGTATAATGGTTTTCAGCAGGTGTTGCAACAATCTCTTTTGATCCTGCAAAAGGTTCTTTTTCCCTTTTCCTGAAAGCCCTCCATGTATCTCCCAATATCTCAAGATATCCCTCTGAACCATAAAAAAGGTTCCCTGCTTCATTCCCCTTATAACCTTCCTGGTTGGTGTACCAGCCTCTGGTTTCAAATTCAAGCATAGTGCCATCGCCATATTTATAAACGCAGGTCTGAGTATTTGGAGTTTCCTGGGATGACATTTCATTGCCATAAGTCATTACATCTCCATAAGCCATCTTCCCCGGTGTCATTTTATCGGGAGGGCTGGGTTGTTTTTTCAATCCCCATAATCCACCTGCTGAATATACTGTAACCGGGTGTTCGTTTTTATTAAGTCCCCAGCGTGCTATGTCCAACTGATGAGGGCCGGTATTGCCTGTATCGCCATTGCCTGTGTCCCAGTACCAGTGCCAGACATAATGACTTCGTTTTTCATTGTAGGGCCTCATCGGAGCCGGGCCCAGCCAGCGGTCGTAATGGAATGTGGCAGGAGGCTCACTGTCCGGACCAATGCCATAGGAATCCCGGGCTTTATAGCATAAACCACGTGCCATAAAGATCTCGCCGATACCTCCGTCGTGAAGAAATTTAATCGCTTCCATTACGCTCGCCGATGATCTGTTATTCAATCCGACCTGAACCCGCAGATTATATTTGCGGGCCGCTTCAACCATCTTTCTCCCTTCAAGGATATTGTATGAAGCCGGTTTTTCAACGTATACATGTTTCCCTGCCTGGCAGGCCCAGATAGTAGCAAGTGCATGCCAGTGATTCGGGGTAACAATTGACACAGCATCAATATCCTTGTCGTCCAGCACTTTGTGCATATCCCATTCTACTCCTGGCTTCTCTCCTGTCTTATCAATCACCATTTTTGAACGGGAATCAAAAAGCTGCTCATCAGTATCACAAAGGGTTTTTAGTTTCACATTGTGGCTCTTATTGATGTTGCACCAGCTTTCGATGTGAAAGCTGCCCTGGTTTCGAATGCCGATTACTGCAAGGGTAATGCGTTCATTCGAGCCGATTATGGATCCATATGATTTAGCGCTGAAGCCAATGCCTCCTATTGCTATTCCTGCAGAACCCATTACGCTGGTCCTGATAAATTCACGTCTTTTTGTCATTTTGATATAGGTTTAAAATAACTTACTTAATATTTCCCGGCAAACTCATCTGAATATGAATTGATCTCTGAATCTGTAAGATCAGCTCCAGAAGTGACAATTACCCTGTATCTGAATGTAGCAGAATTCCCGGCAGGGATCATAAAATTCAGGGTTTCCTTACCCTGCGTAAAATCGTAAACGCCAAGTGGATTGGCAGAAAATAGTCCGTAACCGCGTGCATGCCAGTAAGTAGGATAACTCTGGTTCTTAGGATGGTCGCATACAACCAGTGATACTATCTCTTTGCCAATACGACCATAAAGGTCCATCCACCTTGCCCTTGTACCCCACACGGCATCTCCGGAAATACCTTCACTACTCCTGTAATTCCCTGTGATATCATCGTTTGCGAGGGCCCTTACTGTTGTAGTACCCCCTTTTGATTCCTTAAGCACGATATCTTCCTTTGCCGGTAACTGTAACTGACGTGCAACACGAATTCCAAACATTCCCTCTTTGGTATCTTTGAACTTCACAGTGTCTTTTGTGGCAGTCAGTGTTGTAATGCGATCTATTATACGGGTGGATCCTGAAGTCATGAAGTGGTATTCAGTTTTTTCAGACAGGATCTCATTCCCGACCGAATCAACCCAGCTCTCGTTTGATATCAGGGATGCTTTCCCGTTTTCAACAGTCATCTTTTCTATATTGAGATGTTTAATTTCTCCGCTTCTTACACCCCACTTACCTTCAGAACCATTTCCCCAGAAATCCAGTCCGTTAACATTTCCATAATTAAGCCATATCCCAACCTGGTGTCTGTGGTCAGTGCTTTCACCTTCCCTTGGATGAAGAGGAAATCCTCTCGTAATCTCAGTTCCTGAAGATGTGTACACGGGATACAGGATTGGCTTATATACACTGTCGTACCAGCAAAACGAGGTAAACAGTTTTCCATCTGCCATTACATCAATTTTCTTCTCAGCAGGCAGATCGACAAATTCAAGCTTTACCTTATCTTGTTTACCGGATCTGGTTCCGCAGGATAAGGAGAAGAGCACAATAAAAAAGATAAAGGTGATTGAAATTGATTTCATAACAGATGTTTTTGAGATTAGGGGCTTCTTCTTAAATTCCCCCTATAGGGGGACAGGGGGATGTATTAATTTAAATTCAAATAATAATTCTTCACTACTTTATTATTATCGGGAACAGCTTAAGCAACTCGTCATGGTCCGGTTTTCTGCTGAAATCAGCTATTTTAAAAGATTCGGCATTCATAATTGTTGAAGCCCTCGGTTCACCATACCATTTTTTAAGACACTCTCTTACAGCATCGGTTGGAGGCGTCAGCCAGATCTTCAGGAATTTAAGCCTTGCTTCCTTGCTTTCCGGCACTTTCTCAAGTGTACCATCCAGCCATGGGAGCCACTCAAAAAACTGAGACTCATGGGCCGATGCAGCATAAAGTTTCTGATCTGTCTCCTTGTCGATATCAACTGCAACATCAGGATCTGTTGAGTTTGACCAGAAAAAAACAGGGTTTTTCTGAAGCGGAGGTGTATCAGGAGCTACATTGGGTACAATAACCATGAATGATGCATCCTGCACAAGCAGGCTGGTATATCGGTGGTCAGGATGATAGTCATTGGAAGGATGAGTAATAACAATATCGGCTTTCCAGCTTCGTATTTCCCTTATCACTTTCAGCCTGTTCTCAAGAGTTGGCATTAATTCGCCATCATGATTATCAAGGACGGTATATTCAACTCCGAAACGATGTCCTGCTTCCTGTGCCTCGGCCATTCGTCTTTTCGCCAGGGCGCCTCCACCCTGAGACTGATGACCGGCATCGCCGTTTGTCATCGAGACAAACTTGACCTTATGCCCCATTTTCACATATTTAATAGCGATACCACCTGCATCGAGATCGCAGTCATCAGGATGGGCTCCGAAAACAATAACCCTGATAGGGCTGTTCTGGCCTCTTGCCGGCAAAATAATTAAAAGAGCAAGAAATAAAAAAAGTAGCTGCCTTTTCATAACAAAAGATATTTGATTAAAGTCTTCAAACTATTTAATAGGAACAATATTTCCCTGACCTAAACAAATGTATCTATTATGATAGGAACTTCAAAATCTTAATGGAAGAGTTTTTTAAAAAGTATTGTTATATTGCCAGTCCAAAAAACCCTATGAAAATAATATTCAGATCTATATTGCTGATAGCCTGTTTATGTTTGCAGGTCAGCCTCATTTCGGGACAGGAAAGAGAGAAGGTAAAAATGAAAAAAGGATGGACATTCGGAGCCTTTCCTGTTTTTGGATACGATTCGAATACCGGAGTAAAATATGGCGGAATATTGAAATTGTTCGATTATGGCGATGGCAGCAAATATCCGATGTACAATCAGAATTTTAATCTGGAATTGTCCAGGACTACAAAAGGCTCCGGTACTAATCAGCTTACTTATGAAACCCGGAATCTCATCCCCGGCATCCGCATGCTTGCCGAAGCAAGTTACCTTACTGAAAAAGTACTCGATTTTTATGGTTTCAATGGCTATAACGCCTATTACAATCCGGCACTTACAACTGCCGGTGATCAGGCCTACGTCTCATCCGTCTTCTACCGCATGGACCGCGAGATGATAAAGATAAAGCTTGAGTTCATTGGAAAGCTTAAGGGTGATAATTTTAAATGGTTCGGCGGTTTTGAGTATTTAAATAACAGGTTGGATACTGTTGATATAGATAATCTGAATGAAGGCAGGGACTCTGATGATCTTCTTCCTTCAGTCGGGGGAGGCCTTTATGGTAATTTTATCAGGTGGGGTATCATACCCGAGAGTCAGTTCCATGGTGGTCAGACGGGTGTCATCAAAATAGGGGTAAAATATGATACACGCGACAATGAGGCAAATCCCATGAAAGGATTATGGACTGAGGCTCAAATCCTATTAATCCCTGGATTTCTTAGTGATGGCTACAATTATACACGTTTCGCTTTTACTCACCGGCAGTACTTTTCACTAATCCCCGAAAGGGTCAATTTTGGATACCGGATTTCCTACCAGGCTAAATTAACCGGACAAATGCCATTTTATATGCTTCCTCTGGTCTACAATTCAGCCCCGCAACTTACCTTAAGCGGACTTGGCGGAGCAAAGACCATAAGAGGGATACTCAGAAACAGGGTAGTTGGGGAAGATTTTGTATACGGAAATGCAGAAATCAGGTGGAAGGTTTTCAGGGCTATTATCCTTAATCAGAATTTCTATTTTGCACTTTCAGGCTTCGCAGATGCAGGTATGGTGACAGGGAAATATAAACTACCAGAGATCACAGATCCCCAAGGAATTGCATGGCTCGAAAAAGGGGACAAGGAACAATTACATGTCACATACGGAGGTGGTGCTCATTGTGCAATCAATGACAATTTTGTACTGACTCTTGATTATGGATGGGCTGATGATCCAAGGGATGGCACCAGGGGAACCTATCTTGGGATGAATTTCCTCTTCTAAACCCTAAGGCATTGAAAAGAACAACTACACCCGAGAATCCATTTAAGCTATTAAACTTCAGCAATTTTCTCACTATTGCTCTTCTATTTACAATTTGCGATATATCAGCAAAAGATTACATTGTTTCAGGAACAGTGACAGACATGTCAGGTATAGTAGTCCCGGGAGCTAAAGTTTCAATGTTAAGCGGCAACATTGAATACAGTGCGGTATCAGGCCAGGATGGAAATTATTCGCTCAGGATCTCAGGAATCTACGGACAAGTTTCTGATATGCTTGAACTGGGAATGCCTCATCCAAATCCTTTCACTTATGCGGTTAATATACCATTTATAATTAACAGTTCCGGTGATGTACGCTTTTCTGTATACAACTTCTCAGGTCAGAAAATAAAGGAAATATTATTTAAGGATGTCCAGCTAGGCAGCTACCGTATAATATGGGACGGCAGGAACGATAACGGAGCCCCTGTGAAGCAGGGAATATACATTTACGCCATCACCTTTAAAGGGAATACCTGGTCGTCGAAAATTATCAAGGCAGCCGGTTATTCCGGGTTTTCATCAGCGACCACTCTCGAACCTGTTGACTTACCCCCTGTTATGCCTCCTGTCGTTCCCACTCCTTTGACTGTAAGAGTCATTACAAATGTTAACTGCACAGGTTTCTATCCTTTAAGAATCACCGATATAGTGATCAGACGTGATACGACAATAGACTTTATGATTGCCAGAATGGAGGAAATTCCATTCAGGACCCAGAGTGATTTCATTGCAATGTTTACTGAGACTGGATACCGGCCATTGATCCTCAAGGGAATTAATCTTGGAGCTGCGACACCCGGCACCTTTCCCGGGGAAATAGCCTACTCAATTCCGGGTGAGCTGTATGGTGAATGGATCAATCGCATCGGGGAAGCCGGATTCAACAGCATCAGAATATATACGCTTCATCCGCCTGTCTTTTATGAAAAGCTTGCCAACTACAACAACCGCCATCCGGATAAGCCCATTCTTCTTTTCCAGGGAATCTGGCTTGAGGAGGTGGATAATCCTTCTGATCCGTCGCAGTATGATCTTATATTGAGAGAACCCGCATTCAGGACAGAAATTCATGAGGTCATTGATTGCATTCATGGCAACAGGAATATTGCTTTCAGACCTGGAAAGTCATACGGATCATATAAAACCGATCTCTCAAGATGGACTGCCGCATACATAATAGGCAGGGAAATAAGCCCGGGCGAGGTAAGAGTCACAAATGTGTCAAATGCTGCACTAACTGAATATACTGGTATTCAATTCAGCATAAGCGGTGCATCAGCCTCAGAAGTTTTTGCTGCAAATATGCTGGATGAGACTGCCTCTTATGAGAATCAGCAGTATAATGTAATACGGCCTGTGAGTATGTCCAGCTGGCCAACTCTTGACCCTTTAATTCATCCTACAGAGTTTTATTCAGATGAAGATTCTGAATCGATTGATATTACAAAGATCAACAGGGAAGATGCTAAGGCAGGCCTTTTTGCATCCTACCACGCATACCCTTATTATCCTAATTTTATAAGCGATCAACCCTCCTATCAGTCATACAGTGACGAACTGGGGCCGAACAGTTATTCAGGATATTTAAATGACCTTAAAAATCATTATTCAGCAATTCCGCTTGTAATAGGTGAATTTGGTGTTCCGTCAAGCTGGGGAAGTGCTCACCAGTCTTTCAGCAATATGGATCATGGAGGTTATTCTGAAGTGCAGCAGGGAGAAAAAAATATGAGGCTGATGCACAATATCCTGGATGCAGGGTGTGCCGGGGGCTTTATGTTTTCCTGGATGGATGAGTGGTTTAAACCAACCTGGATAGTTCAGTACCTCGAGGCATTCGGCTTTATCTCTGACGGAAGTACAATACCAACCCGTCAGTTATGGCATAACCTGACGTCGCCTGAACAGAATTTTGGACTAGTAAAATTTACAGAAACTGAGGTACTTCCTTTTGTCGCATACCATGTTAATAATCCATCTGGTCCGGTAAGCAGAATCGAAGCGACGAATGATAACAGCTACTTCTATCTTGAAATAGAGGCAGTACAGGATCTTACTCAGGGTGATACTTTAATGATAGCTTTTGATACCTACTCAGGCAGTCTGGGTGAGTCGCAGTTAATCAACGGAAAGACTCTTGAAAACCGATCCGAGTTTATCTGTGCTTTAGTTCTCGGGAATGACACCGCATCTCATTATGTTACTGAAGCCTACGATATGAATGGACTTACACCGAGGTTCAATCTCTCCGATCCGTCGGTACAGAAATATAAAAGTACTGTAACTGACGGTGCCCCATGGAAGCTGATGCAATGGATAAATGATGAATATCAAAACACTCGGCAGGATATTGGCCGGCTGCCGGTTGAAAACTCCGCTGATTTCACACAAGGAACCAGATCAGCCATTGCCTGGAGTTCAAATAAGTTGAAAGTACGGATACCATGGACAATGCTTTATTTCTATGATCCCACAAGGATGTCAGTGATAAACGGCGCTGTATCAAACGATGGAGGATATAATTTTAAAATAGAAACTGCCCAATCAGACGGGATAGCTCTTTCTGTTTACTACAAGGGCGTTGTGGTTTCAACAACTGACAGGTACAACTGGAATAACTGGTTGGTTGTTCCCGGTACAACAGTAAAGGAGAAAGAATCGCTTAATATTATTCAGGAAGGATTAAGGTCAATCCCTGAATTTGCTGATTAAATTGCCAACTGCCTATTGCCTATTGCCTATTGCCAACTAAAGGTTTGGGAGATAATAAATTTAATTTTATACTAAGTTTTTTTCACCGCTTTCTTCTTCTTTTTCTCAAACCCGCTGCGCTTGGCTTTTCCCCATCCCTGTTTTCCAAAAATGGCTTCAATGTTGCCAATTACTGCAAACAGGGTGTGCATGGGATAGAAAAATGGCTCAACGAGTGCTGTTGAAAGCAGTCTTAATACATCTCTTTTCCTTCCATATTTGTGAAAAGTTATTTCTTCAAAAAGTACAGCCCAAACGGAAAGGCTGACTGCAAAAGTATAAACAAACAAAAACAGCAGAAGGAAGAAAGGAAGGTTTAATTTATGAGAGATCACAAGATAAATGGTATAAAGAAATCCTGAGAAGGCTATCAACGGGGAGAGCCATTCAAAAAAGAACCAGTAAGGATAACCAAGGATTCCGAGCTTTCCATAACCCGGATTCATGAAAAGTCTGCGATGCGACCAGAGCGATTCAATCAATCCGCGGGTCCATCTTGTCCGCTGCTTCCTCAGCGATTTGAAATCGGAAGGAGCTTCAGTCCAGCAGAGCGGATCGGGTATATATGTAACTTCATACTTCTCCTCCCTCTCGGCCTTATAACGGCGCATCCTCAATACGAGTTCCATATCCTCCCCAACAGTTTTAATACTGTATCCACCAGCAAGTATAACGGTTTCCCTATCGAACATCCCCATTGCACCTGAGATAAGCATTAATCCGTCAAGATGGCTCCAGGCCATCCTTCCAAGCAGAAAAGCCCGGGTGTATTCAAGTACCTGGAGACGGGGCAGTATCTGTTCAGGAATCTTGATCTCACGAATATGACCGCGCTCAATATCACATGAGTTGACAATCCTGATCACTCCTCCTGTTCCAATTACCTTGTGGTCCTTCTCCTCAAGAAATGGTTTTACAAGCTTAAGCACCGAATCTGACTCTATTATTGAATCTGCATCAATAGTCACAATGAGGCTGTTTCTGCTGATGTTTATTCCGGCATTCAGAGAGTCAGCCTTGCCCCCGTTGTTTTTATCAATAACAGTCAAGCGGTTATATGAAGGATTATCAGACTTATAAACCCCTTTAATCCTTTCACATGCGATGCGGTAATCAAAATAATAATTGACCTTCACCAGCTCAAATGCCTGAACTATCTTCTGAAATGTATCATCGGTCGATCCGTCGTTGACAATAATGACCTCGAAGTTATTGTAGTAAAGCGAGAGCAGGGTCCTTACATTGTCGATAATGGATTTGCTTTCATTAAATGCGGGTGCAATTATAGATATCCTGGGAACGAGTGGAGACAAGACAAGAGTATTGTAATTGATATAGCTGTTCTTCCTCAGATATTTCCGGAGTGCCATTGCCGAGAATATTCCAAGCAGGAGGTATGAGCCAAAAAGTATCAGTGTAAGAATGAAGATAAGATTTGCAAAAAGAATTCCCATAGCTTTTAGTTAATTCTCTTGTCGAGCACATGCCTGACAATAATATTATAATTCTTATATTCCGATTTCATTATTTTAACCAGGGCTTTTACTCCCTCTTCGCCCATTTTTTCAATCGATTTTGTTGCTTCAATCTGCAGCTGAACGTCATCTTCCTTATCAAGAACAAGTTTCAGAAATCCCAGCATTGAATTATCAGGCATCTTGCCCATCGATTTCACAATTTCAAGACAAGTCTTATAATCCTGATTTTTATACATCTTCTTCATTATTTCCAGAGTTGATGACAACCTCAGGTCTCCTGCCACCTGTACTGCGAGAAGGCGTACTTCAGACGATTTATGCAGCAGGCATTTTGTAATGTCCTCTTCGGCTTCAGTCTGCTTAAACTCCTTTATCATTCGCAGTGAAAATATCACAACAGTATCGTTTTCCGATATAAGCCATTTATTAAATGAAGGAACCGGTATATTATGCTGAATTATCAGATCGTGAAGTGTTATCTGCTCCCAGAGGGAGAATGGTCTCTTAAGCTGTGCCAAAAAATCAAAATGGCCATTTTCACTCAGTCTGACAAGAGCGATCTGCGCCTCCATTCTGAGAATTTCATTTGATGAGTTGAGCGCCTTAATGATAGAATCATTTGCATCTTTGATATTCATATATGCAAGCTCCCGGAACCCCTTTACCTTTTTGTGCCAGCGAAAGTCACGGGCCCTGGCTAATGAATCCCTGTCCAGACCGAGGAACTTATAAAGGCCAATCAGCTTATTGCCCTCTTCTCCCTTAAGGTTGACACTTACATCAATCATCTGGTCAATCAGTACCTGCCTCCTGTAGTTATCAGATGCAATAGCCCTGAATTCTTCAGGTGCAGCAGTACCATAAAGGAAATCTACTATCAGGCTCTGATATTTCTCCATTAAATAACGGTGAAGTTTTTCTTCCTTCTCCATCCTTCTCCTGTTCATGAGGATTATTATCAGCAGCGTTATCATGGTGAATATGGAGATCAGAATGGTAATAATAAGAGCATTGACGAGAGCAAATGATTCTCCGAAATACTTTATCCTCTTCAGCCACGGAGAGTTCCCTTTGAAATAAATCAATTCACCCCAGATAAACACTGTATCACAAGGGACTTCTGATGTATCAGATATAGTCATGAAAGCAGTGTTTTCAAAATTGTGCGGAACAGAATCAACAATTGGATCTGAGACCATATCAGCCTTCTTTCTCACCTTTTCCTGATCTGAAAGAGCAGCTATATAATTTCCATTATCTTGTGTGCCTTCCGGAAACCGGCCTATCCTTACCTTGTAAAGCCCTTCCTCGACTATAATTCTTACCTCAATATCAGTGAGATCCTTAATACCTCTGTAAATATTATCAGCATTTGATTTATTTCTATAGGCTCCCACCTGAATTGGGAAACTGTCTTTAGGAGCAACGATAACTGCGTTTTCGAGGGCATCATTAAGCTTCTCCTCCATTATTAAATTTGACTCTTTTGCATAAACAGCCCCGGTAACATGACTTTCGGAGTTGAAAGACCATGAATTATTTCCTGCAATTGCATCCGGGGGTATAGTGAATCCTTTAACCACTGCATTTGACAAGAAGGGTAATATCAAGAGCAGTAAATACTTCATTATTTCATTTTAATTGCATAGATGAAATTTATATTTCCTTCAAACCTGTTTCTCCATACATTTTCCTGATACTCCTCATAAGAATATCCTGCTCCGACCTTCATCATCAGTTTAGGGGTTAGGGAAACATTCCAGGCTGCCCTGATACTGTAAGCGCTTAATCGCATCAGATCGGTTTGCACATCGAATGGCTCATCAGGGGCTGTCCCTGCTCCGAGTGTCAGCTGAAGATAATTAACATCATTGAAATAGCGTCGGATATTCAAATATTCTGAAGTTGTCACACCATTATCCTTAAAATAAAAGTATCCTCTGAGAGATAACCAGTATTTACCAAGGTACTTCTCCACCGATGCCAGGGCAATAAAAATATTCCGGTCAAAATAAAAGTAGTTCATACCTGCGGAAACTGCCCATCCTGCAGGCAGAACCTGCCAGATCTCCAATGCGGCCCTGTGTCCGGGGAAATAAACACCCGGGCTGAATGCATACGCAAGATAAGCATAATTCTTATTCGAAAGTTTTGGATAGGCTTCAAGCTCAAGCTGCCATTCGGTTGCGTTATCAGGAATTGGTTCACCGATAATGGCATTACCAATATTTATTCCGGCTGCTGCCAGTCCCCAATTAAATCTGTGTTCAGCTCCGGCATTAAAAACCTGCCAGTAACGGTTATATGGCATGGAGAATGTATCGAATGAATAACCTGTTCTTATAGCTGTAGATACCGGAGATTTTTCTTTGGACCAGAGCAAGATATCTCTTTTAGCAGATAGGGCGTCAGCATTATTTGGTTCTGTCATAAGCAGAGTGTCAATAACAGCTGCCGCATTGGCAAAATCGTTTTGCCATGCCAGTATGCGGCCAAGAAGGATCCTGGCATCACCATAGGAGGGATAGCTGTTAACAAGCCTGCGTGCATCTGCCGAGGCAATATCGTATTTCCCGTCAAAGGCAAGTGCCCTAACGCGAGCATATTCCGCTTCAGGATCTGCAATTTCCTGAGAAAGAAGCGGAACAGAAATGAAAATTTTTGCTGAAATCAGGATTATTAAAAGAAAAAAAATACGCCTGTTCATTAGTCCGGTTTAAGAATGGATCTGATTTTCAGTAAAAGATCAGCAGGATTGAAAGGCTTTACCATATAGCCATTAATTTCAAGTTCACCTGCCTGTCGCTGCATCTCAAGATCACTGAACGCGGTCAGGACAAATACAGGAGTAGTCTGTTTAAGATCGGATCTGAGGTACTTAATTATTTCAAGACCGCTGTGAAAAGGGAGATGGATATCGACAAGGATCAGATCATAAACAGTTTTATGCAGAAGATCAAATGCCTTATTGCCATCTTCTGCCAGATCAACTTCAAATCCATCCTTTTCAAGAACAACCGAAAGGGTTTTCATGACCAGCTTGTTATCTTCGCATACCAGCAATCTCATCTTTGAAAAAGTATTCCCTGTTAATTTTCAAAATCAGGATTTCCAATTAAAGCCTGTTTAAGGGCCCGATAAAGATAGGAAGATAATAGATAGTTTTATCATTTACACGCAAGTAATTAGATTGTTTTTGACGAAAGTGCCAATCAGTGAGACAACTGTAAAACTACAGTGAGAACCAGTAATTAAATTTGATTATAAATATATTATTGGGAAAAATACTCCGCAGCTCTTTATATGATTCTTTAATAGTAGTATGTGAATCGCCGGTATACCCGGTCTTTTCACTTGACCATACAAGATAAATTGTTGAACCCAGACGGTATTCCCATTTTGCAACAAGATTGGAACGAAACTGGTGGAAATTGAAATCAGGATTCTGGATAGTATAATCCGGAACCATGTCATTATTTTCATCAAACTGATAAGAGTCACCTGAAAGCACAACATTATCATAAATGGTAAACCTGTCATCATAAACATCTGCCACGGCATTTGTGACATACTTGAATTCGGAATAGCTGCCACGTGAAATAAAAGGACTTCCGTAATATTGAATCGAGAATTCAGGAGTTATGTTCAGATCCATTCTCAGGGTTATACCGATTGTGTTCTGATCGATTGTCCCCAGGATGTATCGCTTTTCCGATAAGTAATCAGTTGTTGCAACATACTGAAGATCGTCCGTGTTATCAATATAATCCCCGGTAACTCCAATTTTAAAGGTCCTGAATGGACGAAAGGTGATTCCTGGTTTAAGTTCGTAGCTCATTGCCGAATTATTACCCCGGTATTCATAGCTATAATCAAATCCGAGAACTACCTTTTTTGAATAATCAGTGTGTAAACCACCAAATGACAACAGGGAGAAAGGCATCATCATATCATAGCCGCCGCGAAGGATTTTGGTATCCATTGCTGCTGAGTGAAAAATGAGATTAGCATCCAGCTGCCATTGGTTTTTAAACTCTGATTTAAACGCCAGGTGGCCCCCGGATCCGAGGTAGGTCCCATTGAAATTCCAGCTATTGAATTGTTCCAGGCTTATATTATATGTCCTGAAAATCGATACCGGCTTATTAACAAAGTAAGATACCTCATTTTCCTGATTAATAGCATCAGCGGTATTCATATAACCCAGGTCGTTCAGTTCAAGTCCTGGAGAAAGCCACGATAGACCGGTCGAATACCTCCAGAATCCCTTTGATCCTTTGCCGATCTTAAATTTGCCGCCATATCCGCTCAAAGAGGTACGTGTGGTATCATAATCAAGATATTCTGCACCTGGCCTCTGGTAATATCTGGCTGAAGACTCCTGCAAAGTTGTCATTGCCGTTGTTGTGCCATTAAGGTAACTTCCGATGAGACGACCATCCACATAAAATTCCTTGTCGCGCCAGTGATGCCTCATATCAAGGCCTCCTGTATATGCATCGTTGGGCAGGAACTCGAGGTTGGTCTCATCAATTACACGGTTTACTGATGTCAGCATACCCCCTACCACAGTATTTGCACCATTATAACTCTTTTGCACACGCGCAACCATATAATTGGTAAGTGGTTCCACTTTCGTGGTTTTAATATTTCCCTCCGGATCGCTTAGTCTGGCATATTCATTCGCAGTCAGACTATGAATCACTCCTACCGATAACCCTTTGGATGTGGTTCCACTGAGTTTGACAGCGCTCAGTATTGTAGTCATGTCAGGGGAATCTACAAAAAGACTATCATTGGGTTCCGGAGAAATTGCCGGAGAATGTCCTATCCTTCTGGAGTAGAATAGGCTCTCATTGTCAAATTTATAATCGAAAATTGTCAGACCTTCCAGGAAGAAAGGTCTCTTCTCCTCATAAAAGGTCTCAAATGCTGTAAGGTTCATCACAGATGGATCTGATTCAACCTGTCCGAAATCAGGATTTACTGTCAGATCAAGAGTAAAATTGCTGGAGATACCTATTTTAGCATCAAGCCCTGCATTTCCTCCCAATGTTTTTCCCTTGGATGTAAATGGGTTTGATGGCTCCTTTTCCATCGTATTAAGTTGACCCAGAGCATAAGGCATTATTTCCAGACGCTGGGATTTCTTTAACCCCTTTATTCCCTTCAGTTCTCCAAAATTAAAAAGTACACCTGGTCCTGTTTTTGACTGGCGCTCCCAGTTGCTCTCCTCCATATAACGGTTTATCCATCTCCAGGTATGCAGACCCCAGACCTGTTCTTCCTCATTGCTGTATCGCAGCTGACTTAGCGGTACTTCAATCTCGGCAACCCATGCGGAATCCTCCAGTCCGGTCTTGCCTTTCCATACCGCATTCCAGTTGAAATCCCAGTTTTCAGGATTGAACAATATAAGATCGATCTTTTGTCCCCAGGCTGTGATGGTGAATTCAAATCCTGTCCGGTGGTCATGGTAACTGTCAAAATTGACGCCCATCATGTCCCCCACAAATTCATCCCGTGTACCCGCCAGCCTCTGGATCTTCTGAGGCTCCCCGTCAAATGCGCGAAATGCAATATATATATACTTATCATCATATTGTATGTTGAATTCTGTAGGATAAGTTGGCTCTGCTCCTTCGTTAGGGATAAACTGATGGTAATCACCAGCCCAGGTCCCATGCTTCCAGCACTCATCATCAAGCTTCCCGTCTATATCAGGCCTCGCAGAAACAAGCCTTGAGGTAGTATAAACCGGCTGCACAACTGTCCCTTTTTTCACAACAGTGTCCTGAGGATTATCATTCCCGGAAATTGAAACTGAAGGATATGCTGTAACTGCAGAGAGTACACCAAATAAAAAAACAGCGGTCAGATTCTTAAATATTTCAGATCGTGCCATTAATCAGTAAAGCGATTATCCATTTTAAAAAAAAGTATCTCTAATTGATCTGAGTCAAATATATAAGAATTACTTTATCCAAAATACTATTTAACATTTATTGACATATGAGCGAGTTATCGTTACCCCCAACCGGAGATCATTTGAGAACATTACAAATTGCAAGAAACAAAATTGTCAGAATTGTAACTGCCGATACTCCAATCGGAAACCACACAGGTGCTATCCAGGGTTTCGGAATGAGGAAAAGAACATCAATTGTTGTAAGCTTTGGAGGCCATTTTATAAGTATATAGAGCGACAAATAATAAAAGAGGTCCCAGAATGCAAATGTCCACAGAAAGAAAATTCCTTTCTCTATCCAGTCATTCCCTGCGAGCAAGGCAATTACAACAAGCATTATTATTGTTGCAGCCTCCCTCGTCATTTCAATATAAAGATATCTTACAGGAAATTTTTCAAGGGATTCCTTGTTGGATTCTGAATCGAGCATCCCAAGCGCCTTTCTCAGGTATACAACCACCACTCCCTCTAAATGAGCCATTGCGATGCCAAAAAGGGCAAGAAGTAAAAGAGTAGCCGTCATCTCAGATAATGGTTGTTATTTCTCAAAATTAAACAATCGCCGCCAGCATGCGTAAACATTTTATATAAAATATCATCCTTTCAGAAGTTTTAAGATCTCCGGGATGAAAATAATAAATCCTGTAATTACTGATACTGCAGTTGCAATCAGAACCCCTGCTGCTGCCACGTCCTTTGCCATCCTGATATTTTCATTCTGTTCATCGGTTATCAGATCTGACAGATATTCAACTGCGGTATTGAAACACTCACTGGCAAATACCAAACCAGAAACAAAGAGTATAGCCAGCCAGTCTGTGGCTGAGATCCGCAACAGAATTCCTGCAGCTATAATGATAATAAGAATGACAAGGTGGATTCTTGCATTATGCTCATATCTTAGCAGTGTACTGATTCCATGAAAGGCAGGACTGAAGCTTTTAAGCCTCGAAGTTAGTCTGAAGTCCTTCTTTTGAAATTCTTTTCCCTTTCTTCTCATAATGAACATTAATCTTTAAGTAAGGCATACCTGACTTCTGAAAGCCGCGATATATCAAACCCTGCATAACTGAGATAACCTTCAATACCTCCAAAATGAGTTTCAATCCTGTCTAAAACTGATTCAATATTTCTCTGTTTCACTTCAACAGCAAACAGCATATTCCTGTAGGGGAAATATCCGAATGAAACGATTTTCCTGATTAAAAACATCCTCTTAAAATAAGGCAGAAGGGCATCATTTGATCGCATAAAGTCCTTAATAATAAACTCTCTTTTAACGCCCATGGCAAGAAGGATCAAAGCAATTATTATTCCTGTTCTGTCCTTTCCTGCCTGGCAATGTATCAGAACCGGTGACCGCGCCGGGTCAGCCAGCACCTCCAATACCTGCCTGATAACAGGGCCTGAGGCATCAAGTATTTCAAGGTATATCTCGTTGGATATATCTGCAATGACACTTTCGGAATCCCTGTTATAAATGACCGGTCTCAGCCTGTCTCTGGTAGCTTGCTGAAAATCCAGCGGCAGTGACAATCTGTCGGAATGGTCAACAGATATGCCTCCCTTTCTCACCTCGCCCGTAGCTCTGAGGTCAATTATAGTCCTGATATTAATCACTTTTAATTTATCACGATCAATCCTTTCTAACCGGTCAGGATTTGCGGACCTGAATACAACTCCTTCCTTTATCCTGCTCTTCCCGGCAGCCTGAATTCCTCCGATATCCCTGAAATTGAGCAGTGATTTAAATTCAATATTTTGTGAAGTCTGGTGCATAGCAGTTAATTAATTCAAAAGTACTACGATTCCGGCTTATACTGCATCAAACTCATTAAAATTAAAATAATTGTTACTTTCGTAAGACTCTTTCTACTCATTATGATCAAAACACTTTTACTGGTTGGCACAGGTGGATTTCTAGGAAGCATATCAAGATTTCTTGCTTCCCGGTTTATGCAAAATAATTTCCCGTCAGCATTTCCTTTCGGGACCTTTTTTGTTAACATAACTGGCTGTTTTCTGATTGGCCTTATATATGGTCTTTCTGAAAAGAGTCCTTTTATTGGCTCCGGGTGGAAAATGTTTCTTGCAGTAGGCTTCTGTGGAGGATTCACCACTTTTTCAACCTTTGCAAATGAGAATCTTGCCCTGCTCAGAGATGGAGATTTCTTTCATTTTATGTTGTATACGGGTCTGAGTGTTATCCTTGGTATCGCAGCGACTTTTTCGGGAGTTTTAATAACGAAATTACTATAGCATAATGAAAGCTGATTATAAAGCCAAACGGTTACGGATCTATATCAGTTCAACTGATAAATTCAAGCACTCACCGCTTTATGAGGTAATTGTATATTCAGCCAAAAGATGCGGTATTGCAGGTGCCACAGTTACTAAAGGTATCATGGGCTACGGTGCAAGCAGCGAAATTTACTCCAACAAACTATGGGAGATATCTGAGAAACTTCCGCTGATTGTGGAAATAATTGATGAATCGCATAAAATAGATCTGTTTTTTGAATCTATAAAACCATATTTTGAAAAAATCGGAAAAGGCCATTTAATAACAGTTGATGAAACCACAGTTATCAGGCACAAAGCGGGGAAAAAAAGACAGCTTTAACTCCTTAACAGCGTTCTCAGAAAAACATCCCTGCTGCAAGGTAGCCGAAGTAGAATCCGAACAGGCAAAGTACAAGTCCAAGGCTTTTAATGAATACAGATATAACCTTGATATTGATCAGTCTCCGGAATCGTACAATCAGGAAAGCCATCAGAAAGAACCAGATTATGCTTCCCAGGGAAAGAAAGAATGCATAGCAGATACTTATTATGAGATGAAAAGATGACGGGTAAATAGTCTGGTCCTGTTTGCGGTCTTTATTTTTTCCTATATGAATATTTTCAAATTGTTCAATTGATAAACCTTTCGAATTTTCGATTTTTCTCCCTTCGATATTGCTTATCTTCTCAACATTCTCGTCCATTTTACCTGCAAGCCCCCCTGTATTCAGGCCCAGAGATGCTATTAAAGAAATCACAAAGAAGGAGGAGGTTAGCACCCCTATGAACAAGGTTGGATTGAGGAAATTGATCATGAATCCTGTATAAAAACCTCCCTTTTCCTTCCTCTTAATCTTTTCTGCGAGATGGCTCTTATCTTCGAGGTGCTCAATATCAATTTTCGTCTTTATAATCTTGTATCCCATGTAGAGAAAAAATATTGCTCCGACGGAAAATATATAGGGCATTGCCGGTTTATATAAAGAATAAAGCCTTGTCAAACCGAATACTGCCACAAACACATAAGCAAAATCCGCGAAAGATGCACCAAGGCTTACCATATTACAGTAACGCAGTCTTCCCTTGAGTGCATTGGAGGTAATCAATATGCTTATCGGACCTGCAATCGGCATTGAGAAGATGAAACCTGCCAGGATGCCTGCAATGGATATGGATATTATACTTTCTACCACAAAATCTTATTCATTTTGATAAAAATTGACAAATACATATTCAACAAGGATATTCCCTTTAGTTTTACAAGTTAGTGCTTTTTTTTATCCGAAGAATAAATTCTCTGAGTCAACTTCCGGATCTAAATACTATTTTTGATTAATTTAATGACAAACAGAGTAAGTTATGAATTCAAGAGAGCGTGTATTCAAAGCATTTAAGAAGATGGATGGGATGCCCGACAGAGTACCTGTTCAGTTTGATCTGTGCAGGCAGCACACAGAGTGGTTCGGAAAAAAGCTGGGGATAGAGCCTGATTACGCACTCTCATATTATGAAGATCTGACATACCGGATCTCAGCCAACGAAATCCGGACGAGGATGGGCAGTGATGCAGTTATTGTCGGAGGTACAGTTCCTGTCGGCTACAAACCGGAGATTGTAAAGGATGACATCACGATGAACGAATTCGGAATGCATATGAAGCCCACCTCATTATACGTTGAAGTGGTGAAATGTCCTCTGGAAAATGCAATGTCTCCTCACGATATCGAAAATTATTCTTTTCCTGATCCTTATGCAGCAGGAAGGTTTGATAAGGCGAAGCGGGATATTGACAGATTTGGCAGGGATTATTTTATTATAGGAGATGTGGAGATATCATTGTTCGAGCTGGCCTGGCACCTGACGGGTCTCGAAAAGTACATGGTTGATATGATGTGTGATGAACCATGGATTGAACTGCTGAATGACCGTGTTGAAGAGTGGAGTACAGGACTTGCCCTGCAGCTAGTAAGAGCCGGGGTGGATGCCATTTGGCTGGGTGAAGATCTGGGCAGCCAGACATCAACACTGATTTCTCCTGAAGACTGGAGGATAAGGTTTAAACCCCGCCACAGGAGAATGATAGAAAAATTACGCAAGGAGAAACCTGACCTGATAGTTATAATGCACTCAGATGGAGCGGTAGCTCCCCTGATTAACGATTTTATTGATATTGGAGTAGATGTTTACAATCCAGTACAACCTAATGTTCCGGGTTCTGATCCACAGGAGCTGAAAGAGAGATACGGTGAAAAAATCTGCTTCTTCGGCGGATTAGATCAGCAGTCTCTTCTTCCATCCGGAGATCTGAAAAAGATAAGGGCGGACATCCGGGAGAGAATCAGTATACTCGGAAAGGACAAGGGATATCTGCTTGCCCCGGCTCATATACTTCAGCCTGATGTATCTGCTGATACAATTGAAGCAGTTATTCAGGCTGCATTTGAACTGGGTATCTGCTGACCGTATTGAACTGACCTCTATCTGTCTTTAGAATAAATTATAAAAATTCCCATCACCTGGTCATGTCATATCATGACCCGGCAATGGGGATTATAAGTTTTAAGCCTGTACAAGATTTAATCAGAAAGCAATAAATTCTTCCTTTTTTGTCATGCAGAAGTCACAAGCGTCTTGTACTGAGGCCAGATCGTAAGTATTGCCACATACCGGACAAACCATCCAGTTTAAAGGAAGTCCGTTTTCGCTTCCGCTGTTTAGAGCCTCGAGGGTCTTCTTATAGAAAGCCTGGTGCTTCTTCTCAGTATCATTGGCCCAGCTAAATGATTTTACGGCATCGGAAACTTTCTCTGTTTCAGCATCTGATATGAAACCAGGATACATTGTTTCTATCTCATAGGTCTCTCCCTTTATCGCATCTGCAAGATTCTCAGTTGTTGACAAAACATCAAATGTGCCAATCTGTGGTCCATCAAGTTTAACTCCGAGTTTTACAAGCACCTTCAGGTGGTTTGCTGCATGGATAGCTTCAGCTTTTGATGTTGCCAGAAACATTACAGCAACTGTGTCAAAACCTTCAGCTTTGGCTTTTTCAGCAAAAGCAGCATATTTTGCACTTGCTGTCGACTCGCCGTTAAAGGCAGCTTTGAGATTTTCAACGGTCTTGACCGGTTTTGGAGCACAACCGAATATAAGTCCGGCAGCAAGTGTTAACATAATAAATCTTGTAAATGTTTTCATAACTGTAAATTTAGGTTTTAAGTTAATATTTGATCAGGTTGATAAATAACAATAAGAAAAATCAGAGGGGCATCATGAAATTATAGACCATGGTTCCTCCCAGAAACCCCGTGAAAGTAACAGCAGCAAAAGCGAGACAATAGAGACCAAATGCGATCCATTTAAGTGAAGTCTCTTCCTCCTTTCTGATAACCAGGTAAATCCTGAAAGCTGTACCAATAATCATCAGCAACATAGTTATCAGTGCTGCTGTTTCATGCTTCTCAAATACTCTGACAATCTCACCCTGGGATGGCTCACTTGTAAAAAGTTGCCCTGTAGACCATGCGGCAATTGCGGATAATGCTCCAAGTATCATCAGATAAAATCCTGTCTTCGAAAGACACTTTTCACTTTTATAGAAAAGAGAAACGACCTCTGCTAAAAAACCTACAGTAATAAGTGCAATGGGAAAATGCACTATCATCGGGTGAAAATGGGCTGTGTTAAACATCGTAATATAATTATTAATAAGGTACTTTTATAACCAACCGGGGAGATTAAAAACATTCATACACTCAAAGATAACTAATTCTGCTTTAACAAAGAGTATCCGCCCGTCAGAAAATTCAGAATGCCGGCAAAAACCGGATATTGATATCCAGTCCATTATGTGGAGTTTCTGTCATAGATTAGCAAAACAATTTTTAATTATTAACTTTGAACCTACTTTGAATTATTAACAATCGGGATCAGGAAATAATGTCAGATAAAAATGATCTGAGACCTTATGGGGCAAAGCAGAAAGCTTTCGACAGACGTTATCTTGAGATGGCACTTATATGGGCTCAGAATTCATACTGCAAAAGAAGGCAGGTAGGGGCATTGATTGTACAGGGCAAAATGATCATTTCCGACGGATACAATGGTACACCGGCAGGTTTTGAAAATGTTTGTGAGGATGAGAATAATATTACAAAACCTTATGTTCTTCATGCAGAAGCAAACGCCATAACAAAGGTAGCCAAATCGAATAACTCAAGTGAAAACTCAACCCTGTATGTCACTACGTCTCCCTGCATGGAGTGTTCAAAACTCATAATCCAGTCGGGCATCAGAAGAGTGGTTTTCTGCAACCGCTATCATAAAACTGACGGACTGGATCTTCTTAAACGTGCGGAAATTGAACTGGTATTTATTGACCCGGAAACAGATACTTATGAACTACAATAACAAGAAAAGAAGCATCTTTCTCCCCATTTTGCTTGGGGCAGCCCTGGCTATCGGAATTCTTATCGGTAAATTTCTTCCAGTGGGTGATGATCTGCCACAACACTCAAATATCAGATCAAGAAATGACAAACTGAACAGTATCCTTAACATAATTGAATCAAACTATGTTGATTCAGTGAACCGCAATGATCTTGTCGAGACAGCTATACCTGCCATTCTTAAAAAGCTTGACCCCCATTCAGTATATATTCCTGCAAAAGATCTTGCCCGCGCCAATGAGCCCCTGCAGGGCAACTTTGAAGGAATAGGTATCTCTTTCAACATGCTTACCGATACAATTCAGGTAATAAGCACCATCCCGGGAGGTCCTTCTGAAAAGATGGGCTTACTCCCCGGCGATAAAATATTATATGTAAATGATTCACTGGTAGCCGGCAAACATATAAGTGATGAACAGGTGATGGGCATGCTTAAGGGTCCGAAGGGAACTGTTGTAAGGATAAAAATCATGAGAAACGGGCAGAAAGAGCTCCTTCCGTTTGAAATAACCCGTGATAAAATTCCGATTTACAGCATCGATGTTAGCTACATGATAAATGACCACACCGGATATATAAAGATCAACAATTTTGCCATGACTACCTTTGAGGAGTTCATGAAAGGGCTCAGGGAACTTAAAGAACTGGGAATGACCAGTCTTATTGTTGATCTTCGGGGTAATTCAGGGGGAATAATGGAAGCAGCAATTCAGATCGCAAATCAATTCCTCAAAGAGGGAGAACTTATAGTATATACACAGGGACGTGCCCAGCCAAGGAATGAAGCCAGGGCATCAGGCAAAGGAGAATTTGAAACAGGTGATCTTGTTGTGCTTATTGATGAATGGAGTGCCTCCGCAAGTGAGATACTGGCCGGGGCACTTCAGGATAATGACAGGGGAACAATAATCGGACGCCGTTCATTCGGAAAAGGGCTGGTCCAGGAACCTATCTCATTCGCCGACGGATCAGGACTAAGACTGACTATTGCCCGTTACTACACTCCTACCGGAAGGTCCATCCAGAAACCTTATAGCAATGGGTTTGATGAGTACTTCGATGACCTTACTGAGAGAGCCCACAGGGGAGAATTTGAGGTACCTGACAGCATTCATTTTGCAGACTCCCTTAAATTCATTACTCCCGGAGGAAAAACGGTTTACGGCGGTGGAGGTATAATGCCTGATAAATTTGTTCCGGTCGATACTTCAGGGGTATCTCCATATTTTGTAAAATCCAGGCCGCTGATTTACAGGTTTGCTCTGAAATACACTGAGAATAACAGAGAGGTGCTTAAGAAATTTACTGACCCCGGAAAGCTTGAAGAATATCTGGACAAGCAACATCTGATGAACCAGTTTATTCAGTACGCTGAAGCCGGTAATATTAAAATGGATAGTAAAGGATTAAAAACATCCGGTGAAATAATAAATATCCAGATAAAAGCTTATATAGCCCGTAACATTATGGATAATAAAGGTTTCTACCCGATCTGGGAGAAAATTGACACCACCCTGATTTATGCTGTGGATTTCCTTAAAAAGTAAAAGGTTTATAGTCAATAACTGAAAGATGTCGCCTTCAATTTGTGATAATTAGCATAAGTAAGATATTTTATTTCTTACCTTTAAAAATTACTTTTGGTAATCTTCCTGATCTTTCTTGAATAGATAAACTTTAAACATTTTATATACAATGAGTAAAATTCTATTTTCCTCAATCTCCAAGAAATTTGTAATGGCACTTGCAGGGTTATTCCTGCTCACTTTCTTGCCGGTTCATCTGATCATCAACTTTTTTTTACTTAAAGATGATCCGGCGCCATTTAACGATGCCGCACATTTCATGGCTACATTTCCCCTGGTAAAAATCATGGAAATAGTACTTTTTTGCACAATTCTGATTCACGTTATCTGGGGCATTATGCTGCAGATCCAGAACTGGTTTTCCAGGCCGGTTGGATATGCCAGCGGGAGCAAATCCGAGACCTCCTTCTTCTCAAGGTTTATGATCTGGACAGGGGCCTCAATTTTTATCTTCCTGATACTCCATTTCTTTAATTTCTATTTTATAAAACTAGGGCTTGTTGAGGGGAACCCTGAAGATTTTTATTCCGTGGCACATAACCTTTTCAGGATACCGGCATATAATTACATTTACCTTACCTGCTTCGCTCTTCTCGGATTTCACCTCTTCCATGCTTTCTCATCAGCTTTTCAGACACTTGGACTTAACCACAGGATATGGACTCCGGTAGTTAAAGTAGTTGCACTTATCTATTCAATTGTTATTCCTCTCTCTTTTGCTTTTATCTCAATCTCATTATGGCTTTTCAGTTAGTACTGGAAAGATAAAATCAATTATTATGGAAAAACTAAATTCAAAGATACCTGAAGGCCCGCTGGCCCATAAGTGGACAAAATTCAAATCTTCTGTTAAACTGGTTAACCCTGCAAATAAGAAGAAGCTTGAAATAATAGTTATAGGAACAGGGTTGTCCGGAGCGGGAGCATCGTCTGCTCTCGGGGAGCTTGGATACAATGTTAAAACTTTCTGTTACCAGGATTCTCCCCGCAGGGCTCATTCAGTTGCAGCTCAGGGCGGAATCAATGCAGCAAAGAATTATCAGAGTGACAATGACAGTGTTTATCGGCTTTTTTATGATATGATAAAGGGTGGAGACTTCAGGGCACGTGAAGCAAATGTCTACCGGGCCGCTGAAGTCAGCAATCAGGTTATAGACCACTACACCGCACTTGGCGTTCCATTTGCACGTGATTACGGAGGAACTCTTAATACCCGCTCATTTGGCGGTGTTCAGGTTTCAAGGACATTTTATTCCAGCGGGCAGACTGGTCAGCAGTGTCTTCTTGGAACCTATTCATCCCTTAACAGGCAGATAAAACTGGGAAATGTAAAAATGTTCCCGCGACGTGAGATGCTCGACCTTGTTGTTATTGAAGGAAAGGCTCGTGGAATTATTACCAGGAACCTGGTGACAGGCGAAATTGAAAGACATTCTGCACATGCCGTGGTTCTTGCAACAGGTGGCTATGGAACTATATATTACCTGTCTACCCTTGCAGTCAACTCGAATGCATCGGCTGCATGGAAAGCCCACAAGAAGGGAGCATTCTTCGCCAACCCGAGCTTTGTACAGATTCATCCCACAAGTATTCCGCAACTTAATGAATTCCAGTCAAAGCTTACCCTTATGTCAGAATCGCTCAGAAATGATGGCCGCATATGGGTACCCAAAATTAAAGGGGACAAAAGACGGGCAAATGAGATCCCTGAAGAGGAGAGGGATTATTATCTGGAAAGAAGGTACCCTACTTTCGGAAATCTTGTGCCCCGCGATGTAGCCTCAAGAGCTGCCAAGGAGCGTTGCGATGCCGGTTATGGGGTAGGGGAAACGGGGCTGGCTGTAAACCTTGACTTTAAGGATGCAATTAAAAAACAGGGGAAAAAGGCTATCGAGAACAAATACGGGAACCTTTTTGAAATGTATAAAAACATCACAGGTATAGACTCATATGAAGAGCCTATGCGTATCTATCCCGCCGGTCATTATACAATGGGAGGTCTTTGGGTCGATTATGAACTGATGACAACAATTCCGGGACTTTACTCAGTGGGTGAATCCAACTTCTCTGATCATGGAGCCAACAGGCTTGGTGCAAGCTCACTCATGCAGGCATCAGGCGATGGTTACTTCATTCTTCCCAACACAATAAATAATTATCTTGCAGGAGAGATAAGCGTACCCAAAATATCCACAGAAAATCCTGAATTTGCAGAGGCAGAGAAGGCTTCTGTTGAAAGGCTTAAGAGGCTGATCTCAATCAAGGGAAAGAAGAATGCCGGTTCATTCCACAAAAGGTTAGGCAAGATAATGTGGGATTATTGCGGAATGAGCAGAAATGAATCAGGATTGAAAGAAGCCCTGAAACTTATAAGTGAACTCAGGGATGAATTCTGGAAGGATCTCAACGTAACAGGTTCTCTTAATGAGGTTAATCCCGAACTTGAAAAGGCAGGCAGAGTAGCTGATTACCTTGAACTTGCAGAGCTTCTTGTAACAGATGCACTGAACAGGAAGGAATCGTGCGGCGCCCATTTCAGGGAGGAGTATCAGACAGCTGACGGAGAAGCCCTCCGAAATGATGATGAGTTTACATATGTGGCAGCATGGGAATACGCGGGAGAAGGCAAACCGCATAGACTTCATAAGGAAGAACTGAAGTTTGAGGAAGTTGAAATGAAAGTAAGAAGCTATAAATAACGGCGCAGGGCAAAGGGCGCAGGGCTCAGAGTGGATTTCCCCTGCGCCCTGAGCCCTGAGCTGAAATATAAAACCCGATAGACATATTTAACAAAATATCCTTAACGATTATGAAGCTTACACTCAAAATATGGCGGCAGAAAAATGCACAAGCCAAAGGAAATTTCGAAACTTATCAGATGGATAATGTATCCCCTGAGATGGCATTCCTTGAGATGCTTGATGCCCTTAATAAAAAGCTGGTTGAAGAGGACAAGGATCCGGTTGCCTTTGACCATGATTGTCGTGAAGGCATCTGCGGCTCATGCGGGATGTACATAAACGGCCACCCTCACGGGCCGGTTCCTGCTATAACAACCTGCCACCTTTCGATGAGATATTTCAAAGACGGAGAGACGGTATGGATTGAACCATGGAGAGCAAAACCTTTTCCTGTGATCAAGGATCTTATTGTCGACAGGTCTGCTTTCGATAAAATACAGATAGCGGGTGGGTTTATTTCCGTAAATACAGGTTCAGCACCAGAAGCCAATAATATTCTTGTGCCAAAGAATGTCTCAGATGAGGCTTTCAATTCTGCTATCTGCATCGGCTGCGGAGCGTGTGTTGCTGCTTGCAAGAATGCCTCAGCAATGCTTTTCGTATCCGCGAAAATATCCCAGTTCTCCCTTCTTCCGCAGGGACGTATTGAAGCCAAAGAGAGAGTCAGAGCCATGGTTGAAAAAATGGATGAAGTCGGGTTTGGCAATTGCTCCAATACAGGTTCCTGTGAGGCTGAATGCCCCAAACAAATCAAGCTTACAAATATAGCCAGACTCAACAGGGAATTCTATAAGGCATTCTGAAAAAATCACCTCCTGTATAATTCCTCTCCATGAAGCGAAAAAAGTTTGTTGAGCTTGTAACTTTATCAGGAGGAGCATTTGCAGCAGCTTCTCTTTCAGGTTTGCCTGAATCCTTTTTAATCTCCGGTAATAATAAAAATCCGGAGAAGAAGACCGCCGAAATGAAAGCAGATGTAGTTATTGCCGGCGGAGGATTGGCAGGCTGTGCTTCAGCATTGGCAGCATTGCGAAACGGGTTAAGTGTTATCCTCACGGAAGAGACAGACTGGATCGGAGGACAACTGACATCCCAGGGGGTGCCTCCTGATGAGCACCAGTGGATAGAGACACATGGTTCAACTCGTCTTTATCGTGAGTTACGTACTGCGATCAGACAGTACTATATTCGCAACTATCCGCTCACTGAGTCGGCCAGAACAAACAGGATCCTTAATCCGGGCGATGGTTCCGTGTCAAGATTGTGCCATGAGCCGAGAGCAGCTCTTGCTGTTTTGAACGATATGATGGCACCCTATATCAGTTCAGGCAGGCTTATCCTCATGACCGGCACCAGGATTACCGGAGCCGATGTGACAGGTGACAGAATACATTCATTAAAAGCTGTCTGCAATCCAGATGAAAATAACGTAATTTTAACTGCCCCATATTTTATTGATGCCACCGAACTTGGTGAGCTGCTTCCCTTAACAGGGACAGAATTTGTAACCGGAACAGAATCAAAAAAAGAGACAGGCGAACTGCATGCTCCGGAAAAAGCAGATCCAACAAACAACCAGGCCTTCACAGTTTGTTTTGCCATGGACCACATTGCCGGTGAAAATCATATTATCGACAAGCCACGCGATTATGATTTCTGGAAGAATTATAAGCCTAAGCTGACACCGCCATGGTCAGGCAGGCTTCTCGACCTTTCCCGTACCGATCCTATCTCACTTAACCCGGTAACCAGCAGCTTTATACCTGAAGGAACCGAAGATCCTGCTCTTTTCAATATCTGGAGCTACAGGAGGATAATCAACAGAAAGAATTTCATACCCGGAACATACCGCGGGGATATTACCATTGTTAACTGGCCGCAGAACGATTATCTGATTGGAAATCTTATAGATGTAAGTCCCGGGGAGGCCGCAAGGCATATTGAAGGGGCACGGCAACTCAGTCTTTCTCTCTTATACTGGCTTCAGACAGAGGTCCCCCGTCCCGACGGTGGATACGGATGGCAGGGAATAAGGCCAAGAGGAGATATCATGGGAACCAGCGATGGCCTTGCAAAGTATCCCTATATCAGGGAATCGCGGCGTATAAAAGCTAAGTTTACTGTCCTTGAGGAACATGTCGGACTTGCCAACAGATCTTTGGTCACCGGCAAAAAAGAAGATATCCGGGCTGCTGATTTTTTTGACAGCATCGGTGTGGGCTACTACCGGATCGACCTGCATCCATCCTGTGCCGGAACAAATTATATTGATATTGACTCTCTCCCTTTCCGGATACCTCTGGGAGCTCTTATCCCGGTCAGGATGAATAACCTTATTGCTGCAAATAAAAATATCGGAACAACCCATATCACAAATGGCTGTTACAGGCTCCACCCGGTAGAATGGAATATCGGGGAATCAGCCGGATCACTGGTGGCATTTGCCATGGGTAAAAAAGTTATTCCGGCAGCAGTCCGCGAAAAAGAAGATTTGCTGAATGAATTTCAGGATCTTATCCGCTCACAGGGAATCGAAACACAATGGCCGGTCTGAAAATAATAAACCGGTATCTTTTCAGGTGAGATAATATGAATCTTTCAACAATACAAGCAAATGAAAACAGAACATACACGCCGCGATTTCCTGGCAAAATCAACTCTGGCCGGGATGGCAGCACTCGCAGTACCAATTGCCGCCTGCGCAGACACTCCCAATATTAAAAGTCCTGAACATTCGCCCGAATCGATACTCATTGTCCCGAAGGGCAATGCATTACCTATTACCGGGACATTCCTGGATGAGATCTCGCACGATATCCCGCATCAGAACTGGGGAGAAAAGGAGTGGGACGTTGAATTCGGCCATATGAAAGCCATCGGGATTGACACAGTGATAATGATCCGGTCAGGATATCGAAAATTTATTACATGGCCGTCTGAATACCTTCTAAGTAAAGGGTGCTATATGCCTTCTGTGGATCTGCTTGATATGTTCCTGAGATTAGCTGATAAATACGGTATTAAATTCTATTTCGGATTATATGATTCAGGGAAATACTGGGATACCGGTGACCTGTCCCGGGAGATCGAGGATAATAAATATGTGATTGACGAAGTCTGGCAGAACTATGGCAGCAAGTACAAAAGCTTTCAGGGATGGTATATCAGCGGGGAGATAAGCCGGAAGACTAAAGGAGCTATAGGCGCCTTTCATGCAATGGGAAAACAGTGCAAGGATGTTTCCGGAGGACTTCCAACCTTTATCTCTCCCTGGATAGACGGGAAAAAAGCGGTTGAAGCTGCCGGGGGAGATATTACCAGATCTAATTCCGTATCAGTACAGGAACATGAACGGGAGTGGGGAGAAATATTCGACGGCATACATGATGTTGTAGATGCTTGTGCATTCCAGGATGGCCACATTGATTATGATGAACTGGATGCTTTCTTCACTGTCAATAAAAAGCTTGCCGATAAATATGGCATGAAATGCTGGACCAATGCAGAAACATTTGACCGCGACATGCCAATCAAGTTCTTCCCGATAAAATTCGACAAGCTTCGCCTTAAGCTGGAAGCGGCGAAAAGGGCTGGTTATGATAAAGGGATCACCTTTGAATTCTCACATTTTATGAGCCCCCAGTCAGCATACATTCAGGCTGGCCATCTCTATGACCGGTATAAGGAATATTTCAATATCAAATAGTTATGAAGGATCATTCGAATCAGGTGAGATATGTTATATGGCTCTCGGCAGTGGCTTCACTGGGAGGGTTTCTTTTTGGATATGATACTGCAGTTATCTCCGGTACCGTCGACCAGGTTAAAACACAGTTCCGTCTCGATGACCTGATGACCGGATGGTATGTTGGCTGTGCCCTTGCAGGTTCGATTGGCGGTGTGATGTTTGCAGGTTCACTGAGCGACAGATTCGGAAGAAAAAAAGTACTCTTTCTCTCTGCGTTTTTATTCTCTGTTTCAGGACTGGGCTGTATGCTGGCAGCCAATGAAGTCCAGCTCGTCATTGCCCGTATCCTTGGAGGTGTTGGCATAGGAGTTGCTTCAGTTATATCACCCTTGTATATTGCAGAGATCTCGTTGCCCAGCTTCAGGGGCAGACTGGTGTCAATGTATCAGCTGGCAATAACCGTGGGATTTTTGGGCGCATATCTTGCCAACTATGGATTGCTTAATTATTCCGTGACACTCCTTTCCCGTGGCGCAACAGAGGGTTTATATTACAAAATATTTGCAACTGAATCATGGAGAGGAATGCTGGGAATGGAAGCATTACCTGCAATACTGTTCCTTTCAGTTCTCTTTCTGATACCTGAAAGTCCAAGATGGCTTATTGTCAAAGGCAGGGAAAAGAAAGCCTCTATCATTCTCAACCGGATTTATGGAGCTGATCAGGCAAATACAGAGCTCAGTAATGTAAAAAACCTAATTGATCAGGAAACAGAAACAAACTGGAGGATGCTCCTTCAACCCGGCTTTCGCATGGCCCTTTTCATCGGGGTGGCCCTGGCAATGCTCGGACAGCTTATGGGAGTCAATGCAGTTCTGTATTACGGACCAACAATATTCAGGGAGAGCGGATTATCAAGCGGCGATTCCCTGTTCTACCAGGTTATGGTCGGACTGGTCAATATGCTGACAACAGTCCTTGCTCTGATAATAATTGATAAAGTCGGACGTAAACAGCTGGTTTACTGGGGCGTTTCAGCTATGATCATTGGGTTGGTAATGATAGGATTATACTTCGCTTTCGGAGCTGAATATGGAGTTCCGCACATATTCCTGCTGATCTTTTTCCTCTTCTATATCTTTGCCTGTGCAATCTCAATCTGTGCTGTAATATTCGTACTGCTTTCGGAGATGTATCCTGTAAAAGTAAGAGGTGCATCAATGTCAATTGCAGGGCTATCATTGTGGATAGGCACCTACCTTATAGGCCAGCTTACACCCTGGATGCTGACCACGCTCACGCCTTCGGGAACTTTCTTTTTTTTCGCAGTGATGTGTATTCCGTATATTCTTATTGTATGGAAATTATTACCTGAAACAACCGGAAAATCTCTGGAGGAGATTGAGGAGATGTGGCTGGAACGGGGGAAAAAATAAGCTGACTGCGCTGTCATTCAATTGTCATTTATGCTTCGCATGTCATTTGGCCTGCGGCCGTCATTTATGGTCATTTGCTGCGCTGTCATTTGCGCTTCGCGCGTCATTAAATGGTCATTATGCTTCGCGTCATTAATGACAATGAATGACAATTGAATGACAATGAATGACTATTGAATGACTATTGAATGACTATTGAATGACTATTGAATGACTATTGAATGACTAAAACTTAATAACAATGGATCCCAAAGCATTAGCAAACCAATACAGAGATGAGCTCCTTCACAATGTAATGCCATTCTGGCTGGAAAAATCGCAGGACAAAGAATATGGCGGGTATTTCACTTGTCTCGACAGGCAGGGTAGTGTATTTGACACGGATAAGTTTGTTTGGCTCCAGGGGCGTGAAGTATGGATGTTTTCCATGCTGTACAACAACCTTGAGAAGAATCAGGAATGGCTTAATTGTGCCATTCAGGGAGGCGAATTCATGAAGAAACATGGTCATGACGGAAATTTTAACTGGTATTTTTCGCTCACGCGGGAGGGTAAACCAATAATTGAGCCCTACAATATTTTCTCATATACATTTGCCACAATGGCATTTGGCCAGTTGAGCAAAGCCACCGGCAATCAGGAATATGCTGAAATCGCCAGAAAAACATTTGATATTATTATTTCAAGGCTGGATAACCCAAAGGGGAAATGGAACAAATCATTTCCGGGCACAAGGAACCTGAAGAATTTTGCCCTTCCAATGATCCTGTGCAATCTGTCGCTTGAGATTGAACACCTGATAGATAAAGTATTCCTTCAGAGGACGATCGATGACTGCGTCCACCAGGTGATGGATCTTTTTTACCGCCCCGAATTAGGGTTAGTCGTTGAAAATATAACAACAGATAACCAGCTCTCCGATACCTTTGAGGGCAGAGTGCTCAATCCGGGTCATGCTATCGAAGCCATGTGGTTCATAATGGATCTGGGCGTAAGGCTTAAGAATCAGGAGCTGATAGAAAAAGCTGCGAAGATTGCAGTTCAGATGGTAGAATACGGTTGGGATAAACAGTACGGCGGCATCTTCTATTTCCTTGACAGGGACGGACATCCTGTGCAACAGCTGGAGTGGGACCAGAAACTGTGGTGGGTGCATGTTGAGACCCTTATCTCGATGGCAAAGGGATATCTGCTGACAGGTTCACCGGATTGCCTTAAATGGTTTGAAATAATACACGATTATACCTGGGGTCATTTCAAGGATAAGGAATATCCTGAGTGGTATGGTTACTTAAACCGCCAGGGGGAGATACTGCTGCCTCTTAAAGGCGGAAAATGGAAAGGGTGTTTTCATGTACCCCGCGGACTCTACCAGTGTTGGAAAACACTGGAGCAAATTGACTTCATGGCACGTTAGGCGAAGTCTGGAGACTTCGCCTGGCCTGGCTCGTTATTCACAAACTGCCTCCACATCTTTTACGGTTTTGGGAATTGGCTTTCCCAGCAACTTATGTCCCTTTTCGGTAATCAGGATATCATCTTCGATGCGGATTCCGCCAATTGCCATATAGCTGTCAATTTTCCCGTAATTAATGAACTCCGTAAACTTCTTTTCCCCCTTCCACCGGGCGATAAGTTCAGGAATGAAATAACAGCCAGGTTCTACAGTAAAAACATGCCCTGGTTTAAAGGGTAGTGCAAACCTCAGGAAAGCGAGGCCGAACTGTGAACTTCTTTTTACCTCAACGTTGTATCCGACATTGTCTTCTCCCAGTGCTTCCATATCATGAACATCCAGTCCCATCATATGACCCAGGCCATGAGGCATAAACAAGGCATGGGCTCCGGCTGTAACCGCCTCATCAATATCTCCTTTCATTACGCCAAGGTCCTTCATCCCCGCAGCTATGATTTTACAGGCTCCCAGATGAAGCTCAAGATTTGAAAGACCAGGTCCTGCGGAAGCTATTGATTCAGTATTGGCCTTAAGCACTATCTCATAAATATCTTTCTGAAGCTGACTGAATTTTCCTCCAACAGGAGTTGTACGTGTGATATCCGATGCATATCTCAATTTTGTCTCGGCTCCCGCATCGGCAACCATCATCTTCTCTTTCCCGAGGATATTTCCGTGGTCATGGTTATGCAGGGTCTGTCCGTTTATGCTGAGAATGATCGGGAATGATGTCCCTGCACCCTTCATCAGTGCCAGCCCCTCCATAGCAGCAAATATATCCTGTTCCCGGGTACCCTTCCTGCACATCTTCATGGCAGTCACATGCATTTCATAAGCAATATCGACGGCTTTTTCTATCTCATCAATTTCTACCTTTTCCTTTATTGATCTCATGGATACTACCGCCCTGATGAGCTCCGGTGAGGCTAAGGTCTTCATCTGACAAGGATTTTCCCTGAGTAAGGAACCAAGCATCATCTTTGTTTCCGCACGGTAAGGAGGGAGAAAATGTATCTTTCTCTTTTTTGACAAGGCGTCTCCTGTGATCTCTTCAAGCCTTGAAAAAGGCGCTGTATTAATAACTCCGCATCTGGAAGCCAGTTCCTTAACTGTATGCTGCGGTCCCATCCAGATGATGTCATCAAGGTCAAAATCATTTCCGAATATCCACTCTTTCCCAGAGTCAAAATCAATAACTCCGGCAAATCCCGGAATATCGAGTCCGAAGAAATATAGAAAATCGCTGTCTTGCCTGAAATGATAGGTATTGGCCGGGTAATTCATCGGAGCTTCGCTATTTCCGATAAAGATAGCAAGTCCGGTATTGATTTTTTTCTGGAGATCTGCTCTCCTCCTTATATATACCTCGCTTTTAAACATATCAGATCTATATTAAGTTATTTCATTTTACTAAGTTAACGCTCTGATAGTTTTAATGCAAGCATAAAAGTGACTAAAGTGACTAAAGTGCCTAAAGTGAGCTAAAGTTAGACACTCTAGTCACTCTAGGCACTCTACACTCTAGGCTCTCTTCTCTATGCTCCAGCCACCTTTCAGTCCGAAGATAAACCATGCCAGAGCAACAGTCCCGAGAGCAAAAATCGTATCCCCGATAACCCTCAGCCATTTAAGTGTAACAAGGGCCGGTTGCTGCAAAAACTCAGCAGAACGGGCATACCATAGCCCTTCCTGAACACTTGCAACTGTCTGTGCGAGGCCAATTGGCAGTACGCTTATCAGAACCATCGCAGTAAGACCGATATTTATACTCCAGAAAGCGAATTTCACCCATTTTTCTTTCCATACAGCATCTTTATTCATATCCCTCAGAACAAACAACATCAATCCTATTCCCAGCATTCCATATACACCGAATAGTGCAGTATGGCCATGGACAGGGGTGGTATTCAACCCTTGCATATAATAAAGAGCGATAGGAGGATTGATAAGAAATCCGAATATTCCTGCCCCCACAAGGTTCCAGAATGCAACTGCAATAAAACAATAGACCGGCCATTTATATGCGTTGATCCATGTGGCGCTTCTGCTGAGTTTCACATTATCCCAGGCCTCAAATCCCATCAGAACGAGAGGAACCACCTCGAGAGCACTGAATGTTGCGCCAAGTGCCAGGACAGCTGTTGGGGTCCCTGTAAAATAGAGATGGTGGAAAGTACCCAGTATTCCTCCGCTTAAAAATACGATTGTTGAAAAGAGAACCGCCAGGGTTGCTGTTGCAGCTTTTATGATCTGGAGTCTTACAAAGAGGAATGCTACGACAACGGCTGCAAATACCTCGAAGAAACCTTCAACCCAGAGATGAACCACCCACCAGCGCCAGTATTCAGCAATTGCCAGATTGGTCTGCCTGCCCCACATAAGGCCTGCTCCGTAAAAAGCTGCAATTGCAATTGTTGAGATAAGGAACAATACCAGGAGGTTCCTGCTTTCGGATTTCTGTTTTAAGGCAGGCATAATAGCACGACCCATCAGCAAAAGCCAGATTACCAGTCCTACAAAAAGAAAGATCTGCCAGAACCTGCCGAGATCAACATATTCATAACCCTGATGTCCGAACCAGAAATTCTGGACATATCCCAGTTTCTGCATAACTCCGAACCACTGACCGGCAAGGGATCCGACGACAATCAAAAGCAGGGCTCCAAACAGGAAATTGACTCCGTGCCTCTGGAATTTAGGTTCCACTCCGGATATAGCCGGGGCATAGTAAAGACCTGTAGCGAGCCACGATGTTGCAATCCAGAAGATTGCTATCTGGATATGCCATGTCCTGGATACTGAATATGGAAGCAGTTTTGAGAGCGGAATACCATAGAAGGCCTGCCCTTCCACACCATAATGTGCTGTTATGACACCCATAATCACCTGGACAAGGAGAAGAGCGGAGACAATCCAGAAGTATTTCACGGTAGCTTTCTGGGAAGGCGTCTGCTTCTCATTTAGTAACGGAAAAACTGCAGGGATCGCATCTGAACCTTCTCCCTTTCTACGGGCATAGTACCAGGCCATGAGTCCGATACCCGCCAGGAGTACTATAACACTGAAACCTGTCCACAGAAGAAGTGAACCGGTTGGTCTGTTACCAACAAGCTCTTCAGAAGGCCAGTTATTTGTATAGGTGATCTCCTGTCCGGGACGTTCAGTGACACATGCCCAGGAGACCCAGAAGAAGAAAGCGTTTAGGAGAGGTACTCTGGCAGGATCCTTGAGCGAATTTTCAGGTATGCTGTATGAATCGCGCAAACCAGCAAGATCGGGATCGTTTGTGAATAATCCGGCATAGAATTTACTGTTTGAGGCAATCGCCTCTGCTCTTAAGTCTGAGATTATAAGTGTATGTGAAACAGGATCATATGTATTTTCCCTCAGATCTTTCTGAAGTGCTATTTTCAGGTATGCTTTTCTCTCCTCGCTTAAATCTGCATAAGGGATGCCATCCTGCTGCATTGCCAGCCGGTTGAGGATAAATACAGCCTCCTTATGAAGCCAGTCAGCACTCCAGTCTGGTGCCTGATAAGCACCATGTCCCCATACCGTACCTATCTCCTGACCTCCCAGAGACTGCCATACGTTCTGTCCATCCTTTATGTCCTGACCTGTGAATAATAAAGTACCATCCGTTTTTATTACCTTTTCAGGAACAGGGGGCGCCTGACGATATATCTCCCTCCCGAAATAGAGCAAAACTGAAAAAGATATCACCATTACGGCAATAAAACCAATCCAAAGTTTTCTTGTTGTCATAATTAGCTGCTTTTAAGGTATTTAATTTATAATAATCAATTGACTGCTTTTAATGCCTTTGGAAATAAGATGTTGTTCTCAAGGTGAACATGTACATGCAGATCATCTTCAAACTTCTCAAGGAGGCTGAAGGTTACATGATAAGTGTTGCATCCGTCGGGTGGTACTTTATAATTTCCCGTAATGGAATTGATTTTGTCCATAGCGCCACCGGCAAAGTCATGCTCCGGTGATAGCCTGGCAATTTGATTTATTATTATTGCCTTTGCTTTATCGGAACCCGATTTCAGGTACTCCTTCACAGCCGGGAAGAGATTCTCTTCCTCATTATTCAAATGCTGGAGCAGTTCCCGGTTTATCTCTGCAAAAAGTCCGGCCACCTCTGTGAGTTCCGGATGTCTTTCACCGTGAACGGAGGCAATCTTTTCGGTATAATGAACAAGTTCAGGCAATGATTTCAGAACAAATTTATGGTGAGTATTCATTATGTAATCTGCAAGGAAACCCAGATCCCAATCATTGAAGTTGTGAACAGTATCAGAAGGTTCAGATTCAAGCTCTGCAAGTTTCTTCTCCAGCTCTAACCTGTCTATTCCCTTTTCATTACATGCCTGTTCAATTGTCATCTTTCCCCCGCAGCAGAAATCGATCCCAGCTTCCTTAAAAACTGAAGCTGCCCTGAAATCCATTGTAACTAATTCCCCTATTGAAATATCTTTTTTCATTATTATATTGATTAAATTTCGCTGTAAAGTTATAAAATAATTTATCAAAGGACAAAAAGGTCTTTTAGTAATTTTAAAATTATTTTTATTATTTTTGCAGTCGGATAAATAATAATATCATATCAGGATGTTCAACAAGGAAACAGAGTACGCTCTCAGAGGACTCATTTACATTAAGTTACAAAATCTCAAGAATCGAAGACCCGGGACAGCCGAGATTGCAAAAGAAATTGATGCCCCCCCTTTTTTTACTGCCAAGATATTACAGCGTCTTGTCAGATCCGGTTTCCTCGAATCCCTGAAAGGAAAAGGGGGAGGGTTTTATTTTGATCCCGGCAAGCCTGATCTGCCACTTAAAACGCTCATCACCTCTACCGAAGGGGACAGATCGTTTACCGGATGCGGAATAGGTCTGAAAAATTGCGATGAAACTAATCCCTGTCCGCTTCATGAAAAATACGCGCCTATACGCGACTCAATAAATAAGCTGGTTTCAGGTGAGACAGTTCAAAGCCTCGCTGATAAGGTACATCAAAAGGAAATTTATATAAATAAAGAGTTTAAATGACTGATAATAAACAGCGACTTCCATTAGCGGTTTTCATACTTACTTTTATCCTTCTTGCTTTTATTCAGCTAAAGGTTGAAAGGCCAATGCTGCTTGCGGAACGATTCATCAAAGGAGGTGGCTGGGCAGAAATAGTCCTGATATCATTTTACGGAGCATTTGTAGCGCTTAAAATGCAGGATCCGTTGAATGTACCGAGGTGGCGCAAGATAACATGGACTGTTTTTTCAATTGTTTTCTTTTCCCAGCTTATAATAGGCCTTTCAGGTTTTGAAAAATTCCTTATGACCGGAAAGCTGCATTTTCCAATTCCGATGATGATAATCGGAGGACCTATATACAGAGGGCAGCTCTCGGTAATGACGGTCCTCTTCTTCAGCACTGTTATTCTTACCGGACCTGCCTGGTGCAGCCAGCTCTGTATCAGCCTTCATGCTTCATGCATCGCCCTTGCAAGGATCTGACATTTTGCCTCTTACGTTATTAATAAATATATTTTAAAATCAAAATTATACAACAATGAGTGAAATATTAAATAATTCAGAAAAAAGGAAAGAACTTCTTAAACATATGATATTGCAGCTTCACAACGGAGAAGCTCCCGAACTTGTCAAAAAAAGGCTTGCAGAAATCCTAACCTCAATTCCATATGATGAGGTGGTGGAGGTTGAACAGGAACTTATATCCGAAGGACTTCCTGTCGAGGAGGTCCTAAGGCTTTGCGATATACATCAGCTTGTTCTTGAAGGACATATTGATACGAGTGGAGCCAGAACAGTACCCGATGGCCATCCGGTGGATACTTTCAAAAAAGAGAATCTGGAACTTGGAAAGGTTATTGAGGTTATCAGAAAGGTATTTGAGGAGGTAAAAACCAAAAATGATACTGATGTAAAGCAATGGATGATAAAGGTTCATGGATTGCTTAACAGCCTGATGGATGTAGATAAGCATTACCTGAGAAAAGAATATCTGCTCTTCCCCTTTCTTGAAAAATATGAAATTACAGGACCTCCAAAAGTTATGTGGGGAAAACATGATGAAATCAGGGCACTGCTTAAAGCTGCAATTGAAGCAGTAAGTACGAGCGGAGATGTATCAGCCGGTGAAGCGGCAGCAATCACAGACCTTGTCTTGATACCTGCGGTAAAAGGGATCTCTGATATGATTGACAAGGAAGAGGAGATCCTCCTTCCAATGTCACTGGAGAAGCTCACTGAAAATGACTGGTTCTCTATTTACAGCCAGACAATGGAATTCGGCTTTTGCCTTTATGATCCACAAACCGAGTGGAAGCCTGAAGATGCTGAAACCGGTGGTATAGTTTACAATACAGGCAAAAATGTTCCCCTTTCAACTGGCAGCTTTAGTATAGATGAGCTGGAATCGATCTTCAAAACACTTCCGATCGACCTGACATTTGTTGATAAGGATGATAAAGTAAGATTCTTCAGCCTTGGACCTGACAGGGTCTTTGTACGGAACAGAGCTATACTTGGACGTGATGTCAGAATGTGCCATCCCCCCTCAAGTGTACATATTGTGGAGCAGATCCTTAACGATTTCAGAAGTGGTACTCAAAACAGTGCATCTTTCTGGATTAATATGAAAGGGAAATTTATTTATATTGACTATTATGCGCTGAGAGATAAGGATGGAAACTATCTGGGAACACTTGAATTCACTCAGGATCTGACGAGGCTCAGGGCATTGGAAGGAGAGCAACGGTTGTTATCTTATACAGTAAATCCGAAATTATGACAAACTCAAAAATTATCATATCACCCAAAACGAAAGTCGGAGAGTTGCTGGACGCTTATCCTGAACTTGAACATGTATTGATGGCTATGTCTCCTGCCTTTGAAAAGCTTAAGAACCCCGTTCTCCGAAAAACTGTTGCAAAGGTGGCAACACTCCAGCAGGTATGTATAGTTGGAGGTGTAAGCATTGATGAAATGATCAGAATTCTAAGAAAAAACGCGGGTCAGGATGAAATTGAGTCGTTCACTGCAGATAAGGTATATCAGAATAGTGAGCTACCTGAATGGTTTGACAAAGCAAAAATAAAAGAGAAGCTTGATGCCACATCCATTATTAATGCCGGAGAAAGCCCGATGAAAGAGATTCTTCATAAGGTCGGCCTTCTGAAACCCGGAGAGATCTTTGAGCTGAAAACCCCCTTTACTCCTGCACCCATAATTGATATGCTTCATTCAAAAAAATATAAAACCTGTACAATTGTTGATAACCTTAATGTTCTGACATATATCTGTAAATAGGATTCCTCATACCGATTTCATTGATAATTCCCAGATATCTTATTTGCTGTTATTTAGAAAATCTTTATTTGCTATTTTTAATTGCGAATAGACTTGGTTGTAAACAAATTATTATTATATTCGCGTAGGTTGCAAACAGATTATCAACATCTTTATAACAGCACCATGCCTTATAGAAGACTACCCAATACTGACGCCTCCCGCATAAGGGCGATGAGTATCGCGCTCGAGAGGGGAAAAGAGTTGCCTCCTCACAAGCTCGCATTTTCATCAAGAACGATAATTAAGCTTGAGAAAATTCTTCCGCAATTTGAGCATGGAATCAAACTTTACAGGGAAACGCTTTCATCACAGAATAAGAAGAACAGGGAATACTATGAAATTGTAAGGAAGGCAAGGCTCTATCTTACCCATTTCATCAAGGTAATGAATATGGCAATATCCCGTGGTGAACTTTCTCCAGAAACAAGAGCCTTTTTCGGGCTGGCAACAGATGAAACTAACGTACCTCCCCTCTATTCAGAAAATGAACTATTAAGCTGGGGAAAACGTATAATAGAGGGAGAAGAATTCAGAATCAAAAAGGGAGGCAGTCCCATAACCAATCCTACGATAGCTGTTGTCAAAGTAAGGTTTGGCAATTTTCTCGATGCCTTGAATCATCATAACACAGTTTCAAAAAAAACGTTGGAGTACTCTGAAAAAGTAAACAAACTGCGCCAGGAGGCTGATGAAATTACACTTCAAATATGGAATGAAGTTGAAAAAACACACAGCACTCATCCGGAAGATTCAAGAAAGGCGAAGTGTGAAGCGTATGGTCTTGTTTACTTCTACAGAAAGAACGAGATTGAAAAGAACAATATTCCGGAGACTTTGGAACAGGCAGTGCAACAATTATGATCAAGGCAAATTTTCTGTATCAGGATTCTCCTTTCTGCCTTCAATGGCTCTCTTCCTCAACCTGGCAAATATAACAATGCCAGCAACCAGCGAGAACATAACAATGGCAATTTGTTTCCCAATAGTTACATCTGAAGGCGAATTGACAGCATCCCATCCTTTTATATAAGCTGCGGCTACAGGAACTGCATTATTTATAAAATGAGCAATAACAGGATACCATAAATTTCTGCTCCATAAAAAAAGATATCCAAAGATCAGTCCGAGAATGAACCTGGGAAGAAATCCATAGAATTGCAAATGTATTGCGCTGAACAGGAAAGATGTAAACCATACTGATAAATGACCCGATCTGAAAAGATTTTGGAATATTTTCTGAAATACCCCCCTGAAGATCAGCTCCTCGCTTATCGCAGGGAGAGCAGCAATTATCAATATGTTCAGCCACATTCCCGCAAAAGTTTCAGGTGTCATGATCAATTCCAGTAAATGATCGGCATAATCCTCCTTATCCTTTATCCACTCTCCGACACCTGAAAGCCAGTCAGGCAGTACCATGCCTGAATTGAGTTGTCCTGCCAAACCGGTTACAGGGAAGGTGCAAAAAGCAAGCATGATAACCATTATTAAATCATTTATCCTGAGAGTTTTTATATCCAATATAGAGTTCTGATAACCGGGATTCAGTTTCGTAAGAATTATTGATGCAGGGACAATAAAAAAAGATATCTCCTGAACAACAAGAGAATACTTAATAAAGCCGGCCTCTTTCAATCCGTTTTCAACAAAGGGATTTCCAAGTACTCCCGGATCTGCATTGAATATCAGGCTCCCTGCCAGAATAAAGATGTAAAAAAGCAGAGAGCCAATAACCAGTACGATTAACAGAGAGACAATCAACTGATGAACAGGCGATCTCGCATTAAAAGCAGCAAGGTTGGGATTAAGTCTCATTTTATTAATTTTGCGGCGGATATTTTCTCATAATTACAAATATAACTCACTTGACAATAGCTGATATATCCCTGGCAGATTATCCCCTCTTCCTGGCCCCGATGGAAGATATTACCGATCCCTCTTTCAGAATGGTATGCAAAATTTATGGGGCAGATTTCATGTACACCGAGTTTATCTCTTCAGACGGACTCATAAGGGATGGTCAGAAAAGTATTAAAAAACTTGACATTTATGATTTTGAAAGGCCTATCGGCATTCAGCTTTATGGTCATCTTACAGAAGCAATGGTTGAAGCAGCTCTTATGGCTGAAGAGGCAAAACCGGAATTGATCGATATCAACTTCGGGTGTCCGGTAAAGAAGATTGCCAACAGGGGAGCCGGTTCTGGGATGCTAAGGAACATCCCCCTTATGCTGGAGATGACTGAAGCCATTGTAAAGGCTGTCAAACTTCCCGTCACAGTAAAAACAAGGCTTGGATGGGATGATGACAGCAAAAATATTGTTGATGTGGCTGAACGTTTACAGGATACAGGCATTCGGGCATTAACCATCCATGGAAGGACCAGGGCTCAGATGTATAAGGGAGCTGCCGACTGGACTCTTATAGGTGCTGTAAAGAATAATCCCAGAATGAGAATACCCATTATCGGAAATGGAGATATTGATGGTCCCCTCAGGGCAAAGGAGATGTTCGGCAGATACGGAGTGGATGGCATTATGATCGGACGTGCTACGGTAGGTAAGCCATGGATATTCAGGGATATAAGGCACTATCTTGATACCGGGGAGCTTCTTCCGGAACCGACTGTATCAGAAAAAGCAGATATTGCACTTCTCCATCTTGATAAGTCACTGGAATTCAAAGAGGGAACGAGAGCCATTTATGAAATGAGGCGTCATTTGTCAAATTATTTCAAAGGGCTGCCTCATTTTAAGGAAACCCGGCTGAAGCTTCTTACAGCTGTGGAGGTTGAAGAGATCAGATCAATTATCAAAGAGATAAGGAACAAATGGGGTGACTTCCGGACTGATGACAGGACTTCAGTTTACGGGATCTGATTTTACCGGCCTCTCCACATCTCCGGCCAGAAGGGAAAACCCTTTCCACCTGAAGATAATCTTCAGAATGAATATGAAGATCAGGCCTACAGCAAGCAGTGCGACTAACTCGACCCATGGATAGAGTCTTTGCTGCTCATAGAGGGCAGCTGTCTGTAATGCAGATGATTTGCTGGTAACCATTATGCAAAGAAATGCATTGTTGGCAGTGTGGGCGCCAATGGCAGCTTCAACGCCGTCATCAAGGATAGTGATAATACCAAAAATCAATCCGAAGAGAATATATTGAGGCATCATTGTCAGAAAACCATATTCCTTAACCTCAGGATTTAATCCGTGCAATAAAGCAAAAAGTATCGATGTCATAATGAGAGGAAACCATCTCTTTCCCAGTATAGCTGTAAATCCCTGCATCAGATAGCCCCGGAATAGGACCTCCTCGAAGGCAGCCTGAAAAGGGATAAATACGATGGATATAATTGCAAGAATGATCAGGGAAAAGCTCTTATTGTTAAGAGTAAAATTCTCAGGATCCAGCTTCAGATAGAAAATAAAATAGAGTGCCGAAAGTCCGAGCCAGATTAACAGTGAAATAAAAAACCTGTTCCACCTGAATTTTGATGTCCCATTAAGTGACAGAGCTGAATGTCCTGGCATGTAATGGTTTGACAAGCAGAATAAAAGCCGCAAGTCCAGCAATAAACGGGAATAACATCACAATAAGCGTTGTGTTTGATGTGAAATCCATTATACTGTAATCATTCGGATTGGCGGAAAACAGGGAAAATATCTCAGGATTCGAAAACGACTTATAAAGAAGGCCTGCAAGGAGAGGCAGGGCACCAATGGTATTGGATACGATAAAAACTGCGGGGAACATTACCAGATATCTCCAGAAACTGTTCTTTCCTGTAAATGTTGATTCAAGATGGTTCATGTCAGCCTGGTTGATCAGAATTCAGAAATGGCTCTTTTGGGATGGTCAATTGAATAATGCAGCCCCCTGCTCTCCTGCCTGTTTTTTGCCATTTTAATTATTATATAGCCGACATTTATCAGATTTCTAAGTTCACAGATTTTTTTTGATATCAGCGATCTTTTATAAAGGCTTTCAGTCTCCTTGTAGATGATTTCCAGCCTTACCATTGCCCTTTCAAGTCTCAGGTCCGATCTTACAATGCCAACATAATTACTCATTATCATCTGGACTTCCTTGTAATTCTGGGTAACGAGAATCATCTCCTCCAGGTGGGTAGTACCCTTATAATCCCAGTCAGGAATCTTCTCTTCATATGTAAGTTCACCAATGTGCTGTCCGGCATGGATTGAAGCCCGGTGGGAGTAGACCACTGCTTCAATAAGGGAATTGGAAGCCAGCCTGTTTGCACCATGCAAACCTGTCGACGAAGCCTCACCCAGGGCGTAAAGCCTGGCAATATTGCTCTGGCCATCCACATCCACCTTAATACCACCGCAGGAATAATGAGCAGCCGGCACAACAGGAATCATATCTTTGGTAATATCGATTCCGCGTGCCAGACAGTGTTCATATACATTCGGGAAGTGGTCCTTCAGTCCCTCGGCTTCAAGATGGGTACAATCGAGCCATACATGATCATCACCCCAGATCTTCATCTCATTGTCAATTGCCCGGGCAACAATATCTCTGGGAGCCAGTGATCCGCGGCTGTCGTAGCGGTTCATGAATTTCTCCCCCGCAATATTTATAAGTACTGCGCCATAACCGCGTAATGCTTCAGTTATAAGAAATGATGGCCGTCTGTTGGGATCATACAATGAGGTGGGGTGAAACTGCACGAATTCCATATTTTCAATTGTTCCCTTTGCCCGGTAAACCATTGCAACGCCATCTCCTGTTGCTATTTCAGGATTGGTGGTGGTCATATACACATTACCCATGCCGCCGGTTGCAATTACCGTGACCTTTGAAAGAAATGTTATCACCTTCTGGTTTAAAAGGTCTGCAACATAAGCCCCGAAGCACTTGATATCGGGATAGTTTTTTTTCAGGACATCCCCAAGGTGATGCTGTGTAAGTATTTCTATTGCAAAATAATGTTCATAAACAGTTATGTTGGGATCTTTTCTGACCTGATCGATCAGAGCTTTCTGTATCGCCTCCCCTGTTCTGTCCTTATGGTGAAGGATCCTGAATTCTGTATGTCCTCCCTCCTTTGCCAGATCGTATGATCCATCCTCTTTTCTGTCAAAGGAAACCCCCAGGCTTATCAGATCCTTAATCCGTTCAGGAGCCTCCTGGACTACCATCCTTACAACCTCTTCATTGCAAAACCCATCACCTGCAATCAAAGTATCTTTAATATGCTTTTCAAAATTATCAGGCTCACTGAAGACAGCTGCAATGCCACCCTGGGCATACCAGGTATTGGAATCCTCAAGCTTTGCCTTTGTGACAACCGACACTTTGCCGTATCTGGCAGCCTTAAGAGCAAATGTGAGTCCGGCAATCCCGGAACCTATCACCAGAAAATCTGTTCTTTTTTTCATCGCTTAACTGTAGAAAACAAAAAGTAAAGATACGAATAGATTTATTGGTTTTTAATTTGAAATTCAGTTAGGACATTATATTCGGGGTATATACATTTGAAGCCAAACTCGTTGTAAAACATAACTTTTTGAATTACTTTTGCATTCCTTAAAGTAAAAAAAAGAAATTATGGCCCAGGATGATGTTTTCAAGAAATTAGTTGCCCATTGCAAGGAATACGGATATGTTTTCCCATCAAGCGAGATCTATGACGGTTTAAGTGCAGTTTATGATTACGGGCAGTATGGAGTTGAACTGAAAAACAACATTAAAAAATACTGGTGGGACAGCATGGTCCTTCTCAATGATAATATTGTCGGCATTGATTCAGCGATATTCATGCATCCTACAATATGGAAGGCATCCGGGCATGTTGATGCATTTAATGATCCTCTCATTGACAATAAAGATTCCAAGAAGAGGTACAGGGCTGATGTTCTCATCGAGGAGCATCTTGCAAAAATCGAGGATAAAATTTCCAAAGAAGTTGAGAAAGCGCGGGAGAGATTCGGAGCTGACTTTGATGAAAAAAAATTCAGGGAGACAAATCCGCGAGTTCTTGCAAACCAGGTGAAGATTGATGAGCTGAATACAAGGTTTGCAAGGGCATTGAACGATACTGATCTTGCCGAAATAAAACAGATAATAATCGATAACGAAATAGTCTGTCCGATCTCAGGTACCCGCAACTGGACCGATGTGCGGCAGTTCAACCTTATGTTTTCTACTGAGATGGGATCCACCTCTGAGGGAGCCAGCAAGATATACCTTCGTCCGGAAACAGCCCAGGGGATTTTTGTCAACTTCCTGAATGTACAGAAAACCGGAAGGATGAAGCTTCCTTTCGGTATTGCACAGATTGGCAAAGCATTCCGAAACGAAATAGTTGCCCGGCAGTTCATTTTCAGGATGAGGGAGTTTGAGCAGATGGAGATGCAGTTCTTTGTACAGCCCGGTACTGAACTTGAATGGTTCGCAAAATGGAAGGAGATCAGGATGAAATGGCACCAGGCTCTTGGCTTCGGGAGTGTAAATTACCGCTTCCATGACCACACAAAGCTTGCTCATTATGCAAATGCAGCTACCGATATAGAATTTAAATTCCCCTTTGGTTTCAAGGAGGTTGAAGGAATACATTCCCGTACCGACTATGATCTTAAACAACACCAGGAATACAGCGGGAAGAAGATGCAGTATTTCGATCCTGAGAAAGGTGAATCATATGTGCCATTTGTAATAGAGACATCAATTGGCGTTGACAGAATGTTTCTCCAGGTCATCTCTGCAGCTTATGCCGAGGAGGAGCTCAAAAAAGAAGATGGCAGTTCCGATACACGCGTGGTATTAAGATTACCGTCATTCCTCGCCCCTGTAAAACTTGCTGTTATGCCTCTCGTGAAAAAGGACACTCTTCCGGAAATTGCAGAGAAAATTGTGCACGACCTTAAGTTCGATTTCAACTGCCAGTACGATGATAAAGATTCTATAGGAAGACGTTACAGGCGCCAGGATGCTATCGGCACACCATATTGCATAACAATTGACCATCAGACGCTGGAAGATAATACCGTTACTATCAGGTACCGCGACGAAATGAACCAGGAGAGAGTTAAAATTGAACAGTTAAGAGACATAATTAAGGAAAAGGTATCTATTCAGAGCTTATTAAAGAAGCTTTAAAATGAATAAGGTTCTTATTGTAACCTATTACTGGCCACCCGGATCCGGTGCTGGAGTACAGCGTTGGCTCAAATTTGCCAAATATCTTCCGGCAGAAGGATGGGAACCTGTAATACTTACCGTGGAACCGCAATATGCTGCGTATCCTGCAATGGATAATTCTCTTCTCAATGAAGTATCGCCTGACGTAAAGGTTTACAGGACAAGAGCTACTGACTGGTTCAGATTATATAAAAAGGATAAGGCAAAAATACCATCAGCAGGATTTGCCACTAATAACAATAACAGCATTACCGGCAGGATAATCAGGTTTATCCGGGGGAATTTTTTTATTCCTGATCCCAGAAGAGGATGGAATAAATATGCTGTACGGGAAGCATCCAGACTGATTGAAAGCGGAGAGATAAAGCATATAATAACCACCAGTCCACCCCATTCAACCCAGCTTATAGGGTTGGAACTCAAGAAAAGATATCCCGGGATAAAATGGATTGCTGATCTTCGCGATCCATGGACTGATATTTACTATTATGACAGTTTTTATCATACTCCCTATGCGCGGAAAATTGATGCAAACTATGAGAAGAAAGTCCTTGAAACTGCTGATAAGATAATTACAATTGGAAATTCATTAAAAGCCAGTTTTTGTGCAAGGGTGCCAGGGATAGAAGAAAAGACAGGGGTGATACCAAATGGTTATGATGAAGCTGACTTTAAAATTATCTCCTCTGCCAATCCGGATCTCTTTACAATATCCTATATCGGGACACTTTCCGATGCCTATCCCGTTTCCGTCTTTATGGATGCTGTTGAAAATCTCACGGAAGAGGGTTATCATATAAAGTTGAGATTCGTGGGATCAGTATCGTCCAGCCAGAGAAATTTAATAAGTTTAAAATCCGGTAAGCTGCTCCTGGAATTCATCCCTTATGTAAATCATCAGGATGCGATTAAATTCATGATGGAATCGTCTGTTTTACTCCTTATTATCCCCGATCATCACAGCAACAGGAGTATAATCACAGGAAAGTTATTTGAATACCTCGCCACCGGTAAACCAATATTATGCATTGGTCCTGAAGACGGAGATGCGGCTGATATAATCAATACTGCAGGTAATGGTAAATGTACCGGCTATAACGATATGGAGGGGATAAGTCATATTATTGACCATTATTATAAAGAGAGAACCCATTCAGTAAAGAGAGCACCCCGGGAATTCAGCAGGGAAAGCCTGACGAAAAAACTTGTCCGCCAGTTTTAATCTTATCCGGGGCAAAGAATATCCCTAAAAATATTCTTCGGCCTTTTTTGTGTTAAAATATATTTTAACTTTGGTTTGTCAGTAGCAATACAGTTAAATAAAAGTGTCAGCTATCCCAATGTAAATTTTAATATCCCTAATTCCTCATACTATGAAAAAAGTCATACGACTATTCGATTTATGGCGTTGTTTTGCACTTTTAAGCATTAACATTTAATGAAAACACCATTCAGTCTTTTGACTCTTGTATATTTAATTGGGTTTACTTTTAATGCAAATCTTTCCTTTGCACAAATTAAATTCGGGCCAAAAGCCGGATTTAATATTTCAGAATTACCAAATAATACAGAATATATTATTGGAAATCATCATATATATAGTGGTTATCATGCTGGAATTACAGCAGATATCAGATTAGTTAAAGAATTGTTTCTGCAACCCGGTGTTTTGATTACCAACAAAGGTTCTAAATACGTAGCTGGTAATAATATTGATGGCAGCACCACCGGATTTTCAAATTTCCAATTTTCGGGTTTCTATACAGATATTCCAATTAATCTGGCATATAAATTTGATCTCCGGACTTATAAAATTTTATTAATAGCCGGATCCCAGCTTGGATATGGGTTAACTGGTAAATGGAAGACATCAGATGGTACAACTTCAAAAGTTCATTTTGGTAATGATCCCGTTGATGATTTCAAACCTTTTGATTATGGACTTGATTTCGGTGCAGGAGTAGAAGTCGGCAGAATTCAGATCACCTCTCTGTATTATATGGGGTTAAAATCACTTTCCACCTTGAATCCTCCCCTCAAAGAACAAAAATTTAAAGTTATAAGCATCTCGGTTGCCTACTTATTCGGCAAAGAAAAAAGAGGTTATAAAAATTACAGAAGAGAAACCTGCCGGACATACGATGAACCTAAAGATCATAGAAAAAAACATTATTAACTAATTTTGAATCATGTATTTATGCTTTTGATAACCCATTACAGGGATTATAAAAATATAGCTGCAATTTACCTGGTTATACTTTTTGGAATAATTTTCGCCATTCAGATTGCCTGTAAGAAAGTATTACCGGAAGAGATACCTTCTCTGGTAACTATCAATGTTACGGATATAACTTCTACTTCATTCACCAGCGGGGGATTGGTTTTTTCTGCAGGAGGAGCTTCAGTCCTTTCGAGAGGAATTTGTCTGAGCACTAATAAAAATCCATTAATCTCTGACCTTAAAACTATTGAAGGAACAGGAACTGGTAGTTTCATCAGCACGTTTTCGGGATTGGCTGCAGGATCTACTTATTATGTAAGGGCTTATGCAACCAATAGTGTCGGAACCGGTTATGGGAACCAGTATGTTATAAACACAACGTCTGTATTACCCTCATTAATAACAACACCCATATCTTCAATAACTTCAACCACAGCAGTTAGCGGTGGTAATATAACATCGGATGGCGGGTCAGACGTTACCGGACGAGGAGTCTGCTGGGGTACCACCACCGGCCCGACCATAGCAGATAATATAACCATTGATGGTACAGGTAATGGAATCTTTACAAGTGAGATCACTGCTTTGACACCGGGGATCACCTATTACGTAAGGGCGTACGCCACCAACAGCTCAGGTACTTTCTATGGTAATGAAGTCACATTTAACACTGTATGCAATTTACCGGCAGCGCCGGGCGCAATCATTGGTAATACAAACATTGTTCCAAATTCCACCGGGGTAGCCTATTCCATTACATCAGTAACAGACGCAACAGGTTATACCTGGACTATCCCGGCAGGGGCAACCATCGTTTCCGGCCAGGGAACAACAGGCATTATAGTTGATTTTGGAACTGCCGGAGGCAACATAAGTGTACGTTCTGAGAACAGCTGCGGAAACAGCTTATATACTACTCTGAATATTACAGCGATTATAATCTCCGATTGCGGAACCGTAACGGATATTGATGGAAATGTATACAATACAGTTGACAATAGGTACCCAATGCTGGATGGCTGAAAATCTTAAAACAACGAAGTACAGCAATGGAGACCCATTATTAACTGAAACAGACGGCGCTGTATGGTCAACTTTAACCACGGGAGCATACTGCTGGTACAATAATGATGCAGCCAGCTATCAGACAATCTATGGTGCCTTATATAACTGGTATTCAGTTGCTGACAGCCGAAATCTTTGTCCGGCAGGATGGCGTGTACCGAGTGATGCTGAGTGGACTACCTTAGAAATGTATCTCCAGGACAATGGTTATAATTATGATGGTTCAACAACCGGTAATAAATATGCTAAAGCTTTAGCCTCCAGTACAGGTTGGAATTTTTATGGAACAGAAGGTGCGGCCGGTAATACTGATTATGCTGATAAAAGAAACGCATCCGGGTTTACAGCTCTGCCAGGAGGCGTCCTTGACGCTAATGTAAGTATGTTTGGCAGCATTGGAAATTTTGCCATCTGGTGGAGTGCAACAGAAGATAGTCCTACCATTGCCTGGGACAGAGGAGTTGACTACAGATATAGCAGCCTGGGTCGTCTGAATGTCAATAAGAGTTCCGGTTTTTCAGTTCGGTGCTTAAAAGAATAGAAAAAATCCTGAATTATCTTTTTTACAACCAGGGGAGGTAGCAGACAGCAGTGGGGAAATGAGTTTATTCTTTTTGAAAATAAAAACCTCACTGTAGCAATACAATACTAAAAAAAATTAAATTTGCCCCCTTACTAATTATCAAAGCATTAATCTAAAATTAATCTCTTTATCCGGATAAAAAATAATTTTTACTTCATAGGTATAAATTAATCCTGAGTTTTAATTTAATCATGCAATTTATTGGTTTAATAAGGTTTGGGATTTAGCGTAGTAATAATGAAAAATCTGAATATCAAGTTTCCAAATTTAATTAATAACACTTCTCCCGGGGAAGGCGTAAAGCGTTTAAAAGATTTCATAATTAAACCGTACTGGAACTTTAAACATCATAGAAATTCAATTCGCTTATATTCTCAATTCATACGAAAAGGTGATTTATGCTTTGATATAGGGTCAAATATTGGGAACAGAGCAGAGCTTTTTCTGGAACTTGGAGCTAAAATAATTTGCGTTGAACCTCAGCAGGCTTGCATTCATCATCTTAACAAGCTGTTCCGTAACAATAAAAATATTATCATAGTTCCTAAAGCATTGTCCGATAATGAAGGGTATGCAATGCTGGATGTATGTGAAGAGGCACCAATTCTTTCAACTATGTCTGACAAATGGAAGAATGAAGGAAGATTCTCACAGCAGTATAAATGGACAAAAACTCAAAAGGTCCCTACAACCACCCTGGATGCCCTGATAGAGCAGTATGGAATGCCTCTATTCTGCAAAATAGATGTTGAAGGATTTGAGTTAACAGTATTAAAAGGATTAACAAAACCAATTCCATATATATCATTTGAATTTACAAGAGAATTCTTTGAGGATGCAACTCAATGTATAAATCACCTCTTATCGTTAGGGCCTGTGACTTTTAATTGTTCAATCGGTGAAACAATGAAACTGGTCTTCCCAACCTGGATAACATCTGACGAATTATACCAAAAACTGGATTCACTAAAAGACAAAAATCTCTGGGGTGATATCTATGCAAAGTTTAGTTAAATCATTAGGACTTATTTCAGTACAAATTCTTCAATGAGATAAGATTTGTCAGGGTGAACAAAAAAACAGTTGCTTACCCCGTTATCTTCATCTCTTAAGATTGTTTCAACCTTTTTTAATCCGGCAGGTGTATGGTTATAGAATTCATAACCATATGAAAGCATTATTCTTTGCAGGTCCGTTTCAATTGTATTAAATATAGTTTCGCAGATTATAATTGGCTTCATCTCCTTTAATACAAAATCAGAGCTTGCCAGTATCAGATTTTCAGTACCCTCTGTATCCATCTTTATCAGATCTATGTTTGTTTCTCCGGCTAACCGCACATAAGTATCAAGAGTTGAAGTCTTCACTTTGTTCCGGATAAAATTTCTTCCTGTGGTTTTGCTGCCTGTATTACTTTCTCCGCCTAAATTATGTTCCAGGTATTTGTATTTGTTGTTCCTTATCTCATAAAACTCTATTTCACCAATTTTATGCGAAAGGGCAATTGGCTCCACCTTTATATTATTAAAGGCGTTGATTCTGACATTCTCTTTGAAATAAAACAGTGGACCGGCTGCCGGTTCAAAACCAACAATTCTGATTGTGTCATTTTCCATCGCAGCCAGAAGCGAATAATATCCGATATTTGCCCCGATATCATAAAATGTATTAACCTTTTTAATAAGTCTGATGAAAATATCGGTGTATTCAAACCGATGATAACCTCCATGCCAGAAGATCAGGTAAGTTAAATAGTTGGTCTGGTTGGTTTTAATCTTTAGAAACTTGCCGGATGTACCCTTCAGCGTTCATTACTCCCGATGGCGGAATTTTTATTTTCCATGGCAGCAGGGGAAATAATAATCTGTTAATATTCCTGAGAACAAAATTAATTCTTCCGTTATAGATAATCCTGTAGAAAGTCTGTATCATCTCATATTTCCTTTATTGAACTTATCAAGCAGCTTCAGCAGGTCAGATTTTCGGCTGTTATTGCTGAATTTTTCAATGATCCTCTCTCTCGCCAGGGAAGCAAGGGAGTGAGTATCTGCACTCAACGCCTCTTCTATTAATAATTTCAGCAGAGCTGTGCATCACGTTTTTTCAAAACAAATCCTGCATTTCCAACAATAAAATCCATAATTCCCACCCTGCTGACTATTGGTACACAACCACATGCCATAGCCTCTGCCAAAGCTACCCCGAATCCCTCAGACATTGAAAGCTGACAATAGAATGTAAATTCAGCCATTATTGCCGGGAGAGTAGCATGTTCTATAAAATCAATGTGAGTAACATTTGCTGGCTTTTCAAAATGAAAGTCCGGAACAGCTCTCCCAATTATTGTGAACTGGCAATCAGGAAATTGTATTGCCATCCGGGTAAAGAGGTCAATTCCCTTCAAAACAAAGTTGCGTTTATCAAGGCTGTTACAGACTGTCAGGAAAGTCCTCTTTTTTCTTCCGGAATTTGCACCAGGTTTAAATTGTGATGTATCTATCCCATTATAAATAACGGTGACATCTGTTTTGATTGAGTTGTCGAAATACCGGAAACCTTGCTTAGGATAGTCAGCATCTGTGTAGGTATAGTCACATTCAATAAGTGATTTCCCTGGAGAGATTATATGTGATGAGTATTTAAGGCTCTTCAGGGTAAACCAGCGGAGGAGTGGTTTACGGAGATTGCCGTAGTTTATTGATGGCATTGACACACAATCGGTACCACCAACGATGATAACAGATACTCTATGAAATATTCTGGAAAAAACTACAGGCAGCATTGAGTGATATCCTGAAAACTGGCACATTAATATTGATGCTGAATGAATATGCACAAGCAGAAAAAACAGTTGTTTCAAGAAAGAAACCGGAAGCAATAATTTAGGAGAAGGTTCAAAATGAAATAATTTTACTGCAAATGATTCCTGAAGTGATTCGATATCCTGTACTACAAATGAGGAAGATGACAAATAGCAATAAAGCAAAACAGGCATTCCTTCCTGGTCTCTTCTATCTGTTATTGCATTTAACTTGTCCATCGTAAAATGATTCTCCAAGGCTTTCCCACTCAGATCATTTTCTGAAAAATATGGCATCAAACTGTAACATTTCGCCGGTTTTCTTATTTGAGAAACCTGGAATGACTCTTACAAGATGAAAATTCCTCTCTTCCAGAAAACGGCATAATGAATAATAGTTTTCTTCCCCCTCGTATAGTTCAGCTGCGGATAATTCAAGCTGAATTCCTGATATTCCGGATAAAGAATTGACTGCACCATCCAGGACTTTTTTCTCATATCCCTGGGTATCAACTTTCAGGAAAATATTTTCACCGGTGAGCCTCAAAGTATCAAAAATTGCATCGAGGGTCCTTATTTCAATCTCCTCCTTACTCATATATTCTGAACCGGGGGCGGCATCATTATGTAAACCGGTCATTGGTAAAAGTGAGCTGCTGGGAGAATGTCCGGATACATTAATAGATGTTCTCCCATTTGTATCACCCAGGGCAAAGTTAAATGTTTGCCAATTACTATCTTTTCCGGCATTCGCCAGGAGTCTCTGATAGGCTTCACTTACTGGTTCAAAGGAAATGATGCGGCCTTTGTAACCCGCTTTACGAAGTTCGTAACTGTATTGACCTGCATTGGCCCCCACATCCAAAACTGTTTTAATATAATTAATATTCAAATGACCAAGAACAATATGGGCAGGGTGAGATGTTTTATATTTTACTATATCGTATCCAATTGGATTGGTAATTGACCGTATAATCTTCAGTATTTCGTTTTTCAGAATCATTCAATGCAATTGTTACATTAATAATAATCTCTATTTCTTAAAAGGAAATTAAAAAATCCGATGCTTCAATTTTAATATTCCTTCCTTTAATCGAAGTATTTCGATGGATTCAAACAAATTAAGTTTATAAAGTACCAATGGGAAAAGGAGAAGCAACACGATCCTGATCACAGCAATCAGGACTTTATGGTCAGCATCGATCTGTATGCCTGCAATAAAAAAGATTGAAGCGATAATCAATACAGTGAAAATTTTTTTCCATTCGAACCCGATTGACATGAATCTATTGGCAATAACGGTAATCAGCAGTGTATTTATTGCCTGCGAGATCAATGCTGACCAGGCTGCTCCTATAAATCCAAACCGTCTTATGAAAATAAAATTAAGGCCGATATTGATTATGGCGGCGACGAATGTTGGAATAATGTAGTATCTGGTTTTATTTTTCAATGTCAGACCAATATTAACAAAATTGTTCATCCCTAGAATTAGAAAGGCAACTGACAATACAGGAACAACCACTAAGCCATTCCAGTATTCCTTATTCTGGACAAGCGGCCAAAGAAGTATTTTGTAAAAAAACAAAAAGGTAAGAATAGCATACGCCATTATAAATGAATAGTAGAATAACATTTTTCTGTAAAACCGAATGTTATCTTCTTGTTTTTCCTGCTTGTACATTGAAGGCAGATAACCAATGCCTATTGATTGAACCAACAGCATGACAAGGTTGGATATCTTATATCCGAAACCATACATCCCTGTTTGACGTTCATCTGTAAGCCAGTTAAGCATATATCGATCGCTCGATGCAAATATGAGATATCCGATCAGTGAGACAGTAAATGGAAGCCCATAGCGCATTGTCATGAATACCTTACTTAAATCAATTTTGATTAAAACTTTTGGTATAATAACACTGAAAAATTGGAATAACATCGTTAAACCTGAACCAACAAGACGCCCATAAAGGATACCTTCAATTCCAAGATTCCTTGAAATGACAAAATAAATAGTCGCACCGACACTAATCAGGAGTCTGATAAAATTGGTAATAATATAAGTCAATGGTCTGCCTTCATATTGCAGAATCTGAAAAGGAATGATGTTATTGATCTCAATAAACGTAATAAGTACAACCAGGAAAAGAAGGTAGGCATAATCCATATTCCCCCATAAAAGCACTGACAACCAGGGTCTGAATAAAAATACAATCGTAAGAGATATTAATGAAATCAAAAACAAACCCAAAACATTATTAAACAAGAATTTACTATATTCATTTTTCTCCTTCTCGAGGAAAAAGAAACGTTCATGTCCGGAAGTAATCCCAAAATTCAATAAAGCAAGTAGTAACAATATTGTAAGTTCCAATATGGCAAGAACACCATATTGTTCTATTGGAATCTTCCTGGCATATATGGGAATAAGGAACAGACCTAGCGATTTGTTAAGAATATTACCAAGTCCGTAATAAATGGTATTTGTCCCAATTTCCCTTACTTTATTAAGCATGGTTTAATCTATTTCCCTGCAATTCTCTTTTTGCCCGTTAAGAGCAATCCGCATGAATACTCAATAAATTTATAAAGATTCTGCTTCTTTTTAAGAAGGCTGATAATCTGCCCGAAGTTAGAATTGTAAAAATAACGATAATCCATAAGATCATCTGCCAACTTCGGAAAGAGATCTCTAAGGATTTCCCTGGATTCCTGGTATGCCAGATCAAAATTCTCCCTGCTGCTGCTAACCCCTCCTATCCTGAAATAACTAATGTCCATAGATATATGCTGATAGCTCTTTTCAAATATCACAAGGGCTTTCAGGAAAAATTCCCAGTCTGATGCTATCCTGTAATTTTCATTATAATACCCGATTTCATCGAACATGCTCCTCCTTATAAATGAAGCCTGATGCGGCAGGCTATGGATGCATAGTTTATGCAGCGAGATGCTTTCATGTGAACTTACTCTCCTGAACTTATTATTAGGCCTTATCTTGAGAACATCACCGGATACAATATCTGCATTTATTTCGCGACTGAAGAGCCTTTCAAGGACTTTATCGTCTAAAAGATAATCCCCGGAATTCAGGAAAAGACAGTAATCCCCTTCAGAAACTCTGATTCCCTTGTTCATGGCATGATAGGTTCCATTATCAGGCTCGCTTACCCAATAACTTAAATAGCTGCTTTTTTCTCTTATCATCTCGGAACTGGAATCTGTTGAGCCTCCGTCAATAATTATGAATTCAAAGTCATTGTAAGTCTGTGAAATCACACTGTCTATTGTTTTTTTCAAACCAGTGTCATTATTACGGTTAACTGTAATAATTGATAAGCTTTTCTTCATGATAAGTTTAAATTCCAGTCAATTGTCATGCAAAGATACCAATCCCGGGCACTTTTTTTACAGATATTTGCATACTTTTGTGCCTGTTCTATAACTAATCATAACTATCATTCCATGCAAATGAAAAATTGGTTCAAACTGGCTATCCCTCATGTAGTGGCAGTTGTAATTTTCATGACTCTTTCTGTCATTTATTTCTATCCTGTTCTTGAAGGAAAGGTTCTTAATACAAATGACGGGACTGTTGCATTTAACTCTGCAAAAGAGATAAGTGATTTCAGGGCAAAATATGGGGAAGAGCCGCTCTGGACCAACTCAATGTTCAGTGGAATGCCGGCTTACCTGATCTCAGTGCTCTATAAGGGGAACATTGTAAAATATGCCAATTCATTACTGTCATTTCTGAAGCATCCGGCATCAATAATTTTCATGTCCATGCTGGGATTTTACATATTGCTTCTCCTCTTTAAAGCGGATGCCTGGCTTGCAATAGCAGGTGCACTGGCTTTCGGATTTTCTACATACTCTTTCTTTATACTCGCTGCGGGGCATAATACAAAAGCTCTGGCTATTGCTTACATGGCTCCAATGATAGGCGGCATATATTACACCTACCGGCATAATGCAATAAAAGGAGCTATAATAACCACCCTATTTCTCACACTTGAAATAATTGCCAATCATCCTCAGATAACTTACTATTCATTTATATGCATTCTGGTATTTATAATTGCCGAATTCATTTTCTCTGTCAGGAACAAAGAGATCCGGCAATTCATAAAAAGCTCTCTGATCCTCATAATACCTTTACTCCTCTCAGTCGGTATGAACTTCAATTCTTTATACACTACATATGAATATGGGAAGTATTCCTCAAGGGGAAAATCAGATCTTGTGACAAACGATTCACAAAAGACAAATGGTCTGGATAAGGATTATATAACTCAGTGGAGTTATGGTATAGATGAAACGCTTACCCTCTTAGTGCCTGATTTCAGGGGCGGAGCATGCCAGCCATTCGACAGCAATTCAGAGACTGTAAAAGCATTGAGAAAAAACAATGCAGGGCAATATATCAAGCAGTTTCAGATGTACTGGGGCTCACAACCATGGGTCGACGGTTCTGTTTATGTGGGAGCTGTTGTATTCTTCCTGTTCATTCTGGGACTAATAATAATTAAAGGGCCTGAAAAATGGTGGCTTCTTGCAGCTACCATTTTGTCTGTTATGCTGGCCTGGGGGAAGAACTTCATGCCTCTCACCAACATTTTTCTTGATTTTTTCCCGGGGTACAATAAATTCAGGGCAGTAACAATGATACTGGTAATTGCAGAATTCTGCATTCCACTCCTGGGTATGCTCGCCCTGCGGGATATATTTAATGGGACTACAGAAAGAAAAGATGTACTGAAAGGCATTAAAATTGCATTTGGCATAACTGGAGGCTTCACCCTTCTGTTAGTTATTCTGCCGGGACTGGCCGGTTCTTTCCTGTCACCTTCTGAAAAACAGGCAAATTTACCTCAATGGCTCTCCGCTGCGCTGGTAGCAGACAGGAAAATGTTGTTAAGAGGAGATGCATTGAGATCCTTTTTGCTGATACTTATGGGTGCAGCTGCTCTTACAGGATTTTATTATAATAAGTTAAAGAAGGAATACGTTATTGCCCTGCTTGCCTTCCTCTTCGTTGCTGATTTGTGGCTTGTGGATAAACGTTACCTTAATTCAGATAAATTTGTAAGGAAGGAGGTAAAAACCAGGATGACGGCGCCCACAATAGCTGATGGTTATATTTTAAGGGATTCATCATATTACCGGGTGCTTAATCTTAGTGTATCACCATTCAATGATGCTACAACTTCGTACCATCATAAATCTATCGGAGGATATCACGGAGCGAAATTAAAAAGGTATCAGGAACTCATTGACACCTCTCTTATGCATGATATTACCCTTTTTCAGACTGTTGGCGGTGCTGCAAAAACACTTGACCAGGTGCAATCTGTATTTGGAAAGACAAATGCTCTTAACATGCTTAATGCCAGATATATTATTTACAACCCGGAAGAGCCGCCACTTATAAATCAGAATGCGCTTGGCAATGCATGGTTTGTAGAAACTCCTGTTTTAGTTGAAAATGCCAATGAAGAGCTTTCGAGTATTAACAGGATTGATCCTTCAAAAGTTGCTGTCATTGACAAGCTTTTCAAGGATCAGGTGAAAAACAGTTCATACCCTGTTTCTATTGGTGATAGGCTCGAGCTGAAATCATATAAGGCAAATGAATTAATATATAGCAGCAGAACGAAGGGTGAAAATCTTGCAGTTTTTTCAGAGATATATTACCCTGCCGGCTGGAAGAGTTTCATTGACGGGAAAGAGAGCAATTATTTCCGTACAGATTATGTACTGAGGGGGATGATAATTCCGGCAGGTGATCATGAAATTAAATTCAGCTTTGAACCATCATCTTATATAACCGGGACCAGGATCTCATATATTAGTTCCGTGTTATTTCTGCTGATGACAGCTGGTTATATCATTGTGCAAATTAAGTCGAAATCAAAGGCTGAATAATTTATGGTTCATCATGACCACTGTCCTCTATGTTCGTCTGAAATGATAACAGCTCATTTCAACTGCACAGATCATTTTATAAGCAAAGAGGAATTCGTTATTGCGCGTTGTATCACCTGCGGATTTTTATTTACACAGGATTATCCGGAAGAGAATGAAATTCACAGGTTTTACGAATCCGACGAATATATATCTCACTCCGATACTTCTGCAGGACTTATTAATAAGATCTACCATCTCATAAGGCAGGTGATGCTGCTCAGGAAGAGAAAAATAATTCAAAAGACTACCGGGCTGAGGTCGGGAAACCTGCTGGATGTCGGAAGCGGCACAGGCCATTTTGCATCATTCATGAAAAATTCTGGCTGGTCAGTTAAAGGAATTGAAATCAACGTGAAAGCCAGGGATTTCTCTTCTGAAAACTTTGGTCTCGATGTAATTGCACCCGATCGGATCTCTGAGCTTGACCCCGGCAGCTTTGACTGTGTGACAATGTGGCATGTTCTTGAACATTTTCATGATCCACACCGGTACATATCAGATACTATCAGATTACTTAAACCCGGCGGGGTTTGTCTTGTAGCACTGCCAAATTGCAGCTCCCTGGATGCAAAACACTACAGAGAAGTGTGGGCAGCCTTCGATGTTCCCAGGCACTTATGGCACTTCGACCCTGCAACATTCAATGAGTTTGCCCGGAAATCAGGATTGACAATTGACAGACAATTTGTTCTTCCGTTTGATGTATTCTATATCTCTGTCCTGAGTGAAAAATATAAAGGCTCACACTGGCCCTTAATCTCAGGAATTACCAGTGCAATATGGTTTTCATTATTATCAGTTTTCTACAGGAAGAGGAGCAGTTCGGTCATTTATATTTTGAGGAAACAGTCCGGTCAGTAACGGTCAATCCAGCGATATTTTCTGGTATTATCTCCCAGTTTAACAGCAAAGGTTATTTCATGTGTCCCATAGGTAATCCTCTGTATCTCCTGCAATGTAAAATCAAAAGCATATCCGATATACATATTCTGATACTTCACCCCCACATTTGCAATTATGGCTCCGCTTGTCCTGTAAGCTAGTCCTGCCCATAAATCCTGTTTGTAGATATATGTAACTCCCATGTCAGCCTGTGGTTTAAGCTGTTCGGACATATTAACGATGAAAGATGGCTCTATAAAACTACTGCTTCCGCTGCTGATGTCATATGATCCGAAGAAATAGTAGTGCCTTTCGATCCTGAAATTCTGGTAGGCTGAGTTCCCCAATTTGGCAGAAGCTTCGAACAGCTGTTCGGCAGATATACCAAAGCTGTATTTTGAATTAAGAAGATACATTCCAAAGGTAACATCAGGAACAAACATACCTTTTCGAAGGTCATTGTTCAGCCATGGTTCATTCGGATCTCCAAAATTTATCGCCTTTTCATCAATCTTATACTGGTAGCCTGTTAAGGCCATTCCCATTGAAAACTGGGTGTTGCTCCGGACCCACATATGATATGCATATGTCAGCTGGAATCCCGTCCTCATTATCAAGCCATTCCTGTCACTGAAGACATATCCCCCTATACCCACCCTTCCATCGGTTTTTGGACGGTAAACCTGATTATTAAATACATTTGACTTCAGTTTATAGCCCTTCTTAATTATTCTTGTCTGGGCACTGAATGAAAATGTCCTTGGTGCTCCGTCATAACCTACCCATTGTTCCCTTGCTGTAAGGTTCAGGCTGGTATATCCATCGCTTCCTGCGACAGCAGGGTTAATAAGGAATCTGTTAAAAAGATACTGGCTGTATATTGGCAACTGCTGCCCGCTTGCACATGTGGCAAAGAGGGATAGCAATAATATGTAAGCCTTCTTTCTCACTAATATCCTGATATATTATTAATTACCTTACTATAGTCACATTGCCGAGTATCAGTTTTGATCCGTCATGCAAATCAATAATGTAGTGGTACGAGTCAACCGGCAGTTCACTTCCGTTGCTCCTGCCATCCCACGGTATTGGATATCCTCTTGCGGATTTCCATATGGTTTCACCCCACCTGTTGAATATGACGATTTCAACATCAGGATATAAGTCAATCTGCCCTATATTCCAAACATCGTTGATCAGATCACCGTTTGGCGATATAGCATTTGGAATTTCCAGGCAGATCTCGTTCAATGGCTCAACTTTCATTGAGCTGGTAACCGAGCACCCGTTAAGATCCGAAACAGTTACGCTGTATTTGCCTGCCGGAATATCCGTCAGGCTGTTACCGGTTGAATTATCTGACCATAAATAAGAATAACCTGGCACTCCACCCGTTACAGCATCGAGTACAATCTGTCCTTCTGGCTTATCGGAACAGAATGGAGGTGTTATCTGGTAAGTTATTTTAAGTGAATCAGGCTCAGTCAGAGTCAGGCTTGTATCAGCATGGCAGTTATTCCCATCTGAAATAATCACTCTGTAATCTCCTGCCGCCAGTCCGGTGCGTATTTTGCCAAATATTCCGTCGGACCATAGATAATCAACTGTTCCGGTAGCATTCAGAGGATCAATATCGATAGATCCTGTATATGCTCCTGCACAATTAATATTGAAACCTCCGGCAGTGCTGGATGATAAACTGACTGTCATTCCAAGTGGTGCGGGTTCAGTAACTTCAATTGTTTCTCCGGCAGTACAGAAATTAAGGTCAGTAATGGTCAGAATATAAACTCCTGCCTTAAGTCCTGAAATATCCTTTGTGGTTGCCACAAATCCATCTGGTCCGGTCCATGCGTAAATGTATGGAGGTTCTCCTGTTATGGGATCTATACGGATAAACCCGTTAGTCATTCCGTTGCAGCTTATCTGATATCCGTTATAATCCGACAGAGTTTTTGAATATGTCAGCGGAGGAGGCAGATTCACCCTGACAGAATCAGTCACATTACAACCATTTAAATCAGTTACTGTAACTCTGTAATAACCTTCTGTCAATCCGGATATATCTTCAATTACAGCTCCATTCGACCAAAGATAAGTATACGGAGCAACTCCACCTGTAATGGTAATATCAACAGTACCATTATCAAATGCAGCAGCCTGACAGGTAATATCAGTTATTGAAAAGCTGATGCCCAAAGGCTCCGGCTGTGACAGGGTAATGTCAAGTGGACTTTCACAGTTATTAAGGTCAGTAACATTCAGATGATAGGAGCCCGCAGTAAGGGCAGCCTGATCCTTCTGTCCTGCGATAATGCCGGATCCGTCCTCTGTGGTCCAGCTGTATTGATAAGTGCCGGGAATCCCTCCGGTAACATTAATGCTAACAGAACCTGTGCCTCCAAAGCAATTAATATTATAAGCTCCGTCCGTTGAAGCTGAAAGAGAAGGCACTATTATGATCGGTGGCGGTTCAGTCAGGGTAAATGCCGGCAAATTAGGAAGGATACATCCATTCACATCTGAGACCGTACAGATATAACTGCCTGCCCGTAATCCGGAAATATCCCTGGTAGTGGCTACAAAGGAATCAGGACCAGACCACAGAAAAGCATAATTACCTGATCCTCCTGATATTGTCAGTTTGATTGATCCGTCGTTTCCTCCGTTACAGGAAATATTGAATACTCCGTCAGTTGCAGTTGTCATCTCATAGCCTGTAAGAACCATGCCATCAGGTTCAGTAATCTTTATGCTGTCTGTTCCGGTACAGCCTTTCCTGTCAGTTATCTCAAGGTAATAGGTTCCGGCAATCAGATCATCCAGCCTGTCAAGCGTATCTGCTCCCGGAATGATTCCGTCGAATGTATACCATTGGTATCGGTATCCTCCATTCCCTCCGGCTACTGTCTGAATCCAGGCTGATGCATCATTATAACCTTTGCATGAAACATTGTAACCTCCGGGATAAGCGGAAGCATTAAACAGCACCCTGATCGGATCCGGTTCAGCAATAACTACCTCGGGCGGGTTATCATGATCATTCTCACAACCATTTGCATCCCTTACATAAAGTTTATAATTACCCGGTAGCAGGTTATACCATTTATCAATAATCTCTGTCGCCGGCAGAATGTTATGGTGTACCGTATCCTGATCGTTTCTGACCAGCCAGTACTCAAATGGCGGAATAGCTGTGGATGAATTCTTCTCCTTGATCCAGATCTCACCGTCATTCGAACCAGGGCATGTTGTGCCAAAGCCAGTTGTATCAACGACATACAGATATGAATCAAAATTAGCTCCTGCAATAAACAGGTTCATTGAATTTGAGCAACCGAGGTTATCTGTGACAGTAACATTCCATAATCCACCCTTAACATTTATCAGATCCGTAATGCCATAACCAAAAATATGATCCGTGCCGGGCCTGACCCAATCAAAATAATATGGTCCTGCTCCCTTTGAAGATATAGCTCTCAGTGCAGCATCTGATCCTCCGTTACATGTTAACGGGGTTGTGATTATCAAATCCTGTAAAGAAGTGGCATGGACTTTTATTTCGCTGCTGACTGTTTTCCCGGGTACACAAATAGCATTATCAACTTTTGGAGTAATATTGTAATAAACTGATTGGAGTGTATCAGAGCTGTTCTGATATGGGTAGCTTATTGCATAACCTGGGATACGATCCACCTGGGGAGTTGTATTTCCTGTTAAGACACCGGCACCAGTAATATTTACATTATAATCAAACCTTATTGAACCTGATGTCATTATTGTCGGAGAAGTGAGAACTACCCTGGTAGTCCCTCTGTTACATATTGAGGAATCCCGTTTAAGATTTGAGTTCAACGGTATAACCCTTGGAGTCGGATTCACAGTAACAGTTATATCCACCGGAGTGCCGCTCGTACATCCTGTAGGACTTACCGGTACAATTCTGTAAGTAACTGGATGGTATTCATCCGTCAGATTCACAAGCCTGTCTGCTATGAGATGATCATTGGGCAATCCGATTACCGGAGTTGCTGAGTACCCTGTTATGGAACCATCCCCAATTACACTCTGATCAAATGTTATTGATCCGCTGCTGAATATGTTAGGGCTCTGTAAAACTATATTTGTAAGTGTGCTGTCACATTGTATTGTATTTGGTGGAACAGGATAGATTCTTGGCCTGGGATTTATTAGTATAATAACCTGAATCTGAACACCATTCCGGCATTCTGCTCCTCCGTCACCAGGTTTTATATGCGGAATGAAAGTGTAGATAACCGTCTGAACCAGATCAGATGTGTTTGTAAGGTTATCGGTAAGGGCGGCAATCCCGGTTGCTGTCTGGTTTGTAAGGCCGGCTGACCAGTTTCCTGTTACTCCAACCGGGTAGATCACCGGAGATACATCATAATACCATGTCGCCCCGGTATTTACAGTGTTAAGATTGGTTATATCAAACCTTCCGGGTTCATCATAACATATGTCTCCATCCGCTGCTACGTCTATCCGTGGACGAGGATTGATATGTACCGTTACAGTTACTGCTACTCCTGCTCCGCACTCTGTTCCTCCGTCGCCCGGTCTTATATGAGGTGTAAAAGTGTAAAAAACTGTCTGCACATCATTCGTGTTATTTACAAGGTTATCTGTCAGTGCTGAGGTACCTGTTGCTGTAAGGTCAGTAATACCTGCTGCCCAGTCACCTGTGACTCCTGCCGGGTAGATAACAGGAGATACATCGTAATACCATATCGCACCGGTATGGACACTATTAGGATTGGTGATACCAAAAGTCGCAGGATTATCATAACACAACTCTTCATCAGTGATAACTGCGATCCGTGGACGTGGATTTATATTAACTATAACTGTAATGGGCACTCCTTCCCTGCACTCAGGACCTCCGTCGCCAGGTCTGATATGAGGCGTAAAAGTGTAAGTAACAGTCTGTACATTATTTGTGTTATTTACAAGGTTATCTGTCAGTGCTGCGATGCCGGTAGCTGTCTGATCAGTAAGACCTGCTGCCCAGTCGCCTGTGACGCCTGCCGGATAAATTACAGGTGATAAATTGTAAAACCAGGTCGCCCCCGGACTGACAGTATTTGGATTGCTGACATCAAATCTCGCAGGACCATCATAACATAACTCTGCATCAGTGATAACTGCAATCCGTGGACGTGGATTGATGTTTATTATAACTATAACAGGTACTCCTGCTGAACACAAAGGGACTCCGCCGGCTGGTAAAATACGAGGTGTGAATATGTAAGTAACTGTCTGCACATCATTCGTATTATTGACAATGTTATCTGTCAGTGCTGCTATCCCGGTCGCTGTCTGATCGGTAAGTCCTGCTGCCCAGTCACCTGTTACTCCTGCCGGGTAGATAACTGGTGATACATCGTAATACCAGGTTGAACCGGGATTTACAGTGTTTAGCTTAGTGACATCAAACTTCGCCGGATCACTGTAACATAACTCTCCGTCAGAGGTAACTGCGATCCGCGGGAACGGGTTTATGGTAACGCTAACAGTAACAGGCACTCCGGCAGTACACTCTGCGCCTCCGTCACCTGGTCGTATATGAGGAACAAAGGTGTAAGTTACTGTCTGTACATTATCTGTTATATTGATAAGATTATCCGTTAGCACAGCTATACCTGTTGCCGTCTGGTCTGTAAGACCTGCTGCCCAGTTGCCCGTTACTCCTGCGGGGTAGATTACCGGTAACACATCATAATACCAAATCGCCCCGGTATGGACAGTATTGGGATTGGTGACATCAAAAGTGGCAGGATCATCATAACATAACCCTCCATTAGTGGTAACTGCTATCCGTGGGACGCGGGTTGATATTTACTGTACTGTTACAGGTACTCCGGCAGTAGCATTCTGCTCCTCCGTCACCCGGTCTTATATGAGGTGTGAATGTGTAAATAACCGTCTGTACATCATTTGTATTATTGACAAGGTTATCTGTCAGTGCTGCTATCCCAGTTGCTGTCTGATCGGTAAGACCTGATGACCAGTCGCCCGTTACTCCTGCCGGGTAGAGTACCGGTGATACATCGTAATACCAGGTAGAACCGGCATTAACAGTGTTCAGATTGGTGACTTCAAAAATGGCAGGATTATCATAACATAACTCTGTATCAGTGATAACTGCAATCTGCGGTTGTGGATTGATATTCACTGTAACTGTTACAGGAACTCCATCTGCACACTCTGCTCCTCCGTCACCCGGTCTTATATGAGGGGTGAATGTGTAAATAACCGTCTGTACATCATTTGTATTATTGACAAGGTTATCTGTCAGTGCTGCTATACCGGTTGCTGTCTGATCGGTAAGACCTGCTGCCCAGTCGCCTGTTACTCCTGCCGGATAGATCACAGGTGATACATCGTAATACCATGTCGCCCCGGTATGGACAGTGTTTATCTTGGTCACATCAAACCTGGCAGGATTATCATAGCATAACTCTGCATCCGTGATAACTGAAATCCGCGGACGCGGGTTGATATTTACAGTAACTATTTCAGGGACTCCGGAAGTACACTCTGCTGCTCCGTCGCCCGGCCTTATATGTGGAGTGAATGTGTAAACAACTGTCTGTACATCACTCGTGTTATTGACAAGGTTATCTGTCAGCGCTGCTATACCAGTTACTGTAAGGTCAGTGAAACCTGCTGCCCAGTCGCCTGTGACGCCTGCCGGGTAAAGTACCGGTGAAACGTCATAATACCAGGTCGCCCCTGTATTGACAGTGTTGGGATTGGTGATATCAAAGATGGCAGGATCATCATAACATAACTCTGTATCAGTGTTAACTGCAATCCGCGGACGGGGGTTGATATTTACCGTAACCGTTACAGGTACTCCGTCAATGCACTCCGTTCCTCCGTCACCCGGTCTGATATGAGGGGTGAATGTGTAAATAACCGTCTGTACATCATTTGTGTTATTGACAAGGTTATCTGTCAGTGCTGCTATACCAGTCGCTGTCTGATCGGTAAGACCTGATGACCAGTCGCCTGTTACTCCTGCCGGGTAAACTACCGGTGATACATCGTAATACCATATCGCCCCTGTATTGACAGTGTTCAGATTGGTGACATCAAACCTGGCAGGATTATCATAACATAGCTCTGAATCTGTGACAACTGCAATCCGCGGACGAGGATTGATATTTACAGTAACCGTTACAGGCACTCCGTCAATGCACTCTGCTCCACCGTCACCAGGTCTGATATGTGGAGTAAATGTGTAAATAACCGTCTGTACATCACTCGTGCTATTGAGAAGATTATCTGTCAGGGCTGCTATACCTGTTACTGTCAGGTCTGTGAAACCTGCTGACCAGTCGCCTGTTACTCCTGCAGGATAAACTACCGGTGACACGTCATAATACCAGGTCGCTCCGGTATGGACCGTATTGGGATTGGTGATATCAAAAATGGCAGGATCATCATAACACAATTCTGTGTCACTGTTAACTGTTATGCGTGGTTGCGGGTTGATATTTACTGTAACTGTAAAAGGTACTCCGGCAGTACACTCAGCACCTCCGTCGCCCGGTCTTATATGAGGAGTGAATGTGTAAATAACCGTCTGTACATTATTTGTGGTATTGACAAGATTATCTGTCAGTGCTGCTATCCCGGTTGCTGTCTGATCGGTAAGACCTGATGACCAGTCACCTGTTACTCCTGCCGGGTAGAGTACCGGTGATACATCGTAATACCAGGTAGAACCGGAATGGACAATGTTTAGCCTGGTGACATCAAACACCGCAGGATTATCATAACATAATTCTGCATCAGTAGTAACTGCAATCCGCGGACGCGGGTTGATATTTACAGTAACTGTTACAGGCACTCCGGCAGTACACTCTGCGCCTCCGTCACCCGGTCGTATATGAGGAGTGAATGTGTAAATAATTGTCTGTACATCACTTGTGTTATTTACAAGGTTGTCTGTCAGTGCTGCTATGCCGGTCGCTGTCTGATCGGTAAGTCCTGCCGCCCAGTCGCCTGTAACACCTGCCGGGTAGATCACAGGTGATATATCATAATACCAGATCGCCCCGGTATGGACAGTGTTTATATTGGTCACATCAAACCTGGCAGGATTATCATAGCATAACTCTGCATCCGTGATAACTGAAATCCGCGGACGCGGGTTGATATTTACAGTAACTATTACAGCCTCTCCGTCAGGGCACTCCGCTCCTCCATCACCCGGTCTTATATGAGGGGTGAAAGTGTAAATAACCGTCTGTACATCACTCGTGTTATTGACAAGGTTATCTGTCAGTGCTGCTATGCCGGTAACTGTCAGGTCAGTGAAACCTGCTGACCATTCGCCTGTGACGCCTGCCGGGTAGAGTACCGGTGAGACGTCATAATACCAGGTCGCCCCTGTATTGACAGTGTTGGGATTGGTGATATCAAAAATGGCAGGATCATCATAACATAACTCTGTATCCGTGATAACTGCAATCCGTGGACGAGGGTTGATATTTACAGTAACCGTTACAGGCACTCCGTCAGTACACTCTGCTCCTCCGTCACCCGGTCTGATATGAGGAGTGAATGTGTAAATAACTGTCTGTACATCATTCGTGGTATTGACAAGGTTATCCGTCAGTGCTGCAATCCCTGCAGCTGTCTGATCTGTAAGTCCTGATGCCCAGTCGCCCGTAACTCCTGCCGGGTAAACTACCGGTGACACATCATAATACCATATAGCACCTGTATTGACAGTATTCAGATTGGTGACATCAAACCTGGCAGGATTATCATAACATAACTCCTGATCTGTGACAACATCAATCCGCGGTTGTGGATTGATATTCACTGTAACTGTTACAGGCACTCCGTCAATGCACTCTGCTCCACCGTCACCAGGTCTGATATGTGGAGTAAATGTGTAAATAACCGTCTGTACATCACTCGTGCTATTGAGAAGATTATCTGTCAGGGCTGCTATACCTGTTACTGTCAGGTCTGTGAAACCTGCTGACCAGTCGCCTGTTACTCCTGCAGGATAAACTACCGGTGACACGTCATAATACCAGGTCGCTCCGGTATGGACCGTATTGGGATTGGTGATATCAAAAATGGCAGGATCATCATAACACAATTCTGTGTCACTGTTAACTGTTATGCGTGGTTGCGGGTTGATATTTACTGTAACTGTAAAAGGTACTCCGGCAGTACACTCAGCACCTCCGTCGCCCGGTCTTATATGAGGAGTGAATGTGTAAATAACCGTCTGTACATTATTTGTGGTATTGACAAGATTATCTGTCAGTGCTGCTATCCCGGTTGCTGTCTGATCGGTAAGACCTGATGACCAGTCACCTGTTACTCCTGCCGGGTAGAGTACCGGTGATACATCGTAATACCAGGTAGAACCGGAATGGACAATGTTTAGCCTGGTGACATCAAACACCGCAGGATTATCATAACATAATTCTGCATCAGTAGTAACTGCAATCCGCGGACGCGGGTTGATATTTACAGTAACTGTTACAGGCACTCCGGCAGTACACTCTGCGCCTCCGTCACCCGGTCGTATATGAGGAGTGAATGTGTAAATAATTGTCTGTACATCACTTGTGTTATTTACAAGGTTGTCTGTCAGTGCTGCTATGCCGGTCGCTGTCTGATCGGTAAGTCCTGCCGCCCAGTCACCTGTGACACCTACCGGGTAGGTTACCGGTGATACATCGTAACGCCACTGACCTCCGCTGCTGACTGATGTATTGGCAGTACTGATCTCAATTATTGCATCGCCGTCATAACATATGACCTGGTCAGTATTGACTGTTACCTTAGGTTGCGGATTAATCTCAACTGTACGAATTATAGGAACGCCGTTCCCGCATTCTGCTCCACCATCCCCAGGAAGGATATGCGGGATAAATCTATAAATAACTGTCTTTACATTGTCTCCATTATTGGAAAGATCATCCGTAAAAGAGGCTATCCCGGTAGCTGTAAGGTCAGTAATTATAACTGTTCCATCCGGACCTCCATGAATACCCGTTACATCAGATGGATATGTAATTTCTACATCATAACGCCACTGACTTCCTGGGACTACCGTATTTGAAGTGTTTATATCAAAATTAACGCTCCCTCCTGTATAACATAAAATTGCATCACTCTGCAATACCGAGATACTTGGTAAAGGATTTACACGAATAATCTGGATCTGGTTAGCCGCGACATTTCCACAGTGATCTATAAGGGACCATGTCCTCAATATAATCCCTGCTTTATCACAATCAGCAGCGCCTGAAGCATCATCCAAATAAGTTGCGTTCAGATTGGTTGAGCAATTATCATTTTCATCAATCACATCACCTGTAATTCCCGGGCTTGTGTCGAAACTGCAATCTGCGTTTCTGCAAATAACATCATCAGGAGGACGTGTAAACGTGGGCGCCTGGGTGTCTATGATAGTGATAACCTGTGTGTACGCTGCACTTACATTACCGCAGGCATCCGTCACTGTCCAGGTATTGGTATAGGTCCCGGCCTCGGGGCATGAGCCTGCAACAAAGGCTCCTGCTGTCTTAACAATATTAGTCACATCGGTATCACAGTTATCCGTTGCTGCCGGAAACAGTGCCTGGGCTGCTGCTATGCCTGCCGCATCGCTGCACTGTACTGTCCTGTTAAGGAAGTTAACTGCAGTGGTCCATGTCGGCGCCTGGGTGTCGATGATAGTGATAACCTGTGTGTACGCTGCACTTACATTACCGCAGGCATCCGTCACTGTCCAGGTATTGGTATAGGTCCCGGCCTCAGGGCATGACCCTGCAACAAAGGCTCCTGCTGTCTTAACAATATTAGTTACATCGGTATCACAGTTATCCGTTGCTGCCGGGAACAGCGCCTGGGCTGCTGCAATACCAGCTGCATCACTGCACTGTACTGTCCTGTTAAGGAAGTTAACTGCAGTGGTCCATGTCGGCGCCTGGGTGTCTATGATAGTGATAACCTGCGAGTATGCTGCACTTACATTACCGCAGGCATCCGTCACTGTCCAGGTATTGGTATAGGTACCGGCCTCAGGGCATGGCCTGCAACAAAGGCTCCTGCTGTCTTAACAATATTAGTCACATCGGCATCACAGTTATCCGAGGCTGTGGGGAACAAGGCCTGGGCTGCTGCAATACCTGCGGCATCACTGCACTGTACTGTCCTGTTAAGGAAGTTAACTGCAGTGGTCCATGTCGGGGCCTGGGTGTCGATGATAGTGATAACCTGCGTGTATGCTGCACTTACATTACCGCAGGCATCCGTCACTGTCCAGGTATTGGTATAGGTCCCGGCCTCAGGGCATGACCCTGCAACAAAGGCTCCGGCTACCTTAACAATATTAGTTACATCGGTATCACAGTTATCCGTGGCTGTGGGGAACAAGGCCTGGGCTGCTGCAATACCTGCGGCATCACTGCACTGTACTGTCCTGTTAAGGAAGTTAACTGCAGTGGTCCATGTCGGCGCCTGGGTGTCTATGATAGTGATAACCTGCGAGTACGCTGCACTTACATTACCGCAGGCATCCGTCACTGTCCAGGTATTGGTATAGGTCCCGGCCTCAGGGCATGACCCTGCAACAAAGGCTCCTGCTGTCTTAACAATATTAGTCACATCGGTATCACAGTTATCCGTTGCTGCCGGAAACAGTGCCTGGGCTGCTGCTATGCCTGCCGCATCGCTGCACTGTACTGTCCTGTTAAGGAAGTTAACTGCCGTGGTCCATGTCGGGGCCTGGGTGTCGATGATAGTGATAACCTGAGTGTATGCTGCACTTACATTGCCGCAGGCATCCGTCACTGTCCAGGTATTGGTATAGGTCCCGGCCTCAGGGCATGACCCTGCAACAAAGGCTCCTGCTGTCTTAACAATATTAGTTACATCGGCATCACAGTTATCCGAGGCTGCCGGGAACAGTGCCTGGGCTGCTGCAATACCAGCTGCATCGCTGCACTGTACTGTCCTGTTAAGGAAGCTCGCTGCCGTGGTCCAGGTCGGGGCCTGGGTGTCGATGATAGTGATAACCTGCGAGTACGCTGCACTTACGTTTCCGCAGGCATCCGTGACGGTCCAGCTGTTGGTATATGTTCCTGCCTCGGGACATGTGCCTGCGACAAAGGCTCCTGCTGTCTTAACAATATTAGTTACATCGGTATCACAGTTATCCGTTGCTGCCGGGAACAGCGCCTGGGCTGCTGCAATACCAGCTGCATCACTGCACTGTACTGTCCTGTTAAGGAAGTTAACTGCAGTGGTCCATGTCGGCGCCTGGGTGTCGATGATAGTGATAACCTGCGAGTATGCTGCACTTACATTACCGCATGCATCCGTGACGGTCCAGGTATTGGTATAGGTCCCGGCCTCGGGGCATGACCCTGCAACAAAGGCTCCTGCTGTCTTAACAATATTAGTTACATCGGCATCACAGTTATCCGTTGCTGCCGGGAACAGCGCCTGGGCTGCTGCAATACCAGCTGCATCACTGCACTGTACTGTCCTGTTAAGGAAGTTAACTGCAGTGGTCCATGTCGGCGCCTGGGTGTCGATGATAGTGATAACCTGCGAGTACGCTGCACTTACATTACCGCAGGCATCCGTGACGGTCCAGGTATTGGTATAGGTACCGGCCTCAGGGCATGACCCTGCAACAAAGGCTCCTGCTGTCTTAACAATATTAGTCACATCGGTATCACAGTTATCCGTTGCTGCCGGGAACAGTGCCTGGGCTGCTGCTATACCTGCCGCATCACTGCACTGTACTGTCCTGTTAAGGAAGTTAACTGCCGTGGTCCATGTCGGCGCCTGGGTGTCGATGATAGTGATAACCTGCGTGTATGCTGCACTTACATTACCGCAGGCATCCGTGACGGTCCAGGTATTGGTATAGGTACCGGCCTCAGGGCATGACCCTGCAACAAAGGCTCCTGCTGTCTTAACAATATTAGTTACATCGGTATCACAGTTATCCGTTGCTGCCGGGAACAGTGCCTGGGCTGCTGCAATACCAGCTGCATCACTGCACTGTACTGTCCTGTTAAGGAAGTTAACTGCCGTGGTCCATGTCGGGGCCTGGGTGTCGATGATAGTGATAACCTGCGAGTACGCTGCACTTACATTACCGCAGGCATCCGTGACGGTCCAGGTATTGGTATAGGTCCCGGCCTCAGGGCATGAGCCTGCAACAAAGGCTCCTGCTGTCTTAACAATATTAGTTACATCGGTATCACAGTTATCCGTGGCTGCCGGGAACAGTGCCTGGGCTGCTGCTATGCCTGCGGCATCGCTGCACTGTACTGTCCTGTTAAGGAAGTTCACTGCCGTGGTCCATGTCGGCGCCTGGGTGTCGATGATAGTGATAACCTGCGAGTACGCTGCACTTACATTACCGCAGGCATCCGTGACGGTCCAGGTATTGGTATAGGTACCGGCCTCGGGGCATGACCCTGCAACAAAGGCTCCTGCTGTCTTAACAATATTAGTTACATCGGTATCACAGTTATCCGAGGCTGTCGGGAACAAGGCCTGGGCTGCTGCAATACCTGCGGCATCACTGCACTGTACTGTCCTGTCAAGGAAGTTAACTGCAGTGGTCCATGTCGGCGCCTGGGTGTCGATGATAGTGATAACCTGTGTGTACGCTGCACTTACATTACCACAGGCATCCGTCACTGTCCAGGTATTGGTATAGGTCCCGGCCTCAGGGCATGACCCTGCAACAAAGGCTCCTGCTGTCTTAACAATATTAGTTACATCGGTATCACAGTTATCCGAGGCTGCCGGGAACAAGGCCTGGGCTGCTGCAATACCTGCGGCATCACTGCACTGTACTGTCCTGTCAAGGAAGTTAACTGCAGTGGTCCATGTCGGCGCCTGGGTGTCGATGATAGTGATAACCTGCGAGTATGCTGCACTTACATTACCGCATGCATCCGTGACGGTCCAGGTATTGGTATAGGTCCCGGCCTCGGGGCATGACCCTGCAACAAAGGCTCCTGCTGTCTTAACAATATTAGTTACATCGGTATCACAGTTATCCGTTGCTGCCGGGAACAGCGCCTGGGCTGCTGCAATACCAGCTGCATCACTGCACTGTACTGTCCTGTTAAGGAAGTTAACTGCAGTGGTCCATGTCGGGGCCTGGGTGTCGATGATAGTGATAACCTGCGAGTATGCTGCACTTACATTACCGCATGCATCCGTGACGGTCCAGGTATTGGTATAGGTACCGGCCTCGGGGCATGTCCTGCAACAAAGGCTCCTGCTGTCTTAACAATATTAGTTACATCGGTATCACAGTTATCCGTTGCTGCCGGGAACAGGGCCTGGGCTGCTGCAATACCTGCGGCATCACTGCACTGTACTGTCCTGTTAAGGAAGTTAACTGCAGTGGTCCATGTCGGGGCCTGGGTGTCGATGATAGTGATAACCTGCGAGTACGCTGCACTTACATTACCGCATGCATCCGTGACGGTCCAGGTATTGGTATAGGTCCCGGCCTCAGGGCATGACCCTGCAACAAAGGCTCCTGCTGTCTTAACAATATTAGTTACATCGGTATCACAGTTATCCGTTGCTGCCGGGAACAGCGCCTGGGCTGCTGCAATACCAGCTGCATCACTGCACTGTACTGTCCTGTTAAGGAAGTTAACTGCCGTGGTCCATGTCGGCGCCTGGGTGTCGATGATAGTGATAACCTGCGAGTATGCTGCACTTACATTGCCGCAGGCATCCGTCACGGTCCAGGTATTGGTATAGGTACCGGCCTCAGGGCATGACCCTGCAACAAAGGCTCCTGCTGTCTTAACAATATTAGTTACATCGGTATCACAGTTATCCGTTGCTGCCGGGAACAGTGCCTGGGCTGCTGCAATACCAGCTGCATCGCTGCACTGTACTGTCCTGTTAAGGAAGCTCGCTGCCGTGGTCCATGTCGGCGCCTGGGTGTCTATGATAGTGATAACCTGCGAGTACGCTGCACTTACATTACCGCATGCATCCGTGACGGTCCAGGTATTGGTATAGGTCCCGGCCTCGGGGCATGACCCTGCAACAAAGGCTCCTGCTGTCTTAACAATATTAGTTACATCGGTATCACAGTTATCCGTTGCTGCCGGGAACAGTGCCTGGGCTGCTGCAATACCTGCGGCATCGCTGCACTGTACTGTCCTGTTAAGGAAGTTAACTGCAGTGGTCCATGTCGGCGCCTGGGTGTCGATGATAGTGATAACCTGCGAGTATGCTGCACTTACATTTCCGCAGGCATCCGTGACGGTCCAGCTATTGGTATAGGTACCGGCCTCGGGGCATGTAGCCTGCGACAAAGGCTCCTGCTGTCTTAACAATATTAGTTACATCGGTATCACAGTTATCCGTTGCTGCCGGGAACAGTGCCTGGGCTGCTGCAATACCAGCTGCATCACTGCACTGTACTGTCCTGTTAAGGAAGCTCACTGCCGTGGTCCATGTCGGCGCCTGGGTGTCGATGATAGTGATAACCTGCGAGTACGCTGCACTTACATTACCGCAGGCATCCGTGACGGTCCAGGTATTGGTATAGGTCCCGGCCTCGGGGCATGACCCTGCAACAAAGGCTCCTGCTGTCTTAACAATATTAGTTACATCGGCATCACAGTTATCCGTTGCTACCGGGAACAGTGCCTGGGCTGCTGCTATGCCTGCCGCATCGCTGCACTGTACTGTCCTGTCCAGGAAGTTAACTGCAGTGGTCCATGTCGGCGCCTGGGTGTCATCAACATTGATAGTATGAATAATATTTACAGAATTGGTGCAGGCATCAGTTATTGTATATGTCCTGGTGATCACAGTAGGACATAGTCCGGCTTCAGCATCCGTATGGCTGACTGTCAGTGAGGCATCAGGAGTGCATGCATCTGTTATGGTAATACTTCCGGCAAGAGCTTCAAGTGCTGCTACTGTTGTCACAGCAGCCGGAGCTGCACTTATATCGCAGCCTTCAACTGTAGTTGGGTTTAATGAGCCTGTCACTAACGGTGCCTGGGTATCATCAACATTGATTGTATGAATGATATTCACAGAATTGAGGCAGGCATCAGTCACCGTGTATGTCCTGGTGATAACTATCGGACAAGTGCCGGCTGATGTATTGGTATGGGTGACTGTCAGTGAGGCATCAGGGATACATGCATCGGTAATTGTTATACCCCCGGCAAGAGCCTCAAGTGCTGCCACTGTGGTTGCAGCTGCCGGAGCTGCACCAGCATTACAGCCTTCAACATTTGTTACAGATAATGAGCCGGTAACTACTGGTGCCTGGGTGTCATCAACATTGATTGTATGAATGATATTCACAGAATTAAGGCAGGCATCAGTCACCGTATATGTCCTTGTGATTACTGTAGGACAGGTGCCGGCTATGGCATCTGAATGGCTTACTGTCAGTGAGGCATCGGGGGTGCATGCATCTGTTATGGTTATACTGCCGGCAAGGGCTTCGAGTGCTCCCACTGTAGTTGCAGCTGCCGGAGCTGCACCGGCATTACACCCTTCTACATTTGTTACAGATAATGTGCCCGTTACTACAGGTGCCTGGGTATCATCCACGGTGATTGTATGAATAATATTTACAGAATTTGTGCAGGCATCAGTTACGGTATATGTTCTTGTGATAACTGTCGGACAGGTGCCGGCTGTGGCATCAGTATGGCTGACAGTCATTAAAGCATCAACCAGAGAGTTCGAGTGCTCCACTGTAGTTACAGCTGCCGGAGCCGCTATATCACAGTTCAACTGTTGTTGCAGATAATGAGCCTGTAACAACTGGAGATTGTGTATCATCAACATTAATTGTATGAACAATATTTACAGAATTGCTGCAGGCATCAGTTACAGTATATGTTCTGGTGATCACTGTAGGACAGTGCCGGCTGTTGCATCGTATGTACGTCAGCGTGCATCCATCATTTATCGTTATTCCTCCCGCAAGTGCTTCAAGAGCTGCCACAGTGGTTACTGCTGCCGGAGCTGCACCGGCACTACACCCTTCAACTGTTGCCGGGGTTAATGAGCCTGTGACAACCGGCACCTGAGTATCGTCAATAATGATGGTATGTATAATATTTACTGAATTGCTGCAGCCATCAGTTACAGTATATGTTCTTGTCAGAATTATAGGACAAATGCCGGTTGGAGGTGCTTCTGTATGGCTGACAGTAAGTGAGCCATCAGGAGTACACGCATCAGTAATAGTTATCCCCCCTGCAAGAGCTTCAAGAGCTGCCACTGTTGTCACAGCTGCCGGGGCTGCACCTATGTTGCAACCTTCAACTGTTGCAGGAGTTAAGGAGCCTGTAACAACCGGAGCCTGGGTATCATCAATGGTAATAGTATGAATGATATTTACAGAATTGCTGCAGCCATCTGTTACGGTATAAGTTCTGGTAATGACACTGGGACAGGTGCCGGCTGTGGCATCTGTATGGGTTACCGTCAGTGTGGCATCAGGAGTGCATGCATCAGTTATGGTTATACCCCCTGCAAGAGCTTCGAGTGCTGCCACTGTTGTCACAGCTGCTGGTGCTGCACCTATGTTGCAACCTTCAACTGTTGCCGGGGTTAAGGAGCCTGTGACAACCGGCACCTGAGTATCGTCAATATTGATGGTATGTATAATATTTACAGAATTGCTGCAGCCATCTGTTACGGTATATGTTCTGGTAATGACACTCGGACAGGTGCCGGTGGTGGCATCTGAATGGCTGACTGTAAGCGAGCCATCAGGAATGCATGCATCTGTTATTGTTATACTTCCGGCAAGAGCTTCGAGTGCTGCCACTGTTGTTACAGCTGCCGGGGCTGCACCCACAGAACACCCTTCAATATTTGTTGCAGATAATGAACCGCTTACTACCGGTGACTGGGTATCATCAATGGTAATAGTATGAATGATATTTACAGAATTGCTGCAGCCATCTGTTACGGTATATGTTCTGGTAATGATACTTGGACAGGTGCCGGCTGTGGCATCTGTATGGGTTACCGTCAGTGTGGCATCAGGAGTGCATGCATCAGTTATGGTTATACCCCCTGCAAGTGCTTCAAGAGCTGCCACAGTGGTTACAGCTGCCGGAGCTGCACCAGCACTACACCCTTCAACTGTTGTTGGGGTTAATGTACCTGTGACTAAGGGTGCCTGGGTATCATCAACATTGATGGTATGTATAATATTTACTGAATTGAGGCAGGCATCAGTTACAGTATATGTTCTTGTAATAACTATTGGACAAGTGCCGGTTGGCAAAGCATCTGTATGGCTGACTGTAAGAGAGGCATCAGGAGTACATGCATCATTGATTGTTATGCCTCCGGCCAGTGCTTCGAGTGCAGCGACTGTTGTCGCGGCGGCCGGAGTTGCACCCACATTACACCCTTCAACAATTGCCGGGGATAATGAGCCTGTCACTACCGGTGGCTGGGTATCATCAATTGTGATAATCTGGTCGTAGGTGCTGCTGCTGAGGCTGGCATCTGTAACTATATACCGGCGTGTAACGACAACAGGGCAGGGACTGACGTTTGAATCAGTGTGAGTTACGATAAGGGCAGGATCAGGAGTACATCCGTCAGAGATACTTAATCCAAGAGCCTCAAGAGCTGCTACGGTATTAACCGCAGGAGGGGTGTTGCCTACTCCGCAGCCCTCAATTGAAGTGGGGGGTATCGATCCGGTAATTACCGGTGGTTCAGCACAATCGTCATAAATGCAAATATTGAATTTGCCATTATCATTATTTGTCCATTCCCACATCCTGATGTAAAGTGTTTCCCCTGGAGTTCTGCCAGAAATTGACAAATTAACATTATCAGGAGGCACAACCGTCAGCGGAGAAATCTGACAATTAATTTTTGTTAGCCCTCCGCATGGACCGCTGTAAACAGCTATTCCAATGCGGAAAGCCCATTCCAGGTTGGATGCTGAGGAGGATTCAGTGTCGGTATTTATAATCATTTTCCCAGAAGCTGGAACAACAACCTTAAACCATACGTCTCCGCCTGTATATCCGCTGCCTCCGCTGCCATCGCAATTACCCGGATCGGCAACGGCTGAGCCGGAGGCCCCTTCATTTGAAAACAGCTGAAAGGAACAGGCAGACGAAACATTCAATGTTTGGGCTGAACATGGATCATCATTATTGATCTTGTAAATTGCATATGTCAGATAATCACCATCATTCAGGGTTACATTATTTACCTGGTATTTATTTGAACCAATATCTGTCAATGGATAGGCGACTGCTCCCGAAGTAAAATCTCCATCACTGTCTATAAGCAAAGCCCGAATTGTATATCCTGCCGATAAGGCTGGAAGAGATGAAAAGTCACCTGTTAATGTAACAGTTCCTACATCATTTGTTTTATCAACCCTCCATTCCCTTGCAACCCTCAGGTAACTCAAATTAAGGACATCAGTTGGTGTTCCTGCGGATACCCACGAGGAGACAGAACCATTATTATGCCCGAAAAGAAGATAATCTCCGTTAAGATCAAGACTATTTGGATTTGAGACATTAAGAATTCTTGCCGATGTTGCGCTAACATGCATATTTGTTGCATCATCCCTCCCTACCCCTGCAACATCATTACCATAAGCTGCATCATACGAATATCTGTCAGATGGATTAAAAATCGCTATATTATATTTTGAACTTAAATAATTAGCAATAATAATCCGCTGGGCATTGTTTATTAAATTGTTATAAATTATTATCTCTGCAATTTCGGCATCGGTATCACCAAAATTCCAGCTGTCATGACCTATATAATTATCATTTCGTAAAACATTTCGGGGAATATTAACAAGAGATGATCCGGCAAGGATGTTATTATTTTTATAAAGCCGGACAGAGGATGTAGCCGGGGGAACACCGGGATCCTGTCTGACGGCCAGAATCTGATAAAATCCATTACTGATAGAGGCTCTTGTTATGTTACTGCTTGCCCCGTTTGCAACCACCTGATACCAGATATTTGCAGTGTTATCTTCACGGGAAAAAGCAATCGCATCATTGGAAGCGGGCGCTCCTCCGCCAAGGTTAAAGAAATTTGACCAGGCAACTGTTGAATTTGGTTTTACAACAACAAAAGCAGATAATCCGGCTGTAAAATCACTGAACCCTGAGGGAAGATTGAAATAATCAAAAATACCATCCACAACATTATTTAAAAGTATAGAAGGTTTGCCATTGGAACCGCTGGCAACATATTTCGGCTGACGGTTTACAACCGCTTGTGTTGCATTCATCGCGTTTCCTGACTGATCGAGCCATGAAGAAACACGATTGCCATCTATCGTAGTTGAGGTTCCTTCATCGGCTTTAAGCCACAGGAGGTTATTAGATGTATTGCCGACACCCCCTGGACCAGTTTGTGCTGTCAGGTCAGCACCAGAAAACCAGTAGAAGGCAGCCAGCAGGATTATCCAAAAGCTCCGCCATTTCAGTCTGGCTGAAAACGATTTTAAACAGAGAACGATATCAGCTATTTCAGAAATCAAACTCTCAGGTTCAGTATAATAAAAAAAACCGTCCGGCTTTAACATTTTTTTTTAAAGCCGATCATCATTTGTCTTTATATTTTATACCCGTTCTGTCAAATAAAAACGGTACCGGTATTAAACTTATTTCAAGACCAACAATTAATATTTATGGTTGCATTTACTGCACTTTTTAATAATATTCTAAAGATAGAAATATTTTAATGCGAAAACGGGGTTAGTTATTAACGAATATCGATAAGAAATTAACCATAGTAAGGTCAATGCAACAGACATGATGCCTGTTTGCGAATTATAATTTCAGTGACCAATTATAGCAACAGTTTAGCAGGAGTACCTGAAAGTGCTCCTGTCTTCCGGATAACCAAGGAAATTCTTTAGATAATCAGCATTGCATCTCCATAGGTGCCAAACCTGTACTTCTCCTTGACAGCTACTTTGTATGCATCGAACAGCAGATCATACCCTGCAAAGGCCGATACCATCATAAGCAGGGTTGAAAACGGAAGATGAAAGTTACTTATCATCATATCGGGCACTTTAAAGTCATATGGAGGAAAGATAAATTTATTTGTCCAGCCATCGAAAGGCTTCAGATAACCGTCAGTTGATACTGAGCTCTCAAGCGTCCTTACAACTGTAGTCCCCACTGCACAGATCCTGTACTTGTTATCTTTTGCCCTGTTAACTATTTCTACCGACTCATCAGTGATCCTGATTCTTTCGGAATCAACTTTATGTTTTGTCAGGTCCTCGACATCAACACTTCTGAAATTACCAAGGCCGACATGAAGGGTTATTTCTGCAAACTCAGTTCCAATGATCTCAAGCTTTTTCAGCAATTCCCTGCTGAAATGCAGGCCGGCTGTAGGTGCTGCAACTGCACCTTCATGCTTTGCAAAAATTGTCTGATACCTCTCATTATCTTCAGGTTCAACAGGTCGGTTGATAAATTTCGGCAGCGGAGTTTCGCCCAGACTGTACAAAGTCTGCTTGAACTCTTCATATGTGCCGTCAAAAAGAAACCTGAGAGTCCTTCCACGGGAAGTTGTATTGTCTATTACTTCAGCAACCAGAAGGTCATCCTCACCAAAATACAGTTTATTTCCGATTCTTATTTTCCTGGCAGGATCGACCAAAACATCCCAGAGGCGCTGTTCCCGGTTTAATTCCCTTAACAGGAATACCTCAATCTCAGCACCGGTCTTTTCCTTGTTCCCATATAATCTGGCGGGAAATACTTTCGTATTATTAAATACCAGAACATCGTTCTCCTGAAAATACTCAATTATATCTTTAAATATTTTATGTTCGAGTGCTCCCGTTTTTCTGTTGACAACCAACAACCTCGATTCATCCCTGTTTTCAGAAGGATAGAGAGCAATAAGTTCCTGTGGCAGAGTATACCTGAATTGTGATAATTTCATAATAAATTAATAACCATTTTTATTTAACGAATTCCTTTATACGTAATAAAATCCATTTTGTTTCAATATAACAGGCTTTATTTGAAAATAATTTTTCATGTAGCATTAATAACTCCTGAAATCACATTCGTAAGAAAACACATCAGGCCCTAAAATGTTTAACTGGACAGACAGATAGTCAGCAAGGTCAATAAAAGTGTAAATCATCCTTTTTTCATTTGCACTACAAATTCCTGAAAATTTTCAATATCATACGCATTGCTAACATGAAAAGAGCCGATTGCAGTTCTTTCGAGAGCCGATAAATATCCTCCGCTGCCAAGAGCGAGACCGGCATCACGCGCAAAAGAACGGATATAGGTTCCTTTACTGCAAACAACTCTGATTTTTATCTCAGGAAGGTCAAGGGATAGCAACTCGATTTCTCTGAAATAAACTGGAACTGCTTCAAGCGTTTTCTCAATGCCTTTGCGGGCATATTCATATGCTCTTTTCCCTTCAATCAGTTTTGCTGAGAATATCGGCGGGACTTGCATCTGCTCTCCGATAAATTCATTCAGAACTTTCCTGACCAACTCTTCAGTTATATGTTCTGTCGGATATTTATTATCTGTTTCGGTTTCGAGGTCAAAAGACGGAGTTGTGGCGCCAAGATGAATAGTCGCTACATATTCCTTATCGAGATCACGGAATTCATCAATTTTTTTTGTGTCTCTCCCTGTGCATATTATCATTAACCCGCTTGCCAGGGGATCGAGGGTTCCTGCATGGCCAACCTTAATTTTTTTTATACCGAGAGTACTCCTGATGATTATCCTGACCTTATTTACCAGATCAAATGAAGTCCAGTAAAGTGGTTTATTGAACAGAAGGACCTGTCCCTCTTCAAAAACTGTTGGCTTATCAGATAACATTCATTCCGAGTAAAACTGAAAAGATCCCGACAATAATACAATAAACAGCAAACCAGACAAGGTTTCCTTTCATAACAAATTTTATCATCCATTTGCAAGCAAAATATCCTGAAACAAATGCTGTAATGAAACCTGTCAATATTATCATAAAAGAAGTTCCCTCGGTGGTAATATCTCCCGATTTCAGTTCGAGAAAGTTTGCCCCAATCACAGGAATCAGGACCATAAGGAAAGAAAACTTAGCTATCTCTGACTTTTTGTTCCCAAGCATCATACCTGTTGCAATTGTTGCCCCTGAACGGGAGATAGCCGGAAGAATTGCAAAAGCCTGCGCGATACCTATTATAAAAGAATCAACAAAACCTATCGGTCTTTCTTTGGGCCTGATAACAAATGTCATTAAGAGGAGGATAGCAGAAATCAAAAACTGAATTCCAAGTGCAATCATATTACCTGTAAAATAATTTTCAGCAATTTCTTTAAGAAAGAAACCTGCAATCGCAGTTGGAATCATTGAGATAAAAATCTTTGCAACATAGAGTGTCTCCTCATTCAGTTTAAACCTGAACAGACCCTTTGTCAACTCTGCGATCTCTTTCCACAGCACGAGAATCGTACTTAGCACTGTAGCGCCGTGAACAGCTATCGAGAAATAGAAATTTGCCTCCGGATCAATTCCGAAAAGATATTTACCCAGTTCCAGATGGCCTGAACTGCTTACTGGTAAAAATTCTGTAAGTCCCTGAATAAGTCCGAGAATAATTGCTTCAAATATGTTCATCAATATAAAATATCAAATTACTATTTACAAAACATCACATTAAGACCGGTAAAAATTGCAAATAAATACCAGCCTGAATAAGTTTGAAGGGGTAGATTTGAGGCACTGTTATTCTTTACCGGTATTTCCGGGCTTTTTCATAATTGCCCAAATCTCGAAGATAAATCCGGAAAGAACCACTATTGGAGCAAGGGTTATCCTGCGGAAACTGAAAATATTCTCACTGAATTTATCCGGACTGTCTGATTTGCCACCAAGCATCAGCAAAAAGCCAATTATTATAATAACGAATCCGATGGCCAGCAGTTTATAATTCTCTCTGCCCAGGGCAAAATTTAATTTTTCCTTATTCTCGTTCTTGTTGCTCATAATATTTCAATAATAAAGTTCGTCCTCAGATATACTCAGATACCTGTTCACTGAAAAAAATGTAGAAATTATATTTATCATAACCCCGGTTATTATTAAAGATATCCCCAGCAGAATCAGCAGATTTGTGCTCTCAAAGGTAAACATCATGAGGAATTCTTTTTCAATAAGGTAAAGCAGCCCCATAAGCAATCCCATTGCAAGCAGTGCTGCCATCAGTCCATGAAAGGCACTCTGAACAAGAAACGGCCTTCTGATAAAAGCACGTGTGGCTCCCACAATCTGCATTGTCCTTATAAGAAAGCGTTTTGAATAAACAGATAATCTGATTGTATTGTTGATAATTGTCAATGCTATCAGGAAAAGAAAAGAACTTATTATCATCAGGAAAAAACTGATCTTTCTGACATTCTCATTTATCAGAAAGAGCAGGGATTCCTGGTAATACACCTCTTTTACAAAGGGGTATTCCAAAACGTACTTTTCTATTTTTGCAACACTGTCGGGACTAGTATAATTTGCATAGAGGTAGACATCTATGGATGGTGGCAGAGGATTATCCCCAAGGAAATTAATGAAGTCCTCCCCCAGCTCCTCTTTCATTTTTGCTGCTGCTTCCTCTTTGGAAACATATTCTGTAGACTTAACATATAGTTTTCCATCAAGATCCTTCTGGAGCATCCTTATATCCGCCTCTTTTGCCTCATCACTGAGCATCACTGAAAAGGAAAGGCTTTCGCGAAAATAGTCTGACAGCTCCTTTGCATTAATCAGCACGAGGCCCAGAACACCAAGCAGGAATAATACCAGAGAAACGCTCACAACCAGTGTCAGATATGAGCTCCTCAACCTTGTCTTGGATAATCCTGTTCCGCTATTCTTCAATCTCAGCAGGTTTTTAATCAATAAACACTCTTCAGTTAATTAGTCAACAACTGTCAGCCATCCATGAGTATCAGGCTCATCCCCATACTGGATTGAAACAAGCTTATTGTAGAGCTTTAAGGAATCTTTACCCGGCTGGCCATCCTTGCAATATTCATAGATCATATTCTTATCAGGATCGACTATTTTTGCTATCGGACTGATAACTGCTGCCGTTCCGCAGGCTCCCGCTTCAACAAATGTGGAAAGTTCATCAACCGGTACCTGGCGCCTTTCTGTTTTCATCCCCAAATCCCTGGCAATATCAATAAGGCTCATGTTTGTAATGGAATTCAGGATTGATTCTGATTTTGGTGTAATATAGGTATTATCCTTTATCCCAAAGAAATTTGCAGGTCCGCATTCATCAATATATTTCTTTTCTTTGGCATCGAGGAAGATTGTGCTGGCATAACCACCGTCCCTGGCCGCAATAACTGCTCTCATGCTTGCTGCATAGTTGCCTCCCACTTTGAAAATCCCCGTTCCCAGGGGGGCTGCCCTGTCAAAATCCCTGCATATCAGCATATTCACTGGTTTAATGCCTCCCTTGAAATAGGGCCCTACAGGTGTCACAAAAACAATGAATGTATACTCAGTCGATGGCTTAACACCAACCTCTGCTCCGCTGCCAAACATCAAAGGCCTTACATACAGAGAAGCTCCGGATCCATATGGAGGTATAAATTTCCTGTTAAGCTGTATTACTTTAAAAATAGCTTCGCGGAACATTTCAGCCGGAAAAGCAGGCATCTTAATCCCCTCAGCTGACGAAATCATCCTTTTAGCATTTTCCTCCCAGCGGAATAATCTTACTTTTCCATCTTTTCCCATATACGCCTTAAGCCCCTCAAATGCTTCCTGCCCATAATGAAGACCTGTGGCAGCAATATGAATATCAATATATTCAGAAGATGAGACTTCTATTTTCCCCCACTTTCCGTCCTTATAAATACACCGTACATTAAAATCAGTTTTCACATACCCAAAAGGGAGATTCTTCCAGTCAAGCAGTTCCATAACAATTACAATTAAAATAATTGGTAAAAGTACATTTTTAAAACAAATTTTAAGTACTTTATTTATCAGAAATTGGATTATTCAACAGAAGCCTCAAGCGCTGCAATCTGATCTTCCACGGTAACACTCCTGAGAAGACTTGCACTATTTGTCAAAAACTTGTGATCCAACAGATGTTTCTTCTGAATCTCAATCCATTTTTCCCTATCGGGATTTTTACCATAGGCTGATAATTCTCTCAGCAGTTTATCCGTATGTTTAATATAATCAACCCGTCCGAGGTAATCATATCTTGCATCATTCAGAATATAATCAGGGAGGTTCTCAGGGTTATCAGTAAATGAGTTTTTGATAAGCCTGGTTACAATATCTCTGTTTTCCTTCGTGAAACCATACTTAGGCAATACCTCATTCAGAAGGCGAATGGATTCTTCCATAGGTTTTTCGTAATCGGTGATGAAACCTGTCAGCAGGAAAAGTGAAGCAAGCTTCAGGTTTACAAATTCCTCTTCCGGAAGTTTTTCAGCGTTGGAAATCAAATCAACCTGGGTATTTATACTCCTTACAAGAGAAGAATTGTGGAAATAGAGATCAGGGGGAGCTTCATCATCAAACATTTTAGTTATCATCTCTTCAATATCCTGTAATTTTATTATTTGCATCCTCACGATAAATTTTCTGTTTGGACCACCGTTTTCATCACATAATTCAGGAATGATTCCCTTCACAAAATACATTTCAATTTCTCCTTTGTACTTAACAGGCATCTTCCCACGGTACTCACACTCGAAAAATTCTTTTATGAATTCATATGTAGTGCCTGAAATATTAATTTTTCCAGCCTCTCCTGATGATTCCATCCTGCTGGCAGTATTAACTGTATCGCCCCAGATATCAAATGACAGCTTTTTCTGTCCGATAACTCCTGCAACAACTGTCCCGGTATGTATCCCAATCCTGATATCCCAGAATTTCATCCCTTCAAGTTCAGGACCAAGCTTTAGCCTGGTCATATATGCCTTCATTTCAAGAGCGGCAAGTATTACCTCAACCGGATTCGTCCTGTTTTTTTCAGGAATACCCCCGGCACACATATAGGCATCTCCTATTGTTTTAATTTTTTCAATACCGTATTTTTCAACAACTGAGTCAAAATAGAAAAAGAATTTGTCAAGCTCATCAATTAATAATTCCGGGTTCATCTCCTCTGCAATCTTTGTGAAACCCTGAATATCTGAAAACAATACTGTAACAAAATTATATTTGATCTTATCAGCCTTGCCCTTAACAACAATCTCATTAGCTGAACTTTTAGGAAGTACATTCCCAAGCAAGGCCTCTCTTTTTTGTTTTTCAGCTATCAGCTCCTCATTTTTCTTATTAATAAGCTGTTCAAGAAGATTAAGCTTTCGTATATAGCGCCACCTCAGAAAAATAAATAGAGCAAGAATTATCAGATAGGAAATTATCCAGTAAACGAGATTCAACCGTATGAAATAAGCCATAACCCTTTATCCAGCTTTTTATTAATCCAAATGTAGCACATAAAACAGTTAGGTCAAAAGGAAAGCCCATTTTTAGTACTTTTGTAGCTGAATGAACATCCGGTTTATGAAGTTAGTGTTTGCATCCAATAATAAACATAAGGTAAAAGAGATTAGTCATATCCTTGATAATAAGATAACTCTTCTCAGTCTGGAAGAAATTAACATTCTCGAAGATATACCAGAAGATGAACCTCTTATTGAGGGGAATGCCCTGTTCAAGGCAAGGTATGTTTACAATGCCACCGGTCTGGATGTCTTTGCGGATGATACAGGATTGGAAATTGAGGCATTGAACGGTCAGCCTGGTGTCCACTCAGCAAGATTTGCGGGTGAAAGTAAAGATTCATCTGCAAATATCGCCAAAGTTCTGACAATGCTTAAAGGAATTGAGAACAGAAAAGCCAGGTTCAGAACAGTAATAGCTCTTATTCTTGAAAGCCATGAGTATCTTTTCGAGGGGATAATAACAGGTACGATAATTGATGAAAAGAGGGGAGCTGAAGGATTTGGCTACGATCCTGTTTTTATCCCTGACGGGAAAAAGCTGACATTTGCCCAGATGACATTAACTGAGAAGAATAAAATCTCACACAGAGCAATCGCTTTCAAAAAATTAAAAGAGTTTTTAAATCAGCATGCTCTTTCAGGCAATAAAGAGAACATCTAACTTTTTTTCCCGATGAGGAAGATTCCGATAATCCTGTTTTTATCGTTTGCTCTGAATTTATACGGTCAAACACCTGTCGGGTCATGGTCAGACCACCTTAGTTATAATACAGCCAGGAGTCTTGCAGTAAGTACAAAAGAGGTATTTGTCTCAACAGGTTCGTCAATTGTGGTTTATAATAAGGAGTTCGCCGAGCTTAAGAAAATGTCTAAGGTCAACGGGCTATCCGAAACCGGGATAAGCGCAATTGGATGGTCGGAAGAAACTGACGCCCTGGTGATTGGCTATACCAGCACAAACGTTGACCTCTATATAAACAATTCAATTTTCAATATCCCCGATATTTACAACAAATATATCCCGGGGAATAAGGTTATCAAAAGGATAAGAACCAATGGCAAATATGCATACCTGGCTTGCAGTTTCGGGATTGTTGTAATTGATATCATTAAAAAGGAGATCTATGACACCTGGAAACCAGGTCCGGCATCCGGATACAATGCTGTATCGGATATCTGTTTTGGAACTGATAATATCTATGCTGCAACAGAAACAGGACTATTCTTTGCCGGCCGGTCCGATGAGGGCCTCTCCTACTTCGGAAACTGGAGCCGCATCAATTCTCTTCCCGATGCCGGTGGCAGATATACAGCGGTTACATTTTCCGGCAATAGTCTGTATGCAAATAAATCTGACCCTGTCTCCGATGGCGATTCCCTGTTCATCGTGGGTGAAACAACAGCCCTGTTCTCCTTTATGCCCGGAGTCTATACTTCATCCATTGATCCCGGAATTGGTGGGTTCACAGTCTCAGCAGGTTCATCAGCAAGATATTATGATACCGGCGGAACCCTGAAAAAGATCATCAGTAATTATGGTTTTGCCCTGCCAGATATTTCACAGTCAATTGCCGAAAACGGAGATATCTGGATAGCAGACATTAATCAGGGCCTTGTTAAAGGTGAAAATATGAGTGAATTTTCGATATTAAACCTCCCCGGGCCTGTTTCAAATAATGCGTTTCACATCTCATCACTCAATGGCGAAACAATTATCTGTGGAGGGGGTACTGACGATACATGGAATAATCTCGGGAATCCATACCAGGTTTCAATTTATAAGGACAATAACTGGAAAGGTCTGACGGGCAGCAACGCAAATGATGCCTTAAGATCACTTGCTCATCCCGATGATGAGAATCATATGTTCGTATCAACATGGGGCGGAGGTCTGCTCGAATACAGGGATAACCATCTTATAAACCAATACAATGATTCAAATTCACCCCTTCAGACAAGTATCCCCGGGCAGCCCTATGTCAGGATCTGCGGTCTGGCAATAGATAAGGCCAAAAATCTCTGGTTAACACAAACAGGTGTCCCTGGCAGCATAAAGGTCCTTAAGCCAGATGGCAACTGGATAGTTAATCCTCTCACAATAAATGCTCCTGTTATCGGTGACCTGATAATTACAAAAACCGGACATAAATGGATCATACTCCCCGAAGGACACGGACTTTTTATCTTCGACGACAACAAAACACCAGAGGCATTTGGGGATGACAGGTACAAAAAAATGGTAGTTAAAGATACTGAAAACCAGCCTATTCCATTCGTTTATTCTATTGCTGAAGAACTTGACGGGAATATCTGGATAGGAACCAACCAGGGACCGTTGATCTACTATAATCCTGAAAGGGTATTCGATGAAGATCTGAGAGCCGGCCGAATAAAAATACCAAGAGGCGATGGTTCAGGATTATCGGACTACCTTCTTAAATCTGAATCAGTATCCACTATATCTGTTGACGGGGCCAACAGGAAGTGGCTCGGCACATATGGTTCCGGAGCTTATTATGTATCGGATGACGGGCTTACACAGATAAAAAGCTTCAATGAACACAACAGTCCGATTTTTTCAGATTCAATCATCAGCATTGCCGTTGACAATAAAACAGGAGATGTATGGTTTGGTACTTCAAAAGGTATTCAGTCTTACAGGGGCAATGCTACAACCGGGGGTGAGAAATTTGCCGGTGTTTATGCTTTCCCTAATCCTGTGAGGGAAGATTTCACTGGAAATGTCACAATAACAGGTCTGATCAGGGATACAGGGATAAAAATAACGGATATCAGCGGAAACCTCGTTTATGAAACAATTTCTGACGGGGGGCTGGCAACATGGGACCTTAAAACTTACAATGGCAAACATGTTGCGACAGGAGTTTATCTCATTTTCTGTGCAAGCAGTGACGGCTCAGAGGCTTTTGTTACGAAAATCCTGGTGATCAGACAATAATCAATCAGTTATCAGACTCTGGATACGTTCTATCTGAAGCTGTTTATTGACCTCTCTCAGACTCCTGGCAGTCTGAGTAAAATACTGGTGCCCTGAAATAAATCTGACCTGGAGCTTATTCCAGTCATTGAGAGACTTCATTTTACCCTGGGACTTAAGCTCTTCATAAAGAGTATTTGAAACAGGAATGAAATCGCTTCTTCCAAGGTAGTCAAGATCTGAATCGCAAATTATGCTTTCAAGGAGGTTGGCTGGCACCGGAGGAAGTTTGGTAGCCATTATTATGGAGCATATCATTTCAATCTGTTCAGGAGTATAATTGTACTTCGGAAGCATCTCCCTGGCAATTTGTGTCCCGTAGAATTCATGATTGTCATAGGCAATAGTATGCCCTGCATCGTGAAATAAACCTGCGGTTTTCAATAGAAGTATCTCCTCATCAGTACAACCTTCTCCCCAGCCGATGAGTTCGACCTCTGTTACAACATCAACGGTATGTTTCACATTGTGATAGAAAAGGTTATCAGGCAATTCCTTTTCAAGCCTGTCAAGAATAATCTCCTGGATATCAGTAAACTGGATAAGTCCGAATTTAATCCTGAAGGCATCATTTGGCAAAACCCCCTCTCCATTATGCGAGAATTCCGGCTTCAGTCCATTTACCCTGTACATCTGAAGGTCTCCCTTGTATTTAACAGGCAGTTTGCCAAAATACTCACAGGTGAAAAACTCTTTAACCAGCTCATATGTCATCACAGAGATCTGAACAGACCCGTAATCAGAAACTGCTTCAATACGGCTTGCTGTGTTTACCGTATCTCCCTTGATATCATAGCTTACTTTCTTTTTGCCGGATACTGATGCAGTGACCGGGCCCGTATGAATTCCAATCTTCAGCTCCCATATCCGGTCTGTTCCCCTTAAATTATTCTCAAATTTTTCGAGGAAACTCCTCATCTCAATGGCTGCCATAACTACATCAACGGGGTTAGTTATATTCTTGACAGGGATCCCTCCTGCACACATGAAAGTATCACCGATAGTTTTAATTTTTTCTATATGGAACCTTGAAGCTATGGCATCAAATTCAAAAAGTATTTCATCGAGTTCATCCATCACTGCTGAAGAATTCATTCCGTCGACAAGTTTTGAGAAGCCGCGAATTTCAGCGAACAAAACAGTTGCCATATTGAATTTAAGCGACCGTTCTTTCTTCTCACCCTCCTTAACCTCCTTTGACAGTTCAGGTGACAGCCTCTCGTTAAGAGCCTTGAACTTCTCATTCTCCCTGGTCAGCTTTTCATATAACTTCTCGAGCCTCCTGATATTCTCCTCAAGCTCCTGGTTTTGCTTTACAAGACGCGAAATCCTTTTTAATAATTCATCATTGTTACTTACTGCCATCTCAAAAGGTGATTAACGAGTAAATATAATAAATTACGCGGAGTTTTTTCAGGCGAATGAAGAGATGAAGAAAATCAAATAAGAATAGCATTGGAGTTCCAATAATCTTAATTTTGAAGAATAATCACTTCAATATGATTGAAAAAACCAGGGGAATAATACTTAATCAGATAAAATACACCGATTCCGGTATTATTGCCAGGTTATACACCAGAAAGTTCGGCAGGCAATCCTTTCTTATAAGAGGGATGAGGAGCAGGAAATCCGGAAAGCATAATATACTGTTCCAGCCTATGTACATTCTCGATCTTGAGATCAGTTATAAAGAATCCAGGGAGATGAATGTACTTAAAGAATTCTCTGTATCATATTCACCCTATGATATTTATTCCGATATCAGAAAAAGCAGTGTTGCAATTTTCCTTGGAGAAGTTCTGACCTCGGTTCTAAGAGAGGAAAGTTCTCATGAGGAATTGTTCGATTACATTGAGAAATCAATAATCTATTTCGACAGATGCAGGGAAGGTTATGCCAACTTCCATATAGCTTTTCTTGCCGGGTTGAGCAGTTTTCTTGGATTTGAACCGGGGACCAGGGAAGATGAAAATGATTCATTCTTCGATATGAGCAATGGGATCTTTGTTCCGGTCCCTCCTGTTCATGGAAATTATGCAAACCCTGATGTTTCAGGTATCCTGGCACAGGTTTTTCTTGCTTCATATGACAATATCGGTAATATAACCTTAAAAGGGGCTATGCGAAATGAAGTGCTTGATACCCTGCTCAGATATTATTCTCTTCATCTTTCCGGACTAAAAAAAATCAACTCTCTCGAAGTTCTGAAAGAGGTATTCAGTTAATCTGATTATATTTCCGCTGAAGTTTTTTATCTATCTTTAAATATCAATTTGTTTTTATATGGCTATTATTCCTTCTATTGTTAACTGGCTGAATGCTAAGCGTATCAATCAGATAGAGCTATTCAAGAAATATCCTCTTGAAACACAGAAGGAAACCCTTTACCGGCTCCTGGCAAAGGCCGCATCAACCGAATGGGGCTTAAGATACAGTTACTCCTCAATATCATCAGTTCAAGAATACCAGTCAAGAATTCCTGTCCAGACCTATGAGGAAATAATTCCTTATGTTGAAAGGCTGCGCAGGGGAGAAGCGAATCTTCTCTGGCCCGGTGAGATAAAATGGTTCTCCAAATCTTCGGGAACCACCTCAACAAAAAGCAAGTTCATACCAATGAGTCGTGAGGCTCTTGAAGATTGTCACTACAGGGCCGGCAAGGATATTCTCATACTCTATTCGATTCAGAGACCTGAAACGCGTATTTTCTCAGGGAAAAGCCTTACACTCGGAGGAAGTCATAAGATGAATCAGTTCAGCAATGATTCATTATATGGAGACCTGTCGGCTATTCTGATTGAAAATGCCCCTTTCTGGGTTGAGATAATCAGAACCCCAAAACAAAAAATTGCCCTTCTTGAAGATTTCCAGGAAAAACTTGACCTGATCACAAGGACGACCATAAATGAAAATGTTACAAGTATCTCAGGTGTTCCTTCATGGTATCTGGTCCTGATCAAACAGATACTTGCATATACCGGAAAGTCAAATCTTCTGGATGTATGGCCCAATCTTGAAGTTTTTTTCCATGGAGGCATAAGTTTCACTCCCTACCGTGATCAGTACAAAAAGCTGATTGCCGGTGACCAGATGAATTACATGGAAACCTACAATGCCTCCGAGGGTTTTTTTGGAATACAGGATGATCCTGAACGCAGTGATATGCTGCTGATGCTCGATTACGGGATCTTCTATGAATTCATACCTGCCAGCCGGATAAACTCAGACACTGCTCCTGCTTACACTCTTGGGGAAGTTGAAGAAGGGGTTAATTATGCAATAATAATTTCCACAAATGGAGGATTATGGAGATATATGATGGGAGACACAATAGTCTTCACCAGCCTTAAACCTTTCAGGTTCAGGATATCCGGACGCACAAAACATTTTATAAATGTCTTTGGCGAGGAGGTGATAATTGACAATGCCGACAAGGCACTCGAATCAGCATGTAAAGAGACAGGCGCACTTATTGCCGAATATACTGCCGGACCCGTCTTTATGAACACTGATTCCAGAGGCTATCATGAATGGGTTATTGAATTTGAAAAGGAGCCTGCAGATCTGAATGCCTTCATCGATATTATGGATAGCGCCCTCAAATCGCTGAATTCTGATTATGAAGCCAAAAGGTATAAAGACCTTAATCTTGGCAGGCCACTGTGCCGGGCTGTGCCCAGGGGAACTTTCAATAAATGGCTCAGGATCAACAACAAATTCGGAGGACAGAATAAAGTACCGAGATTGTCTAATTCACGGGAGTACATTGAGGATCTCCGGAATATTGCCGAAATAAGAAGTGACTAAAGTGAACTAACTTTCAGGCACTCCAGGCACTTTAGGTCACTTTAGGCACTTTTTATTCTTTAACAAACCAGAGTTTCTGTCAATTTTTAGTAATTTTGGGCTCTGTTTAATAAACTTTTAACACCTATGCATATAGCTATTGCAGGAAATATCGGATCAGGTAAAACAACACTTGCAGGACTGCTTGCAAAACATTATGGTTGGACTCCCAATTACGAGGATATTGATGATAACCCTTATCTGAACGATTTTTATGAGGATATGCAGAGGTGGTCCTTTAACCTGCAGATTTACTTTCTCAACTCCCGCTTCAGGCAGATCCTGGAGATACGAAAATCCAATGAAACGATTGTTCAGGACAGGACCATTTATGAAGATGCTTTTATCTTTGCACCAAACCTTCATTCGATGGGTCTGATGTCAACCCGGGACTTCGACAATTATTCTACACTGTTTAAGCTGATGATATCACTTATCCAGCCGCCTGATCTTCTTCTTTATCTGAGGGCATCGGTTCCCACCCTTGTGAACCAGATCCAGAAAAGGGGCAGGGAATATGAAAGCTCCATACGCATTGATTACCTGAAGAGGCTTAATGAAAGGTACGAGGCATGGATGGAATCCTACGACCTGGGGAAGGTGCTTATAGTTGAAGCTGATCACTATAACTTCCCTAATAATAAGGATCATCTGAGTGAAGTAATTGATAAGATCAATGCCGAGTTACACGGCCTGTTTTAGAACTTCCTGATTTTATTTTGCTTCCGTTTTGGCTGCCGGAGTTAATGCTACCTGTACATAACTCTTTGTATTCAGATACTTCTTTGCGACTGACCTGATATCTGTTCCCGAATAAGAATTAATCAGAGCTTTATACTCATCGAAAGTAAGCAGCTTGTCGCCGATAAGGAAATGATTCTGAAAAGCTGACAGCCAGTAACCATTCTCCTTCATCCTGCTTTCACGTTCACGGATCAGCGTCTCCTTCACTTTGTTAAGGTCGGTCTCAGCGGGACCTTCCCTCATTATCTTTTCCATTTCGTCCAGAACAGTCCGGGACAACTTCGGTATATTCTCCGGATCACAGCCCCATGTGGACTGGATCGAGTATCTTGCTTTCGGAAGTTTTGATGTAGTGCCGCTGATGCTTACGCCATAAACTCCGCCCTGGTCCTCACGCATCGATTCCCTGCATTTAATAGCCAGTATATTCATCAACATCGTGAAGGCCAGCCGGTCCTTTTCTTTCCATCTGAAATCTCCTTTCCAGACCATGGCTACTGAACTCTGCGGCTCAGAGTTTTTTGGAACATCAACGATCAGTAGTCCTTTCGGAAAACCGGGAGTAACATCTTTCCAGCTCTCCTTTCTCTTTATGGAAGGCAGTCCTCCAATATAACTTTCAAGAACCGGGATCACCTCATCCACCTTAAAATTACCTGCCATTATATATGTAAAATCGCTGGCGTCAGCAAAGCGGTCCCTGAATATACTCAATGCCCTGTCAAGATCAATCTGTGTAATCTGTGCTTCTGATGGTATTGCAATTACCCTGGGGGAATTCATTGAAATTATCCTGGCCAAAGTATCCTGGAAAATTACCTGAGGATTGGATCTCATTGGTTTTATCATGTTTTGAATGCGGGATATCAAAGCATCGTAAGCGCTTTCGTCCCTGCGGATCTTTGTAAAATAGAGATAATTAAGCTGCAGCATGGTTTCAAGATCCTTAGGGGAGCAGGCACCATTTACACCCTCATTGAGTTCATTGATATACGGACTCAGCCTTGCCGTATTTCCTGATAGTTTCTTCTGCAATCCTGTAAAATCATATTCACCAAGCCCGCTTTGCGTTATAATTGTTGTAGCAAGATTGGCAGACATAAGGTCTTTGTCGGGATAAAGTGAAGTACCACCCGGACTATAAGCTGAGAGGACAATTTCATCATTTTTAAAGTCGGTTGGCTTTAAGATCATACGCACGCCATTTCCGAAGGTCAGCTCCGTAAAGCCGAATTTGCTGTCGTCTGATCTCGATACTACTTTAGTGGCAACAGGCGCTTCAGCTAAAAGGGGAAAGTCTGATACCGCATCAACATAGGGTTCAATCTTTTTTGCCTTTACCTCCACCAGAATCTCTTTGACCTGCGCTTCTGAAGGCACCCTCACTTCCGCTTTTTCCTGGGCGGTGATTAGGGCAACCATATTCTCATCAGTTGTCCATCCCCTGCCAATATTGTTTATTTCTTCAAGAGTAATATCCGGAAGAAAACCTCCTGTTATTTCAAATTCTTTCTGAATCCCGGGAATACATTCTCTGGTAAGAAAGTTTCTTACATACTCGTCAGCATATGATCCGGACTCTGTTTTATCCGATTCCTTTGCCATACTTTCATACATGGACAAAATGTCTTTTTTCTCTCTTTCAAGTTCAGTTGCCGTAAAACCATACTGACGAACCCTTTCATTTTCTGTCAGAACAACTTCAATACTGTTTTCGATCTCGTTTTCCTTGGCTCCCACAGACAATGAATAGACATCAACAGATCTCCCTATAAATGAACCATATCCTGCCCCAGCATATAAGAATGGAGACCCGGGCTTTTGTCCGATCTCCTGAAGTCGGTTGTTTAACATTCCTGTATACAATGTTCTCATCAGCTGTCTCCGGTAGTCACCAAATGTGACATTATCAGATTTCGGATGCTTAAAAAATACCGTAGCATCAAAACCCGAAGCTTCTTTATCTGTTACAACACTGATTAGAGGTTCACTGTTAGCAGGAACTGGAAATTCAACCCTTTGAGGGGGATTTACAGCTTTCGGAATTCTTCCGAAATATTCCATAATCTTCTTTTCGGCAAGTCCGGGGTCAATGTCACCTACAACAACCACAGCCATAAGGTCGGGACGATACCACGATTTGTAAAATGTGCGCAGTGTATCGTACGGGAAGCTTTTTATAACATCAATTTTCCCGATTGGAAGTCTTTCTGCATATTTAGAACCTTTAAGTATTACGGGAACATATTTTGCCATCATCCGGTCATCTGCCCCCAGGCCCATTCTCCACTCCTCAACTATTACTCCCCTCTCTTTATCTATCTCGGCATCCTCCATGCTTACCTGATGCGCCCAGTCTTCAAGAACCTGGAATCCTCTGTTGATCCATACAATGCTGTCGGAAGGCACCTTAAGCATGTAGACAGTCTGGTCAAAACCTGTAGAAGCATTGAGTTCCGCGCCAAACTTAACGCCCATCTCTTCAAGCATGCTTACCATCTTATTACTGGGGAAGTTTTTTGTTCCGTTGAAACACATATGCTCACAAAAATGAGCAAGTCCCTGCTGTCCGTCAGTTTCGCAAATTGAACCTGCATTTATTGCCAGCCTTAGCTCGATGCGCTGTTCCGGCTTCATGTTCTGTTTAATATAATATGTCAGTCCGTTGTCAAGCCTGCCGATTTTTATATTCGGGTCCGGAGGGATCTGGTTATCCTGATCCATTGTCTGGGCAGAAATAAAATTGAACACAAATCCCCAGAGTATCAAAACAAAAAGAAATCTCAGATTTTTCATTGCAAAAATATTTTAAACAGTTTTAAACAGTAATCGGATATAACGAAGTTATTCATGCTTTTATTACTCTTCAGCAGATCATCACAAAGTACAACACAAGATATCACAAAGAAAGAACAAAGCACAAATGATCTGCTCATCAAACACATCAAGAGGGAATCATCCAATCTCTGCAATTAAGGCTTTTATCTCCTGCCACTTTTTGTTATCCATTCTCGCACCGAGGATTTCAATTACTTTTCCTGCCATAATGGAACCATACTGCCCGCAAACCTCCAGGTTTTTATCGATGGAATAACCATACAAAAATCCTGCTGCATACAGATCTCCTGCACCGGTCGTGTCTATCACATTTACATCAGCTGTTCCGATCTTAATGACTTCCGGTCCTCTTCTTATCCAGGAACCTTCACTGCCGACTTTAACAACAGCTACCTCGCAGGTTTTTGAAATAACATCCAATGCTCCTTCGGGTTCCAGTCCCGTGAAAGCTCTTGCCTCATCTTCATTGGCAAAAAGTATATCGACATATTTTTCAATTATCTCTTTAAAATCAGAGAGGTTGGATTCAACAACATTATAGCTTGCCAGGTCGAGGGCGATTTTCATATTTTCACTTTTAGCAAACCTGCATGCAGCATCAACAAGCGGCTTATTATAGATCTGGTATCCTTCAAGATAAAGAACATTATACCCTTTAAAATCTGCCTGATGTAGATCGGTTGCTACCATTTCCACTGCAGCGCCAAGGTGGGTGGCAAAGGTCCTTTCATAATCAGGGGAAATAAGTGCAACAGCCGTTCCGGTTGCTGAATTTCTGCGTGACAAAATGGTTTTTATTCCTGCATTTTTCATGTCACTTTCAAAGAAATCGCCAAGCTCATCCCTGCCTATTGATCCTATATATGCTGTTTCCGCTCCAAGCATTGCCAGTCCGTGAATTGTATTTGCAGCTGAGCCACCGGAAGCCAGGCTTCTTTTGAAGTTTACAGTTTCGGTTTTTACCAGTTCTGACTTTTCTTTATCCACAAGTTGCATGCTGCCTTTGGGTAATGAAAACATTTGAAGAATATCGTCATCATCTAAGATCGTCATCACATCGACCAATGCATTACCAATACCAAGGATTTTTTTCATTAGAAATATTTTTCTTAAAGATATTGCTTAATTCACTAAAAGCCCTTACTTTTGGCCATCGAAAAGCACAGATGTTCTTTAAATAATCTTCCTTAGTAGCTCAGTTGGTTAGAGCAATCCCGACGGGTCGGGATTAATCCGTGGGTTACTAAGGCAGAATGGGCCAAAACATATTCCTCAGTAGCTCAGTTGGTTAGAGCAACGGACTGTTAATCCGTGGGTCGTAAGTTCGAGTCTTACCTGGGGAGCCAAAGTAGACAAGAGGTTATTTTCAACCTCTTTTTTATTTTTAGACCCTTGTAAAACCTTGGTAATCTTGAACAAAACTTGTATAGGTTCCGTAAAGGGGGTGGTTGCAACTCTTCTATTATCCTCTGAAGCTTTAGCGAAGGAGGACTTTCAAAAACGAGTTTTTCTGAAAAGATGCAACCAAGGATTTTCTTTTTTGTCTGACCATCAGCCGATTTATAATACCCAGTGAGGTTCTCCAACATCGGGACTGTTTTTGATATATAAGTTTTATATGGAGAAGGCTGATCCATTAGCCCGCTTAGTTTACTCTTGTATAGAACAAGGTCTTTGTCAACTTTCCCCTTCATATCTTGATAATCCTATGGAGAAATAGTACCATCAAGTATCAAATCCTGGAGATTGGACTTACGAGCTTCTGCCTTCTCAATATCTTTCTTTACTCGTTGAATCTCATCTCTTCTGTCCAGGTCTTCCTTTTCGAAAATCTTCTCCAACAGCCTTTTGTATAGATTTACAGTTTGAGCTGAGAAAGAGATTGTAGATAATATCTCCTCTACACTTTCGTGTACATCTTTAATCCGATGTCTCTGATTGCACCTGTTTATACCACAAAAATAATAGTGGTGAAGCTCCTTTGACAACAGAAAATCATTTTTTGGAACCTATTGGAGACAATCTGTTTAAGGGAACTTTTAAATTATCTCATAGGAATGAAAAAATTTCAACAACCGCTGGTTTACATTTTACTATTTATACGGATATATAGTGTATAGAACTAATCGCAACAAGTAAACCTAATAAACATTAAATCATGGAGAATCTTTTCTTGAAGCAACTAAACCATACAAAGGTAAACGGTAATTCATATGAGGGTTTCTATCCTAAATATGAAGCCGAGGGATATCGTAAAGCAAAAATGGGATCAGGTAACAATATTGTCCTGCCCGATAATCTGAATGCCATCTACAGAGAACAGACCGAAAGTGTGGATAAGGATAATCAACACATAAAGTCTATAGAGCTTTCTTATAAGAATACTAATGAAAAACTAGGAAGAGAAAACGAAATACTGTCTGATATTAACCACAAGGTTAAAACAGAAAGAATACCATGCCTGGAGCAACAGAGAAATCAGGTAAGAGAAACAATAGCTGATATGAAAAGCAATCCGCAAGCATACCTGGGTGAAAAAATCGACAGAACAAGTTATTATATAGGAACGACTATTCTGGTTTTATTGACTTTTTATCTTATAGTTTTTTATAGCTCAGCTTCTTATTCTGCATTTTTCAGAATATATGTACCTGGTGTCAATCTAAGAGAAGCAATGCTTGATCCAAAAACCTTCATCAAAGCACTCAATGACGGATTTGGGGAGCTATTATTCATTCTCCTGATGCCTTTCATATTCCTGGCCCTTGGATACCTTATTCATAAATTTTTTGAAAACAAATCAATTATCAATTATCTGAAAGTAATGCTATTATTTATGGTAGCGTTCGTATTTGATGGGTTCATAGCGTACAAAATTACAGAAGGCATTGAATCGGTCAATCAGACTCTCTTGTCAGAGGATTACACTCTTGAAACAGCAATAAAAGATATCAATTTCTGGGTGGTGATATTCGCAGGTTTTGTCACTTACATCGTCTTCGGAGTTGTCTTTGATTTTGTAATGAGAGCGCGACAAAACTCTGACAGGATTGGGTTATTGATTAAACTTAAATATGAGAAAATCGCCGAGATTGAGAATGCAATTGATGAAGAGTATAAGAATATTGAAAGTAATGAAAAACAAATTGATAAAAACAAAATCGAAATAACAAAGAACGATGAAGATATGTTAAGTCCTGTTATTTCACTGGAGGATATAAAGCGAACACATTATCAATTTATGTCAGGGTGGAAAAATTATATGCTGGAGATCAGCATGCCGATGGATTCAATAGCAGAATCTGACAAAATCGCAAATCACTGCCTGGAAAACTATATTTATAACATAACTAAAACTTACTAAAATGAAGACAATGAATTATTTAATAGCCGTACTCTTTTTGGTATATGGATGTTCCGGAAAGGAACCAGCTCAGCAAAGCATACCTCAGGAAAAAATCACGAAAGAGCAACTTAATATCAGCATCTTGATTGATCTTTCTGACCGGATCAAAGAGAATAAGTACAAAGATCAGGAATTAATCAGATCGGTTGCAGAATTCTTTAAGCAACACATTGAACAAAAGAATTTATTCTTTATTCACGACCAGATAAAAGTAATATTTTATCCCGAACCTCAAAATAACAAAATCAATACAATTGCTGAGTCTCTTAATATTAAACTTGATCCTTCCAATAAAGAGGAGATAAAGAACACCTGGGAGAATATTACAACCAACTTCTCAAAACAAATTTCTGCACTCTATGATTATGCAGAGGCAGAAGGTGAAAAAAGTAATTACCCTGGCTCTGATATATGGCGTTTTTTTGCAGATAAGGCCCATGACTATTGTATAGAATCAAACAAGGAATACAGGAACATTTTGATAATCATTACCGATGGTTACCTGTACCATAAAGACTCCCAAAACAGGGAAAAGAATAGGACAACTTATCTGACAGGGCCGTTCCTGGAAAAGGAGGGTTTCAGAGATAATCCCAGCTGGGAACAAAAGTTTGAGGAAGAAAACTTTGGATTTATTTCAAAACGAAATGATTTGAATAATCTTGAAGTTCTGGTCCTTGAAGTCAATCCGTCTCAGGTGCATCTTGATGATGATCAGATAATCAAAAAGTACTGGTCTGAATGGTTTGAGGAAATGAATGTAAAGAAAAGCAGGATCTATACAACCAATCTCCCGAGTAATACAACTGAATTGATCAAAATTTTTCTGAGCGTAAAATAGAATTTTCAAGATAAAATGTCGGGTGCATTGAAAATCTGAAGATAGCATATTAATGCTAAAAGAAACTATAATGATTTACACTTTATATAAAACGCAGATTAATAATAAAGAAGACAGCTTAATCGACACTAAAATGGAGAAGAGGGCTAAAGAATATGCAGTCAGCAGGCACCAATTATTTCGCCAGACTTACGATGGATCACCATATACGAAACATTTGGAAATGGTTGATACAGTAGCGAGGAAATACTTGAATTATATTAACTGCCAGGACAGGGAAAATGTTCTGGCAGCCTGCTGGTGCCATGATCTTATAGAGGATACTGCAATAACGAAAAATCAAGTATCAGATGTTTTAAATTACCAAATTGCAGAAATTGTATTTTCTGTGACCAATGAGCATGCCTCCTCAAAACTTGATAGAATCCATAAAACTTTCAGTAAAATCGGGAAAAGTCAACTCGCAGTTTTTGTAAAACTCTGCGACCGGATAGCTAACACTTCAAACTCAAAAATATATGCCACTGAAAAATATAATAAGTATTTATTTGAATTTCCAATTTTTAAATATTATCTCCAAAACGATGGTATTTATTTTCATTATATGTGGCATGAATTAGAAAGTCTATATCTTTAGAACTGGAAGGCCAGGAGTTTTGAACGCAGGATGTCTGATCTATGAAATTATTATTAATGGGTTATCGGACCGAGGCATCCCACTTATTGCGCTTCGCACAAAGATTATCGAATCCGAAAGAGGATTGTATTCTTCTTTTCTATTTCGACAATATATTTCTCCTTTACCTCTATTAAATCTGGATCTCTTATTTTTCCCAGCTCCTGTATGCTTTTTGCAAACCTACCCAGGTTTCTTAGAATCTCAGCTCTAAAAAGAACACCCTTACCTCCGAATTCATCATAAACTAACATCAGTAATTTTTCTAGGTTTTCAATATTTAACTTAACCATACTCTGGGGTAATCTGATCTTCTTTTCCTTTCCTGAAATAATCATTGAAGCTGTACCAGATCCTCTTCCTTATAAAATATTCATCTGAGATCGTACCCAGTGCCTTGAAATACTCATGAAATGTTGGGAATTCGATATAGTCAATAGTGGCTTGTTTTACTAACGGTTCAGGGTTACGGGCAAAACTGCCAATCCAAATCGCTTTACATACCCAGAAGAATTTATCACATTTTTTACAAAGGACCAACTCTGGTAACTCCGGATACATGGGAGCAGTTATTTTTCCATCCGACCAGTGTTTTACACCGAAGGTATTTCTCGACATAAAAGTCTGTTTCAGAGCTAAATATTCGCAATATGGACAGGCAATAGTAATCGGGAATCCAGGAATCATGGGGTAGATTGTTATGTAACAAAATTATTAACTATGTTGTTTTATTGTCAAAATGATATTTTTAAATATATCTTGTTATTCTCGCTGCTGCCGTAGTCAAGTGATTTAATAACTGCTATAATAAGAGTAACTGCTTTCATTTCTTCATTAAAAGGTAAACAAAAAGAGAATTAGGGCCGGAAAAAGAATTTCTTGAAACATTTATTAAATTGTGAATATATATCAATGTTTATACCCAATTTGATTGTTGATTATATCAATCACAATTTTTAGACACCAGAATAATAGTGTTCAAAACAGTTAGGATTCTGGATATTAATTTCCCGGAATAATTCCCTATTCAGCAAATCATTTTTATAGTCATCATAATACTCACAGATAGTGAGGTTTTGAAGATATTTAAGAACATTTACAAGCCCCAGGTTTAAATCAGAGTCAAAAGATATATTATTGTTCCATCGGGGTTTAACGTTAATTCTTAATTTGGGGAATACTTTTTCCTTAAGAGTTGATAATCTTTCTAATTGATCTTTGCTAAAATTTGGATTGAATAAATTAAAAATATAGGGCAAGCCATTATAAATACCAGACTGCCAATGCCTTCGCTGACTAATCGCTTGTGGAATGATTTGTGACAATACAGAGCTTAGATATGGGTAATTGCTGTCATTATTCATTAAATCAAAAAACAGGGCAAATGATAAAGGAGAGGTGCTAATTGCCAACTGAGATTTTATATAAACCGAACTGCAGACAAGATCCTTTATCCTAGTTTTCACACAAAGGTCGGCATCAATATATAAAATATAATCTCCCTGATCTGTTGCTTTATTATTCATAGCAAATTGAGAAATAATAACTGAGAAAGCCAGGTGGTTTTTTACTTCAGAAGGTTTATAATGAAATTTAACATAGTATACTTTAATGCCGTCATAGTTTAGTTCTTCCAGCGTCCTGAAAAAAAGAAATCTCAGCGTCCCGGGAAATCTTACATATTGATTAATAAAGAATAATTCCAGCTCAAATCCTTGCAATATATGGTTGATAGGGCTCCAAATAGAGTAAGATTTATTATCATCAGTTAAGATATTGGGATCAAAACTCCAGGATTGAATTTCTCCTTTTTCAAATTGGGCAATCTGAGCATTATAGGCCTTTATCTTAGCTAATATTTGTTCTTTTATTCTTCTCATCTTTTTTGATAATTAAAGAAATAATCTCTTTGAATTTTGTTGTGAAGTCGCGCATTTTGAAATCAACACTTTTTACGTTTATAAAAAAGTCATACAGCGTTTCTTCACTAGGGCTGTCAACTGCTATATTGATGATTATTAAGCCAGGATATTTGGTTCTTAAATCTCCCATAATCAATTCTCCCTCCTTTTCTGCTGTTTGGGTAGCCCCGCTACTTCCGTAATCACCGAACATAAAAACCAATTGCTTTGTTGAAGTATTCTGTCTCAGTAGTTTCTGATTCATGTATAGCATCTCCCAGAGGGCAATATGATCATAATTGCATGACATAGAGTGTAAATGCAGAATTTTTGATAGTTCTCCGGGAGATCTTTTCAAAGTGCTCGAAGAGGCATTTAACAACTCCCTCATCGTAATCTTCCCACCACTGCCTTCGTGTGCATAAGCTGTAATATGATCAAACTGTTCAGGGAAATTAATTAACATTTCAATCATGCAACATAAGATCCGTTTAATGACAAAAATTTTGCTCTCCCCTACACTCCCTGAGTTGTCAATTAGAACAAAGACATTGAACTTATTAATATAACATATTTTGTTTTCAGAATAATCGAAAATTCGGGCATCACCTCCTTTCAATTCTTATGCAGTTTAGAGGGATTCAGTTTACCAAAATTCTCGTTTGATATTTCTCGTTTGAGGTTGGATGGAGTGATCAGTTTTTTTATCTGCTCATTTAGTTCATTTACATAAGAAGCTATTTCACGCTTTATTGCAAGCATTTCCGGTTTATTTGGTAATGCCGAGAGGTATTCTAAATTACCTTGCTGGCAAGAGGGGAATCCAACGCTCTACTAGCTTCCCTTCAGATTTCACAGACTGAGGATTATTTATCATATTAAATCCTGATCCACTAGTATTTGCAAAGGGTAGTGAAGGTCCGGCATTCTTAATAATTTGACTATTTTCCTCTCGTATCCTGCTTTTATCAATACTGTCCGTTATTTCATAACTGGCATCTTCAATATCTTCAATCAGCCGTGATAAATCATTAGAGGAAAAGAATCAAATTGTAAATGTTTTTTAAGAGCCACAATTGCATTCAAAATGTTTGCATAAGTGGGCTCCTGGTGATTTCTTTGAAAAAAACGGTTCCCGGTAAGGATTCGCCCCCAAAAGCACAACATATGGAGATAAAAAATTCGGCAGGAAAGATTACATCAAGTGTTTTGTCAGAAGGTGAATAATTGAAACTGAAGTTTTGAGATACTGCACGAACTAAGAGATAGTCATCATAAATCGACTTACAACGAAGTGATTTTGTAATAAGAGAATTTATGTACAGCTGCTTCTCTGAATGAATAAAAAGCAGCATTGAAAACAGAATTAGATTTACGGGATACCTTGTTCCATCTGTGCATTCGTATGAAATGGGTATAATTAGCTGTTACATTTGGTAATTTATATTGTATATTCCTTTCGATATACTCCTGACAATACAAAGCACAAGCCTGGAATAGTGTAGCGTTAAATGCTTTGTGCTTTTCATATGAAAGATAAGGCCTCTTCAACCAAGTTGTAGGATAGAAGAATTCCCCTTGAAGGTTAATATCAAAATCAGCTTTTACTTCATATTTAATAAGGTTAATAAATTCTTCGCTTGCATGTCTGACAACAGGATTTATGGACTTAGAAGGATCAGAACTATTAGTTTCCAGTAAGCCAGTATCTTTGATCAGTTTTTCATTTGAGATTTTAATAGTCTTATTCATTCTACACGGTAATTAGTTTTTTCATCAATTTCATGAAGAAGTTCCTCAAGCCGCCACCTCAGTTTTGTCCTAAAGCGTTCATAGGCATTTAGATCCACATTTTGAGAGTCATTCAAAAATTCCATAATCCTGTCCATGGGGTAAGGTGAATTTTTCAGATAGACAATCAACTCATAATAGTCTCTTAGATCAAGAGAAATACCCTGACAGTCCTCAATTAAGGTGATGAAAGCAGCCAGATGGTAGGTACTTATTACTCTATTTATGATTCTTATACCTTCCGGGCAGTTTACCTTACAGCTAAGACTCTCCAAATCTTTATGTAGGACAGAAGCAAGTAATTGCGCATGTGGTCTTGGCCATTCCACTCTTGCCAGACGCGATTTAAGGGCTTCGATTATAGGATATGTCCCTTCTCCTTCAGAATTTGCTACAGCTATTACTTTCGATCCAGGAGGAAGGATAATATCTTCCATTATTAACTGAAGATTAATCCGTTTTCTATCTGGTTCAATTTCTGTTATCGGCAACAAATAGTTTTGATGCGGTTGGGGGAGATGACGAGAGATCTCTTCGAAAACAAGCGCTACTGGTTGCTTCTGCTGTATGGCGACTTCATCTGCTTTACATATGGTGTTTTTCGCC
>CAWALO010000002.1:0-348312 GCA_963782945.1 uncultured Bacteroidales bacterium
CAAGTTCAACCAGGTTATGATTAACATCTTTATGAAGTTTTACAGCTCTGCGGAACGGGACAAGGGTTATTTCGCCATTCATTATGCCTACCATAACGCTTTTCTGGTCATCAATAAGAGCTTCAACAGCTGCATGGCCCAGACGGCTGGCATTGACCCTGTCCATTGCTGACGGAGATCCGCCGCGCTGGAGGTGTCCCAGTACAGAGACTCTTATATCATAGTCCTTGAAATCGTCTTTAACCTGCTCGGCAATTGCAAATGCCCCGCCTCCTTCATCACCTTCAGCAACAATGATAATATTACTTGATTTTTTTCGTGTGTTGCCTGTCTCTATCAATGCCTTCAGGTTCCGGGCTTCCCCCTTAATTTCAGGAATAATAATTGCTTCCGCTCCGGTTGCAATACCGCTGTAAAGGGCAATAAATCCGGCTTCTGCTCCCATAACTTCAACAAAAAACATCCTGTTATGGGCACTGGCTGTATCGCGGATCTTATCAACGGCCTCAACAACAGTATTAAGGGCTGTATCGTAGCCAATAGTATAATCGGTACCAAAAATATCATTATCAATGGTTCCGGGTATCCCGACAAAAGGTATATCATATTCTTCATTGAATATCCTTGCCCCCGTAAATGATCCGTCACCGCCAATCACTACTACTCCGTCAATCTGGGCTTCCCTCAGATTAGAATAAGCCTGTGCTCTCCCTTCAGGTGTCCTGAACTCCTCACATCTTGCGGTTTTAAGTATTGTGCCTCCCCTCTGGATAATATCACTCACGCTGTGTGATTGCAGGGGTTTGAAATTCGCATATATCAGGCCCTGGTATCCATGGCGGATCCCTATTACTTCCAGACCGTTGTAAATAGCAGTACGTGTCACTCCACGAATTGCTGCATTCATGCCGGGAGAATCTCCTCCTGATGTCAGCACTCCGATTTTCCTGATCTTTCCCATAAATATATTCTGAAATAAGTTGACAAAGGTAGTATATTTTTCTTGCTTAACAAATGACGGAACTTGCCAATTCTCAGATATTTGAAATAATATCACGTATTTTTTCAATAAGCCATTTTGGCGTTGACGTGGCACCGCAGATACCTGCAGATTTTTTACCCTTAAACCATGATTTGTCTATCTCCTCCGGAGATGAAACAAAATGGGTATCCGGATTGATACTTTTGCAAACTGAGTAAAGCATTTTTCCATTAGAGCTTTCCCGTCCGCTGACAAAGATTATCGTTTCGTGCTTCCTTGCAAATTCTTTAAGATGAGGTTCCCTGTTTGAGACCTGTCCGCATATTGTTCTGTTAACAGTCAGCTTACTGGCGGTTCCCGCAAACCCATTTTCATCCATTCTTTTCTTCAGGAGGTCTGCGAAGTCATTGTATGGTTTGATGCCCATTGTTGTCTGGGCAAAAAGATAGACTGGTCTGTTAACATTAATTTTATCAAGATCCGATAGTTCTGAGACAAGGATACCTTCATTATTTATCTGTCCAAGCAACCCGACTACCTCTGCATGACCAGGTTTCCCGAATATTACTATCTGTCCGTTCTCTCCCCTGGAATTAAGCCAGGTATCCTTTATTTTTGATTGTAACCTTTTCACAATCGGACACGTTGCCTCAATTATTGAGATATTGTTCTTTTCTGCAGTAATATATGTTTCGGGAGGCTCTCCATGGGCACGAATAAGTACCTTACAATCCTTCAGCAACCTGAACTGATCATGAGTGATAGATTCCAGTCCAAGCGATTTGAGTCTTTCCACTTCTTTGTCATTATGGACGATGGGGCCTATAGAAAAAACTCTTTCACCTGAAGATAAAGCCTTCTCGGCTATTTCAACAGCATTTTGCACCCCAAAACAGAATCCTGAGTACTCATCAATTTCAACTATCATTTTTCTTTTTTTCAATGATCTGCTCTATCCAGGACATCTGTTCCTTTACAGTAATCCTGCTGTTATCAAGAATGATTGCATCATCGGCTCTCCTGAGCGGACTGATATCCCTGTTTTCATCTGCAATATCCCTGGCGATTATACTCCTTTTTATCTCTTCATATTCTCCTGCAATACCCTTTTGTTTAAGCTCATCAAATCTCCTTTTTGCCCTGATATCAATGGTTGCAGTCATAAAAATTTTAATATCGGCATCAGGGAATACCACTGTTCCAATATCCCTTCCATCCATTACTATACCTTTGAAAGAACCTATCTCCCTTTGCATCTCTACCATACGGGCACGTACTTCATATATCTGGCTTACCCTGCTTACATTGGCTGTCACTTCCATGCTCCTTATCTCTCTTTCAACATTTTCAGAATTGAGGAAAGTCTCATATTCCTGTATGTCAGGATTATAAACAAAATCAATGGATATATGTTTTAGAGCTGCCCTGATGCCTTCAATATTGATGCCCCAGCTGCCTGTAAGATTATTTCTCAGGCAATATAGAGTAACTGCACGGTACATGGCTCCGCTGTCAATATAGATGTAATTGAGCATCATTGCGATTGACTTTGCAAATGTACTCTTGCCGCAGGATGAATACCCGTCGATTGCGATTATAAGTCGTTTTTCCATTATCTGTAAAGTAAAGTCTAATTACGGATTTTTTTATAAATATTATCTGTTTTTAAAATCACCGACAGGTGCGTAGATGATCCTGCAAGATGATAAGTTGCCCTTCCAAACTCAATATTCAGCAATGAAGTATTTATTCCGAATCCCCAGGATAATCCTACTGTTGACACTTTTGAATCGACCTGTAGTTCCTTTCTTCTCTGATAGTTGTACCCTGCACAAAAATAAAAGTTCTTATGGGGAATCAGTTCTGCCCCTGCAATAACGTGTCTCATCATGTTTTCAAAGAATTCTGAATTGTCAGATTCACCTGTTCCGGGAGTATTACCTGTTTGATACTCGTAAGTGAGGTCATACTTCTCAAGATGTCTGATAGTCAATGAAAAACGAAATGGTGCATATGCCAGTCGCTGCGATATCCCGGCCTGGATTTCGAAAGGCAGCTTCTGATGGGATTCTCCGGCATAGGTAGTGATCTGGTATCCTGCATTTCTGATTACTAAACCTGCAGAAAAAAGTTTGTTGCGATTGTGCCAGTTTGCACCTATATCAAATGCTAATCCAAATGAAGTGTATCTTTCGAGGTATGACAAGATTGGCTTAAAATTAATTCCTATCGAGAAAGAAGTATCGATTTCACAACTGTATATCATCGAAAATGCATACTCAGATGCCCTGAAAGAACCGGTTATAGTACCGGAAACATCAGTTTCAGTAAAAGTGCCATAATTCAGGTAGGTTAGCCCGGCTGCAAAATTGCCTATCCCGTTGAATGATTCCGAGTACATTGCCATCCCGTAGTTGATTCCGGCGAAATAATTTACATAATTCAGTGCGATCGATTTATTCATCTCCTGGCTGAGCAGGGCAGGGTTATGATAAGCCAGGTTAAGGTCAGCTGAATAGAGGGAAACATTAGATCCGCCAAGTGCGGCAACGTGTCCGGATTGGGTCAGATTAAGAAATTCATAAACATTATCTCCTCCGGTCTGAGCGATACATGGCAACATGATTATGCTGAAAAAAAGTATATTCAGGGCTTTCTTAACCATACCTGTCAATGAGGATCAAAGATAGCAGGAATTATTTTACTGACCAGTTCTATGGCTTGCTAATGGATACAGCTCAGCCATCTGGGAGAGTCATGCTGTTTTGCCGGTGAGAGTCAGCGCTTCGTCAATAGTGTCTATCCTGCCATTTGCCTGAGCCATCAGGACACCCCCTATTACAACCAGCATACCCAGTATATTTTGAAATGTAAGCCTGTCTCCCATTATAATGAATGAGAAGAGGGCTGTAAAGAGTGGTATGAAATTGGTAAAGACATTTGCTTTCAGAATACCTAATTTAGAAACTGAATAGGCAAACAGTATAAATGCACCGGAGGAGGCAAATGCTGCAAGAGCCAGAACTGGCAAAAACAATTCCGGAGAATAACTGTGATTTATAAAAGTCTTAAAATCAGAGATCATGAAGATGGGCAGGAAAAGAGTTGCTCCTATTACATTCTGAACGTTTACAATATAAACAGGGCTGTACCTCCCAACCAGACGGCTCAGTGTAAGGTTATACCCTACTGCAGAAAGCACAGCAAAGAGCAGAAGTGCCAGTCCTTTCAGATTATACGACATTGATCCGTCCTTATTGAGGAGGAATACCAGGATTCCGATGAATGAAAGAACAATACCTGCATAATTTATCATTTTCAACTTTTCTTTGAAAATAAGCCATGCACCTATTGTTGCAAAAACCGGAATAATTGAAATCATTACTGAACATACTGTTGCTGAAACGTATGTCAGGCCATAGCTTTCACCAAGAAAATACAGGAAAGGTTCAAATACTGCCAGCATAAGGAATAATTTCAGATCTCCTTTCCTGATTTTCATAAACCCTTTTGCCAGTACAAGATATAATGTAAGTAAGATAACAGAGAACAAAAGCCTTAAAAATACTATTGTAATAGGCTGGAATGTCTTATTGGCAATTTTGAACCAGATGAATGAAAATGCCCAGAAGATCATTGCCAATAATACCGAAACATATGTTTTTACTTTGCTATTCAATGATTTATTAATTAAGTATAACCTGAATTCAGGCGCCGCGAATTTAATTTTAAAATTTCATTTTTTTCTTCAGCTTAAATAAAAAAACTTGTTCCCTGCATTGTAAATTTTTATCAATAGTTCGAATACTTTTATCATTTCAATAGATTGATATTACTAAAATTCAGGTATTTAAGAAGTTAGGAGAGTCTGAAATTTCGAATAAAAAAATGGTTGATAATTATCAGATTTGATTGTGAATCATAAATTATTATATTTGCCGCCTTAAAGGTTAAAAAATTCGATTCCGGTTTAATTAATCAGTTTAGGATAAGTTAAATAACTAATAAGAAATTTTAGATGAAAATTCTGGTTTGTATCAGTAATGTTCCCGACACAACGACAAAAATTAAATTTGCCGAAGGAAATGCCTCTATTGATGCCACAGGTATTCAGTGGGTAATTAATCCATGGGACGAATTGTCTCTTACGCGTGCACTTGAACTTAAGGATGATGCAGAAAGCGGAATAAAATCCGTTACGGTGATACATGTTGGAAATGCAACTTCAGAACCCACCATACGAAAAGCCCTTGCAATAGGAGCTGATGATGCCATAAGGGTGAATGCTGATTCATCCGATGCATTTTTTGTTGCAGCCCAGATTGCGGAGGTTGTAAGGAAAGAACAGTTTGATATTGTCATGTGCGGGATTGAATCCAGCGATTATAACGGATCACTTGTTGGTGGGATGATTTCTGAATTTCTGGGAATCCCATCGGTATCAGCTGTTTCAAATATAAAGATTGAAGGCGGACAGCCTTTTATGACCCGCGAAATAGATGGTGGTAAAGAAGTAGTTACCGTATCGGTGCCTGTAGTGGCAATTGTTCAGAAAGGAATAGCAAAAGAACCCAGGATAGCTGCTATGCGCGGTATCATGATGGCCAGAACGAAACCGGTAAAGCTGATCGAACCTATTGCAGTTGAGGCTCTTACAAAGGTGATTGTTTTTGAAAAGCCCTCACCCAGAACAGCCTGCAGGTATGTTGATGCTGAAAATCCGGCACTGCTGATTGACCTTCTTCAAAACGAAGCAAAGGTTATCTGATAATTAATTTTTAACTAGAAAATCAATAAGATATGTCAGTATTAGTATATACCGAAAACTGGGACGGAAAATTCAAGAAACTTTCCTATGAACTTGTTTCATATGCAGCAGGGGTTGCAAAAATGGTCGGTACAGGCGTTACAGCTGTTTCAATTGGCAGGGTTGATGAGGAAGAGTTGAAAAAACTTGGCAATTATGGAGCCTCCAGGATAATAGCTATAGGGAATGATCAGCTATCAGCTCTTGACAACCAGGCATATGCAAGCGTAATATCGGAGATCGCAGTTAAAGAGAATGCTACGGTAATTATAATTTCAAATAATAATACCGGTAAAGCAATTGCCCCGCGCTTATCAGTCAGATTGAAAGCCGGTGTTGGTTCCGGGGTCAGCAGGCTGCCATTAAACCTTAATCCTTTTACAGTTTATAAGAGGACTTATTCCGGTAATGCTTATGCACACCTTGTTATTAAGTCGGATGTCAAAATTCTGACGCTCGCTCAGAATTCATTCGATCTGGCAGAAACACCAGGTAATTCCTGTTCAGTTGAGAGACTGAATATGACTGTTGATGGCTCATTGCTTAAGACTGTAGTTAAGGATGTTCAGAAGCAGACAGGTAAAATTTTGTTGACCGATGCGGATATAGTTGTTTCCGGAGGAAGAGGGATGAAATCTCCTGATAACTGGTCGCCTCTTACAGAACTTGCTTCATTGCTTGGGGCTGCCACTGCCTGCTCGCGACCTGTTTCTGACGAAGGATGGAGGCCTCATGAGGAACATACCGGACAGACTGGAAAGATAATTTCACCAAATCTTTATATAGCTGTTGGAATTTCTGGTGCAACACAGCATCTTGCAGGTATAAGTTCATCAAAATATATTGTTGCAATCAATACCGACAAGGATGCACCGATCTTTGAAGCTGCCCAGTATGGAATAGTTGGCGATGCAATGAAAATACTTCCGAAACTTGTAGAAGCTGTTAAAGCAAAGAAATAACTGAGATAATATAAAATATTGAAATATAGAAGTTCATAATACTTTCCCCTCCTTTTGAAGGAGGGGTGGCCGGGACCCTTGATTATCTGTCTTTTACAAGATTGAATTCCCGGCCGGGGTGGTTGATTTATTACTTTTTTTTAAACTTTATATATGAAAAACCAAAACCTCTTTAACAGAAAAGGTCTTAAATCTTTTAGATCATCTCTCAGGAACAGGTCCACTTCGGCTGAGGCAGAATTATGGGACATTTAAAAATCAAAAAATTGTGACTCCCGTAAATGTAATCAACCACCCCGGCCGCAAACAGATTTTGCAATATTTTGACTATTATTGTACTGCGGCCACCCCTCCTTCAAAAGGAGGGGAAACTTATTTAACCTTGACTCTGTGTCCCTCTATGTCAGTTCTTTGCATGATCTTCTTTAATATATATCCTTCAGACTCATCTAAAGTTACTTCTTCAAATTTACTGCTATGCAAAAACAGATAATATTTGCAATAACTCTTCTGGTGACAATTGGAGTATTTTCCTATACCGCTAACAGGATTGTGAGTTTTTTCAGATTTACAAGAGCCAGCATTCCCGGTGAGAGATATCGGCAAAAGAATAAACGTTATGCTTTCGGTAGCCTTTGGGCAGACCAAGATATTCAGAAAACCGGTTATCGGCTTTTTCCATGCTCTTGTTTTCTGGGGGTTTTGTGTAATACTCCTGGGAAGCATTGAAATGGTCATCGACGGACTTGCCGGTACGGAGAAAGTGTTGAAACTCCTCGGACCAGTTTATGATATCATAATGGCTTCCGGAGATATTTTTGCTCTCCTTGTGGCGATCTCAATTGTAATTTTTCTCAGCCGCAGACTTTTTTTCCATATCAGGAGATTTGAAGGCATAGAGATGAAACGGTTGTCTCACATAGATGCAAATATTGCTCTTTCAATCATCCTGCTGCTAATGCTTTCTCTGCTTTCAATGAACATCGGATATATTAAATATATGTCGATCAATGGCGGAGCCATATACGGAGTCTATCCTGTATCAGCTTTTATTGCAAGGCTGACAAGCGGTAATTCCAGTGAGACATTCAGGCTTGTTTACGAAGGTTCATGGTGGACTCATATCCTTCTGATATTTCTATTTGCCAATATACTTCCCTATTCGAAGCATTTTCATGTTTTCATGTCGGTACCGAACGTTTTTCTTTCCCGTCTTGATCCTCTTGGGAAACTTCCGAACATGGACAGTATTACAAGGGAAGTAAAGCTCATGCTTGATCCTGCATCTGCTTTTGCAACCACTGCAGCTGATACACCGGTCGAAAGGTTTGGTGTGAAGGATGCTGAAGATGCATCATGGAAGAATTATTTTGATTCTCTTGCATGTACCCAGTGCGGACGCTGTACCTCAGTCTGCCCCGCAAATATAACAGGCAAGAAATTATCTCCCAGGAAGATAATGATGGATCTCAGGGCAAGGATGAAGGAAAAGGGACCGCTTATGGTGAAAAACGGAAGAGATTTCAATGACAACAGATCGCTCCTGAGAGATTACATTTCTGAGGAGGAGATATGGGCCTGCACAACCTGCAATGCATGTGCAAAAGAGTGTCCTATAAACATTAATCATCCGACGCTTATTGTTGATCTGCGCAGATACCTTGTGATGGAGGAAGCATCTGCTCCGGGAGAACTCAAGGCTGTATTCAGCAATATTGAAAACAATGGTGCTCCCTGGCAATACTCTGCTGAGGACAGACTCCTTTGGGCCAAAGACCTTGAAATGAATATAAACTAACCCCCTTCCCAGCCTTCCCCCACGGGGGAAGGGGCGATTTAATCCTTTCCCCCTGGGGGAAATAAGAAAGGGGGTAACATTGGCTATAGCTTGAAGAAACAATTGATTACTATTGGATTAAACAATTTACAATATGGAAACCCGGAAAATAGAAGTGCCAGTAATGGCTGAACTCTTTGCGAGAGGCGAGAAGCCCGAATACCTGTTCTGGGTAGGTTGTGCCGGTGCTTTTGACGACAGGTACAGGAAGGTAGTAAGAGCCTTCGCAAAAATCCTCACCTTTCTTGATGTAAGCTATGCTGTCCTCGGTAAGGAAGAAACCTGTACCGGCGACCCTGCAAGGCGGGCCGGAAATGAGATGTTGTACCAGATGCAGGCTCTTCAGGTAATTGAAGTATTCAGGATGTACGAGGTGAAAAAGATAATAACTATCTGTCCGCATTGCTATAATATTTTTAAGAATGAATACCCTGATCTGGGCGGTAATTTTGAGGTTTTAAATTATCTTCAGTTTTTAAACAGGAATATTCAGGAAGGCAAATTAAAAATAGATCCGGCATCACTTGATAACATTGCAATTACTTATCATGATCCATGCTATCTTGGAAGAGCGAATGAGATCTATGAGGAGCCTCGGAGAATTCTCTCGAAGCTTACAGGAAATTTAGTTGAGATGGAAAGGAACAGAAGTTTTGCCTTATGCTGCGGCGCAGGAGGAGCTCAGATGTTCAAAGAAGCTGAAAAAGGAGACAAGGAGGTCTTTATTGAGAGAACGGAGGATGCACTGAAAACGGAGGCCAGGGTTATTGCAACTGCCTGTCCTTTCTGCATGACAATGATGACAGACGGACTCAAGTACAAGAACAGGGAGGAAGAGATCAGGAACCTTGATATAGCAGAACTTATTTCGCAGTCACTTAAATTATAGAAAAATTCAAATTATAACTGACAACATGGAAAACAGTAAACTCTTGAAAAGCGGTGAATTTCTTGTTCGCGAAGTTGACGCAAAAGATATTTTCATTCCTGAGGAATTCAATGAGGAACAGAGAATGATTGCGCAGACATGCAGCGACTTTCTTGAAGCTGAAGTATACCCCAACCTGGAAAAAGTTGAGAAAAGCGACAGGGAGCTGATGAAAAGCATGTTGAAAAAATGCGGAGATCTGGGCTTAATGGGGATCTCAATTCCTGAAGAGTTTGGCGGATTTGGCCAGTCATTTGTCTCACAGATGCTTGTTGCTGAAACTACAGGAGCAGGGTATTCATTTTCAGTTGCATATATGGCGCACTGCGGGATCGGTACTCTGCCAATAATGTACTACGGAAATAAATATCAGAGAGAACATTATGTAACTAAACTGGCCACAGGTGAATTTATCGGAGCTTACTGTCTTACTGAACCTGGTGCAGGAAGCGATGCAAACTCGGGAAAAACAAATGCAAAGCTCAGCGAGGATGGAAAACATTATATCCTGAACGGACAGAAAATGTGGATCACAAATGCAGGCTTTGCAGATACGCTGGTTGTTTTTGCAAAAATTGATACCGACAGGGTTCTCAGCGCATTTATTGTTGAAAGCAAATACCCCGGGGTCGTTATCGGACCCGATGAACATAAAATGGGAATCAAGGGATCGTCAACTGCTCAGATTTATTTCACTGATGTGAAGGTTCCGGTCGAAAACCTGCTTGGGAAAAGGGGTGAAGGTTTCAGGATTGCCCTCAGTATTCTGCACATGGGAAGGCTTAAGCTTGGCGCCAATGTTATCGGGGCTGCAAAAAAGACAATCACCGATTCCGTTAAGTATGCCAACGAGAGAAAGCAGTTTGGTGTGCTTATTTCAACTTTCGGGGCATTAAAGCATAAGATGGCTGAACAGGTTATCAGGCTTTTTGCTGCTGAATCTGCTGTTTACAGGGTGAGCTTTGATATAGATAACCTGATGAAGAATCTAACGGTGGACTGTGGCGATTACGGCAGGGCAGCTATCGAAGCAATCAGCCATTATGCTGTTGAGGCAGCCATCCTGAAAGTTGTAGGTTCTGAAATGCTCGATTATGTTGCTGATGAGGGCGTTCAGATACATGGCGGTATGGGATATTCTGCAGAAATGGCAGTTGAGAGAGGTTACCGTGACTCAAGGATAAACAGGATCTTTGAAGGTACAAATGAGATAAACCGTCTGCTGGTTGTTGATACTGCCATGAAGCGCGCCATGAAAGGAGAATTTGATCTTTTCGGAGAGGCTGAAAAACTCTATTCCGGACTGAGTAATGTAACCGATGGTAAAAAACCGGGTGAAAGTTATTTCCAGGAAAGGATCAGGTATACCAAAAATTTCAAGAAAGCAATCCTTCTCTGTATTCACGGAGCGACAAAGAGGTTTGAAAAGAATCTTATCCATGAGCAGGAGGTTCTCAATAATATTGCCGAAATGATGATGGAAACCTATATTTCAGAATCACTTGCACTGAGAGTTGAAAAACTGGGTTCACTTAAAAGCGATATATCGCTCTATAAGGACATGCTGAACGTTAATCTGTTTGATACTGCCTGTATTGTCCGCAAATCAGCTCTTGAGGCAATAAGCACGTTCTGCACTGCCGAATCATGCCCTGCTCTTACCAGGGCTATAGAAACCCTTACGAGTGTGGATTGTGTCAATGTAAAGGATGCCAGACGACGCATCGCTGACAGGCTTATCGAGGATAATACTTATAAATTCTGATAATCAATATAAATTTTTTTTACATGGTAGAGACGTTGCATGCAACGTCTTTACCGTTTTTAATAATTTATATCATTACCTGAAGTGATATAGATCAATTTCTGATATGCTATAGAGCACAGCCCGACAGGCAATTTTATTCATAATTTGAAATTGTTAGTACGTAAAATCAGATATCTTTGTGAATTAATTAACAATATTATAAACATGAATCAGAGATTAAATATGTTAAGACATTTACTTGTTGCAGTAACTGTGATTGCAACAATCGGAGGACTTTCGTCGTGTGAGAATTATTCATGGATACCAGAGGTTGTAAATCCGACAGATTCAGTCCATTTTCAGGCTGAGATACAACCCATATTTACTGCCAACTGTGTTTCCTGTCATGGTGCCATAAAAGCTCCGGATCTCAGAGACGGTAATTCTTATGAAGCGCTTACTGAAGGAGGTTATGTTGAACTTCCCGGCGAGTCTAGTGAACTCTATACTAAAATGACCGATGGGGATCATATACCAAGATCAACTGATGTTGACAAACAGAAAGTTCTCATCTGGATCAACCAGGGAGCGCATAACAATTAAATATAAATAAACCAGCTAAAGCCTATAAACATGAAAAAGATTTTTATTGTCTTCATTTTATCCTTATTCCTTTCTCCATTATTTGCACAGGAAGAAGCACAGGTACAGGAGAAAACATCAGATCCTGTCAGATTTACATTTGCAACCGAAACTCTGATTGAGAATCAAACTATTGTCACTCCTTATAAAGGTGGTCTGATGCTGCAGATACAGCACAGATTCAGCCCGATCGAGACTATTCATAACCTCTACGGTATTTATGGTTCTGCCAATACCAGGATCGGTTTGAATTACGGTATAACCGACAGGTTAATGATAGGTGCCGGAACGACAAAAGATTATGCCTTGCAGGATCTTCGCTGGAAGTATATTATACTTCAGCAGACGGAGAACAACAGTATGCCGATCTCTCTGTGCTATTATGGCAATATGGTCATTGATGCAAGAGACGAAGAAAATTTCGGTCCTTCTGAGGAATTTAAACAGATGCACAGATTTTCTTATTTTACACAACTTATCGTAGCACGCAAGTTCAGTGAAAAGATCTCTGCACAGATTGCTCCGTCATTCATATATATGAATACCGTAAAAAGGTACTCTGATGAGGTTGGCTACAAAAATATGAATTTCGGCCTCCATGCCGGTGCCCGCGCCAATCTGTTCGGAAACCATTCGCTTATGCTTGAATATGATCAACTGCTCACAAAACAGGATACCGGCGAAGAACTATCACAGCCAAAACCGAATCTTGCTTTTGGATGGGAGATAGGAACAGCAACACATGCCTTCCAGGTGTTCGCTTCAAACTATAATCTGATAATAGACCAGTATAATCTGCTTTACAGTAACACTTCGGGAGACTACCTGTTTGGCTTTAATATAACTGTTAGATTCTAATCAATAACCAGGATCACTGATGAAGATTTTCAGATTCCTGATTATTTCTTTCTTATACCTGATCTGTAATACTTCTGCATCCAGTGCGGGAGTATTCAGTTTTAGGAAGAGTAATCAGAGCTCCATTGATACATCAACTTATGTATCTCCGTTTCATGATGATAACGAACGTTGTCTGAAATGTCACGGACAGGCAAAGTATGAATATACCAACGAGAACCTTGGCAGGCAGGTAAAAGCCCTTATGTGTTCGGAGAGGATTGTTAACCGGTCTGAATTCTATGGCTCCAATCATAAAAGCTTCAGCTGTACTGATTGTCACTCGGAGCAGTATACAGTATTTCCTCATTCAGGAGAACTTAGGATGGAGCAGAAATACAATTGTATCGATTGCCATGGGGGAGATGAGAAATTTGCCCAGTATCACTTTGAAGAGACAGAGACTGAATATAAAGAGAGTGTACACTTTAAACTTGAGCAGGACGGATTCTCATGCTGGAAATGCCATAACCCACACAGTTACAAGATCAGTGTAAGGAACAGTACAAATCTCAGGGAGACAATTGCCTATGATAACGCTATCTGTCTTAGCTGCCACTCCGACTTTAACCGGTTTCAGCTTCTTACCGACCGTGAGGAGATAAACCTGATCAAGAAGCATGACTGGCTGCCAAATCAGGCAGCGCATATAGCAAATGTAAGGTGCATAGAGTGTCATACCAAAATCAATAATGATATTCCTGTCGCTCACCAGATCAGGCCAAAATCAGAAGCAGTAAAACGGTGCAATGAATGCCATTCGCAGAATTCAATTTTAATGGCATCTCTCTATAAGTTCGAATCCAAGGCGCAGAGGCGGGATGGATTCTTTAACGGGATTATATTAAATGAATCATATGTGATAGGAGCTAACAGGAATGAATACCTTAACCTGCTCAGTCTTCTCATTTTTGCGGGTGTGCTTGGAGTTATTGCAGTTCACATAATATTCAGGATAAGAAAGGATAATAACACTATTTAAGGAGGATTGCAATGTATCTTTACCCAAAGTGGATCAGAATCTGGCATGTTTTAAACGCGCTTATGTTTCTTATTCTCATAGTAACAGGCTTAAGCATGCAATATACAGATAAAGATCATGCTGCATATGTAGTTGGATTTGCCATCTCAGTAAAATGGCATAATTTCGCTGCACTGGTTCTGACAATCAATTATATACTTTTTGTCACAGGAAACGTTCTTACAAAAAATGGCAGATACTATAAGATAGAAAAGGAGAAATTCTGGGATGATCTTTTTACGCAACTTAAGTATTATTCCTACGGTATGTTCAGGGGCGAAAAGCACCCTTTTCCTGTGACTGAAAAGCGAAAGTTCAATCCGCTGCAGAAAGTGACATACGTGCTTGCCATGTATGTTGCCTTCCCATTGCTGATTATTTCAGGAGCGGGATTGCTTTTTCCTGAGATCACAATTAAAAGCTTTTTTGGGGCGAGTGGTCTTGTACTCACTGATATTCTGCATATTACCATGGGTTTCTTCCTTTCGGTATTTATGATTATTCATATTTATACCTGTACTCTGGGAGCTAAACCCACATCATTATTCTGGGGTATGATTTCCGGTTATCACCGGTCTGATGAACACTAGAATTAAACAGAGAAAAGATGAAGAAGATAGCTGAAAATGAAAGCGACATGTCATCGAGGCGCAATTTCCTGAAAAAAGTTGGCGCCGGTGTCGGGGCCATATCTGTCAGTGGAATAGCCGGGGCTGCAATAATGAAGAGCAATGAGAAGACGAAATCAGGCAAAAAGATAAAGCTGTTGTCTCCCGACGGTACTCTTGTGGAAGTTGATCAGGATGATATTCAGCCTGCCAAAGCGATCGTTGCAGAACTTAAAGAAGCAGCAAGAACCGGACTTCCTAACAGGAAGTTCACGATGGTAATTGACCTTGCACGATGCAAGAATGCCAGAAAATGCGTTGATGCTTGTCAGGAAGGACATTTGCTGCCAAAAGATCACGAATGGATAAAGCTTTATCTGTTGCAGGACGATAATATGACATCAAAATACTGGTTCCCCAGACCTTGTTTTCATTGTGACAAACCAATGTGTGTAAGTGTATGTCCTGTAGGAGCAACTTATAAGAGGGCAGACGGGATTGTACTTGTTGATAACCAACGCTGTATCGGATGTAAGTTCTGCATGACTGGCTGTCCGTATTCAGCAAGGGTATTTAACTGGAAGGATCCTGAAGTCGAGGTTCCTGAAGGTCATGTTTATGATCCGGAGACCAACATCCCTGCAGTTGAAGGAACTGTGGGAAAATGTGTTTTCTGTGCCGATAACCTCAGGAAGGGTGAGTTACCCCGCTGTGTACAGGCCTGCCCTATGGGTGTTATATTCTTTGGTGATATTCTTGAAGATACCGTTACTAACGGTAATGAAACCGTAAGATTCAGCAAGCTTATGACTGACAGGGCCGGTTACAGGTATAAAGAGGAGCTCGGAACTCTTCCGAGTGTATATTATCTGCCACCGATGCAAAGGATGTTCCCTGTTGAAAGCGGATTTGAGGATTATGATGAATCGATTAAAGACAGGTATAAAGATGCCGGACCACGGTAACTAATTTAATATAATCTGGGAAACAATGGAAGCTGACAGGAAACTTATCAAAGATCTTACCCCGGAAATTGAGAATACAAGCATAAAATGGTATATCACATTTTTTGTCTTTCTCTCTTTTTTCTGTGTCGGAATTTATGGACTTATCCAGCAAATAGACCAAGGACATATTGTTACCGGTATGAGGGATAATGTCGTTTGGGGATTCTATATCGTGAATTTTATATTTTTCATGGGATTAAGCTATTCCGGTGCTTTGATTTCTGGAGTTCTTCATCTTTTCCATACCGGCTGGAGGAAACCTGTGATACGGATGGCGGAATTGATAACAATTATTTCACTTATAATTGGGCCATTCTTTATTTTCTTCTGTATAGGCCGTCTCGACAGGTTATATTTCCTTTTCACACACCCCCGTTTGCAATCACCAATCACATGGGACGTGATAGCAATATGTACAGACCTTGTCGGATGCTTTGTTTATCTCTATCTCTCATTCATTGAGGATTTTGCCATTCTCCGTGACTATCCGGACCTTAAGGTTGCACCATGGAAGAAAAAGCTGTACAAAACACTCTCACTCGGTTTTACCGGTACTGAAAAGGAACACAAAATACTCTCTAACGCCAGAACAGTTATGGCATCGATGATTATTGCAATTGCAATTATCGTTTACTCGGTACTCGCCTGGATCTTTGGTGTCACTCTCCAGCCGGGATGGCATTCCACTATTTTCGGTCCATATTTTGTGATCGCAGCTGTCTTCTCCGGTACGGGATTACTGATCATCCTGATGTACATATTCAGAAAGGTATATCACCTCGAGGAATATATAACAAAACGCCATTTCGTGAATGTCGGAGTACTACTGACAGTTATCGCAGCCTTTTACGGATATTTCACCTTCAGCGATTATCTTACAAAATGGTATGGTTCAATAAAGATGGATTCAATCCTTATTGACAAATTATTCACTGATTACTATACACTGTTTATTTTCGCAAACTATATCGGGATACTTCTTCCGTGTATCATTATTGCTTTCCCCAGGTTCAGAACTATCCCGAGCATAACAGTGGCTGCTGTAATCGCTGTAACAGCTCTGTGGGTGAACCGCTATATAATTGTTATACCTACCCTCGAAACGCCGTTCCTGCCGATTCAGGATATACGACCCGACTGGATAAGATATTCCCCTACGTGGGTTGAATGGTCATTGACAATGGCCGGTGTATCTGTCTTTGCTATGCTGTTTATGCTGATTTCGAAGATTGCTCCTATAATATCAATTTCCGAGATGCAGGAAAAGGATAAGGTTGAAATAATGAAATAACGGATAAATAATTGAGGTCATGAATAAAAAGTTAATTTACAGGATCCTGTTTATATCGTTGCTTCCCTTTCTTACTCTGCAGGTTCGTTCACAGGAGACAGCGAAGATAAAGCCGTATGTTACTCTTCAGTATTTCAAAGACACTGATGGCAAGCGCATCCTGCAGACAACACTTACCTATTCAGAAAACAGAATGGAATTGCCGCTGCCTGGTATGGAGGTTGCTTTTTATACAGGAGCAGATAAGAAGGTGTTGCTCACCAAGATTAATACCTCTGATAAAGGAATTGCCAGGTTTGAACTCAGTGATGATATGAAGCCGGAGATCGTTGACGGAATGTGGGCCTTCAGCTCCGAATTTATTGGTAATGATACAATCAAAGGAGAGACTTCTGAAGTTGCTGTACGTGATATGAGGCTTGAGATGTCGCTTTCCGAGGCTGACAGTATAAAGACAGTTATGCTGAATGCCTTTACCACGGAAGGAGGAAAAGAAATACCTGTCGCCGGAGAAGCTGTGACAGTTTATGTTCCCAGGATGTTCAGCCTGCTGCCGGTAGGGGAACTGACACTCGATGATGCAGGTAGCGCAACCATGGAGTTTCCTTCCGATCTGCCCGGAGACAAGGAAGGCAATCTGGTCGTAATTGCAAAGATTGCAGAGAATGCGACCTACGGGAATCTTGAGAAACGTGAAACAATAAAATGGGGCCTGCCTACTGATTATTCGGTCCCGGTAACTCACCGGGCCCTATGGACCAAAATTGCACCACGATGGATGATCTATAGCCTATCAGTCTTGCTTGCAGGCGTTTGGGGGCATTATTTGTTTGCAATAATAAGCCTTATAAGAATAAAAATGGATGCCAGCAGAAAGGCTAAGGAAGAATACAGGGATATAAAATGATCTTTTGCACGATAATTGTAATTGATTCAATAATTAAAACCAGATTATTATGAAAACTATGAAACTTTTATTTACCGGTGCTGCAGTTTTATTGCTGAGTACCGCATTGGTTGCCCAGCCTAAACCATGGGTAGTGCCTGCTAATTTCAAATCAATGGCAAACCCGGTTGCCAAGGGAGAAGCAAGTAATAAAACAGGGAAGACTCTCTATGACAAGAACTGTGCATCCTGCCATGGTAAGGCAGGCCTTGGAGACGGTGTCAAGGCAAGGGCACTTAAGACTTTCCCGGGCGATTTCTCCAAGGCGGAATACCAGGATCAGACTGATGGCGATCATTTCTACAAAACAAAAACCGGAAGAGGTGAAATGCCAAAGTATGAAGGAAAAATGTCTGATACAGATATCTGGAATGTAGTAAATTACATGAGGACCTTCAAACCGTAACCAACTGAAGTAAATCATACAATATAAATAAATGGCTGTCTCAAAAGGGCAGCCTTTTCTTTTGTTGTATTTCTGATAGATAGGCTGTTTTCACTCCCAACTCCCCCTATATTTGTCACCCACCTTTGCACCCCCTCTCCCAAGGGCGAAACTACCGGCTTTATGCACATCTTAGTAGTTAGAAATTTTCCTGAATATTGAAGTAATCCATTATAATTTATTTGATTATTATAGAATCAGATCCCTCACTGCACTGCTTATGACAATATTCGTTAGACCATCTGATATATAGAACCATGAGATCCTTCGCTTCGCTCAGGATGACATTGTTACTTTTTATGGATTGAGGAGGGAAGCAGGGGCGTTTCGCATGAATAGTCTTCTTAAATCTGTCAATTCTTCTTCGAAACGCCCCTGCTTCCCTCCTCCAGTTAATTCAAAATGCCTTGTCATCCCGAATGCAGCCATCCTGAGCTTGCGAAGGATGGCGAAATGAGGGATCTAATGGATCTATCAGAAATATTGGAATAGGGATAAACCAGGTTGGATTACAATAAGGAGCTCAGTCTCTGACAGAACTCTAAGATGCGTATAAAGGGTAGCAAGGGCGAAGGGGAGGTTTCAAAAAAAAAGCTGAATCCGGAGATTCAGCTTTTCTAATATTGTTAATTATTCTTATCCGGGTGTACTAGATAGTCTCAATTGAGTTCTGGAGCAATGCTTTGGTATATTTTGTATTATGAATTCCAAGGCTGTATTCCCTTAGGCACATCTGGAAATTTATCATAGCTCCCATAACGCCGTTTGTAAGAGAAGGAAATACTGGCTTGGCATTGTTGGTGGCTTTCTGTTCAGTTGTCCATGAGTTAGTGTTGCCCGGATTCTTCCATGCTCCTGCAGGGTTGGTTGAAGGGTCGTAAATATTCAGATAACCATCCCAGTTGCCTGTTGTGTTACCAGCCCAAAGATTTAGTTCCGGATCAGCTTCTGAATGAAGAATAGGAGTTGCACCGCCGGTTGCATTGATTTTGGTTGCAAGTGCATCAAGAAGAGCTTTTACATCGGTTCTTGTACCTGTCCATGCAGCAGAAGATGAACTCATATCTGTATGGCAGCCAGTTGCATTGCAACCTTTGAAGTTGCCTTTTACATTAAAGGTATGTCCTCCAGCCCTGCCGGTGATATCAGCCATATGGCAATCCTGGCATGAAGCACCTGCTGTGTGAGGGGAATTTTCATATGTCAGTGTACCTGGGAACTCAATTCCGCCAACCCCAGCATATATTGCACCAACAGTACCATAATGAACATGTGTTCTGTAGGAAGGAATAACCTTATTTGGAGCTGCATTACCAACAGCATTGTCATAGAATATTGCAGTGGGGGCAGCAACGAGGCCTGCATAATCAACCACATTACCATCAGATAAGGTAGAGCTTGTTGTAAGCGGACGAGGCTGGTGGCACTTAACACAAAGGTTTCCCATACCTCCATCCGAAGCGACGTTTATTGATTTAGTTCCGCCCCACATTGTCATTGAGACAGCAGCGGTATTTGTCAGAGGTGAGAAATCGGTACCTTCATAGGTTGAATGAAGAGCGCTGTGGCATGTTGAGCAGTTGAGTTCACCAAAAGCAGTGGCAGGAGTGGCAACATAACCGTTTGAGTACTTACCGTTAGATCCTTGGACAAATGCTGATGAAATGTTATTAGCGCAAACATACTTAAACGCTTCGGAAGTATGGCAGGGAGAGCAGCCAGTGTTTCCGGCTTCTTCAAAATCGACTTCGCCATATGAATGCTTTGACAATTCAAATTGTACTGCAACCGCATCCACAACGTCAGGATTATGACACAGCTTGCAGGTTTCATTTGCATCGACTCCGTCTGCGCCATCGGCTCCGTTGGCACCGTCTTTACCGGCAGGTCCCATTGGTCCTTCGCATGAAGCGAACAGGAATCCTGCCGCAACTAATACAGAAAATAGTTTAAATAGGTTTTTCATATCGGGTTTGTTTAGTTATTAAATTCTGAGTGCAATTTATGAAAATACTCTGTTATATGAATAACAGATAGTATGTTATTTGCGAGTTGTAAAGTTGATAGAAATGCGTGAACAGTTTGATAAATGTCAGTTTATACAGTGATATTTATTAGCTTTGTACTATCTTTTCTATATTAAAACTTATTTTTGAACCCCTTAATAAACGGTGAAATGTCAGTAGTAAATTTGATTAAGAACTGCGAAGATTGCACCCATGGGTGGAAGAATTTTGGGCATCTGACTAAAAATGAGCTTCAACTGGTTAATGAGAACAGGTATGAAGCTACCTTCAAGCCCGGGGAAATTATGATTAAGCAGGGATCACCTACTTCAAATGCATTATTTCTGTCGAATGGCATGGCTAAAATGTATATTGAAGGCAGTACGGGTAAAAACTTCATAATTGGTATAGCCTTACCTGGCATGCTGGTAACGGGACCGGGAGCATATGTAAATTCACGACATACCTACTCTGTCTCTGCAATAACGACGGTTCATGCATGTTTTATCGGTTTTGATATTTTTAAACAGCTTGTCAGGGAGAACGGAGAATTTGCTGAGGGGATGCTGGAGGATATAAGTGTAAAATCACTGCAGTCGCAGACACGCATGGTTAATCTTTCGCAAAAGCGCATGTCGGGCAGAGTGGCTGATGCCCTTCTCTATTTTTCTGATGAAGTGTTCAGGAGCAATGAATATGAAATGGTCTTTTCACGTCAGGAACTCGGGGACATGACAAGCATGGCAAAGGAATGTGTAGTGAGAATATTGAAGGAATTTGAAGATTCAGGTGTGGTATATTCTGATTCGTCAAAGGTAAAGATCCTGGATAAGGAGAAACTTATTCAGATTTCTGATAAGGGATGATAATTGGCTCAGGGCGGATGGCTCAGGGCTCAGGGCGAAGGGCACAGGCTTTGCCAGCCGAAGCCTTGGCGAAGGCTGGGCGCAGGGCTGAGGGTTGAATGTCTTCGGACTTCCGGCTTCGGGCTTCCGGCAAAAAAATGTATTATTAAACTAAACAAATATTATGAAGTACCTTAAGTTACTCTATTCCCCGGCATTAATGGGGTTCTTGTTCATCGCCTTCGCCTTGTCGATGGCAGTGGCTACATTTATTGAAAATGACTTTGGTTCACCTGTTGCGTATAGCATGGTCTATGGTACGAAATGGTTTGAATTGATATTATTGCTATTGGCAACGAACCTGATAGGACAATTAATTATATATAAACTTTTCAGAAGAGCCAAACTGCCAACAGCACTCTTTCATCTTTCATTCTTATTGCTGATACTGGGAGCAGCAATTACGAGGTATTTCGGGTGGGAAGGAACAATGCACATACGGGAAGGTGAGGAACAGACAGAGTGTTACTCAACCGATAAATATATCACATATGCTGTCAAAGAATCTGATGGATCTGTTGCATCAATCCGGTCGGACAAATACTCATTAACTGCAGTGTCAGCCGATGAATACAGCAAAATGATAAAAATCAACGGGAACGATTATAACCTGATGCTGGCAAAAATTATTCCGAATGCTGCTGATGCTCTTAAGTTGAGTCCTGCAGGGGTTCCGATAATTTCCCTTATTGTAACAACCGGCATGATGGAGAGAGAATCGGTTGTCCTTAAGAAGGGTGACAGGAAGTCATCAGGTGGTATTTCAATAGGATTTGAATCTGCTGATTCGGCAGATGTAAACATCTCCTTCGACGGTATGGCATTTTACATAAGCTCAGGATTGGACCTTGGCGAGATGGGCATGATGTCACAGGTGGTTACCCCTTCAGAAAAGGGCAAGCCAGTGAGGCTTAAAGAGATGCAGATTATATCGGTAAACGGATTACGGATCGTTCCGCAGCAGATGCTGGCAGCAGGAATTCAGGATGTCATTGCAGTCAATCCAGGAGAGCAGAGTACCGGCCAGAATGCTTTTATATTTCATCTCTCGGGAGAAAATGAATCTGCTGATTTAACTCTTTGGGACAGGGAATCTGAGCAAACAGGAACAGTCTCAGGTGTAATTGAGGGAAAAACGGTTGAGATAAGTTATGGTTCCATGATTACAACTCTTCCCTTCAGTATTAAACTCAATGATTTCATCCTTGAAAGATATCCCGGATCAAACAGTCCCTCCGGCTACAAAAGTGATGTTGTCCTTGTCGATAAGATGGCGAACAAAGAGATGCCTTTTATGATATTCATGAATAATATTCTCAAATATAAAGGATACCGTTTTTATCAATCCTCGTTTGACAGGGATGAAAAGGGAACAATTCTGTCGGTCAATCATGACATTGCCGGTATGTTTGTTACTTATACAGGCTATATTATGCTCATTATATTTATGATTCTTTCACTTATAAATAAAAACGCCTTATTCCATAATATTACCGCCGGATTCTGGAACTCCACAATAAGGAAATCAGCTGCATTGATTGTTCTTTTCCTCTTCTTCTCCGGGCTGACAGAACTAAATGCTCAAAAACTGGTACCAGACAGGTCGGCTTCACAGGAATTCGGTAAAGTACTTGTCCAGGACCAGAAGGGTAGGACCAAGCCTCTTTTCACATTAAGCGATGATATTCTCCGTAAGGTTACACGTGAGAATGATTTTGAAGGTCTGACATCCATGCAGGTATTCCTTGGGCTCTATCTTGACTTTGGAAACTGGAAAGATGTTCCGCTTATCAGGATATCAAATCAGGATATCCAGAAGAAGCTAGGCATCCGGGGTAAATATGCCGCATTCTCAGATATTGTTAACCTTGAAGGAGACGGTGAGTACAAGTTGTCAGAAGATGTAAATAAAGCTTATGCAAAAGCTCCCGGTGACAGGAGCAAGAGTGATAAGGAGATGATGAAGGTAGATGAGAGGATGAATATTGTTTACATGATTTATAAAGGTGAATTCCTTAAACTGTTTCCGTTGAAAAACGGGACTCACGACTGGGGATTGCCTGAGAATGCACTTGCGAAGGCAATAAACAAGGATGATTCATTATATCTGAAGACAATTCTTCCGCTTCTTGAAGATGCAATAAAAACCAATAATATTTCAACAACCAGGCAGATAACTGAATCTATTGGTGGTTATCAGAACAGGTTTTCAGAGTATGATCTTCCATCAGGTTCAAAAACCAATGCTGAAATATTATACTATAAACTTGATATTTTTGAAAGGTTATTCCCGTTCTATGCCTCTGTAGGACTGATTATGCTGATTGCCCTGATAACAATGGTCATCAGGGGCAGTAAAAAGAAATCATTGGTTGTGAGTGTCCTTGGATGGCTATTGCTTATGGGCTTCCTGTTCCATACATTCGGTCTTGGAATCAGATGGTATATTGCGGGCCATGCACCTATGAGCAATGGATATGAATCTATGATCTTCATTTCGTGGGTAACACTTCTGGCCGGTTTTATTTTCAGCAGAAAATCTGCCTTTGCCCTCTCGGCAACTGCTGTTCTGGCATCAATGACACTTATGGTTGCTCACCTCAGCTTTATGGATCCTGAAATCACCAATCTTGTACCTGTTCTGAAGTCATACTGGCTTACACTGCATGTATCAGTAATCACAGGAAGCTATGGTTTCCTGGGGCTTGGAGCCGTACTCGGACTTATAATCCTAATCCTCATGTTATTTTCCAATCCCGGAAACCGCGAGCGTATATCTGCTACAATCGATGAACTGACTGTGATCAATTACAAGACTCTTACACTTGGGCTCTACTTTCTCACGATAGGAACCTTCCTGGGTGCTGTATGGGCAAATGAATCATGGGGCAGATATTGGGGATGGGATCCGAAGGAGACATGGTCACTTATAACAATAATTATCTACAGTATTGTAATTCACAGCCGTAATATACCCGGAATGAAGGATATCTTTACATTTAACCTGTTATCACTGTTTGCCTTCTCATCGGTGCTCATGACCTATTTCGGAGTTAATTATTACCTGTCCGGAATGCATTCATATGCAGCGGGGGATCCGGTACCGGTACCTGTTTTTGTGTATGTTGCAGTAATTGTTCTGGCGGTGCTGTCTCTGGTTGCGTATATGAAATACAATAGCCATAAAACGGTAAAATAAACGTAGGGACGTTGCATGCAACGTCCCTACTACAATTACGCGTGATTATTTTCGGGGTGGAAGACCGGGTTCGAACCGGCGACCTTCGGAACCACAATCCGACGTTCTAACCAACTGAACTACATCCACCATTTATGGAGTGCAAAATAAGGCCAAAATTTCTATTTCACAAAATTTAAATTTTATTTTCTCAAGCTCTGCTCAATAACTATCTTTGAAATGTTCTTAATAAAAGGAGAATCCTAAACAATTTTTGATGTCAAAGTTTGTTATATCTGATATATTTTCAACAATTACTTCCCCATTGAGGAATATTAAGCTAATTGACAATATTTCAGGGCTGCAGCTTTTCCAGCTTATGAAGCCTGTTGTATTTCTTATCATAAGCATAGTTTTTACAAAAAGCCATCTTACGCGTGCTGATATAGGTCAATGGGAGATGTTTATGTTTATCGCCGGATTAATGACATTCTTCTGGGTTACAGGAATAATTCAGTCTCTGCTTCCCCTTTATCACAGGAACAGGACCTATCACAAAGTAGGTGATAACGGAACCTCTAAATCACCCGAGATATTCAATGCATTTCTTTTACTCTGTTTTTTCAGTCTTCTCTTTTTCATATTCGGACATTCAGTCAAAAACCATTTTTCGGTATTTCATTTCTCGGGAAATGTTCCATTCATAAATCTTCTTCTGGTTTATATTCTTCTGAGCAGTCCGGTTTGTCTTATTGAATACATATATCTCCTCAATAACAGATCATACAGGATTTTTCAGTATGGACTCATAACCTTTGCAGCCCAGATGGTTCTTATAATCGTGCCTGTAATCTTTGGGAAGGACATAATCTGGTCTATATGGGGATTGCTGGCAGTGACCGGTGTAAGATGGATCTGGCTCCTGGTATTGCTCAGGAGATATACCGAGATGAAGATATCTTTTGAGTTTATGAAAGAACATCTCTATCTGGGTACGCCATTGATCCTGACCTCCCTCATAAGTGGTTCGGCCCAGTACACCGACGGTGTTATTATTTCAGCGGTTTACAGGGACCCGGCCATGTTTGCATGGTTCCGTTACGGTGCCAAGGAGTTTCCACTCGTCCTTATGCTGGCAAACGGTCTCAGCAACGCAATGCTGCCCGAATTCTCCACTCGCGAGAGGATGAAAGAATCACTTGCCAAAATAAGGGTTAAGTCAAAACGGCTGATGCACATATTGTTCCCTCTTGCTATAGTAGTTATGCTGGGATCAAGATGGCTCTATCCCAGAATGTTTAACATGGAATTTAAGAAGAGCGCTGATATATTCCTGATCTATTCCCTGCTGATAGTGCCAAGGCTTCTTTTTCCTCAGACTGTAATTGTTGGTAGAAAGAAAACACATATCAGCCTGATTTCAGCCATACTGGAGCTGGCTTTTAACATCCCGTTAAGTCTTCTGATGATTAAATGGGGTTACGGACTTGTCGGGGTTGCACTTTCAACTGTAGTTGTTTATTCAATCGGCAAGATTTTTCTTATCAGCTACCTATGGATAAAGATGAAAATTAAACCCTCCGAATATATTCCTTTGAGGATCTATTTCTTTTATACTGTCCTTATTGCAATTGTGTTTGTGCTTATTGATCACAGAATCATAGATATCCACTGACAAGCTATCAGGCATCAGATGTCAGGCATCAGGCATCAGGCAGTCAGACAACTTCCGACTTCTGACTTCCGTCTTCCGTCTATATGTTTTAAAAATCTGACTATATTTACACTTCAAAATTTATTATAAGATTAGTCTGTAGATTAAATATCTGTATATAAGGCAATTAAAACAATGCATATACTTGAGGTCATTGAAAAGGGAGATAAGGAAGCGTTTATCAATTTTCCTAAAAAACTATATAAAGGTGATCCGAATTGGGTATGTCAGCTTGATTCCGGTGTTGAATCCGTTTTCAATCCGGAAACCAACCATGCTTTTGGACATGGAGAGGCAATCCGGTGGATTCTGAAAGATGAGAAGAATATTACCATTGGAAGAGTTGCCGCCTTCATAGATAAGCTCAGATCAGCTGCAAACAGGCAACCCACAGGGGGGATGGGGTTCTTCGAGGTAATTGAGAACAGGGCGGCTGCATTTTTACTTTTTGACACAGCCAGGGACTGGCTCTCTGTCAGAGGCATGGATGCCATGGATGGACCGATAAATTTTGGTGAGAACGATAATAACTGGGGCTTGCTTGTGGATGGTTTCATTCAGCAGGGGTTCGGGATGCCATATCATAAAAAGTATTACAGGCGTTTTTTTGAGGAATATGGCTTCAGGAAGTATTTTGAACAATATTCTTACCACAGGGCCATAAGGGGAAAAGAAAGGGAGATCGTGCAGTTTCCTGACAGAATTATGAAAATTGCAAGCTGGATCTCAAAGAGACCAGGTTATACTTTCCGCCATTTTGAAATAAGAAATAAGGAAAAATATATAAAGGATATTGTTGAAATATATAACTCAACCTGGTCTGTTTTCAAGGAAGACTTCACCCCACTTGACCCGCGGTTTCTTCTGGAATCATTCAATAAGGCTAAACCTTTTATTGATGAGGAATACATATGGTTTGCCTATTTTAATGGCAAGCCAATTTCATTTTTCATTCTTTACCCTGATCTGAACCAGATTCTTAAGCATTTCAATGGTAAACTGCATCCATGGAACATTATACGTTTTGCATTTTACAAAAAGACTCATCATATGACCAGACTCAGGGCAGTAGTTGGTGGTGTTCATCCATCATATCAGAACAGCGGAGTCGAATCTGCCATCTTCTTTCATCTCTATAATGTTTTTAAAAAGAAACCATGGCTTAAGGAACTCGAGCTTTCCTGGGTAGGAGACTTTAATCACAGAATGATCGCCATTTACGAGGCTCTTGGCGCAAAGCAGGCTAAAGTTCATATTACCTACAGGTACCTCATAAACAGAAATATCCCATTTTTAACTTATAAGGAGGAAATGGCTGACAGATAATCAAAAGTACCTGTCAAAATAGGCTTAAATATTAATTTTGGAATTCATTTTGTATTTTAAATAATGTTAATTAATTTTGCAGTCCCTAATCCGGGGGATTATTTTTAATTATTAAGAACAAAAAAATATAGTACAATGAAAAATGGAATTCATCCGGGCAATTACAGGTTTGTGGTATTTCAGGATATGTCAAACGGAATTTCTTTCCTGAGTAAGTCGACCGCACCCTCTAAAGATAGCATTAAATGGGAAGATGGAAATGAATATCCACTTATCAAGCTTGAGATTTCCAATACATCGCATCCATTCTATACAGGTAAAATGAAACTTGTGGATACTGCCGGAAGGGTAGATAAGTTTATGAATCGCTATAAGGATCGCGTTGTAAAGAAGAAATAACGATACACAGCATTCAGGATAGAGACGCTCAGATTTGGGCGTCTCTTCTGTTTTAAAAGCAGCTGGCCGTATAAAATATTCTGTGGCACAATCATTGCAATACTCCCTTGCGGCTGAAATGTTGAAATAATATGTAATTTTGACACTTCTGGCAAAGATAAAAGATAAAAGTGCTTTCAAGTTCCCCTGGGAGTGGTTAGTGTTTCAAGTTCCCCTCCTGGGAGGGGCTAGGGGTGGGTTTTTTTAAGCAAGAGTAAAAAATAAGGAGTAAAATACCATATGGATAAGAAATTCAGGAAACCTGTCAGTGAGATATTTCTTCCTGAGATACTTGACGGTGAGGGTGATATAATTCCAATAATTGCTGACGGAGATGACGGAGACCTTGAAGATGTTGAGGTTCCTGAGCAGATTCCGATATTGTCTCTCAGGAATACGGTGCTCTTTCCCGGAGTAGTGCTTCCTATATCAATCGGACGTCCAAAATCAATTCAGCTGATTAAAGATGCTTACCGCAATGACAAAATAGTAGGAACGGTGGCACAGATAAACCCTGAGGTTGAAAATCCGGATTACAGGGATCTTCACCAGATAGGTACAATTGGACAGATTGTCAAGCTTCTCGAGATGCCTGACGGATCAACAACGGCTATTATACAGGGAAGAAAAAGGATGGTTTTGCATGAACTTGTATCAGATGAACCATATTTTATTGCACGGGTAAAGACTATACCTGAGGTGAAACCAGATCTCCTGAGCAAGGATTTTGATGCAATAGTAGGATCCCTGAAAGATCTCTCCCTGAAAATCATAAAGATTAATCCCAATATTAGTCCGGAAGCCTCTTTCGCTATAAAAAATATTGAGAACAACACATATCTTATAAATTTCATTTGTTCCAATACCGATATAAAGGTTCAGGATAAGCAAAGATTGCTGGAAATGAATAACCTGCGTGACAGGGGATTTATGCTGCTGGAGTTTCTCGTCCAGGAGATCCAGGTTCTGGAGCTTAAAAACGAGTTGCAATCAAAGGTAAAGAGCGATCTTGATCAGCAGCAGCGTGAATTCCTTCTGCATCAGCAGATGAAGACCATTCAGAATGAACTTGGAGGCAATCCGGTTGAAAAGGAGATCGAGGAGTACAGGAAAAGGGGAGCGGATAAAAAATGGAACGACGATGTCAAAAAGGTTTTTGAAAAGGAACTGGATAAGCTTCATCGTCTTAATCCTGCTGCTGCCGAGTATTCCGTGCAGGTAAATTATATTCAGACACTTCTTGATCTCCCATGGAACTTCTATTCCCCTGATAACCTTGATCTCAAAAATGCAAAAAATGTCCTCGATTCTGATCATTTTGGTCTTGAAGAGGTTAAAGAGCGTATTCTTGAGCATCTTGCAGTACTCAAGCTTAAGGGTGACCTGAAATCACCTATTCTCTGTCTCTATGGACCTCCCGGAGTTGGAAAAACTTCGCTTGGAAGATCAGTTGCAAAAGCTATTGACAGAAAGTATGTCAGAATGTCACTCGGAGGTTTGCACGATGAGGCAGAGATCAGGGGACACAGAAAAACATATATAGGAGCAATGCCTGGCCGTATCATACAGAATATAAAGCGGGCTGGTTCATCAAATCCTGTCTTTATACTTGATGAGATCGACAAGGTCGGACAGGACTTCAGGGGTGATCCTTCTTCAGCCTTGCTTGAAGTTCTTGACCCTGAGCAGAATAGTACATTTTTTGACAATTTCCTTGAGATGGAATATGATCTGTCAAAAGTGCTGTTCATTGCAACTGCCAATAACCTTGCTACAATAAGTCCTGCTCTCAGGGACAGGATGGAAATGATCGAGATCACCGGCTATCTTGTTGAAGAGAAGCTTGAAATAGCAAAACACCATCTGCTGCCGAAACAGCTTGAGAACCACGGAGTAGGGAAGGATCAGATTACCATAGATAAAAAGGTGATGGAATCGATAATTGAAAAATATACCAGGGAGTCTGGTGTAAGGGAACTCGATAAGCGGCTTGCTAAAATTGTAAGAGTGACTGCTAAAAATATTGCTTCCGAAACGAATTTTGATAAAGGGATCTCAGTCGAAGCTCTTAATGAAATGCTCGGGCCTCCGAAATACACAAGAGACCTTTATTCAGGCAATGATCAGGCAGGGGTGGTAACCGGCCTTGCCTGGACAGCCGCAGGAGGCGAGATCCTGTTTGTTGAGACAAGCCTCAGCAGAGGCACAGGAAAGCTGACACTTACAGGAAACCTTGGAGAGGTGATGAAAGAATCGGCTGTTATAGCACTTGAATATTTAAAGTCCAACGCAGAAATGCTCGGCCTGCCGGATAATTTTTCGGAAAAATGGAATATCCACATTCATGTGCCGGAAGGTGCAATTCCAAAAGACGGACCATCGGCTGGCATTACAATGGCGACTTCAATAGCTTCTGCTTTCACTCAGAGGAAGATTAAGAAATACCTTGCAATGACAGGAGAGATAACACTGAGAGGAAAAGTACTGCCTGTTGGTGGTATAAAAGAAAAAATCCTGGCCGCTAAACGTGCCAGCATCAGGGAGATAATTGTGTCTGAAGAGAACAGAAAAGATGTGGAAAACATTAATGAAATATATATCAGGGGATTAAAGCTTCATTATGTTGATAATATCATGGGAGTTCTTGAACTTGCTTTATTGAAGCAACAGGTAAAGAACCCGAAAAAAATATCATTTGAGTGAAGGCAGTGATTTTAGAAATGGCTGCACTATCCCAGTTCAGTTAATGCTTTAACGAGTACATCAAGGTCTTCCGTGGCAGTATAAACATTTGGGGTTATTCTGCATCCATGAACGTTAGCACCATCGATTGGGACTGTATAGATACGGTATGTCTTGTATAATACATCAGCAAGATCTTTCGGCTTCATCTCCTTTATTCCGACATTGGCAATTCCACAGGATCTGGCAGGATCTGCAGGTGTATTAAGAATAATATGTGGCATATTCCTCACTTTATCAGTCCAGTAATGCTGAAGGTATCTCAGCCTTGCCTCTTTCCTCTCCGCGCCTATCATATTATAATAATCTATTGCATTAAATATAGCCAGATCGGTATGAACAGGATGTGTTCCAATATGATTCAACCTTGAAATATCATCTTCCCTGATTTCACCGGGAGCAAGCAGAGGCCACACTTTTCCGATATTTTCCTTCTTCACATATAAGAGTCCTGAACCAAGGGGGACACTCAACCATTTATGAAGGCTGCTGCCATAATAGTCACAATTAAGATCCGGAATTGAGAATTTAAAATGACCAAATGTATGTGCCCCGTCAACCATAACCTGTACACCCCTGCTGTGTGCAATATCGCAGATTTTTCTGACAGGCAGTATCTGACCGGTAATATTGATCATGTGACAGACCATTATCAGCTTTGTCTTATCTGTTATTGCACTGGCATATAAATTAACAATCTCATCATCATTTTGCGGAAGGTTTGGAACAGAAATAACTTTATTTACAATACCGTATCGCTTTGCTGCCAGTTTGAACATGTCGAGCATTGCACCATAGTCCTGCTCGGCCATTATTGCTTCATCCCCCGGTTTCCAGTCAAGACCTCCTATAATCATGTCGAGCGACTCGGTTGTATTTCGTGTAATTATAATTTCATCGGAAGAGCAGCCTCCGATTTCAGCAAGTCTGGCAGCTGCTTTCTTTTTGTTCTCCACCTGAACAGTCCTCATATAGTATGAGCCCTGGTAATTAACTTCCTTCACATGACTTATGAAATTTTCGAGAGTTTCAGTGGGAACAAAACAGTAATATCCGTTTTCCAGATTTATATAGTCGGGTTTCAGAAGATAACCTCCCCTGATTTCTGCCCAGAAATCTTCATCCTTAGCTAAAACTGAAGAAGGAACAGATGAAACACTATTCATCAGCTCAGGCAGACTGCCCAGACCGAATGCACCTCCGACACTTAATAGTCCTGCATTTTTTATAAATGTTCTCTTGTCCATAAATATGTAATATTGATATTTCTCCTGATATCAAATATAAAGCTTTAAATCCAAATAAACACCGCCGGGTTTATCCAAAGAGTAAAGCCAGATGTTTTAACCAGTCGGCTTTATCATTGACTGACAGTGAATTTCTTTCAGACGATTAAGACATAATTGTCTGGCTGTTTTTCAAGTTATTTTTTATACTTTGCAAAGAATTTTCGGGATAACCGGCCCGTGTTGAACTTGTGATTTATCACCTCCTTTAACATTCATTCCAATACGTGAACGATACTGACAGAACATCTTTAAGATACCTTTTCCTGACATTTTTAAAAATAGGGGCAACTTCCTGGGGTGGATTTATGGCATTGATTTCGGTCGTACAGAAACAGGTAGTTGAGAAAGATCACAAAATTGAAAGCGAATCACTTTTGGAAGGGATTTCGCTAGCCTCTGTTTTGCCAGGGCCAGTTGCCTTTAATGTGGTTACATTCATCGGGTTCAGACTGAGGGGAATAAAAGGAGCTTTGGTAAGTATGACAGGTATACTGTTGCCTTCATTTTTGTTAATGCTCCTGCTCTCGTTTCTGTATACTAAATATGGGAATATCCCTTCATTTACTCATTTCTTCGCGGGAGTATTACCAGCTGTAGCAGCCGTTATTATAAGCGTAGCCATCACAATGGCTAAAAAAAACATATCAGACGCCCCTCAGGCATTTATAGCTGTTGCAGCTGCTATTATTATCGTTCTTTCAAAATCATTCGGCACGACTTTAATTGTCATGTTTGCAAGCGGAATTGCAGGTTACCTGATTTATAATAAGCCATCCCGCGAAATGCAAAAAGTATCAATAAAAGGAGACACCACTGTGGGAAGTTTAAAATCTTTTTTCATCTTTCTGACGCTGATTGTGATACTAATTCTTTTAATCCTGATTTTTCCTTTAATTATTCCGCAGGAATTTGAAGCCTCAGCTCTTTTACATAAGAAGATAATGCTTACCTTTTCAACTATGAGCCTTAGCCTTTTCGGTGGCGGATATGTTGTGATCCCGGCCATGCAGCAGGTCATTGTAAATTCAATGAACTGGCTTACAAATAGGGAATTTGCTGATGCCATTGCTATGGGGCAGATTACACCGGGTCCGATTTTTATCAGCGCTGCATTTATAGGATACAAGCTGGCCGGTTTCTGGGGTGCATTGAATGCTACTATTGCGATCTTTTTACCACCCGGACTGGTAATGATCGCATTTTCTCACTACTTCGGCAAAATCAGAAATTCTACAATTATTTTAGCAGTATTTAAAGGATTGAGGCCGGCAGTTATTGGGATGATAGCATCTGCCGCTTTTATCATTATTGCCCATGGAGATATATCATTAAGAACTGGATTATTATTATGTCTTTTTTTGATCCTGGCAATAAAATATAAAGCAGACCCTGTTTTTCTGATCCCCGGGGCTGGAATTTTTGGGTTGCTCATTTTTTAACCTTGAATATTACAGAACAAAAAAATAATCATTAATTGATCTGTGAGTTTTAACAGCCCAATAACTATATTTACAATGTAATCTTCCAAAAAAGATAAAGAAGGAAGTGCAATAACTTTGTTGTGAATAGAATATGAAAAGAATAGCAGTTTTCCCGGGGTCATTCGATCCGTTTACAATCGGACATGAAGCTATCGTAAGAAGGGCGCTGAGCCTTTTTGATGAGATAATTATTGCAGTCGGAGCCAATGCACTGAAAAAGAACTTTTACCCGCTTGCTACCAGAAAGGAGATGATAATGAAGGTCTTTAGTGATGAGCCAAGGATCAGAATCGATCATTATGAGGGATTGACAGTGGATTATTGCATAAAAAGCAATGCCGGTTATCTCATCCGGGGGCTGAGAACTGCTGCCGATTTTGAATTTGAGAGAGCTATTGCCCAGGTTAACAGGGTTCTGGCACCAGGTGTGGAATCGGTTTTTCTTCTGACAATTCCTGAACACAGCCATATTAACTCCACCATTGTACGCGATATCATAAGAAGCGGAGGAGATGCCTCTCAGTTTGTACCATCTTCCATTAATCTCAGCGATTACAGGGGGAAACGGGATTAAATATCAGGTCCGCAGTATTGTAGCGTTGATCAGATCCATTAATGAGAGCCAGGCACTGCTCTTTATTGTATTCAATTCATCGGGGAGAAGCCAGACAACTTTTGTGATTCCCTCTTCATACTGAGGTTCTGTTATCATCTCTCCATTATATTTCATCAGGAACCAATGCGTTTTCTTCAGATATGAAATTCCTTCCCAACTGTAAGTATGGTAAGTAGGTATTATTGTTTTAACTATTGAATGACCTGAAATTCCGCATTCTTCGCTGACTTCCCTCAGGGCACAGGCCTCCGGCTCTTCACCTTCCTCAATATGACCCTTCGGAAGATCAAGCTTACCTTTCTTTTCGATAAAGAGATAACGGCCGGATTTGTGTTTTACCAGTCCGCCGGCTGCACCTACTTCCGTAAAATAGATCCTGAAGATCTTCCAGAGATGTTCTATGTCAATTCCATAGATGTTTATCGATTGGATATTTTTATCTGACTGAAAATCAGCAATTAATTTATAAAGTTCAATGGTGGTATTGAATTTATGGAATAAGCCGTATTTTTGTAGCCGGTCAGGTTCAGAGCTTACAATTATGAATCTGTTTTCAAAATGAACTTTATACATACTCTGATGGAAGATTATTCAAAACAAACAGCTGAATATCTATTGCAAATTAAAGCAATTAAATTACAACCGTCAAATCCTTTTACATGGGCTTCAGGATGGAAATCTCCTATCTATTGTGACAACCGCAAAACACTATCATATCCTGAAATAAGATCCTTTATACGCGATTCCTTTGCCGGCCTTGTCAGCAGTCTCTATCCTCAGGCGGAAATGATTGCAGGAGTTGCCACCGGTGCAATTGCGCATGGCGCACTGGCGGCTGATAAGCTGGGGCTTCCTTTTATTTATGTCAGGTCCGGAGCAAAGGAACATGGTCTCGGCAACCAGATTGAAGGGTATTTTGAGAGGGGACAAAAAGTAGTTGTGATTGAAGATCTGATTTCGACCGGAGGCAGCAGTCTTAATGCCGTCAGGGCATTAAGGGAAGCCGGTTGTGAAGTTCTTGGAATGGTTGCGATTTTTACCTATCAGTTTCAGAAGGCTTCAGACGATTTTAAATCTGAAAACTGTACTTTGGATACTCTGTGCAACTACTCTATGCTGGTTGATACTGCCCTGAGCACAGGTTATATAGGCATTGCTGAAGTAGAGACATTAAAAAAGTGGAGGATAGATCCTGCCATATGGGGAAGGGAATAAGATGAGCGATTTATCAAATTACGAAAGCAGATCAGGAAGTTTGTCATGCACTCCAAAGGAAGTGTTTGATTTTGTGACCGATATAAGGAATTTTGAGCAATTTATTCCCGAAGGCACGATAAATAACTGGCAGTCGGGAAAGGATACCTGCACTTTCAACGTTTCAATGATTGGCTCAGTTACTCTGCGAATAGAAAAAGCAGAACCATATGACAGGGTTATTTTCAGTGGAGACGCCCTGAAGAAAAATGACTTTTCCCTCATCCTGAATATCCTCGAAAATGCAAATAATAATGCTGAAGTAAAAGTGTTGCTTGAAGCGGAACTTAATCCAATGCTTAAAATGATGGCAAACAAACCAATTCTTCAGTTCCTTGAAATGCTGATAAGGGAGATGGAAAAATTCAATGGATGGAAGAATATTATGTAATAAAATCAATCTCCCTGAAAGCGTATTCAGTGATGATTCTATCCTCATTTTGAACCCTTAATTTTCCGGTATCACTTACATTTAGTATTCGCCCTCTGAATAAGCCATTGACATCCCGGAATTTGCTCCAATGTTTGTACCTGTATAACCTTGAAATGTAATCGAGCCTTATCAGGTCAAAATCTCCTGAAATAAGAAATTTATATCGTTTATCAAGGTCAGAAGCCAGCTGAATGAGACAATCGTTCAGATCATATTGCTTTCCTGTCAGGCCGGCTAACGAAACTGGATTAGGAGCATCACTTTCAAACTCAGTTTGGTTGAGGTTAATGCCAATGCCCGCAATTGTATTCTCAATCTGGTCTTCCATAATTGTGTTTTCAATAAGGATACCTGCTATTTTGTCATTCTTAACATAAATGTCATTTGGCCATTTAATTGAAATTGAAGATGTATGCTGGTCAAGAAAATCACAGATTCCCAGGGAGACGGCCATTGATATAAGAAACTGATCCGTCGGATTTATCATAGACGGGAATAGTATTATGCTGATTAACAGGTTTTTATTCTCTTCGCTTTCCCATTTGTTTCCTCCCTGTCCGCGGCCTGCCGATTGGTAGTTTGTATGTACAACTGTTCCTTCAGGCACCTCCTGCTCTCTCAGCAGCGATGCTGCATAGGTATTTGTAGATGGCAGGTTCTTAAAGAATAATAGTTTTGAGCCTATGATCATGATTGTCAGGTATATAAAATATTATTGGTCATTTTCTTACTCTGTTGGGCAACTTGTATGAAAATTGGCATTGAAATTGCAAATTGGAGTTACGATAACAAATTTACAGATAAAATTGGTACTTTTGTGACTTAATATCAAACGGATAACATTAATGAAGAAAAAATCTGACGGGGCTGAAGTCCTTTTAAGTAGTATTGCGAAGGGGATTTTTGAGAAGCAGGGACTGAATGTTCTGAAAATTGATTTAAGGAAACTGGAAAACAGAATAACCGATTATTTTGTAATTTGTCATGGCTCTTCAACAACACAGGTGAGTGCAATTTGTGATTCGGTGGAGGATATTGTCAGAACCCGGGCTGACGAGAAACCGATGCATCTGGAGGGACTTGATAATTGTTACTGGGTACTTTTGGATTACGGCAACGTAATAGTTCACATTTTTCTTGAAGAGTACAGGAGTTTTTACAGTCTTGAATCGCTTTGGGGAGATGCAGTTATTTCAGCCATGGAAGATAAAATTAAGTAAGTTAAATTTTTATGACAGAGAATAATACAAATAATCAGGGAGCTGAAAAGAAGCCTGATAAGAATATCAAACCTCGTTTTAATACCAACTGGATTTTCGCAATTCTCGCCATTTCAGTAATTCTTTTTCAGCTGATATATGGCTCAAAAACAGTTGAGAAAACAACTACCAGTGAAATCAAGGAGATGATCGCAAACCGCGATATTGAAAAAGTTGTTGTTGTAAATAAGGATCAGGCCGAGATTTACCTGAAAAAAGAGGCTTTGGAGTCGGGCAGGTATCCAAAAATGCCTAAACCGGGAACTGGTTGGGGGGTATCTTTACCAAAGCCTAATTTCACTTATAATATTGGTGATATAAGCAATTTCGAACCCTTCCTGCTGGAAGCCCAGAAAAATGCAGGTTACACTGAAAAAGACTATATATATCCTGACTACATAACGCGGAAGAATTATTTCATGGATATAATCTCCTGGCTTATTTTTCCGGCACTGCTTATCGTACTATGGCTATTCATGATGAAAAGAATGTCAGGAGGCGGAGCAGGAGGAGCTGGAGGCATCTTCAATGTAGGCAAATCACGAGCTCAGATCTTTGACAAGGATACTAATGTAAAACTCAATTTCAATGATGTCGCAGGCCTGGAGGAAGCTAAGACAGAAGTAATGGAAATCGTTGATTTTCTTAAGAATCCGAAGAAATATACCCAGTTGGGAGGTAAAATTCCCAAGGGAGCCCTCCTGATAGGTCCTCCCGGTACAGGCAAGACGATGCTTGCGAAAGCTGTTGCCGGCGAAGCCAATGTACCTTTCTTTTCTATTTCCGGTTCTGACTTCGTTGAGATGTTTGTCGGAGTGGGAGCTTCAAGAGTACGGGACCTGTTCAAGCAGGCAAAGGAGAAGGCTCCCTGTATTGTATTCATTGATGAGATAGATGCCGTTGGACGTGCAAGGGGACGCAATGTTAATTTCGGATCGAACGATGAGAGGGAGAACACTCTGAATCAGCTTTTGACTGAGATGGATGGCTTCGGTACCAATATGGGAGTTATAATACTTGCTGCAACAAACAGGGCTGATATACTTGACAGGGCACTGATGCGTGCCGGACGTTTTGACCGTCAGATCCATGTGGAGCTTCCTGATCTGAATGAAAGAGAAGCTATCTTCAAAGTGCATCTGCGTCCTATTAAACTTGAGAAGAATTTTGATGTCGCTTTCCTTGCAAAACAGACGCCTGGATTTTCAGGTGCGGATATTGCAAATGTTTGTAATGAAGCTGCCCTTATTGCTGCAAGAAAGAACAAGACTGTTGTAGAAAAGCAGGATTTTCTTGATGCAGTAGATCGTATTGTGGGAGGTCTTGAAAGGAAAACAAAGATCATTTCTCTAGTTGAGAAAAAGACAATTGCCTATCATGAGGCAGGTCACGCGACAGTTAGCTGGCTTCTTGAACATGCCAGTCCGCTGCTTAAAGTTACCATTATCCCAAGGGGCAGGGCTCTTGGTGCTGCATGGTATCTGCCTGAAGAGAGACAACTGACAACACGCGAGCAGATCCTTGACGAAATGGCATACGCTCTTGGAGGCAGGGCTGCCGAAGAGATGATCTTTGGAAAGATATCCACAGGGGCTCTCAGCGACCTGGAAAAGATCACAAAACAGGCTTATGCAATGGTTGCCTATTTCGGGATGAGCGAAAAGGTGGGCAATATTAGTTTCTACGATTCCACCGGGCAAACTGATTTCGGATTCACAAAGCCCTACAGTGAAAAAACTGCGGAACTGATCGACCAGGAAGTGAACCTTATAATTGCAGAGTCATATATAAGAGCCAAGGAAGTCCTTAAGGATAATATTAAAGGATTGACCGTACTGGCTGAACTTCTCCTGGAGAAAGAGGTAATATTCAGCGAAGACCTGGAAAGAATATTTGGAAAAAGGAAAGCTGATCAGCTTAAGGAAGCCAGGGAGGCTGAAACCAGATCCAAAACTGTTGACAAGGCTGTTACTGTCGAAGAGTCAAAGGAGGATAAGAAGAAGAAGAAACAAGGAAAATCGCCTGCCGCAAATTCAGATACAGGAGTAACTGAAGCCAATCTGGCAGTTAAAGTGAAAACTACAAAAAAATCAGACAAAAAGGCAAAATCAAAAGGTTAAGGCGGTTAACAGGTTAAATATAGTCAATCTTGAATAATTTTTTCAGACGAACACTTACAGGAGCCTGGATTGTAATTTTTATAATGGGAGGATTCTGGCTTCATCCTATTTCCTTTTTGTTTACAGGATTGATTTTACTCCTCGGAACTCAATATGAGTATTATATTATTATAAGGAATTCAGGGATTAGTGCCCGGATGATTCCAGGATTAATCACCGGAATTACCGTTTATGTCATATCTTCCCTTGTTGCTTCGGGTATGATTCCGGTGAGTTCATTTCTGGTCATTATGCCGCTGGTAATACTCATAATGATAATGGAACTATACAGGAAGCAGGATAGACCTTTCGATTCTCTGGCACATACATTTTTCCCTGTATTGTATACTGCCCTTCCTTTCTCACTATTCCCATTTTCGGCATTCTCACATTCCGGCCTGAGTTCCTTGATACCAATTGAAGGATTGACTTTTTCACCGGGCATAATTATCGGTTTTTTTCTTCTTATATGGGCAAACGACACCGGGGCTTATCTTGCGGGTGTCTCATTCGGAAGGCACCGTCTGATGGAACGAATCTCTCCGAAGAAGAGCTGGGAAGGATTTTTTGGCGGATTTATTTTAGCTCTGCCAGTAGCCTGGCTGCTCTCTGGATGGCTCGGGGTGGTAGAAACACGCGACTGGATGATTATTTCAGTAATAATTTCAATAGCAGGAACATATGGAGACCTTATCGAGTCAATGCTTAAACGGAGCGGAGGTGTTAAAGATTCGGGTACGATAATGCCCGGTCACGGGGGATTTCTTGATCGCTTCGACAGCACAATAATATCTTTCCCCCTGGTATATCTTTTTATATCACTTCTTGGATGATTCGCAGGACTTGATTAGTTTTGTGCAAATTTTTAAATAATGGCTATTCATAAAGAAGGATATAAAATTCTGATTTTCGGTTTTATTACTTTACTGGTTGTTAATATTATTGTGAACATCATATGGTCGGATCATACCCTGGTGAAATGGGCATTTATGATTTGCTCTATGATGTTTTACGTTTTTCTGCTTTTCTTCTTCAGGTGGCCGGCACGCCATCTTGAACCTGACAACGGACTTGTATATGCACCTGCCGATGGCAAAGTGGTGGTAATAGAAGATACCTTTGAGAAAGAGTATTTTAATGATACCCGCCTGCAGGTCTCTATATTTATGTCTCCTTTCAATGTTCACAGCAACAGGTATCCGGTTTCGGGACGTATTAAGTATGTCAGATACCATCCCGGGAAATATATGGTGGCCTGGCATCCAAAATCATCGGAACTTAATGAGAGGAGTTCAATTGTGATTGAAACAAATGATGGGACAGAGATCCTTATAAGACAGATTGCAGGAGCAGTAGCGAGAAGGATTGTGACTTATGCAAAGCTAAACCAGGAAGTGCTCCAGGGTGATGAGCTCGGATTTATAAAATTCGGCTCAAGAGTTGATGTTTTTTTACCAGTTGGAACTGAGATTGAAATTCCTATTCTTCAGCAGGTTAAGGCAAATAAGAGCATCATTGCCAAAATCTGAAAAATTACTGATTATAAAATGAAAGAAGATAATAAGATTTTAGACTTAACCGAAAGTGTTAAGTGGATCGGAGTGCTCGATTACGATATAAAGACCTTCGATATTGTCATGCATACCGAATATGGAACAACCTATAACTCCTATTTTATAAATGCAGAAAAGAAAACAATTGTAGATCTGGCCAAAGAAAAATTCAGTGAGACATATCTGGCAAAGTTAAGGGCAGTCACGGATCCAAAGGAGATCGATTACATAATTGTCAACCATACTGAACCTGATCATTCCGGAAGCCTGCGGATACTGCTTGATCTGGCGCCTTCGGCTACCGTTGTCGGCAGCGGAAATGCCATAAGATACCTCGAGGACATAGTGAATGTCCCGTTTAAATCCATGGTGGTAAAACATGGAGATACCCTGGATCTTGGCAATAAGACACTGAGCTTTGTTTCAGCACCGAATCTTCACTGGCCGGATTCAATGTATACTCTGCTGGAAGAGGAGAAGGTGCTTTTCACATGCGATTCGTTCGGCGCTCATTACTGTTCTGAAGATCTGTACAGTGATTTTTCAGAAGAGTACACCCGGGCATTCAAGTATTATTATGATGTGATAATGAGGCCATTCAGCCGTTTTATGACAAAGGCACTTGACCTGATAAAACCGCTTGAACTTGATTTAATCTGTCCAGGACACGGACCTGTTCACCGGGAGAATCTTAAAAAGGCTATGGAACTGTCTGAATCTTATGCTGCCAGCTACCTTAAGATGGTTATAGGGAGATCGCCCAAGAATATACTTATTGCGTATGTATCGGCTTATGGATATACAAGGCGGGCTGCTGAATTTATTGCTGCAGGAATTCATGAAGCAGAGAATATCAGCACCGAGATTCTGGATATTGAGAATCTTTCAATTGAAACACTTGAATCTAAATTAATCACAGCAGATGGGATCCTTATCGGGTCCCCCACTATTAACCAGAATACCCTTCTGCCTGTTTATAAGCTTTTTTCGCAGATCAATCCCATCAGGGATAAAGGCAAACTTGGCGGAGCTTACGGTTCTTACGGATGGAGTGGTGAATCACCCAGGATCATACTCGAGAACTTAAGGCTTCTTAAGCTAAAGATATTTGAAGATACGGCACAATTTAAATTCTCACCATCAGGAGATAAGGAAGCCCTTTTAAAAGATTTTGGACGGAGATATGCACAGAAATTTAAAGAGGAGTGCGGTACATGAAGAGACGCAAGGCCTTGCGTCTCTTCATGGAATTATGCCCCATCTCTGGTTATGAGATGCTGATCTGTCTGCTGATCCTGGATTTCTCTTCCTCCTGTTTTGGCAAGCCTACAGTAAGGATCCCATCCTTGTAGTTAGCTTCGATGTTATCCCTGTTTACATTCTCGGGAATGTAGAAACTTCTGCAGAATGATGAATAGCTGAATTCCTTTCTTTTGTATCCATCTCTATTCTCTTCTGCTTCATGTTTTGTCTCGGAAGAGATTGTCAGCACATCCTCGTTTATGTCAATCTTAAGATCTTTCTTGTCCATACCCGGAACGGCCAGATCAAGAATGTAGTTTTTTTCATCTTCCCTGATGTTCACGGCCGGCATTGAACTGCTCCTGCTCTGTAATACAGGGAAAAAATCGTTGTCAAAAAGATTTGACATGTAAAACGGGCTGAAACTTTTTCTTGTAATTGTTGGTAACATGGTTTTGTCCTCCTATTATTTAAGTTTAACATTTATTTGCCTACACCCGCTTATTTTCAAACTCTGTTCCAAATATAAAAACAAGACAAAATGACATGCTGCTCAATGACAAACAGGTCAATATGACAGTAAGGGTATTATGAACTCACCCCCTTCCTGCTTCTCTGTATACCTCAGGAAGAACAAGATAATCAGGTTTTAAGCCCCTCTCCCGAGGGAGAGGGGTTGGGGTGAGGCGGATTTAGAAGAGAGGGGTTTGGGGTGAGGCTCAATAAAGAGAGGGAGAAAAAGGGTTGAGTTCATTTTGACGACACTCAATTTTTAGCGAATTCAAAAAAAATGAATTAGGTTTGCATATAGAAATGCTATACCGATGAATTCTACTTTAAGAAACATTCTTATTTTCCTTGGAATACTGCTTCTCCTTCTCTGTGTATGGTATTTTCGTAGTATTGTGGTTTACATTCTCGTATCAGGTGTTTTTTCAATAATGGGACGCCCCCTTGTTGATCTTTTTTGCAGGATACATATTAAAAAGTGGTCATTCCCGCGGGCCCTGAGTGCTCTGATTACTCTTATGATCATTTGGGGGTTAATTATACTATTTTTCTCTATTTTCATACCCCTTGTGACAACTCAGCTGAATTATTTTTCAACTATCGACAGTGAGAAAATAGTTATGCTTATTGAAGGTCCCATTAAAAAAGTAGAAACTCTCTTCAGGATTTTTAACAAGGATATCTCCAATGAGCTGTCGATACAGGATTATATAATCACAAAAGTTTCAGGAGTATTGAATATTAATATGATCCAGAATTTTCTCGGATCAATAATGGGGACCCTGGGGAACCTGATTATAGGTATCTTCTCAATAACTTTTATCACCTTTTTCTTTCTGAAGGACCAGCATCTTTTTTTCGAATCAATATTGATGTGGGTACCCGACAAGTATGTTGATAATGTCACGCGTGCCTTGTATTCCATTAAAAGACTCCTTACCCGGTATTTCATCGGGATCATAATCCAGAGCACATGCATAATGATATTAATTACAATTGGGATGACGATTGCGGGGATTGATTTTCAGCAGGCTCTTGTAATGGGTCTTATCCTTGGGATTTTAAACGTTATCCCTTATGTGGGGCCGTGGCTTGGGTTGTTTATTGCCATTATAATGGGAGTGGCATCGCATATAAACCAGGATTTTGGAATGGTAGTCATTCCATTGGTAACATATATGATAATAGTTGAAATTATCACGCACCTGATTGACAACATAGTATTTCAGCCTGTCATATTTTCAAACAGTGTGAGGGCTCATCCGCTTGAAATATTTGTAGTTGTTCTTGCTTCAGGATATGCAGCAGGAATCCCGGGCATGATCCTGGGAATCCCGGCCTATACTGTTATGAGGGTTTTTGCAAGGGAATTCTTCTATAATTTTAAGGCTGTGCAAAAGATAACATCAAGTCTGCCAACCGAGAATATTGGCAATAACCGAAGGTTCAATGTGAGGGAAGAGGAAGATCCCTCTAGTAAAAGCAGCACCTGAACGGGTGTGTTAAAGTCAGCATCTTATGGGAAAGTTTTCCTCCATATTTACAAAACTGTTCCGTTTTTATTATGACGGATTCAGAAATCTGTCGGGTTGGGGCAGGAATGTATGGATAATAATTATAATCAAGCTTTTTATTATGTTTGCTATACTTAAGTTCTTCTTTTTTCCTGATTTCCTTGGGAAAAGATTTGACACTGAGAAGCAGAGAAGTGAATATGTAATGGAACAATTAATAAATTCCCGCTGAAGATATGATTGAAAATGTTGATTTGACACTTGTGGACTGGTCCAGGGCGCAGTTTGCTCTCACTGCCATTTACCACTGGCTTTTTGTACCACTGACGCTCGGATTATCATTTATCCTTGCGATAATGGAAACCATATATGTTAAGACGGGCAGGGAGGAGTGGAAGCGGATAACCCGTTTCTGGATGACCCTCTTCGGGATTAACTTTGCCATAGGAGTGGCTACAGGGATAATCCTTGAATTTCAGTTTGGTACTAACTGGTCAAGTTATTCCTGGTTTGTAGGCGATATTTTTGGTGCCCCGCTGGCTATTGAAGGTATTCTCGCATTCTTCCTTGAATCTACTTTCATAGCTGTTATGTTTTTCGGATGGAATAAAGTAAGTAAAAGGTTTCACCTTCTGTCAACATGGCTGGTTGCAATAGGATCTAACCTCTCCGCCTTATGGATACTTATTGCCAACGCATGGATGCAGAATCCTGTCGGTATGACCTTCAATCCTGAAACAGCGAGAAATGAAATGGTTGACTTCTGGGCAGTCGTTTTTAACCCTGTTGCAATAGAAAAGTTTCTTCATACAGTTTCATCGGGATATCTCCTGGCATCTATGTTTGTACTCGGTATAAGTGCGTGGTATATCTTAAGGAAAAGAGAACTGTCATTGGCAAAAAGAAGCATTCTCGTTGCATCCGTTTTTGGTTTGTTATCTTCTCTTATGGTTGCCTATACAGGAGACGCATCAGCCAGAACTCTTGCACAGGTTCAGCCTGTAAAATTTGCCTCCATGGAGGCTCTGACTGAAGGCAGGAGCAATGCCGGACTTATAGCATTCGGAGTACTGAAGGATGGAGATAAAAGGATAGGTGAAAGAGTAATGAATGATTTTGTTTTTAAAATTGAAATACCCGGATTGCTTTCTGTGCTTACCGGCGGCGACAGGGATGTATATGTCCCAGGAATTGCAGATAATGTGGAGGGTAACATGGAGAGAGGTATCTTATCGGCATCTGAAAAGATGGAGAGAGGAAAAATTGCGAGAAATGTGCTGATGGAGTTCCATAAAGCAAGGAAAGAAAAGGACAGTAATAAAACCGACAGTATCAGAAATGTTTTCACCGACAAGCAATTCCAGGATAATTATTTCAGGTATTTTGGTTATTCATCCATCAATAAACCAGAAGATGTTATTCCAAATGTGCATATATCATTTTATTCATTTCACCTGATGGTAATGCTGGGATTTCTGTTTATACTCATTTTTGGCACAGCCCTCTACCTTTTATTTAAAGGGAGCATTGTAACCAACAGGTGGTTTTTATGGATTGCACTGCTGTCGATACCGCTTACATATTTAGCCAGTGAACTCGGATGGGTCCTTGCTGAAGTGGGAAGACAGCCATGGATCATACAGGATCTTATGTCAGTTACAGGTGCCGTTTCGCAAATAGCTGCAGGATCGGTGATTACAACATTTATCCTGTTTGCAGTTCTATTCACAGTTCTGCTTATTGCAGATGTCTCAATACTCGTAAAACAAATCAAAACAGGACCAAAGCATTAGGAGGACACTTTTATGACTATAGCTATATCACATCTCTTTCTTCAGCACTACTGGTGGATTATTGTCTCACTCCTTGCGGGCCTGCTTGTTTTATTGATGTTTGTCCAGGGAGGACAGAGTTTTATCTTTTCCCTGCCGGGTACTGAACTGCAAAAAACAATGATAGTTAATACAATGGGAAGAAAATGGGAGTTCACATTTACCACGCTTGTCACCTTTGGAGGCGCTTTCTTTGCCTCCTTCCCCCTCTTCTATGCAACAAGCTTCGGTGGGGCTTACTGGGTTTGGATCGCAATCCTTTTCAGCTTCATAATACAGGCAGTGGCATATGAATTCAGATCAAAGCCTGATAATGTGTTTGGCAAGAGAACCTTCGATGTATTTCTTTTCATCAATGGGTCACTGGGACCATTTCTGATAGGAGTTGCAGTGGCAACTTTTTTTACCGGTTCCCAATTTACCCTGAATATAATGAAGCAGGTGCACTGGAACACTCAATGGTATGGTCTTGAGTCATTGCTGAATGTCAGAAATCTTGCCCTTGGATTTGCAGTTTTACTGTTGTCACGGATTAACGGGCTGTTATACATAATGAACAGCATCAGCGATGAAGATCTCGTTAACCGGTCAGTCAGAAAGTTATTATTGAATACAGTCCCCTTCCTTTTCTTCTTTCTGTTTTTTGTAATCTCATTACTTCTCTCTTCCGGATTTGCAGCTGATCCTGTTACAGGTACAATAACCATTGAGAAGTATAAGTATCTGCATAATTTTACTGAGATGCCGGCTGCAGCAATTATATTCCTTCTCGGGGTGGTTGGGGTTTTGTATGGCATTGGAATTTCACTTCTCAAAAAGAGCCTGAATGGGATCTGGTTTTCAGGATCCGGAACTGTTCTGGCAGTATTTTCCCTCTTTATGGTGGCCGGCTTCAACGGGACATCATTTTATCCTTCATCACACGACCTGCAGAGCTCTCTCACACTATACAATGCTTCCTCAAGTCTCTTCACTCTCAAGACAATGATGTATGTATCATTTATTATACCTTTAGTGCTGGCATATATATGGTATGCATGGAAGGCAATAAACAATGAAAAGATAACACCGGAAGAGATGAGCTCTGAGGAGCATAAGTACTAAGGCAAGATAAAAGATAAAAGACAATCCACCTTCGCCAAGGCTTCGGTGGACAAAGAAAGTAAAAAGATAAAAGGACTTCAAGACCGCAAGACCGCAAGACATTAAGACAATAATATATGCACATAAGTCAAATACTCGAATACCTCATCTGGCCTGGCTTTATACTGATATCCTGGTACAGTGTGAGAATCGCCCTGTCAGCTTATGAAAAAAAATTCCCTGAGAAGGAATGACTTTTTCAGCAGAGCTGTGAAATTAGTGAGGACAGGATGTAGATCGGGATTATCAGTGGAGCTGAAGCTATGCCGAAAATTGCAAATGCTGTCAGGATCAATCCTATCATAATAAACCTTCCTTCATTTCCCTTCCATCTGATATCTGATACCTTAAGGGAAAACAATGGTATCCTGCTCACCATCAAAAGTGACAGGATCACAGTAAATATTATAAGTAAAACAGCGGAACCTGAGAATGCTGTTATAGCTGCCGATCCTGAGTAGTTGGCAGCTATAACTATCGAGATAACGGCCAGTGCATTTGCAGGTGTGGGTAATCCCTTAAACGATTTTGACTGCGTAGTATCGATATTGAAGATTGCAAGCCTCAAAGCTGCACATACCGGCATTACAGCTGCGATAACAATAATAAGTATTGTATTTGTAATATCAGCATTAATACCGGCAGGAGCACCTGGATAGAAAGAATTCCGAAGAAGGTTATAGATAATAATTCCCGGAGCAACTCCAAAGCTGACAACATCGGCGAGACTGTCGAGCTCTTTGCCAATGTCTGAATAAGCTTTCAGTAATCTTGCTGATAAGCCATCAAGAAAATCGAAAATCATCGCTGCCAGAATCAGCCACGATGCTGTTACTGTATCACCTGTGGCTGCAAAAATGACAGCGCTGAATCCGGATGCCAGATTAAGTGAAGTAATAAAATTGGGAATATGTCTCATTATCGGCAGAAGTTGTGTTCAGAAGGAGAACAAAATTAAGATAAATTTCAGTATTCGGTAAATTAGCAGAGAAATAAAACAGGTAGATCATTCCTCTTTTATTATTAGATTTGCAACAAACAAAACGAATTTTAATGATTGACTTTTCGGGCATAAAGATAGCCGTAGATTTTGACGGGACAATAGTTGAACATGAATACCCGGCGATTGGAAAGGAAATGCTCTTCGCATTTCTGACCTTAAAGGAACTCAACAAGAAGGGCGCCAGGCTTATTCTATGGACTTTCCGGTCGGGTAAAGAACTTGATGAAGCAGTGGAGTTCTGCAGGAAGAACGGTGTAGAGTTTTACGCAGTCAATAAGAATTACCCTGAAGAGATTATGAATGATACTGTAAGCAGAAAGATAGACGCTGATATTTTTATTGACGACAGGAATCTCGGAGGTTTTCCCGGCTGGAGCGAAGTGTGGCAGATGCTTAATCCATTCGAGGCTGAGCAGAAAGAGGCAGAACGGAAGATTGCTTCAAAACAGCCAGGAATTTTCAAACGGCTGATCAGTAGAAAAAATGATTCAAATGAAAACTGATTTTACAAGGTATCTTATCATCCTGTTTATAATGTTTCAGGTTACCTGGGCTACGTCATGTTCAGGTCTCCCCGGGAAAAAGCCGGAGACACTAGTTCCTGTTACTCCTGCTGCCGGCGATGCCGCGTTCGTCAAACTTATCAGACTTGTATCTCCTGAAGAGAACACCTCTTTCAGGTTAAAGGAAACGGTCAGGGTGGTTCTTGAAATTGTGGATAATGAGAAATTGCCCGACTCTGTCATGATATCTTTTGACGGCAAGGCTGTGGCAATGTTAAAATCGGCTCCCTGGGAATATTCCATACCCGCAGTTCACACTGTTTCCACAGGAAGGAAATCATTAAAGATTACCGCTTACAGGGGAGCCAGATCACAGAGTCCTGTGACCCGCTTTCTGGTGTTCTATTCCGATATAGCGCCAAAACGATACGGTTATAAGGTTGTTAAAGTTTATCCACATGATATTGAAGCATTCACCCAGGGATTTGTATATGATAATGGGGTTTTATTTGAAGGTACCGGCCAAAAGACAGGATCGAGCCTTAGAGAAGTTGAACTGCAGACCGGGAAGGTGATCAGACAGCATAATCTGGATCCCTCACTTTTTGGTGAAGGCATTGCATTGTATCGCGACAGGATATACCAGGTGACATGGGAAAACAAGGTTGGATTTATATATGATAAGGCCACATTCAATTTGATCAATAAAATCTACTATTCCACTCAGGGTTGGGGATTGACAACTGCGAATGATAAGATTGTAATGAGTGACGGGTCGAATATTCTTGCATTCTATGAACCGGAAATGTTTACAATGGTATCAAGAATTGAGGTTTATGACAATGAAAAGAAAGTTGATTCGCTTAATGAACTCGAGTATATTAATGGCGAGATCTGGGCTAATATATGGATGAGCGACCTCATAGCAAGGATAGATCCGGAGAGCGGAAAAGTGCTGGCTTATATTGACCTGAAAGGAATTCTGCCGGAATCGGACAGGAGCCCTGAAACAGATGTCCTCAACGGTATTGCATATGATAAGGAGGGTAACAGAATTTTCGTTACAGGGAAGAAGTGGCCTAAGCTTTTCGAGATCAGGCTTACTGAATAACTTTTGAACCGTAAACTATATTAATTCCTGAGGGAATTATGCTGAATTCCGCCGGGGTATGTCCGAGTGACTCACCATCGGCTTCTGCCCATAGAATAGCATCTGAACTTACCTTTAAATTTCTGCATTTGTATCCGTCAATTTTCGGATGACTGAGGATCGTTCCATCGTATAGCATTTTCAGACTCCTGATGATCTCAATCTTTCCTATGCCGTTTATGACCGTTACATCAAGCAGTCCGTCATCCGGGATGGCACCCGGGGTTTGCCTCATTCCTCCACCGCAGTATTTTCCGTTGCCGACATTTATTGAAAAAACCTCAGCTGATTTCTTTTCTCCGTCTACTATAATCTCTGCCACGGTATTTTTATATGAAAGAAGACTCATAAGCAGGTTATAGAAATATATGGCTTTACCGCTACGTCCCCTCTCTTTCTGGTAATTGGTCCGTTTCACGACAACAGATTCAAATCCCAGGCCGGCAATATTTATAAAATACCTGATCTTCTTTTCGGTTCCATCGAAGTAAGTAATCAGCCCGATGTCATGCAGCATCAGTTTTCCGTCTTTGATTACCCTGACAGCCTTTTCGTAGTCAAGGGGTATGCCGAACATTCTTCCCCAGTCATTACCTGTACCTACCGGGATCAGGGCAAGGGAAATATCTGTTGTAGGGCAGGTATCAGCAGTAAAAATGCCATTTACAACTTCATTCAGCGTACCGTCTCCACCTATGGTAATTATGTTCCTGCATCCATCCTTTACAGCTTCCTTTGTGATGAGCACACTGTGCCCTTTGGATTCTGTGAATCTTACTGTAAATGATAAATTCACCTTCCTCATAGATTCTGCAATGAGATGCCAGTCCTTAAGACCTTTACCGTTCCCGGCATTGGGATTTACAATTGCAAGCCATTCTTTATTATTTGACATATTATTCAAATGAAGGTGAGGTATCTTCAGGCAAAGATGTAAATAAATAGTCTGATTTTTTTACAAATCAGTTAATATCATCCAATGAACTCTCAGTTATACAATCTTCAGCGAAATGATGAACTGGTTCATTGGCAATGTTATCTGTTTAGACACCAAATCTTCTTAAAATCAAATGGATATGAATTTTCAGGATTATCATGACTGTTAATAAAGTGTTGAAAACCATGAAAAAAATGTTTACAATTACAGCTTTTGCTACCGGCAGCAGTGGTTCTTAAATAGTAAATTTGAAACTCAAAATATAACTGAAAAATTGTAAAATCAGATGGGAAGGATTATAGCAATCGCGAATCAGAAGGGTGGAGTCGGTAAGACAACAACAGCAATAAACCTTGCTGCCAGTCTGGCTGCTCTTGAGAAAAGAGTGCTTATAGTTGATTCTGATCCTCAGGCAAATGCCACTTCCGGAATAGGTATTGATACACGCCAGATCAGATGCACATTATATGATTGTCTGATTGACGGTAAGGAGCCGGGTGATGCACTGATGAGTTGTGAAGTTGAGAATCTGTCCATTATGCCTTCTAATATTGACCTTGTTGGTGCCGAGATAGAGATGCTGGACCGGCCGGAGAGAGAGAAGATACTTAAAAAGGTACTTAAGAAATTGAAGGATAATTTTGATTATATACTTATTGACTGTTCTCCGTCACTTGGATTACTTACAGTTAATGCTCTTACTGCATCTGATTCGGTGATAATTCCGGTTCAGTGTGAATATTTTGCACTGGAGGGACTGGGTAAGCTCCTCAATACTATAAAGATTATCCAGACAAATCTTAATCCTGAACTTGAAATTGAAGGGTTCCTCCTTACAATGTATGATTCCAGGTTAAGGTTATCAAATCAGGTTGCTGATGAGGTGAATAAGCACTTCCAGCAGATGGTTTTCAGCACGATAATACAGAGAAATATAAAGCTTTCAGAAGCTCCAAGCTTTGGACAGCCAGCTATTCTGTATGATGCTGATTCCAGGGGAACCATCAATTATCTGAGTCTGGGTAAAGAGCTCATTGAGAAGCAGGAAGCAAGAGTAAATCAATAGTGGTCAGAACATTATTTGCTGAAAATCCGATGAATATGACGAAAAAAAATGCCTTGGGAAGAGGTCTTGGTGCATTGATTGACGGGGTGGAAAAAGAGGTGCTGGAGAAGAAGGTTGAGGCAAACCTTGATATCTCTGTAGATTCTATAGATGCGAATCCTTTTCAGCCAAGGATGAGTTTTGATGATCAGTCTCTTGAAGAACTTGCAAATTCGATTAAGAAACTGGGTATTGTTCAGCCCTTAACTGTTCGCGAAACCGGAGGCGGGCGTTACCAGCTTATAGCAGGCGAGAGGCGGCTCCGGGCTGCCCGCCTGGCTGGTCTTACACATGTTCCTGCCTATGTCAGGACAGCCGATGACCAGGCTATGCTGGAGCTTGCACTGGTAGAAAACATTCAGAGGGAAGACCTTGATGCTGTTGAAGTAGCAATTAGTTTTCAGCGGCTTATAGAGGAGTGCCGGCTTACACAGGAAGAGCTGAGCGACAGGGTCGGCAAACAACGCTCCACGGTTACAAATTATCTCCGGCTTCTGAAACTGCCCGCTGAAATACAACTGGGAATCAGGAACAAGCATCTGATGATGGGGCATGCCAGGACGCTGGTCAATATCGAAGATCCCAAAAAGCAGATTAATATCTATTACAAAATTGTGGATGGAGAACTTTCCGTTCGTCAGGCAGAAGAACTTGTAAGACAGCTTCAGTCTGGGAAAATAAAAGATCCTGAAAAGATTGAAAAGAAGAGACGGCTTAATTCTGATTTCGTTCAGCTCTCAGATCACCTTAATAAAATATTTTCTACAAAAGTCAACTTCAGAATAAACGAAAAGGGGAAAGGCAAGATTGTAATTGCCTTTGAATCAACGGAAGAGATGGAACGCATTTTAGGAGTATTTGACAAGCTGAACTCCTGAAAATAATTATCTTTACCGCGCCATTGAAATATCTCCCCTTGGGAAATAGTGGCATAAATTATTTTGAAGAGCTTTCATCAAATAGCGGTTTTATTAATAGTGCTGCTTGTCTGCTTCCGGCATACAGGTTTTGCACAGGATACATTGTCTGTTATCAAACCACCCGAAAAACACTTCAAGGCTGAGCCGCTTAAGGCTACCATGCTGGCTGTTGCACTGCCCGGCGCAGGTCAGATATATAACAGAAAATTCTGGAAAATACCATTAGTATATGCAGGATTTGGCGTACTCTTTTATACGGCAGGAGTCAATGCAAAGAATTATACCCTTTACATACAGGCATACCAGGACTTTACAGATGTGATTCCGGAGACCGACAGCTACATTCCGCTCATACCTGATGATCCTGCGAATTATGATCCAGTACTGTATCCCGAAACTTATGATCCCTCTACTGCCTCATATTATGAGGATGGATTACTCGAAATGGTGGATTATTATAAAAGATACAGGGATCTTTCCTATATTGGCATCGCAGCCTGGTATCTTATTTCAATACTTGATGCAAATGTTGATGCAAGTCTATTTGACTTTGATGTAACTGATAATCTGGATGTTAGCTTTGCACCGATATTTGTACCTCTGCCTGGAGGATATACAGGCGCAGGACTGAGTGCCAGCATAAAAATGACTTTTTGACACTAAAAACTAATGAGATCATCCATGAAATATAAAATATTTATTGTTCCGGTTTTTTTATTCTTGCTGAATACACTGACAGCGCAGGTGAGTGACACACTAATGATTAAACCGGACGACGGTGTAGAAATAATAAACCGCGATCTTGACAGCATGGTCAACAACTGGTATGTGAAAATGGCATATAGTAATCTGCCTGGTGATTATATGGATGATACAACCATGATCCAGTTAACTGATTCCGTATACGTTGACCGTTTAAGTAAAATAAACTCGGTAATCAGGTTGCCATATAACAATATTATCAGAAATCATATCCAGGTCTATACTGTAAGGCAGAGGGAAAAGTTCAGCGCAGTGCTTGGACTAAGCGATTACTATTTTCCAATGATTGAGAATATATTTGACAGCTATGGACTACCGGCTGAATTTAAATATCTGGCAATTATTGAATCGGCTCTTAATCCAAATGCTGTAAACAGGCATTCCGGAGCTACCGGAATGTGGCAGTTCATGTATTCCACGGGCAGGCAATACGGGCTGATTATAAATTCAGTGATTGACGAACGCAAGGATCCTGTGAAATCTACCCATGCAGCTGCCAGGTTCATAAGGGATCTGTATAATATTTATAACGACTGGGTTCTTGTGATTGCAGCTTATGACTGTGGCCCTGGAAATGTAAATAAAGCAATAAGAAGATCACAGAATAAGAAGGATTACTGGGATATTTATTACAGGCTTCCCAGGGAGACCCGGGGTTATATTCCGATGTATGTTGCTGCTGCCTATGCAGTAAACTACCATTCTGAACATAACCTGAAACCGCTGCCGGTTAATATTCCCGTGTCTACAGATACAATTATGGTGAATAAAGATATCCATCTGACACAGATTTCTGCAGTAATGGGTATACCGAGTGAAGAGCTTCGTGCACTTAATCCGCAGTATAAGACAGGCCTTGTCCCGGGTTCTTCAAGACCGATGGCTCTCATTCTTCCTATGAATCATCTCAGTGACTTTATTGATCTGCACGACACAATCAGGAGTTATAAAAGCGATGTTTATTTGAACAAATCGACACAGATAGCTGATCCTTCACATTCCTCTAACCTGCCCGGAGAAGTCAAGGGGAAAACAAAAATCATATACACGGTTAAGGATGGAGATAACCTTGGGTTTATCTCCGGCTGGTATAGGGTTCCGGTATCCGATATAAGGTACTGGAACAATATTTACCGCAATACAATCAGGGTGGGTCAGAAACTGGCAATATATGTCGAACCTTCCAAATCTGAATATTATTCAAAAATAAATGCGATGTCATTTGAAGATAAACAGCTGATGGCGGGAAAAACAGTGCCGGTCAATACCCAGCCGGTTGCAGTACTTAAGGAGTATGAAACTGATGGTGAGTTTATTACATATACCGTGCGCAACGGTGATACAATATGGGATATTGTAAGAATGTATGATAACGTTACAACAAGCCAGGTTATGGCATTAAATAATATTTCTGATCCGGAGAAGATAAAGGTTGGGCAAAAGCTGAAGATCAAGAAGAAAAGCTGATTCTTTTCTAATATATGCGCCCCTTAAGGTCATTCTTGTTATTATTGATCTTTCTTGCAGTTTTAACCGGTCTTCATTATGTTATACCGGTGAAGACGTTATTTCCTCCTTTAAGTGATTTTATTCCGGATCAGCTTCTGAATTTTCTAAGGCCTGTTGACAATAATCCTGAAATAAAACCTGCTTACCCGGTTGAGTTTACAATAAAAGAGGCACAGCCTGATACCATACCTCCCGTTGATGCAGATTCAACCGGGAATAGTAATATTGAAACCGAGCCGCTCGGAATATTTCTGGATTCCCTGAGAATTTCAAAGGGACAGGTCAGGATAATGTACTATGGCGATTCACAGATTGAGGGAGACCGGATCACTTCTTTTCTGCGCCATCAGCTTCGAAAAAGACATGGGGGAACAGGCCCGGGATTGCTCCAGCCGCTCATGCCGGTGATGTATACAAAATCGGTATGGATGAGATCATCCTCAAACTGGAAGAAATATAATTACCTCTCGTTTAAATCAGGCGATATTTCACACAGGGATCTCGGCCCTTTTATGGCTATCTGCCGGTATTTGCCTGAGGGAAAGACAGTATCGTCTCCTGAAAAGGCTTATGTGAGGATAAGGCCTTCAAATGTTGCGGACAGCGCATCCTCATATTATGATTCACTTAGAATTTTTTACGGCAACACATTTGGCTTTGTTAAAGTCTCAGTTAAAGCAGATGATGATATTTTATTCTCAGACACTCTTCAGACAGGGAGCGGTTTTAGAGAGACAGGATGCCGGCTTGGGCGTCAAAAGGAAATAACAATTGAATTTGAAGGTTTCGTCAGTCCTGATATTTACGGTCTCAGCATAGAGAGTAATAAAGGCATAGTCGTGGATAATATTCCGCAGAGGGGAAGTGCCGGACTCGAATTTACAATGGTAGGCAAGGATAATCTTGAAGAGGTTTACATGAAGCTTAAGCCGGATCTGATTATTATGCATTACGGTCTTAACATTGTTAAAAACGTAAGACACGACTATACATATTTTCAGAAGGGATTGGAGAGACAGCTGGCCTTACTGAAAGAGATCTCTCCGTCCACTCAGGTACTGGTGATGAGTCTCACCGATATGGCTGAATCCACCGGTGATACCATCAGGTCGTACAGGAATATCCCTGCAATAATTGATGCACAGCAACGGGCAACAAACTTTGCCGGTGCTGCATTCTGGGATTCTTACAGGTCGATGGGAGGAGATTCATCGATAATCAGATGGTCAGAGAAGAATCCGCCTCTTGCCCAGAAAGACTACGTGCATTTAACCTATCAGGGCGCCGATACTCTTTCCAGCATTCTTGCTGATGCACTATTTTCGGGAAAAACTGTTGATACCGGTACCCTTAAAAGAGTTTTCAGCAGACCTGACAGCGTTATTCCAGCTGTGCCAATCTTCGTTGCTGAACTTCCGGTAACGCCTGAAAATAACGGATTTTTGCGAATTCTCGCTTCTTCAGTCTTCAAGTATGATCCTGAGCAGCCATTGATTTTTTCAACAGCAGCCTTCTGGTTGTTTTTCCTTGTAGTGCTGGCAGGTTACAGCTTGATTTATAAAAGAATGGTTCTCCGTAATGGCTATCTTTTTCTTGTCAGCCTGTTCTTCTACTATAAGTCAGGAGGTCTGTTCCTGTTTCTTCTGATCTTTGTTACAGTCATAGATTTTTCCTGCGGACTTTTAATACATAATTCGGAGAAGAGAATAATGCGTCGTTTCATTATCCTTGTGAGCATAATCTCCAACCTGGGCATACTGGCCTATTTTAAATATTCCGGCTTTTTTATCAGTTTCCTGAATAGTCTGCTTGGTACTGAATACCAGGTGCATGATCTTCTGGCAGAGTTTTCAGATTCGCTTCTTGGAACTTCATTTAATCTAAGTACTATATTGCTTCCTGTCGGGATTTCATTCTTCACCTTTCAATCGCTCAGCTATACTATTGATGTTTACAGGAGAAAAATGACGCCTGTGAGGAATATTGTTGATTTTGGTTTTTATGTCTCCTTTTTCCCTCAGCTGGTAGCCGGACCCATTGTAAGGGCTTCTGAATTTATTCCACAGCTTTATAATGATTTTCACCTTGGCAAGAGAGAATTCAGTTACGCTATCTTCCTGATTTCAAAAGGGCTAATCAAAAAGATCATTATTTCAGATTTTATTGCGGTGAACTTTATCGACCGGGTGTTTGATGCGCCATCTATCTATTCAGGTTTCGAAAATCTGATGGCTGTTTATGGTTATGGCCTTCAGATCTATTGCGATTTCTCCGGTTATACTGATATTGCAATTGGACTTGGGCTGATTCTTGGATTCCGGCTGCCAATCAATTTTAATTCTCCCTACAAGGCTTCAGATATTTCCGATTTCTGGAAACGCTGGCATATATCGCTCTCAAGATGGCTGAAAGACTATCTCTACATCCCTCTCGGAGGCAACAGGAAAGGTAAATTAAGGACAAATATCAACCTTCTTATTACAATGATGCTTGGAGGATTATGGCACGGAGCTGCACCCAGATTTATAATCTGGGGATTCCTGCATGGGACAGGGCTCGTTTTTTCCAGGATCTGGCATTCAATATTCGGAGACAGGTTGTCACGATTCAGGATAGGCAGAATTCTGGGTGTTTTCATAACATTTCATTTTGTGAGCTTTTGCTGGATCTTTTTCAGGGCACCGGATATGGACAGCGTCAGACTGATGCTAAAACAGATTACTGAGAATTTTTCACCAGGATCATATATGACGGTTATTCCTGCATACAGCAGCACATTTCTCCTTATTGCGGTTGGATATATAATTCATCTGCTGCCCGAAAACACAAAAGAGTCCTACAGGGGACTTTTTATCCGTATTCCGCTGGCAGTCCAGATTTTGATTATATTCGGGGTGGCTATCCTTCTTTTCCAGATGAGTAGCGCAGATGTGATGCCTTTTATTTATTTCAGGTTCTGAGGAATTGGTACTTGGTGCAGGGTGCTGGGTTCTGGGTCAGTTGAGGGAGTTTCATTCTTAAAATTCCCCCTATAGGGGGCAAGGGGGATGTTATTTGTTAAGGCATTAATTTATAGGGACCTTTGTGAGATCCTTTTAATACAGTAAAATAAAGTTCAAACATATGTTTATTTCTATGAAAAAGTTCCTGCCTCTTCTTTTCCTTCTTCCGCTTTTGTCATGCAGACAGCCCAATCCCTATAATAAGATATCAGAGTCGATTGACTTCAGGGAATTTGAAAATCCTTCCAAGAATTACAGGGCAGCTCCATTCTATTCCCTGAACGATCTGCTGGATTCTGCCGAACTTGATCGACAGATTGTTGAATTTGCAAAAGGGGGTTACGGAGGAGTCTATCTTCACAGCCGGACAGGCCTGCTGACCGGGTATCTCGGGACGGATTGGTGGAAGGCCATGGATGCCGGTGTAAAGGCATGTGAGCGGAATAACATCTATGCCTGGTTTTATGATGAAGACAAGTGGCCAAGCGGATTTGCCGGGGGACTCGTTCCATTGAAGAGTGAAGATTATCATGCAAGATGCCTGATGCGCCTGAATAAAGCAAGGCAGGTTCCCGAAGGAGCAATAATTTTATCTCAGGACAGCACCTGGTATTATTTGTCATATAAAGCCAGAAGCGGAAACGGGTGGTTTAACGGAACATGCTACGTCGATCTTCTAAATCCGGCTATGGTAAAAGAATTTATTGAATCCAGTTATACACCCTATGCTGATCGGTATAAAGATTATTTCGGAAGGACTGCGCTTGGCATATTTACTGATGAGCCTCAGTTCTTCCCTATTACAGATGGAGTTGAACATGATGGGGTGCAACCATTTTCACCTGTGCTTATTGAAAAATTCAGAAAGGATAACGGGTATGATCTGATACCTGTTATTGCCTCCCTCTTTGATACAATTTCCGGCTATGAGAAGGTCAGAATTGACTATTTCCGTACGATATCAAGACAGCTGGAAGCCAGTTTCAGCAGGCAGATCGGGGATTACTCTGCTGCCCGCAATATGATGTTCACCGGCCATTACAATGGTGAGGACATCCTTTCAAGTGTCCGGAATAATGTGGGTGATCTGATGATACAGCTCAGGCATATGCAGCAACCAGGTCTTGACCACCTGGGACTTCATATCGACTATGCTTTATATGCTGTCAGGAATATATCATCCGTATCAAATCAATATGGGATTTCCAGGAGACTATCTGAAGCATACGGCATAAGCGGTCAGAATATGAATTTTGAAGACCGGGCATGGATAGCCTCATGGCACACCCTGAATGGCATTAACCATATCTGCCCTCATCTGGCTTTATACAGTATGAAGGGAACGAGGAAGAGAGATTATCCCCCGACACTCAGCTCGCAGCAGCCTTACTGGCAATATAATAAACTCCTTGAGGATTATGTTGCCCGTTTATGCTATGTGGCTACTGTGGCTAAATATTCTGCTGAATTTCTGGTGATTAATCCACTGGAGAGCGAATATATAGAAGGGGGGATCAATATGAAGTCATGGTCCGGCAGGTCGGGGAAAGTTCTTCAGCTTCTTGAAGCCCTGCAGGAGAATCATAGAGGCTATGATCTGGGGGATGAAGAAATCCTGTCTGAAATAGCTTCAGTAAGGGGTAATAGAATCTCAGTAGGGAAACAGTCATATAAAAGTGTAATACTTCCTTATATGCTTACTATCAGACAGTCAACTGTTGACCTCCTGATTAAATTTGCTGCTTCAGGAGGCCATATCTTCGCAACGGAAATGCCGGCATATATTGATGGAGAAAGAGATCCATTCAAGCTGGGAGCCTTGGGGAAAATAATAACCCTGACAGATGCTGAACATTTTCCATCTTTATCCGGTACTGAGGTTGATCCTGATGTTAGAATTTCTGGTGACAATATTGACGATATTTGGATAAGCCACAGATTATCAGGAAACAAGCATATACTGCAGGTAACCAATACTTCAAGGATGAATACTACAAGATGTAAAATCAGCTTTAATGAAAAAGCTGATGATATTGTACTTCTTGATCCGGCTTACGGAAAGGGTTTCACGATTAAGAACAACGGTGGTTATGAACTGTTGCTCAATCCTGCGCAGAGCTATATTCTCGCCGATATGAACTTAGTAAAAGGATTTGCATCTTCAGGTTTGTATAGTATCCCTGAAGAAGAGAAAGAGTTGATATCACTGTCAGGGGACTGGACCGGTGCACGATTGGATGCTAATGCATTGACTCTGGATTTTGCCCGTTACTCCATTGACAAGGGAAAAACTTTCAGCAAACCAGAACCCGTATTAGCCATTCATGAACGGTTTTCTGAAAAGTTGTACAATGGTCCGCTTATTTTGTTATTTGATTTTAATGCAGAAACAATTCCCGCAGTATGTAATCTGGTCCTCGAACAGCCGGAAATGTATTCAAAAATCGAGCTTAACGGCAAAGAAGTGAGTTTTGAAGGCAAATCGTTTTACAGGGATATTGCCTTTAAAACTACGGATATATCTGGTCTGCTTAAAACCGGGGCTAATACAGTTTCTCTTGTTCTTGATTACAATGCTCCGGTTCAGGATAGCCGTGATCCGTTTGAACGCTATGGAAGCGAGATTGAAAGCATATACTTAACCGGCGATTTTGCCATCAAAGCCGATACCTCAGTGAGACCTGCAGAACCATCTCAGCATAACGCCAGGGGTTTTCTGATTCCAAAGCCAATTCATCGTTTTGCATCATTCACAATGATAAAGGAAAAATCTCTCTTCAAGGGCGATCTTGTAACACAGGGTTATCCTTTTTACAACGGGAGCTTCCTGCTTGAAAAAAAGTTCAATATGAACAATATTGAAAAGGAGAAAAGATATATTTTAAAATTCCCCTTAAGTGAAGCAATTATTATTAAAGTGAATATTAACGGGAAAGATTTGCCACCGGTTGCATGGTCACCCTGGGAAATTGATATCACTGAAGCAATAATCCAGGGTTCAAATTCTGTGAGTATCACTCTGATAAATTCATTGAGGAATCTTCTCGGACCACATCATAATGCCGAAGGTGAGCTGATAGCATTATCTCCTGAGAGTTTTGGAGGTAACAGTACATGGACAACAGACAGAAAAGGTGAGGCTGACTGGTATGAACGACGGCTAAAGGGAGATGAGCACACTAATATCTGGCGTGATGATTATTGTATTATCCCGTTTGGGCTGCTCGAAGACCCTGTGATTGTGGAAAGAGCCAAATAAAACCTTGGCCCATAACTCAACAAAGGGAACTTATTGCCCACCAACCCCCCATTTAACGGTGGTTTGCCCCCCAACCCCCCTAAAGGGGGGCTAATACTCGTATAAAAAGATAATATTATTTATTACGGTATTTTAACCCCCCTTTAGGGGGGCAGGGGGGCAGACCTCACAGAGGAAGTCTACAAATAAGCATTTAGATTTTTTCCGCCTTTCACAAATGGGGCAATAGCTCTGTTATAGATTCCCTGGACATATGCAATTGCCATACCGTAATTGGTCACGGGAACTCCGGCCTTGATGGCAGTCTGCAGCCTGTTATGGATCTGTTTACGGGTTATCATGCATCCGCCGCACTGAATTACCAGAGAGTAATCATTTATCGGTCTGGGCAGCGGATCGTGCCCAGCAACTATATCAAATTCAATATTTTTTCCTGTGAAATTGGTTATCCACCGTGGAATTTTCGTTCTTCCTATATCGTCGCATGAAACATGATGGGAGCATGATTCCAGCAGAAGCACCCTGGCTCCGTTTTGTAATTCAGAGATTCCTGGAGTTCCCTTAAGATAGTTGTCGAAGTCACCCTTAAATCTGGCCAGCAATATACTGAAGCTGGTAAGTGGAATATCTCGCGGTATTGATGCATCGGCTTTTACAAAAACTTGTGAATCAGTAATTGCGAGGGAAGGCTTAATCTTTGTCTTTCTCAGGAAACTATCCACCTCTCTTTCCTTGAGTACTATTGCAACAGCTTCATTGTCAAGAATATCTCTGATTGCCTGAACCTGTGGCAGTATAAGTCTTCCGGCGGGAGCTTCCACATCGATAGGAGTTATAAGCAAGACGATATCCCCATAGCTGATCAGGTCGCCTAAAAGGGTTGGAGTCTTGTATGAATGTTCAGGAATTGCTTTCCTGATAATGGTAATAAGCTCTTCATAATTCCGTCTGTCAAGAGAAGAAAATTCGACAAGTGCTGCACCGGTAAGCTCAAGTACTCTGTTTTTAAAAACTGAGGTAGCTTCTTCAAGGTCGGATTTACTGTGAATGACAATAAACGGTACATCATGCTCATGGAATCCTTTTACCAGTTCATCCTCATATTTCCCCCATGAATTGGCTGTAACCAGAAGGAGGGCAAGATCTATTATTTCAAGGGTCCTTACTGTCCTTTCCACTCTTTTCCCCCCCAGATCCCCGAAATCATCTATCCCGGCAGTATCGACAAATATCACAGGACCGAAGCCGGTTATCTCGAATGATTTTTTTACAGGATCGGTTGTAGTTCCGGCCTGGTCAGAAACGATAGAAATATCCTGCCCGGCAAGAGAGTTGATGAGGCTGCTCTTTCCGTTATTCCGTCTGCCGTAAATGCCGATATGAGGTTTGGACTCTCTTCCTTTTGACATCCTGTAATTAAATTTTATGAGATTAAATCCTCAAGGGAAAAGCCAAGCTTCAGAAGATTTCCAGGCTGAAGAATAGTTTTGAGTCTGGATTCATCAATTGCTTTAAGAATACGGTTTGCCTGGAAGATATCTATTTCCTTCTCCTTCATAAGGCGTGCAATCTCTGCTGCCTTATGATAACCTATGTGTGGGGTGAGGGCAGTGGTGGCTGACGGACTGAGGATCAATGCATTGTATCCGGATACTTCATTAATGGCAAGGTCTTCAAATAGGTTGTGAAGCAATGAGCTGTCGCAGGAGATCATAAGATTAATACTTTCAATAATCGCATAGCCTATAACCGGCAGATAAGCATTCAGCTCGAGGGTCCCCTGAGCGCAAAGAGAACTAATAAGAACATCATTTGAATAGATCTTATGGGAGGCTGAAATTACAAACTCAGGTATTACAGGATTTATCTTCCCCGGCATTATTGAGCTTCCTATCTGCCGTTCAGGCAGTGTAACTGATCTGTGGCCTGAGACATCGGAAGCCAGAAGGCGAAGATCGGAGGAGATCTTTTCAAGATTAACGGCATGGGCTTTTAATGTAGCATGAATCTCTACCCACTTGTCAAGATTGGATGTGGCATCGGAGAGATTTTCGCTATGGGCAACAGGCAGACCGCTGAGATTACGTAATTCGGGCACTACCTCCATTATGAAGAACCTTGGCAATGATAACCCGGTACCTGTGGCTCCGCCGCCGAGATTAACCTGTTTGATTCTTTCTGCACATTTGGAAACTCTCCACCAGTCGCGGGAAAGCGCTTCATTATATGTACTGAAGAGCAATCCGAATGAAGAGGGTACTGCCTCCTGCATCTGAGTATAACCCGGACGAAGCTTTTCCCTGTTTGCCTTTTCCAGCTTTTCCGCTTTTTGTCTCAGGATGTTAATGTTTTCTTCCAGATTATGGAGAAGTTTCATGACAGCTATGGTAAGAGCTGTTGGTATCACATCATTTGTGGACTGGTAGATATTTGCGTGTGTCAAAGGATCAATGATATCATAATCCCCGCATTTCCGTCCGGATATCAGAAGTGCAGAATTGGTTATTATCTCATTGATATTCATGTTTATGCTGGTTCCCGCACCACCCTGGACCGCCGGAACTATGAATTGATCAAAATGCAAGCCTTCTGAAACTTCACCGGCAGCAGTTATGAGTGGTTCCAGAATATCATCGGAAATAAGATTCAGGTGAGGTATTTGATCTGATTTTTTTTTTGCAGCATCCCTGAATTTCCTGTAAGTGATATAGCAGGCCTGTTTGGTTACGCCGACTGCCCTGTACCATTCAATGGGGAAAGGAGTATTCCCAGGGAAATTCTCCTTTGCTCTCAGGGCATGAATGCCATACAGGGCATCCTGAGGTATCTGCTTTTCTCCGAGAGTGTCTTTTTCTATGCGGTACATATGAGTTTTGTAAATGCCTCTAAGTGCTATGTATTAGTTCCGGAGACTGGTCTTGCATATGCGACCACATCTTTTCCTGTAATTTCATTAGGACACAGGATTATAAGTCTTTCCAGTACATTCCGGAATTCCCTTATATTCCCGGTCCATTCAATTTTCTTCAGTTCTCCGATTGCATCCTCCCTGATATTTTTTTTGCTCATCCCGTATTCGCTGCAGATAAGGGTGTTAAAGTGTTCTGCGAGGAGAGGAATATCTTCCTCCCTTTCGTTAAGGCTTGGGACATGTATCAATATAACGCTGAGCCTGTGATATAAATCTTCCCTGAAATTATTAGTCTCTATCTCCTTCCTGATATTCTTGTTTGTAGCTGTTATGACCCTTACATTGACATGAATATCCTTGTCTGATCCCACTCTTGTTATTTTGTTTTCCTGAAGGGCTCTCAGAACCTTCGCCTGTGCTGAGAGACTCATGTCACCTATCTCATCAAGAAAAAGAGTCCCTCCGTTTGCCTGTTCAAACTTTCCTATTCTCTGCTTTATGGCAGAGGTAAATGAGCCTTTTTCATGTCCGAATAATTCACTCTCGATAAGCTCTGACGGGATTGCGGCACAATTAACCTCAACAAAAGCTGCCTTTGCCCTGTTGCTTTTTTCATGGATCTGGTGAGCTACAAGTTCCTTTCCTGTACCATTTGAACCGGTTATCAGAACTCTTGCTTCGGTAGGAGCTACCCTGTCGATCATTCTCTTAACCTGTTCGATGGCCTCCGAAGTGCCAACTATCTCATACATCTTGCTCACCTTGTTCTTCAGAACCTGGGTCTGTGTTATGAGTTTTGACTTATCCATAGCATTACGGATAGTTATAAGCAACCTGTTCAGGTCCAGAGGCTTTTCAAGGAAATCGTAAGCACCTTTTTTTATTGCTTCAACTGCAGTGTCGATATTGCCATGTCCGGAGATCATTATTACCGGTATATCCGAAGAAATCTCTTCAATTTTGGCCAGTACTTCAATGCCATCCATCTTTGCCATCTTGATATCGCAGAGAACTATATCATAGGTATTTGCAGAGAACAATTCAATACCTTTGGGACCATCCTCAGCCAGGTCGACCTCGTATTTCTCATATTCCAGAACCTCTTTCAGTGTATTCCTGATGGCCCTTTCATCGTCTATAACAAGTATCTTTGACATTATTTTGAACTTTATTTTTTTTAACCACTGAGTAACACTGAGTTTTCACGGAGTTTCACGGAGTCTCAACCCAATACCTGATGCCTGACGCCTGACGCCTGACGCCTGACGCCTGGTGCCTAACCGCTATACCTCAGCCACTTCCACATCTCCTTCCATGATGTTTTCTTACCATACATGAGAATGCCGGTACGATAGACTTTTGCAGCCATCCAGACGAAGCCAAGAAATGTAACAAGCATCAGTAGCATGGAAATGGCGATCTGCCACAAAGGTACGCCAAACGGAATACGTGCCATCATCACTATCGGGGAAGTAAGAGGAATCATTGAACACCAGAATGAGAGTGAGCTTTCAGGGTTTTGCATTGTCCCTATTGCCACCATCAGAGCGAGGATTATCGGGATTGTAACCGGAAGCATAAACTGTTGAGTTTCAGTTTCATTATCCACCGCAGATCCAATGGCTGCAAAAACAGAGGCATAAAGCAGATAACCGGTAATGAAATAAAAGACAAAACAGAATATTATGAGGCCCCATGGCTGATTCAGGGCATTGTCAAACATCTTTGTGAATTCTGCCAGCTCAGGGGAGACATTGGAATTCTGTACCGCAGCGGTTATCTGTTTATCGGCTGACATCATATTCTGCGGGAGTGACTGTGATATTTCAGTAAGATTGTTTTTCGGCAAAATAGTTGTTTTAATAACAGTGCCTATTGCAATTGTAAGAAAGATCCAGATAAAGAACTGAGTTAGTCCGACGAGTGCAATACCGATAATTTTGCCCATCATCAGCTGTACCGGTTTTACCGAAGAGATAATTACTTCGACAACCCTGCTTGTTTTCTCCTCTATTACGCCTCTCATCACCTGTGCTCCAAAGATGAAGACAAGCATATACATCATGAATCCGAATAAATATGCGAGAGCCATTGCTATACCTGTGCTGGTTCCCTTGACGGCACCTGTCTCATCAATTCTTTTTGTCTGAACAGATACATTGGTCTCGATGTTTTTCATTATATCATCGAGGTTTTCAATCTTGTAGGCAAGAAGTTTTTGTCGCTCGATCTCATTTTTCAGCGAATTTTCAATATACTGAAGGAGTCCTATAGGCGGTTGTTGCTTGGCGATCAGTTGTACAGCATTAGGAACATTTACTAGTTCCGGTGATATGTAAAGTATCCCGTAGTAACCTGCACTTTCAAATGTCTTCTGGAGATCTTCAACCTTCACATTCTCCAGGTACACGAATTCGGCTTCTTTCGTATTTTTTATTACGCCCTTGAACAGATCGGAATTATCCTCGATTACAGCAATTTTCTTAAACTCGCCATCCTGGTTCATCATCAGCACTGTAGGCAGTATAATGATGGCAGCCATAAGAACAGGGGCAAGAATAGTCATTATGATGAAGGATTTTTTCCTTACCCTGGTGACATATTCTCTATTAATAATGACAGATATCTTATTCATAATATGAGACTTGATATATTTCCGGAAATACTAATTGCGGTTTTCAATTACCCTGATAAATATCTCATTCATTGAGGGCAGGGCAGGATTAAAGGAGACCAGGTTACCTGCCTTCATAACAATATTCAGGATATCATTTGTTTGAATGCTGCTTGTCGTTTTAAGTCTGATGATGCTTCTGTTACCCTCCAGTTTCTGATCGAGTATATTATAATGTCCGTTGCCTTCAATTTTTACATCGCCTTCTATAACAAGATCATATTCATTTGCAGCCCATTGGCTTCTTATATCGTTAACATTTCCTTCCAGAATAGTCTTTGCCTTATCTATGAGAGTTATTTTATCGCATAGTTCTTCGACAGATTCCATATTATGGGTTGAAAAGATAATTGTCGCGCCTTTCTCCCTTAAATAGAGGATCTCGTTTTTTATTGTATTGGTATTCACAGGATCAAAGCCGGTAAATGGTTCATCAAATATCAGTAGTTTAGGTTCGTGCAGTACTGTAATTACAAACTGTACCTTTTGTGCCATACCTTTTGACAATTCCTCGATTTTCTTCCCCCACCAATCGGTGATATCCAGTTTTTTGAACCAGTATTTTAACCGTATCATTGCTTCAGCCTTGGAGAGTCCTTTCAGTCGGGCAAAATAAATAGCCTGTTCTCCGACTTTCATTTTCTTATATAAACCTCTTTCTTCAGGCAGATAGCCAATGAGCTGAACATCCTCCGGCATCAGTTTTTTGCCATTAAGGTAAAGCTCGCCGGAATCAGGGCCTGTTATCTGGTTAATAATTCTTATCAGTGTTGTTTTTCCGGCTCCATTAGGTCCCAGCAATCCATAGATGGATTGTTCCGGAACAGAAATGCTGACTTTGTCCAGGGCCAGCTGGTCACCGTATTTTTTTGTGACATTCGCAGCTTCAAAAAGTGCCATAGGGGAAATTGGTTAGAATTTTTTATATGTTGTGTAAATATAAATAATTCCGGGGGAATCTGCTGGTCTACTCGAAATACCCTTTCATCCTGTCGAAGAATCCTCTGTCGTTTTTGTCAGGTTTTGGTGTGAATGAGTCTGATTCCCTTAATTTTTCAAATACTTTCATCTCGTCCCTGTTAACATTTTTGGGTATCCAAACATTAACATTTACAAGAAGATCTCCTTTGCCGTAACCATTCACTTCGGGCAATCCTTTTCCCCTTAACCTTAGGATTTTACCAGGCTGGGTACCTGGTTCAATCTTGATTTTAACATTATTTTCCACTGTAGGCACTTCGACGTGAGTACCCATTACTGCATCGGGTATGCTAATAAACAAATTGTATATAAGGTCATTTCCCTCCCGGATAAGGTCGGTATGTTCCTCTTCATCAAATACAACAAGGAGATCGCCATTAACACCACCTCTTCTTGGAGCATTCCCTTTGCCTCCTACAGTCATCTGCATTCCTTTTGCGACGCCTGCAGGTATATTTATTTTAATTACCTCTTCTTTCTGAACAATTCCTTCTCCGTAGCAGGCAGTACACTTTTTGGTTATTGTCTTACCGTCGCCTCCGCATGAGGGGCAAACGGAAGATGTCTGCATTTGTCCGAGCATTGTGTTTGTTATACGGGTGACATGGCCTGAGCCATGGCAGGTTGAGCAAGTCGACATGCTTGATTCATCAGCTGCGCCTGAGCCATGGCAGGTGTCACAGGTATCGTATTTTGACACTTTTATTTTCTTCTCAGTGCCTGATGCAATTTCCTGCAGGGTGAGTTTAACTTTCACCCTCAGGTTACTGCCCTTGCTGACTCTTTTTCCTCTTCTGCCACCACCTCCGAACCCTCCGAATCCGCCGAAAGCATCTCCAAAAATATCACCGAATGATGAGAATATATCTTCTACTGTCATCCCATGTCCGCCAAAACCGTTACCGGAATTGCCCATACCTGCATGTCCATAGCGGTCATAGCGGGATTTTTTCTCATCGCTGCTCAGTACTTCATAGGCTTCAGCTGCCTCTTTAAAATTCTCCTCCGACTTCTTATCTCCCGGGTTCTTATCAGGATGAAATTTCAGTGCCTGCTTCCTGTAAGCTTTTTTGATTTCCTCTTTCGTGGCCTCTTTTGATACTCCAAGAACTTCATAATAATCTCTTTTTCCCATCCTGCCTGATTTTTATTTTATCCAGCCACCTTGTTTAAAAATATTCAATGCAATATTAAATTATTCACCTACAACTACTTTAGAGTGCCTTAATACCTTATCATAGATATAATAGCCCTTCTGCACCACATCAACGATTTTTCCCTTTTTCTCCTCCTCCTGTACAGGGATCTTTGCAATGGCTTCATGCAGATCTACATTGAAACCCAGGTTCATTGCTTCAATCTCCTTAATACCATTCTGTTTAAAGAATGCAGAAAACTTGTTATATATCAGATCGATTCCGTCTTTCATTGCAACACAGTCGGTTGCGGTATCCATATGTGCAAGTGCCCTGTCAAAATCATCCATCAGCGGGATTATGTTACGGAAGAGATCTTCTGCAGCATATTTTGACAAATCCATTTTCTCACGAAGGGTTCTTTTCCTGTAATTGTCAAATTCTGCAGAAAGACGGATATATTTATCCTGCATCTCTGCCAATTTTTCCTCGGTGGTTTTAACATCGGATATCAGTTTGTCAGCAGTGCCGGCCACTTTAATAGTCTCCGCTGAAGCAGCCCCTTCAGAGTCTGGTGAAACGAAGTCATCCTGATTTCTATCTGTATTATTCTCAGGATTGTAGCTATATTCTTTATTTTCAGTTTGTTTGTTATGCACCTGATCTTTTGGTTCCTGCTGCTCTCTTGTTTTTTTCTTCATCATCACGTACTCTGTTTCAGTTTTCATTCTGTAGTTATCAAAATACCTGCCAACAGACCGGGATTGACAAATTGGCAGTAGGGGCACAAAATTTTGTGCCCCTACTGTAGAGACGCAAGGCCTTGCGTCTCTACATCGCAATGTATCGTGTCTCCAGTACAGACGCAAGGCCTTGCGTCTCTACCCTAACCTTTGGATATTGGCCCCGAGGGCATTGAGGCGACGATCTATATTCTGATAGCCCCGGTCGATCTGTTCAATATTGTGAATTACACTCTTTCCTTCTGCAGAGAGAGCTGCAATAAGAAGCGCCACTCCGGCCCTTATATCAGGGGAAGACATGACTGTTCCCTTTAACCGTATCAACTTGTCCTGTCCGATTACCGTTGCCCGGTGAGGATCGCACAATATGATCTGTGCACCCATGTCAATCAGTTTATCTACGAAGAACAGGCGGCTTTCAAACATTTTCTGATGGATGAGTACGGCGCCTTTTGCCTGGGTGGCGGTGACCAGCAATACGCTGAGGAGGTCGGGAGTCAGACCCGGCCAGATGGCATCAGCAATCGTCATTATTGATCCGTCAATGAAGGTTTCAATTTCATAATGTTCCTGGCGCGGAATGAAGATGTCATCACCCCTTCTTTCAAGCTGGATCCCCAGGCGCCTGAAGGCATCGGGTATGATACCAAGCTGATCGTATGCTGTATCTTTTATTGTTATTTCCGATTCAGTCATGGCTGCCATGCCTATAAATGATCCGATCTCAATCATATCGGGGAGAATAGTATGTTCACAGCCTGACAGGCTGGTAACTCCGTCAATATAGAGAAGGTTGGATCCTATTCCGCTTATTTTTGCCCCCATAGATACCAGCATCCTGCAGAGCTGCTGTATATACGGTTCGCAAGCGGCATTGTATATAGTGGTGATCCCCCTGGCGAGAACAGCTGCCATAATTATATTGGCTGTGCCCGTTACTGAAGCTTCATCAAGATGCATATATGTACCGGTCAGGGATGGAGCTTCGACTTTAAAGAAGGGATCTGAACTATCGAATTCGAAAACTGCGCCAAGCTTCTGGAAACCAACAAAATGGGTGTCTACTCTGCGACGTCCGATCTTGTCTCCCCCGGGCTTTGCAATGTAAGCCTTACCGAACCTGGCGAGGAGGGGCCCGACAATCATTATCGATCCTCTTAAACTGGAACTCTGAGCCCTGAATTCACTTGTCTGAAGATAATCAAGATTTATATCGACAGCCTCAAAGCTTGTTATTGAATCCGTTTCTTTTGTTACTCTGACACCTAAACAATTAAGAAGTTCAATGAGTTTATTGACGTCGCTGATGTCCGGAATATTTTTTATGGTGATTTTTTCACTGCTGAGGAGAGTTGCGCAGATAACCTGCAGGGCTTCATTCTTTGCTCCCTGTGGTGTTATTTCTCCACTGAGTGATTTTCCCCCATGGACAATAAAAGTACCCATTAGTGCCTTGTGTAACCTTTTTTCTTATTGAATGGTTTGTTGTTCTGTTGTTTGTTATGGGGTTTTCCCTGAGGTTTTCTTTTAACTGACGGGATAAGTTCTTTTACCTCAAGAATCTTAACTCCGTCTGTCATCTTCAGTCTTCCTCTCGATAAGAGTTTCATATCACCGATTATCACCTCGTCTGCAACCTGACCTCTGTTCCATGTGATATATGACTTTTTCATCTGGTTGACAATGAGGTTAGTAAAATATTCTTTCTCTTCACCATCTTCCATTTCCGAAGCAGAGTTGATCATCAGTTCTATAATTCGTCCATAATGCAGATATCTTATCTCTCCCTGACGGTAAGGTACCTGCTTGGGTTTTTCGACAAACTTCGAAGGTTCAGGCACAGGATATGGAGAATCAATATCCAGTTCAAAATTTGCAATGAGGGACAGGTGATCCCATAGTTTATGCTTGAAATCGCCCACATCACGAAGATGAGTATTTAGATTTCCCATAATCTGAATAATAGTCTTGGCAGCACGGTTTCTTTCATCCCTGTCCTCAATACCCTTTATATGATCAACCATTTTCTGGACATTCCTGCCGTATTCTGGTAATGCCATTCTCTTCCTCTGTGTATTGTAATCGTAATTCATTCTCTGTTTTTTTGCAAATGTACGAAAAAGAAGTAACTACAAACCAAGGAACTGGATTGCAAGACCGGAGAAAAATATCATTGCCCCTGCAATAAGATGGCTGTATTTTTCAATGGGCTTAAGATTTATTTTATTCAACCCCAGAATAAATGCAAGTACTATAGACATCATAGTGCCAATTGTAACAACTGAAAAAAGGAGTGAGACAAGGATAGTCCCGGGAATATTATGCTGAGCAGCAGGGTACATAAGTATCGGGATGAGCGGTTCACACGGACCAAAGACAAATATCAGGAATAATATCCAGGGAGTGGTATTTGTATTTTCCTGATTATGTATGTGGGTATGCTCCTTATGGTGGTCATGTTCATGATCATGTTTTTCACCATCAAAATGAAAATGCGAATGGCTGTGCTTTCTTTTCTTTATGAGATTGCGGATACTTATGATCATATAAACCAGTCCGAAAGCAATAAACAGCCAAGCTGCTATATTTCCCCTGAAGGATTCTACCGATACAAGTCGGGTGACGGATACTCCGACAGCAATCCCCACCAGCCCAAGAACAACTGAACTTAATACATGCCCCAGGCCGCAGAAGAAGGTTATAAGCATTGTCTTTTTGATGCTCCATTTTCTAGCCTTGCTGAGCACAATGAAAGGAAGATAATGGTCAGGACCCAGCATTGTATGAATGAAGCCTATTGAGACAGCAGTTACTGATAGAAGGGCTATGGAATTATCCATCTGTTAAGTTTGAGAAATAAAGATAAAACCAATAATTATGCAATTATATTTATAAAAATCGATATAATTAATTTGATTTCTATTTATTATCGGAAAGGTTGCGAATATTATACTCTTAAAGAGGTAAGTCAGAAGACTGAAGTCCGAAGACCGGAGTCATTCAATAGTCATTCAGTAGTCATTCATAGTCATTCAATTGTCATTCAATTGTCATTCAATGGTCATTCAATGGTCATTCAATGGTCATTCAATGGTCATTCAATAGTCATTCAATAGTCATTCAATTGTCATTAAGTAGTCATTAAGTAGTCATTAAGTAGTCATTAAGTTGTAACAATTAATGACCATGAATGACGGCCGCAGGCCAAATGACGCCGAAGGCAAATGACTGTTGAATGACATGCGAAGCATAAATGACCAGAATAGTCGGGTTACATCCAGTCTGTTCCGTTATAGATCTTCTCTCTTATGTTTATGTTTTGCTTATAGAGTAGTGATCTTGCACCCATAATATAATTCTTCATCTGGGAGTATTCTTCAGGTTTACTGAAGAAATCGGGGTAGTTTTCAAACTGGGAGCAGGGGAGAATAAAAAACTTTTTCCTGTATTTTTCAATCGGTGTATAGACCCAGGTGAGATAATAACCTGCATCTGAGATTTTATATTGATTATCACTCTTTGTAAATTCTATTCTTACAATAGCTCCTCCATCTGTTTTTGGTTTCCTCTGATTCGAAACAAAATTGCCCATTGAGTAAACAACAATTCCATCTTTTCCTCCATTGGCATTTTTCGCCCAGACCATTTTCTGCAAAACATGTGGATGTGACCCTATCACGAGATCTACCCCCAGTGAAAAGAAGTACTCAGCAAGGTCGGTCTGGATTTTCGAAGGCACCGTATCATATTCTGTTCCCCAGTGCAGAAAAAGGATTATTATATCAGGGTTTGCGGATTTTGCTTTTTTAATATCTTCAGTTATGACATTCTTCTCCAGTATATTGACAATTACAGGTTCAGGAACCTTGATACCATTGGTGCCATAGGTATAATTCAGAAGTGCTATTGATATGCCATTCTTTTTGAACATCAGCGGATAGAGGCTATCCCTGGATGTGGCGTTAAGAAAGGTTCCTGTATGTGGGATCCCGAGGCTGTCGAGTCTGTTTATGGTGCCGGTTATACCGTTTTTCCCCCTGTCGGCGGCATGATTATTGGCTGTGACCATGTAATCGATACCTGCATTCTTACAGGCTGCTGCCAGGGCAGGAGGGGAACTGAACTGAGGATATCCCATATAGGGAGGACCGGCAAGAGTAACTTCAAAATTGGCAATTGCGAGATCTGCTTCCTCTATTACAGGTTTGATATACCTGAAAACATCATTATAATCAAATGTATGTGTCTCCCTGTTTTCTGCTGACCATATCTGCTCATCATGCCCCATGATATCCCCGATGAACAGGAGGGAAAGTTTTTCGGATGGTTCAGTGCCCGTCTGGCCATGTATTGGATCAGGACCAGATAAAATTAATATTATCAGAAGTATATGCAATATATATTTAAGCTTAATTTTCATATCTTTAATTACTAGTTTGTTTGTTATAACAATAATTCTTCCAAAGGGTTTCAAATATACATTTAAAAACAAAATTATACCTTTTATGCTGATTCCTGAGATATTTTTAATTACTAACTTAGGCCGTTTTTGTTCATTTTTTTAGAGAGTCTGATAACGAAAATCATGGAAGGACCGGAAAAGAACCTGGATATTAAGAAGCTCTCTGCGGCTGGTGTAATTGTCACACTGGGAATTGTCTTTGGTGACCTTGGAACCAGCCCTCTGTATGTTATGAAGGCCATAGTAAGGGGAGGCAGCGAATACAATGAGCTTCTTATTTATGGCGGTTTGTCGTGTATCTTCTGGACACTTACACTTCAGACAACAACAAAATACATTCTGATAGCTCTGAGAGCGGATAATAAAGGGGAGGGAGGAATAATTGCCTTGTTTGCCTTGCTGAAAAGAAAACCGACCTGGGCTGCTATTCTGACAATGGTTGGCGGATCAGCACTGCTTGCCGACGGAGTCATTACCCCGGCTATAACAGTGACCTCTTCCATAGAAGGATTGAAACTTTATAATCCTGATATTCCTGTGATTCTGATAGTGCTTCTTATTTTCGCCTTAATCTTTTTTGTCCAGCAGTTTGGAACAACTTTTATTGGCAGTTCGTTCGGTCCGATAATGATGGTCTGGTTTTCAATGCTTGCTACTTTAGGAATGTCGAAGCTGGTATATCATCCGGAAATGCTTAAAGCAATCAGTCCTGTTTATGCATACCAGTTTCTGGATCATTATCCGGGCGGTTTTATTCTGCTCGGGGCTGTCTTTCTGTGTACTACAGGTGCTGAAGCATTATATGCCGATCTGGGTCATTGCGGAAGGTCAAACATTCAGGTTTCATGGATATTTGTCAAGATATCCCTTCTGTTAAATTATTTCGGACAGGGAGCATGGCTGATGACAAACGGTTTCCCGGGAGAAGGTGTAAATCCTTTTTATGGAATTATGCCAAAGTGGTTTCTGTTACCCGGAATCACTATTGCCACAGCAGCTGCAATTATAGCAAGCCAGGCAATAATAAGCGGCTCATTCACCATTATTAAAGAGGCAGTTTCACTTAATTTCTGGCCAAAAGTAAGAGTGTTAAATCCCACTCTCAACAGAGGACAGGTGTATATTCCGTTTGTCAACTGGTATCTGTGGATTGCCTGTAGTGTTGTGGTAGTCTTTTTCAAAGAGTCTGCAAACATGGAAGCCGCCTATGGTCTGGCAATCACAATTACCGAGATAATGACAACGTGCCTGCTGACTTATTATCTGTTTCAGAAAGGATTAAATCACCGGCTTGTGCTGTTGTTATTCCTGGTGTATCTTACAATAGAAGGGAGTTTTCTTGTTGCTAACCTTCATAAGTTCAATGATGGAGGCTGGTTTACTTTACTAATGGCATCCATATTTTTTATAATTATGTATGGTTGGTATTTTGGAAGAAAACTAAAAAACAGATATGTTACATTCACTGCTCTCGACAAATATATAGAGATGTTCAAGGATCTTTCGAAGGATACCTCAGTACCAAAGTGTGCTACCAATCTTGTTTATATAATACGGGCCAACAGACATGACCAGGTTGAGTCGAAGGTTATATTTTCGATATTCCATAAACAGCCCAAGCGGGCAGATACCTACTGGCTACTACACGTTAATGGTGTTGATGACCCTAACAAGTTTGAATATGAGGTTACAGAGATAATTCCTGGAATATTGATACGAGTTGATTTTCATATCGGGTTTAAGGTGGAGCCAAAAATTAACCTTTATTTCAGGGAGGTATTGGAAGATATGGTTGAATCCGGACAGATCAACCTTCAAAGCAGATTCCCTTCTCTCAAGAAGCACTCTTTACAGGCAGATTTTAAATTTGTGCTTATTGACAGAGTTATGCTTCGCGATTACAAATTGTCAAACATAGAGAATTTTACACTGACTCTTCATGGTCTGTCCCGGTTGGTTTGCATATCTGATATCAGAGCCCTGCAGCTTGATGGAACAAATACTATTGAAGAGCAGGTCCCGATAACAATTGACCAGCCAATAGGTTTAAGAATTAAGCGTTTACAATAATATCCGGCAGAAAACAATAATCAGATACACGGCTGTTTTTAAGTTTTGATATGTTTTACTTAGTTAAAAATGAACGAGAGGAAGCATCATTTTGATATAAACAAACTATCTGTTGCAGGGCTTCTTGTGACCCTTGGCATTGTATTTGGCGATATTGGAACCAGTCCGCTATATACTATTAAGGCAATTATCAACGGTGCCGGAACATTTAATGAACTTCTGGTCTATGGATCACTTTCATGTATCTTCTGGACACTGACTCTTCAGACATCCATAAAATATGTCGTAATAACCCTGAGGGCTGACAATAAAGGAGAAGGAGGAATTTTTGCTCTCTTTGCTCTCATCAGAAAGAAAACAAGATGGGCAGCTATTCTTACGATGATTGGAGGGGGAGCTTTGCTTGCAGATGGCGTTATTACTCCTGCAATTACAGTTACCTCATCTATCGAAGGGTTAAAGCTTTTTAATACTGCAATTCCCGTTATTCCAATCGTCCTTCTGATTTTTGCCGGGTTGTTTTTTATGCAGCAGTTCGGGACGAACATAGTGGGGGCAGCATTCGGGCCAACAATGGTGATATGGTTTCTGATGCTCGGAATACTTGGATTTTCACAGGTAATTCTGTACCCTCAGATTCTCCATGCACTAAATCCAGCTTATGCGATAACTTTTCTGACTCAATATCCAGGCGGGTTCATCCTTCTTGGAGCTGTTTTTCTGTGTACGACAGGGGCTGAAGCTTTATATTCCGATCTTGGTCATTGCGGTCGGACAAATATCAGGGTATCCTGGATATTTGTTAAAACCACTCTTCTACTGAATTATTTTGGACAGGGAGCCTGGCTGATGATGAATTATACTCCCGGTTCCGGAATAACGCCATTTTTTGCTATAATGCCCAAATGGTTTCTGCTTATCGGTATAATTATCTCAACAATTGCTTCCATAATTGCAAGCCAGGCTTTAATAAGCGGATCTTATACCCTGATCAGCGAAGCGGTATCACTTAATTTCTGGCCAAAAATCAGGATATTAAACCCCACATATGTCAGGGGCCAGGTATACCTGCCATTTGTAAACTGGTCGCTCTGGATAATGTGCAGCCTTGTTGTGGTTTTTTTCAAAGAGTCGGCAAATATGGAGGCTGCCTATGGTCTTGCAATATCCATTACGATGATAATGACTACAATCCTCTTATCACACTATTTATACAAGAGCGGTGTTGATCGCCGGCTTGCAATTATTTTACTCCTGGTTTTTCTTACTATTGAAGGCAGTTTTCTGATTGCCAACCTGGATAAATTCAAGAATGGCGGATGGTTCACAATTCTCCTTGCATCAATATATTTCCTTATAATGTTTGGCTGGTATTTCGGAAGGAAAATTAAAAACAGACGGATTTCATTTTTAAATATTTCAAACTATCTCGGACATTTTAATGACCTACGGCTGGATGAAACAGTACCGAAATATGCTACCAATCTTGCATATATAATTAAAGCTAACCGGCAGGATCAGGTTGAATCCAAAGTGATTTATTCAATCTTCAATAAATTCCCCAAACGGGCTGACAGATACTGGTTGCTTCATGTAGACAGGGTGGATGAGCCAAACCGGTTTGAATACAAGGTAAATCACATTATTCCGGGAGTACTCATTCGTTTGGATTTTCATATCGGATTTAAAGTGGATACAAAGATTAATCTCTATTTCAGAGAGGTTCTTGAAGACCTTGTAAAATCAGGAGAAATCAATATTGACAGTGGATATGACTCCATGAAAAAATATGGATTACCAGGTGATTTCAAATATGTGCTGATTGAGAGAATTATGCTGAGGGATTTTAGATTATCCAGTACAGACAGTTTCATAATGGCACTCCATCGTCTGATAGGTCATTTAAGTATTCCCGAGGTGAAAGCACTAGAGCTTGATTCAACCAATACAATAGTCGAACAGGTTCCCATTATTGTTAACCAGCCTTTGGAAAAGAGGATAACTTCAGTAAAAAGAGATTGACCTCTGATATCCGCGAATGAATGTCTTTGAACTGTATTTAATTTATTTTGTTCAAATGATATTACTAATATAGCGTCAGACAAATGAATGCGATGCCATTTGTTATCGGGACAGTTGCTTTTTTTGCACTGGCCTACAGGTTGTATTTCAGTTTTATTGCCGCTAAGGTTGCTGTCAGCAAGGATCTTAGGGCTACTCCGGCAAGCAGACTGTATGATGGCCAGAATTATTATCCCATGAACAAATGGGTATTATTTGGTCATCATTTTGCTGCAATAGCAGGAGCAGGACCACTGGTTGGACCAGTTCTGGCAGCCCAGTTCGGCTTTATGCCGGGATTTTTATGGATGCTTATCGGAGCCGTAATGGCCGGGTCTGTCCACGATTTTGTAATTCTCTCAGCCTCGGTGGAGCATGATGGAAAGTCACTGGCATATATAGCGAAGGAAGAGATAAACAAATTCAGCGGAGGAGTTACAACATTCGCCATCATACTTATCATTATAGTTGCAATGGCAGGACTCGGGCTGGTTGTTGTCAATGCTCTTTCAGAAAGTTCCTGGGGTACCTTTACAATTGCAACAACGATTCCTGTTGCAATTATAATGGGTCTATGGATGTTTAAATTCCGAAAGGGCAAGACTTTGGAAGCTACTGTTTTTGGAGTCCTGATGCTGATAATGGCAGTTATAGCAGGCAGATATATCCCCGATTCGCCGTATGCCACCTGGTTTTCATTCGACCATAAAACCCTCACTATAATTATTGCTGCCTACGGATTTTTTGCATCAGTGCTGCCCGTATGGCTATTACTATCTCCCCGTGATTACCTGAGTTCAATAATGAAGATCTCAGTAATAGGACTGCTTGCAATCGGTTTAATAATTGTGGCCCCTGAAATAAAGATGCCAGCCTTCACAGAGTTTGGGAAAGGGGGAGGTCCTATAATTCCGGGAAGACTCTTCCCCTATCTTTTTATAACTATTGCCTGTGGTGCAATATCAGGGTTTCATTCCCTGGTGAGTTCAGGTACGACACCGAAGATGATCATGAAGGAAGCTGATATAAAGACTATAGCCGTCGGTTCAATGCTGACAGAAGGGGCAGTCAGCATAATGGCCCTGATAGCCGCTACCAGCCTGCTTCCCCTGGATTATTTCCAGATAAACATTCCTGTGGAAAAATTTCAGGCAATATTGCCAAAGCTTCATGCAATGGGTTTTACAGAATCAAATCTTGACCAGCTTTCAGCAAGCGTTGGTGAAAAAATTGCAGGACGCACAGGCGGAGCTGTTTCACTGGGAGTCGGCATGGCATATATCTTCTCTTCCATACCCGGAATGAAACATCTGATGTCGTACTGGTACCATTTTGCCATAATGTTCGAAGCCTTGTTCATTCTGACGACTATCGATGCAGGAACACGTATCGGACGGTTTTTACTTCAGGAAGCAATGGGAAAAGTTTACAAACCGTTCCAGAAGACAAACTGGTTACCGGGCAATCTTATTGCCAGCGGATTAATTGTATTCGCCTGGGCATATTTTATCTATACCGGTACCGTGTCAACAATCTGGCCTATGTTCGGAACAGCAAATCAGCTGCTGGCAACTATCGCCCTGGCCATAGCTACATCCTATATTATTAACAGGGGACGAACAAAATACGCCTGGGTTACAATACTCCCGATGATATTTGTCGGTGTGACGACAGTAACCGCAGCTTTCCTTAATATCAGGAATATCTATCTGCCACAGGTTCTTGATCCCGGAACCTTTGTGCCGGGGCTGATAAACCTTATTCTTACCGGCTCTATTCTTGTCTCCGTAGCAATCATCTTTTACAACGCTATCCCAAAGTGGATAGAAGGATTCAGGATCCATATAAAAATACCATCAAGGCCGTAGGCCTTACATACGATAAGGCAGGGCAACGCCCTGCTATGTTCACGGATGAACTTTAGCGTTTGTATCGTCTTTATCATCCATATTGGCAACATATCCCTCAGGTGCTGAACAAGCCTGGAAAGGTTTTGCAGGATTTCCGAAACCATCTCCGTCTTCATCCTTATAGAATGAAGTCACAGCACAATCCCCTGCCTTCAGTGTCTGGTCAAGAGCCCTCAGCAGAGACAGGTCACCATGTGTGTCGCAGGCAAGCTCCCAGATCATGACCCCGCCGAGGGATGATTTCTTTGCCAGAACAGCCTTTTGAGATATCATTGGAATACCGTTATAGTATCTCATGCCAATTGAATCCCTGTAGGCATTGGCAATATCGGAAGCAATAATTTCCGAGAAATCTATATATCTTGCAGGTGGCGTGAAATCAAACCCATAAAATGGGAGACCCAGCGTGATCCTTGCAGGAGGGATCTTTCTGTCAACCGTATAGTATTTGATTGCATCCTCTGCAAAAGAGAATGGGGAGTGAGGTCCGATCACATCTGGCCTCCATATGCCTGTTTTATCATAAACCATAACATTTATAAAATCATAGGCTTCGAGGGCTTCCTGTGTCACTACTTCATGAAGATCAACGGCTCCGAGTGCGCATGACATGCCCTTGCCTTTTGCATGAAGAGCCTCTTTAAGCTCAACTACAAAGGGTCCGTAAGTATAACCGATGTATGGGAAGAGATTGCCTTCAATATCGACATCCACCCCATCGAGGTTATTTTCTTCAACGTATTTTACTATTTTTTTTATGAATGACGATCTGTTCCGGGGCTGTAAAGCAGCCTTCCAGAATACGGTGTCAGGCCTTCCGCCTCCGCCAAGGGAGATGAATACCTTCAGGTTTGCGGCATGTCCTTTGGTGACCCCTATCGAGACATCGGCATTGTCATCCATAACAAGATAACCATCATTGTCAGGATTAGCGAAGGCAAGATTCAGGTAGGTGAGTTTGTTCAGTTCAATGGAGTCGATCTTGCTCAAGTTTCCGCCGCCAATATATCCGACAACTTTAAAACTGTTATCTGGCTGGTATATATCCGGGCCATAATTAGTTTTGCAGGAAGTGCTGAGGAGAAAAATGAGAAAACAGGTAAGGGACAGAAGGGAGATTCGATGCTTCATTTTGATGATGATTTAAGGTTAGAAGAAGAATTAAGCAGTTGCCGTTTTCTCAAAGATACAAACGGAATTAAATTAATTAAAGGAAAATCAATAATAACGCTAAGCAAAAAATAATAATTTTGCATTCTCTTATTGTCTGTATCAATTATGATAAACATTCCAAGGATTGATAAGAAACGGGTGGTTATTGTGGGTTGCGGCTTTGCCGGACTCACCCTCGGAAGAAAATTGAAGAACTCCGGATTTCAGGTAGTAATAATTGACAAGCATAATTATCATCAGTTTCCTCCTCTGTTTTACCAGGTGGCGTCTGCCGGGCTTGAAGCCACTTCTGTTCTTTTCCCACTCAGGAAGATATTTCAGAAGTATCAGGAATATCATATAAGGAAAGCAGAGGTAACCGGTGTTGATACATTGAATAATCAGTTATTGACAAGTGCAGGAATTGTTGATTTTGACTACCTGGTGCTTGCTCATGGAGCGACAAATTCATTTTTCGGATCGGTTCAGATGCAGCAGCATTCAAAAGCCATGAAGACGATTGCAGAAGTTATTGATCTTCGAAACAATCTTCTTATGAATTTTGAGAATGCTCTCGTGGCGATTGATGATTCTGAAAGGGATATGCTGCTGAACATTGTAATTATCGGAGGAGGTCCGTCAGGAGTAGAGATCGCTGGCGCCTTGTCAGAGATGAATAAATATGTTCTTCCCAAGGATTATCCTGAACTGAAAAATATCAGGGCTAAGATCTACCTGATTGAGGCAGCAGACAGGTTACTGAATATGATGTCGGCAAAATCATCCGAAAAAGCCAGGGAATTTCTTGAGAAATCGGGAGTAAAAGTCCTTACGCTGACAAAGGCTGTAGGATGTGATGAGCATACTGTTTTTATTGATCCGGGGGAAAAAATAAGAACAGGGATGATCATCTGGACAGCAGGTATCAAAGGCAATGTAATTAAAGGACTGAAGCCGGAATCTTATGCGCGCAATGGAAGATTGATTGTCGATACATACAACAGAATAAAAGATTACCAGAATATTTACGCTCTCGGGGATATCGCATATATGACTGATGAAAAATATCCCAAAGGCCATCCACAGGTTGCCCAGGTTGCTATTCAGCAGGCAAAAGTGCTGGCCGGGAACCTGGAAAGGATCTTGCTTAATAAGCCTTTGAAGGAGTTCGTATACAGAGATCTTGGCACAATGGCTACAATCGGTAAAAACCTTGCCGTGGTTGAGCTTCCGCTATTCAAATTCCAGGGTATTTTCGGTTGGTTTGTATGGATGTTCGTCCACCTGATGAGTATTGTAGGAGTAAAAAACAAACTGGTAATATTCATAAACTGGGCCTGGAAGTATTTTACATATGATCAGTCAACAAGGCTGATTCTACGGCCTAAGGGGAAATCATGAATATCCCTCTGCATTTCCTTTTTTTTAAAATCATTTAAAAAGATTAATATTGCCGATGGTTAGAGAAGAGCATCTCTTCAATGCAAATAAATAATAAGGATGGAAATATTTCAGACAATTGTGGATTGGTATATGGCTAATCTGAATTATTTAACCATAGGTTTACTTATGGTTATCGAAAGCTCTTTTATTCCTTTCCCATCGGAGGTGGTGATACCATTTGCTGCATTTAAAGCAGGGCAGGGAGAGCTTAATATTTACCTGGTTATCTTGTCCGGAACTATTGGCGCACTCATTGGTGCTCTGATCAATTATTTCCTGGCCTACTACCTTGGCAGACCTTTGGTTTACAGATTTTCAGGATCAAAAATCGGCAAAATGTTTTTGTTATCTGAAGAAAAGGTAGCGCATGCTGAAAACTATTTCATCAGGAATGGAAAGATTTCAACATTGATTGGACGTCTTGTACCTGGCGTTCGGCAATTGATCTCAATTCCAGCGGGTTTAGCTAAAATGCCCATGCGTGATTTTTTGATTTATACCTCAGTGGGAGCAGGGATATGGAATGTTATCCTTGCAATAATTGGATTTTTCCTCTTTGAAATCAGGGAACAGATATATCCTCACCTGGGGCATATCCTGCTTGCTATCGGAGTGGGCTTTGTTGTTTACCTGATTATTAAGACCAGGCAGAACAGAAACAAAACTGCCTCTTGAGATCTGATTATTCTTCCCTGGAAAATCTCCTCAGTGTTGCCGTAGAATTCCTTCAGGATATTCCTGATGCCCTGAGTTTCTCCGCGGCGAGATTCATCTCATATGACTTAGGAATCTATTTCAGTTTTTTTCAAATGTACTGATTTCAGGGACCTTTCTATGTCAGTCTTCCAGATACCCGAATTTTCCGCTGTAAAAATCCTCGTAAGCCTGTTTTATTTCAGACTGCGTATTCATTACAAACGGGCCATAGGATGCAATCGGCTCAGCAATTGGCTCTCCGCTGAGAATCAGAATCACACTGTCTTTGAGAGCCTCAAGTACAATTTCGTCCTGATCATGACCAAACAAAATGAAATTATTCTCAGGGGCTGTTTTGGAATCATTGACTCTTACCTCCCCTTCAATAACAAGCATTCCTGTATTATTTTTATTACTGAAACTGAAATCTGCCCTGCATCCGTATATAAGTCTGGCATTGAACAAACTGACAGGTGAAAAGGTGGTTGCCGGGCCTTTTGTGCCATTATACTCGCCGGCAATAACCTCAATGGTACTTTTATTATCTTTAAGCAGAACCCTGCCCATCATCCCGTTTTCAATTGCCTGGTATTTCGGCGGGGTCATCTTATCTTTTGCAGGAAGGTTTACCCATAACTGCACCATCTGCATCATTCCCCCTTTTTTGCTGAATTCCTTCTCATGGTATTCCTTGTGCAGTATCCCTGCACCTGCCGTCATCCACTGGACATCACCCTCCCCTATAATACCGCTGTTACCTGTGCTGTCGTGATGGGCTACACTTCCGTGATAGGCAATTGTTACTGTTTCAAATCCCCTGTGAGGGTGTACGCCGACACCTCTTGGAGTCTCCGACGGCGGGAAGATCCATTTTGATCCATAGTCCATCAGGAAGAAGGGACTCATGCCAGTCATACCTATAACTGGCTGGGATGGGAAGAAATTATGTACCCTGAATCCATCGCCCACCATGTGAAAGGGGGGAGGCTGAATTACTGCTTCAATGTTTTTGTATTTTTTTGCCATTGTTAATCAGTTATATGACAGATAACATTTTTCCGGGGTAAAAGTTTGAAATGGCTTTTTTTTAAGTACCCCCAAACCGATAGCTATGTATTTCTTCACTGTTCATTAAAAAGCCTTCATCTAATTATTTTTGGTCATTTTTATAATCAAATTACCCCCTTCCCAGCCTTCCCCCAGGGGGGAAGGGGCTAAAACCTTTCCCCCCTGGGGGAAATTAGAAAGGGGGTAAAAAAGGGCTATTTACTGCTGTTCCCCGACTGATCGACTGCAATAACCCTGTAATAATACTTTGGCATATTATGAACTGATTTATCGATGTACTGATTGCTGATGGTTGACGCAATCTGCTTTCTGGGAGAGATCTCAACATCCGGTTTTTCAGATCTGTATACCCGGTAGTAGCAAAAATCCTTTTCAGTATTCGGATCCCATGTCAGCAGAGCCCTGTCCCGGTCCTCAATTTGCCTGATTTCACTTTTTAATCCCGATACAGAAGCCGGAGGATCGTCGTCATATGCGGTAGTATAGACTACAAGTGACTGAGGGGGAATTGTATCAGACAGAGCTTCGTTTTTTACTGAAATCTTTCTTGTATACGATTGCAGATCACCAAAGTAATTGAAAGGAACATTTGCAGGATCATAGAGGTATTTCCTGAAGGCCTTCCCGTTTTCAGGAGCTTTCATTTTCAGGCTGAGCTCTCTTGCTTCATCATTCCTGTTGATGACTGCTATAGAGAGCGATCCCGTTTCAAGATTTTGTATTGCAGCTATTCTTATCAATGAATCAGAAGAGATAATTTCATATGCTTGCGAAGGACCTCTGAAAAATTTAGTCAGCAAACCAATGCAATAATAAGAAGGCTTAGTGGTGTAGTTATCCACTTCCCAGCGGAACAATCCCCATTTGTTAATATAATGGCTGTTGTATTTGGACGGGAAGTCACTGAAAGTCCAGTAGCCGCATGCATATATACCTCCGTTGATCATTGCAATAACAGCTTCGGCAACCTGTATCCCAAGGTAGTTTTCAAGCGGGGTATTGTTATACATGCATGCGTCGTGCAGCACGGAATCGATTATGTTGCTGTTTTGTTTGGCCCCGAATTCACCAACAATGAATCTTTTGTTCTTGCTTTTGGCGAGGGTTGCTCCCCACTTCATTTTATCGAGGAAGAAATTGTAAAAAGAATTATCAAAAAGGTCGTAATTGTTAATGTAATGGTGCCCGCCATAAATGCCGGTGATGTCATCCATATTCTCAGCAGCCCATTGAATTGTGTGCCAGTATTCAATAGGAGACGAGTCGGTTGCCAGGAGGCTTATGTCAAGGCCCCTTGCTTTGAATTCATCATAGAACAAGCCTTGTATTCTTTTAAAATATTCCAGGTCATTTATCATTGAAGCCCACTTATCAAGCGACAATTCATTGGCCATGCAGTAATATCTGATATTTTCAAAACCCTTTTTCCATTTAAGGTATTCGAGGTTATCAACTTCATGCTTTACATAATCCTTTTCATTCCTGTATTTCTTTATCTCCTCCGTGTTCCATGACGTAAAATATATTTCTGTATTTGTCTCCTTCATCACTTCAAGATATTTTGAGATAGAGTCGATCTTCCTTAAATCCCACGCGGGATCATCATTAAGCCTGACAAAGGATGGATTCAGCTCACGCCACCGTTTGGCGAAAACCTGTTCATAATGCCACACTGGTCCGTTATGAACATGATCAAAAACATGAAAGCCAACGCCTCCGAATCTCTCATTGACAATTGTGGAGGTTATCTCTGCGGAGGCGGTCCCGAACTTTCCTTTACTATTGTCGTGCTCTGAACAACTGAATAAAATTAAAAGGGCAGTCAGGATTAAGATCTTTTTCATTTGATGGTACAATTAAGGATTTCCGGGATAAATTAATTATTAGAGTAAAGTAAGTTAAATCATGTAACAATGTCAACTTACGGGAAATCAAAATATTTATTTGAATGGGTTATCGGGCCTAAAGACAGAGGGAATTACTAAAAAATTACTAAAAAATTGTTAACCACGGATTTACACGGAGTTACACGGAGGTTACACGGAGTTGTACTGTTTTTTTCCGGAAAAATACTCCGTGTTTTTTCTCCGTGAAACTCAGTGTCCTCCGTGGTTTAATTAATGATAGCGTTTAAATAAAAATCCTGGCATGACAGAAAGAGAAGGATCAGATATAATTGAAGATCTCTTCTATAACCTCTAATCCGGCTCTTTTGCCGGAATCTTCATAAATCAATTTTCCATCCTTGTCATGCAGGGTCAGCTCAACTGTTGAATCAATACTCTCCTTTATCCGCCTTGACATATCACCGGAGGCAGGGGCCCTGAGTTCACCGAAACTGTTTTTTACTACACTGACTTTAAGGACTGCATCTTTGCTTTTCATCTCTATGGTGACAGATTTATAGTCATGTTCAATTTTGGTTATTTCCGATTTATTGTAAGTACTGAAAAGAAAAAATCTGCCGTTAAGGTACAGGAAGGAGATAAACCCCATAAAGAAATGGCCGAGCCAGGGGATTTTTGCAATTGAGAATGTAAAGGATGTGTCATGGTTGCTGAAATTGTTTGACTGGATCCATATCCAGGCCTCCGGAAATGATGTCCCCCAGTCTTTTTCAATATACCCCTTGCCATTATCAAGATCAATATGCTTGCCATTAATGTCAATATTGCCTTTAAGATCATGATTTACTGAAACTATGCCATGTTTGCATTCCATAGCAGGTACAAATGAATACCACCCCATAATACCCGGAGAAAAACGACTTTGCGGATATTTTACAATGTTATTATATTCAATATGTCCTGTAAGTTTAACGTTTTCATTATCTATATTCAGATCTATATAATTGTCCGTGAATATTGAATCGCCGGTTTTCACCCAAAGCCTGTTACTCTCCCAGGTGAATTGTTCCAGCGGATATTTAATATATTCCGTTTTACCGGTAATGCCATTAATGACTTGAATGAATGAATGCGGATCGTGACTTGTCAGTGCAACCCCTGGAATAAATGACCATACCTCTCCGAGATCGCCGGATACATGCTTAAAGTACCAGCCCTCAAAATAGTTAATCTTCCTCAGATTGCCCTGGAAGATCTCCGGTTTATATATTTTCAGAAACATTTGAATTAAGGTTCATGGATTTATTTTGCGATGAGAGTTAACCATTTGTATTTTACTGCTAAATTTTTTATAAAGATACAGGATAAATCATATTATTGCTAAATTGCACTACAACCAACAGATAGACTGAATGGATTTTTTTCCGAAAAGACTTATCATATTTATTAAACCTTAAATACAATTATTATGGCAGGCAAAAAACTTTCTAGGCGAGATTTTGTAAAGCAAAATTCACTTACAGGTGCTGGAGCATTATTTGCAATGGGAATTACTCCCGCCATCTATTCTGATTTCTTAAGAGAAGCATCAGTTCCTGCTGTGCTTGGCGGTGATCCAGTCCGTACAAAACCCTGGCCCAGCTGGCCAATGTGGGATATTGCAGCGGATGAGAAGAGTGTTATTGACGTGCTCCGGAGTGGCGTCTGGTGCCGGGCGGGTCTGGAACGAGGCGTAGTTGCAGACTTTGAAGACAAATACGCACAGGCTATCGGTGCAAAGCGATGCCTGGCAGTGGTTAACGGGACTAATTCACTTATAATCTCCCTGCGAGTGCTTGGTGTTGGAGGAGGAGATGAGGTAATTGTAACCCCGTACACATTTATTGCTACCATATCAGCAATTCTGGAAGTTGGTGCAATGCCGGTTTTTGTTGATGTTGACCCTGCTACCTTTCAGATAGATCCTGATAAAATTGAGGCTAAGATTACTTCACGGACCAGAGCACTTCTTCCAGTTCATATTCTTGGGTTACCCTCTGATATTGTAAGAATCAAGGCGATAGCGGATAAGCATAAACTCCTTTTGGTGGAAGATGCCTGTCAGGCATGGCTGGCTGAAGTCAATCACCAAAAAGTTGGCACATTCGGGAATGCAGGCTGTTTCAGCTTTCAGAATTCCAAGCATCTCGCTATTGGTGAAGGCGGGGCTATTGTGAGCAATGATGACGCATTTATTGACAGATGTTATTCCTATCACAATTGCGGGAGCGCATATGGTAAAATGGCCGATCTGGTTGGCGGACAATATATAATTGCGGCTAACAATCTCAGGATGACAGAATATCAGGCTGCTATCGGACTGGCACAGCTGAAACGACTGGATGCACATACCACTATCCGAAATGAAAATGCGGCCTACTTGAAATCTCAGATCAAAGATATTCCGGGGATTATTCCCTATAAGCTTTACGATAGCGTTACCAGAGCCTCATTCCACCTGTTCCCATTCAGGTATAAGAAGGAAGAATTTCAGGGCATGCAGAGGTCAGAGTTTTTAAATGCACTTAATGCCGAGGGAATTCCATGCTCTGCCGGTTATGGGGGTACATTGAACAGTATGCCATATCTTGATGATGCATTCAAATCAAAAAATTATCAGAAAATGTATCCAAAAGAAATGCTTGATTTTAAGAGCTTCGTTGCGAAAAATCAATGTCCGGAGAATGACCGCCTGTGCAACGAAGAAGCTGTTTGGCTTTTCCAGTCAATGCTTCTTGGAACCAAATCGGATATGGATGATATTGCAATGGCTATAGACAAAGTTCATAAGAATGCCGGGAAAATCAAAAAGTAAATAATATGAAAACAAAATTCACAAGGCGTAAGTTTTTACATACAGCAGCCTTAACCACAACAGCTGCAATGCTTCCGGGTATTTCAGGTGCCGCTGCTCTGACATCCGCCAATATATCGGTATCAAAGTCCGGTGAGCTTCCTGTACGCAGGCTTGGCAGGACCAACAGAATGGTCTCCTGCATTGGTTTTGGATCAGGTTCCAGATATTGCAACTGGGTGGCCGATGACATAATATTGCAAAAACATATCGATCACGCAATCGACCTTGGGATAACCTATTTTGATTCAGCCAGGATATATGGAAACGGTGTGTCGGAAGAGAGATACGGGAAATTCCTTATTCCAAAATACAGGAAGCAGATCTTCCTCAATTCGAAGTCAATAGAAAGGACATATGATGGAGTAATGAAAGATATTGAGACTTCACTTGAAACCTTAAAGACAGACTACCTGGATATGTATACGATACATGGCATAGATCAGATGGAAGATGTTAATACACTTCTCAGTGCCTCGGGCGGATATAAAGCATTTCTGAAACTCAGAGATGAAGGGGTAGTCAAAAATATCTGTTTCTCATATCATAAATGGAATGAAGCATCTCAGAAATGCTTCAGCGAGTTCGATGTTGATGTGGTTATGTGTGTTATTAATGCTGCAAGGTTTAACGGAAATGAGGACAATCTGATACCTCAGGCCATAAAGAGAGACCTTGGTATCGTTGCAATTAAAATTATGGGACAGAATGCTCTTATCGGGAATGTAACGGGGAACGATCTTCTGAGATACGCCCTTACAATGCCTTTCTCTGTGGCAAATGTGGGCATGGATGGATTTGCTCCGCTTGAATCATGTGTTGAGGTTGCAAAAGAACCACTCCTTTCAGCTGCTGAAGCTGAAAAGATCCGCACCAGACTTAACTTTGATCCCTCAGTGACAAAGCTTCCATATTTTATTGGATAAGGCAACTATATGACATGAAAAAAATCAGCAGTTTTTCCCGAAGGAATTTCATCCGGCAAACCTCTGCAGGTCTGGGAGCCGGCATTGTTGGTTTCACAGTTCCCGCCTGCACTGCAGCACCCCCATCTGATGGCCGGCAGATGGCAAGAAAGGTATCTGTGGCAACCGTCGACCTTAAAGGGCTGTGGCCGGATAAAACCAGAGAATCCAGGATTAAGAGAATACTGGAAAGGATGCAGAATGTTGCTGGCTATAAGCCTGATCTGATCTGCCTGCCGGAACTAGTTGATACAAGCTGGGTTGATGAGCAGTTTTCCTTAAGTGATATTGCAGAGGATGAGAAAAATCCTGGTCCGGTTACAGGCAGGATGGCAGAATTTGCTAAGAAGAATAACTGTTATGTTGCCTGCCCCATCTATACAAAAAAAGATGGTAATTTCTATAACAGTTGCCTTCTGATTGACAGGAAAGGAAATATTGCAGGAGCATATAATAAAATGCATCCTGTTAAAAATGAAATCATTACAGGAAAAACAGGAAAAGATGCTATCGGTGTACTGCCCGGAGCTAAGGATCAGCCGGTAATTGAGACTGACTTCGGGAAAATCGGCATGCAGATCTGCTATGATGCCAACTGGCAGGACGGATGGGAAAATTACAGGAAACAGGGGGCTGAGATAATTCTGTTCCTGTCTCAGTTTCCGGGAGGCAGGATACTAAATTATTTTGCCTGGAGATGCGGATGTTACATAATATCATCGACAGGAAGTGATGCAAGGATCGTTGACATGTCAGGCAATGATATTCACTCAAGCAGTACCTTCGTGAGATATGCCTGGGCGGAGATCAACCTTGAGAAGCTGAATGCGGATACCTGGCCAACAAACGATAGACTGCCTGACCTGTTCAATAAATACGGCGACAGGTTGCATATAAAAGTATGGGATAATACAGGTGTTATTACCATCGAAAGCATGGATCCGGATCTGAAAGTCAGAGATGTCTTAAAGGAGTTTGAGATTCTGACTGTTGAGGAAAATGTCAAAGCCTCCGAAGTAGTACAGGATAAATACAGGCTGTAAATATGAGAGCTATAAAAGAAAACAGGCTTCCCCGGGAGATATGGGTGGCAGCAATAAGTCTGAAAGGCCTCTGGCCTGAGCAGACAATAGAAAAGAGAATTAAGGATATGCTTGAAAGGATGGAAAGTGTCTATCCTTTGGAACCTGATATCATTTGCCTTCCTGAGACATTTCAGATCTCATGGGTTGACGAGATGAAAACCCTCGAAGAGATTGCTGAAGATGAGAATGTTCCGGGTCCTGTCACAAGCAGGATATCAGAAATGGCAAAGAAACACAATTGCTACATAATTTGTCCGGTTGTGACTAAGAAGGAGGGACATTTTTACAACAGTTCAATTCTTCTGAACCGGCAGGGCGAGATTGAAGGTGTGTATCATAAAATACATCCTACCGATACGGAGACTCTTCCGGATGTTTACTATAAGGGAGGAGGGACTACCCCAGGTGTTTTAAAGCCACCTGTCTTCAAAACAGATTTTGGCACCATCGGGATGCAGATTTGCATGGATGCCTCATGGTTTGAGAACTGGCGTCTGCTTAAGGAAGCCGGAGCTGAAATGGTCTTGTTCCCGTCACAGGGCCCCTTTGGAGATACCCTGGCTTACCATGCCTGGATGAACCAGTATTACATTGTATCTGCTACAGGTGAGGATGCCCGGATACTGGATATCACAGGTGACGTCATTGCATCTGACGGTGAATTTGCCAGATGGGTCTGTGCTCCTGTCAATCTTGAAAAGGCCTTCCTTGAAATATGGCCCCAGGTGCTGAAGTTCGGCGATATTCAGAAAAAGTACGGCAGAAAAGTCAGGATTAAAATATATCATCCCGAGAACTGGGCAACAATTGAAAGCCGTGATCCGGATCTGAAAGTTGCGGATGTTCTGAAAGAATTCGAACTGCCAACTCTTGCTGAGCAGATAAAGGAGGCAACAGAGATTCAGGATAAATATCGATTACCTTAGGGATTATAACCTTGGTGTCCCTTTGTGCATACCTTTGTGCACCTTTGTGTTTAATTCCTGATGTCAAAATAATGAAGAGTAAAAGCCGGTATTTCTGGATTATCGTTATAATGGCGTTGATTGCAACATCCTTAAGCTTTCTTGACAGGCAGGTGCTGGCTATCCTGATTATTAAAATTAAACAGGAATTTCCTGTTTCTAATGTGCAGTATGGATTCATAAATACTGGATTCTTAGTTGGTTATGCAATAATGTTCACAGGTGCCGGGATATTAATTGACCGTTATGGGAGCAGACCGGGGCTTGCTGTTTCTGTTGCACTCTGGTCACTTGCTACTGCCCTTCACAGCCTGGCAAATAGTGTCTTCTCTTTTGGCCTCTTCAGGTTTTTTCTGGGCGTTGGAGAGGGTGGTGCTTTTCCCGGAGCAATAAAAGCTGTTACCGAATGGGTCCCTAAAAAGAAACAGGCCCTGGCAAATGGAATTGCTATCGGAGGTGCAGCACTTGGCGCTGTCTTAGCTCCTCCATTATGCGTATATCTGATAAGTATTACCGGATGGCGCGGTGTTTTTATTATTACAAGTATCATTGGTTTCACATGGGTGGGTGTCTGGCTTTTGGTTACCCGGCGAAAAAACAATAATCCTGAAAACCTTTTAATTGAAAACGTTGTAAATGGAGATAATAACATCAGCCCAATAATTGCCAGAAAGAAAATTGATTTTTCAAAACTTTTTAAAACACAGGAGCTTTGGGTATTTATCCTTATCAGGTTTCTGCTGGATCCTATCTTATATTTTTATATGTTCTGGATTCCAAAATACTTAAATGAAACACATTCCTCCAATATTGAACAAATTGGAAGGTTATTCTGGATCCCTTTTCTGGCCATGGGGGTCTCCAATATGCTGGGTGGCTTGATATCTGATGCTCTCTATTCGAAGACCAACAATCTCAACCTGGCCAGAAAAATCATAATGGGAGTTGCAGCCCTCTTAATGTTTCCGGTTCTGTTTGTTAAATTGGCTCCATCACCAGAATCAGTCATCCTGATAATGTGTATCGCATTTTTTGCCCACGGCCTATGGATCACAAATTATATCACTGCCATAGCTGATACTTTCGGACGCTCGGTAACTTCGACTGTGGTTGGATTATCAGGAACTGCCGGAGCTGTTTCAGCCTTTGTCATTAATCCGGTCATAGGATTTATTATTACCAGGTTTTCATATAACCCGATGTGGATCTATGCAGGATCAATGTACCTGGTGGCATTTATTTGTTTTGTTATTTTTATTCCCAGGATAAAATTATTAGATGCATATGCTTAAATTTCGTTTTTAACCAGGATCCGGCTTAAAGAATTAAAGACTTAAATATGAATAAAATAGAAAAAATATCCATTCCGCGAAACGCAAGATCCACTTCAATAAGGATCGGAGTGTTTGGAGTGGGTTATGAAAGGTACTGGGATCAGTTCCCGGGTCTGCTGGATGAGCTTCTTGAAAAACACACAACTATAATTGCAAAAATACCGGATCAGAATGTAACCATAATTGATTTCGGTCTGGTCGATAATGCAGCAAAGGCATATGACCTCGTGAAATTAATTGAAGCAGCCAACCCTGACCTGATTTTTTGCAATATGCTTACCTATGCGACTTCAGGCACTTTTGCAATAATTATTAAATCCCTTGATATCCCGATTGTACTGGTTGCACTTCAACCCCTTAAAGCCCTTGATTACTCAAAAGCCTCAACCTATATGCAGCTGGCAAATGACGATATCTGTTCCCTGCCTGAGTTCGCAGCAGTAGCCGCTCGCATGGGGAAAAAGATTCCTGAGGTAATAATAGGCAGCCTGTTTGATGATGCTGAAGTTGATAGCCAGCTCAATGAATATTGCAGGATAGCAGGAGTATTGCATGCTTTGAAAAACGCTCATCTTGGCCATCTGGGTCATCCTATTAATTCAATGATGGATATGCAAACTGACCCGACAATGCTTACCTCATTTTTTGGATGTCATATTGTTGAATGTGAGGCAAATGAATTATTGAAATGTTATAACAAAGTCAGTGAGCAGGAAATAATTGATGAAGAGAAGAAAATACTGCATTTTTTTGATACCCCTGATCCGGTTTCCGACCCTATTTCAATGAAACTCAGAAAAGAGGATCTAATGATCGCAGCCAAAGTCAGCGTTGCATTGAACAAATTCATCCTTGATAAGGAAATTGATGGCCTTTCCTATTATTATGATGGCCCGGAGGAGAGTGAGCTTAGAATGGTTATGGCAAACCTTATCGTAGGCAACTCCCTTTTGGCTGCTGAAGGTGTACCTATGTGCGGTGAATCAGACCAGAAGACACTGATCGCACTGTTAATCATGTTCAGACTTGGAATCGGAGGAAGTTTTGCCGAGTTTCATCCCGTTGATTTTAATGAGGGATTTGTTCTGGTCGGACATGACGGGCCGCATAACATAACTATTGCCCAGGGTAAGCCAGTCTTGCGCAGTTTAAAAAAATATCATGGAAAACCGGGTTTCGGAGCTGGTGTTGAGTTTAATATAAAGGAAGGGCCAATTACAATGCTATCTGTAAATTCAACATATGACGGAAAATTCAAATTTATAATAGCGGAAGGCGAATCGGTAAAAGGTCCGATCCCCCCCACAGGAAACACCAATACAAGGGGATTTTTCAAGCCTGATATCAAAACATTCCTGACAAGATGGATCAGGGAGGGTCCGACACACCACTTTTCGCTTGGAATAGGGCACCATGCCGGGACAATAAAAAAAATTGCAGATTATCTTAATATTGAGGCAGTAATTATTCCCTGTGAATAAACTATATAAACATTATAACATGCTACAGATCTTATCAGAATCAGAAAAAGAGGTTATTCACAAAACCGGGAAACAGATCCTTGAGGAAGTCGGCATCAGGGTGAGGAATAAAATGATTTACGATCTGCTCCTCGATGCAGGCGGAACCCCTGACAAATCTGACAATGTAAGGGTTTATCTGACTGAAAAAACAGTTGATAAATATCTCGCATTGTGCCCTAAGCAATTCACAATTAAAGACCGTTCAGGCAATCCGACAGTTATGAAAAGTGGCGGAGCTGCAGTCTATTATACAGCAAATGCTACTCAATATGTCAGGGGGACGGGTAAAAAGGCCTCTGTACTTGGGGTGAATGAATTCACGGAGTTTGTACGTGTGGCAGATAAGCTTGACAATGTAGGAGGAATAGTGGGAACCAGCCTAAAAGAATTTCCTCCCGCATGCAGGGATTTTGCAGGGTTCAAAATAGCGGCGCAATACTCCTCCAAACATTTAAGGCCCTGTATTTATACACCATCAGGTGCCGAAGCGATAATTGAGATGTCAGATATTATCCTGGATGGCAAAACATTAAGGGACAATATGTTCTTTACACTGGGCTACAGCATTGTAAGCCCCCTGACCTGGACTGATACGGCACTGGAACTCTTTTACAGGACGAGAGGTCATGGAATTCCCATAATGATCAATTCAGAACCGCTTGCCGGAGGGACCTCCCCTGTTACCCTTGCCGGAAGTCTTGCAATGGCTGATGCAGAAGTGCTTAGCGGCATTGTGATAAACCAGGTCATTGAACCCGGAAGACCGTGTATCTATAATGCCGGTTTTGCCCATGTTTTCGATATGATGACGACGCTAGTCCTGACAGGATCACCGGAAAACGCTTTGCTGCAGGGAGCAGGGGCCGAAATGGCACAGTATCATGGGCTGCCTTCTGCATCCTGGGCTCTAAGCGATTCAGCGATGCTGGATTCGCAGGCTTCAGCTGAAAAGATGCTTACCGGGTTAATCCATACTTTGAGTAAAGTGAACATGGTATGGGGTATAGGAAATATTGAGACATCAAAGACAATATCTCCTGAAATAGCGGTTATCGATAATGAACTGATCGGAAACTGCAAAAGGTTTTCGGACAGGTTTATTGTTGATGAAGAACATCTGGCATTAAACCTGATAAAGGAAGTTGCTTTTAAAGGTTCATTCCTGGAATCAGCTCACACGCTGGAACACTTCCAGGAAGAGATCCGGTATTCGGATCTGTTGACCCGTACAAACAGGAGCCAGTGGGAAAAAGATGGTTCGATGTCGCTTGAGGAAAAAGCCGAAAAGGTTGTCAGTGACATTCTGAGCAAAGAAACGGATATTTATCTTACAGGCAGCCAGATTGATAAGCTCGAAGCTGTTCAGAAAAAGTGGATGGAAAGAGTGAGCAGTTAAATTGACAGAAGATATTTATTTACCTAACATTCAGAAATATGAGACGTTTTTATTCAAACACTTCCGGGACATTGTTCCTGATGATCTGCTTTACATCATTTCTCTTTCTGACGTCATGTCAGAAAGCGCCTGATGAAAAACGCGAATATGGCTGGTTCGATTTTGTAATACCAGATTCAGATACCACCCATAATGCAGTGGATATGTCATTCCTTAATGAAAAGGTTGCAGGTAATTCAGGTTTTGTACGGGTTGATAACGGCCATTTTGTTGACGGTAATGGTGAAAGGATCCGTTTTTTTGGCACCAACCTGACATTTTCATCAGCTTTTCCCGATAAGGAAACGGCAGTTATGATCGCCGGCAGACTGAGGAAGCTGGGAATGAACGTTGTGAGATTCCATCACATGGATAATCAGTCCGCTCCCGACGGGATATGGAATGCATCGAAGAATGAACTCGATGCCGGACAGCTTGATAGGCTCGACTGGCTTGTTTACCAGCTGAAGCTGCATGGCATATACAGCAATATTAATACTCACGTATCTAGAGATTACCCCGGGTGTGAATATGAAGGCATCGGAGATTTTAATTACGGGAAAGGGATAGATCAGTTTTACCCGCCTTATATTGCGATGCAGAAAGAATATGCAAAGGCATTACTTACTCATAAAAACTCTTATACAGGAACTACTTATGCAGAAGAACCTGCAGTAGCATTTGTTGAAGTCAACAATGAAAATTCGCTAATTTCCAACTGGAAACTGCTCCCAAAACTCAATAAGGAGCACAAGGCTGCCTTGCTTCAGCAATGGAAAGAGTGGCTCGGGACGCATCAGGACTATGCTAAAAAGGAAGGATTCAGCAGTGACCTGATGTCTGTAATAAGTAATTATGGTGAAAAGACTCCAGTTGTTCAGAAGGAGTCGCTCTGGAGTTTTCTTATGGCAAGGGAGATGTCTTATGCCATGGAGATGGTCTCTTATTATAAGAACGATCTGAAAATAAAGGCATTGGTCTCAGAGACTCAGGCTTATTACAGTGGGGTACAGGGAGTATCGAGAGAAGCGCAGGTTTCCGATTTTGATGATATGCACTCTTACTGGGAGCATCCCGATTTCCCCGGAAAGAGCTGGTCGTCGACCGACTGGACCATCAGGAATTCATCGATGGTTACAGATAAGCAAACCGGCACATTATCGTGGTTTGCCCAGCACCGTATAGCAGGCATGCCACTGACGATAAGCGAGTATGACCATCCTGCTCCAAGCTTCTACTGTGCAGAAATGTTTCCGATGCTCAATTCATTTGCCGCCTTCCAGGATTTTGACGGCATCTACCATTTTACATTTGATGCCCCTTATGACGGCGGACGTATCGATAATTTCTTTTCAAGCGCCGGACACCCCCTGAAGCAGATATTTGTTCCTGTGGGTGCGGTACTTTTCCGCATGGGCGCAGTTCAGCCAGGGCAGCATGCAGTCCAGCTTGACCTGCCCCCTTCTGCAGTTCTGGATAATATGGTTAAAACAGGTGACAGGATAAGTTTGCACCGGTCAAACATGAAATATGTATGGGAGGATGCAGGTGCTTTGCCGGGTCTTGCAATCCTTCATCCGGTGAATGTGAATGTTAAGGCGGCAGAATTTAAGTTATCGGAATCTGTAAATACAACAACTGGTCCATGGGAGAGTGAAACGGGAGAGATCATCTGGGACAACAGGGATTCGGTAAATGCGGTATATAAAATCAATTCACCCTCAGCAAAGGCTGCCATTGGCTATATCGGAGGAAAGAGCGTTGAGTTGGGTAATGTGACAATTGCTATGGACACAACAAGGTTCAACTGGGCAACTATAACAGTGACTGCTCTGGACGGTAAGCCTGTAGAACAATCTTCCAGAATATTGCTTGTCGCCGCAGGGAGGGTGGAAAACACAGGCTGGAAGTGGGATGCCGGCCAGACAACTGTTGGCGGGGATTGGGGTACATCGCCGACTATTGCTGAAGGCATACCGGCAGAGCTGACGTTCAAAGGAATGGATAGGATCAGTGTTTATGCACTTGATCCGGCAGGCAATCCAGGCAGGGAGGTACCGGTCAGCAAGAGGGGAGGAGAGCTCTCGTTCGGGATTGGAGCTCAGTATAAGACGTTGTGGTATATTATAACACGGCAATAAATATCTGCAAGTCACACAAAGCTGGTTACTTGGATGGAGGTACTGGCGAACCCATGGATATTGCTTATGGAATACTCTACCTGATAACTGACGAATCAAACTTTGTTACCGGGAGTGAATTGGTTATTGATGACGGTTAAACATGCAAGTAAATTGAATGGAAAGTGAAAATCATTTTGTAAAAAGAAGCGGATGGCTGAGAGCCTCCGTACTAGGGGCCAATGATGGTATTCTTTCTACCACCAGCCTGGCCATCGGTGTTGCAGCCGCAAGTGTGGTACGAGACCCAATCATACTGGCAACATTGGCAGGCGTGGTTGCAGGAGCATTGTCAATGGCTGCAGGTGAATATGTTTCTGTAAGTTCCCAGTTGGACGTTGAAACCGCAGATTTGAAAAGGGAAAATGATGAACTCGCCAGTACACCGGATTTTGAATTAAATGAACTATCTGCAATATACGAAAATAGAGGGCTTACAAGCGAATTGGCAATAGAAGTTGCAAAACAACTTACTGCTCATAATTCTTTGGAAGCACACGCAAGAGATGAATTGGGTATTAATGAAATTTCCCGGGCAAAGCCTTTCCAAGCTGCCTTTGCATCTGCAGCTTCGTTCATAGTTGGAGGAATATTTCCTCTGTTATTAGCTGTTTTTGCACCTTTAAAACAGATGATATTATTCCAATATGGTTTCTCCATACTTTTTCTTGCTTTATCAGGAACCCTTGCAGCAAAGGTTGGAGGTTCTGCAATCGGCAAATCTGTATTGAGAATTTGTATCTGGGGTACGATTGCCATGGTAATGTCAGCGTTGATCGGATATTTATTTGGAGTTAGCATGCATTAGAGTTTTAATATTTATAAGCCAAATGATTTTCATCGATTCAGATAGGTCTATTACTCACACTGTTTTCACCCGGGTTTTTTCGAAACTCTTACATATAGCTTAATAAGCTCATTTAAAACCAGGGGAGTAAATCCCAGAGCAAAAATAATCCCCCATGCCCTGATATCAGGCATCTGTAAATGAAATGCATTTTTTATTACCGGTATTCCAACCACAACCAGTTGAAGGGCCAGGCCTGTCAGAATTGCTCCCACAAGGTATTTATTCGAAAAGATTCCAATCGAGAAAATGGATTTCCTTTCATTCCTAAAAGCCAGTGAATAAACCAGCTGACCAACCACCAACACCATGAAAGCCATGGTCCGGGCATATTCTATTGTGTTTTGTGGTACCTGCTTATCAAAAGGTGAGTATCCATGCTCATAATACCCAAAAAAGTAAGCGGTGATGGTTAATGCTCCGATTAAAAATCCCCCGAGCAAAACATGCATACCAGCGCCGTTTGCAAAGAAACTCTCTTTTGCAGGTCGAGGCTTTTCTTTCATTACATCCGGATTTCCGGGATCCATTCCCAGCGCTATTGCAGGGAGGGAATCGGTGATCAGGTTTATCCACAGAAGCTGTGTGGCAATCAATGGGGTTTTCCAGCCCAGGATCAGTGCCACGAATATTGTAATCACTTCACCCAGATTACAGGTGATCAGAAATATTACGGACTTTTTAATGTTATTGTAAATATTTCTTCCCTGCTCTATTGCGGAAACAATGGTTGAAAAATTATCATCCGTAAGGATCATATCCGAGGCACCTTTAACAACGTCGGTGCCTGTAATGCCCATCGCAACTCCTATATCGGCAGTATTTAAAGAAGGGGCATCATTGACCCCGTCACCCGTCATGGAAACAATGTTGCCCTGGGCTTTCAAGGCCCTCACAATTTTTACTTTATGTTCGGGAGATACACGTGCAAAAACATTATAATTTTTAATCTGCTCTGCGAATTCCAGGTCGGAAAGTCTATCGATTTCCTGCCCGGTAATAGATTGCTCAATTTTTTCTGCGATTCCAAGCTGAAAAGCGATGGCGAAGGCGGTATTCTTATGATCGCCGGTAATCATTAGCGTTTTGACTCCTGCACTTTTTGCTTTTAGAATTGAGTCCTTAACTTCCGCCCTCGGTGGGTCGATCATTCCCACTAAACCAACAAGAATCAGCTCTTTTTCCATATCCGAAGGGTCAATTTTCCCCTTTTCTGGCTTATAGGCTACTCCGAGAGTACGCAGAGCCTGGTCAGACATATTAACAGCTGCATCCAGGTATCTCTTTTTATGAGCCTCGGTTAAGTGAATTATTTGCCCTCCGTCTAAAACCAGAGTGCAGATCTCAATAAGGTTTCCTATGGCGCCTTTCGTATATACCGTAAAATTCCCGTTTTCTTCAACCAGTGTTGACATTAACTTACGGTCAGAATCAAATGCTGATTCATCGATGCGGCGGCTGCTTTGTTGTATTATTTTACGGTCAAGCCCAAGCTTGTCGCCCATAACAAGCAAGGCTATTTCGGTTGGATCCCCTGTTCCTTTTCCATTATCGTAGCTTGCATCTGAGGATAGGATCATGGCTTTTGCCAGGAATTTTAATTCTTCTGAATTCGTATACTCCGTTCCAATTTGCATAAGACCTTCAAGGGTAAAGCAACTTGTTACCGTCATCTTATTTTGAGTTAAGGTGCCAGTTTTGTCGGAGCAGATAATATTCAGGGAACCCAGGGTTTCAACAGCGGATAGTTTTTTAATGATGGCATTTTTTTTCGAAAGTTTGGTTACGCCTATTGCCAGTACGACTGCCACGATTGCTGCCAGTCCTTCGGGTATGGCGGCTACAGCGAGGGAAACCGACATCAGGAACATTTCAGACAGATCCCTTCCCTGAAACATTGCAATGATGAAAATCAATACACAAATTACAATTGCAATGATACCTAAGTTTTTACCCAGCTTATCCAAACGTATTTCCAGCGGGGTTCTCGACTTGACCTCCTTGTTAATGATGGAAGCGATTTTACCAATTTCGGTATTCATGCCTGTTTCCACTACCACCCCGAATCCCCTTCCGCTGGTAATGATCGTCGACATAAAACCTAAGTTTAACCGGTCTCCCAGGGCAGTTTTCAGGTCAGTTTGAATCAGTGAAGCGTCTTTTTCTGATGGAACTGATTCGCCTGTTAATGATGATTCATCGACCTGAAGATTAATGGATTCAACCAGACGAATATCTGCGGAAATGATCCTTCCCGCATCAAGGATAAGAATGTCCCCGGGAACGATATTTTCAGATTCAATCTCCTTAACTACCCCGTTTCTCCGAACGAGTGCTCTGGGGAATGTTAGTTTCTGAAGGGCTTCAATCGCTTTCCCGGCTTTGACTTCCTGAACCACACCCAGTAAAGCATTAATATTTATAACCAATAAAATTATAGCTGCATCAACATACTCCCCCATAAAAATGGTTATAACCACCGCTCCCAGCAGGATATAAATCAGCCAGTTTTTAAGCTGCGCAAAAAACATCAGGAATAAGCTTTTCTTTTTTTCAGCCAGTAATTTATTCACACCGGATTTCTTCAATCTGGTTAAGGCTTCTTCGTCAGAAAGGCCTTCCGCCGGATCAACATTTTGTTCTTTTAAAACTGCTTCTGCTGATTTGGAAAACCACATGTTTTGTTTCGGATCGGTTTATTGACGGTTCATAATGCGATTCGTCTTTGGTAGTGCGAATCAGACTAATTCCCGCACGAACAATGCAATTTAGGCGCTCGCCGGGAAAAAAGCGTTACATAATAATTGCAAAGACTTGCATAATTCATTGCTTTTTTGCCATTGAACCAGCAATAAATTAGCTTTGGATTTTCTAATTTGCTGACGTCAGGTGATAGGCTATGTAAACTGATAGCTCTTTTCCCAATTGTGCGACGAAAATAACAAGATTACCAAAGAAAAAATGAAATGAAAAACGTTAACGAGTACATAGCTAGCTTTCCTGATGATATTCAGAAAATACTTATCCGGATAAGAAAGATAATTCTCAATCAAGCTCCTGAAGCCGAGGAAAGTATAACATATAAAATGCCATCTTATAAAACTTTTGGGAAAACATTGATCTATTTCGCTGTTTTTAAGAAGCACATCGGACTTTATGCCACCCCGTCCGGGCATTCAGAGTTCGCAAGTGAACTTGCCGGTTACAAACATGGTAAGGGATCGGTACAGTTCCCAATTGACAAACCAATACCTTTTGAACTGATTAGAAAAATCGTGGAATTCAGGGTCGGGGAGAATAAGATTAATTTTAAAAGCAAACCGAAAGGGAGAAAAAATAAACCAACGATACTATGATAATTAACAGCGACCATTTAAAAGGTACAAGGTTAGGTATCTAAATTTCACTTCTATGCGCATTATAGTGGATTCGTTCGAAAAGACAACTACATCACAGATGAACATGTCGATATCTCTCATCAGATCGCCATTTAATGATCTTCTGCGTGCAGTAAGAATCCATAAATGAGCCATCCCGGTAAGTCCGGCCCAAAGTTTTTTACCCTGTAGATGAAAAAAGCCATCTTTCTCAGAGAATGAAGTCTGCATGTTAAGTGCATCACTGCCAAAATCTGGTTTTGAGACTCGGACAAAGCTCGAATAATGAGACAAATTAGTTAATTTTACAATTATAAAAAAAGGTGCTGACATGAAATTAGAAGATTTTGGATATAATGATAACCTCGAAAAGTTAAGGATTGAGAATGAGCTTAAAGACTTTGAGATTGGCAGGGTCGTTTCGGAACATAAGGAAAGATATATTGTCAAAACTGAAAAGGCTGAATTAGAAGCAGAGATAACAGGAAATTTGAGATTTTCGGCAAAAAGCCGTGAAGGTTTTCCCGCAGTAGGTGATTGGGTTGCATTGACAATTTATGATTCAGATTTTTCCATAATTCATAAAATATTACCAAGATTCTCGTTTATTTCAAGACAGGCTGTTGGTCAATATGGAGAGATACAAATAATTGCAGCAAATATAGATTATGCGTTTCTAGTTCAGGCTGTTGACAGGGATTTCAATATCAACAGACTTGAAAGATACCTGACAATCTGTTATTCATCTAAAGTAAGTCCGATAATTGTACTCACTAAAACGGATTTGATAAATGAACAAAAGATTGTTGAAATAATTGATAGCATTAATCAACGGATTAAAAATATACCAGTTATTGCCATTAGCAATGAAACTCAATATGGATATGAAGAACTTAAAAAGATTATAAAAAAGGGAAAGACATATTGTATGCTTGGGTCTTCCGGAGTCGGAAAATCAACTTTGTTGAATAATCTTTCCGGCAGGACCATAATGAGAACGGAAGCAATCAGCAAGAGTACAAACAAAGGCAGACACATTACAAGCCATAGGGAATTAATTGTACTGGAAAATGGTGGAATACTTGTTGACAATCCAGGAATGAAAGAAGTAGGTATTGCCGATTCCGAAAACGGATTAGAAATTACATTCGACATTATTGTCAGCCTTTCTCAGAATTGTAAGTTCAAAGATTGTACTCACACTAATGAGATAGGTTGTTTAGTTCTTGAAGCCGTTGAAAAAGGAGAAATAGACAAAGCTTTCTACGAAAATTACTTGAAAATGGAAAAAGAGAAAGCGCATTTTGAATCGACTGTAATAGAGAGGCGAAAAAGAGATAAAGAATTTGGGAAAATTATGAAGAACTATAAAAAAGAGATGAACAAAAAAAAGGACTGATCGCAATAAACATACTTCTTGAATAAAACATGAGGTTCCCTGCACCGGTGAGGTATATTAAAATGCAGCATATCTGCATAGCATTCGCTTACGGACTGCTTTTAGCAGGATGTTTGAATACTGAAGGCACTCTTGAAATAAGGGGAAAGGTGATAGATGAATACACAAAAATACAAATTCCCGGAAGAGATATAATTGTTCAGGGATTAGTAAGAAGTGGCGAGGAGTTGGTACCAACCGATGCTGGTCAATTCTCTGCTGACAGCTCAGGGTGTTTTACATATACATTGAGGAAAGTCAGGGACGCCTATTACTATAATTTTTGTCTCGCCGGAGATTCAGACTATGCATCCACAGTCAAAATACTGGGTCTCCTGGAACTTGAACAAAATGCAAAATTTCTTACCTTCTCCTTAAGTAAAATGGTAGATCTTACTATAATAATTAACAGAAATATTAAGACATCTGTTTGGGATACCCTCTCCCTCTCCTGGAAATCGAATGGAGTATACGACAGAAATCTATATCCCTGGAAAATAATTAACTATGGGAAAACAGACAACTCCCCAGGGCTTAAATCAGACTTAGAATTAAGATGGATAGGAGGAAAAGTTAATTCTGTAATAAATACAAGAGTTTATGCATACAAAAAGACAACATTACTCTGGGAATTGGACAGGAACGGAAGAAGACAGGAATTAACAGATACAATAACATGTAAAAAAGATTTAAAAAATATTGTATACTTTTCATACTGAAAGAAGAGAAAGTTCTGGAGGGATTAAAAATCAAGATAAACCGAATTGAATGAAACCAGTATTTTTCACTAACCAGGCAGGATTCAGAATGAAAACTATTATTCACTGGATAATGACGGCCAAACGGGAATCTACAAGACTATTACGCCTCGACAAGACGATAAATGAAAGCCAAAAACAGAACCGCCATATATTTATTTAATATACAGACGAAATACTATCGCAGGGAACTATGTTATACCAGCTTTTCCTCGACTACTACATATGGAATAGTGGCATCGATGTCAAGTGTGACAAAACGCTGTTCGTTCTTTTGCTGCTGAGGTCCTGCACTGGTCTCAAGCCAGGCATAGACGAATATTGCATATTTGCGCTGTGTGACGGCAAGAATGTCAGTTGTTAAACCGTCAGAAACATTTGCAGCTCCGCCGGCAGTAATGTTTCTCATATAACTTTGAGTGTTCTGTGACCACACAGGGATCCAAAGGTCGCGATCAACAAAGTGACTACCGCCGCTTTTCGGCCAACTCTCGATAAAAATACCCAGGTTAGCGGTGGCTGAAGCTGGCGCGTTATCATTTCCTGTAAAGCTGGCACTCGACAGCCACTGTACATAAGGCCTGATGCTAATAATTGCATCTCCGAATTGCGGACTGAAAAGTATTCCGGCACCGACAAGCGCGTAAGAACTCTGTCCGGAGTATGCATATGAGTTACATGCCAACTTCCCTTCACGGATGATCTGTGCATCGGTTGAGTAAATGATCCCATTAGGTCCTTTGTCTTTCCATGCGTATCTATAATACCGTTTCCAGTCCTTGATATTATCGCGGTCGGCTCCATACACATGAAGTAAGTCTCTTGCAGTTGGAAAAACCGGCTCAAACAATTGATGATGAGCAATCGTTAGCATTGTGCTTGCGTCGGTCTTCTGAAATACGCCTCCATGGAATTGATTAAGCCCGGCGGTCTCCACATCTTTTCTGAACAGTTTCATCTTATTACGGACTTGCTCGTCTATCGAGTGTCCATCTGCAGCCTTCCACTTCGGATCAGTTACATTACAGTCGGTCCGGATGAAGCGTTTCCTGAATAAAACGGAAGTCAAGGATTTCTTAGCTGCAGCAACATCATGTTCATCGAATACCTCAGTCATGTTTTGTTTTTTCATAGCAATTAATTCTTTTATTATTAATTATTGATTCCTTGAGCCGACATATGAGCGTTAGTTTAGTGTTGTTTTGTTGGCCTGTTATTGATGCAAAGAACTTTTTAAAAACTATCTGCATAAATACTGTAAATTAGATAATTCCATAACTAATTGGAATAAAGGAACTAAATAGAGAACAAAAGCACTGGGATTAAGTTCAGGAGAGATCAATTAAAATCAAATCCATTCAATCAGAAAAGTAATCCATTTAAAATATGGAAGAATTGACGTACAAAGTACTTATTTGACAAAAGTCCTTGCTGTTATTGAAAGTATTTCTTTACTTTATAATATACAATTCCTGAAAATTTATTGTCAATAGAAGGTGTAAGCCGAAAAACCCAAGAGTAGGCATCATTCAATACATAAATGTTATGAAATCGTATCATGTTATTTTTATTTTTTTATTTTCCTTCTTCTGTGCCAATTTGAATGCACAGTATTTTGTTGGAGGGAATTTCGGTTTGAATCTTGCTAATGATAAAAGCGACAATGGAGTCACAACAAGTAAGTCAACTTATTACAATTTTTATCTTTCTCCCAGTGTCGGGAAATTTTTGTCTGACAAAGTGGCAATAGGCCTTTCTTTATATGTTTCTTTTGCAGGAGGTACCACGGGTCCTGATCCTGAAACAAAAACTCAATCCACATCTCTTGGAGCAAGTCCGTTTTTACGTTATTATGCAATAAAATGGAATAAGTTTTCCGTATTTGGTCAGGGGAACATAGGATATTCTTTTTCCAATTCAAGTGAAACTACAGATGGAACCAAATCTGACGGACCGAAAAGCTCCCGATACTATTTCACTATTTACCCGGGGCTTTCTTATGATATAAGCGACAAATTACAACTGCAAACATCTATTAATATCTTAAGCTTTGGATATAATTACGTTGTAACCAAAGATGGATCAATAGAAGACAGGAATTCAAGCTTTAACATGGGTGCCGGACTCACCAATATTGTTTCAGTCAGTGCAATAACTGTTGGTGCAATTTATAAGTTTTAAATAGGGACGTATTACCCTTTCCATATGTCTTAGTAAGTTGCAGTATAACCAGGTCAGGAAAGACTGAGATGTGAAATGATGGTAAACATTTTTGCATCATGACTGTTAAATAGTTTTAAAAAGCCGACATATGCGAAAACTAAAGTTACAGGTTCAGATGACCATTGACGGATTCATTTCAGGCTTGAACGGAGAAATGGATTGGATGACAGTTAACTGGTCTGACGACTTAATAGCATATGTAACGAAACTTACAGACTCTGTAGACACTATCATACTCGGAAGAAATCTTGCTCAGGGTTTTATCCCTTATTGGGCGAATGTAGCTTCAAATCCTGATAATCCAGAATATGAGGCAGGTAAAATATTTACAAACACTCTGAAAGTAGTTTTTACAAAGACGCTGAGCAATTCAGATCCGATAGTTATGGGGTGGGGAAATACCATTTTAGCAGAGGGTGATATTATTGAAGAAGTCAACAATCTCAAGAATCAAAGCGGCAGAGATATCATTGCCTATGGCGGCGGGTCGTTTGTTTCCTCGCTTATCAGGGAAAAACTGATTGATGAACTTCATTTATTAATCAATCCTGCTGTTATTGGAAACGGGATGCCAATATTTCATAGGGTGACAGAAAAACAGAATTACGAATTGTCAGGATCTGAGCAGTTTACTTGTGGTATCATAGCCTTGACTTACAGGCCAATATAAAAGATGACTCGATGTATTTAATGTGTTTGGAGACTCAATTTTAGATATTCTGCAACACGATAAAATTTACCTGGATATTATCGGAAAAATCGCGCGGTATGCGACGGGAAATGAATGGGTACAGAATTATTCACAGAGTGTCCAGAGAAAAAAATCAGGAACTATTTCAGGAACAGAAAATTAAAGCACAATCAAAATTTATTTTAACTTCGTATTGCTTCAAATAGTATCAGGATTATGACTAAAACTCTTCACTCAATTAAAAGCAGGTATGCTGACCCCGGATATCAGGTAGAATTGTTATCAGGGACTGTCAGGAACGGTGAAGTTTCGACCTCCTTCAGAGAAAAACTTACAAGGGATGGACGTTTTCAGCTAAAAAGCAGTGGAATTGAAGTTTTTCAGATTAATGTTGGTAAAATGTGCAATCAGGTTTGTAATCATTGCCATGTAGATGCCGGACCCGACCGGAAGGAAATAATGACACGCCATACAATGAACCAATGTCTGAAAGCACTGGAAAATTCTGACGCAGGAACTATAGATATTACAGGAGGTGCACCTGAGATGAATCCCGATTTCAGATGGTTTGTGGAAGAGCTTTCCAAATTGAACAGGAAAATTATTGTGCGCTGCAACCTCACAATTATTGTATCCGGGAAAAAGTATCATGACCTCCCTGATTTTTTCCGAAAACACAATATTGAAGTGATCTCTTCACTTCCTTCCTTTAACGAAAGAGAAACCGATATGCAGCGAGGGGAGGGTGTTTTCAGTGACTCTGTCAGAGCATTGAAAATGTTGAATGAGGCCGGTTACGGCAAAGAAGGCAGCGGATTGTTTCTTCATCTGGTATATAATCCGAACGGAACCTGTTTACCATGTAATGAAAAGGCATTGCAGGCACAATTTAAATCAGAGCTTAAAAAACATTTTGATATAGAATTCAATGATTTATTTGCCTTCACCAATATTCCCGTTAGCCGGTTTCTCAATTTCCTGGTTGAAAGCGGAAACCTCAGTTGTTATATGGATAAACTTGTTAACTCATATAATCCGGCTGCAGCTGAAAATGTAATGTGCCGTAATACCATTTCAATTGGTTGGGATGGCTATCTTTATGATTGTGATTTCAACCAGATGCTGGAATTAAAGGTCAATACCCTCTCGAAACCTCATATCAGTGAATACAATGAGCAGGAATTGAATAGCAGGGAAATTGTTGTAAATCAGCATTGCTATGGTTGTACTGCCGGTGCGGGTTCAAGTTGTGGAGGACAACTGCTCAGCTGAAAAGATATATGGAAAATTCAAGATCCTCAGCACTCATAATCTTCCAGAAGTGTTTTACTTCAGGAAAGGTAAAGACCCGGCTTGCTAAAACCCTCGGCGACGAAAAAGCACTTGCAGTATATAAAAAGCTTGTCGAAATTACATATGATCAGATCCCAACGGATTTATTAGAGGTTCTGATCTTTTTTACCCCTGCAATTGAGAAGCTAAAGCCATCCCCTTCATGAAAATGCCTCCTTTTATGTTCAGAAAGGGGATGAATTGGGTTCCAGAATGGTTAACTCCTTTATGTCGGCTTTTAAATCAGGGTTTGAAAAGGTTTTAATAATTGGAACCGATTGTCCGTTTATAACAGCTGATATTTACCGGAAAGCTATTGAAATGCTTGATGATAATGATTATGTTATAGGGCCTGCTAAGGATGGAGGATATTATCTGCTTGGAGCTAAAGAGAGTCCGGGAAAAATAATGAAAAATATTGCATGGGGCACTGATACTGTTCTGCGGTCTACGCTTCAGTCTATTGAAAGAGAGGGAAGAACTTACTCTCTTTTAGAGGAGTTGACTGATATTGATGACGAAGAAGATTTAAAAGAATTTGAGGCGATATTTACGAAACAATGAAATTGAGCATTATCATACCCTCTTACAGGGAGGAGGAAAACCTAAGAAAACTTCTCCCTTACTTACGTTCTGAAATTGAGAGAGATGATGAAATAATTGTGGTAGAATCCTGTGCTGAAAAGGAAATCACCTTTGATTCATTAAGCTGGAAAATATTAACATCCGAAAAAAAATGCAGAGCTTACCAGATGAATAAAGGGGCGGGGGAAGCTTTTGGAGATTGTTTCTATTTCGTACATGCTGATACTGTGCCTCCGGAAGGTTTTAGAAAAGACATTTCTCAGGCAATTGAACAAGGTCACTTCTATGGCTGCTATCCATCCAGATTCGATTCCGGGAAATGGTATTTAAAAATAAGTGCCTTTGCGACTAAATTAAGATTCCTGTATTTCAGAGGTGGAGATCAAAGTCTGTTTATCACCCGGGAGCTTTTCGAAAAGCTAAGCGGATTCAATGAGTATTATACAATAATGGAAGAATATGATCTTTTTAAAAGAGCACGGGTAATCGCTCCTGTTCATATTATGAAACATAGTAAGATCCTTGTGTCCTCCAGAAAGTTTAACGACAACTCCTATTTGAAAGTCAACTGGGCCAACCTGATTGCTGTTATCATGTTTATTAAAGAAAGGCCTCCGGACGCGATCAGGCAACGATATGCATCCATGTTAAAACAAAGGATCGATCGTTATTAAATAGTGAATTTCACAACCTTCAGGATCGATATTTATTTTATAGTTTTGCATGAGGTATTAATAAAATATATCTATGAATAAAATTAACTGGAACAATGTTCAGGAAGAACAGGTGAATCCGCAAATGAAACGAAAATTCATCTACGGAGAAAAGATCATGATTGCCAGAATGGAATTTACCGATGGGTTTGAAGTTCCATGGCATTCACATGACAATGAACAAATTACTGAAGTTATAGAGGGAACACTCAGATTTTGGTTTGATAAGGATGACCAGAATCATATGGACTTAGGCCCAGGTGATTCATTAATTATTCCTGGAAACCGTTTTCATAAAGCCTTGATGATTGGAAAAGTAATTGAGACTGACACATTTTCTCCGCCCCGGCAGGATTGGATTGATAGTTCGGATAGTTACCTGAGGAAGTAAAATTTAAACAACTTTTGTTTTCACAGGTTATAGTATAAATAAAACCAATTAAGGATGGATTTAGGAATACAAAACAAGGTTGCTTTAGTATTGGCATCCAGCAAAGGACTTGGTAAAGCAGTTGCCATTGAATTGGCAAAAGAAGGAGCTAAAGTTATTATTTGTGGCACAGACCAGGGAGCATTGGCAGCTACGGAAAAGGAAATTCAGGCTATTGCTCCGGGGAATGTTGCTGCATTCGTATCTGATATTACTGATGAAACCCAGCGTAAACATCTGGTTGAACAAAGTGTAAATAAGTTCGGTGATATAGAAATACTGGTAACAAATACAGGTGGCCCTGCAGCCGGACCATTTGAGAAATTTGGTTTAGATGACTGGAAACATATATACAACTTATTGTTTTTAAGTGCAGTGGACATTATTAAGCAAGTTTTGCCAGGCATGAAAAGAAAAGGTTCCGGACGTATTTTAACTATTACCTCAGTAGCTGTAAAACAACCTGCAGATAACCTTATTGCATCAAATGCTGTTCGAACGAGTCTGGTCGGGCTGGTAAAGAGCCTGTCGAATGAAGTTGCCGCCTATGGCATTACAGTAAATAATCTGATGCCAGGTTTTACAAGGACAAACCGTTTAGAACATCTTATCGAAAAAGATCCGGGAGTAAACAAGGTAAAAGATACAATTCCAATGAAACGATTCGGAAATACCGATGAGTTTGCTGCAGCAGCTGCATTTCTTGTCAGTGGACGGGCGAGTTATATCACAGGCCAGTCGTTGGCTGTTGACGGGGGTTGGACTAAAGGACATTAAACAAGGCAAAAAAGCCGGCTGGTTTTCACTTAATAAATATTTATGCAATCCAATAAGCCATTTTTTGGTACGAAAAACAGATCGAAACTGATCAATGGGATAATCCGGCCAATAATTGATAATCTGCTATTGTTCGTTCTTCTGCTGTTGTTAATAAAAATCATTATTGTCATAGGTTTTGACAGGAATACAGAGGGAATCCATTCAGACCTTAATTATCACCAATGGGTTTTTTCTCTTCTGGCAATTGGTTACCTGGTGAGGTCAGTCATTTGTATCGGATTCAGAAATTTCAGATCAGCCTTTATTCTATTTACCTCAATAGGTATATTTCTATTCTTCTCTTTTACCCTGAACATTGACAGGAATATTGAATGGTTGAATAATCAATATTTCTATTCAATCCTGATAATCGGATTGTTTGTTCTGGAATTCTCGAGGTTTGACATAAAAGAGATAGCCTTGATCCTGAATCCTGCACAGCTTTTTATGCTCAGCTTTGCTTTTTTAATTATAGCAGGTGCAACTCTTTTAGAACTTCCAAATGCGACTACTTCACCTATATCACTTGTTGACGCACTTTTCACCTCAACAAGTGCAATATGTGTTACAGGGCTGATTGTTGTTGATACAGCGACCCAATTCACTGCCCTTGGGAAAAGTATAATTCTGCTGCTTATTCAGATCGGGGGAATAGGTATAATGACCTTTACAAGTTTTTTTGGCTTCTTTTTCAAAGCCGGTTCCTCATCTTTCTCTGAAAGATTTGTATTAAGCGACTTCTTCAGTGAAGATAATGTGTCGGAAATAAGAAAGACACTTGCTAAAGTTGTATTGATAACACTAATTTTCGAAGCAATCGGGGCAGCCTTTCTGTACTTTAACCTTGACAAGGAATTATTTGAAAGCATTGGAAGCAGGGTACGTTTCTCTGTGTTTCATTCTGTTTCAGCTTTCTGTAATGCAGGATTTTCAACATTAACCGATGGAATCTACGATTACAGGATACGCGGGATCTATCCCATTCTGTATATACTAAGTTTCCTGATCATACTTGGCGGAATTGGATTTCCTATACTTATGAATTTATATACATTCAGTAAATATAAATTTCTAAACCTGGTGTCAATCCTAAGGTCTGGTCAGAAAAAAGACTTTATTCCGATGATGATTAATGTAAACTCGCGACTGGTTATCTACACAACCTTATTTTTAATTATTGTCGGAACAGTTTTCTTTTACATATTCGAAAGTGAATATACACTGAAAGGCATGGATCTCTCAGGTAAGATAGCCCATTCTTTTTTTGGCAGCGTAACCCCGCGTACGGCCGGATATAATTCCGTTGACATGAGAGGTTTATCGATTGCGACAGTTGTAATGACCATTTTCCTGATGTGGGTTGGAGCCTCTCCCGTTTCAACCGGCGGCGGTATCAAGACAAGCACCTTTGCAATTGCTGTATTAAATGCCTTAAGGATAGCCAGGGTAAAAAACCATATTGAATTCCATAAAAGAGAGATTCATGAACGTTCCGTTGACAGGGCATTTGCCATAATAATTCTTTCAATAGTGATCCTGGGATGTTCATCGTTGATTATGTACCTCATTGAACCGGATAAAGGTGCACTTAACATACTTTTTGAATGCGTATCAGCCTTTGGTACAGTTGGATTATCTCTTGGCATAACACCCGGGCTGACCGATGAGTCCAAACTGCTTCTTACCTTCCTGATGTTTGCCGGACGTATGGGTATATTAACATTACTCTTCGCCATTTTCAGAAAAACTAAAACCTCAGTATACAGGTATCCAAAGGAAAACATTGTAATAACTTAAAATATTCATTAAATGAACTTCATTATTATTGGTTTGGGAAATTTCGGTGCTTCTCTTGCAAAAAAACTGACAGCTTTAGGTCATGATGTAATAGGAGTAGATAAAGACCTGGAAAAGGTGGAATTTTTTAAGGATACTATTAAAACCACAATAAGTATGGACATTACAGATATTCATGCTCTTAAAACCCTGCCTTTAAAAGATTGTGATATGGTTGCTGTATGTATCGGACACGATTTCGGATCTTCGGTAAAAACATCTGCACTCCTAAAAAAGCTTGGTGTTCAACGATTATGCGGTCGCGAAAGTTCCCTGATACATAAAACTGTTCTGAACGCCATCGGAGTTTCACTGACAATCAATCCCGAATACGATACCGCATCAGTATTTGCTGAGAAGCTTATTATGACAGGCGTTTGGAGCATTTACAGCATTTCGGATGAAGTTAAGATCGCTGAAGTAAGCATTCCTGAGGAATATATTGGAAAAAATCTTTCTCAGATTGATTTTGATGAACAACATAATCTTAATATATTAGCTTTAAAGCAATTAGATAAGAGCAGATCGACGCCTTCCCTTGAAAAATGGATAGCCATTGAAATAAGGAAATTTGAAAAAGATCTGGTTCTTGAAAAAGATATGCGTTTTGTGATAAAGGGCAGAAAAAAAGATATCATAGATTTTCTTAAGCTATAAGACCTTAGCATTTCTATATTAATCAGGCCTATAAGTATGTTGAACGAAGACAAAAAACGGGCAGTATTGTCTTTATACCTTAACACAGCAATTGCTTTTCGCTGCTGGAGCCGGAAAAGCTACGCGGTATTCAACAGCCTTCATAAAGTAATAAAAATCTGTACCCTAAGTATTATATACAACTTAATTGCCTCTCCGGGTGAAATGCTGGGACAGAGAAGAGCCGACACTCTTCAGCTGAATACATATGAGCTTGGTGATGTGATTATTACGGCGGGCCGTACTCCAATGGAAGCACAACAGGTGACTCGCATCGTTTCAGTTATTACTAAATCTGAAATTGAGCGGGCACCTGTTCAGAGCCTGAATGATCTTATCCGGTATGTTGCCGGAGTAGATATCCGGCAGAGAGGCCCATTGGGGGTACAGGCTGACATAAGTATCAGGGGAGGAACATATGATCAGACTTTAATACTGCTTAATGGCGTCCCAGTCAATGATCCGCAAACAGGACACCATAATCTGAACCTCCCTATAGACATTGAAAGCATCGAACGAATAGAAATACTTCAGGGACCTGCTGCCAAATCATTTGGTCCGAATGCCTTCAGCGGAGCTGTTAACATCATTAGCGGTAATAATAAACCAAACCACATCCGGGTATCAGGGATGGCCGGACAATACGGATTATACAAGGCATCGGCTAATATTTCCAATACCCTTGGTAATTTCAGTCATTTTCTCAGTGTTAACCATACCTCCTCTGAAGGTTATATTGAAAATACAGATTTTTCAAATGACAATTTGTTTTACCAGGCGGAGTACAGGCATAAATCGGGTACATTTAATTTTCAGACCGGATACAATAAAAAAGATTTTGGAGCAAATAGCTTTTATTCCCTGAAATACCCGGATCAGTACGAAGAGACAAAAACAGAATTTATCAGCTTAAAATACCAGAGCAATACATTAATAAAATTCGCTCCTACTTTTTACCTCCGCAGGAATTTTGACCTGTTCGAACTTAAGAGAGATAATGATTCTGTTCCATTTAATCATCATCAGACAAATACGGCAGGACTGAACCTGAATGCCTGGACCACTCACCGGTTCGGAAAAACCAGCCTGGGCATTGATTTTCGAAACGAGAATATTGTGAGCAATGTTCTGGGAAATCCAATGGAGATGCCTGTTCCTGTCCCAGGTTTCGACAGTGCATATTATACAAATCACTACTCCCGGATGAATATAAGTATATATGCTGAACATTCTGTCTCATGGAACAGCCTTACCGTCACCGTAGGCATAATGACTCATCATAATACTGATCTGACAGGCTTCAGCTTTTATCCGGGTGTCGATGCCAGCTATATTCTGAATGATCATTTCAGATTATATTCCTCTGCTAATAAAACATTACGCATGCCCACATTTACCGATATGTTTTATAAAAGCCCGGTACAGAAGGGTAATCCCGGACTTGAACCGGAAGAGGCATTTACACTTGAAGGGGGAGTAAAATACAGTAATGCTTTTATTAACAGTTACGCAAGTGTATTCCGGCGTTGGGGATACAATTTGATTGACTGGGTAAAAAGCCCTTCACCAGATAGTGTCATCTGGAGAAGTATGAATCTTACTCAGATCAATTTTACAGGGATGGAATGCTCCATTGCCATCACACCTGCGAAAGGAGGTAGATTTGAAAGATTCCGGACATTAAGGTTGGCATATACGTTTTTGAAGGCCGATTCGGATCGTAACAATATGCTTTCAAAATATGCCCTCGACTATCTGAGCCATCAGATCACCTCAACAATTGATTTCAGGATTGCCTGGAAGCTTTTTAATTCAGACAGGTTAACTTACCATGACCGCGTCGGTGTATATCAGGATGCAAAAGGGCAGCTTGCTTCTTATAAACCTTTCTGGTTGTGTGACAGCAAGGTTTACTGGAAAGAAGATCACTGGACTGTATATGCCGAAGCCTCCAATATTTTTAACGTCAGCTATTATGACTTTGGAGGTGTAATACAACCAGGAATATGGTTAATGGGGGGCATTGTCGTTGATCTGGATTACCGGAAATGAAAAGCAGCGATTAAATTATTAAAACGATGATTGCAAAAACACCACCTCAGCCATATTATGCCTTAATTTTCAGTTCAGTAAGAGCAGAGGGAGATAATGGGTATTCAGAGCTTATCTGTGAAACCCCATCCTCCTGCGTCGTGATATGCTGTTGTTATATCCGAGGGCCTCATCCACACTACCTTATCACTTAGATGCTTTCTGATCCTCTCTGTAACAGTTTGAAATGCTGCCCAGCCTTTTCCGTTTTCCGGATTAACGCCCTGCCAGTGCATGTACCACATGCAATAGGGGGCATTATTTTCAAGATGACTAATAATAATTCCTGATTTGCCATCTTCAGTTATGTAGTAATCAGGGTCGACATGGTCCTCAGTGGAATTTTCCCAAATCCCGAAATGATCCATGCAGTTTGGCATCAGATCATATACTCCATATTTGCCATCCGCAGCTCTTCTGAAGATGCCGTATTCCGTTTCACTCGATTCATAGAAAACAGGCAGTACGCGGCTCCGGAACTTCTCCTCTTTGCTTAGGTTCAAAAGAGCCTCAAAAGCTGCCGGGTTTATTTGCAGAGGGCCTGAGCTTTTCAGCTCCGCATACCGTTTTGTACAAGCTTCACAACCGCATCCGGGCCAGGTGAGACCCGTGAATTTAATTCCCGCTTTTTCCCCTTCAGAGAGTATCAGGGAAAAATATTCCTGATATTCCCCGACTTTTACTCCCGGTTCATGAAGCCATAATCCTTCATGAATACCAGTTTCGTTTTTCCTTTCGTTCCTGAAATCGAAGAGGGTATTATGTGTCATGACCTCCATATGCGTATCCATCCCTTTTTGATGAGCTTGCTTAACCTGCCAGGCATATATTCGCTGGTTATCATCAGGATCAGCAACAAATGATTTGCCGCTGTATCCTAGTATCACACTTGACTCTCCCCTGATTCCGTACCCCATGCAATAATCCAGAAAATATTTGAATGCCTCTGCCTTTACAATTTCAGGATTGGTATCATCCATGTAAAATGAGAGGATCATCTTATTTCGCTTCTTTCTGCCGCTTAAGAGATATCCATTTACCGGCATGGCAGCAAGCGCAAGTGCTGCAGAGGATGATTTTATAAAATCTCTTCTTGAAACATGTTTAGTAGTCTCAGCTTTTTTTGCATCTTTCATTATGAATAGATTAAATGATCAATCTATTGTATAGCACCACCTGTTTTCTTCATTTTGGGAGACATGAATTTTATAGTGATGTGTTTTTCCCATCTGCTGTAGTCAGGATTTATTTCATATTCCCCGTAAAATCCCCTGAAGGCAGCTGTTCCCTGGTTATCTGTCTTAAAAGTGGTATTTGTCCTCCAGGTCTTATTAATGAGGCTGTCGAGCATTACGTAAACAGGTTTCGGGTTATATTCCTCATCAACCAGTCCGCCTCCGGGCAGCCATATATTCCGGTCAGAGAATCCCCACCAGTTTATCGATGCAATGGCAGGATGGCCGAAGCACAGCTTCACAAACTGTTCTGTAAATTCTGACTGGGCTTCCTTAGTCCAGGCGCCTGTCCTCCACCCGCCTGTAATCGGCACACCCGACGACTGGGGATGAAACTCCGTGATATGTATCGGATAGCCGTACTTCGAATAGAGATCAAACGTTTTCCAGACTTCTTCAGGAGAGAACCACTCCTGGCGGGGCTCATGTCCCTGAATCCCCATACCTGACAGGGGGACATTTCTTTTCTTAAGTTCTGTCAGGAGCTCATCATATCTTTTCCTGGAATCCTTGTCAGCAAGAGTTTTGTATTCGTTTATCAGAAGGGTGGCTTTAGGATTGCCCTGATGAGCCCACAGAAGTGCCTGTTCCACGTAATCAGCCACCAGGGATATCGAGTCAGTTACATCCCAGTCATTCTCGTCGCTGAAATTCTGGATCTTATGTTTCCAGGTCCTTACATGAATGGGTTCGTTTACGACATCAAAAAGTTCTATCTTATCACGAAAACCGGCTGTTATGTTAAGAACCCTGGTTTTGAGAAGCTCCTCACTCTCTTTTTCAGTGTATTCCGACAGCCAGTCCGGAGTCCCTGATTTGGTTGCCCATACCAGAGGGTGACCTTTTGTGGTGATCCCGTTTACTTTGCACCAGTCAATCACCTTGAGCATGTCTTCCCATTTCGTGAATCCCTGACTTGACTCGTAACCGGGCCAGTAGAAAGGAAATACTGCCAGATTGAATATCTGTTTGAATTTCTCCTTAAAAAGATCTGACTTATAGCTGTTTTCATCTCCGATAAGATCGAAAATGATACAGCCAAACATAAAATCATGAGTCTTCTGATGGATCTCGACTTTTGCATTTTTAATCATATTACCATCACTGGTTTTGAACTGGATGGCAACATCACCTTTCCTGTATTTTTCAATGTTCTCATCAGCCTGTTTCATCAGGCGGGCCTCTGTCTGCTTAACGTCCTGGGATTGGATGGTCGGGCAAAATAGAATCATCGCAAATGGAAGCATTCCTCTCATAAAGAGACTGATTTTAAGATTCATCACAGATCTCATAATAGTTGGTTATTTAATAAACAATATAAATATGCATCATAGTTTAATTTCGGGATTCTAATTAAACCTCGAGGTAAAAAATAGCTACTCAACGTATTATTCTACAATACTATATGCTCTACGAGCAATCGGACATAATTGTTTATATTCTTTAATTATCCGAAGAATTCTGTATCAATTATACCCCGTAGGGGTTATAGTATTGTAGATTATAATTATTATCAATAATTTAATTCCTCGCAGAGGATCAACAGTTCCATAATAAATCAATTAATACTCTTCATCTTTGCTTTATATATCGCATCAACGAGACCGTCTTTCGGAGCATCGCCGCCAAGCGACCAGAACATAATCCCTCCGAGACCGGTATTAATGGCATATTCCGTTTTAAGCCTGATTGAAACAGTATCTTCATAAGAGACAAATATACTGTCTGCTGTATTGTAGAGGAATGGAGCCTTTGCTACAGGATCCCAATGGCGGACAAATCCGTTTGCATCTTCACGTTTTTCCCGGATAGTTGAATAGCTGTTTCGTTCTCTCCATGGCCCCCTGTTAAGCTGATACAATCCATTGTTTACCGGGGGAACACCTTGCCAGGCCTTGCCAAAAAATGCACCGCCGATCACTATCTGGCCCGGATTGACTCCCTTTGCCATGCAATAGGAGATTATCTTCTCAGCAGAATAGGGTTTTGTCGAATCTCCTTCTTCACGGATTTTTACGGCGGCAGGGGTTCCTTCAATATCTTCCATTTTAACCCATCCAAGATTTGTGTGATGCGAAGTAAAGGAGTCATCACCGCCTGCCAGGTCATACGACATGACATTCATATATGTCACAGATGGCATTACCTTATCTAGCTCCACATGGTTAAAAAATTCTTCCCATCCGGCAACAGCAAAAGTCAGTACCTGATCTTTTCCAATTTTATCCATTCCCTTTCGCAGTTCCTGCATCAGGGCAGTGAAGTTTTCTTTGTCTTCCGGAATATATGGATTTCCAATACCCGGCATGCCAGGATATTCCCAGTCAATATCGAGACCATCCAGCTTATATTCCTTTAGAAAGCGGACAACACTTTCAACGAATTTTTCCCGGTTCCCCGTTGTCCTAGCCATTTCAGAAAATCCGCCGGAGCCACCCCATCCGCCGCAGGCGATCATCACTTTCAGATTTGGGTGATTTTTCTTTTCCTCAACCAGCTTTTTCAGCATCAGGCCGGAGGAGTCATTCACAAATTTCATTTCATTGTCAATCACCTCTGTAAATGAAAAGATGATATGGGTCAGTTTATCCAGGGGCAATGCCTCGGGATGGAAATTACCCCAGCGGGGGAAATAATAGGCCATTATTTTTACACCTTTATCTGGTGCAGGACCGGTACACGAATAAATCGAGGCAGCAAAAATCAATGCGATAAGAAGGTGATACTTTTTCATAGGATTGAATTAAATTTAAGACTGATTTTGATTATGGTTTTCTGATACTTCAAGATATCTGAACTGTGATTGATCTGGTTAAAAAGATGGTTTAATGAATGAACCGGTTATTTCCTTTTGCAGTTCAGGATCATTGTCAACAGATAATACGGCCACATAGGGTTTGGACTTATCCGTTACTTTAAGGTCGAGCTCTATTTTTTCAGGTCCGTTACCTGTAAGGTTGATCTCCTTTTTGTTAAAAGCTGCTTCGGCGTTAAATACTTTGATTTCAATATAATGTTTGCCGCTGCCTTCCAATGTTATTTTTACTGAGATGTTGCCATCATCAGATTGCTGGGTCTCAGTTTTTATGGTTAAGTTCCTCTTTTGTTTATTTTCTGATGTCTTATATTTATTATAAGAGGAATATACTGATACAGCTCCAAGAAACCTGTTTACCGGTTCAACCCATATCTCCTTGCTTGTTGCAGTATTGGTTGACGACCAGTGGGGCATATCACCTGACATGCAGTCCATTCCTACCGGCAATGATCCGACTACATCCTTCAGGCAATAGGCGAATTGAGGGGCAAAATCATATCCAACTCCATACATAAGGCTTTGTCCGAATGGATTTGCTCCGAAGATCCATTGGAACTGTTTTCCTACCAGCTGCATCCCGGCAGTATCATTCCGCAGCCTTGAAGCTTCAGCCAGGGCCCAGGCAGATGACATGTGAATATTTGTATTGCCGTGGAACAGACCGTCACGGTAGATTGGAAAGGTCCTGAGTACCCAATCCTTTGTTAACCGGGTACCGTCATTAAACTGACGTAACATATCTCCGCGGACGGTGTCATCTTTTACTTCCATTATCTCAGCCTCTCTCCAGACAGAATTCGGAAGGAGGCTGTAAGGTGCAGCGATCAGGCTACCTCTTTTCATGAAAAATTCACTGTGCAACACTGCTGCACTGTACCAGCTGATCCAGCTCCTGTGATCAGGAAATGTGTTGCAAAGCATGGCCAGGGCAATAATGGGAGCTTCCTCGAAGGCAGCATGGTAATTGTGTATTATCTTCTGCCGGTCCGGAATTTTCATAGAAATAGCCTGTTACCGGTATGCTGTCGCGAAAGGTCTGTTCCTGGCAACTGATTATAAGATCTCCAAATCTTACAGCATAATCGTTGTACTTTTCATCTCCTGTCATCTTACCGAGAAGTATCGATGAAGTCGCTCCCCACGATGCCTCCCTGTAGTCGGCATTATCCCAGATGTTGCGTGAATCAACAGCATCCTGCCAGTCCTCTATCGCAGCAATACGTGCTTTGCCGGCAAGGTCAGGGTCTGTTTTGTCAAACATCATTGCAGCCTTGCACTGTACCGCAGCTGCCAGGAAATTTTCCCAGGGTACATTTTTTGCAGGACTGACAACATCATCAATCGTGCCTGTTTTATTGTCGGTATAGATGCGCATAACGCTGAAACTTATATGAAATCCTTTTCCAAAGCGTGTTTTAAGAAGCCAGTCTAATCCCCATTCAATTTCCGAACGCAGGCGTTCAGCGAGCTCGGAAGTCTCTTTCCTGTTCTCAAGGTTTTCAAGGTTTGACATCATTGACAGGACTGACATGGATGTACGCCATGATCCCTGTGAAAGGTCACCGGCATCATGCCAGCCTCCATTTATGATTTTTTTATCCTCTCCCCTGAATCCCTGCCAATCTTTATGGCACTCCCTGTGAATTCCGGGTACAAAATATCCGCATCGTTCACAGTAAAAAAAGTTGATTGCCTTAAATACCGGATTAAGCCATATATCTTCATCAATCGGAAATGGATCTGACAGAAGATCTCCGCAACGGATCTGATATTTTCCCGGTTCATGGAATTCTGAAAAGTTGAGTTGATTGAATTTGCCATTTATGTTGTCAACTTCAAGTACTTCTCCGGAGTAAACAACATTATTTTTATTATCGATCAGCTGAAAGTTCTTACCAGATCCTTCCCCGGCCAATGCGATTTTTTTATCGCCCGGTCTGTAACCAATATGGCTGAATGAAATTTTCCCCGGAGAAACATTCCACCCTTCATACTGATCGGTTTCAACACGCTGAAGTTCAATCTGGTCAATGTCATATGTAACGATTCCCTCATCTTCCGGATCATGACCTCTGAGCATCTGGTTGATTTCAAATAGTGTTATTTTATCACGCTCAAGATGGGGGATCTCAAACATTACATGATTCCATTCGCCGGGTTTAAGGTCCTGGATGAAATGAGAATTGTCCGGAACAGTGGCACCATATCTGGTCCCCTCATTTTCTATGTTAAGGAAGAGGCAATAAGTCATCATCGAAGTCGGATGTACATAAACCCAGAAAGATAAGCGGTTAAATCCGGACCAGTCCTGCGGGGTCTCAAATTTTTTAATAACTGATGAGGTGCCTCCCTGTAATCCACCGAAAGATCCCCATTCGGTCCGGTTTTTTCTGTAATGCTCCTCATCACGGAGGGAAGTACGGAAACGCAGAGATTGTATGCCATCCTTGGAACGTTCCTTTGAATAGCTCATTTCACCAATTCCTGTGACCGTCCATCCTGTTCCGCTCTCCATGTCATCCAGCAGCAGTTTGTCGGGAACAGGTTTCTTTTCCCACTGAGCCATCAGGCTGTTCTGTTCAGGCACAGGGAGTGGAAAAGGTGGGAACTGCAACAACTCTTTCCTATTCTTACATGAAATAGATGAAAGGATGGTGACTGACAATAAAATGATAAAGTAATTCTTCATGGGACATCCCGGAGATTACGAAAAGGTTTGTAAATAATATGTGGATGAAAAAATACAAAATATTATTGGATTGGGCAGAAAATCAGCTTCAATTATCAGCCCGTATAAGTTAAAAATCATTAAAATTTATATCCGGGAATCTGACCCCTTTAAAATTAATTCATATATTTATTACAGAATGAGGTGAAAAACTGCCATTAATTTTAAACCAAAATCAATCATGAAAAGCAAATTGCTACTACGCTCATTTTTTGCAGGTTTGTTATTGCTGCCATTGACATTTAGCCCTGCAATGGGTCAGGGTAAACTTACAATCAATGACCAGGGATATTTTGAGATGCCGGGGCTGGATGTTATTGTATTTGATGACTATTATCCGAGCGGCCACCAGAGCGGCATTACTGTAGTACAGAACGGTGTTCGTGTTGCTGCGAATGGCGATATACGTTTGGATGGATATGCTGAAAAGGGGCCAAAGAAGGTGGACCGGTCGGCCGGACTTATCCAGGTCCAGATGAATTATCCTGATCTTGCATTCCGATACAGCGTCCAGGTAAAAGCAGACGGACATAAAATATTAATAAGTGCCGATCTGATTCAGCCCCTGCCAAAGGAATGGGTTGGGAAAGCGTGGTTCCAGATGGAACTCTTCCCGGCAGCGCTCTTTGGTAAGAGCTGGAATATGGACAATCAGACAGGTTTTTTCCCCACTGACTCATATGGCCCGATCAAAGGCAATGATCTTGAGCCGTATGCAGAAGGTAAGGTTCTTGCTGTGGCGCCGGAAGCAGAGACCCAAAGGATGATAATTAAGTCCTTAAAGGGCAGCCTTCAGCTTGTAGATGGAAGAATTGACCGCAAAGCCGGTTGGTTCGTTGTCAGAACAGCCATCCCTGCGGATCAGACCAAAGGGGTAGTTGAATGGGAAATTGAAGCGGTTCCCTTAAAAGATTACACATACACTCCTGTTATCCATATAAGCCAGATAGGTTATCTTCCTGATGAGCCCAAAAAGGCAGTTCTTGAACTGGATAAGCGTACAACAAGTTACGAGACAGCAGACATCCTGAAAATCAATCCCGATGGTTCAAAAACAAAAGTTCTTACTGTTCCGGCTGTTCAGTGGGGTAAATACCTTCGTTACAACTATGCCATATGTGATTTCACCGCCCTTAAGGATCCGGGCATCTATCTGATACAGTACGGAATTGTAAACTCGAATCTTTTCAGGATCAGCAGTGATATTTATGACAGGTATGTCTGGCAGCCGACGCTTGAATATTTCCTGCCTGTTCAGATGTGCCACATGCGGGTGGAACAGGGCTCGAGGGTATGGCATGACTGGTGTCATTTGGATGATGCCGTCATGGCTCCTGTAAATCATGTTCATTTCGACGGTTACCGGCAGGGTCCTGAAACATTTACGGAATTTAAATATCCTCAGCATGTTCCCTTTCTGGACAGGGGCGGGTGGCATGATGCCGGAGATTATGACCTTCGCATTGAATCACAGGCGGTGTCGGTATGGCGGCTCGCAATGATGTATGAATTGTTCAATATTGATCTCGATGCGACCACAGTTGACCAGGTAAAGAGAGTTACAACTATTCATAAACCCGACGGAATACCGGATGCCTTGCAGCAGGTGGAACATGGAGTCCTGACAATACTGGGTGGATACAAAGGCCTTGGCCGGCTTTACCGTGGAATGATCAGTCCTACCGGAAAGCAATACAGTCTGCAGGGAGATGGCAGCGCTCAGACAGACAACCTCATATACAGCCGCGATCTTCCCGAGGGAGCAAAGACCGGCTACCAGTCATCTGAAACAGATGATAACTGGGTATTTACTGAAGATAATGCAGGGCATGAATTTATAGCAATTGCCACACTTGCAGCCGCATCACGGGTATTAAAAAGCTGGAGATCTGATATGTCAGCCCAATGCCTTAAAGCAGCTGAAGAGCTTTATATGATCTCGGCCAGAAAGCCAATGGTTGATGAAAGGATTGCCGCCGCTGCTGAGTTGTTTACCACGACAGGCAATAGAAAATACCTCGAAGCCATAACTGCACAGAAAGATTATATTCTTGCCCATATGCCCGGAACAGCATGGGCAGTTGGTATGATATACAAAAATATTACGGATCCCAGATTCCGTCAGGATATGGATAAGGCAGTCATCGATTTTGCTGCCCGGATTGATAAGGAAAATGCAGGTACCCCGTTTGGTGTTCCTTATAAACCCGATGTCTGGGGAGACGGATGGGACATTCAGAATCTTGGCGTCCGGCATTATTTCCTTGTCACGGGATTTCCGGGTGTATTCAAACCTGACAGGATCTTCAATGCGCTGCAGTTTGTTCTTGGATGCCATCCCGGAATTAATACTTCATCTTTTGCTTCAGGGGTGGGAGTAAAGTCTCTGACTGCCGCATATGGTGTTAACAGGGCCGATCTTTCATATATCCCAGGAGGAGTTGCATCAGGAACTGCAATAATCAGACCCGATTTTCCGGAACTGAAGGAGAACTGGAGCTTCCTCTGGCAACAGACAGAATATGTTATGGGTGGAGGTGAAACGGACTTCATGTTTCTTGTCCTGGCAACAAACCAGCTGCTGAAAAAGTAATACGTAATACAGGAGGGAAAAATGAGAAAATATGTTTTTTTAATCTTGATCAGTTATCTGTCAGTGTTTTGCCAGGTTCTTTTGGCCCAGGAACATCTCCCCAACAGAAGCGTTGACATCCCTGTCGAAAATGATGAAGAGAATCTAAATGTTTTTCAGCAATGGCTGCGATGGAATAATCCGGGAAGTCTGCTGATCAATTATCTGGGCAATCAGGCTTTTGAGTATTATGACATGAGAGATAAGGAGATAGATAAGCTAAGAACTTCAGACGACTGGCTCAGCAGACAGATGCTTGTTAAGCAAAAGCTGATGGGCTTTATGGGATCCCTTCCCGAAAAAGGCCCTCTTAATCCCAGGATTACAGGTATAATCAGGAAGGATGGTTACAGGATTGAAAAGATAGTCTTTGAATCATTTCCCGGATTTTATGTTACAGGGTGTTTGTATGTCCCTGAAAAGATTAAAAAAAATGCACCCGCCATACTGAATGTGATCGGGCATAACCAGGAAGCCTTCAGGAACCCGCTTTACCAGGTCATCAACTATAATCTTGTTAAGAAAGGGATAATTGTCTTTGCTATTGATCCTCCGGGGCAGGGTGAACATGTCCAGTATTATGATACTGCAGTGAAGTTCTCCTATGCCGGTTATTCGGTACTCGAGCATTGTTACTTTGGCAATCAGTGTTTTCTTTCAGGCTTTAACTGTGCCAAATATTTCATATGGGATGGTGTCAGGGCAATCGATTATCTTGTATCCCGTAAGGAGGTTGATCCGCAAAGAATAGGGGTTACAGGTTTTTCAGGCGGTGGTACTGTAACATCTTATCTCGGAGCTTATGACGACAGGGTGAAGGTAGCCGTGCCTTGCAGCTGGGCTACTGCCTCGCGGCGGCAGCTTGAGACAAAAGGGGGACAGGATGCCGAGGCTGAATTCTACAAAGGCCTGAAGGAAGGGGTTACACTTGAAGATCTTCTGGAGGTGAGAGCGCCTAAACCGACATTACTGACCTTTACATCCCGTGATGAATATCTCTCTCTGCAGGGGGCAAGGGAAGCAAGAAGTGAAGCACAAAAGGCATTTAATGCATTCGGGAAACCTGAGAATCTTGAAATGGTGGAGGATGATTCTAAACATTGGATGACATTGAAGATCCGCCAGAGAATTTATTCATTTTTCATGACACATTTTAATGTTACCGGAGATACCACAGAAATTGAAGCAGAGATACTGACTCCTGAAGAACTGACGGTTACCCCGACGGGTCAGATAGCTACCTTTCTCGGCGGAAAAATGATTTCTGACCTGAACAGGGAGGAAACTATGCCTCTGATTGAAAGTCTGAAGAAATCAAGATCCGGGATTGAGAATCATCTTAATATTGTTAAGAAAAAGGCCATTGAAATTTCAGGTTATATTGTGCCAGAAGATCAGGCTGATGAACCATTTATTAACGGCAGGTATCAGAGAGATGGATACACTGTCGGTAAATATGCCATCCGTGGTGAGGGTTATTATCCAATTCCATTTCTTCTCTTTGTACCAGATGATACTTTGAAGAAGCATCCGGCACTCATTTATCTTAATCCAAAAGGTAAGGCTGCTGATGCAAAAACTGGAGGGGAGATTGAGAAGCTTGTACGAAAGGGTTATATTGTTGCCGCAACAGATGTTATTGGGATTGGTGAGACCGCAAACACTGCGGCGAGAGGCATAACTGACGGTTATACCGCTGTTATGATAGGGAGAAGTGTCGTGGCAATCCAGGCAGCAGACATTGTGAGGATGGCCAAATACCTGAAAAGCCGCAGCGATACAGATCCCGGAAAAGTGGGAGCGCTGGCAATAGGAGAGACCTGCATTCCTCTTATTCATGCTGCAGCATTTGATCCTTCAATATGCAATATTGCCCTTCTTAGTCCGCTGATATCCTTCCGGTCAGTTGTGATGAACAGCCGCTACAGGATCGGGCTGTCTCCCCGTGAAGGAGGGAACTACTGGCATCCTCATGAAATAGACTTTTCATGGGGAGTAGGGGGAGCACTCCAGGGTTATGACCTGCCTGACCTTGTGGGATGTATTGCACCCAGAAAGGTTCTGATGGCAGATATACGCGACCAGATGCTGGAACCGGCATCATCTGAAATGATAAAGCAGGACCTTGAGTTTCCGCAAAAAGCCTTTACTTTCAGGAAGGCAGCTGAAAATATCAGAATCACCGCAAATGCTGATAATCCCGATTCTTTCATTGACTGGTGCTTTAAGTGAATATTCAGGATATATAAACAAGTTTATTTCATATGATGAACCGCAGAAAGTTTATTGCCGGCACAGCGCTTTCATCGGCTGGTCTCGTTCTTGCAAGCGCTGTTCCAGGATGTTCACGAAGCCTTGAGCCTGTAACATCAGCCTTCAATATAATGACTGAAGTGATGAAATTCAGGAAGATAGATGCACATGAACATGTCGATCTGTATGAGGGAGGTCCTGAGGTACAGATAGATTACGCCGACAGGCTTGGCATAGAGAAGATTGTTGTCTCCAGGCCTGTTGTGACCCAGACAGCTACTCCTGAACAGTTCAGGGAAGCCAATGATCATGTATTGAATGCCATGAAGTTGTATCCCGGCAGATTATTGGGGCAGGTAACCCTCAACCCGGTATATAAAAAGGAATCCCTGGAGGAGATTGACAGGTGCATCGGCATGGGAATGATCGGGATAAAGGTATATTACCAGGTGAAGATCAATGATCCCCATTATTACCCTGTTATCGAGAAAGCAATTGACATGAACCTGCTGATACTTATGCATGCAAACTGCCAGCTCGGGATGGCCGGATACAGGATGAAGTACGACACACATCTGAATCCGAATACCTCTTTACCTGAAGATTTTGTTGATGCTGCAAAAAGATATCCGGAAGCAATGTTCCAGTATGCACATACAGGCGGGGGTGGAGACTGGGAGTACGCCTGCAAGTCGTTCAGGGATTATCCCAATATTTACATTGACACTTCAGGAAGCAACAATGAAGCAAATATGGTAGATTTTGCACTTAAATATATGGGCGAAGACAGACTGTTCTTCGGTACTGACAGCTCCTATTTCCAGGGTGTAGGGAACATACTCTCTTCAGAGCTGAATGAAGTTCAGAAGAAGAAAATATTCTTCGAAAATTATAACGCAGTTTTAAGGAAAGGAGGCAGAGATGTTGCTTGACATTAATGCTTCGGTTGGCCATTGGCCGTTTCAGCAGTTCAAATACAATACATGCGGAACACTGCTTGAGAGAATGAACAGGTTTAGTGTCAGCATATCTGTTATCAGCAACCTAAATGGAATATTTTACAAAAATACACAATCGTCAAACGAAGAGCTTCATGCAGAAATGATCTCTGATAAACGGTTTAGCGACCGCTTCATTCCGTTTGCTGTTATCAATCCCATTTATGCAGGATGGCGGGATGATCTGGAGAGCTGCACCTCAAAATTCGGGATGAGAGGGATCAGGATATATCCCCTTTACCATGATTATGAAATCACCGATCCCGCCTGCATTGAGCTGGTAAAGACTGCAAGGGATAAAAAGCTGGTAGTGGCTATTCACACCCGGATGGTCGACAGCAGACCGCGTTCATGGATGGATATTACAACGGAATGGTCCCTGAAGGATATTATGCCGGTGATCAGGGCTGTGCCTGATGCTAAATATATGATACTGAATGCAGCAAATAGTATGGATCTGGATGACAATGACCTTGATCTCATAAGAAAATGCGAGGTTGTAATAGATACCTCGGGCAGAGCACTCTCAAAGCCATGGGAACTTTTGAAGCGGTTCGGGAGTGATAAGTTTGCTTTTGGTACCCATTCTCCAATTCTGGATTATACCACAGGACAATTAAGGATCGAGTCTCTGAGGGCATCAGAGGCAGATGAGAAGACAAAGGAATTGCTGAGGTCAGGCAATGCGAAGAGGATTCTGGAAATTTGATTTGACGGGTCACGACCCGTCCCTACAGAAAATTGCGAAAATGTAATTAAACGAAAATACCGGCCAGTTATGACAAAAAAGATTTTTCTTATCTGTTGTTTTCTGATTTCAGTCCGGCTTATGGCACAGACTGAAATGAAAAGCACACCAGGGTTTGTAACGATTGAGAACAAGCAGGTTTCTCTGACATTCGACATTGAAAAAGGAGTTTATTCAGTTAAAAATATTCCGAAGAACATTACGGCCATCTCCAATGCTTATTTCCAGGCTGAAGGTTTGTATTCAACAGATACCACAGGAGTAATTGAATGGTCGTACAAGGAAACCAATGATATTTTTGGAAAGGGAGGGTCCCTTCGGATCTGGAAAAAAATTGATGGTTATTCTGACATGTTATGGATAGCCACATTATACGATGATAAAGATTTTGTCGTTTTCAGGATGGGAATTCTCAACGACTCAGAAATTCCTTTCCGCCTTTCATCATTCTATCCGTTAAAAACAAAAGGCAGCTGTAAAGACATGGGTATTCAGAAGAACTTTGCAGTATTGAACGGCAATTCTGGCGGCAATAAAACCTATGTTTCTGAATCTGACAATGTAACCTGCTTCAATAATGTGCTTATACGCTTCGGGGATATTAAAGATCCAATGATAATAGTCGCAGGGGGACTGACATATAATGAGTTTGAGAAATTCTGCAAAGTATCAAGGTACCCGGATAGCCTGGGTATCCAGCTCTTCAGCGAAGATCCCGTAGGGAAACTGATAGATCCGGCAGCTTCCTGGGAAGGGAATGAACAGTTTTATCTCTGTATAAATAATTCAAATCCTTTTGAGGCATTGGAAAAATATGGACTGGCTATCAGAGAAGCTCAGCAGATAAAACTTAATTACTACGATTTCCCTACTGAATGTTTATGGTATGCAAGCGTCTATGCGAAAGATCCGGCCCGTCCGAAATTCAATGATTCCAGAGGTGCTGTGGATGAAATGGACAATGCTCTTAAAAGCGGATTTACAAAATATACGAGGGTGGCTATCAGGCTTGTCCCTGATGCCTACGGTAAAATCAATCAGCAGGGGTGGTGGGATGATAAACACTGGGCCATGTGGGGAGATGCAGCTTCAGCTGACAGCAACAATTATTGTGCGCCTTATCTGACAACCAAAAGCTGGAGCAGTAAAATAATTGAAAAGGGTGGATTACCATTAACATATTTTCAGTCTGGCCGCCGTTCGGAAGATTTTGTCAGGGAGAACCCTTCATTCATGTTATTCAATGATCCGTACAGAATGGCTACAGGGCAGGTTGATAAAATGAAACGTCTGAATTATGATCTGGGGGGAGAATCAGCTGAAGGATACCTGAATCAGTGGTGGGATGAGGAGAATTTGGTCGGATATGATTTCACGGATGAAGGATTCATCAATCACATGAAGAATGTCTATTCTAATCTGAAGAATGCCGGAATGAGAGGATTAATGTTTGATTACCCTGAGTCAACAGCATGGGCCTTCAATGGTGGCTTTGACGATAAATATGCAACAACTGCATCGGCTTACAGAAATATGCTCAGACTGGCATACGAGGGACTTGGAACGGATTCATATATTGATGAAAGGATGATCGGAAGAGGTTCAGACATTTCACTCGGATTGATTGCATCTCAAAGGGTATGGGGCGACAATGATCTTTTCATGCCTGAGATGGTAACGCGCTGTGGTCTCAGATGGTATAAAAACAGAGTAGTTGTTAACTACGACCTTGATGCAAAAGATCCTTTAAAAGCCAGACCCGCCTATAATAATGACGGGTTGAAAACTCTTATGACAATGTGTTATGTAATCAGTGGAAGATTTCTGATGGCACGGGGATTTTATCAGCTATCCCCTGAACAATTGTATATCATGAGCCGCTCGTTTCCATATCCTGAACTGGCAAAGAGCTCACGTCCCGTTGATGCATTCACAAATGGATTTACTGTACCAAGGATCTTTGATTATGAAGTGAATCCTGACTGGCACCAGCTTACTCTCTACAATCCAAATCTTGATAGTGCAGACAACGATGCGAACATTATGACTCTGGAACTTGGGGCATCACTTAATGAAGGAGGGCTTGGAATAGAACCGGAAAAAGAATACTTTCTGTATGATTTCTGGAATGACAAGTTTATCGGACGGTATTATGGCAGCGATATTTTAATCCAGGAGTTGCGTGCGGGAGAAACCCGTATGATCAGCATTCATGCGGTTGAAAAAAATCCCCAGTTCATCTCAACCAATCGTCATATAATGCAGGGCCTGGTGGATATGGTGAGATTACCGGCATGGAATGAAAAGAAAAAAGTTCTGACAGGAAAATCAAAAATTATTGGAGGAGAAGAATATAAAGTGGTTCTTGCCCTTAATGGTTATAAAACGGTCAAATGTTCAGCACAGAATGCCAAAGCAACAATTAAAATGATTGATGGGGAAAAGGATCTTGCAGTATTATCTGTACAGACAGATCAAAACAGTGATGTTGAATGGAATATCTTTTTCAGAAAGTAACTTTGCGCACTTTGCGTTAATGGATTTATTTTTTATTATCTTTCAAATGCATTAATCAGAAATGTAGAGATTTTCAGATATTAATATCTTTTTTAGTTCCTGTTGCAGATCATTGTAGAAGTATAACCTAATTAACCCTGGCTATGAAAAAATACTCATCTTATCTCTTCACTTTACTGAGGATCCTTATCGGATGGCATTTCCTTTATGAAGGTATTGCCAAATTGATAAATCCTGGCTGGACCGCCAAATACTACCTGCTGGGATCAAAGTGGATCTTTGCAGATTTATTTCATTGGATGGCTTCATCTCAGGCTGTAATTAATGTTGTTGATTTTCTGAATATATGGGGACTGATCCTGATAGGATTATCATTGTTTATCGGATTATTGGTAAGGTGGTCAGCAATAGCAGGTGCTGTTTTGCTTTTTTTCTATTTCGCCTCATACCCGCCGATCTTCGGTTATACATTCGGAGTTGTTGCAGAAGGCAATTACCAGTGGGTTGATAAGAATCTTATCGAATTGATAATGCTTGTGGTGCTTGCCTCTTTACCAGTAGATTTTCTTTATGGAGCCGACCGGTGGCTTAAGCACTGGAAAGAAGAAAAGCCCAATGCCCCGGTACCATCATCGGGAACAGCGGATGGTTTTTCGAGCAAAAGGCGTGAATTATTGCGCGATATGATTGGTGTACCATTTCTTGGAGCATTTGCATATGTTCTGTACAAAAAAAACAAATGGGAGAGTTTTGAAAAAAAATACCTTCTCGAGAAACCTGATGCTGTCTCCAGTGCGACTCTGAAGAGCTTTCAGTTCACCTCCCTCGGGGATCTTAAAGGCACTGTCCCAAAAGGAAAGATAGGAGATTTCGAGCTAAGCAAACTCGTAATGGGCGGGAATCTTATCGGAGGATGGTCACATGCCCGCGACCTTATCTATGTTGATAAACTGATAAAAATGTATCACACGGATGAGAAGGTGATGATGACCCTTCAGCTTGCGGAGAAATGCGGCATAAATGCAATCATATCAAATCCTGCACAGTTAAGAGTCGTAAACAAATACAAACACGAGACGGGCGGAAAGATAAAATTTATCTCCGATTGCGGAGCCGGGAACAATTTTTTAGAGGGTATTGAAATTTCTCACAAAGGTGGCGCTGATGTCATGTACAGCCATGGCGGCAAAACTGATTTTGCTGTCTATAACAATACCCCCGGGTTCTATGATGAACTCAAGAGAGGTCTGGATCTGATTAGAAGTTATGGAAAACCAGCCGGTATAGGAGCACATCGCGTTGAATCAATACGGGCTTGTGTGGAAAATGGAGTGAAACCTGATTTCTGGGTTAAAACTCTTCATACCCATGATTACTGGTCGGCACAGGTGGATCTCGAAAATAAGGATGTTCCGGAACCAGGCTGGAAAGACAATAATTTTTGCCATAAACCTGAGGAGACCATCGCATATATGGCTACTCTCGAGGAACCATGGATAGCATTCAAAACGCTTGCGGCGGGTGCATTGAAACCTGAGCATGGATTCAAGTACGCCTTTGATAACGGAGCTGATTTTATCTGTGTCGGAATGTATGATTTTCAGGTGGTCGAGGATGTAAATATTGCTTTGAATGTGCTCGATACCGTGAATCGTACACGACCCTGGAGAGGATAGGCTTTGCAGGTGTTCAGATTGTTGCCTTATTGTATTATTCCGTAACAATACTCTTATGAAATTACTGAATCTGTATCAGAGGAACATTCTGATTATTTTGATTGTATGCTATTCAGCCTCCGTTCAGGGTGCTTTTGTTCTTCAGGATAAAACAGTCGCCTATAGAAATGCCAGTGTCGTATATAAGAACAATAAACTTACAGTTTCTACCGGCAGAATTGAACGGACATGGGAATGGACCGGCAATGGCTTTTTAACAACCAGCATTATTAATACGGCTTCCGGTAAGGAGTATGTAAAAACCCGTGGGAAATACCGTTGTGACTGGGATTTGCCTGGAGCGCTGAGTGATTCATCTGAAGCAGTACTCGATGATATTGAAATTTCTGAAGATGATGATGAAGGCTTTATAAATAAGCACCTTCAGGTTATTACTACAATCAAATATCCGGGAGCGAAACTGAATGTTCAGCATGTTATCTGGGTCTTTTCAGATGCCCCCGGCATTCGTACTCAGTTGCGGATTAAAGCAACTGAAGGATTTTCCTCCACAGGCCTCCCTGACAATGACGGAAGAAGAATGGATTATGGTCACTTGATATCTGTTCCGGGCGCTAGAAATGAATATCTTCCCCTCGATTTTTCGATTGAAAATTCACGTCGCTACTGGGGTTATTACAATAATCCGGGAAGCAGGCACGATCCTTCACGTGATATGCTTGAAGAAACCCTGGTGACTGGTTATCCCCTCTTCTTAACTGAAGACAACAACTGGGCAAGCGGGTTAAGTGTTGAGTATAATAATGGAAATGACGGGATCTGTGTTGTAAAGGAATCCCCAAAATGTGTAAATCAACAGGCACATAATACCGGCAGCTTTTACTCTGGTCCTGATGGCCTGACTGTAACCGGATGGGGACTTACCCCCTCTGAAATAGTGAAAGACCGGTACAGGGAATGCTGGGCAACATGGACAATTGTCTGGACCGGTGGTAATGACGGGATGCAACTGGCTCTTAAACAGTTCGACCGTGCCCGCTATCCCGTATTCCCTCAGCGGGACATGTTCATTTTGAGTAATACCTGGGGACCGGCAGATCCGGATGGAGCAAGGTTTACAGAAGAGGATTATTTAATGAAGGAGATTACTGCCCTGGCAAAACTTGGAGTTGATGTAATGCAGATTGACGATGGCTGGCAAAAAGGAGAGGGCCGCTATAATGAAGCCAAAGGCTTTAGTCCAAAATATAAAAATGGCTGGAAGGATCTTAAAGCTGAAGCAGATAAATACGGATTAAGATTTGGTATGTGGGTCACAGCAAAGCTATCGACTGTTGAAGAGCTGAATAAAAATGTCGACGAGCTGGGCTTTGTTTCCTGGAAGGTGGATTTTGATCAGCTCAATGACAGGGCTGACTATGAAGACAGGATTAAAAAATACCGCGAGGTGATGAAACATTCCTGGATGAAGACCCAGTTCACCCTCTGCCCGGAATATGACGATCCGCGCTATGGCTGGTATTATTGCAAGGAATACGGAAGCATTTATTTCCAGAATATCCAGGAAAGTTTACCAGCTCATCTGACAATGGTACCTTACCAGGTATTGCGGCAGCACTGGCTGATGGCCCGGTATTTTAACAGCAATAAGCTTCAGGTTATGTTGCAAAATCCGAAACGTGCTAATCCTGAACGCAGCGACGGGCCGCAACACAGCCACTCATACTGTTTCGCAATGGGGGTGCCATTTGTTCCATGCTTCTTTCAAAGCGCTCAGTATCTTGATGCGGGCGGACAGAAAGAGCTTAAAACTTTTATTTCCAGTTATAAAAAGCAGCGTGAGGAGATCTTTCATTGTTATACATTCCCGATAGGTGACAAACCTGACAATAAAAGCTGGTCAGGCTTTCAGATGATCAATGAAGACAAGGGCAAGGGAAATTATATATTGCTGTTCAGGGAATTACACAATACCGAAAGCAGAAAATCAGTCCAATTAAAGTTCCTTGCCGGAAAAGCTATTAAGATATCTGACATTGAATCAGGTACAACCAAACTTCAGAAAGTTTCCGACTCAGGAATTATAGAATTTGCAATTAATAACCCAGGATCTTATATGTTCGTTCAATACTCCATTGTTGAATAGTTCTTAATCTGCTTGCTGCTCTTCATACAAAAACTAATTCATTTTCTATGAGAAAAAATAATCCCGGCATTCTGGCATTTCTTGTAATTCTATCTATTGCCCTTTCAGCATGCGCCAAAAAACAATTACCAGAATCATTTTTCCCGGGTGAATATCCGGGAGAGGCTTCCTTTAAATTATCCGGGAATAGTCTGATGTTGTTTAATGATGCAATTAAGGCAGAATGGGGTATAGACGACAATTCAGTTTTTCTGAAGACGGTCACGAATAAATTTGATGGACAGACGATTAATCTTGCTAATGTAATATTATTCGCTATTGAACTGGAGGGAGGAAAACAACTGACCAATCTCGATTTTAAACTTAAATCACAACCTGCAGAGCTGAAGCTTGAAACAAGTGATACCCTACCGGCAAAAGCATTACGATTTCCAGGCAGGGAAATTTCCGCTTCAATGTTCACAGAAGATAGAAACATAGAGATTCTCTGGAAAGCACAGCTCCGTAATGGCTCAAATTATATCCGTCAGAATATTCAGATTACCGTTGTTAACAAACCAGTAAGGATCAGCAAAGTGACCTTCTACGACGGTAAGCTTCAAGGTGCGGAATATTCAGGTACTGTTATAGGTTCCCCCATACATTGCAAGAATTTCTTTTTTGGATTTGAACATCCCATTGCCCTCAGCAAGGCATTGATGGCCAGGAATATTGGGCCCGTGTCTGCCAAAAGCATAGATGTCTCTGCCCTTATTGACGCGCCTGGTGAATATGAAGTGACTGTTGAACTCGGCAGCAGTTCTGAAAATTTTGATCTGAGAAGTGTTTCCATTTTAAGAGATGGCACAACGGTGAGCACTGACGAGCACTCACTGACAGGAGAAGGTGGCAGTGGTATTTATAATCTTAAACTTACGGACTATATTCCTGGCGCTAAATACGAAGTTCATGGGGATCTTATCAATGAAACTTTTGCTAACGGAGATTTTCATATCTGCCGCAAAACTAACGGGCTGCTGAACTTTTATGTTAACCGAATGGATGAACTTATCCCGGGTAAAACCATTTCGGAATGGTCCGTAATGGGAGTATCTCCTGCAGGACAGGAAAGAAGGGCCTTTCTTTATTATCTCGAACGTGAACGGGCGCGACCATATAAGCAATTTCTTCATTATAACTGCTGGTGGGATATAACGACCGACGGAGCAGCGAGCTTTACATCCGGACAACTTATAGAAAGGATGAATGAATGGAATGAAAAGTTTATCAGGCCCTTCGGAGTTAACCTGCAGTCATTTGTTTTCGACGACGGATGGGATAACCTCGACAGCGTCTGGTACTTCGATCCCGTTAAATTTCCACAGGGATTTACACCCGAGGCTGACCTTTGCAGAAAGTTTAATTCAGGGATAGGTGTTTGGATGTCTCCCTTCGGAGGCTATGGCAACAACAAGCAAAGACGTATTGAAGCCGCACCCCGCCAGGGACTGGAAACGAATGACAAGGGACTCAGCCTTGCCGGTCCCAACTACTACAACCGTTTTCTCACCAGGGCGGTCGATATGCTTGACAACTACAAAGTCAATTATTTTAAATTTGACGGATTCGGAGGCTCAGAGCCAAAATATCTTCCTGACATGGAAGCAGGGGCGAGACTGATATCTACTCTCAGACAGCATAATCCGGATGTCTTCATAAACATCACAGTCGGTTCATGGCCATCCCCTTTCTGGCTGAAATTTGCAGACTGCACATGGCGTGGGTCAGGTGATCTTCATATGGCAGGAAAGGGAACCCGGACAAGCAGATTCATGACTTACCGTGATGGGACACTCTACAATAATATTGTAAACAAGGCGCCATATTACCCTTTAAATTCCATTATGACAGTCGGAATCGCATATGCAAATCTTGGCCTCCCCGCCGAATGTATCAATGACAGTATTGCAGATTTCAAAGACATGGTTTGGTCGTGTTTTGGTGCAGGATCGGCTTTGCAGGAGTTATATATAAGTCCCGACCGGATGAAGCCTGAATTCTGGCCTGTGCTTGCTGAGGCAGCAAAGTGGGCAAAATCCAATGAAGATGTTCTGTGCGATACCCACTGGATAGGAGGAAGCCCTCTCAATATGGAAGTTTATGGGTTTGCATCCTGGACACCCCGGAAAGGAATAATTACTCTCCGGAATCCTGATGATAAGCCAAAGGATTTTGAATTTACTCTGGATAACATACTCGAAATTTCAGATGGATATCGCGGCAATTTTCAATTAAGAAATGTAAGAAATTATGATAATGATAATTCTGTATTGAAAATAGCTTCAGGAGAATCAAACAGGATAGCATTAAAACCATTTGAAACAATAATTCTGGAGGTAATGCCCAAATGATCAGAGTCTTGCCATTCAGGCTTCAGGCTTCCGGCTCCCGGCTGATAAAAATTCACTATCCTCGCAGGCATAATTGTGGAAATAAGTATCTTTAATAATTATCTTAAACAGGAAACTTAATGAACAGAATAATCATTTCAGTTTGTCTTATAGTCTTAGCCTTATTTCCATCATGTAAAACAGCTATGAGGGCCGCAGCGGATCCGGCAACAGGGCAGATAATCATCTCCGACGGTACTAAATCTGTTCTACAATACAATTATAGTACTGTATACGAGAAAGATGCAGTAGATACCATGCCGGCCAATCAATACAGACGGGAGGCCAATGATACCTTTATGGCCAATCCAAGTATTTATGCAGTTCCCCGGAGTAACTACATACATCCCGTTTATGGCCTTTCGGGCGAATTACTGACACGCGACTGGTCAAAGGACCATCCGCATCATCGGGGAATATACTGGGCCTGGCCTGAAGTGGAATTTGGCAATAAACTAGGTGATCTTCATGCTTTGCAGATAGTATTTGCAAGGCCAACCGGTACGTTTAAATTAGAAAATGGCCCTGATTATGCCCAGGTGGAGGCAGAAAATATCTGGATGTGGAAGGATAGCATACCTGTTGTCCGCGAAGTTGTCATGATAAGGGCTTATAGTAAATCCGGACATGGCAGGATAATCGATCTGGCATTCAGGTTTGTGGCAATGAGAGATAGTATAACATTAGCCCGGCGTGAGACTAAATTTTACGGAGGGCTCAATATCAGGATGCAGACACCGAAATTCCAGGAGATATCGTTTTACAGGGATTCTTCAATCAATAAACCGGCAAGAGCATGGTCAGACCTTAGCGGATTATTTGCCGGATCAGAAACTAAATCAGGGCTGTTAGTTTTGCAGCATCATAAGAATCCTGATTACCCGGGTGAGTATATTCAATATCCGGATCTTTCGTGGATACAACCCACTTTCCCGGAATCCGGCACAAGATATAAACTTGTCCAGGGAGTTCCATTGATTCTGAGATACCGGATTTTTGTCCATTCCGGAATGAAGCCTGATGATGCTGTTGCACTGAAGTTATGGGATGAATTCAATAGCGAAGATGCACCGGAATTGACTTTTACAATTCCAGAAGTTCAAAAACAGCAGAGATAATTGTCACATTTTTGCCAACTGCTCTTTGTCCACTGCCAACTGCCAACTGTTAACTGTCAACTTAATACTAATAAATCATGAATTCCAACCAATCCTATTCAAGACGCCGGTTCATCAAAACAGCTGGTGCCGTCACAATTGCAGCGCCTGTTATCATGCAATCTTCCCTGGCGGCAGGTAAGAAGGTTTCTGCCAGCGACAAGATAAATCTTGGCATAATAGGCTGTGGTGGTCTGGGTAATGTAAGCCTTGATATATGTTCATCACAGCCAGATGTGGCGGTTACTGCTGCATGCGATGTCTGGAAGGACAGGCTGGATCCTGTTCTTGCAAAGTTCGGCAACTCATGTACCGGCTATACTGACTTCAGAGAGCTGCTTCAAAGGAAGGACCTCGATGCAGTGATAATAGCAACACCGGCCCACTGGCATGCCATAATGGCAATTGCTGCATCCGAAGCAGGGAAGGATATCTACCTGCAAAAACCCATGACAATGCATGTAGGCGAAAGCCTCGCAGTCAGAAATGCTGTTAAGAAACATAATGTTATCTGCCAGGTCGGGACACAGATCCATGCAAGCGAGAACTACAGGCGTGTTGTTGAGCTGATACGCTCCGGAAACCTTGGGAAGATAGGTTCTGTACGCACCTTTTTTGTAATGAATGAAGCTCCAAATGGCATTGGTTCAGGGAATAACAGCATGAATTTTCCCAAAACCCTCGACTGGGATATGTGGGTCGGTCCTGCACGCATGCAGCCATTCAATCCAAACCTGGTTAAGGATGCATTCTACCATTGCTTCTGGATGGATTTCAGCGGTGGATGGACACCGGGGATGGCGCCGCATATTATTGACCTTCCAATTTGGGCACTTGACCTGGGGTTTCCTTTGGAGGTGAGTGCAACCGGTGGACGGTTTATCCTGAAAGATGATGGCGATGTTTATGATAATCACGAGGTAATAATGAGATATCCCGGTCTTAACATGACATGGATGAGTTCCATTACAAACAGCTATGGCTTTGACTTTTTACGGGGACAGGAAAGCAGGAGGAGGCTTGGAATCTATTTTCATGGTGTGAACGGCACACTGCAGACCGATTATGAAAATCACCTTATTCTGCCTGAAGGTAACAGGATGGATGGAATGCAGACTCCTCAGAAGTCCATCCCTTCTTCCCCCGGACATGAGCTGGAGTGGCTTGAATGCATAAGATCGCGAAAACAGCCTTCCTGTAACCCGGGATATCATGTAAAGATTGATGTGCCTCTTGCTCTCAGCACCCTGTCATTGAAACTCGGACGTTCAATAAGGTTTGACCCTGACAGTGAAAAAATAATCGGAGACAATGAAGCTATAAAGCTTTCAGTTCCTGAATACCGGTCACCCTGGAAATTGCCCCTTGAATACCTCTAAACATTATACCTGATATTACTTTTTAACCGTGGCAGACATGAAAAAAAACAGAGATTTACTCGTTTTATCACTGTGCATCATTTTGGTTGCAGGATGCTCAAAAAACGAAATAACACGTGACACAATAAACCTGAACGGAACATGGCAGATAACTGACGGAGGAAAAGATGCAGTTCCATCTGTATTTGATCGGACTATAACTGTTCCGGGTCTGGTAACCCTTGCAAAACCTGCGTTTATCAATCCGGCTCCGCCTGTGCCGGACAGAATGACAATTGACAATAATCTTGAATTGTTTTACCATCAGAAAGATAGTCTCAGGGATACCTACTGGTACCATCGCATTGTAAATATAGCCAGGGATATTCCTGAAGTTGCTCTTCTAAAGGTTGGAAAGGCAATGTTCGGTACCCGTGTATATCTTAATGGAATGTATATCGGGGAACATCTGCCATGCTTCACTCCCGGATATTTTGATCTTAAAAAAGCCATCCGTAAGGGCGATAATGAGTTGGTAATTGCTGTTGGAGCCAGCAGAAGTTCAATGCCGGCTGATATGCCTGATGGTTTTGATTATGAGAAAGTCCGCTATATCTCAGGAATATTTGACAATGTTGATCTGATCCTCAGCGGAACGCCATATGTTAAAAATGTCCAGGTTGCCCCTGACATTGAGAAAAAGGCCGCCAGGATACAGGCAAAAATCCATAGCGGGGATAAGCCCACCTCTTCAAGAGTTGAATTTCTGATTCGGGAGACTGCATCGGGGAAAGTCGCAGGAGCTTTTACCACCGGTAAACTGGACTTTGGTATCGGCAGCGACAATACGATAGATATTAGCATTCCAATTGAGAACTGTTCTCTGTGGTCACCCGAAAAACCTTTTTTGTATACACTTGAAGTTACAACTGCATCTGATTCATACACGACAAGGTTTGGAATGAGAGAACTTCATTTCGATCCTGAAACTCATCAGGCAATGCTCAATGGTAAGCCATACTTCCTGAGAGGTACAAATATTACCCTCTACCGTTTTTTTGAAGATCCCTTATGCGACAGTCTGCCATGGGATTATGACTGGGTTCGAAGGATGCATAAAAAATTTAAGACTGATATGTACTGGAATTCCTTCAGGAACTGCATTGGTTTTCCTCCTGAAGAGTGGTATAATATTGCTGATGAGGAAGGCTTTCTGATCCAGGATGAATTCCCTATCTGGTATGGAACACCATCATGGAACAAATGGGTCAAGAATCTGAATAGTGATGAACTGGCATCTGAATTCAGAGAATGGATGGAAGAGAGATGGAACCATCCAAGTGTGGTTGTCTGGGATGCCAGCAATGAAACAAGACTGACAGATCCTTCAATCGACACAGCAATAGCAAGGGTACGGCCACTTGATCTGTCTCGCCGGAGCTGGGATAACAGCTATGGTGTAACCCGTGGTCCCGAAGATATTTTTGAATCTCATCCCTATCATTTTCAGAATCCTGACTTTAAACTGAAGGACATTGCAAAAGCCAGTATTATACCTGAAGGCAATGATATAAAGAACCCGGGCACAAATCCTGTTATTATTAACGAATATGGCTGGCTTTGGCTTAACCGCGACGGAAGCCCTACCACTCTTACAAAAAAACTCTATGAGAATCTTCTTGGCAGGGAATCGACACCTGAAGACCGTTGGGAAACTTATGCAAAATATACAGCTGCTGAAACTGAATTCTGGCGCTGCCACAGGAAAGCAGCCGGTGTTTTGCATTTCACAGCGCTTGGCTATGGCAGGCCTGACGGCCAGACATGCGACCACTGGATTGATCTTAAAAATCTGACATGGGAGCCTCAATTCTATAAATATGTACGTGACGCTTTCTCTCCAATTGGCTTAATGATAGATTTCTGGGATGATAAAATTAACAAGGGAACTGAAATTACTATTCCGGTGATTGTAATAAACGATCTTGAAGAAGAATGGAAAGGTACCGTCATCTTTCGGATACTGGAAAAAGATGAAGCAGTCATTGAAAAATCCATGGAGATCACAGTCGGATCATTTGGACAGAATAGCGTCTCATTCACAACCCGAAGTGATCTTAAGGAAGGAAAATATACACTTGAAGTATCATTGGTAAATACCCCGTTCGGAACAGTCAGGAGTACCAGGAATTTCAGGATCTGATTTATTCATTTTAAACCGGTAACTAAACGATAGTAAGGCTTATGATCAAGGTATTGCTTATCAATATTCTGCTGGCAGCAACCTGTATTGAAGGTCTTTCCCAGAATGAACCTGATAATAAGATAAGGATTTACAGTTTTCCGATGGATCCGCGCCAGCATCCGGATGATAACCGGAGAAAGGTCAAACCTCCTGACAGCGGCACTTTTGGCAACCATATTCAGTTCATGGCCTTGCGCTCACTCGACGGAGACTACAAAAAATTACTTGACCAATATACTGTCAAATACGGCCTTGGAAACATAATATGGCCATCTTATCCGCTTATCTATCGTAATGATCTGCCTGAAGTTGTACAGGAGTTAAAAAGAAGAAATCTGTATCTGTTTGATATCTGGGGTTTTGTGCCGGGATCAGGTCCGGGAGGATACTGGCAGCAATTCGTCGTACCCGATAATACACCCGGATTGTTTGAAAAAGAGCTTGGTGATCACTGGCTGGGGATGGACAATGGAGAACAGGATGGAAGGTATGTTGGTGGCTACGCAAGCCAAATGTATCCTTCAGGAGGAGTCAGGGAACAGCAATACCTGAATTTCCAAAATCATTTTCAGGGCCTTACAGACAGGCTTGGTAATAAGATGGCTACACTGGTTTCTCTGAATTTCGGCCATTATTTCCTTAAAGAGGGTGTTTATACCATGATTGGGGCAGAAACAGCACAGGGATTGCCAAATACACAGATCTATTACTCATTCATCAGGGGAGCCGGGAAGCAATATGGTGTTCCCTGGTTCGGAAATGCATCTGTCTGGAACAGGTGGGGATGGAAAAATTACTCGGGTGTTTCTGACTATAATGGAGGCGATACCAAAGGAACAAGCCTGAGCCTTCTGAAACGTCTTATCTATAGTCATATAATGTACAACTGCGTAGCTGTAGGTTTTGAATCATCTTTTTTGAATGATAAGGATGAGCTTAGTCCTGTCGGGAAGATCCAGCAGTCTGCAAACCGCTGGGTCTCAAAAAACGGGAATCCGGGAAATCTTTACACCCCGGTTGCTGTGATGCAGGATTTCTTCTCCGGATGGTCATTTCCAAGACATCTCTATACTGAAGATATCTTTAAGGTATGGGGAAACCTTCCATATGATGAAGGTGATTATCTTACAGATGGCATACTGAATCTGCTCTATCCGGGTTATCAGGATGCTTCTTTCTTTCATGATGAGACCGGATTTATTACAGAAACTCCTTTTGGCGATGCAGCAGACTGTTTATTAAGTGACTGTCCTCTCTGGCTGATGCAACAGTATCCGGTAATAATAATAGGCAGCAGGCTCAAAGGCGGTCATGAAATAAAAGATAAGCTTGACGCATATGTTAAATCAGGAGGCAGATTGGTTATCACTTCCGGAAACCTTGAGACACTTCCGGATGGACTATGTGGAATCAAAACCGGACAAAAAAATATTGAATTTGGTGAAAATGCTCAGATATCCATCGGGGAAAAAAGAGTGACGGAAAAATCCGGATTCACAGCCGGAGTTATAATTGCTCCCTCTGACTCAAAACTCCTGGCTTCATCCGATAATATTCCTTTGGCAATAGAGGTAAATTATGGAAATGGGACATTGACTGTTTTGGCTTCGCAGTTCGGTATTAATTCCAAACAGGGTAATACCGATAATCCGGGAATAGATAAAAATATGAAGTCTCCTTTTCCTCTTCTCAGCCATGTTGAGTTAATTATAAGCGAAATATTGAAGAGCACTCGCATATTTAACCCAATTGATGGTATTAGTCTGATCACCTGCCGGAAGAATGCAGGAGAATATACTGTAGCCATCTCCAACAATACATGGAATGAAAAACCATTTGACATTACTGCATCTGACGGGAGCGCATTGACAATAACTGAATTGCCGATAGACCGTTCTGAAAGGAAGTTGACAGGATTCTTGCCCGAGAGTGTCAGTCAGGATCCAGGCAGCAACAGCAGAAAGACCATTGCAGGTGGCGATATCAGGATTTTCAATGTCAGGATCGGAAATGAGAATATTGAGGAGATCCCTTATATAAAACCAGTCCCAAATCCGGTAAACAGGGGACTTCCATTAAGGAATATAACCTCTGTTAAGAGGGAGATCCTTTTACGACCAACATTTTTTCAGTATTTCGACAGGATAACAGTCGACTGGAAATATCTCTCCACAAAAGAAAAATCTGCTCTTATTGAGGAATCTGTCTGGATTAAGAGTCAGGGATTGAAAATAAATGTTGATCTCTCATCCGGGATCAATCTATTCCCTGATCTGCGTATTGTAAATAACGATTCGGCAGAGTACCGGAAAAGTATGGATCTAATCGGATCAGTAATTCAAAAGATGGATCTGCTTGGTGCGGGAGATCTGATATTGACGACTCATCGTACCATTGAGAACAACTTTACAGAAGAGGATTTTTCAGCATCGCTCAAAAATACAATGAAATCGATTTGTCTGATGGCCGCAGCCAGAAAAATAGATGTGCATCTGAGGTTGGTACCCGGCAAATATTCAGACAGGCCCGAACAAGCAAAGGATCTTCAGCTATCGGTGAATGAACCCAACTTTTATATTGCACCATCACTCGCTATGCTTACAGCCGACCCGGAGAATCTGAAAGCAAACCTTGAAATATTCAAGGAGCTTAAGTATTCAATTCTTTTCATCGGCGCTCCTGAAAAAGATATTTATGGTAAATTGTGGAACCTAAATATGCCGCTTCATAAATACGGACATTATGAAGACATACGGTCAATTTTACAGGAGGCAAAGGATAAAACACTTCTGCTTGACGGCTTATATGATGACGAGGATGAGGAATATCTTGATATTAAAAAGATGGAGGAGTTAATAGCAATGTAAGTGCCTCACAAAGGACACAAAGGCAATGGTAATAAACTTTTAATAATAAATTATTGTGCGAAACAATCTTCAAAAATTGATCCCTCTGATCTTTATTTTCTCTTTTATCTCCTGCTCAAAGGAGAAGATAGTATTTGAAACTACATATCTAAAAGTAGGTATTAATAACAAAGGTTTTATTACAAGCTTTTTTGACAGGCAAAAATCTGCCGAATATTTGCCCAAGGGAGAATCGTCACCCCTACTTGCGCTTTACAGTGATTCAGTTTATATCAAGCCTTCATCAGCAGAGTTCAATATTCAAGAGAAGAGAATTACTCTGAAATACCCGAATGGTTCACAGGCTATAATAAGCGCAGAGGTCAGGGGGGAATACCTGAGATTTGAATTATTGTCACTTGAACCCCGGAGTGCAGTTGAAGCTGTTTTATGGGGACCATATCCGACATCAATTGGTGAGAAGATCGGCGAAACAATCTGTGTGGTTCGAAATAAGGATTTTGCATTCGGGATGCAGGCACTAAACATAAATACCATTGAGGGGCTTCCTGACGGGGATGACAATGGTGGTGGGGGTGGGGTAATTGAACCTCTTCCCGGACAGGAACTGCCAGATTCACTGAAAGATAAAATAGGGAAGAAGGTGGAGGTTAATGTAAATATTACGGGTGATATGCCCGATTATATAAGATTGTACCGGGGCAGTGCGGCTGTCAGGAAACCTTACGGCAGCGATCTGCAACTATTCTCAAGAGACCGCAGGGCGGGGAGGGTAATAACAAACTGGCTTGGAAATAAAGACAATACTCAGTATGCCGAGCCCGTTGATGCAGACCTGGCCGGAAGTGCAATTGCAATGTTTGGTTGTCCCGAACCAATGACTCTGGATATTATAGAAAAGATAGAGATGGGAGAAGGACTTCCTCATCCTATGTTTGACGGGGTGTGGATAAAACGATCCGCTTTTCCCGGCGAAGCGTATCTGCTTAACGAGGGTGATCCTTTGCAGAGCATAAAATATGCAAAAGAGTGCGGTTTCAGACTGATACACATAGGGGATATTTTCAGGAGCTGGGGTCATTTCGGATACTCTGAAAAAAGATTCCCGGGAGGATTAAAGGATATCATGATGGTTACAGAGACGGCAAGGAAAGAAGGTATTTCTCTTGGTGTTCATACACTTACAATGTTCACTGGCAAAAATGATCCCTATGTCACACCGGTTCCTTCCGACAGCCTGTGCAAAACAGGCAGTTCAGTCCTGACAAAGGATACAGGCTCAGAGGATGATATTATTTATATCAGGGAACCAGCATATTTCAGGTACCTGGGGACCACCCATACAGTCAAAATAGGGAAGGAGCTGGTGAATTACCGCAAAGTATCGGATGATGAGCCCTGGCGGTTGATTGACTGCCTGAGAGGTCAATATGGCACAAAAAAGGATGCTCACAGATCCGGCGATATAATTGATAAACTGACAAATGATAGCTATAGCGGCTTTTACCCTGACATCAAACTTCAGGATGTTTATGCTAAAAGGCTTGCTGAGGTATGCAATGAAACAGGCATTGACCTTATGGACTTTGACGGGTTTGGAGGTGAGTCTCCGACCGGGCATGGCACCTATGGTGCCGCACGGTTTATAGATACATGGTATAAAAACCTTGACAGGTACCGGCTAACCTGCGGTGCAGGTACATTTCACTATTACTGGCACATCTATGCTTTTATGAACTGGGGTGAACCTTGGTATAACGCCTTGCGGGAGAGCCAGGTGAATTACCGTATCGAAAATCAGCGCTATTTTGAAAGGAACCTGATGCCCGGGATGCTTGGATGGTTCACTTTAAATCCTGAATTTCGTCCTGAGGAGGTTGAGTGGATCCAGGCCAGAAGTGCGGCATTCAATGCAGGTTACCTGCTGAGGGTTGATGAGAATATTGAAAAAAGCGGTTACAGGGATCAGTTATTTGAGGCAATCCGCGAATGGCAGAAAGCAAGAAGATCAGGCTCATTTACTTCAGAACAGAAGGAACTGATGAAAGATCCGAAAAATGAGTTTCATCTTGAGAAAAACGGTGAAGACAGTTGGAACCTGTATCCGGTCAAACTTACCCGCGGATTCGAACATAAGTACAAAGATGTACAAACGGGAGAACCCGTTTCTTCTAAATTCAATGTAAGTAATCCATTTGAGGAACAGCCTCTTCAGTTTTATATTTCAGCCTTATCGTCTGAACCCGGCATGTCATCAACTGTGTCTGCTATTCAGTTCAAAATCAATAACTATCAGACTATGGATTTGAATGTTATAATGAAACCTGGCGAGCGTCTGCTGTGTGATGGCCAGAAGGTATACTTATGCGACAGACTCTGGAAGAAGGTAAAAGTCATTTATGAAGGCAGAATTCCAGTTCTTGAAAAAGGAAGTTCTGAAATTGTAGTCAGCAGTGAATTCACTGGTCCTGCATCTACAAAGCTTGGGATTGAGTTCAAATCAGTAGGAAAACCTGAAAACATCAAAAAAATGTGATCAAATAATTCAATCTATGATATAATATTATGAAAACTGCACTTTATCTCACGATTGCCTGCTTTCTGATGTCTGGTATGTCATGCTCCTCCTCAGAAAGAGGAGGCAGCGGCACTTCACAAACAGTTATCCCAGCGAATTGTCCATTTGTCCAATCTGAGGATTTTTCCGGAATAGAGTTTGGACCCGGATTTAAAAACTACCTCAATGATAGGATCACATCAGATACCTGGTATCCGTCATGGGCATCAGACGGAAATCTGTATTCACCATGGACAGATGGGAAAGTTCGCGATCTTCAGTCAAATTCGGCGGGAAAAGATGCCACAACCGGCATCGCAACTTTAACCGGCGATGACCCGATGAATCTGACAATTATGAATGAAGCTTTATACAAATCAGATCCATATCCTTATGAAAGCAGGTACCCATGCGGTTCACTGGTGTATGACGGGATATGGTACTACGGTACCTATTGCCTCTATGGAGGTCAGGTCATCAAAAAGGGAAGCATAACTTATAACTGGCCCTGGATGGGACCATTCGTTGGCTTTAGATGGTCGGATGATTATGGTAAAACATGGACAGAAACACCCTGCACACCTGATAAACCATTATTCAATGAGCGTACCCGTGACGGACAACCTGTCAAGATAGGAGCACCGCATTTTGTTGACTTTGGAAAGAATTCGGAACATTCTCCTGATGGAAAAGCATATCTTGTGGCACACGGGGCAAGCAATTCAAAAGACAGGCGTTTTGGTTATGACAGCTGGATTACAGGCGATGAAATTTATATTGTCCGTGTAACTCCGGGAATAGAAAATATGAATGATGCTTCAAAATATGAGTTCTGGAATGGAAAAACATGGACAAACGATTTCAGCCAGATACAGCCGATTGCTTCATGGCCTGATAATATGGGATGTGTAACAATGACCTACAATGCACCGCTAAATCGTTACCTGATGTGTGTCACTGACGGAGGTACGACCGGAGGATATTTTAATACTTATATCCTTGAGTCAGCCGAAATTACCGGACCATGGAAAATGGTTCAGTATTTTAAGCATTTTGGCGAGCAGGCATATTTTGTAAATATTCCTTCAAAATTCATTAGTGCCAATGGCAATAACTTCTGGCTCTGCTATTCAGCGAACTTTGCCAGTGACTGGGATGGCCAAAAAATCAGGTCGTTACCTGAAGGCAGCTGCTATAGTTTATGTCTGAAAGAGGTAAAACTGATTGCCCGAAACAAGTAGATATCAAATGATCATTAAAATTGCAATTAACTCTTTATCTGAAATTCATTTCTTAAGATGAAAAATAGTATGAAATACAGATTCTCCCTTTTCATTCTCCTGTTATTTACTTCTGCTTTTTCATATGCACAGAAAAAACAACTGAAGATCAGCTCAGGAGATCTGAATGCGGCTGTTACATCTGAAGGACTGATATCGCTCAGTGAGGCAAAAGATAATATTTTCACCTGGCCCGTAATGATATCTGCCTCCCTGAAAGGATGTGAAAACACCGGTAAAGTAGAATTAATGACATTGCCAGATGGCGGGGTTGAACTTAAAAGGTTAATGAAGAACAGCATTTCCGGTTTTTCCGCTTATCTGACAGAAAGATTCAGACCTGCAGGCAACTCCCTTCGTTGTGAGATAGAAATTACCGGGACAGGCGACCCATGGACAACTGAAATCACTACAAGGATAAATTTCAAAGCAAAGGCTTCATCCAGAATATGGATTCCCTGGGGTGATTCGAGAATAAGCAAAGAATGTTTACCTGATGAGGGAAGTACCTCTTCCGAAATCAACAATGCCGATCAGACCTGGACAGATCCTCTCCTGTCAAGGAAGTTTTTCAACGATACACTCTTCTATGGTGCGCCATATTTCCGGTATGATAAGCCTGGAATTGCCTTCATCCCGTTCCAGTGGGATCTCTTTTGCATCCCAATGGTCTCTCTGCTTGAGAGTAAGGCAGATAAAGGAATAAGCATTATACTGAATCCTGATGATGACATACTTGATCTTACAATGCAGGTTAAGGAGGATGGGACAATAACATTCAACAGGCTGTTCAACCGTATATCTGATAAAAATATTCTGAAGTTTTCTTTTGATATTATCACCCATGAGGCGGATTGGCGGGGAGGGATAAGGTGGATAAGCAATACTTATCCGGAGTATTTTAATCCTGCAAATCCGGCTGCGGATGAAATGGCTGGCACAGGCGGGTATTCAGATTCTGATGTGGATTTTGACGTGGCAAAAATGAAAAAAATGGCTTTCAGTGTTAACTGGAGAGCCAGCTTCGATTTCCCATACATGGGTATGTTCATTCCTCCCGTTGCAAGGGATGAAACATGGACAAGGTTTGGAGGAAGTCCGACATCAGTTGCAGCAATGCAGAACTATGCTCAAAAGATGAAAAATCTTGGTTTCCATGTTCTCAGCTATTTCAATGTTACTGAATTCGGTGCCAGGATGAAATATCCTCTGGAACCTGTTACAATTTCTGCAGAATCGGATTTATGGAAGAGCGCCAACGATTTTCTTGTTAAAAAACTCAATGGTGCTATTCTTCAGGTGCCGCTTCGTGTTCCGCAGGAGAAGCTGGGTTTTTATGCAAAAACGAAGCAGGGCGGGGCATATTTTACATGGGAAGATGGTATAGTAACAGACTGTGGAGAAACCGTATACAAAGATTTCCTCCTTGATCAGACCCGTAAGCACATTAATCTGATCCCCTCATCGGATGGTATTTGTATTGATCGCCTCGACTGGCTGAGGATGTATAATGAGGAGAGGGATGATGGAATAAGCTGGTATGTTGACCGTCCGGCGAGATCCCTGGTGACTTCCTGGAAAATACTCATGAAGGATCTGAGTCCAGTGATGCATAGTAACAATAAAGTGATTTTTGTAAATAACCACGATAAACGTCTTGATTTATTAAAGAATATCGATGGAATATTTGATGAATTCACCTATGCCGGTGTCCCCCTTAACCTGACAGCATTACTTTGTATCAATAAACCTGCTCTGGGATGGACTGCAGACAGCAGTCCGATTAAAGCCGAAGGAGCTGATAATTTTTTTCAGAAATATCTTTATCTGGGAGTTTATCCCATGGCTCCGTTTCCCGGTAATGACCATTCCATCCGTCCCGATGAATGGACTGATAAACAGTATCTGGATTACGGACCATTACTCTCATTAATGAGGGGAAAAAAGTGGATACTTGCACCTCACTGCATTGAAGTTGCCGGGAATATTGCAAAAGCGAACCTTTTTAAGGTGCCTGGGGGATATGTCATTCCTGTTGTATTTGGAGGAGAGGGGAAAATGGTTATGGTGAATATAAGGAATGTACCGGGATTGGAGAATGTAATATGTAAAGCTCTTTATCCAGGCAGTGAAGAATTCATTTCACTGAAGTCTGAGGAAAATTCCGGATCTTTACAGATAGAAGTACCTCTGGTAAGGGGTTGCGCAATGGTTAAAATTGAGAATGCTAAATAACTTAAACCTGATAATAATGAAAACATTAACTTTCAGCTTATTTGTTCTGCTCATATTGATCTCACCCACACTCGGTGCCATGGAGTACCATGTGGCTGTCAATGGAAATGATAAAAATGATGGTTCATCTGCCACTCCGTTTAAAACAATAAATTATGCTGCACAACTGGCCCGGCCTGGCGATGTAATAACTGTTCACGCCGGGACATACCGTGAATGGATCAATCCTGCCAAGGGAGGAGAAAGTGATGCAGAAAGAATTGTTTACCAGGCAGCACCTGGTGAAGAAGTCTTTATTAAAGGCTCAGAAGTAATAACCGGATGGAAAAAAGAGAAAGAGGGTGTTTGGAAAGTAACAATACCAAACACCTTCTTCGGCAGTTATAATCCGTACAACGATTTGATATATGGTGATTGGTTTGGTGATAAGGGAAGGATACATCATACCGGCGAGGTTTTCCTTAACGGTAAGTCTTTGTATGAAAAGGAGAAGCTCGAGAAAGTATTAAATCCAGCACCTTTTGAAGGGACGAAAGATAAGGAAGGATCAACCTACACATGGTATTGTGAAAGCGATGCTGCCAATACAACCATTTGGGCTAATTTTCATAAGTTCAATCCGAACAAGGAGCTGGTTGAGATAAGTGCCAGACGGACAGTTTTTTATCCTGAAAAGCCTGGACTGAATTATATTACAGTCAGGGGATTTCACATCTGCCAGGCGGCCACACAGTGGGCAGCACCAACAGCTGAACAGATTGGAATGATATCAACTAACTGGAACAAGTGCTGGATCATTGAAAACAATGTGATCAGCGACTCAAAATGCTCTGGGATAACACTTGGGAAGGAGCGAGGAACAGGTCATAATGTATGGCTGGCAGATCAGAGTTTAGATGGCTCACTTCATTATATAGAAGTTACCTTCAGGACATTAAGAAACGGCTGGAGCAAGGAGAATATCGGTTCTCACATTGTCAGAAACAATGAGATCTTCAATTGCGAGCAGACCGGGATGTGCGGAAGTATGGGAGCAGCCTTCAGTTTGATTGAGAATAATCACATTTATAACATCTGGACAAAAAGACAGTTCGACGGTGCTGAGATTGCAGGGATTAAATTCCATGCAGCCATTGATACGAAGATAGAGAGAAACAGGATCCATGATGTGGGAAGAGGGATCTGGCTTGACTGGATGGCTCAGGGAACACGTGTTACCAAAAACCTGTTGTACAATAACGACCTTGAAGATCTTTTCATGGAAGTCAACCATGGTCCAACTCTTGTGGATAACAACCTCTTATTATCAGAGGTAGGAATCACAACACAGTCTGAAGGAGGTGCTCTCATACATAATCTAATTGCCGGTCAGATTGCAATGTGGCCCGAACCCGGACGGTATACTCCTTATCACCTGCCGCATTCAACCGAGGTAGCCGGAATCTCAACAATTCTCTCAGGCGATTACAGATGCCTGAACAATATCTTCCTGGGACTTGGTCCGGACGAGAATAAAAGAGATGCCAGATATCATTACGGGATGGTTGGTTTCAACAGTGCGGTATGGCCTGTATGGATCAATGGAAATATTTATTATAACAAAGCAATGCCTCATAAAGATGAAATAAGATTTATCAGGAATGGTGATTTCAGACCTGATCTTGAAATAACAACTGAGGGCAGCGCTGTCTATTTGAAATTTTCTCTGGACGAAAAAGGCACAGATGTTAAAACTGATTTAGTTACCACTGCTTTGATGGGGAAAGCCAAGATGCCCAGGGAATTATTCGAGAACCCCGATGGCACACCAATAAAAATTGATACTGATTATTCGGGTAATAAACGATCGGAATCAAATCCCTCGGCAGGACCATTTGAGAATCCGGGGAAGGGAGTACAGAAAATTAAAGTATGGTAACCTTATGAAAAAATTTGCATTGATATTTATCTCGTTTTGCATGGGGATTAACTCATATCCTCAGAGTACAAAGAAAGTTGAATTGGGTTTTCCTGTCGATATGGAGTGCATTGCACAGCCTTTTTACCGTTTTCGTGCGGATGGGAAACCGGGGAGAGTCATTGTTCTTAAGCTTAAGGGACCAAAGCTTCTCGGAAAATCGCAGGTGGAAGTGGCTGTTAAGGGTAAAAAGGAAATAAGCGATATTCCTGCATCTGATACCGCATATTCCTTTTGCACTGTATTGCTTCCTGAAGGTATTGGTCTGAAGGAGGAGGCAAATGTGACAGTAACACTGCGCCAGGGTTTCAGCAAACTGAAAAAGAGCTTCGTCATTCCCCCGATGAGGCAATGGACAGTATATATCTATTCGCATTCCCATGTTGATATAGGTTACACAAATACCCAGGAAAATGTGGAGATCCTTCATAAAACAAACATCGATGAAGGGATAAAATTAGCGGAGGCCACAAAAGATTATCCCCCCGGTGCTCCCTATCGCTGGAATCCCGAAGTTACATGGCCGCTTGAGCGTTACTGGAAAGGAGCTACTTCTGAGCAGAAGGAACGGATTCTTGATGCAATAAAGAGAGACTACCTCTGTATTGACGCAAACTATCTGAATACAAATACAAGTGCCTGTAATGATGAGGAGATGTTCCAGATGTTCCGCGTCAGCAGGGAGATGCAAAAACTGACAGGAAAGCCGATGAACACATTCCAGCAGATGGATATACCTGGTATCTCCTGGGGCCTTGTACCTGTAATGGCTCAGGAGGGAGTAAAGTATATTATGAGCTGGCCAAATTCTGCCAGAGCAGGCTATGCGCATGAACTCGATGAGAAACCTTTCTGGTGGGTAGGGCCCGATAAAAAATCAAAAGTTCTCTTCTTTCAGCCTGGCGGTTATGGCAACAGCGGCAGTATGACAAAGGGAGGAGCAACAGGCAGGCCATGGTTCGGCCAGAGGGATCCCGAGAAGGTACCCGCGGTTATAAAAACAGGTAGCGCTGATGTCAATTTTCTAAAGGCTCTTTCACAAAGAGAAAGGAAGGATTATCCATACGACTATTATGTTGTCTCATGGTCTTTATGGGATAATTGTCCCCTTGATGCTGATTTGTCCGATGCAGTGAAAAAATGGAATTCGGAGTATGCTTTTCCACACCTTGTTATTGCCGGAGCTACTGAGATCATGAGTAGGATTGAAACAAAATATGGAGAGAAGCTTCCTGTTGTTCAGGGAGATTTTACGGAATACTGGACTGATGGATTAGGCACCGCTGCAGGATTAATTGCTGCAAACAGGAATTCAAAGGAAAAACTGGTACAGGCAGAAATTTTATGGACAATGCTGCATCCCGGGAAACCGGCTCCAAGGAAAGATTTCGACGAGGCATGGCGTTACATAGCTCTCGGAACTGAACATACATGGTGTGCTGAAAACCCGACAGAACCATTCTTCCAGGATGCCATCTGGAAAGTGAAGCAAAGCTATTTCAGGGAGGCTGTTGACCATACTGAGGCCATGATGGAAAAGGCAATTGCTCCGGCAACGGACAGATCGTCAGGGGCACTTGGACCGGTTGAAGGACCTTCAAACGGGGGTATAGTGGTTTTTAATACCAACTCCTGGATGCATGGCGGTTTGATAACTTTATCTGTTGCAGAGAGCGCTAAAGGAAACCGTGTCGTTGATGATAAGGGAATTGATGTGCTTGCTCAGAGACTGTCTACCGGAGAACTGGTTTTTCTGTCTTCAGATATTCCACCATTCGGATCCCGCCATTATCGTGTTATAAAAGGTGAACAGCCGGTATTTGATGGCTGCAGTATCGAGGGAACCACACTGAATAACAAGCAGCTCAGAGTTACATTAAGCAGGGAAACCGGGAACATCACCCATCTTATCCCACTTGCATCGGGAAGAAACTATTCAGATGTAAAGGTTAATGGTGGTTTAAATGCTTTCCGCTGGATGCCGGGTGACAGCGATAACGCTGTGGCTGACAGCGTTATTTCCATTTCAGTTAAGGAACAGGGACCTCTTGTGGTTGAGTTGTCTGTTTTATCAAAAGGAAGAGGCTGCAGGAGCGTCACACGCACAGTGAGGCTCATATATAACCAGCCATCGGTCGAGATCACCAATATTGTAGATAAACTGCCGCTTGTGGATAAAGACGGTATCCACTTTGGATTCGGATTTGATATCCAGCAGGCTACAACACGTATGGATATTCCATGGGGGATAGTCAGGGTTGAAAGGGATCAGTGGAGCATGGGCAACCGCAACTGGCTTACTATGCAACGATGGATGGATATTTCAAACGAAAAGGATGGAGTAACATGGTGTTCACTTGACGCCCCTCTTGCCGAAAGCGGAGCTATGACAGCCAATCAGACCGGGACCTGGAGCGGAGAGAGAAAGCCGTGGCTAAGGAAGCTGGAACCAAATGGCACTGTTTATTCCTGGGTGATGAACAACCACTGGTTCACTAATTTTCCCCTCACTCAGGATGGACCGGTTACATTTCGTTATAGGATTATGCCTCATGGCGTTTACGATGCTGCCACGGCTAACAGGTTCGGACTGGAACAGGCTCAGCCACTTGTGCATCTTGCAGCTGACAAAAATGCTATCTCTGATCCGATAGTCGCAGTGGAGGGTTCTCCTTCTGTAACCGTCTCGATTGTAAAATCAACCGAGCAGGCAGGCTGGACGGTGATCCGCCTGAGATCAGTATCAGGGAAGGATGAGGAGGTAACACTATCGTGGCCGGCCAGGAAATCCAAAAGCTGTGAGTATCTGCGATCTGGAAGAAATTCCCGGAAAACCGGTCACCAATGACATTACCGTTCCCGGCAATGGAATGCTGACCTTAATAGCAGAGTGGTGAAATGAGGTCAACCCCTCCGGGGTTGATTATTTATATTGCGTGTTGCCACGGGTGGAACCGTGGCTATTGGAAGTGCAGCCCTCCGGGCTGCATCATTCAGATGATTTTTGTATAACCGCACTTTTTAGGGAGCAGCCCTATGAGCTATCTCCATACTCTGCTACAAGTGAAACAGAGAAAGACACGGGAATTATTTGTCTCCATTCACTGCTATGGATGGAAAGAGCCTGACACCGCAATTATTTGTCTCTATTCACTTCTACGAATAGATAAGAGCCTGACAGCGGAATTTTTGTCTCCATTCACTTCTACGGATAGAAAAGAGACTAACACCGGAGGTGTCTGCTTCCAGTAACCCTGATCCAGGTGAGGGATTCATCCCTGCCTGACACCGGAGGTGTCTGCTTCTGATAGCCCGGGTCCCACCCCGGGGCTCAATGACGATCCCCCAATCCACAACCCCGGAGGGGTTGACTTCCTAAACACGGATGACCGACCCTTGTCTAATTTATTTCTATTACTTAAATAGAAAATTGTCAACCCCTCCGGGGTTGAATAACTGGATTGACAGTTGCCACGGGTGGAATCGTGGCTATTGGAAGTGCAGCCCTCCGGGCTGGAGCAACCTCTGCCCTTTCATTATCGGTCCCAAAAGTAAAAACAGCAATATAATTATTCTCTGAGATTGTACTTACTGCAGGTCAGGTTTCCGCTTGCAGGATTAAAGTTTTAAGAATTATCCTGAATTGTGGCTGTTCTAAATCTCTGAAGAGAGCCTGATAACTTTATTCGTTTATCTTAAATGGTTCACTCCAGATTATATCTTTCTGTTCAGACGTCTTATAGTCTAGAACTTTCCGAAAATCAGTATATTTTATAACCTCTTCTTCTTTAACCAATATAAACCCTAATTTAAATTCAAATTCGCTTAAAGAATTTAATGTATCTGAAACATGAATAATCCCATTAAAAGAAATTTTTCCCCCAGGTCTTATTTCACTAATAATGGGAACATTAGCAAAACAATCAATTCGTTGTAAATATATATTTTCATTATTATAGATCCAATTATATGTCCACGAGCAGGACATGGACCAAAAACGAAAAAGAGTATCAGTCTTATTTGACATTTCAATTCTTACTGAGTCGTAAATCCCATATTTATCATTAAACAGGTTATTACTTAACTTTTCCATAACATTAACTTGAATCTTCAAGTTGGTTTCTCTTGATTTATTTGAACCACAAGAGTTTAATAATATAGATAGAATTGAAACTAAAAATACCTTACTCATATCTTATCCTGTTTAATTGTATTTGACAGACCCCATTTAAGGAAACAATATTTAAAGTCATCCTTTAATAATATTCCGGTGCGCTACACCTTTTACCTCTGCGATAATCATTTATCCCCTACAAGTATTACGGTGTACTGCACCTTTTCCCTCTGTGGGAATCATTTGTACTTGTATCAGGCGATTGGTTTAACCGGGGTGCATTTTAGGAATCTTTTTTCTTCACCGGTAATTTTCCAGTAACCGGAATTGACGATCTTTTCTTTCGAAAGGGCCCTGGGCTGGTGCCCGTCCTCGATTATCAGGATGCCATCTTTCCGGGTTATCCTGTTAAGCTCCTTAAGAAAGGATTTGGTATCCTTTACCATGTGGAACATGTCGAGGGCGTAGATGAGGTCAGCGGCTTCATCTGGCAGAGATGTGCTGTTGCCGTCAGTCAGTATTGTCCTTACATTTTTGAGTGAGTGTTTCCTGATAAGCTCCTCAACAGAATCTATTGCCATTTCATGTATATCGACAGCATATACTGTTCCAGCTTCGCCTGTCAGCATTGAGGCATCGCGTATGCAAGAACCGGGTCCACAACCATAATCGACCACGACGGATCCCGGTTTAATTCCAAATCTCTGAAGATATTTTCCGGCAGGTCTGAAAAAATAGTAAATGATAAAAAGTACTTTCATTATCCTGAAGACAAAATCAGGCATTCTTTCAATTTCATTTCCAAATAATTTATTTTTCATATGTTCATTTTATCAGTTATTGATATTGGCCTGTCCAATCGGGCATGCTGCAACGCACATTCCGCAGACTCTTGCATCCAGAGATAGTTTTGTCCTGCCGAATTCTGCGCACTGGTTCCGGCATTTCCACGGGTCGAAAAACTCCTCCCGTTCCACTGTTATATCCCACATCTTTCCATTTGCAGCTTTTGCAGGACATATATCAACGCAAATATTACAGGTACCGCACCGGCTTATATCGATAGGTTTTGATTCAGGAATTACCGGGTCCTTAAGAAGGATTGAAGTAAGCCTAAGCCTCGGGCCGAATTTTTTTGTGATGAGAAGATCTGTTTTTCCTATCCATCCCAGTCCTGCCCTGGTGGCCACCATCTTGTGCGACAGGTCAGTACGGAGAGTTTTGAAATAAATCGTATCAAGTTCCTCTGTGGAAACAGTGGGAGAAATAGTTAATGTTTCAATGTTAATGTCATTCAGGTCTGCAGATATTCTGCCGGATAACAGAGCCAACTCTTCATTGATCTTCCTGTAATGGGAATAGTATTCCATAGTAGGTCCCTCAGAGATATTGTCCACAATTGAGTCATCAAGCTTTCTTCCAATCGATATTCCGTAATCAAATCCCACGAATTTCCTGCTGAGCAACCCTGTAAGATTGGCAAATCCATAGATGTAATTTTCTGCCGGTATAAGGTGCCTTTTGATTATTTTTATAATTCGCTGCTGCATCGCCACTGTTTGATAACCAGTTATGGAATTTCAGGTATATTATTCAGCGGAAAAAGAGTGTTCTTTAATTCATCCATATCCTTCCGGGCATCTTCAAAGTTATTATATCTGTTCAGCACAACTTTCCGTGTACCATTCTTATTTACCAGAAGGAGCTTTATGTCACTGATATTCATGTCTAACTGAACATTTGCCCGGCTATAGGATGTATATCTCCTGTTTGACTTCATGATTTTAAATCCCGAAAACCCTGATACCTCAATCCATTTTCCTGTTCTGATAAACCCAAACAGGGAAGTATAAGGCCTGACTTTTTTATTCTCAATATCTATCATTGTGCCGGTAGATGTAAATGCCATAAATCCACCAGGTATTAAAAATAAAATGATGTATGGTGAATAGATGGCGCAGAATATCCCGACTGCAATGAACACATAACCCATATATATCTGCACAGGACCGAAAAATTTGCCGTGATTATTATTGATAACTGTCAATTAATTTTGATTATATGGTGAAGCCATTTTTCAGCAAGTGCCGGCCATGTTTCAGCAGCCAGGTTACCGGGCCGCAGTCCGTAGCCGTGACCTCCAACCGGCAATAGGTGAAGTTCAACGGAAAGTTTGGCATTCCGGAGTGACTGAGCCATAACGAGGGCACTATTGCCATACTGGTCATCAGAAGTCTGAAAAATAAATATGGGTGGCATATCACCACTTAGCTTAAGTTCTGGTGTCAGGGATAACTCCGGGCCCTGGTCAAGGTATGCCGGGTATATCAGCATTGAGAACGAGGGGCGGCATGAAAGGCTATCTGCCTTATCAACCGGAGAATAAGATTGTTTGTTAAAAAGAGTGCTGGCCCTGGCAGTGAGGCTTCCCCCTGCCGAAAATCCCATTACACCAATTTTCTCCGGATCAACTCCATATTTTAAAGCATCTCTCCTGATAATCCTGATGGCACGCTGAACATCCTGAAGGGCACCGGCTTTATTATCAGGAACCCTGTATTGAAGTACGAAAGCTGCATAACCGTTTTTATTAAGCCAGGCTGCAACTTCAGTACCTTCAAGGTCCCAGGCAAGTATGTGGTATCCCCCTCCCGGGCAGATAATAACCGCAGCACCATTTCTTAATGATTTCTCAGGAAGAAAAACCAGCATTGCAGGATCAGTGACTTCAGCAATCCTGATAATATTGTCATTTTCGGATGCTGCTGTAACAGGCGCAAGCTTCTCTTTTGATTCGCCGGGAACTTTGCCAGGCCACAAATGCAGAAGATCTTTATTCTGGGCAAAGGACTCAAAACAAGTCATGGTAATAAGTAAAAATGAGATAATGATTTTCATCTGACAGATGCATGAAATTTATACTGAAGTTTATTGGAATGTAAATCTACAATAAAAGAGTGAGACCAATGAATCTGCACTCCTGTTTTTTCCCATGAACTCACCCCCTTAATCCCCCTCTCTGCTCCGCAAAGAGGGGGACAGGACTCAGGCATTTATTCATCTTATAAGTCTGATAAATCTCTTTATATTCTCAGCAAGATCTCCTTTTTCATCAAGCGCTTTTATAAATGCACTTCCAATTATTGCTCCGCCGGAGTGAGCACAGGCCTGCTCAAATGTTGACTTATCAGAAATTCCAAAGCCGATCAGCCCGGGTGTTTTCAGATTAAGGTCTCTGATCTTTCCGAAATATGCTGTCTGGGAATTATCAAAGCCCTTTTTCATCCCTGTTGTTGAAGAGGTTGATACCATGTATAAAAACCCCATTGAAATCGTGTCAAGATATCTGATTCTTTCAACAGGGGTTTGCGGTGATATCAGGAATATATTGAAGATATTGTTCTTCTCATAAAGGGATGCATAGGAACCCAGGAATTCTTCAACAGGAAGATCAGGAATAATTGTGCCGTCGATGCCGGTTTCACTGCATTTTTTAATGAAATCTTCCATGCCAAACCTGAAAAATGGATTAATGTATCCCATGAGAATTAATGGAATATCTGTTACACTCCTTACTTTTTCGAGCTGTCTGAAGAGCAGGTTCAGGGACATGCCATTATGAAGGGATTTTTCACTGCTTCTCTGTATGACAGGCCCGTCTGCGACCGGATCAGAAAATGGCATCCCGATCTCGATAAGATCCACTCCTGCATTATCCAGTTCTCTTATTATCGTCAATGTATCATCCAGGAGGGGATATCCGGCTGTAAAATATATCGATAGGATATTCTCTTTTTTGCCTTTGAATAGCTTTTCAATGCGGTTCATATTATTTCAATTAAAGATTTGTCAATTAGGTATAGGCTAATATCATTACCTGCCGGTCAGGTGAATAATTTCAGAGCCTCACTGTATGCCAGCATATCCTTATCACCCCTGCCTGAAATATTCACAACAACTATATCATCGCATTTGAGGCTCAGCTTACCGAGGACTGCCAGTGCATGGGCCGATTCGAGAGCCGGTATTATACCTTCGAGACGTGTAAGCTCGTAGGCAGCAGTAAGGGCTTCCTTATCTGTTGCATTAAGGTATTCTGCCCTGCCTGTCTTTGCCAGCCAGGCATGGATAGGTCCGACTCCGGGATAATCAAGACCGGCTGAGATGGAATATGGTTCGGTGATCTGTCCGTCATCGCTCTGCATGAGCAATGTTTTGCTGCCATGAATAATACCTGTATCTCCAACAGCTATTGTAGCTGCGGTTCTGTCAGTATGAACTCCGTCTCCTGCAGCTTCTACTCCAATCAGTCTCACCTTTTCCCTGCCGATATAGTGATAAAATATCCCGGCTGCATTGCTTCCGCCACCAACACAAGCGATTATTATATCAGGATCTTCGGTTCCTTCCTTGCTTTTTAACTGCCCTTTAAGTTCTTCACTTATTACCGACTGGAATTTTGCGACAAGATCGGGATAAGGATGTGGCCCGACAACTGACCCTATTATATAAAAAGTATTTTCCGGGTTGCATATCCAATCGCGCAGCGCCTCGTTAGTTGCATCTTTCAGAGTTTTATTCCCGCAGGTAGCCGGGACCACACTGGCTCCGAGCATTTCCATCCGCTTGACATTCGGTTCCTGTCTGAGCATATCCGTCTCTCCCATATAGACAACACATTCGAGTCCCATCAACGCGCAGACTGTTGCTGTTGCCACCCCGTGCTGGCCTGCACCCGTCTCAGCAATAATCCTCGATTTACCCATCTTTTTGGCCAGAAGGATCTGACCAATTGTATTATTTATCTTATGTGACCCTGTATGATTTAAATCCTCCCTTTTCAGATATATCTTTGCACCATATTTGGCACTAAGCCGGCCGGCAAAGAACAGAGGAGAAGGTCTCCCCGCATAATCACAAAGCAGCCTGTTGAACTCCTTTTTGAACTCATCAGATTCAATGATACCGTGATAGACAGATTTGAGTGATTCCACATTCTGCCTTAACATCTCCGGAATATAGGCTCCGCCGAATTCTCCATAGTATCCGTTTTCTTCTGCAATGAATGTCGCGTTCATAATAGTTTATTTTTATTCCTTAATTCGTTAATGAATTTTTTCAGTTTTTCAATATCCTTTAAACCAGGCTCGATCTCAAACCTGCTGTTAAGGTCCAGTCCATAGAAGGCATGATTGGCAATGTCTGCAATTTTTTCCAGGTCCTCGGGGCCGATTCCTCCGCTCAGGATAAACGGATGTCCGGCTTCATATCTGTCCAGAAATTTCCAGTCGAATTTTTGTCCGGAGCCGCCATAGTTTATTGTCATTGTATCGAATAGAAAGTAATTTGTGCAGGCAATGTAATCATTGCAGAATGAGAAATTCATATTCTCCCCGATACGGAATGCCTTTATCACCTCTATGCCGGTATCTTTTATAATACGGCATAATTCAGGAGGTTCATCTCCATGCAGCTGAACGGCATTGAGGGAATATTTTGAAACAGTCTCCGTGATCTCATTAAGATCCGCATTAACGAAAACACCTGTTTTCCTGATGCCGGCAGGGAGATTTGAGACTATTTCAGGATTCAGCATTTCACCTGCAAACCTTCTTGAACCTGAATAGAAAATGAATCCCATCATATCTGGCATAAGTTCAGCAGCTGCTGTTATATTTCCGGTTTCCCGCATTCCGCATATTTTAATTGCCGGAGTCATTCAACCAGGTTTTTCAGATTATTTATAAAAATTGAGGCGCTCTTCCCCGGATCACCCGATCTCATAAATCTTTCTCCAATAAGAAATGCATCATACCCCTTTTTAAAGAGGCGGATAACATCTTCAGCTGTCTGAAAACCGCTTTCAGCAACCTTTAGGCATTCCTTCGGCAGATGCTGATAGAGCTCAACGGAGTTATCCATACTTATATCAAAAGTCTTTAGATTGCGGTTATTCACACCGATTATCTTTATATTCTGACTCATTTTGTCAATATCAGACAGGTCATGGATCTCAAAAAGTATATCCAGGCCAAGTATAAGAGCGAGCCCGGAAAGAGTATCGACTTCCTTTTTGGTGAGAATTGAAGCAATCAGTAGGATGGCTCCCGCTCCAATTGATTTTGCTTCCACAACCTGGTATTCATCCACAATAAAATCTTTCCTCAGAACCGGTATTTTCACCAATCCTGCAACCTCCTGAAGATCGGAATTCCTGCCGCCGAAGAAGTCTTCATCTGTAAGGACTGACATTGCAGCTATTCCGGCATCCTGGTACCCCAACGCAACATCGGGGATGCTGGCGACTGGATTTATATCTCCCCTGGAGGGCGACTTTCTTTTAAACTCACCTATCACTGAAGGTACAGGTTTTGACAAAGCTTCATAGAAAGACGGGACCTTCTTATTAAAGAACGCAGATTTTTCGAGGATACTCACCGGAGCCGTAATTTTTCTGCTTTTTACCTCTTCTCTTTTAACAGCAGCAATTTTCTCAAGTATATTCATTTTCTAAAGTTCCAGCAGTTTTTTTAACATGGCTCTCGCTTTGCCTCCCTGCAATGAATCTTCTGCCAGGGCAAAACACTCTTTCAGACTTTTTGCAGGGAACATCTTCTTTAAAGCCAGTCCGGAATTTGCAATCACAACAGCTTTTTGCGCCTCATTACCATTACCTTCAAGGATATTCAGAAAGATCCTGACCGATTCTTCCACAGTTGTACCTCCTTTAACATCATCGTGATTAAGTCTCGGAAAACCTATTTTTTCCGGATCGAGAAGATCTTCTTCCAGATTCGATATCATCTTGAATTCACTTGTGAGGGAGATTTCATCGTAACCGTCGAGTGAATAGATTATTGTATAGTTTTTATCTGTTTGCTGGTAGATATAATGATATAATCTTGCCGTCTCAAGGTTCCATACTCCGACAAGCTGATTATGCGGAAAAGACGGATTTACCATTGGTCCCAGCATATTGAAAAATGTTTTTACACTCAGTTCCCTTCTTATGGGTGCGACCGTTTTCATAGCCGGGTGAAACAGGGGGGCATGCAGGAAACAGATATTTGCCTTATCAATCTGATTTCGCAGGGTATCCCTGTCATTGGTAAATTTGTAGCCCAGGTATTCCAGCACGTTGCTGGATCCGCAGGCCGATGATACTCCGTAATTCCCGTGTTTTGCCACCTTGCATCCTGTACCGGCGACAACAAACGACGACAATGTGGAGATATTAAAAGTATTCTTTCCATCACCGCCGGTTCCGCAGAGATCAATGGTATCAAATTCAGACAGGTCAGTTGCGAGGCATAATTCAAGCAGGGCATCGCGAAATCCGGCCAGCTCATGCACAGTTATCATCCGCATCATATATACTGTCAGGAAGGCCGAGATCTGTGAAGGGTTGTATTCGCTGCCGGCGATCTTTTTAAGTACATTTTTAGCTTCTTCCCTGTCCAGGGTAAGATGGGAAGTTAATCTTTGAAGAATCTCTTTCATATATAACTACGTATTTTCTGCATTATGGTTAAAGTTCCAGCCAGTTCATCAGTATTTTTTTCCCATGAACCGTCATAACTGATTCGGGGTGAAACTGAACCCCTTTCACGTCATATTCAATATGTGACAGAGCCATTATCATCCCTTCATCATCCTCTGCAGTAATCCTCAGACAGGATGGAAGATCTTTTTTATTTACCACCCATGAATGATACCGGCCTGCTTCGAATTTTGGCGGGATATCATGGAATATTTTATCCCCTTCTTCAGTGACTATTATATCTGTCTTAACCCCATGATACACTTTGTCAAGATTTGTAAGACTTCCCCCGAACACCTCAGCAATAGCCTGACACCCCAGACATACTCCCAATATACTCTTTGACGGACCAAAACGGTTTATAAGTTTCTTTGTTATACCAGCCTCATCAGGTACACCTGGTCCGGGAGAAATGATTATCTTATCAAATATTTCCGCATCTTCAAGTGTTATTTCATCATTTCTGAAGACATCCACCGGTCCTCCGGTCAGTTCTTTCAGAATATGGACCAGGTTATATGTGAAGGAGTCGTAATTATCCAGAACCATTATTTTCATATTCGCTTTTTTAAAGATTATATACCAGCGGCCATTGCTATGGCAGCTTTCATTGCTCCAAGCTTATTATTTACCTCGTTAAGTTCATTTTGTTCAACGGAGGCAGCAACAATTCCTGCTCCCGCCTGATAATAAAGTGTATTGTTCCTGCTGAGAAATGAACGGATCATAATTGCATGATTTATATCCCCGTTAAAACCGATATATCCTATTGCACCTCCGTAGAAACCCCTATTCTGGTTTTCGAGTGAGTCGATGATCTCCATGGCTTTGAATTTTGGAGCCCCTGAGAGGGTCCCGGCAGGAAATGAATCACCGAAAATCCTGACCGGGTTGAATCCGGCTTTAAGCTCGCCCATAACCTCAGATACCAGGTGAATTACGTGTGAGTAAAACTGTACCTCCCTGAGCGTCTTCACAAAAACATTGTCTGAATTTCGGCTAAGGTCGTTTCGTGCGAGGTCAACAAGCATTACATGTTCTGCGTTCTCCTTGATGTCATTTGCAAGGTCAATGGCCAGCTGTCGGTCTTCCTCATCATCACCCGAACGCTTAAAAGTCCCGGCTATCGGATTTATCTTCGCAAATCCTTTCTCTATAATAAGCTGAGCTTCAGGGGAAGATCCAAAAAGTTTGTACCCTCCGTAATCAAAATAGAAGAGATATGGAGATGGATTGATGTTCCTTAAAGCTCTGTAGACATTGAATTCATCACCGGTAAACTGCTGGCTGAATTGCCTGGAGAGTACCACCTGGAAGACGTTTCCAAGGAAGCAGTGTTTTTTTCCCTTTGTCACCATTTCAATATATTCCTCGTCCTTCAGATTGGATTTTTCTTTATTCAGTGACATGAATTGAAATGATCCCAGGCTTCTGTTTCGCAGAAGGCTTTTTACCTCCTCAATCCTGCTGGTATCACCCTCGAGAAGATTTTCAATAAGAAAGATGCGGTTATTAAAGTGGTTGATGGCAATTATATATCTGTAGAGTGAATAATATATTTCAGGAATCTCATACCGTCTGTCTCCCGGGTGCCTGAACCTGATGTCTTCGAAATATTTCACTGCATCATATGTTGTGTATCCAAACAACCCGTTGGCAGAAATTCCCGGTTGGTCTGATCCCTTTTCAATTTTAAATGATTTGAGGAATTCATTGAATTTCTCAGCTACTGTATGCTTATCTTTTATGGGGATGCGTTCCTGGTTGCCGTCGGGGAAGTTTATTTGGATTTTGTAGCATTCAGCTTTAAACTCTGCCAGGACATCGAAGCATATATAACTCATGCTGTTGTTATTTCCGTGATAGTCAGAGCTTTCAAGCAAGATAGTGTTGGGAAATTTGTCTCTGATCTTCAGATAGATAGTAACAGGTGTAATGATATCCGCCAAACCAGGCGGAAAGGGATGCAGAGTTGTGATTAATTTTGATTCTCTCATTTTTTAAATTTTTCCGGTTAAAAACAAAACGACCTGACGGGAGTCCGACAGGTCGTTGTTATATTATAAAATATAGCAGGGCTATCTCACCTCCAGGTTTTTAAGAGTAAGATTTGCCAGGACCAATTATTGCGTGCAATTTTCATTTCTGTTTTTTCAATGTGCAAAGAAAACAATTATTTAATAAATAAAAAAGAGAAAGTTGTCTTTTTTTTCTTCATCCCCCTCGCCCTTGGGAGAGGGGGACAGGAGGGGGTGAGGCATTACTCCACTATTTCAGCCTTGTCGAATTTATGTGACTGAAAATGTACGCGGCCTGTTCTTACTTTGTTTGCACCTTTGCTTCCGAAAAATCCCCATCCGCCACTGCCTAGCAGAAATCCAAGTGCATACAGGCCTCCATTATTATTCTGTGCATACATTGTAATCTCCTTGTTAAAAAGCATCCCGATAAAATCAAACGGGGCAATAAATCCATGCCATAAACCGCCGAAAAATCCGTATTTATGGCCTGAGAGGCACTGTTCAACTGCTTCGTTATTTGCGCATCCTGTCAGCAGGATTATTCCAGTGATAATTGCCAGTGGCAGGATCATCTTCTGTAAGATGTTGTTTTTCATTGCTTTATTGTTTAGTTAAGGTTTTATAGAAATTATCAGAAGAGAAGCAGATCAACAGCTTTACCCGAATATTTTTTCTCGTGATCGAGCAGCCATCTCTTTCTTTTCAATCCTCCCCCATAGCCTGTTAGTCTGCCATCTGAACCGATTACCCTGTGACAGGGAATAATAATTGATATTCTGTTCATCCCGTTTGCATTTGCCACCGCCCTTACGGAATCAGACCTGCTTAAAGCATCAGCCTGTTGCTGATATGACCTTGTTGTGCCATAGGGGATCTTCAGCAGTTCCTTCCATACTGCCTGCTGAAAATCTGTCCCGGGGGTGATCAGTGATAAATTGAACTCTATCCTGTCTCCGGTGAAATATTCATTCAGCTGACTCCTCAGAGATTCCAGATGTATGTTATCACCCACCCCCAGTGTTGTCTTAAGTAATCTGGTAAGATCCTTATATTCAGTTGGCAGCATTCGCCGGTCGATGAATTCAAGAAGACATATCCCGTCATCCGTTGCTCCTGCAACCATCTCACCAAGAGGAGTTTCTATTCTGATTGTTTTGATCATTCTATGAAAAAATGATATTTAACCGCCGCTGCTTCTCCCGAAAATGATACATTCTTCCTTTTTCTGTTTGTCTCTCAGTCTCCACCTCTCCCCATCACCCCTTCTCCCATTCTCCCTCTCTCTCTTCTCAGGGTAGCGATCTTACTTTGCGAATCTTCCGGAAGTTGATTTGATAAATTTAATGTTTCTGAATCTCAGAGCTGACCAGTCATTATCAATTGAGACCATCCGGATCCCATGAAATCCGGCATCATTAAGTCTCTTCCATCCATGGTCACGGTCAATGTCTGCAGAGAAAGATTTAGAGCTCTTTTTAGGATAACAGAACCATAATATTCCATCACAAAGCAGGTTATGAAGAGCTACAGGTGTGAATGTCTCAACTTCAGCCTGGTTCCTTACAAATATTAAAATAAAGTCATAAGGGAAACGGGGATCAATTTCCCTGTCAATTACTAAAGTACTGAATTCCATCAAAAGGGCAGAGGTAAAACTCTCTTCCGAGTTCAATACAGCAATCCTGTCAGTCCCTTTATAATTAAGCTTTTCAAGCAATGTTTTCATTTTTCCCCTCTAAACGATCTGCAAATTTAAAAATAAATTGAATCTAAAAACAATTGACCTGACACCTTATAAATAATGTGTCTATCAGTGATGTTATTCCTTAAATTTAAAATAGAGTTCAACTGGTTGGATATTTTAACTTAAAAGGTCTTATCTTTGCAATATCAAAGAATGGGGTGCCTTAATACTACGGGCTGAGATCATACCCTTAAACCTGATCCGGGTAATGCCGGCGGAGGGAAAAAAGAGTATCCTTCACATCAGCCGCACATAACAGACTCATTTTTTGGTATTAGTAATTTACCAATTAATCGTCATGAGAAGATTTTTTTGTGTGGGGTTGATTAATTTTATGATTGCAGCTGGCATCAATGCAGGAAATGATAGCGGCCCGGTGGTCAGAGGGAAAGTTATGGATATTTCCGGAAATGCCTTAGCCGGAGCCAGTGTAACAGTTGCAGACTCTTTTATCGGGGTGCAAACCAATTCAGACGGGACTTATGTTATTACAGGACTTAAGGAAGGTGCTTATATATTATCCTTTTCATTTATTGGATATGAGACAAGGGTTGAGGATGTTAATCTGCAAGGGGATATAATTCTGAACATTTCACTGACAGAGAAGCCATACCAGACCGAAGATGTTCTTGTGAGTGCTGTGCGTGCCGGGGAGCACACTCCGCTGGCATATTCAACGATTGGAAAGGATATGTTGAAAAAGCAGAATTCGGGATATGATATGCCTTACCTGTTAACTCTTACACCCTCCTCTGTGGAAACTTCCGAAGCAGGTAACGGAATAGGTTACACAAGTCTCAGGATTCGCGGAACTGATGCAAACAGGATAAACGTAACAATAGACGGGATTCCTTTAAATGATGCTGAATCACAGCAGGTATTCTGGGTGGATCTTCCGGACCTGGCTTCATCAGTCGACAATATCCAGATTCAGAGAGGAGCAGGAACTTCATCAAATGGTTCAGGTGCTTTTGGCGCTACAATCAGTCTTCAGACTGTCACTCCTGAGATTGAACCTTTTGCAGAAATAGTCAGCTCAATGGGATCATTTAATACGATGAAGAATATGGTTTCAGCAGGAAGCGGAATGCTTGGAGGAAAATTTGGTCTGAATATGCGCTATTCAGATATCAAGAGTGACGGATATATAGAAAGAACAGGTTCCGATCACAGATCGGCAAATATCAGCGGCATATTCAGGTCGGGGAATTCAACGTTAAAAGCAAACATCCTTCTCGGTGAAGAACATACCGGTATTGGCTGGTGGGGGGTGCCCAAAGAGATGCTTACAGTAAACAGGAGGTACAATCCTGCCGGCGAATATACTGATGAGGCAGGAAATATTAAATATTATAACAACGAGAGCGATAACTACAGGCAGGACCATTTTCAGCTTGTTTTTAATCAGAAACTTGGTGAGTTCCTATCACTTCATACAGCTCTGCATTATACCAAAGGGAAAGGTTATTATGAGGAATACCGGGAAGATCAGAGTTATCAGGAGTATGGATTACAGAATGTTATAATCGGCGATACTATAATAAAAACTACAGATCTTATCCGACGGAAATGGATATCAAATGATTTTTACGGGCTGGTTTATTCCCTGAAATACAGAAAAGATCGTTTAGAAGCAACAATTGGAGGAGGGATGAACCAATACCTGGGTGACCACTTTGGAAAGATCATATGGATGCAATATGCCGGAAATACTGAAAAGGATTATCAGTGGTATTTCAATAATTCACGGAAAGGGGAGATAAATTTGTATGCTAAGGTAAATTATTCATTATCAGAGAAGATAAACATCTTCGGAGATCTCCAGTACCGGCATATACTTTATGAAATGAAGGGTATTGATGATGACCTGAAGGATATCGGACAGGAGCATAGCTTTGGATTCTTCAACCCAAAGGCAGGCATCTTTTATTCCATTACTCCGAACCAGGATGCATACCTGTCATTTTCAGTGGCCAACCGTGAGCCTACCAGAACTGACTTTAAGGAGGCTTCAGGAGATCCGGCTTCAGCTCCCGGATCCGAAACGCTTTATGACTCAGAAATTGGCTATAAGCTTAGAACAGGGAAAGTTTCCGCCGGTGTTAATTTTTACGGGATGATTTACAGGGATCAGCTGGTACCGACTGGTGAACTAAGCGATGTAGGTTATTCAATTATGACGAATGTTGAAAAAAGCTACAGGATGGGACTGGAAATCACTGCTGGTATCAAACCTGCGGAATTTATTAACTGGGATATGAATCTGACCCTCAGCAGGAGCAGGATCATAGATTTTGTTGAGTATTATACTGACTATAACACATCGGACGGCAGCTCTCAGTACCTTTCCAGGAATATCGGTGACGTTGATATTGCCTACTCCCCGTCGGTAATCACCGCAAGCGATCTCTGTTTTAAGATTCGTAAGGAAACTGAGTTGCATCTCATAAGTAAGCTGGTGGGGAAACAGTATGTTGACAATACAATGAACCAGGAACGTATGATTGATCCTTATTTTGTCAATAATATAAGGTTTGATTACGAACCTGAGTTAAAAAAACTTAAGGGTCTTCAGTTCCAGATCCTGATCAATAATATTCTCAATGAGGTGTATGAAAGCAACGGTTATGGCAGCAACTGGTATGAGGATGGGGTTGAAAAATCGTGGTCGTACTACTTCCCCCAGGCCGGGACGAACTTCATGGTCAAGGTTGGTCTGAAATTCTGATAATGAAACAACGAATTAATGATAGAAGATTGGCTCATAAATAATTATATTGAGGTTTTCGGAGCGTTAGCGGGCATTATATACGTTATTCTGGAGATCCGGCAAACAATCTGGTTATGGCCGGTAGGGATTATTACATCAGCGGTTTATATCTGGGTTTTTTTCACTGGCAAACTGTATGCTGATATGAGCCTGCAGGTGTATTATCTTGTTATAAGTATTTTAGGATGGTACTGGTGGGCCAGGGGCTCGGGCGTTGCCGGCCGAAGCCTTGGCGAAGGCCGGGCGCAGGGCTCAGAGCTCAGGGCGGAGGGCCCAGGGCATAAGGAAGAGTTGCAGGTTACCAGATTAAAGCTGAGTACAGGTGTGATGCTTTCTATTGTATTTATACCTTTATTCGCGGTAATGTGGCTTGTTCTGGACAGGCTGACAGATTCGCCTGTTCCTGTTATGGATTCGTTTATCACATCACTTTCAATAATAGCGACATGGATGCTTGCCCGAAAGATATATGAACACTGGTTACTCTGGATTGTTGTAAATACAGTTGCCACGGGGTTGTTTTTAACAAGGGGACTTTATCCGACAGTTATTCTTTACTTTGTTTACGGAGTAATGTCTTTTGCCGGGCTTAAAGCGTGGAGGAAAACGATCAGGGAAGAGGTGCTGGGGTGAGGCTTACTGAAGAGAAGGGTTGGAGTGAGGTAAAACAGGGTAAACGTCAGATAGATTTATTATTGGAGATATACCTAGACTGGTATTAGAGATAAAGGAAAAATGAATGATACTCAATTTAAATCCTACACAGTAATCGTCGCCGACGGATCCTTTCCCAGGCATGAAATACCTATGGGTTACATAAGAAATGCGGAAAGGATAGTCTGTTGTGACGGCAGCGCTGAAAACCTGATTAAAGGCGGATATATACCAGACGCCATAGTAGGTGATATGGACTCACTGAATGAGTCAATAGCCGGAAGGTTTAACGACCGCATTTTCAAAGATGAAGGCCAGGATACAAATGATCTCACAAAGGCAGTCACCTGGTGTACAGAAAGAGGTTACAGAGAAGTGGTTATCGTAGGTGCTACTGGTAAAAGAGAAGACCACACAATTGGAAATATATCACTCCTGTCTGAATATGTCAAGGAGGTTAAGGTTAAGATGGTGACTGACACCGGGATCCTGATGGCTCTTACAGGGGGCTCAGTTGTTTCATCGGTTCCAGGCCAGCAGGTGTCGATATTCTCAATTGACCCTGAAACTGAAATAACATCACATGGGTTAAGATATTCTCTTGACAGAAGAAAGATTGATAACTGGTGGGTTGCAACACTCAATGAATCAATAGGAAACAGTTTCTCTCTCAAATTTACCGGAGGCCCGGTTATTATTTACATGAAATTCATGGAATAATACTCCAAGACCCTCCTTCGCTAAAGCTTCAGACTTCGTCCGACGAAGCCGGACTACGTCTGGCGAAGTCGGAGGGCAAAGCCGCAAGACCGCAAGACAACCCTCACCTGCTTATTGATTCTTTGACCAGGTTGATCAGTCGCACCCTGCTATTAACATTAGTTTTGGTATAGATCCGGTGCGTATGGTCTTTTACTGTCTGCAGGCTTATAAATAGTGTTTCAGATATTTCCCTGTTGCTTAATCCGTTACAGATCTCCCGAACTATGTCAGTTTCCCTGGGTGAAATTTCATATCTTCTGCAGAAATCCTCCAGTGAAAGATCTTTTTTATTTTCATCAGGAAATGCCGACAGAAGTGTCCCATATTTTAGATACAGAGGAAGGAAAGTATTTCCGGCGAAGAAAGTGAAGATGAAAATTGCAGCAAGATAAAGCTGGATAGTGTAGAAAATAAGAGGTAAGATTTGCAATATCATAATAATAATGATCGCAGGACCGATGATCTTTCTGTCGTGTTCATGAATTATTGAGGATCTTTTTCCAGTGAACATTATCAGCAGCGCAGAAGTGAGTGAATATAAAAAATTCAGGAATATAAAATAATCTTTTATCAGCGATGCAGGTCTGGCAATCCCTGCTTTGGTTAAAATAAACCCAACTGATAGCAGTATAGAGAAATTTAAAACCAGGAACAGGGAGGAGAACCAGTTAGTGCATTTTCTACCCGAAATATCTATTGAAAACTTCAAAAACATAAGCCACGCGAAGACAAGGAAAGGAAGACCCATCAGAATCGCAATGTCTGACAACCTTTGAAGGAGATCGGTGGAGATGTAATCTGCAAGAAAAGCCTTTATTGCTACCTGGCCCCAGATTCCATAGAATCCGAAAGTATAGATGAAGACCTGGTAATATAGCAAAGTTGAAAAGATATCATTACGAAAGCTGTTTCTCATTTTTGATGAGATTACAACACCTCCGGCTGCCAGGGCGACTGAAAGAATAAAAATCAGGTATATCAGATAATCCAGCATTTCATAAAGATATTAATTAGCCGATAAACAAGCGACATAAAAATACCCAATACTTAAGTTGTGGGCTGCATACTAAAGTAGGAAAGTTTAAGATCAATACTTTAGTATGAAGTCTGGTGGAAAAACATGGTTTACTTTTGTTTCATAGAATTTCAGGAAAGTTTAATTAATAAGTTAGAAAATGGAAACAAGTAGTGAATACAAATTGGTGCCGGGTTTCAGTAACAGTTTTGGAACAGGATGGAGGGTCATGACTGACAATTTCCTCAGACTGCTCCTTGTTATTGTTATTCTGGCAGTTTTAGTTGCCCCTTTTAAGATTTTCAATATGAATTTTGGCCCATCTGATTTTCATGGTGCGCCATGGAACTGGAACTGGGAGGATGAGAAAAGCTGGGAACATTTCTTCGGTCTTGCCTCACTTGGGATTTTTGCAGCATTCTTTGCCTTGATAGCTATGCTGTATGCATTTCTTGTTGCTCCTGTATTCAAATACGGAGGCGATATAATATTTGTAAAGGCTGTCAGAAAGATCAAACCTGATTTCGAATATCTGATAAAGGGATTTATGGAGAACTACCTTCACATAGTACTTGCAAACCTTCTGGTCTTTGCCCTGATCATTCTTGGAATGTTTGCACTTATTGTGCCTGGAATCATTATTGCATGCAGGCTTGTATTTGTATCCTATATAGTGATGGATAAAAAGCTTGATCCCATTGAAGCTGTTGAACTGAGCTGGAAGCTAACCAAAGGCCATGGATGGCAGATCTTTTTCATGGGTTTAACTTCATTCTTTATAGCGATTTTCGGACTTATAATGATGATCGTTGGTATATTTCCGGCAATTATGTGGATATGCAGCTCATTTGCAACCCTCTATGAGTCAGTGCTCCGCGAGAAGGAACCGCAGGTTGAGGTGGCAGCGTCATAACCCATCGCATTTTGGGGGGTGTTGAAAAAGTCCTTTGTGTGCCTTAGTGCTAACCTTAGTGTCCTTCGTGTTTAATTTTAAATCAATAACACAAAGGATCACAAAGTGTCTCACAAAGGACACAAAGGTAAAAATAGCATTTGGATGACTTTCTCAAAAGCCCCAATTCATAAACCCTGATTCTTTTGAACCTTCCTCAGCAGATATTTGTTTAGATTTTGTAAATTTACTGCTTAATCCTTATAATTTCCATTGATATGAAAACAAGATCTATCCTTATCATCATGGCGTTGATTATTCTGCTGCCCAATGTTTCGCACGCCCAGTTCGGAGTTGTACGAAGGGCAATTAACAGACAGATCGACCATAAAATTGACTCGTCAATTGAACAAAGCGCACAGGACGAGAGGGATAAAAAAGCTAAAGAAGAAAGCGAACAGGCGCAGAAAGGCGATACTGCATCCAAAAGTGCCTCAGCCAGCAAGAGCAAGAGTACCGGCCTCTTCGGCGGAAAGATCGATATAAAATACAATGATGAATATGATTTTACCGGCAGGATCTATATGCAGATGGAAACATATGATAAGGACGACGTTGTGAAATCTGATTTTTATACTTACTTCAATTCTGGCACAAAGAATGCCGGCATTAATCTGAAGACAGTTGATCCCAAAGACGGGAAAACTGTACTCTCCACATCATTTCTCTTCGATCATGATAACAGGGCATTTCTGAGTCTTCTTTCATTGGAACCCAAAATGGGAACAATATCCTCGATACCCTCCGATTCAGCATTGGCGGCACAGGCAAAAGCACAGGCAGAAAAGACAAAACCGCCTGTTGTGACTAAGACAGGTAAGTCTCGAACAATTGCAGGGTACAAGTGCGATGAATATAAGGTAGAGGAACCTGATAAAGGAGGTTACTCTATGGTATGGATGACAAAGGATCTGAAAATTATGGCTGACAAAAGGTATTGGGGAACATCCGGAATGCCTACCTATTATAATTATCCCGGCTTCGAGGGCGCTGTTATGCTGGCTATGGAGGAATATGATAAAAGCAACAAACTTGCCATAAAGATGGAAACCAAAGAGATCAATGAAGACTTCAGGCATTCAATATCGACTGTAGGATATAAATTCTCCAAAGTGAATTTCGGAATGGGAGGTAAGTCAGGTAAAAAATAATTTTTATATCTTTTTCAATTTGGCGAACCTTAGCAGAAGCTTTTTGCTGCCCTCCTTGTCGAATTCAACGGTGGCTGTTGTATTTGGAGGTTGTCCCTCAATTGACAGGATCTTTCCATTGCCAAACCGCTCATGCTGAACCGAATCACCTGTTGAGAAAAGCGAAGGATCGGTCCCGCTGAAAGGAGTACCTGAGACAACTGTTGTCCTTCCGATCTTTTTCAACCTTTCCTCATTGAAATACTGCTTTGGTTCCTCACTGACGGTTGGTGATTTTGTGGATGTATTAACGGAATTATTGAAAGGTTTTCCTCCGGTCTGAGGATAATGAAGATATTTCTGGTCTATTTCACGGAGAAATCTGCTTGGGCTGCATCTTTCAAGATTACCCCATTTATATCTGTTGAGTGCGTAACTCAGCGTAGCCTGTTTCTCGGCCCGTGTAACCGCAACATAGAAGAGTCTTCTCTCCTCCTCAAGTTCACGTGCGCTTCCTGAAGACATAGGAGAAGGGAACAATGTGTCTTCCATTCCGGCAATATACACATGCTTGAATTCCAGCCCCTTGGCTGAATGCATCGTCATCAGCGTAACTTTATTCCTGTCCTCCTCCGTTTCGGTATCCTGGTCAGTCAGCAAGGCTACATTTGCCATGTATGCTTCAAGCGTGGATGGCTCACCATTGGTTTCTGCAGCTTCTGTAAAAATTTTGATGGCATTAAGAAGTTCTTCAAGATTTTCATAGCGACTCACCTCTTCAGTCGATTTGCCATCCCTTAGCTCCCTCATTATTCCGGAGCCCTGGGCAATCTCCCTGGCTTTCGAGAAAGCATCAATGGTATCTGAATTAAGACTCATCGCATTGATAACACTGACATACAGAGATAGCTTTTTGACTGTCCCTGCATTGAAATGCTCAGGGTATTTTCCTGCCTCCTGAAGAATGTTCCATGAAGTTCTATTTTGTGTCAGAGCTAATTCAAAGATCTTATGAATTGTGGTATCACCTATCCCTCTCTTGGGATAGTTGATCGACCGCTTTAGTGCCTCCTCGTCTTCGGGATTTATTACCATCCTGAAATACGATAAAATATCCTTTATCTCCTTCCTCTCGTAAAATGATAATCCTCCATAGATCTTATAGGGGATGTTTTTCCTCCTGAGCGTCTCTTCAAAAATCCTTGACTGGGCATTTGTACGATAAAGAATTGCAAAGTCAGACCAGTTGAGCTGCAACGAAAACTTCTTGTCGAAAATATCTGAAGAGATATTGAATCCTTCCTCAGAGTCAGTCATTGCCTGGAAGACCTGAATTTTTTCCCCGGTCTCATTTTTAGAAAAAACATTCTTATGGATCTGACTCTCATTGTTTGAAATAATTGTATTGGCAGCATTTACTATAGTCTGGGTGGACCTGTAATTCTGTTCAAGTTTAAAGAGCTGATAATCGGCATAATCATTTTTAAATTCCAGGATATTCTCAATTCTCGCTCCCCTGAATGAATAAATGCTTTGCGCATCATCCCCGACGACACATATATTATGATGGGAAGCAGCGAGTTTCCTGACTATCAGGTACTGGGAATAGTTGGTATCCTGATACTCATCAACCAGGATGTAATTAAATCTCTCCTGGTATGCCGCAAGCGTTACCGGGAAATCTCTGAAGAGTATGTTCGTATTCAATAGCAAATCATCGAAGTCCATAGCATTTGCCTTGAAACAGCGTGCGGCATATGCCTTGTAAACCTCCGATAGCAGAGGCATCCTGCTGGATCTGTCATAATCCAGCATTGAGGAATCCGCTGCATACATACCCGCAGTTACAAGATTGTTTTTTGAAGCCGATATTCTCGAACCAATTACACCTGGTTTATAAATATTATCATCGAGACTCATTTCCCTGATGATTGTTCTTATCAGACTTCTGGAATCGGAAGTATCATATATTGTAAAATTTGGCTTGTATCCCAGCTTTTCACCTTCCATCCTTAAAATTTTTGCAAAGATGGAGTGAAAGGTGCCCATCCAGAGATACCTGGCAGTTTCCGGAGAGACGATCCTGGTTATCCTCTCTTTCATCTCTTTTGCTGCCTTGTTCGTAAAGGTCAGAGCAAGGATCTTACGGGCAGGAACACCTTTATTCAGCAAATGAACAATCCGGCAGGTCAGCACGCGTGTTTTTCCGGCTCCTGCTCCGGCTATTACGAGGGAAGGGCCTTCAGAGTTTATTACAGCTTCCTTCTGTGAATCATTCAGATCGTTCAGATAATTGGTTGTCATTCTTAAATCGGAATTACAGCGTACCGGATGGCGCAAATTTAGCAATAACACTCCTTTTGATGCTGTATGAGAAGAATTAAAAGTTAATATTTATTAACATGATAGTGAGATACCAAATTACTATAAGTAATTTAGTGATTTAGGTCCAACTTATACCGGAGTTTTGCCCCCCTTCCCACTCGAAATTAGTGAGCTTGCCCCCCTGCCCCCCCCTCGTAATGAGTGAGTTTGCCCCCATCTGCCCCGAAATGAGTAAGTTTGCCCCCCTTCCCCCCTAAAGGGGGGTTAATCCACGACATATAATATATTCTGTTTAATACTAGAGTATTAGCCCCCCTTTAGGGGGGTTGGGGGGCATAAAGTCGAAAATGAGGGGGGTTGGGGGGCAAAATGATCGAAAATTGGGGTTGGTGGGTGGTCGAAAATTTGGGGGGGCCATAAGGGTCAAAAATGTGGAGTTGGGGGCAATCGAAAAATGTGGGTTGGGTACTGAATAGATAGATAGTGCGGTGTGGCCAAATCTCACAGAGAAATAATATTGGCAAACCTCTGATATCTTTATTTTTATTATACTTGTATAAGGTTATCATATTTATCTTGACCCGATAATTTTCTGAAATGTTTTAAGATCCCAAGGAATGAACCTGACTATATTTACCGGACTACTGTTAATTTCAGCAGGTGCTTTTTCAGCTGGCAGCTTTGCAATTCCATTTGGAAAGATCAGGGACTGGAAATGGGAAACATACTGGTTTATATATAGTTTTGGAGCATATATACTCTTTCCTCTGGCAGCCTGTATAATATTCATTCCAGATTTCAGAACCATTTACAAAGGTGTTCCTTCAGAAATACTGACAAAGGTCTTTTTACTGGGTGCAATATACGGAATAGGAAATCTTTCATTCGGATTATCATTGCGTTATCTTGGTATTTCACTGGGTTATGCCCTCTCCCTGGGATTGATACTTGCAATTGGTACACTTATCCCTCCTTTAATCGACGGCCGGCTGAAAATAATGATTGACAGCTCAGGCGGTAACCTTTTAATTGCAGGAGTGACTGTTGCAGTTTGCGGTATAGCCCTTTCCGGGATCGCAGGCTATCTGAAAGACAAGAGAATATCTCAGAATGTAAACCAGAATGTGAATCCTGAGTTCAATTTTATAAAGGGCTTGTTTGCAGCAGTACTTGTTGGAATAACAGGTTCTGCGATGTCGCTTGGGATGGAACAGGGAAGGCCGGTTGCCGATTACTTTGAGAAATCCGGGGTCGATCCATTATTCACTACCATCCCTGTGATGCTGGTACTGCTTTCAGGCACACTTGTCACAACTATAATCTGGTGCCTGTATCTGGGAATAAAAAACAGATCACTTAATGATTATCTGAAGTGCGGCACTCCGAAAGCACTGGCAGGTAATTATTTATTCGCATTGTCAGCAGGATTTCTCTGGTTCATGCAATTTATCTTTTACGGAATGGGAAAGAGCAAAATGGGACCTTTTACATTTACATCATGGGGTATTCTGGTGGGCCTGACCATCGTTTTTGCCACTCTTTGGGGGCTTTACAGAAAAGAATGGAAGGGCGTCTCGATAAGAGTTTATACCCTTATGGTCCTTTCTATGATAATTATAATTATTTCATCCTATTTAATAGGTGTAAGCGGATCATTATAACTCATGATATGTTGAGACATTATCAGGAATCATTACTTTTACAAAACAGGTAATTTAGCATATCAGACAATAAACCAGAATTATGAAAAGATATGGTCAGTTAATTGGGGTAAAACCCGAAAAATTTGAGAGTTACAAAAAATATCATGCGGCTGTCTGGCCCGAAATTCTTGATATGATCAAAAAATGTAATATCAGAAACTATTCAATTTTCCATAAGGACGACATGCTTTATGCTTATTTTGAATATACAGGTACTGATTTTGAAGCTGATATGGCTAAAATGGCAGCCGATCCAAAGACACAGGAGTGGTGGTCTGTAATGGAGCCTATGCAGAATCCGGTGACAACCAGGAAAAAAGGGGAATGGTGGGCAAACATGGAAGAGGTGTTTCATCTGGATTAATCCCGGGTTTTGATCATATTTTATTATACTTGCAGAATTAAATACCAAAAAGTTCAAGTGTGCGTTAGTGTTATTAAGATCTGATCGGCCTTGCGTTATATTTTTATAATCATAATTCTACTTCTGCCTGCAGTTGCCGGGGCACAGCTTACAGCTCCGGGGATGCGGGCTGTGCGTTATACATCATATCCTTCGTTGCCAACGGTCAAAGATCCGGTATTTATATACTGCAATGATTCCGGATCACAGAAAGGAACACTTGTCGCTTCCAGCCCAAAGGGAACGGCACCTTTTAACTTTTCATGGTACCAGTGGAGCGATATAACAAAAAGCTTCAGTATTTTGCTTAAAACGGTAACGGGTGCCGTAACATCAACATCTGACAATCTTGGAGAGGGAGGTTACAAAGTTATTATTACCGGAGGATTTGATACAAGTCTGGTCGGGTGGATATATATCGATAAGCCATTCTCATCTGCGAAACTGCAGAACCGGACATGCGATTATGTGGCACTTAACGGAGAGGCAGCTGTAGATACGTTTTTCTACAGAAACCCTGTTAACGGGGTTCCGGTAAAACTGCTGAATGGGATTACTTTTTTATGGTCATCAGATCCGGAATCCACAATACCAAGACCTGATTTTTTACTTGATCCGCAGATTTTTGATCCTCCGCTGGAAGATGTTACCTATAATCTTCAGGTGACTGACAGTTTCGGATGCACCAGTGAATCGTCATTCTACTATGAGTCTATTCATGTGAAGGCAGATTTTAAAATTGATCCGGTCAAAGGAGAAGCGCCTCTTGAGGTGACATTTACTGATGAATCTGTCAGAGCTTCAACCTACAAGTGGGAGTTTGGGGAGAATAAGGACAGTATCTCCACCCTTGCTAACCCTCCTCCCCATATCTATTACATTCCAGGTGAGTATTCGGTTAAGTTAACAGTTGAGAGTGATATGCATTGTATTGATTCAATGAGATCCGAAAACATAGTGGTAGATCCTTCGAAACTTGAAATACCCAATGTTTTTACTCCTGATGGAGACGGACTGAATGATTATTTTGTTGTTGCTGATCAGTCACTAAGGCAACTGAATGTTGAGATATTCAGCCGGAGTGGTTTGAAGGTTTATACTTTTAATGGAGATGGAGAGAGCCTTAGAAACTGGAAGGGGTGGGACGGTAATATAAATGACTCATCCAGGGAAGCAAGCTCCGGTGTATATTTCTACATTATAAGGGCCTACGGTTGGGATGATGTAGTTTATGACGATAAGGAGACAAGAGGATTTGTTTATCTGTACCGATAATTGTCATTCATAGGCATTCAATGGTCATTCAATGGTCATTCAATGGTCATTCAATGGTCATTCAATGGTCATTCAATGGTCATTCAATGGTCATTCAATGGTCATTCAATGGTCATTCAATGGTCATTCAATAGTCATTAATAGTCATTGATAGTCATTGATAGTCATTCAATAGTCATTAAGTTGTTATGGTATTAGTTACAATTATGACAATAAATGACGCGCGCAGCGCAAATGACAATGAATGACAGCGAAGCGAATGACCATTAATGACGCGCAGCAAATGACTATTGAAAAACCCCAATAATCAGTCCCATTATCGTAAGGCTTACAATGCTGTAGCCCGAATTGATAAGGAAAAGAGCAAGGGTCCTAGATTCAAAGAGGTAGATGATCCCCATAAAGGTGCAAACCCAGCCAAGTCCGGCCATGAATCCTGCAAGAGCACCAAAGCCGGCACCTGCATTGGCTCCAATAAACATAGCAAGAAAGAACGATGCGATCAATGAAAGGATGAATGCCAGTGAGAAGATCTTCACCATATTGTTGTTTTTTGTCGATTCTTCAGTTATCCCTGTCTCTTTCATCCATCTCTTAGCGAATAGCAGAGGAGAATACCATAAACCACCTAAAACAAAAGCACTGACCGCCCCTGCAATTATTGCAAGCCAGCTTAAATTCTGAAAAGCATTTTGCATATCCATATTTTATTCTTTAAAATTTATTTATAAACAAATCCGGTGAGGAAATGTTTATTGAAATAAGACAAAATATGGAAGTGCTAAAAGGTTATTTGTCTTTTCCTGGCATCAACGTTCCATTTACCGGTTACCCTTGATCCTGTAACAACATTAACGGTATCATAACGATCTACAGTAGGGCAGATATGCCATGGGATAGCGTAAAGCGGATCTCCCGCATGCAGGGATCCGGCATGCGATGTTTTGATTACCATATGCTCCTCACTATGGCTGATTATTGAAAGGTCCTCAATGCCCGGTATCATTATTCTTGGCTGTGGCATCTCTGAACCAACCGCTTTATGACCGAGATCCAGACAAATAAGATCTTTAGCCGGTTTGCTTACAACTCGTGAAAATAGTACAGCAGCATGCAGGAAATCCATATCGGAGAATGAACTGCTGTATCCGTAGTCCCATAATAGGAGTGTCCCGGGACTTGTTTCCACATCATTTCCGGAAGCATGAACAGGGAATGTTGGCGATCCTCCGGCCACAATTCTTACCTGCGGGAAGCCCGCCTTTCTGAGATCATCTCTCATCTTTAGTACAGGAGCAAATGCCTCTGCACAGGCTTGCTGCCTCAGGGATAAATTTTTTTCATGAATATGACCGTCATAAACATGCAGACCGACAGCTTTAAGTTTCGGCAGATTTTCTGCGAGTTTATAAATCCCGATTGCTTCTTCACCCGGCAAAATCCCTGTACGATTCATGCCAACATTAATGTCGATCCATATCTGTGTCTCAGCATCATACCTGATTGCCATTTCCGACAGCTGAACAAGAATCTGCTCAGAATCAGCGATACATGAAATATTGACTTTCTTAAATGCCTGCCTTAACCTGAAAAACCTTTCAATGGCGGGCCCTACCGGCTGGAAGGCAAGTAAAATATCTGATGCCCCGCATCTGGCAACCATTTCAGCCTCAGAAATAGTTGCACATTTAAACTTAAAAATGCCCTGATTCATCTGCATTCTTATTATCTCCGGCATTTTATGTGTCTTCACGTGGGGCCACAGTTTTGAGACATCACCTGCCATACCCGCCATTTTAGAGATATTACTGTCTATCCGGTCAGGGTAAACGAGAAGTGACGGGGAAAACACCTCATTTTCATTTTCAATCCTGAACCACGGGTCCTTTACATGCATAAATTTGCCTTTCCTCCTTTCAATACAGTTCAAACATTGCCTCGACTTCAACAGGTATATTTGCCGGGAGGATCATACCTACAGCAGATCTTACACCAATGCCGTTCTCTTCTCCGAAAACCTCTGCCATAAGCTCACTGAACCCGTTTATTACAGTGGGCTGCTTTTCATATCCGGGTATGCAATTGACCATACCAAATACTTTAACAACCCTCTTTATTTTTTTCAAATCCCCGAAGTGGGTTTTAATCGTTGAGAGCATTGTGAGTCCTACCTGCCTGGCAGCAATTTTTCCCTCTTCTGTATCAAGATCAGCGCCAATCCTTCCTGTCATCAGTGTGCCGTCAGTATTAACGGGTCCATGACCCGAGATATACAGGAAATTATTAACTACAAGCAATGGTTTGTATAGTCCGACTGGTTTTGGTGCCGGAGGCAATATCAAACCTAACTCAATTATACGCATATCCGGATCTTGCATCTCTTGCTTTCTTTAATCTGTTATCTTTAATCTTTTATCTTTTTCCCTCATTCCTCACATCTCATTCACACTCCATTTTAGACAAACAACTCTGCTTTAAAAATTGTTTTTGCCTGTCCGGAAATCTCAACCCCGTCATCTGTAAGTGCAACTTTCAATACCCCGGTTCTTTTTGAAGCCTGATGTGAAATGAAATCTTTTTTGTTCGTTTTCATATGCCAGAAAGGAACAAGAGCACATTGTGCTGAACCAGTCACCGGATCTTCGTCAATTCCAATTGAAGGAGCAAAACACCTTACAGAATAATCGAAATTCGTTTCCGATGCAGGAGCAGTAACAATAAGATGCCCAAAATCAGATTTTTTCATATCATCGAAGTTGGGCTTCAATGTTCTTACATCATGCTCATTCTGCAGAAGTGCCAGAATCCATCCGTAGCTGCTTCTGTACATCTCAAGTGGTTTAATACCGATTATTTTCTCAATTCCGGGAGGTACCGGTATCTGTTTTATTGGGAACGCAGGGAAAGTCATTGTAATCCATTTCTTTGATAGCCTTGCTTTAAGCTCACCGGCCCGACACGAAAAGACAATCTCTTTATCCTTGTCGACCAGACCATTTGTAAACATAATATGAGCAGTTGCCAGGGTTGCATGCCCACATAAAGATACTTCAGCGACCGGGGAAAAAAACCTGATTCCGGTTACCGTCTTGCCTGATAATATAAATGAAGTTTCAGAAAGATTCATTTCAGTTGCGATCTGCTGCATCCATTCTGAAGTTGTTTCTTCGTTTAGGATACATACCCCTGCCGGATTCCCTTTAAAGGGTTCAGCAGTAAAGGCATCCACATGATAGATAATATTTGGTATTGTCATAAGTAAATTTATTTGTGGAATCGGAGCAATGTAATTTCACACTGACTCAATCGCAAGGTACAAAAATATATATTGTTTAAATCCGCTGAGCCTAAAAACTTTCTCTGTTTACCGGTAAAAAACCTCCTTTTACAGATATTATCCGGATTTCAACTAAAAAAACTTTGTAAACCAAAAAAGTTTTAAGATTTTTGTATTAAACATTAAATATAGAAATGGAATTAAAAGAGAGGATTATTGAAGGAGCGGCAAATTTATTCAAGACATACGGTATAAAGGCAGTCACGATGGATTCACTTGCAAGCCATCTGGGTATTTCAAAGAGAACTATTTATGAAGTTTTTTCTGACAAGGATGAACTGCTGGTAAGTGTTATGCAATGGATGACAGAGAAGCAAAAGGATTTGGTCAGCCGGATTCTTGATGAATCTGAAAATGCTATAGTTGCTATATTCAGACTTCTCGAGAGCAACCGGGATCATTTTCAGAATATCAGCCCTGCCTTTCAGGCTGATCTGAAAAAATATCATTATGAAGTACTTATTGATAAAAATGACAAGGGACTGATGCCTGACTTCAGAAACAATATTAAAGTAATAGAGAGAGGCATTAAGGAAAAACTTTTCAGAAGAGATATAAATCCTGAAATAGTAAACCGTTGCCTCTATGCATTGGGCAGATCAACACTGGATTTTGATCTCTATCCGTTTGAAGATTTTTCGAGGCGCGATGTGGTAAGAAATGTTATTATAAATTACATGAAAGGAATCTCCACCAGAGAGGGCATTGATCTGATTAACAGCCTTGAAACAAATTTTTAACTACTGCATACTACATTCTAAATACTTTATACTACATACTTTTTACTACATACTACATACTAAATATTTATCCGAATGAAAACCAAATTATTAATTATCTGTTTCCTGCTTGCATTCATATGGGGAGGAAAATTATCTGCCCAGGAGCAAAGTACTGAATTAAAGATCTCCTTAAAGGAGGCGCAGGCTTATGCCATTGATCATAATAAGATGGTCATTACCTCAAAGATGGATGTTACGGCATCCAGGATTGCATTGAAGGAAATGATAACAAATACTTTGCCCCAGATCAATGCCTCAGGTAATTTTAATGACAACCTGAAACTGATGACTACTCTGATACCTGCAGAATTTTTCGGTGGTGCCCCGGGTGAATTTATTCCTGTAAAATTTGGCACCCAGTTTAATTCAGGAGCAAGTGCCCAGGCCAGTCTGATGCTCTTCAATGCCTCCGTCTACGTAGGCATTGAATCATCAAAACTAGCTGCCAGGCTTAGTGAGGAGAATCTTGTAAAATCTGAACTCGATACCAAGGAAGCTGTTGCTCAGGCTTATTATCTTATACTTATTTCCGAAAAGTCACTTATGATACTGGACTCTAATATTGTAAATCTGAAGGAGACCCTTAAGTCGACACGTGCTATGTACCAGGCAGGCATGGCTGAATCGACCGATATTGATCAGATGGTATCTAATGTTACAGCAGTTGAGAATGCCAGGAGCTCCATGCAAAGAACAATTGAACTTAATTACAACCTTCTCAGATTCCAGCTGGGGCTGTCTGCCGACAGCAAACTGATACTTACTGAGACCCTTGAAGGCATTGAAGCAGATATAAATGTTGAGGCGCTGATATCGCAGGTATTTGATCACAGGCAGAATGTCAATTACAGGCTGATTGAGGGTCAGGAAAAGATGTCATCTATAATGCTCAAATCTGAGAAAGCATCCGTATTGCCTACTTTATCCGGTTTTTACATGTACGGCATAAACGGCATGGGTGAGGAAATAGGCAGCCAGAGCTGGTTTCCGAACTCGATTGCAGGCTTGCAGATAAATGTTCCGATTTTTGCAAGCGGCCAGAGGTACCACAAGATAAAAAAAGCCCAGGTAAACCTCGAAAAAGCAAGGACAACAAAAGAGATGGTTACGGATCAGCTTCTGCTGCAGGAGAAACAGCTGAGATACAATCTGGTGAATGCCAACCAGCAATATATAAGCCAGAAGGATAATATTGACGTCTCCAAGAGAGTCTATGCAAGTATGGAAAATAAATTCAGGCAGGGAATGGCATCCAGCCTGGAACTTACACAGGCAAATACGCTGTACCTTCAGTCGGAGAATAATTACATCACCTCCCTGATGAGCCTGCTTCAGACAAAGCTGGCACTTGATAAGCTGCTAAATAACCTGTAACTAAAATAATAAGAAACAATTAAACTTTATATAATGAAATATTTAAGAATCCTTTCAGCATTATTGACTGGCACGCTGTTATTTGCCGCCTGTTCATCAAATGGAAAAAATGCAGCCTCTGCTTCATCCGATCCGTCTTCTGTTACAAAAGATGTTGTAATTCCTGTTAAGGCAATGGCCCTGTCAAAAACGAAAATTGCAAGGACAATTGACTACACAGCAACTATTCTCCCATTTGAGGAGGTAAACATGGCTCCTTCAACCCCCGGAAGAATAGATAAGATTTATGTTGAAGTAGGAGATAGGGTGAAAAAGGGAGACAATCTTTTCCTGATGGACCGGACACAATTATATCAGCTCGAACTCCAGCTTTCCAGTCAACAGAAGGACCTTGACAGGATAGATACCCTTCTTAAGTCTGGAAGTGCCAAACAACAGCAATACGACCAGATGAAAACACAGTTCGATATTCTGAAAACAAATGTTGACTTCATGAGGGAAAACACAATGATGAAATCACCTTTTCTTGGAGTTGTAACCGGAAAATATTTTGAGAATGGTGAAATGTATTCCGGCACCCCAACAACTCAATCGGGAAGGTCAGCAGTTGTAACAGTTATGCAGATAAATCCGTTAAAAGTCGATGTAAGCATCTCAGAGCAATATTATCCGCTTATAAAAAACCGGATGAAAGCAAGCATAATGGCAGATGTCTATAAAAATGAAGTATTTACAGGTTCAGTTTTTCGTATTGCTCCGACAATAAATGCAACTACAAGATCATTCAGCGTTGAGATTGAGCTCCCGAACAGGAATGAAATGCTGAAGCCCGGGATGTTTGTCAGGGTATCGATGGACCTCGGAGAGGTGGAAACATTTGTTGTACCTGCCAACACGGTTATGATCCAGGAAGGAACAAACCAGCGGTTTGTCTTTACAGCTGAAAATGGCAAAGCTACCCGCATTGTAGTCGGTATCGGTAAACGGTTTGACGACAGGCTTGAGATCATCTCGGATGTTCTTAAAGTTGGAGATCAGCTTATAACTGAAGGTCAGGCCAGGCTTATAGCCGGTGATAACATTGAGATTGTAAATTAGTATTAAGAATTTCAACCTAACGATATGAGTATATATGGCTCTTCCGTAAAACGACCTGTAACAACTATCCTGATTTTTATCGGGCTGATGGTTATAGGACTCTATTCACTTGTCCAGCTGCCGGTTGATCTCTATCCTGAAATAGAGCTTCCATTTGTAACAGTTATGACAACCTATCCGGGGGCGAGTGCTTCTGATATTGAAAGCAATGTTACCCGTCCCATTGAGGATGTTCTGAATTCGGTAAGCAACCTGAAGGACCTGACTTCAACTTCAAGCGATGGATTGTCTGTTATCTTTCTTAATTTCGAATACGGCTCAAATCTTGATGAGGCCATTAATGATATAAGGAGTAACCTTAATTTCATTACAAGGATTTTGCCTGAAGAAGCTGAAGATCCAACCATCATCAAGTTCAATTCAAGCATGATGCCCATAATTTTCTATGCTGTTACGGCCAGTGAAAGTTATGAAGGCCTTGAGAAGATCCTTGATGAGAAGATCGTTAATCCGCTCAACAGGATCGAAGGTATAGGCAATGTATCCCTTACCGGCGTTCCCGGAAGAAGGATATATATTGATGTTGATCCGAGGAAGATGGAAGCCTATAATCTTACTGTCGAGCAGATTGGTGGCGTACTGAGAGCTGAGAATCTGAACATACCTGCCGGCTACCTTGAGATGGGTCAGACAGATTATCCGCTAAGGATACAGGGCGAATTTCCGGAAAGTGATATCCTTAAGAATATAGTGGTAAGCAGCTTTGCCGGAAATACTGTTTATCTTAAGGATGTGGCTGAAGTCCGTGATACAATCAGGGATTCGAAGCTCGATACCAAGATCAACGGAAAAAAGGGTATGGGTCTGTTTGTTCAGAAGCAGTCCGGCGGAAATACTGTTCAGGTCACTAAAGAGGTTGAACAGGCGCTGGAAGAACTTAAGAAAGACCTTCCTCCCGATGTGAAGATTGAATTGCTCTTTTCAAGTGCCTCCTTTATCAAGGACTCAATAAATAACCTTACAGAGACACTTATGTATGCCGGGATCTTTGTGGTATTGGTTGTACTCTTCTTCCTTGGGAGATGGAGGGCCACATTCATTGTGATCTTAACAATACCAGTCTCACTTATTGTAGCCTTTATATACCTGTTTATTTCTGATGCCTCAATAAATATAATTTCACTTGTCTCACTCTCCATTGCCATAGGGATGGTTGTTGACGATGCCATTGTGGTACTGGAGAATATCACAAGGCATATTGAAAGAGGAAGCAGACCCAGGGAAGCGGCAATTTATGCCACAAATGAAGTCTGGCTGGCAGTTATTGTAACCACACTTACTGTTGTTGCAGTATTTTTCCCGTTAACATTTGTAGAAGGGTTGACAGGAGTTCTTTTCAAGCAATTGGGTTTAAGCGTAACAGTTACAATTATCACCTCAACAGTGGCAGCTTTGACACTTACACCTACACTGAGTTCACTTATGCTGAAGTACAGGCCTATAAAGAAAGATGCCTCCTTCTTTACCTACGATGGCAGCATAAGAAAATGGCTTGACAGGTTTGATAATTTCTATGAGAGGACTTTAAGATGGGCTCTCAGGCATAAGACATTCATTTCAATAATTTCAATAATCATATTTGTACTGTCCATGGGGCTATTCTCTGTCATTGATACAGAATTCTTCCCCCAGGCCGATGAATCTACAGTATATGCAACAGTTGAGCTTCAGACAGGCACCCGGGTCGAAAACACTATCAGGACAGCCGATATGCTCGATAGTCTGTTCAAGGCAAAATACCCTGAAATTAATATAATATCAACCAGTTCAGGTTATGATGACCAGGGCGGATGGGAATCGATGTTCAATGCCGGCGGAACTCATACAATCCAGTACACAATAAGTCTTGTACCAATAGGGGAGAGGCAGAGGAGCGTATGGGACATATCTGAAGAGATGAGGGCTGATCTTGCCAGATTCCCCGATATCATCAATTACCAGGTCACTACAACTCAGAATATGGGTTCTTTCGGAGGAAATGCAGTTGATGTTGAAGTGTATGGTTTCGATTTTGCAGCAACAAACGAGGTCGCAAAGGAACTTGCCGCGAAAGATCAAAAATATAAAAGGGACTAAAGACGTTACAATAAGCCGCGACAAATCAAAGCCGGAGCTTCAGATCATATTCGATCAGGAGAAAATGAGTGCTAATGGACTGAATACGGCAATGGTAGCCAATGTTGTCAAAAACAGGGTGGATGGCATGATCGCCACACGTCTCCGTCAATCGGGTGATGAATATGATGTTGTTGTCCGCTTCAAAAAGAGTTCAAGGAGTACACTTACAGATGTTGAGAACTTTGCAGTTACCAATACAATGGGGCAGGTTATAAGACTTGGTGAGATAGCGCAGGTGAGGGAATACTGGTCACCGCCAAATATCGAGCGTAAACGCAAGGAGAGAGTTGTCAGGGTATCCTTCACTCCATTTGAGAGATCACTCACGGATATTCAGAAAGATGTTGAGAAAGCGATAATAGAAACCCCTAAGCCTGCTGGAGTAATGGTTCAGATATCAGGTGCAATAAAGGAGCAGACGGAGGCTTTCATGGATCTTGCGATGCTTTTACTTGTGAGCCTTATACTCGTATATCTTGTTATGGCCTCGCAGTTCGAATCCCTGAAGATGCCATTCATAATAATGTTTTCCATACCATTTGCATTCTCGGGAGTAGCAATTGCCTTGTTCTTAACGAGCACAACACTCAGTGTTATATCAGGTATTGGAGCAGTACTACTGATTGGTATTGTTGTAAAGAATGCTATCGTTCTGGTTGACTTTATCAACCTGATGCGTGACAGGGGTAATGCGCTGTATGATGCTATTGCATTATCAGGAAGGTCAAGGCTCAGGCCGGTACTCATGACATCACTGACAACAATACTTGGAATGCTGCCCCTGTCATTAAGTTCAGGATCGGGTTCTGAACTCTGGAAGCCGATGGGTATAGCAGTTATTGGAGGGCTCATCTTCTCAACTGTCGTAACTCTTGTTATTGTACCTGTTGTATATGCAATTTTTGTCAGGCGCGGTGAAAGGAAGAAGAGTTTAGTATACTCCACTGATATGAACTTTATGAATGGTAACGGACTGGATACCAATAAGATTTAAATTGTAAAACATTAATTATGAAAGCAATAATGATAATATATAATCAGGCACATTCCGAAAAGGTGGAGTACATGCTTGACAAACTGGGAATAAAGGGTTATTCCTTATGGGAAAATGTCCAGGGAAGGGGAACAAATACAGGTGTTCCTCACCTGGGAACACATACCTGGCCGGAGATTAATAAAAGCGTCCTCACAATTATCGAGGACGATATGGTGGATACGGTGCTGGAAAAGGTAAAAAAAATCGATGCAATAAATGAGGAGGTTGGGATCAGGGCGTTTGTGTGGGATATATTGAAGATGGTCTGATATTTCGTTCCACCCATCCCCCGACGGGAGACCCCCCAACCCCCCCAAGGGGGGGCTAAAAAGTACTTTCTATGCAGTTTTTTAACCCCCCTTCAGGGGGGCAGGGGGGCTGAACAAGGATACTATTCTTCTTCCTCCTCTTCAGCATAAGCCTTAATTACGGCCTCCTGAACATCGCCCGGAACCTGTGCATATTCGGCAAACTTCATTGTGTACATTGCACGGCCCCCGGTGATTGAACTTAGCGCTGTTGAGTATTTATTCATTTCAGCAAGAGGCACTTTTGCCTTGATAACTTCAAAACGCTTTTCGCTCGACATCCCAAGGACCATTCCGCGTCTTCCCTGAAGATCACTGATCACATCACCCATGCGGTCTGATGGTACAAAGATCTCAACATCATAAACAGGCTCCATGATTTTCGGTCCGGCATTTTTAAATGCCTGGCTGAATGCATTTCTTCCCGCAAGCCGGAAAGATATTTCATTGGAGTCAACCGGGTGCATCTTGCCGTCGTAAACATAAACCCTTATATCGCGTGCATAAGATCCGGTGAGCGGGCCAATCTCCATTTTCTCCATCAACCCTTTAAGGATTGCAGGCATGAAACGTGCATCGATGGAACCTCCGACAATACTGTTAACATATACCAGCTTTCCTCCCCATGGCAAAGAAATCTCTTCTTTGTCCCGGACAGAGATCTTTATCTCCTTGCCGGCAATCTTTTGCATTGTTACCTCTTTCGATCCCTCTTCGTAAGGTTCAATTATCATATGGACCTCACCAAACTGGCCGGCACCTCCCGACTGCTTCTTATGACGGTAGTCAGCCTGGGCGGTTTTTGTTATTGTCTCACGATATGGGATCTTCGGAGGGTTGAAGTTCGTAGGGATCTTATAAATGTTATCGAGGTGCCATCTCATTATATTAAGATGGTATTCACCCTGTCCGTGTACAATTATCTGTTTTAACTCTTTTGAGTACTCAATTATTATAGTAGGATCCTCCAGGTGGATTTTGTTAAGCGCTTCTCCAAGCTTTTCATCATCACTTTCACTCTGAGCCTTAATAGCGGTGCGATACTTGGGATCAGGAAATTTAATCCCCTCATATTTCCAGTCATTGCCAGCCACGTTGAGTGTATGGTCAGTCTTGGTATTTTTAAGTTTGACGAAAGCTCCAATATCACCTGTATTCAGTTCCGGAACCTTAACCCTGTTCTTCCCTGCACAAACATATAATTGCGATAATCTCTCCTTTGAACCGTTGTTGCTGTTGACGACATCGAGGTTTTCTGATATCTTCCCTGAAAACACCCTGAAATAGTTTATTTCACCGATATGTTCTTCTATTGATGATTTAAAGATATAAACTGATGCAGGCCCTGCAGGATTTGGCTTAACGGCATCTCCCTTACTGTTTACCTTGGCCGGCATGTCTGCCAGTGATGGCGCCATGCTTGCAATGAAATCCAGAAGGCGGTCAACGCCTATATTGTTTTTTGCCGAGATGCATAATACCGGGAATAGTCCCCTTGTTGCAATTCCTTTTGAGATTCCTTTTTTTATTTCTTCCTCGGAGAGAGTATCATTTGAGAAGAAAAGTTCCATCAGTGCTTCGTCGCTTTCAGCTGCCTTCTCGACGAGAGCTCCATGTAACTCGGCAGCTCTGGCAGCCTGATCGGCAGGAATATCAAGGATTTCAGCCTTTCCTCCCTCTTTTGCATAACGGAGCATCTTCATCTTAAGGACGTCAATAACAGAGTTGAAGCCAACTCCTTCATTAACCGGATACTGTATCAGAACTAAATCAGTTGATAATCTGTCCTTCATCATCTCAACCGATTTTTCGAAGTTGGCTTTCTCATGATCAAGGCCGTTGATCACGAATATGAGAGGTTTCTTCCCTTTTTCTGCATGTCTGAAATGGATTTCAGTACCCACTTCAACACCATTCTGGACGTTTATTGTCATTACAGCTGCATCTGTCGCGAAAAGCGATGAAATAACTCCTCCGCTGAAATCATCCAGACCAGGTGTATCCAGAATATTTATTTTTTTGTTCTGGAATTCCGTGTACATTACCGTTGAAAAAATTGAGTTACTGTTTTCATGTTCTATCGGACGATAGTCGGAAACGGTATTTTTTCCTTCGATCGTGCCTCTTCTTTCGATAATGCCTCCGTTAAAAAGCATTGCTTCTGCAAGAGTCGTTTTTCCTGACCCTGAGTTGCCAAGAAGGGCTATGCTTTTAATCTGGTCCGCCTGGTATGTTTTCATATTTTTCTGATATTATATATTATACATTTCTATTATATGCAGTCGTTTGGGCGGTGACAAAAATAATAATTTTTTAAAACAGTTTAAGAAAGTGCAAAGAATTCCAATTTTTTTTATTTTCTTTGCACCAGTTTTTTGAAACTCAGGAGTACCGTTTTTTTCATCAGGGTAAGTTTATAAAATGTTTTTCACTGGAAAGATCGGGAAGTAACCTGTTAATAACTTACATTTTCAAGTAAGATATTTTGTTTCTGAAGATACTTTAGGGTGTGTAATTATGCCCGGGTATAGCTGTTTTGCGGGCATCTTAATGGTGTGACGGAGATTGTTTCAAAAAAAATGAGATACTTGTTTGATTTTAAAAAATAATAATAATACCTTTGCAAACCATTTTTTTGAGTAAAATTTAAGCTAAAATTAATTGGATATATGCCGACAATTCAGCAGTTAGTAAGAAAAGGCAGGAAAAAACTGATAGACAAAAGTAAAGCTCCTGCTTTGGATTCATGTCCTCAGAGAAGGGGAGTATGCGTTCGTGTTTATACCACTACGCCAAAGAAGCCAAATTCAGCTATGAGGAAAGTAGCCAGGGTGAGGCTTACAAATCAGAAGGAAGTAAACGCTTACATCCCGGGTGAAGGGCATAACCTTCAGGAACACTCAATCGTTCTTATCAGGGGTGGCAGGGTAAAAGATCTGCCGGGTGTTCGTTATCACCTGGTTCGTGGAGCCCTTGACACCTCAGGTGTTGACGGACGTACCCAGAGAAGATCAAAATATGGTGCTAAAAGGCCAAAGAAGTAATAGTTAAAGGTAAACGATAATGAGAAAGTCAAGACCAAAGAAGAGGATTCTGTTACCGGATCCGAAATATAAGGATCCCTATGTAACAAGATTTGTGAATAATCTTATGTACAGTGGAAAAAAGAATCTTGCTTTTACAATTTTCTACGACTCACTGGAAATAATCGGTGATAAATTTAAAAGTGAAGGAAAGACACCGCTTGAGATTTTCAAGCAGGCTCTTGATAATGTCACTCCCCAGGTGGAGGTAAAAGCCCGCAGGGTTGGTGGTGCCACTTTTCAGGTCCCGATGGAGATCAGGGCCGACAGGAAGGTAAGTATAAGCATGAAGAATATGGTCTCCTTCGCACGCAAGAGAACAGGCCATTCGATGGCTGAAAGGCTTGCTGCAGAACTTATGGCGGCATATAAGCTTGAAGGCGGCGCTTATAAGAAGAAAGAAGATACTCACAGGATGGCTGAAGCCAACAAGGCTTTTGCACATTTCAGATTTTAATAAAAATTAAAGGCTCGGGACTGATAGTCAGATGGACAAAAACCTGAAATATACCAGAAACATCGGAATCATGGCTCACATTGATGCCGGTAAGACCACAACTACAGAACGTGTTCTGTTTTTTACCGGTCGTACCCATCGTATGGGAGAGGTACATGATGGGAATGCCCAGATGGACTGGATGGTTCAGGAACAGGAAAGAGGTATTACAATAACTTCTGCAGCCACCACAACTTACTGGAAATACAGGGGAGATGATTATAAGATCAACATAATCGACACCCCTGGACATGTTGACTTCACAGTAGAAGTTGAGAGATCGCTCAGGGTGCTTGATGGTGCTGTTGCCGTATTTTGTGCGGTAGGTGGTGTTGAGCCACAATCAGAAACAGTGTGGAGACAGGCCAATAAATATGTTGTGCCAAGAATTGCCTTTATCAACAAGATGGACAGGGCAGGGGCTGATTTTTACAGTGTGGTTCAGCAGATCAGGGAGAAGCTTGGAGCTAATCCGGTACCTGTTCAGATTCCGATAGGCGCTGAGGAGAATTTTAACGGGGTTATTGACCTTGTTAACATGAAAGCAATAGTCTATTATCCTGACGATACAATTGTAACACGTTTTGAAGTTGAGGAGATTCCTGCCAACATGAAGGAGGAAGCTGAAGAGTGGAGAGGAAAACTTATTGAAGCTGTTGCAGATGTTGATGATACACTTCTGGAAAGATATCTTGAAGACCATGAATCAATAACCGGCGATGAGGTGATTGTTGCGCTCAGAAAGGCAACCATCGGCGGATTGGCAATACCTGTTATTTGCGGAGCCGCATTCAAGAATAAAGGTGTTCAGCATCTTCTTGATTCGGCAATTGCATTTCTTCCTTCCCCTGTTGATAAAGGGTCTGTGACAGGTATTGATCCGAGAAATGATGAGGAGATTGAGAGGACTCCGGATGATGATGAGCCAATGGCTGCCCTTGCATTCAAGATAGCAACCGACCCTTTTGTGGGACGCCTCGCATTTTTACGCATCTACTCGGGTGTTCTCAAGGCCGGTGATACTGTGCTTAATGTACGCACAGGAAAGAGAGAAAGAATAAACCGCCTGTTCCAGATGCATGCAAACAAACAGAATCCCAAGGAGAGCATCTCTGCCGGAGATATATGTGCAGGAGTAGGATTTAAAGATATCAGGACAGGTGATACATTATGCGCCATTAATAAACCGATACAGCTGGAAACAATGGATTTCCCTGAGCCGGTTATCGGTGTGGCAATTGAGCCTAAAACTCAGGCTGATGTGGATAAGTTATCTATCGCGTTAAATAAGCTTGCTGAAGAAGATCCGACCTTCCAGGTCAGAACTGATCCCGACAGCGGTCAGACGGTTATCCATGGTATGGGTGAACTGCATCTTGAAATTCTTGTGGATCGCCTCAAGAGAGAATTTAAAGTTGAATGTAACCAGGGGCCACCCCAGGTTGCATACAAGGAAGCCATCACAACTACTGCGGAATTCCGTGAGTTATTTAAGAAACAATCCGGAGGCAGGGGCAAGTTTGCTGACATTACTTTCGAGATGATGCCTGCAGATGCCAATATGAGGGGTCTTCAATTTGTAAATGATATTAAGGGCGGACATATTCCAAAAGAATATATTCCATCAATTGAAAAAGGGTTCCGCGAAGCTATGGTCAATGGGCCGCTCGCAGGCTTCCCGCTCGATAGCCTTAAAATAGTACTCAAAGACGGTTCATTCCATCCGGTTGACTCCGATGCTTTGTCTTTTGAAATTGCAGCCAAGCAGGCGTTCAGGAAATTTGCAGGTAAATGCAATCCTGTTATCCTGGAGCCGATAATGTCTACAGAAGTAGTTACTCCTGAAGAATATGTCGGTGATGTTATCGGCGATTTCAACAGACGGAGAGGAAGGGTGGAAGGAATGGAATCGAAAGCAGGATCAAGGGTTGTCAAGGCAAAAGTACCTCTGGCCGAGAAATTCGGTTATGTTACCGTACTCCGGACCCTTACCTCGGGGAGAGCAACTTCAACAATGGAGTTTTCCCATTACGAAAAGGTGCCTGCAGATATATCAAACAGAATTGTGGAAGTTACAAAAGGAAAAATTCTTTAAAAGATGAGTCAGAAAATTCGTATTAAACTGAAATCTTACGATCATAACCTGGTGGATAAGTCCGCCGAGAAGATTGTAAAAACAGTAAAATCTACTGGTGCAGTTGTTAGCGGTCCGATACCGCTTCCGACACATAAAAAGATTTATACAGTGCTTCGTTCCCCCTTTGTTAACAAGAAAGCAAGAGAACAGTTTGAGCTTTCCTCATATAAAAGATTGCTCGACATTTACAGCTCAACACCAAAAACCATCGATGCATTGATGAAACTTGAGCTTCCAAGCGGAGTTGAGGTAGAGATTAAAGTGTGAAACAAGTAAAGTATTATAGAAATGCAGGGATTAATTGGTAAAAAAGTAGGAATGACATCCATTTTTGATGAAAATGGAAAAAATATTCCTTGTACAGTACTGCAGGCCGGACCATGTGTTGTAACACAGGTCAAGACAGTAGAGAAAGACGGCTATTTTGCTGTACAGCTAGGATTTGACGATAAGAAGGAAAAACACACCACTAAGGCTGAAATGGGCCATTTCAAAAAGGTCAATACAACTCCCAAGAGGAAACTGATGGAGTTTATAGGCTTTGAAGAGGGCCAATGCAAAGAGGGAGATGTGCTTACAGCCGAACTTTTCAGTTCAGACCTGATAGTTGACGTCAGAGGATGGTCAAAGGGAAAAGGATTTCAGGGTGTGGTAAAACGTCATGGTTTCGCCGGCGTTGGCGGACAAACCCATGGACAGCATAACAGGGGCAGGGCACCCGGTTCACTTGGAGCTTCCTCTTTCCCCTCAAGAGTGTTGCCTGGCATGAGAATGGCCGGACGTACGGGCGGAAACAAGGTGATGTCGATGGACCTCAAAGTTGTCAGGCTTATGGCTGAGGATAATATATTAATTGTTAAAGGATCAGTCCCGGGTCCGAAAGGTGGTTACGTAATAATTACAAAATAATGGAATTAGCTATTCTTAATATCAGTGGTAAGGAAACCGGAAGAAAAGTCACTCTTGACGATTCAATTTTCGGCATTGAACCTAACGACCATGCCATTTACCTGGATACAAAACAGTACCTGGCCAATCAGAGGCAGGGTACACATAAAGCCAAGGAGCGTGGTGAAGTAGCCGGAAGTACCAGGAAGATTAAAAGACAGAAAGGCACCGGAACTGCACGTGCAGGTAACATCAGAAACCCTCTTTTCAGGGGCGGAGGCCGTATTTTCGGTCCGCAGCCAAGGTACTATGGCTTCAAGCTTAATAAGAAGGTTAAGCAGCTGGCAAGGAAATCAGCTCTCTCATATAAGGCTTCAACAAATAATATTATTGTGATGGAAGACTTCTCATTGGAAACTCCTAAAACAAAGGAAATCATCAAAATGGGAAATAACCTGAATATTGCCAATAAAAAATCAGTATTTGTTTTTCCGGAACAAAATAATAATATATATTTGTCAACCCGAAATGTACAAGGGGTTGAAGTTGTAATTGCCAGTGAATTAAACACTTACAAAATAATGAAGGCTTCAACTTTGGTACTTGTGGAGAGTGCAGTTGACGTTTTGCAGTCGACTTTTGAAAACTAGAAAACTTTGAGTGATGAATATTTTGCTTAAACCGATTGTAACGGAAAAAATGACAAGCCAGGGTGATAAATTTAATCGCTATGGTTTTCTCGTTGCTAAAAATGCAAATAAGTTACAGATAAAGAAAGCCGTGGAGGAGCTGTACAGTGTGACAGTTGATGCGGTAAACACGATGCGTTATGGCGGGAAAATAAAATCCCGGAATACGAAGTCGGGAATTCTCACCGGTAAAACAGATTCAACAAAGAAAGCTGTTGTTACTCTCGCAGAAGGGAATAAAATTGATTTCTATAGCAATATTTAATAACCTATATGGCAGTCAGAAAGATCAAACCTGTAACACCAGGTCAGCGACATAAAATCGCAGGCACTTTTGATACTATCACTAGTGCTACGCCGGAGAAATCCTTGCTTCGACCGCACAAACATTCAGGAGGAAGGAACGTTAACGGCAAAATGACAATGAGATACATCGGTGGCGGTCACAAGAAGATGTACAGAGTTATCGATTTCCTCAGGGAAAAAGATGGTATGACAGCAATAGTGAAAACGATCGAGTACGATCCAAACCGTTCGTCGAGAATTGCACTTGTTGTCTACAGTGATGGAGAAAAAAGATATATAGTAGCTCCTGTAGGGCTTCAGATTGGTCAGACTTTATCCTCTGGCAAGGATGCAGCCCCCGAAATAGGGAATACCTTGTTTCTGAGTGATATCCCAATGGGTACCATCATTCACAACATTGAACTCAAGCCGGGCAAAGGTGGTGCTATAGCAAGGAGTGCAGGAACATATGCACAGCTTTCAGCACGCGACGGGAAATATGCTACAATAAAACTTCCTTCAGGTGAAACGAGGCTGATCCTTACAACATGCCGTGCAACAATCGGTACTGTTTCCAATCCGGATCATAACCTTGAAAGATCAGGTAAGGCTGGCCGTTCACGCTGGCAGGGCAGACGTCCAAGAGTAAGGGGCGTGGTAATGAACCCTGTCGATCATCCTATGGGTGGTGGTGAAGGAAGAGCATCCGGAGGTCATCCCAGATCACGTAAAGGAATTCCTGCAAAAGGATTCAAGACCAGGGATAAGAAAAAATACTCTGCAAAATTTATTGTTGAAAGAAGGAAAAAATAGCTGATATATTATGAGTAGATCAATAAAAAAAGGCCCTTTCATCGATTTCAAACTAGAGAAGAGAATTCTTGAAATGAATGAAGGAAAGAAATCAGTCCTCAAGACATGGTCAAGAAGATCGGTGATATCACCGGATTTTGTCGGACATACTATAGCAGTTCACAACGGGAACAAATTTATCCCCGTTTACATTACCGAGAATATGGTAGGTCATAAATTAGGAGAATTTTCACCTACCCGTACATTCAGGGGTCACTCTGGTAATAAATAAGTAATGTAAACATTGAAAATCATTTAGAAATGGGTGCAAGAAAAAGAAATACAGCTGACCAGAGAAAAGAGGCCGCCAGAAACAGATACCAGGCGATCCTCAAAAACTGTCCTACCTCACCTCGGAAGATGAGACTGGTAACCGATTTGATAAGCGGGATGGAAGTGAACAGAGCACTTGATGTACTCAAGTTCAGTTCCCAGGAGGCATCACGCAGAATGGAAAAACTTCTTCTCTCTGCAATTGCCAACTGGCAGGCAAAGAATGAAGGCGTAAGAGTGGAAGAGAGCAATCTTTACGTTAAGCTGGTCCATGTTGACGGAGGCCGTTCATTGAAAAGATTGCAGACCGCACCTCAGGGAAGGGCTTACAGGTTGAGAAAAAGATCAAACCATGTAACTCTTGTGCTTGACAGTAAGATTAAGGAAGTTGAAAATTCATCAAAATAGGACAGATGGGACAAAAAGTAAATCCGATTGGTAACAGATTAGGTATAATCAAAGGATGGGATTCAAACTGGTATGGCGGAAAAGACTTTTCCGGTAAACTGGTTGAAGATACAAGGATCAGGGAATATCTGAACGCCAGGCTTGCAAAAGCCAGCATCTCCAAGATAATAATTGAAAGAACTCTTAAGCTTATTACCGTAACTGTAAACACTGCACGTCCGGGTATCATCATCGGTAAAGGAGGCCAGGAGGTTGACAAGCTTAAGGAAGAGCTCAAGAAGATCACCAAAAAGGAAGTTCAGATAAACATCTTTGAGGTTAAACGTCCCGAACTGGATGCAAACATAGTTGGAAACAATATTGCCCGTCAGCTGGAAGGAAAGATCTCATTCCGGCGTGCCATCAAGATGTCGATTGCTTCAACAATGAGAATGGGAGCAGAGGGTATCAAGATTATGATCTCAGGTCGTCTGGGTGGAGCTGAAATGGCAAGGAGCGAAACTTATAAGGAGGGTCGTATACCTTTGCACACTTTCCGTGCCGATATCGACTATGCCCTTGCTGAAGCTCATACAAAAGTTGGCCTTATTGGAATTAAAGTCTGGATCTGCAACGGTGAAGTTTATGGCAAAAGGGATCTGAGTCCGAATATCGGGGCAAAGAATGCCAAGAGCAAGAGCCTTAAGCGCAAGGCCGGCAAGAAATAGTATACTTAGTAGTAAATAATTTTTTAACAATATTTGAGCAATGTTACAACCGAAAAGGACCAAATTCAGGAGAGCCCAGAAGGGAAGAATGAAAGGTAATGCACAAAGAGGCAACCAGCTGGCATTCGGGTCATTTGGGATCAAGGCACTTGAGGAGCATTGGATAACCGGAAGGCAGATTGAAGCTGCACGTCAGGCTGTTACCCGTCATATGAAGCGTGAAGGTCAGTTATGGATCAGGATTTTTCCAGATAAGCCCATAACAAAGAAGCCAGCCGAGGTACGTATGGGTAAAGGAAAAGGGGCCCCCGAGGGTTTCGTTGTTCCTGTAACTCCCGGAAGGATTCTGCTTGAAGCTGAAGGTGTACCATATGAAGTAGCAAAAGAAGCACTTCGTCTGGGAGCTCAGAAACTTCCTATAACAACCAAATTTATTGTCAGACGCGATTACGTACAGGAATAAAATTTTAGACATAGATGAAAACTTCAGAAATTAGGGAATTAAGCACCTCAGACATTCTCGAGCGTATCGATACTGAGAGAACCATGCTGGTTCGTATGAAGCTTAACCATGCAATTACGCCTCTCGATAATCCACAGAAGGTTAAAGCGGTGAAACTTACAGTTGCACGTCTGCTTACTGAATTGCGTACAAGAGAGTTGAATAAGAAATCTAATAGCTAGAGCAGCAATGGAAGAAAGGAATCTCAGAAAAGAACGTATTGGTGTCGTTGTAAGCACTAAAATGGACAAATCCATCGTCGTTGCCGTTAAAAGGAAAGTGAAACATCCTATATATGGTAAATTCATAAATAAAACAAAGAAGCTGATGGCGCATGATGAGGAAAATACATGCAATATAGGCGACACAGTACGGATATCGGAGACCAGGCCTCTGAGCAAGAATAAAGCCTGGAGATTAATTGAAATAATCGAAAGAGCTAAGTAATCATGATACAACAGGAAAGCAGATTAAGCGTAGCCGATAACTCGGGAGCCAAGGAAGTATTGTGCATAAGGGTCCTCGGCGGGAGCAAGAAGAGATATGCAACCGTGGGAGATAAAATAGTTGTGAGTGTGAAATCAGCACTTCCCTCGGGAGAAGCAAAAAAAGGAACAGTAAGCAAAGCTGTTGTGGTACGGACCAAGAAGGAAATACGTCGCGCCGATGGTTCATATATAAGATTTGATGACAACGCAGTGGTTCTGCTTAACAATGTCAATGAAGTTCGTGGAACACGTATCTTCGGCCCGGTCGCAAGGGAATTGCGCGATAAGTATATGAAGATTGTTTCATTGGCACCAGAGGTGTTGTAATATATTTAAATACGCAGCAATGCAAAAGAAAATACATATAAAAAAGGGAGACACGGTTATGTTGATAGCCGGCGAATCAAAAGGTCAGAAAGGCCGAGTTCTGGAAGTGGACAGAGATAAGGAAAGAGCTATTGTGGAAGGGGTGAATATGGTATCCAAGCATACCAAGCCCAATGCAAAAGCTCCGCAGGGAGGAATTATTAAAAAGGAAGCTCCTGTGCATCTTTCAAATCTTATGCTTATTGATCCTGCTTCCGGAAAGCCAACCCGTATTGGCAAAAGGCTCAATGACAAAAATAAATTAGTGCGTTATTCAAAAAAATCAGGAGAGGAGATCAAGTAATGTACATACCTGCGCTAAAAACCAAGTATAATGACGAGATCGTCCCTGCATTAATGAAGGAATTCGGTTACAAAACGATAATGCAGGTCCCGAAGTTGAAAAAGATTGTTATCAACCAGGGAGTAGGACAGGCAATTGCCGATAAGAAGTTGCTTGAATATGGAATGAAGGAATTAACGGATATCGCCGGTCAGAAAGCTGTTCAGACTATCTCGACAAAGGATATCTCTAATTTCAAGCTGAGAAAAAACATGCCGATCGGTATAATGGTGACATTACGGAAAGAGCGGATGTATGAATTTCTCGAAAGGCTTATCTCTGTAGCCCTGCCACGTATACGTGACTTTAAGGGAATCAGTTCAAAACTTGACGGACGTGGTAATTACACGCTGGGGATTACTGAACAGATCATCTTCCCGGAAATTGACCTTGATAAAATTGCTAAAATCATGGGCCTTCAGATGACATTCGTTACATCGGCTGATACTGATGAGGAGGCATTGGCACTTCTGAAACAATTTGGTTTACCATTTAAAAATACTAAAAATTAGTGATATGGCTAAAGAATCAATGATAGCCCGTGAAGTTAAACGTGCAAAGCTCACTCAGAAATATGCTGCCAAAAGAGCACAGCTTAAAGCCGATGGCGATTATGTCGGATTAAGCCGGTTGCCAAGGAATTCAAATCCAAACAGAATGCATAACCGCTGCAAACTGACAGGCCGTTCAAGAGGTTACATGAGACAATTTGGAATCAGCAGGATAACTTTCAGGGAAATGGCACTGTTCGGGCTTATTCCCGGAATTAAAAAAGCCAGCTGGTAAATTGAGAATAAAATATAAACTATAATTAATAATAAGCGATGACTGATCCAATTGCAGATTTACTGACCAGAATAAGGAACGCCATTATGGCCGGTCATAAGGTTGTGGAGGCACCAGCATCCAATCTTAAGAAGGAGATTGCCAGAATTCTTTTTGAAAAAGGTTATATCCTCAGCTATAAGGTTGTAGAAGGTGAAAATACGCAGGGTGTATTGAAAATTGCTCTTAAATATAATTCAAAGAGTAAACTTCCTGCCATAAAAGAAATACAGAGAGCCAGCCGGCCTGGTCTCAGAAGATATACCGGAGTGGAAGATATGCCAAGAGTGCTTAACGGTCTGGGTATTGCAATTATATCGACCTCGAAAGGACTGATGACCGACAAAGAGGCAAAGAAGGAAAAGATTGGTGGTGAAGTGTTATGTTATGTATACTAATTAGGAGGATAGCTTAATGTCACGAATAGGAAAATTACCTGTAGACCTGCCAAAAGGTGTCACACTGAGTGTAAGTGATGCCAATGTGGTTAGCGTGAAAGGCCCATTGGGAGAATTGACTCAGGAGGTCAATAAAGACATCAAGGTGGAAGTGGTGGGAAATGAGATTATTATATCCAGACCATCAGAATCAAAGAACCATAAATCGTTGCATGGTCTTTACCGCGCATTGATTAATAACATGGTGGTCGGGGTTTCGGAAGGATACAAAAAAGAGCTCGAACTTGTAGGCGTCGGATACCGTGCTGAGGCAAAGGGTCAGAACCTGGAAATGAGTCTCGGATTCTCACATGAAGTATTGATTGAGCTCCCAAGTGAAGTTAAGGTTGAAACCAAAACTGAAAGAAGGGCTAACCCGATAATTACCCTTACCTGTATCGACAAGCAGCTTATGGGACATATTGTTGCCAAGATCAGATCTCTCCGTCCGCCAGAACCATATAAAGGCAAAGGGATAAAGTTTGTTGGAGAGCAGCTCAGACGGAAAGCTGGAAAATCTGCCAGTGTTTAGGGTATAAAAATAGTAAAAGAGAAAAATCATGGCCTTAACAAAGTTGGAAAGAAGGACTAGGATCAAAATGAGGATCCGGAAAAAAATAAACGGTACTGCTGAGGCCCCGAGGCTGGCAGTTTACCGGAGCAATAAACAGATTTACGTTCAGGTTGTTGACGACCAGAATGGCGTAACTCTCCTGGCAGCATCCTCAAGAGAAAAAGAGGTAGCAGCCCAGACAGGGATAAAAAAAATTGAACAGGCTAAACTGGTTGGAAAGCTTCTTGCTACTAAATGCAAAGAGAAAGGTATCGAGAAAGTTGTTTTCGACAGAAGCGGATATAAATATCACGGCAGAGTAAAATCATTGGCTGATGCAGCCCGCGAAGGCGGATTAAAATTCTAATGAATTATGGGAAACGGTATAAGAAAAGTTAAAACCAGCGATCTCGAACTTAAAGACAGACTTGTAAGTATCCAGAGAGTGACCAAAGTTACAAAAGGTGGACGTACATTCAGCTTTTCAGCCATAGTTGTGGTTGGAAATGAAGATGGCATTGTAGGACACGGTCTGGGTAAAGCCAGTGAAGTAACAACAGCCATCTCGAAAGGTATCGAAGATGCAAAAAAGAATCTTATTAAAGTGCCGGTTATAAATGGTACAATACCTCATGAACAGGTTGCTAAATTTGGTGGTGCGAAAGTATTTATCAAACCAGCTTCAGATGGTACCGGTGTAAAGGCAGGTGGTGCAATGCGCGCAGTTCTTGAGAGCGTTGGCGTGAAAAACGTGCTCGCTAAGTCAAAGGGCTCATCAAATCCTCACAACCTCGTGAAAGCTACTTTCGCTGCACTTCTCGAGATGAGAGACGCATTTACTGTAGCTGAACACAGGGGAGTATCAATGGAAAAAGTTTTTAACGGTTAGAAAAATAAAACAATGGCAAAAATTCGTATAACCCAGGTGAAGAGCAAGAACGGAAAACCTGAAAGACAGAAAAGAACTCTTGAAGCTCTTGGTATCCGTAAATTAAACCATAGTGTTGAACATGAAGCTACCCCTCAGATATTGGGTATGGTGGTTAAATTAAGACACCTGGTTAAAGTTGAAAATATATAAGATATAAACCATATTTATAATACAAAGTTATGGATTTGAGTAACTTAAGACCTGCTAAAGGATCAGTTAAAAAAGGTAAGCGTCTTGGGCGCGGACAAGGCTCCGGTAAAGGCGGAACTTCAACAAGAGGACACAAAGGGGCAAAATCCAGGTCAGGCTATAGCAAGAAAATAGGATTTGAAGGAGGTCAGATGCCTATACAGAGACGTCTGCCAAAATACGGTTTTAAAAATATTAACCGCAAAGAATATAAAGGTATAAATATAAGTACTCTTCAAACCCTTGCAGAAAGCAATAATCTGGAAAAGATTGATTTTGAGGTACTCAGACTGGCCGGACTTGTTTCAAAAAACCATCAGGTTAAGATCCTGGGAAAAGGAACTCTTGAGCGGAAACTTGAAGTTCATGCACATGCATTCAGCAAGTCAGCTATTGAGGCCATTGAAGCAAAAAAGGGAACCGCTGTAATACTGTAATTTCATGAGACTGATTCAGACTATAAAAAATATCTTTAAGATAGAAGATCTTCGTGCGAGGCTTCTATATACTTTTGGAATAATTTTATTATACAGACTGGGTAAATATGTTACTCTTCCGGGAATTGATCCTTCACAGCTGGCCGGACTTAAAAGCCAGACATCATCAGGCATAATGGGTCTGCTTGACATGTTCTCGGGAGGAGCTTTCTCCCAGGCTTCCATATTTGCACTGGGTATCATGCCATATATATCAGCATCCATCGTTGTTCAGCTTCTCGGTATCGTTTTTCCTTATTTTCAGAAACTGCAGAAAGAGGGCGAAAGCGGAAGGCGCAAGATGAACCAGTATACAAGGTACCTTACCGTAGCTGTTCTGATACTGCAGGCTCCTACCTACCTTGTGAACCTTCATGCCCAGCTTCCTGCATCTGCATTCATTATCTCCGGGACATTCTTCACAGTTTCATCGGTTATAATTCTTACAGCCGGTACAATGTTCGTAATGTGGCTTGGAGAAAAAATCACCGATAAAGGGATCGGGAATGGTATTTCTCTCATAATAATGATTGGTATTGTTGCCAGGATGCCTGCAAACTTCGTGTTTGAAGCAGGTACAAGAATGAACGGCGCAGGAGGTGCAATTGCACTCATAGTTGAAATTCTGTTCCTGTTTGTAATTGTTCTGGGTGTAATCCTCCTCGTACAGGGAACCCGAAGGGTACCTGTTCAGTATGCACGAAGGATCATCGGAAATAAACAATATGGCGGTGTGCGTCAGTATATACCTCTGAAGGTTAATGCAGCGGGAGTTATGCCGATAATCTTTGCCCAGGCTATCATGATGCTTCCAATGATCATAGCAGGATATGCCAATTCAGGTTCAGGATTTATAATTGCCTTTTCCGATATGTACGGATTCTGGTATAATCTTGTAACAGCAATTCTTATAATAGTCTTTACATATTTTTATACTGCCATTACAATTAATCCTGTACAAATGGCTGAGGATATGAAGAAAAACGGCGGGTTTATACCGGGCATTAAACCAGGTAGAAAAACCGTGGAATTTTTCGATACAATTATGTCGAGAATAACTTTCCCCGGATCAGTCTTCCTGGCAATTGTTGCAATACTTCCATCTATTGCCGTTAAAGCAGGTGTTACACCCCAGTTTGCACAGTTTTATGGAGGAACCTCGCTTCTCATTCTTGTCGGAGTAGTTCTTGATACACTTCAGCAGATTGAGAGTCATCTTCTTATGCGTCACTATGACGGTTTGATGAAATCAGGTCGGGTTAAAGGAAGATCTGGAGCTGTTACATCTATATAATTTTAGTATTTACGTTCTTTGATGTTGTATTTAAAGACTGATGAAGAGGTAGGGTTGTTAAGAGAGAGCAATATGCTGGTGTCGAGAACACTTGCGGAGGTTGCTTCAATTATCAGACCCGGGATCACCACTCTTTATCTTGATAAAATAGCCGAAGCCTTTATCCGTGATAATGGCGCAGTACCGGCTTTCAAGGGATATGGTGGTTTTCCTAATACACTCTGTACATCTGTCAACGACGAAGTGGTTCATGGCATTCCGTCTGACTATGTCCTGAGAGAGGGCGATATCCTGTCAGTCGACTGCGGTGTGATTCTGAATGGGTGGTACGGCGACAGCGCCTATACTTTCCCTGTAGGAGAGATCAAGGAAGAGATAAGACGCCTGCTCGATTACACCCGGGCTTCACTTGAAGAGGGAGTTAAAGCCGCTGTTGCAGGGAACCGGATTGGAGACATTTCAGGTGCAGTACAGACAATGGCAGAAAGCGGAGGATATTCAGTTGTCAGGGAACTGGTGGGACACGGGCTTGGCAGGAAACTGCACGAACCGCCTGAAGTGGCCAACTGGGGAAAGAAGGGAACCGGACCAAAAATGGAAAAGGGACTGGTTATCTGCATAGAGCCTATGATAAATGCCGGGAAGAAGGAAACTATTCAGATGAGAGACGGGTGGACCATTAAGACAGCAGACGGAAGTCCCTCCGCACATTTTGAATATGCAGTTGCAGTTGATAAGGGAGAGGCAGATGTATTAACAACTTTTGAGTTTATAGAAAAAGTTTTAAATAAATTGTAATCATATGGCTAAGCAATCATCAATTGAGCAGGATGGTACCATAATCGAAGCTCTTTCCAATGCCATGTTCAGGGTGGAACTTGAAAACGGGCATGTGATAACAGCACATATTTCAGGAAAGATGAGGATGCATTATATCAAGATCCTGCCTGGTGATAGAGTAAAAGTGGAAATGTCGCCATATGACTTAACTAAAGGAAGAATAACATTCAGATATAAATAAGAAATATTAAGGTAATGAAAGTAAGAGCATCTGTAAAAAAGCGCAGCGTTGACTGTAAGATAGTCAAGAGAAAGGGACGCATTTACGTTATAAATAAGAAAAACCCCAAGTTCAAACAGAGACAGGGATAATTTAAGTAGTTTTGCACATCATTTAAGAAAAGTATTATATGGCACGTATTGTTGGTGTAGATTTACCAAGACACAAAAGAGGCGAGATAGGCCTGACTTACATCTACGGTGTAGGCAAAAGCAGCGCTCAGAAGGTTCTCGATGAAGCTGGTGTTGACAGAAATGCAAAAGTTGAAGAATGGACAGATGAGCAGATCAATACCATCCGCAGAATCCTGAATGATAGTTTTAAACTTGAAGGAGAACTGCGCTCTGAAACACAAATGAACATAAAAAGGCTGATGGACATCGGCTGCTACCGCGGTGTTCGTCATAGAATAGGGCTTCCTGTAAGAGGGCAAAGCACCAAGAATAACGCCAGAACCCGTAAAGGAAGAAAGAAGACTGTTGCAAACAAGAAAAAAGCTACTAAATAAATAGATTATGGCAAAGAAGACTGGAGCATTAAAAAAGAGAGTCGTTAAGGTTGAACCTTCAGGTCAGGCGCATGTTCATTCATCGTTTAATAATATTATTGTTACTCTGACAAATAATTCTGGTCAGGTTATATCATGGGCTTCCGCAGGCAAGATGGGATTTAAGGGTTCCAAGAAAAATACCCCTTATGCTGCACAGATGGCCTCTGAGGAATGTGGGAAGGTAGCATATGACCTTGGACTGAGAAAGGTGAAAGTGTTTGTGAAAGGTCCGGGTTCAGGTCGCGAATCTGCAATCAGATCAATTAGCAATGTCGGTATTGAAGTCACTGAGATTGTTGATGTAACTCCAATGCCACATAACGGTTGCCGTGCTCCCGGAAGAAGAAGAGTTTAAATAATAATATAATAAACAAGTATCAAATTATATAGAAATGGCAAGATATACTGGCCCAAAAACAAGAATAGCAAGGAAATTCGGAGAGCCTATCTATGGTCCCGACAAGCACCTGGAAAGAAAAAATTTCCCCCCGGGACAGCATGGAATGAACAAAAAGAGAAAGAAGACTTCAGAGTACGGTGTTCAGCTGAGGGAAAAACAGAAAGCTAAATATACATATGGTATGCTCGAACGTCAGTTCCGTAATACCTTTGAAAAAGCTTCCAAAAGTAAGGGAGTAACCGGTGAGGTACTTCTCCAACTGCTTGAATCACGTCTTGATAACGTAGTCTTTCGTCTGGGCATAGCTCCCACAAGAGCCGGAGCCCGTCAGCTGGTTTCTCACAGACACATGACTGTTAACGGGACTGTTGTGAATGTACCCTCCTTTCAGCTGAAACCCGGCGATATAATTGGTGTTCGTGAAAAATCAAAATCTCTTGAAATAATCGTAGATTCACTGACGACAAGAAAGTATACAAAACTTTCATGGCTTGAGTGGGATGACACACAAATGGCAGGTAAATTTATGAGCGTGCCTGAACGTACTGATATTCCTGAAAATATTAAGGAACAACTTATTGTTGAATTGTATTCTAAATAATAAAATAAGATAAATTCTATGGCCATTTTATCATTCCAGAAGCCTGATAAAGTAATAATGCTGGAAGCGGATGACAAACACGGAAAGTTTGAATTTCGACCGCTTGAACCTGGCTATGGTATTACTGTAGGCAATGCCCTGAGAAGAATACTGCTCTCTTCACTTGAGGGTTTTACTATAACAACGGTTAAGATCGAGGGCATAGATCACGAGTTCTCCACCATAACCGGTGTAATGGAAGATGTAACTGAAATTATTCTTAACCTGAAACAGGTACGTTTCAAAAGGATAGTTGACGATGTTGACCATGAAAAGGTGACTATTAAAGTCAGCGGTCAGGAAGTATTCAAAGCAGGTAACCTGAATAATGCTCTCAGCAGCTTCGAGGTGCTAAATCCTGATCTCGTGATCTTCAGAATGGAGACAGATGTTAAAATGCAGATAGAACTTACCATTAATAAAGGTAGAGGGTATGTCCCGGCTGAGGAGAATGAACCTGTTGACAGCGAGTTCGGACTTATTTCAATTGACTCAATATTTACTCCAATACGGAATGTGAAATATACTGTTGAAAATTACCGTGTCGAACAAAAAACTGACTATGAGAAACTCCTTTTTGAGATAGAAACAGATGGATCAATACATCCGAAAGATGCTCTAAAAGAGGCTGCGAAAATTCTTATTTATCACTTCATGCTCTTTTCTGATGAGAAAATTACCCTCGATTCAGATGATAAGATGGCAAACGAGGAGTTTGATGAAGAGGTATTGCATATGAGACAATTGCTTAAAACAAAACTGGTCGATCTCGACCTCTCTGTAAGAGCTCTCAATTGTCTTAAAGCTGCAGAGGTTGAAACGCTTGGTGACCTTGTCAAATTCAATAAAAATGACTTGCTGAAATTCAGAAATTTCGGCAAGAAATCACTTACTGAGCTTGATGAGTTGCTGGAATCCATGAGCCTTTCATTCGGCATGGATGTAAGCAAATATAAATTGGAGAAAGATTAATATAAACTGGTTAAGGAAATAGAGAAATGCGACATTCAAGAGTTATTAACCATTTAGGAAGAACAAGTTCGCACAGGAAGGCGATGCTTGCAAATATGGCTACATCACTTATAATTCATAAAAGGATCACTACCACAACAGCAAAGGCAAAAGCATTGCGTACCTATGTTGAACCTCTCATCACTAAATCGAAGGAAGATTCAACACACTCAAGAAGAGTGGTATTCAGCTATCTTAAGGATAAAACCGCTGTGGCTGAATTATTCAGGGATATATCACCAAAGATAGGAGAACGCCCCGGAGGATATACACGTATACTGAAACTTGGAAACAGGATTGGGGATAATGCTGATATGTGTATCATCGAACTTGTTGATTATAACGAAGCGATGCTCGGCGGAGAAGCTGCAAAAACAAAGACTACCCGCAGGAGAAGAGCTACAAAGAAAAAAGAAGAGACTGTAGCTGAAACAGCTGCTCCCAAAGCTTCAAAGGCTAAGGCTTCTAAATCTGAGAAACCTGTGAAAGAGGCTGAAAATGCAAAAGGAGAAGGTGTTTCTGAAGAGTAAAAAATGTTTAAAGAAATAATTTGAAAAGAAGGGATAAGTCATGATGACTTAGTCCCTTTTTTTATATATTGCATTATTGTTAAATTTTAATAAAAAATCTATGGGTCAGATAGTTAGTGTACATGCACGTGAGATTCTTGATTCCCGCGGCAATCCAACAATTGAAGTTGATGTAATGACAGCCAGTGGTTATTTTGGCAGGGCAGCAGTGCCATCAGGTGCATCAACGGGAGAAAATGAAGCTCTTGAACTCAGGGACGGCGACAAAAATCGTTACCTGGGGAAAGGTGTTCTGAAGGCAGTTCATAATGTCAATAATGTTATTGCAGAAGAGGTAATCGGTATGGATGTTACCGACCAGGCAGGAATTGATAAAAAAATGATAGACCTCGACGGTACCAAGACTAAAAGCAGCCTTGGAGCCAATGCAATTTTGGGAGTCTCTCTTGCTGTTGCCAAGGCAGCAGCCTCATACCACGGTTTGCCATTGTTCCGTTATATTGGCGGGTCCAATGCCGTCACTCTGCCTGTCCCGATGATGAATATTATTAACGGAGGATCTCATTCAGATGCTCCTATAGCATTCCAGGAGTTCATGATCAGGCCTGTTGGTGCTACTTCATTCAGTGAAGGATTGCGCATGGGAACTGAAGTATTCCATTCACTGAAAAAAGTTCTTAAAGACAGGGGTTTAAGTACTGCCGTTGGTGATGAAGGAGGCTTTGCCCCCAAGTTTGACGGAACCGAAGATGCCCTTGAAACAATTCTCAAGGCAATAACTTCTGCCGGCTATAAGCCAGGTTCGGATATCACAATCGGACTCGATTGCGCTGCTTCCGAATTCTACCAGGAAGGTTTATACAACTATTCAAAATTTGAAGGCCCTAAAGGTGCCAGAAGAACATCAAAAGAACAGGTTGATTTTATTGAGCAGCTTGTAAATAAATATCCAATCGACTCCGTGGAAGATGGTATGTCTGAAGGCGACTGGGATGGTTGGAAAATGCTTACCGACAGGCTGGGAAAAAGAATCCAGATTGTTGGTGATGATGTATTTGTTACCAATGTTGACTACCTGAAGAAAGGTATTGATATGGGTTGCGCAAACTCTATTCTTATCAAGGTAAACCAGATCGGAACTCTTACCGAAACACTCAATGCTATAGAGATGGCTCACCGGGCAGGTTATACTACAGTTACTTCACACCGTTCAGGTGAAACAGAAGATACCACGATTGCCGATATAGCAGTAGCTACAAACTCCGGCCAGATCAAAACCGGCTCCGCAAGCAGAACTGACAGGATTGCCAAGTATAACCAGCTGCTCAGAATTGAAGAGACACTGGGGGCATTGGCTGTTTACGGTTATAAGAAGTAAACTCATAATTTATGATATAATAGAGGTTGTCTGAAGAGGCAGCCTCTTTTTATATAACCCCCCTTTTAATTCCCCCCAAGGGGGGAAAAATACACACTATTAAAGTGAAAATAAGGTAAGTGACTGAGAGTTTCCTCCCCTGCAGGGGAGGTGCCGCGAAGCGGCAGAGGGGCGTCTCTCCATTCAAGAATTATGATTATACCATCATTGCTTACTCTCCGACGTTATTAACAACTTGTTAATATCTATTGTTTAAACTGGGTTTATAACAACGAAACTGTTTATGATGGTTTTTAATATTCCTGTTGTAAATTTGATTCATCAGATGAGCGATAAAAGGTTGCTCAAAAGATGTGGAAGCGGAGAAAGTTACTTAACTGAAACAGAATCAGCTTCATTCAGACCTTCGGGTCTGCGCATCAAGCGAGCCGAAGTTTAGACTTTAGTCCCGGAATCCCGCGCAAGCTGGAGAAAGGACAGCCGGAAGGTTCTGTTGTAACAGGCAAAACCGGAAAGCGATGGGTTGCAGAACAGGTCTTGTATCAAAGTATGCAGCCGGCCAGAATAACAGTAATCTGACTCCGTAAGCAACCTCGGTTGTGAACGGTGGATGGGAACTACTCCTCGTGAATAGTTCCCATTATTGTTTTATTGAATATCTTTGCCCGTTACCATACTATTTTGAATGGCATATACAGGACTGGCCGGTTTCATCGAGGAACTGGAGAAAAGAGATGAACTCCGGGTAATAAAGAACTTTGTTAATCCGGAACTTGAGATTACCGAGATTACCGACCGTGTTACAAAATCCGGTGGCAAAGCTTTATTGTTTGAAAATACCGGAACTGATTTCCCTCTGCTGATAAATGCCTATGGCTCTGATAAACGAATGGCTTTGGCCATAGGCAGAGCAAATCTTGATGATGTAGGGAAGGAGATTGATGAATTATTTGAAAATATTTCTGACGCCGGTGGTTCTTTTCTCAAAAAGCTGTCAGCATTACCATCTGTAATACGTCTGACTGGATACATGCCCTCCAGGAGCAGAGTCAGAGGAATCTGCCAGCAGGTTATCCATAAAGATCCTGACATTGGAATTCTTCCCGTCCTTAAGTGCTGGCCACACGATGGTGGCCGTTTCATTACCCTTCCTGTTGTTCATACACGCCATCCTGAAAATGGAAAAACGAATGCCGGAATGTACAGGATCCAGATCCTTGATAAAAGCACAACAGCTATGCATTGGCAACGACATAAAACCGGTGCAAACCATTTTGAAGCATGGAGGAAAAAAGGTGAAATAATGCCTGTTTCTGTTTCCCTGGGAGGTGACCCGGTATATGCATATTCGGCAACAGCTCCCCTGCCGGAGGGGATAGATGAATATATCCTAGCTGGATTTCTAAGGAAGAAAAGGGTAAAAATGGTGAAGTGTATTACTAATGATCTTTATGTACCATCAGATGCCGATATTATACTGGAAGGTTTCGTTGATCCTGCCGAGGACCCTGTCTGGGAAGGGCCATTCGGCGATCATACAGGATTCTATTCTCTTGCTGACTGGTACCCGAAGTTTCATATTACCTGTATTACTCACTCAAAAAAAGCTGTTTATCCGGCTACTATCGTGGGTGTCCCTCCCCACGAAGATGCATGGCTTGCAAAAGCGACAGAAAAGATATTTCTCTCTCCGGTGAAGATGGCCCTGCAGCCGGAAATTGAAGATTTTCATATGCCCGATGCAGGAGTGGCACATAACATGGTAATTATTAAGATCAGAAAGAGCTATCCGGGCCAGGGAATGAAGGTAATAAGTTCTCTGTCAGGGGCCGGACAGATGATGTTTTCCAAGTACCTGGTAGTTGTTAGCGGCGATATTGATATAAGGAATTACAGAGAACTTGTGTCACATGTCTTTGAAAATACAGATCTGAAGAGAGACCTTCTATTCAGTCACGGACCGCTTGACGTACTTGACCACTCCTCCGATGCATTTTCTTTTGGAGGCAAGCTGGGTGTTGATGCTACAATAAAACACAATGAAGAAAATACAGGCAGAGATAAAAAGATGGTTTCTGATAACCTCACGCCAATTTCAGGTGATAAATTTCTTTCTCGGAGCAACCTGATAATTAAATACAATTCCGATCTTTATAATGCAGGCATTCCTGTCATGATAGTTTCTGTAAACAGGTACATGAATCAGGATGCAGTTGAGGGTGTAAAAGAGTTGTTCAGGCAGAATAATCCGGAAGGTATTTTCAGATTGATTCTTGTTGTTGATCATACTGTTGATCCGAATGACCTGCATATGGTTGCCTGGCAGATTCTGGGTAATTCTGATCCAAAGCGTGATCATGAATATATTACCTCTTCATCTCTGTTAATCGACGGGACGATCAAAGCTTTCAGGAAAGGAGGATTTACCCGTAAATGGCCAAATGTTGTCTGTTCAGACAGTGAAACTATTTCCACTATAGATAAGAAATGGGAATCTCTTGGAATTGGGCCATTCGTACAGTCACCTTCTGAGATTTACAGGAAACTGGTCTTAAGAGGCGGAGATGAGATTATTATTAATGAGCCCTGAATCTGTTAAAATATGACACCGTTTGACCTGGGCGTGGAGACTAAAGTCCCATTGGAAGTGACAGGCACTCAGCTATTGATTTATGGAATATTTTTGGGCACAGTGGTTTTGCTTATGATAATATTTCTTGCAAGACGACTGGTAATAGTACATAAGCAATTAATGAGGAAAAATCAGCTTTTCGACATTGTTGATTCTGAGAGGAGAGATCTGGAGCTGAAGAATAAGAATCTTACCGATAGCCTTATTTATGCCCAGCGTATACAGGAGGCTCTATTGCCATCAGAAATATATTTCAGGAAACATTTTCAGGATTCATTTATTTTTTTCAAGCCTAAGGACATCGTGAGCGGAGATTTCTACTGGATTGGAGAGAAGGGTGATAAAGTATTTGTTGTAGCTGCCGATTGCACTGGTCATGGAGTACCTGGTGCCCTGATGTCTGTGATTGGTATGGAGATAATAGGTAAAGCCATCAATGAAGGCAACATTGAAACACCCTCAGAGATATTGGCGATTCTCAGCAAAGCGCTGGAAAAAACGTTTACCAGCGAAAAGAACATCGGGTCGATAATCAGGGATGGCATGGACATTGGACTCTGCCGGATAGACAAGTCAAATAAGAAAATGATCTTTGCAGGCGCCTTCTTCCCCCTTTATCTGATACGGGACAATAGTCTGACTGAGATAAAAGGTGATAAGATAAGTATCGGGCTCAATCCGGGAGGAATCGACTATACCGATAATGAGATTGATATTATGGAAAATGATATTTTTTATGTTTTTTCAGACGGTTATGTAGACCAGTTTGGAGGATCTGAAAATAAGAAATACATGTACCGCAGATTCCGTTTTCTGCTGACAAAAATTCACTCCTTCTCTGTTGATGATCAGAAATCTATCCTTGAAGAGGAGTTCAGAGCCTGGATGGGAAACAATGTACAGCTCGATGATATAATGGTTATAGGTTTCCGCCCGCTCGGCAAAAGTTCCTAAAGCATATTCTTTATTTTATTGATAAGAGCTGCCGGCTGGTAAGGTTTGCTGATATAATCGTCGATGCCGGATGAGAGACACTTCTCTTTATCTCCGATCATCGCATTTGCAGTAATTGCGATTATCGGGACATGCGAGTTGGAGGTAGATTCCAGAGCCCTTATCTTTTCTGCAGCAACGAGACCGCTCATTACAGGCATCTTAATATCCATGAGAATAAGATCATAATTATTGGTGCCGAATTTATCAAGTGCTTCTTTCCCATTTGCCGCAGTATCTATTGTATGAACCAAAGGTTTGAGGGTAAGCAGTGTTATCTTCTGATTTATTAGATTATCCTCGACAAGGAGAATCTTAAGATCTTTCATTTCTTTATGTGTTTTCTCCTTTTGTATAAGCTCTTCCATCTTATGAGAGGCGATTTTCTGCTTTGGCTCCGGAGCCGGACTGACAAATGGGAGCAGAATATTAAGAACTGTGGAATTATTTCCGACCTCCTGTCTCAATGTGCCTCTGCTGGAGTCGATCAGTCTGGCCGCAAGACTTTGTTCATTGCCAGTCTCATCAATTATAACAATGCTTTTATCAGTCTGGATCCTTAGTCCTATGAAGCTTTCGGTGGAGTTCTCCTTCTCCTTTTTCAGATTTATTGTCACTTTGGTAGGCCTGTCGCTATCCGGGTTCTCAATTGTATTAAATATGTCAAGGAATATCTGTTTCAGTATTATTGGATCCCCAAAACATTCGAGATCACTGAATTCTTTTTTATTTAGGATAAAATCGATACTGGCTTTATCCTTAAGATTGTAGAGTTCAATGGTATTCTGAATAGTTGATAACAGGTTGAATTTGATAGCTTTCCTCTGCTGATAGCTCAGATTGCTGGCCGACTTCATGGTCAGTTCATTAACTATTGTGACCATATTATTTGTCGATGCTATGAAAGTCTCAAGAAGCTCTCTCTGCTTTTTCTCAAGGCCTGATTCCATCAGCATATCCACAATAATGACGAGGTTGTTCAGTGGTTCCCTGATCTTATGCGAGAAATCGATAATAACATCATCTTTCCTCTCATTCAACGATGAGAATGTTTTCAGAGATTCCTTTATTCTGCTGTTGAGCATTGATACTTTTCTGTTAACTATCAATATGATTGCTGCTCCTGCAATTATCAATACCCCGGAAATAAGATTTAATCCGAATGAGAGAAGAATAATAGCTGCTATAAGGGCGAATAAAGCTAATATGAAGTATCTTTCAATTTCTTGTCTGCTCTTATCGTAAAACTCCTCAGGTGACTTGTTAAAGCCATCATTCCTGGCACTATTTCCTGATTCACTAACCATACTCTCAGTTTTGGGATTATGTAAATTTAGTTAAATTATGAAAACATGATTGAAATATACCTTACATTAAATTAACAACCTTTCAAGGAAAAGATTAATTTTGTCTTACGGTACGATTTTTGATTCAAAAAGATAACAGGTTAATCGATATGAGGAGAGTTGAAAAAATATTTTTTTTGATCGCTTTAATTCTTTCTGTTGTACCAGTACTTTCCGTTTTCGGACAGGATAGTACAAGAACAGAAATGGTAAAATATACTCCTGATTTTCGGTTTAAAGATGGTATTTACCTCAATTTTGAACAGGTTAAAAATAACAGCCCCATACCAAAAGCCAAATTGCTTACTTCAGTTGATTATAATGACAGGGAGTTTTTCAAGAAGCTATTGGAGATGGATAAAATCTATTTCTATGATGATATGGGAGTAAGGCAGGAAGTTGCCAAAAGCAATATATGGGGCTACGTCAGGAATGGTGTAATATATGTCCAGGTGCAGGAAAATTTTAACAGGATCACCTTCGTAGGAAATATTTGTCATTTTGTTGCTGACATAACAACTTATGATAATCGCTATTACAACTCTCCATATGGCTACTATGATCCCTATTATTCTCCTTATTCCGGGTATGGCAATTATTATTCCCCTTATTATTCCCCTTATAATTCCCCTTATTATTCACCATACGGCCAATCCAGCATGCCCAGAACCGAACTTAAGCAGTATCTGATTGATTTTGAAAGCGGTAAAGTTCTTGAATTTGATGTAGACAATACTGAATTATTGCTCATGAAAGACAGTCAGCTCTATGATGAATATGTTCAGCTTTCAGGTAAAAAGAAGAAAGACCTGATGTTTGTCTATATCAGGAAATTTAATGAGAAGAATCCGTTGTTTATACCTGTTGAAAAATAATCCCTTTATGAAATCACTGTTTACCGGCTTTGCCCTCCTTTCGTTTGTAATGGTTTTAAACGGACAGGCGCCATTCCCAAACAAAGAGCAGATCAGGCAGTTTACTGAATCAAAAACATGCATTGTGCTGGAAGAGGATCAGATCTCCACATATAATACTTATATCAAAGAGGCTGTTAAGGAATTCTGGACTATTACCCCTTACGAATTTATTAAGGTTGAGGATTTTAATATTCGCCGACTGAAGCCGGAATACTCTTTTATTGTGCTAACCCAGACAAATTTTGAAAAGGATAAATCCGGAGCACTTTACAATTTTATAAATTTACTTCAGGGAAAAAGTGGCAGCAAGCTTGGAGAGATGCCTGAAATCTGTGCTGTACCGCTCTCATTTGCCAGTGAAGATGATCTGGAATATGGTTATAAGCTTGGTGCTATTCTTTTATTTATCCAGAAACATGCTGCCATGATATCAGATGATCCGTCACTTACAGGCAGGAAATACCTTAAATATTATAATAAGTATATTCCGGAGGTTGCAAATAAGACTATACTTGTAAAACAGGAAGACCTGTCGCCTGATATAAACACTATGGAAAAGATCAGGGCAATTTATCCGCATAAGATAAAAATTGTGTCTGAGGAAGATATTATGAAGGCTATATCAGACAAATCTCCAAATACATTGATTCTGCATAAAGTTGGTCCTGTCGGAGAGGACATTTCAGGTTTTTGCTTTAAGATGCTTATAGGGACAGATGATTCCAATATGTATTATTACCACCAGCATTTGATTGACAAATACAATCCAAACGGATTTCTGCCTGCCGATCTTAAACGACTTTCAAATTAGGATCCATGCAGCATAAAAGAAACATGCCCGTCTTTTAGTAAACATAAGTGTCATGGAAGAGAATAAAGTTTTAACGGAATCAGAAAGAAACTGGGCAATGTTTTGTCATCTTTCAGCTTTAGCAGGTTTCTTCTTCCCTTTTGGTGGAGTTATCGGACCGCTTGTATGCTGGCTGACAAAAAGAGATGAGTCGGTATGGGTATATGTTAACGGAAGAAACTCCCTGAATTTTCAGTTATCAATGTTGCTCTACATGGTTTTAGCTCTTCCATTAATGTTCATTATAATAGGAATTCCAATTATAGCCTTTCTTGCCACACTCAAAATTATCTGTATTATTATCGCAAGTGTGAGAGCTTCAAAGGGAGAAACCTTTAAATACCCGCTGGTAATACCGTTTATACAGTAAGCTTTTAATCAGTCAGTCTATCACTCTCATTTACTGACCCATCCCTCATCTTTGAGATTTTACCTCACACCCCGACTCATTCTCCCGGTCAGATCTCATCACCCTTGGAGGTGAGTTCATGCGAAGGATTTACCCTGAATAATTTTTGTTTTCCGCCAATTTTAGTAAATTTCTTATCTAATTAAATATTTTCGGTCATGGCACAAATTATTGATAAGAAAAAAAAGAAGTCGGTCGGTACAGAAAATACCGGATTATATTATGATATTAAACACGAAAAAAAGAAAAAACTGGATCCCGGAGAGTATGAGAATCTGCTTCTGAAGATGGAGATAGAACTTGTAAAACTGCAGGAATGGGTAAAAGCCAATAAGCTGAAAGTTGTTGTTATTTTCGAGGGAAGGGATGCTGCAGGGAAAGGCGGAGTGATTAAAACTATTGCGGGTTGCATGAATCCAAGGATATGCCAGATTGTTGCCCTGGGTGTGCCCACAGAAAAGGAAAGGAGCCAGTGGTACTTCCAGCGGTATGTTTCCCAGCTGCCCTCCGGAGGGGAAATTGTCCTTTTTGACAGGAGCTGGTATAACAGGGCAGGTGTGGAAAAGGTGATGGGATATTGTACTGATGCCGAGTATGAAGAATTTCTGAGGGCATGCCCGGAGTTCGAGAGGATGCTGATCAGATCAGGGATTATCCTTATTAAATACTGGTTCTCTGTAAGTGACCGTGAACAGGAGAACAGGTTTCAGGACAGAATAAAGGACCCCACCAAAAGATGGAAAATAAGTCCGGTAGATATAAAATCACGTGACAGGTGGGTAGAATATTCAATGGCAAAGGATAAAATGTTCTCCTTCACGGATACAAAGCAATCTCCATGGTATGTGGTGCATGCAGATGACAAGAGGAGAGCCAGGCTAAATTGCATTGATCATCTTCTTTCTCTTATTCCATATGAAGATCTTACACCGAAGCCATTCAAGCTGTCGCCGCTTAAACGTGATGTTGCATATGTGAGACCACCGGTTACGGACCAGACTTTTGTGCCGGAGAAGTATTAAGAGCTCATGGCGAAGTGCTCAGGGCGCAGGGCGCAGGATCTTTTGTTCCCGCTTTGCCGGATTTCGTCACGAAGTTTATCCCGTAAAGCGGGATTCCTCAACTTTTAACTTTTATCTTTATACTTTTGTCTTTTTACTTTTATCTTTTGTCTTAACTGAACTGCTATGTCCTCAAAGCCATCAATACCTAAAGGAACCAGGGATTTCTCCACTAAAGAAATGCTGAGGCGCGAATATATTTTTGAAACGATTAAACAGGTCTTCAGATTGTATGGTTATCAGCCTATTGAAACTCCGGCCATGGAAAACCTGACAACTCTTTTAGGCAAGTATGGTGAGGAAGGCGATAAACTCCTTTTCAGGATACTAAATTCAGGTGATTACCTTTCCTCTGTTATTGATGAAGAGCTTGTGGGAAGAGATGCCGGGAAGCTCTCTTCGAAGATCTGCGAAAAGGGATTGAGATATGATCTGACAGTGCCATTCGCAAGGTTTGTGGTTCAGCATCGCGATGAGCTCATTTTCCCGTTTAAAAGATACCAGATACAGCCAGTATGGAGGGCTGACAGGCCACAGAAAGGCCGTTACCGCGAATTTTTTCAGTGCGATGTGGATGTGATCGGCAGCGACTCCTTATTGAATGAGACTGAGTTGATTCAGATAATTGACGATGTTTTCCGGCGTCTGAGGGTAAATATTCAGATTAAAATTAATAACAGGAAGATACTTGCGGGAATTTCTGAATATGCAGGTATGCCGGAAAAACTGACCGACATCACTGTTGCACTCGATAAATACGAAAAGGTGGGCTGGGAAGGTGTAAAATCTGAAATGACAGAAAAGGGCATAAGTGACAATGTAATATCTGAATTTGGGGCAATAGTAGGAGTCATTGATAAAGACAACTCTCAAAAAATTGACTTCCTGAGTTCAATCCTTATTGACTCACAGGTTGGAACTCAAGGGCTTCAGGAGCTTAAAAAATTATTGGAACTGCTGCAGAAAGCCGGAAGTAAATCAGAAGTGATTTTTGACCTGACACTGGCAAGGGGTTTAAACTACTATACGGGTGCAATAATTGAAGTAAAATCGACTGATGTAAATATCGGAAGCATCTGCGGAGGTGGCAGGTATGATAATCTTACCGGGGTTTTCGGTATGGAGGGTGTTTCCGGGGTTGGTGTCTCATTTGGTGCTGACCGTATTTATGATGTTCTGAACAGCCTTGATCTCTTTGAAGAGACAGCATTTTCATCGACAACAGTACTCGTTCTTAATTTCGGAGAGACAGAATCAAATTATGCGTTAAGGATTCTTGCCGACCTCAGGAGCATGGGTGTTAATGCGGAGTTCTATCCTGATGCTGTGAAGCTTAAAAAACAGATGTCATATGCTGATGCAAAAAAGATTCCGTTTATAATAATCGCCGGAGCTGATGAGATAAAAAGCGATTCTATGAACATAAAAAACATGTCAACAGGACAGCAGATTAATCTGCCATTAACCGGACTTAAATCATTTGTAAATGAATATATAAAGCCGGGCAGCCATCACGATAAAAACCTATAATCAGGATTTGAATATGACTCATAAGATATCAACCGATGATCTCAGTCTGGAGCATATCGGAGAAATTTTTAAAAACAAAATAAAGCTCTCATTGTCAGATCCGTCTGTTAATCTTATAAGGCAATGCAGGGATTATCTTGATAAGAAGCTCAGGAATACTGATACCCCTATTTATGGAATAACAACCGGTTTTGGTTCATTACATAAAAAGACAATCAGCAGTGATCAGCTGAATAAGCTTCAGAGAAATCTTGTGATGTCGCATGCCTGCGGAACGGGAGATGTTGTCAGGGAGGAAATTGTAAGGCTTATGCTGCTCCTGAAAATTCATAGTTTAAGCTATGGAAATTCAGGTGTTCAGGTTGAGACTGTTCAGCGGCTTATTGATTTCTTCAATGAAGGTATAACACCTGTTGTCTATGAACAGGGGTCTCTCGGAGCATCGGGCGATCTTGCACCACTCGCCCACCTTGTACTACCTCTCCTTGGAATGGGAGAAGTTGTTTATAAGGGGGTGAGAAGCGATGCAGCCTCCATTCTGAAAGTGACTGGTCTGTCGCCGGTTGATTTAAAATCGAAGGAAGGACTTGCCCTGTTGAACGGGACTCAGTTCATGAGCGCCTATGGGGTATATGTTATGGCTAAGGCTGAGAGATTATCAAATGTTGCTGATGTAGCTTCCGCCATTTCACTTGAAGCCTATGATGGCCGGCCTGATCCTTTTTTTGAGTGTGTACAGTCTATCAGACCACACCATGGGCAGAAGAGTACAGCAGATTCATTCAGAAAAATGCTCGAAGGCAGCCAGCTTATTTCCAGGTATAAAGCACATGTGCAGGATCCATATTCTTTCCGGTGCATACCGCAGGTACATGGAGCTAGTAAAGATGCTATAAGCTATGCCAAAACAGTGATCCTTACAGAGATAAATTCTGTTACTGATAATCCAACAATATTTCCGGATCTCGACCTGATAATTTCAGGCGGAAATTTCCATGGACAGCCCCTGGCTCTTATTTTCGATCATCTTGCAATTGCCCTCGCTGAACTGGGAAGCATATCTGAACGGAGAGTTTACCGGCTGATTGCCGGACAGCGTGATCTTCCGGAATTTCTTGTTGCCAATCCGGGCCTGAACAGCGGATTTATGATCCCGCAGTATACTGCTGCCTCAATTGTAAGCCAGAATAAGCAGCTGTGCACACCTTCATCAATTGATTCTATCCCTTCATCAAATGAACAGGAAGATCATGTCAGTATGGGAGCTAATGGAGCAACAAGGCTGCTGCGGGTTGCTGAAAACCTTGAAAGGATCCTGGCAATAGAATTGTTCACTGCAATACAGGCGCTGGAATTCAGGAAGCCTCTCAGATCCTCGGATTACATCGAAAATGTCGTATCCTCATTCCGCAAATCTGTTTCATTTATTACTGACGATAAGGTGATGTATGATGACATTGCAAGATCCGTTGAATTTGTCAGAAACTTCGATTTCAGCTAAAACTCCAGCTCCGGATTTCCCCTGCGCTGTTGCTTGTTTTCCTGAAGCTCCCTCAAAAGCTGATTTCGCAGCTATTCGCAGATCATAAAATGATTTATACTGGATGTATCATTTCCGGCATTTGTGATTTAATCATCGTGAATTATCTCCGGAATTGTGATAAATTTGCTGCCGGTTAATCAATAAGTACATCATATGGCTCTGCAATGCGGAATTATCGGGATAACGAATGTTGGAAAGACAACAATCTTTAATTGTATCTCAAATACTAAAGGGGAAACGAATGCTTATGCATTCAGTGCAACGAAATCAAATATCGGCATTGTACAGGTTCCTGATCCGAGATTGTATGAACTTGAAAAGCACCAGGTTACAGACAGGATCGTTCATACGTCCATTGAAATAGTTGATATTCCGGGCCTGGCAAAAGGATCAAACAAAGGAGAGGGTGTGGGCAATAAATTCCTGGCCGACATAAGGAACACCGATGCACTGATCCATGTTCTCAGATGTTTTGATAATGATGGCCTGCCTCATATTGAAGGCTCTGTAGATCCGGTGCGTGACCTCGAAACAATTGACCTTGAACTGCAGGTGAAGGATCTGGAATCGGTGGAAAAAAAGATTGAGCGTCTTGAAAGGGCAGTCAGGGCCGGGGATAAGGATGCCAAAAGAGGAGTAGAGGTACTGAATATTTACAGGGAGCATATTGAAAATTTCAGTAATGCAAGGTCACTTGCGGTAAAGGATGACGACCGTAAATTTGTCGATGATCTTTTCCTGCTGACAATGAAGCCTGTAATATACGTGTGTAATGTTGACGAAAAATCTGCTGTTACCGGTAATAAATATGTTGAGAGAGTCAGGGAATTTTTGAAGGGACAGACGACAGAGATCCTTGTGATAGCCGGTGACATTGAAGCAGAAATAGCAGATCTTGAAAGTGAAGAGGACCGCATTGCGTTTCTAAAAGATGCGGGTCTGACAGAACCCGGAGTTGATAAACTTGTCAGAGCCGCATACAGGATGTTGAATCTAAGGACATTTTTCACTGTCGGACCTATGGAGATCAGGGCCTGGACTATTAAGGTAGGCATGACAGCACCCCAGGCCTCAGGTGTTATACACAGTGATCTTGAAAGGGGTTTTATTCGTGCAGAAGTTATGAAGTTCAATGATTTTGTGAGACTTGGTTCCGAGCATGCCTGCAAAGAAGCAGGAAGGTTTTTTGTCGAGGGTAAAAACTATATTGTTGAAGATGGTGACATACTTCATATAAGATTTAATGTGTAATCTTTAAATGATCAGTCGTTTAAGCATAATCTTGCTGTCAGCTGCCCTGTTCTCGCAAACTTGCTATGCGCAGAATTCAAGCGATGATGACAGGTTGCGTGATATTATTAAACGGTATGGTCAGGCTGAAGTGATCGTTCCTTTCACCGGTTCAGGGATCCCTGAAAATCTTACGAGGAATGTTTCAATTAATTCTGTTAGGGATAAGGTGACGGAAATCGTCCTCTCACCTTTGACCGTTGAATGGTTCATCAGTCAGAAATTCAGCTATTCAATAAAGCAAAAGCCTGGGCTTAAAGGTATAGTATCCGCTGCCAGTATGAGCAAGGCTTTCGCATGGGACACTTATCCGACTTATACCCAGTATGATTCAATAATGCAGAGTTTTGTACTGAATTATCCAACGCTATGTCGTCTCGATACAATTGGGACAAGTATTAATGGCAAACTGGTTCTGGCGCTTAAGATATCCGATAATCCTGCAGAAGATGAAACTGAACCTGAGGTATTTTATTCCTCTACAATGCATGGGGATGAGACCGGCGGTTATGTTCTGATGCTGCGGCTTGCGGATCTTCTGCTTAAGAACTACGAAAGCGATTTGAGGATAAAGGAGCTCACAGATAATCTGGAGATTTGGATAAACCCTCTTGCCAATCCCGACGGGACTTATACTAACGGAAATTCGATATCTTTCCCGACACGCTTTAATTCTAACGGAATTGATCTTAACCGCAACTTTCCGGACCCCCTGGCACCGGATATTGTAAGTGAGAAAGAGACTCTTGACATGATAGCTTTTATGAGAAGTCACAGGTTCGTAATCTCTGCCAACTTTCATGCAGGTGCTGAATTGGTTAATTACCCCTGGGACAGATGGCTCTCAATATATCATGCGGATACTGACTGGTTTAATGAAATTAGCCGTGCCTATGCCGACACCGCACATGTTTATTCGGAACCTGGTTATATGTCCGATCTGGATGATGGTGTAACCCGCGGTTCTGTCTGGTATGTGGTTTATGGTGGAAGGCAGGATTTTGTGACTCAGGAACTGTATGGCAGAGAAGTCACAATTGAACTCGACTATACGCATATTACACCTGCCTCACAGCTTCCGGTTCTATGGGAGAATAACTGGCGTTCTCTTCTGGGGTATCTCGAAAATGCCTTATATGGTATCCATGGTCTGGTTTTAGATTCACAGTCGTATGCTCCTGTCGGAGCAAAAGTTTTTATCCGGGGTCATGACAAAGACAGTTCACATGTCTATTCAGATCCTGTGAAAGGAAGCTTTGTGCGTATGTTATCATCCGGAACATGGCCGCTTACATTTACTGCCAAAGGTTACCGCGATACTACAATTAGTGTTTTAGTAAATCCATGGCAAAAAACCGAAATCACCTTATACATGAAGCGGGGTACCTCTCCATCTGATACAACACTGAATGAACTGCCTTCGCTCTACCCAAATCCGGCTTCCTCTGTGATAAACGCAGTTCTGCCTGAAGCGGTTTTGGGAAATGTAAATGTTTTGATATTCAGTAACCTCGGCGCTTTAATGGCAGCCTATGATACTGACGTTTTCACTGGAGTACCTCTGATTATTAATCTGGAAAGGTTTTCTCCGGGAACATATCAGGTAGTCTTCACAAACAGCGAAAAGAGAACTTCAGCAAGGGGCCGTTTTGTTGTTATTAAATAATCAACACTGCTTGCATCTGTAATTAAAACAAGTATTTTTGCACCTTGCTTCGATTTCAGGGTTTCCCTGTTATATATTTATTCATATGAAATCTGGTATATAAGACATGAAGAACTGTGAAGTGGTAAAGAAAAGTTCTGTGGCTATTATTCTCTCTTTGTCTGCTTTTTTTAATATGGCAGGACAAGGTGCTTATATCCCACCTGAACAGCCTCGCCTGGTAATTGGCATTGTGGTGGAACAGCTGAAGTTTGACCAGCTCGAAAAATACAGGGAAAAACTGGGGGATAACGGGATAAAAAAACTGATTAATGAGGGAACATATTTTAAAAACGCCTCATTCGATTATATGCTTACCCAATCAGCTCCTGGTCATGCTACAATATCTACAGGAACAGAACCTTCTTTTCATGGAATCACATCGGATAACTGGTATCTGCCATTGCGGAATGAACTCATCTACTGTACCAGGGATATAGATGTAAATCCTGTGGGAGGAAGTTTTGAGTCGGGCCTTAACTCCCCGGTTAATCTTCAGGCTTCGACTTTTTCTGACGAGCTGGAGATGGCAACAAATCAGGCAGCAAAAGTATTTGGCATTGGGTTGAAGGATAATTCAGCTATTCTTTCAACCGGCCATTCTGCCGATGGTGTTTTTTGGTTTGACAATAATACAGGAACATGGATGACAAGCACATATTACAGCAATACTCTGCCTGGTTGGGTTATGGATTTCAATGCGATGAATTACCCGGAATCTTACCTCAATGGAATGTGGGATCTTTTCCGGCCAAAACAGGACTATGCCGGCTGTGTGATTGATTCGAATAAGTTCGAAACTGGATTCAATACTCAGAATTATTTTCCATACGATCTTAAAAAGTTAAGATCAAAGGTCATCCTGAGTTCCAGGAATGATTTTGCCTTATTGAGGGAGACTCCTTTCGGGAATTCCCTGACGACCAGTTTTGCCATCAGGCTTATTGAGAAGGAAAAGCTCGGGAAGGATGATGTGACAGATTATCTGTCAGTTTGTTATTCTGCCACTGATAACATAGGACACAGATTTGGTCCATCATCTGTGGAGATGGAGGATGCTATCCTGCGCCTTGACGATGATATAAAAAGCCTGCTTGCCTATGTGAATGACAGCATAGGGAAGAAAAATGTTCTTATCTACTTTACCTCTGCTCATGGTGTATCAGAGATTCCTGCCGTTCTGCAGAGTTATCGTATCCCTGCCGGATATTTCAGGCAGGACCAGGCGCTGCAACTTCTGAGGAGCTACCTGAATGCAGTGTATGGAGAGGGAAACTGGGTCAAAGGCTATTCAGAAAGACAGGTCTACCTTAACAGGACACTGATTGAAGACGCTCGCATCCCACTGGAAGATGTGCAGAAAAAGGTTGCGAGGTTCCTGGTTCAGTTCTCTGGCGTAGCTGCTGCCTATCCTTACTCTGCTTTTGAGGCAAATGATTTTGGAAACGGCAACCTGAAAAGGATCATAAATAATTTTAACTCACAGCGATCAGGAGATGTAATAGTCACCCTTAATCCCGGATGGATCGAAAAAGATAGCGATTATGTAACAAATCATAATTCCCCATATGAATATGATTCACATGTTCCACTGATATGGTATGGATGGACGGTTAACAGGTCAACTATCGCCAGGAAGGTGAATATGACTGATATAGCAGCCACATTATCTTCCCTCTGTAAGGTGCCTTACCCGAATGCCTGCACCGGTGAACCGCTTGTCGAATTATTCAGATAATTTTAACTTATCTCTTACCTTGCATGCATCTCTCAGCAGTTCAGGATTTTTTTCGCATCCGTTTCCAAGGATAATAGTATCTGCCCCGGCATTGAATATCTCTTCAATATCTTCTTTTTTTCTTATTCCCCCTCCGACAGCAATAGGAATTGAAACATTTTCTCTCACCGCTTTAACGAGGTTTGCCGGAACTGGTTTTGCAGCTCCGCTTCCGGCTTCCAGGTAGATCATTCCAAGTCCAAGCATTTCTCCAGCCATGGCAGTAGCTACCGCTATTTCAGGTTTATCAGAGGGAATGGCGTCAGTCTGACTGATATACTCTACAGATGTCATGCTTCCGCAATTGATAAGAATATATCCCACTGAAATAAGTTTATCCTTCACTGTTTTGAGATATGGTGCAGCAATAATATGATTGCCTATCAGCAATTCCGGATTACGGCCGGAGATAAGAGACAATAGCATTATGATATCAGCTTGATGAGAGAGCTGCAGGAGGTTGCCCGGAAACAGTACAACCGGGATTGAGCAGTGTTGCCTGACCTCCCCGATAAGATTGTCAATGCTGTTGAAGGTAAGACTCCCTCCGGTCAAAATAAAATCGGCATGGCAATCTTCAGCAATAGCCAGGATATTCCTGAGTGATTCTCCTTTGGATTTATCAGGGTCCAGAAGAAGTCCGATGCTTGTATTTTTTGGGAAAGATTCTCTTTTCATTTATTTCTTTGGTGGATCAGCCTCATGTATTTGATAATTTTTTTTTGTCCACGCTATTGCATAATTATCATATTTCGAATAATAAAGGTCGAATGTTTCGTTGATTTTATCCGTATGGACATGTCCTTTGATTTCGCCCGAATCCTTAACATTAAAAGGTTCAATTGTAATATTTTTTCTTATGCTTATGCCCTCTTTGTCACAGATTTTATAAAGTGCTTCCTTTGCACACCAGTGGAGGTAAAGATGATATCTCCGGTTTTCATTTTCCTTAGTGACTTTTTCCCTCCAGTTGAGGAATTTGAATGCAATTGCTGCAATATTGGAGCTCATATATTCAAGGTCAATCCCCACCTTTTCGTTGGTGCTCAGAAGGATTGCAGTAAGTTTATGTGAATGCGATATGCTTATAAATCTCGAACCATCTTTAAGGAATGGTTTATTGTTTTTGTTATAAACTATTTTTGCCTCTTTCCCGATGAGTTCGGAAAGCAGTGCTCTGACGCTTAAAAACTCAAGCTTCCTGGAGCTGCTGCTGAATCCTTTGTACTTCTTTTTTTCATCACTATCAAGCGATACAAGTTCAAGCAGGGTATTCAGGTCCTCTTCAATCTTCCACACTCCCAGGATGGAGAACTCGTTCAGATAATGTTTTGTTATACAACCCATTGATAAGAATTAAGTGTCAGTTTTTCCAATTCAGAGTTTCGATTAAATGCACAATATCTCCTCTGAAAAAATTAATTACCGGTTCAAGTGAATCTGCATCAGGTTCTGAATCAAAATAGAGTGACCCTCTCAGGTAATGGCTAACGCTGTCAGTGATATAAAACTGTACTGCGGAAGCTGTATTCCCCTTCAGATCATAAAGTATCCCGAAGACCTTATTTTCCTGATTAATGAAAACCTGTTCCTTAATGGCATCAGCCTTTGAGATATGGTTCTTTACATTCATCTTGTAGGTCTGTTCCATAAGACCTTCAAAATTATTATTAATATCTTTATAAGTAAGGTATATTTTGGCTTTATATCCGGGGAATTCAATATTTAACCACCCTGGTTCGTTCACCTTTTCAGATTCGGGAGATATTTTCCCATATGCAGGGTATTCGAATGAAAAGGGGAGATCTTTTCGGTTAACTCTCTGGCTATCAAATATTACATATTCTCTTTGTGGTAGATCTATCCTGAAATATCCCAGCGGTTTAGGAACGGATCTCTCCCTGCAACCCGAAGAAATGGCTATGAATACCAACAATATTAAAAACTTATTCTGTTTTAATATCTTCATTATTATTTATTTCAACATAGATCTCTTTTATCCTTCTCCTGTCGGCGGAGTTTATTCTGAACAAAAAGTCCCGGTAATGCACAGTCTGTCCCGATTGAGGAATTTCGCCAGTCATTTCCAGCATTAGTCCTGCCAGAGTCTCGGCTTCACCTCTTACATCTTCAAAAATATTCTCATCCAGATCAAGAATTTTACAAAAGTCATTAAGTAATATCTTCCCTTCAAAATTATATTTGTTGGTTTCCAGTTTACGATAGAGCAACTGATCTTCATCACTCTCATCAGATATCTCTCCTACAATCTCTTCAAGAATATCCTCGAGTGACACTATGCCTGAGGTCCCTCCATATTCATCAATAACGACTGCCATATGGATTTTTTTTGTCTGGAACTCTTTTAATAATTCATTTATTTTTTTTGTTTCAGGTACAAAATATGGCGGACGCAAAAGGGCCTGCCATTTGAAATTAACAGGGTTTCCTGTGTAAGGGAGAACATCCTTGGCATATAAAATACCCTTCACATTATCAAAGGAGCCGGCGTAGACAGGAATTCTTGAGAAACCTGAATTGATTATTTCTGACACGATCCTGTCGAATCCCGATTTTATGTCAAGCGCAGTGACATCAATGCGCGGACACATTATTGCACTGACATTGATATTTCCAAAGTTGACAATCCCCTTGAGTATTCTCTCATCTTCGTCAAAATCATCTGATGTAAGCTCGAGGGCATCAGACAGGTCATTCATACTTATGTTGGATCGCCTTGTACCAGCTCTTTTCTTAACGAATGAGGTAGAAAATATCAGGAGGGAGGTTATTGGGATAAAGAGCTTTTCAATTACCCTGAGGGGGTAGGCCATGAAAAGAGCCACTCTGAGATGATTTCTGGAAGCAAATACTTTTGGCAATATCTCTCCGAAGAAAAGGAGCAGAAAAGTTATTACAACTGCGTTTATTATAAAACCTAAAACCGGTTCCGTGCTGAAGTCAAACATCCTTGAACTCAGGTAAGCTGACAATAAAACAATGGCAATATTGACTGTATTATTTGCGACCAGTATGGTGCTAAGGAGTCTTTCAGGATTGTTATAAAGCTTAATAGCTGCTTTTGACTGTTTGTCTTTACTCGTTTTAAAATTCTCAATATCCTCAGGTCTGAATGAAAAAAATGCAACTTCTGATGCTGACATCAGGGCTGATCCGGCCAAAAGAAACACAAGAAAAGCGAGTCCTGTTATAGTCTGCAAATCAGGCCTGGTGACTGAGATCGCCGATAGTATTGATATAAAGGAAATAGAGTTAACCGGTTCCAAAATAAGAGTCATTAAGTAAAACCTATCTAAAAAGGCAGATCATCCTCATTCTGGCCCGATGCCTGCCCGTTCTTTTGAAGGTCATCAATATCCTCCCCTGGGTCAGACCAGTTTTTGTTATCGGCAGATGGTGCAGCGTATGGAGGGGCTGCTTCATTTACTGCCTGGCCTGAGGATCCTTTACCATGAATGTCATTTTTGGCAAGATCAGCCTGCGCAATACTGCTGGCCTGTCCCTGTTTTTTATCCAGCACCAATAACGTATCTGCAAGAATTTCAGTTATATATTTATTTACTCCATCCTTATCAACATACGACCTTGTTTTTATTTTTCCAACTATATATAGCTGAGAACCCTTTTTGACAGTTTTTTCAGCAACTTCCGCAAGAGCCCGCCATAAGACAATATTATGCCATTCGGTAGAAGTTATTGTTTCTCCCTGCTGATTTGTATATGATTCACTTGTAGCAAGAGGAAAGGTTGCTTTGGCAACCCCCTTGTCAAAATACCGGATTACAGGATCTTTTCCTGCGTTCCCGACAAGTATGACTTTATTGATAGACATGTAGTTATGTATTAATTATTATTCATCTGTAACGGAGTGTAAAGTTAATAAAAAAACCTCCAGGTACAAGGGGCAGCTGTATAATAACAATAATTGACCTGATGGCTTAAACAATATACCAAAATGGTTATTTCATATTGCAACTATATTCATTAAATTGCACCGGTACCTTTTTGCAGTTTATCTATTTCATTGTAATTAAGGCAATAATAAAAGCCTGAATAAAAAATTATTATGGAAGTGTTTCAAATTAAACAAATAATATTTTTATATTTGCACAGTTGAAAAAACGAATACTCAAAATAATTTGTTGAATTTTAAACTTCACGAAAAATGACTAAAGCAGACATTGTTAATGAAATTGCCAAGAACACTGGTATTGAAAAGGTAACAGTACAGAAAACTGTTGAAGCCTTGATGGAAACTGTAAAAGATTCTATGGTAAAAGGTAATAACGTTTATCTCAGGGGATTTGGAAGCTTCATCGTTAAGAAAAGAGCTAAAAAAACAGCCAGGAATATATCAAAGAATACAACCATTATTATTCCAGCTCATAATATACCTGCCTTCAAACCAGCAAAATCTTTCATAACAAAAGTTAAATCACACGCTAAGAAGTAATCATCCATGCCAAGCGGAAAAAAAAGAAAAAGACATAAGATGGCCACTCACAAGCGCAAAAAGCGTTTGAGGAAGAACAGACATAAAAAGAAGTAGCGGATCGTTACGTGGTCATGTAAAGAATATATTAAGCCTAAAGATCTTTTGGTCTTTAGGTTTATTATATAATTATGTCGGATAATTCTGATTGCATATCAACTCAGATTAATATAGTGAAGTGGTAAACAAGGATTTGATCATTGATGTTGGTGATTCCGAAGTTTCTTTAGCGTTGTTGGAAGACAAGCAGTTAATTGAGTTAAACAAGGAAAAGCGAAATATTAGGTTTTCTGTCGGAGATATTTACCTGGGTAAGGTAAAAAAGATCATGCCAGGGCTGAATGCAGCGTTTATAAACGTTGGTTATGAACGTGATGCTTTTCTCCATTACCTCGATCTGGGAGCTCAGTTCAGAACACATCATAAATACTATACAACTGCAGTTCAGAAACAGGGTAAGGTGCCTCCTGTGAATAAATTCAAGCCTGAGCCTGATATCGATAAAGATGGAAAGATAACAGATGTTCTGACTGTCGGACAGACTGTAATAGTTCAGATAACCAAAGAACCCATATCTACAAAGGGGCCGCGACTGGCCTCTGAAATATCTCTTGCCGGAAGGAACCTGGTACTGATGCCTTATTCAGATAAGGTTTCCATCTCTTCCAAAATTGAAAGCAACGAGGAAAAAAGCAGGCTCAAAAGCCTGGTACAAAGCATTAAACCCCGGAACTACGGGGTAATTGTGAGAACTGTAGCAGAAGGAAAGAAAGTAGCCGTTCTTGATGCAGAACTCCGTGACCTTGTACAAAAATGGGAATCATCTTTTCAGGCAATCAGAAAGGAGATCAAATCGCCAAGATTGTTCATTGGCGAAATGAACAGGACATCAACAATTCTGAGGGATATGCTGAATGTTACTTTCAATAGCATACATGTCAACGATCCTGCCCTGGCTGAGGAAATCAGATTGTACATAAGAGAAATTGCACCTGAAAAAGAGAAGATAGTCAAAATATATAAGAGCTCTCTTCCGATTTTTGACCATTTCAGCATCAATAAGCAGATAAAAGCTCTTTTCGGCAAGACTGTCTCATTCAAGCATGGAGCATATCTTATCATCCAGCATACTGAAGCACTTCACGTCATTGATGTCAATAGCGGCAACAGGTCAAGATCAGGCAACGATCAGGAATCAAATGCTCTTGAAGTCAATATGGAGGCAGCTACTGAAATCGCCAGACAGCTGAGACTCAGAGATATGGGTGGGATAATAGTTGTTGATTTTATCGATATGCAAACAGCTGACAATAAACAGCAGCTCTTTGATAAAATGAAGGAGGTCATGTCAAGCGACAGAACCAAGCATAATATTCTTCCTCTGACCAAATTCGGACTGATGCAGATCACCCGGCAGAGGGTCAGACCTGAAATGAATATTGTTACTGATGAAAAATGCCCCTCATGCCAGGGAACCGGAGAAACCAGGCCAACAATACTATTTACTGATGAGCTGGAGAGAGGACTGTCATTTATAGTTGATAAAATAAAGACAAGAAAACTGATCCTGAATGTTCACCCATTTGTGGCAGCCTATCTGAAAAAAGGGCTCTTCCCGCAATTCCGCAGGTGGAATCTGAAATATAAGATCAGCCTTAAGGTTCAGCCTGTTACTTCTTATCATATGCTTGAATATCATTTTTACGACAGGTATGATAATGAAATAGATCTGGCCTGATAAGGACTTCTTTCATAGTACCTCCGGGTAAGAATATCAATAATATTTTCAGAAGATTTATTACTTTTGCGCTAATCCATTTTTGCCCCCCCATCCCCCCTGAAGGGGGGCTAATAATGTGTTATGAAGTTAAATCGCCTCAGAAGCAGAGGCTTAACCCCCCTTTAGGGGGGCAGGGGGGCAGAGTTTGAGGGCAAGGGGGCAGAGTTTGAGGTTAACCGATCTATTGAATGAAATTTAACCAATACCATGATGAGAAAACTTATATTTTCTATATTCTTAATTCTTTCAGCATCTTTTACTTCTGCACAGGTTTATGACCCTGTTACCTGGGATTTCGGTTATGAAAAGACCGGAGACAAACAGTATGAGATCATAATCACTGCTTCCATAGAAGAGCACTGGCATATTTACTCCATGGATATTCCTGACGGAGGACCCATCCCTACCTCTTTCACGTTCGATACTTTGCAGTCCTATGAGCTTCGCGGAAAAGCCTATGAAGTAACAGCGCCGGTTGAGGTACTCGATGAAGCATTTGGTTTTAAGATAAAAACTTTCAGTACCAAAGCTGAGTTCAGGCAGAAAATAACTGCTGTTGAATCATCTTTTACTGTCAGGGGAGCCGTTAATTTTATGGCATGCAATAATGCAACATGTTCACCTCCCAAAGATGCAGAATTTGAAATAGTCATTAAGGATCAGGCTCCAATTCAGGAAAGTTGGCTCTGTCAGTACTGGTGAGGCTGAATCATCCGGACCGGTTTCAGACAGAAGATTGCTCAGGTTTTTTCTTATCTCGCTTCTCGCAGGATTTGCAGGAGTTCTTACTCCATGTGTCTTTCCTATGATCCCCATGACTGTTGCATTTTTCTCTCAGGGATCCGAAAACAGAAGGAGGTCTGTCATCAAAGCCCTCATATTCGGATTCTCAATTATTCTTATCTATTCATCTCTTGGAATAATAGTCTCGCTGACAAGTGCCGGTGCCGGATTTGCAAACACTCTTAGTACTCACTGGCTGCCAAATGCACTTTTCTTTGCGTTGTTTGTGATCTTTGCAACATCTTTCTTCGGAGCATTTGAGATTGTATTGCCGAATAGATGGGTTGCCGGAGCTGATTCCAGAGTCGATAAAGGTGGCATTATGGCATCTTTCTTTATGGGACTCACAACCGTAATTGTCTCATTTTCATGTACAGGACCCATAATTGGAGCTCTGCTTGTCGAAGCTGCCTCCGGCGATGTGCTCAGGCCAACTTTAGGAATGGTTGGATTTGGCATTGCTTTCGCGCTGCCCTTTACCATCTTCGCACTTTTTCCGTCCATAATGAGCCGCATACCAAAATCCGGAGGTTGGCTCAATTCAATAAAAATTGTTCTTGGGTTTATTATGCTTGCCTTCAGTATGAAGTTTCTCATGACAATTGACAGTGTTTACTCTCTGGGGTTACTGCCCAGAGATCTTTTCCTTGCCATATGGATTGTCCTTTTTTCATTGCTTGGTTTTTACCTGGCAGGGAAGATACGATTCTCACACGATAGTGAATTACAGCATATCGGAACTTTCAGGCTCTTCCTTATTATAAGCGTTTTCACTTTTGTGGTATACCTTATACCAGGGCTTTTTGGAGCTCCATTGAAGGGCCTCTCATCTTTCTTACCATCACAGACAACCTCAGAACTGAATCTCCCCGCCCTTATTTCAGCAAACAGGAATTCTCAGGGAATCACTGTCGCAAATCCTTTGACGGGAAAGCTTTGCTCCGAGCCTAAACACGGCGACATTTTTGATATGCCACTCGGGCTGGAAGGATATTTTGATTATCAGCAGGGTCTTGAATGCGCAAAGGAACAAAACAAACCTGTTCTGATTGATTTTAAAGGCCATGCCTGTGCCAATTGCAAGATAATGGAAGCCAGGGTATGGTCCGATCCTGAAGTTCTCAGACGCCTCAGGGAAAACTTTGTTATTGTAGCTCTTTATGTCGATGACAGAACACAGTTGCCTGAAAGTGAATGGTTTAAGTCAGAGATTGATGGTAAGATCAAAAAGAGTATAGGCAAGTTAAACGAAGATCTTGAAATATCGTTATTCAAAACTAACGCTTTGCCTTTGTATGTTATTACTGATCATGACGGAAATCCTCTCAATAAGCCAATGCCCACAAATCTGAATATTGACGAGTATAAGAAGTGGCTTGATGAGGGGTTTGCAAGGTATAAGGCTCTCTAAACATCCGTGTTTTAGCCCCCCTTTTGGGGGGATGGGGGGCAAAGGATCGAAGTGGGGATGTGGAGCATTTCCCTATGGGGGGATGGGAGGTGGAGGTGGTTGAAATTTAGAATCTCCCGAATTTGAATGTCATCAGGAAGCTGAATCCCTTTAGTGCATCGGAGCTGACATGGGCTGTATTAGGCAATCCTACATTAAATGCTGTTGTGAACTTGTAAGACGTGCCCAATGCCAGTCGGAAATTTCTGGTCAGATTGAGTTCAATCTCTGCTCCTGGTTCGGCAATCAGGAATGCCTCCGTGTCCTCTATCATATTATTATTATGATTATCCCAGTCATCCGTTACATATGAAATTCCTCCGGCCCCAAGTAAAATAGGAAAGGCAAGATGTACAGGGAAATTTGGCATTACAATTGGTTCAATATAGAACCCTCCGTAACCTCCTGTGAGAAAGACATCACTGTTTAATGCAGGTTCATAGTGGAATTCGTTAATAAAACCGTTTCCTCCGAATCCAAAACCTATAGAATGGCTGATGATCCATTCGAACCTTCCACCGAACATGACAGCCTGTTTATCATCTATTTCAGAATATCCAATAGTGAAGGCACCATATGCTCCGTTATGTTTTTCATTGCCAAACAATGTTTGGAATTCACTGTTTTTCTTTGCTGAATCATACTCCTGTGAAAATAATGATGAACAGAGAAGAATTAAAACCGCTGATATACCGATAGTTTTTTTCATTGCTTTAGGATATTTAATATTAATATTTTTTTATCTGAGTTTTTTTAATGTTCTGATATTTAGAAGATATAGGAAATTGAGAATCCGAAATCGGCAGGCATAAGCCTGACAAATGCCGGAATGGTTATCTCCACGTATGGTTTAAGATTAAGGCTCACAATCACAGGGATATCATTGATCCTGTATTCTGCTGTCAGCCAACCGTCGACACCAAAAAGAGGACAGAACCTTTCATCATGGAAATAATAATCATCTCCCAGAGCATTGATATGATCAGAATAAGTATAACCGATATGGCCGCCATAGCCCCATCCAAAAAACAGGTTGGGAGAGATGCCTTTAAAAGAATTTTCATAAACGACCTTAAGCCCCGTAAGCTGCAGCCCGTGGTTATTAAAGCTCATCATTACATTATATCCAGTCTCGGCATTTCCAGTCTCAGAGCTTACCTGGTAGTAGATGCCGCTTCTGTAACCAAACCTCACTCCGGCCTGACGTGTCAGGATCTGACCGGAAAGATTATCAGAGAGTAGTAAAACCGATAAAAGGATCAGGGGAATTATTTTTCTCATTGGAGTGCGTTTTGTATAATTATTGAAGTTTGTTTCATAATTAAAAAGACATAAGAAAAACTTCAGGGTTGCATTCGATCTTGTTATTTCAGATAAATATCTCCATGCGTAGCATCTATGCTGACTTTGGAAGTACCCTGGTTTTTACCGACGGTTCCGGATGTAATATATTCCTTCTTATCTTCATTCAGGACTTTCTTCTCCGTTCTGGCACTCTTGTCTGAGATGACCAGGAAGGCATTAAGATGCCTGATATCAAGGTTATATGAAGATCCGGGTTCAAAGCCTAGAGAAATGTCTGTGTAGCCGGTATTTAAATTTACAGATTCAAATCCGTTTTCGATGATGCCGATATTCAGATTGCCGTACCTTGTTGAAAGGCTGGCCTCTCTGCCAAGTTTTTTTAAAGTGAAATCAGTGAAATAAGAACTTCCCTTAATAGATTTAATATCATCAAAATTGAATTTATCCCTGCGCGAATCAATAGTGATTGTGCCGGCATTCCTGATTTCATATTTCGATGATATAGAGTTGATCGTTACATCTCCAAATTCGTTTGACGTAATCTCTGAAAATGATGCGTCGATCTTCCCTGATGTCAGTGTATTGATTGTGGCATCGCAGAAAGTTAGGTTTATCGATGAATTTTTCCCAAGAGAATTGGCCTTGAAGGATCCATTGGAGAGAGAGATTGAAAAATCACCGGTTATATCTTCCATATAAACATCACCATATTTATTCTCAACTTTAAGGTTAAGGTATTCAGGTATTGAGATGTAATAATTTATCTCTACCCTTGAGTCGTATGAGATGAGTTTACTTGTCATTCCTTTGAAATTCTCGAACAGCATTCCGATATTCTGGGAAAATTTGGTTTCAGCCCTGATCAGGTCTTTGGATTCACTCATGCTGATGCTTATTCCATCGAACATTTTGCCAAGCTTTTCGCTGTTTGAGGCAACAGCCTTTATCTCGCTCCTGATCATGGCTGAGTCTTTTTTCCACCTGGTAATCTGGATTATCCCATATTTATTGAATACCTCCAGAGATGTTTCCCTGCCAACCGGCAGGGTTTTAATGAAGTTTCTTGTCTCTGAATTGCCCTGAGATGATACAGATTGGAATATCAGCTGAACAAGCATTAAAATTATTGTGAATCTATAGTTCATGGCTATTGTTTTTTTCAGGATTTACTTCATTTTCCTTTAGTATCGTAAGCATATCTTCAAGCAGCCTGATCTTTATCCTGTAGTTCTGAATCAGAGCCTCAATGACATCCTGATTTGCGACATTATCTTTAAGATCCTTTTTGATCTCGGAACAGATGCTGTCAATCTGTGAGATGTCAGTAACCAGTTCTTTTTTAATCTCCGGATTCCTTGTGAGCATGGGTGTTGCTTCCAGATAAAGCGAATTTGCCAGGTTGTTATAATAAATTTCAGTCTCCTTCAGCAAGGAGCTGCCTGTCACAATTGCCTGGTCATTACTTCCGCCAATGGTTTTCCGGGATGATTTGAATCCGGGTCTGTAAAAAACAACAGCGGTACCAATAATAACTGCAACCGTTGCTGCAATGGATATCCACCTGTATCCTTTATGCCGGCCGGTTCTTATTCCTTTCCTGATTTTTCTCCAGTTCCCTGATGATGGTTTGTAAATGTCCATCTCTTCCCGGTGCTTCCTTATATATTCCTCAAGATTGTCCATAGTTTCCATTTTTTGAAATAATATTCTTCAGCTTTTCTTTTGCCCTCGAATATTGAGATTTCGAAGTTGATTCCGATATTCCAAGTATCTGGGATATTTCAGCATGGTCGTAGCCTTCAAGAAGGTACAGTGTAAGGATGATCCTGTATCCATCCGGAAGCATTTCTATTCCCTTGAATATCTGCCTTGTATCATAGCTCGTTTCCTCCTCTTCATCTGCAGCTACTGCAGGCAGCGTGTCGCATAATGTAAGGTCAATTTTCTTCTTCTTAAGCTGGTTTATGCATTTATTCACAACGATCTTTTTCAGCCACGCCCCGAAAGTCGATTCGAACCTGAATGATTCTATATTCCTGAAGCATTCAATAAATACCTCCTGAAGCATATCTTCAGCATCTTCCCTGTTGTTCAGCATTCTGTATGCCAGATTGTACATGGCTTTTGAATATTGGTTATAAAGCCTGAACTGAGCTTTGGCGTTCCCATTCCGGCATTCCTCAATTAAGGGGGCATGTATATAAAGATTCAAATTATCCACCTGATACGCTTACCTGGTTATAAAGACATCCGGAAAGTTCAAGGGTTGCATTATATAATAATTTCACCTTATTTTTTTTCTTACCGGCAGAATAATGAATATGGAAAGAAGCATAATTATACTGGTTAAGCCAGATATCTTCAACAGCCAGTCACCATAAATAACATAAGGGGTAATTCTTGTTTCAGCAATAATCTCTCCCCTGATAACTGCCGGAGACCACCAATCCGATTCTGCCGTTCTTTTGCCTCTGATATCTATAATGCATGATATTCCTGTGTTGGCAGCCCTTGCCACTGGTCTTCTTGTTTCGATCGCCCTCAGAGAGGCATAATGAAGATGCTGCAGATAGCCGCTGGTGTTTTTCCACCATCCGTCATTTGTTATAATAAACAGTGCTTCAGCCCCGTTTTTCACGTATCCTGTAACAAAACTGCCAAAGACCGATTCGTAGCATATAATCGGAGCAACCTTCTGTCCGGTAATAGTATGATTTAAACATGTTCTCTCCTCCTGTTCTCCATATCCCCATTTTGTACCTCCCAGATATGGAAGTATTCTGGTTAGTAATCTTCCGGGTCCGTTTGCGAATTGCATTTCTATTCCGGGCACGAGTTTCGACTTGTGGTAATACTCAATAATTTTGCCGGTATCAATTTTAATCGCAGAATTAAAATGGTCATAGTAAGAAGCTGAGGAATCTGTTTTTCTGGCGCTCTTCGTTGGCGCCTCAGGCTGATCGGGATAGATCCTGTAACTCACCATTCCCGTTACTACTGATGCACCAGGATAATGATATGTAAGTTCCCTGAACATCCTTATATAAATAGACTCATTCAGATCATCAAGGTTCACAGGATCATCGACAGTAGTCTCAGGTGTTATTATCCATGCCGTTTTTTCAGTTGCAGCGGTTCTGGCCATATTGATGACTTTTTGAAGCTGAACCTCAAATGGTACAATGAATTTCTCTGTATAGGGATCGGTATTCGGTTGGATTATCAAAACTTCAGATGCTGTTGTTACTTTACTCTTTATTGTATAATATCTGGCAAGCGAGGCGCTGGCCGGTATCAATACCACCGAGAGCCAGATGACCAGGAACAGCCCTGTTCGTTTTTCACCTGCAAGATGATTCACGATGTAAAGGGAAAGGAACAGGTTAGAGAGCAAGATCCAGAGTGTTCCACCAGCTGTTCCTGTCAGTTCATACCACTGAACAAACATTATATCTTTTGCCAGTCCGTTCCCAAGGTTGATCCAGGGTGAAACGATATTAACATTAAGACTTATTAATTCATATGATAACCATAATGTTATAAGGGATATGAATCCGGGAAGGTTTCCTGCTTCAAGCCTGATGACATGAAAAAGCCACAATGCAAATGCCATCAGAAAGGAGAGCCCAATAATAACGCAGATAGCTCCTGTAAGACTTGCGACTCTCATCCACCCCATAGTCGTGATGCTGAACAGGACAAGACCCGGAAGGAGGTAGATGAAAAATGCATTCCTGCTGAATTTACCCCTGTTCTCAAACAACCAAGTTTCGATAAGCAGAAAAGGGACAAATGCTACAAGCAGTATTAAGCCTGAGCACCAGCTGCTCCAGGCCAATCCGCTCAGAACACCTCCTGCAACCGACAATGCAACCAGTGTATATTTATTCATCAGATCTTTCCCAGGTTATTTCTGCCTGCGGAATTATACCCAAAAATAGCAGAAGAATCACAGAATCCATTCTCAATGTCATGCTTATCTTTAATCTGATTATGTTTTGTTGATGACAGGCAGTTGATTTCAGTTACCTGATTAAGATCTTGTGAATCACTGTTAAAAATGGTTAAATAATCATGTTTTAAGATACTTCGAAGTCATTTTAATTATCTTGCGGATGTTAAAAAGTTAAAGTTAGCATGAAATTATTCATCACGATTTCACTTGTGGTTTCTCTGTTGTCAGGTTGTAGCAGCAGTGAAGTAAAGCTTGCAAAAAGGGCTGATAAAATTCATTCATCAATAATGACGATTGATACCCATTGTGACACACCCATGGATTTTGCAGAAGGTGACTTTGACCTTGGGAAACGGCATGAGGATGGCTGCGTAGATTTTCCGCGAATGATTGAGGGAGGACTTCATGCTGAATTTTTTGCTGTATTTACCGGACAGGGTCCCAGAAATGATTCAGCCTATGCAAGGGTTCATGCGGAAGCCCTTGATCTGTTAAACTCAATACACAGGAATGTCGATAATAACTCTGCAGTTGCTGAAATTGCTTTAACTGCAGATGATGCATACAGGTTAAAAAAAGCCGGTAAAATTGCGGCTTACATCGGCATGGAAAACGGTTATCCTATAGGGCATGATCTCTCCAGGATAAAACAGTATTATGATCTGGGGACCAGGTATATAACTCTTGCACATGCAAAGAATAATGATATCTGCGATTCCTCTACCGACCCGGGCGGACAGGAGAACAACGGGCTATCCTCTCTTGGTTCTGAGGTTGTTAAGGAGATGAACAGGCTGGGAATGATTGTAGATATTTCGCATATTTCAGATAAATCATTTTACGACGTGCTGGAAGTTACAAGCGCTCCTGTAATGGCCTCGCATTCATCATGCAGGGCATTATGTGGATCCCCGAGAAACCTTTCTGATGATATGCTGCTTGCACTCAGGGAAAATGGAGGAGTGATACAAATATGCATCCTTAGCAGCTATCTTAAAACATCTGAACCTAACACTGAAATGGAGGCTAAGATAGACGAGCTAAGGAAGAAATATGGAGAGTACAGTACACTGACAGACAGTGTAAAAAAGATTGTGCGAAAGGAGTACAACGATATAAAGAGCAGATACGAAAAACTGGCTACAGTCAAGGACATTGTTGATCATATTGACCATGTAGTCCAGGTAATAGGAATTGATTATGTAGGGATAGGATCCGACTTTGACGGAGGGGGAGGAGTTGAGGGTTGCAGGACAGTTGCCGAAATGAAAAATATTACAATAGAATTGCTTCGCAGGGGCTATACCACCAGTGACATTAAAAAGATCTGGGGCGGAAATTTCATAAGGGTTTTCAGGAAGGTTGAGGAAATCGCTGAAAATATTGCGTCAAGTACCTAGTAACCAGTACCCAGCACCCAGCACCCAGTACCCAGCACCCTTTTCAGCTTTTTACTCTCGAAAATCTGAGCGTTTTAACCATCCAGTCGGGCAGTGATTTGTTCGGATCTCTCTTCTTCAGGTTAAGATACAGTCCAAATTTTTTCAGGATTGGCACTTTATGCGTTTCAACAAACTCTATTAAAGTGCCGTCGGGATCCTCAATATATGAGAAGTGGCCTGCTGCTTCACCCATATCAAAGCTGTTGCCATCATGGCTCGCCTTGCTGTCAACAGTAAAGGGGAAACCTTTCTTTCTGCAGAATTCTTTCAATTCATCCATCCCGCGCATATCATAACAGAGATGGATAAACCCGGGATCGCCCCAGAAACGGTTTTCATATATTCTCTTTCCCTTGCTGCCGGTAGCAGAAATAAGCTCTATGACACTATTTCCCAGAACCTTGCTGAAGGGCCCTGCAAATGGTTTTGATCTTCCCAGGAGTACCCTGCGGCATTCATTATTTCCTCCAGGAAGAGTTGACAGATCATCATATTTGCCTGTTACATCGTAGATCACGCTATCGTAACCCAGAATATCGGAATAAACAACTCTTGATTTTTCAATATCTGAAACGCCTATAACAGCGCCAAATGAACCACCGGTGTTCTTTTTCTCATCACTGAACCAGTCGCTTGCCTCTACCAGATGAAAGATATTACCATAGGGATCCTTCATGAAAAAAGTCTTTTTACCATTTGGATCCATCGATACGGATGCAGGAACATTAACCCCGGCATTCTGATAAGCTGTGAGAGTTTCCTGAATATTTTTAACCTTGATTTTGCATGCAATAATTCCAAGGTCGCCAATGGTTATCTCCTCCTTAATCTTTTCTGGTTCCCTGCCCTTATATTGCCATATTTCGAAACCTCCTCCGCTCTGGAGATTCAGAGCCAGAACAGCATGCCTGCTCCTGGGTTTTCCACCGGTGTAAGGCAGCATCAGCTTTGCTTCCGCCACATCTTCAAATACGCGGCAATCCATTCCGAAAATGTTAATATACCATTTCCATGCCTCAGTAACATTGGTAACTCCAATGCCTATCTGCTGTATACCGCTTATTACGTAACCCTCCATTTTATGTTGATTTAATTTTATCTGCAATTCTGAAAAACAGCCATGGTAAATATCTTCTTATATGCAGGAGCAATAACTCACTTCCGCCAACCAGTATCTCTCTTTTATCTCTTTCGATGCCTCTGATGATTATTTTTGCTGCTTTGGCCGGAGAAATACCTTTCGCCAGTCCTTCGTCAAGCTGGCCGTGTTCTTTACCCTCAGGATCAAGGGCATGGAACGAGATTGAAGTCCGCACCCTGCCAGGTATTATGACAGAGGTTCTGATATTGGAACTCTTGTTTTCGAGATAGAGTGTTTCAAAAAAACCATGTAATGCCTGCTTGGAAGCAGAATAAGCAGAACGCAGCGGGAATCCGAATCTTCCTGAGATACTGCTTGTGGCAAGAATATGACCTGATTTTTGCCGGATCATATACGGGAGCACTGCTTTGGTAAGAGCGATGGTTCCAAAATAGTTTATTTCAAATATTTTCCTGTCAAGCCACAGCGGAGTTTCATCTATTCTTGCCCTCTGGCTTATCCCTCCTATATTGAGCAGATAGTCTATCTTTCCAAGTTCAGAGATCTGTTGACCGGTAATTCTCTCAATGTCTGACATTTCAGAAAGATCAAATGGAACACAGTTTACCATCTCTGATTTACTGCCGCATGCCTCTTTTACCCTTAAAAGCCCGGTCAGATCATTGGAAGAGGCAATTACCCTGGCACCCATTCTTACAAACTCATATACAAGCGATTCACCAATCCCTGATGAGGCTCCGGTTATCCAGGCCACTTTATTTTCGAACATCCTATATTTCATTAACCTTCAATTCTTCAACAAGCATTCCCAGCTCCTGATGATTCTTCCTTAGAATCCCGAATTCCTTATCTTTTTTGGTTATCAGGTTTCTTACCCTGAAGCCCCCTTTTATTCTTTTATAAAGAAGATAATAATCCCAGGCAAACAATCCTGAAAGCGGGAGGGACAAAAATACAATTAATCCGACCCACCATGGAGAAAAGAAGACAAGGGAAAGTATCAGGTAAAGCGGAAGGAATACAAAAGCGAGAAGGAGGGAAATTCCGTACTTGACCGATGAATGGAACTGAAGATCTTTTATTTTGCGTATCTGGAGATTTGGAATCTCAAGGAAGGTGAAGTTGAAGATATTGCCATAAATGAAGAGCGGGAATGTTAATATTATTCCAACCATTCCTGCAATAAGCCATCCCAGGGGATGTTTTTTCTTTTCAAGCAGCCTGTAATCGATATTCAGAAGTCTGGTTTTCTTTTTAATCTGCTTGCTTAGTTCACATATCCTGTTATACATATTCTCATTTGAGATCCTGAGCAGATTAAGCTTCTCAATCAGTATCTTGTCTCTGAAAAATTTCGGGAACCTGATATCATCGCCAAACCTCCCGTTTATCATGCTCCTGAGCTCATCGATTGCTTCATAATCTTCCTCAGAAGAGATATGTACCATATTATTTTTCATCTCATCAGAAAGCCTTGTCCTCAGTTCATTAAGCGCCCTCTCAGGGCTTTGTCTGTAGATATCATGATACTCTGATACCTCAATGGGTTTTCCGTATGCAACTGTAATCACCTGCCTGAACCTGGTATAGTGTGAATACTCGATACCGACAGGAATTATCTTTATTTTAAGATTGAAACCTGTTGCCTCATCTGACTGAAAGGCAACGCGGCAAATGCCTTTTTTCAGTTGCCTTAGTCTCCTGAAGCCTGCATGATCTCCCTCAGGAAGTATTACAAGGCCGTTTTTGTTTTTCAGGACATCGATGGTTTTGAGGAATATTTCATCATTTGCTTTCAGACTGCTGAAGCCATCCCTTATACGGTAGACAGGAAGTATTTTAAGGAAATAGAGAATTGCCGCTATCATTTTCTTCTTGAAAATGTCGGCCCTTGCGAGGAAAACAGGTTGTCCATGGTGGGTAAAAAGAACTGCCAGGGCATCCATAAGGGCATTCTGATGATTTGGAGCAAATATAAGCGGAGCTTCGGGATTGATATTCTCCCGGCCCAGGACTATAACTTTTCTGTAGAAAACATTATTGTGCCAGAAACCTGCGACAGACTTTAGAAGAGCATAACCGGCAGAATACTTTTCAATATTTTCTTTACCCATTTGATGAACAGATATCCTCAACATCCCGACCAGCTTCGCACTGATGGTGTGAAAATGCTGCTGCAAGTTAAATAAATCAGAGTGTTTGCGTTAAAATCGGAAATATTTTATTCCCGTTTTTTGAAATATTAAGTCTTTATACCACCATTTCAGGTTTATTCAGGATCTTTCTGAAATTTATCAATCAGTCTTCTCTCTTTCTTGGTCGGGCGGCCAGTCCCTCTTTGCCTTTGACCTGTTCCTCCCGACTTGCTGATAACAAGTTTAGCTTTTTCTGCCTCAGGTGTCAGGTCTTCAATAAACTGACCGGCAATTTTTGCAGATACACGGTTCTCAATCGGTTCTATTACCCTGAAGGTGTGGTTGACAGGAGGTTTTTTTACAAGAATAATCTCATCACTTAAAATTATTCTTGATGGTTTAACCTGAACCTCCCTGATAATTATCCTGCCCTTTCTGCATTCGTCCGAAGCAATGCTTCTTGTTTTGTACAGTCTGACTGCCCAGAGAAACTTATCTATACGTATGGTTTTATTATCAGACATATTATGGCATTTTCCCCGCCTTATTAAAGGCTGTCATTGTCAGTTCAGTACCGACAAACGCAAATGACTTTATCATATCGATAACAACGGAAATTCTCTCTGCGATTATTTTCCTCTCTTCCGGATCCCATGATCCAAGCACAAAATCGACCTGTGAGCCTTTCCGGAAACTGTTCCCTATTCCAAATCTTATCCGGGGATATTCATTTGTTCCAAGTATCTTGCTGATATGTGCGAGTCCGTTATGACCTCCGTCACTTCCTTTATGTCTCAGTCTGATGCTTCCAAGCGGAAGTGCGATATCATCAACTATAACCAGCATATTCCCGGCATCTATCTTTTCCTTTTTCAGCCAGTAATCAACTGCGTTGCCACTGAGGTTCATAAATGTTGAGGGTTTGAGAAGGATAAGATCGCGGCCTTTGTATTTTACCTGGCATACTGATCCGTAGCGCTTGTCAATAAAAGCAGTATTGGACGCCAAAGCCATGGCATCCAATACTGTAAATCCTATATTATGACGGGTATCCTTATACTCTTCACCGATATTTCCCAGGCCAACTATCAGATATTTCATCAAGTCTGATTGCTGTTAAAAAGAGGTTACTCTGCTGCTGAGGGGGCTTCAACTGCTGCTGCAGAAGTGGCTTCAGCTGCAATTTCTGCGTCGGTTTTCTGAACAACACGTGAAGTGGCAATTGTAAGGACCATCAGCTTTTTGGGATCAATTAATTCAATTTTGTCATACGACAGATCGCCTACTTTAACCGACTCGTGAATTTTCAGGTCCGTGATGTCAATATTAAGATGTTCCGGAAGGTCATTTGGTAATCCTTTTACCTTCAGGCTTCTCTTCTTTATATTTAATTTTCCTCCGGCAATTACGCCAGCTGAGTCGCCGGAAACTTTAACCGGTATACTGATTATTACAGGTTTATCATCAAATACCTCAATAAAATCAGCGTGTAAAATTTTGTCGGAGACCGGATGATACTGTACATCTTTAAGCACAACCTTCTGCGACTTATTATCAATAATCAGGTCAACAAGATGTGCTTCCGGTGTGTATATGAGATTCTTAAACGAAAGCTCGTGGGCATGGAAATGTACATTCTTTTCTTTCCCATAGATTACGCAGGGGACATTTCCGGTCTTTCTAAGCTCTTTTGAACTTTTCTTACCTAATTCTGTCCTTAGTGTTCCTTTAATTTCTATACTCTTCATTTGTCTGAAAGTTATTGTGCTACTAAAGATTATCTCCCTGATAACCTCCCATTACACGTTTGACATTTTTATTTTTTTGGCCTGCAAATATAGAATAAAGGAATCAGAATACAAAATTTGTACTTATTGACCTGTTTGAAGTGACTGCCTGGATTGTATCTGCAAAAATGCTGGCTATTGAAAGTACTTTTATTTTTTCCGAATTATTTACAAAGGGTACAGAATCGGTCACAACAAGTTCCTCAATTGCAGAATCATTGATCCTTTGTACGGCATTACCTGAGAGTATGGGGTGTGTTGCAAACGCTCTGATGCTTGTGGCGCCTCTCTCCTTCATCATATCTGCTGCCAGAACCAGAGTTCCTGCAGTATCAACCATATCGTCTATAATTACCACATTTCTGCCTTCAACTTCACCAATAATTGACATCTCCTCAATTACATTTGGTTTTTTCCGTAGTTTATAACAAAGTACCATTTCAGACTGGAGATGCCTTGAGTAGGCATTGGCTCTTTTAGATCCGCCCATATCAGGTGCAGATATGGTAAGGTTTTGCAGTTTCAGATTTGCAATATATGGTGCAAAGATTGCAGAACCGAAAAGGTGGTCGACAGGGACATTAAAGAACCCCTGGATCTGGTCGGCATGCAGGTCCATTGTGATTACCCTGTCGACGCCGGCTGCACTCAGAAGATCAGCTGACAATTTGGAACCTATTGATACTCTGGGTCTGTCTTTCCTGTCCTGCCTTGCAAAACCATAATATGGAATAACTGCAATTACTTTATAGGCAGAGGCTCTTTTGGCCGCATCAATCATCAGGAGCAGTTCGAAAAGGTTATCCGCAGGCGGATTCGTCGACTGCACGATAAAGACCATGCAACCTCTTACCGACTCATCAAAGCAGGGTTGAAATTCTCCATCGCTGAATAGTGTAACGGAGCTCTTACCGAGTTCAATCCCCAGTTCGTCTGCAATCATCTGAGCCAGATGCTGAGAAGCTCTGCAGGAGAAAATTTTCATAGGTGCAGTTCCAAACATTTTCCGTAAAATTTAGCTGTTTAATATTTCTCAAAGCTGTTTGCAAAATTAGGCATTCCCTCCCGATATCAGGGTCAATCTGAAAAATTGTTGATAGATTCTTCAATATAGTTCAGGATTTCATCTCTTCCATTCCCATTTATAGCTGAAGAAATAAATGTGACCGGCATAGATTCCCATCTTTTCATCATTTCAGTATCATATTTTTCTATAGAGGTTTCCAGTGCAATTTTTGAAAGTTTGTCACTCTTTGTGAATACCCTGGCAAAAGGGATCTGCTTATTTCCGAGGAACTCCATGAATCCGAGGTCGGATTTTTGCGGAGTGAGTCTTGAATCAAGGAGTACAAACAGACAAACGAGATTTTCTCTTCTGAGAATATAATTTTCAGTTTCCTTAACCCATTTCTCTCTTAGCTTTACAGGAACCTTTGCATATCCATATCCCGGGAGGTCGACCAGGTACCACTTTTCATTAATAATGAAATGATTGATGGTTCTGGTTTTTCCGGGCTTAACCGATGTCTTGGCCAGCTTCGACCATCCGGTAATCATATTTATCAGTGAGGACTTGCCAACGTTTGATCTGCCTATAAACCCGAATTCTGGTTTTGTTGAAGCAGGGCACTCCCTTAGTGTTGGACTGCTTTTAACAAATGTGGCTGAATGAATTATCATTTCTACCCCCTAGTTAAGGTCTTTATAAGGCAATTCTATCTTTTTGGACACAAGATAATTGTTACCATAAAATGTCATAATCGCAGCCAGAACGTCAACTGTACCTGTCTTGGCAGTCCCCGTTTTTTTAAGAGTAAGAGATCCGATGCCATTGATGATCTTTATTTTCTCGCAGCGAGTGGAATCAAACAAACCATTGCCAAAATCTCCCCGGTAATATTTCACCTTGGCAGACTTATCTGAGAGGGACAGGGATATCGTGTAGGTGCCCTTGGAATTGTATTCATCCTTCGCATTAATAATAAGTTCGGGATATTTTGCAACCTTATTGCCTTTCATGTCATATTCCTCAAATTCGAATGTCCTCAATCCCTTCTTGTAACCAATGATGGCTTTAAGTTTCCCGTTCCTGAAATATTGCTTCTGTATTCCATCAACTGTATCTCTTTTATATGGAGTTGTCCTGAATATCTGACCTTCTTCAAAATACCACTTTGCAGAATCTTCCCTCAATCCGTTCTCATAAAACAATGTTCCCCGCAGCTTTCCGCTGGCATAGAAGGTTTTAGTCAGGCCCTGCTTAATTCCGTTTTTAAAGTTTGTTTCCATGGCAACATGGCCACCGCTCATATATTGTTTTATTCCTGTAAATCCTGTATCCGAAACGGAGGTTGTATCACTGCCGTTTACAGAGCTTTTGCCTGAATCATTCTTCCCTTTACATCCGGGGTTTAACACCAGTGCAAGTATCAATAAGATTGAAGAGTAAAGTAATTTCATATGGTTTTATCTTAAAATGGTTATGATATATTATCTGAATCGATAAATACTTCGAGAAGTTTGGCATTTCCCGACGGCTCAAGTTTTACCTCTTTTATCATTGCAGGCAGTAATACGGTCTCGCCTTTGGAAACCTTTTCGGAATTACCATCCCATCGGATCTGGAATTCGCCATCCGTACAAATGTAAACAACAAAAGAATCAATCTGATAATATTCTTTTATGACCGGAGCATTGAAATGGAGTATATTGGTAATGAAATACTCGCAGCTGACCAGATTCTCCGTTTTATTCAGTTCCGGATCTATTCTGATTTTATTTTTTCCGGCAGCGGTAAAGTCCATAGCCTCAAGAGCCAGGTCAAGATGGAGCTCTCTTTTAATGCTCCCGTTACTTTTTCTGTTCCAGTCTGAGATCCTGTAGGTCAAATCAGATGTCTGCTGTATTTCAACCAGGACTATTCCCTTGCCTATTGCATGAATCCTGCCCGCCGGGGTGAAAAATGCATCTCCCGGTTCAGCATTTTCAATAAATATAAGTTCAGGAAGTGTCCCGGCTGCTAAAGACTCTTCATACATCTCCTTAGTAACACCTTCCCTGAAACCCGTATATATTCTGGAATCTTTTTCACTCTCGAGTATATACCACATTTCAGTCTTGCCATAATCATTATGTTTTTCTTTTGCCATTGCATCACCGGGATGTACCTGGATCGAAAGATCCTCTCCGGCTTCAATGAATTTAAACAGAAGAGGAAAGGTATTGCCGAATTTCTCAAAGACTGCATCTCCAGTTATATCCCCCATATAAACTTCAATCAGCTCCTCAATGTTATTACCTGCCAGGAATCCGTTGTTTACGACAGAAAGATTTCCATCAACAGAAGATAATTCCCAGCTTTCCCCAATGTTTGGCAGACCTCCTGGTTGTTTGTTAAAATCTCTTTCAAGGGCATAGCCGCCCCATACCTTATCTTTTAACAGCGGCTCAAATTTTAATGGATATAGTTCTGACATATAATTTTTTTAGAAGTGACTAAAGTGACTAGAGTGCCTGGAGTGACAAGAGTGCCTTACCTTTATTTCACTTTAGGCACTCCAAACTTTAGCTCACTTTAGGCACTCTTTTTCTACAAATTACTATTTTTGATTATAGATTGTGCAAAAATACATAAATATTAAGTAAAACATAAAGTTATGCTTGACAATATCAGGGTTGAGGATGTACTTTTCCTCGATATAGAGACAGTTCCTGCAGTGCAGGTATTTGAGAGTCTGGAACCGAAGATGCAGGTTTTATGGGAGAAAAAGTCCAAACAGTTCAGGACCGCCGATCAGGCGCCTGATGAAGTGTATGAAAGGGCAGGAATGTATTCTGAATTCGGGAAGATTATTTGTATCTCAGTCGGACTTGTCAAGGAAAAGAATCCCTTCAGACTGAAGCTTAAGTCTTTTTTTGGAGATGATGAAAAAGTCCTTTTATCTGACTTCTCGGCGATGCTGACAAAGTTCTGCAAAACAAACAGGGAGGCAATTCTTTGTGCCCATAACGGGAAAGAGTTTGATTATCCCTTTATAGCAAGGAGAATGGTTATAAACGGACTGATCATCCCTGAAATTCTTGATAGTTCAGGGAAAAAGCCCTGGGAGGTTAAGCTTCTTGACACAATGGAGCTATGGAAATTCGGAGATTATAAGAATTACACGTCACTTGAACTTCTGACTTCAGTACTTGGCATTGCCACTCCCAAGGATGATATAGACGGAAGCAAGGTGGCAGGAGTTTACTATAATGATAAAGATACGGAGAGGATTGTCAGGTATTGCGAAAAGGATGTTCTGGCGATTGCACAGGTACTGCTCAGGTTTATGAATCTTCCAGGAATACAGTTGGATATGATTGAATCTGTAACTTTCAAGTAATCAATACGTATCAAGGAGCTTTCTGAGGTATTTTATTACATCATCCGGCTTGTCAGCATGGATCCAGTGCCCGGCCCCCTGAATCACAATAAACTCCGCTGCCGGAAAAACTTTCCTGATACCGGCAGCGTCGGATTCTGCAAGATAATTGGAATTGCCGCCTTTCAGAAAAATAACAGGAAATCCTGTTACTGGTTCAGTGGAATCTGCTTTCAGCACTATTCCTTCCATTATTTTATCAAGATTGTCAGATAGGGATAATGCATTTAGCTTCCAGGTAAAAATATCCCCGGCATTCCTCTGAAGATTTTTAAGAATAAATCCTCTGACTTTTTCAGACGGGATCTTTTCAGAGAGCAAAGCTTCAGCTTCATTTCTTGCCCTTACTTTAGAGAGGTCAATTGAAAGAATTGTTTTGAGTATGGTCAGATGCTGGGTGTAGACTTGCTTTCGTGTATCTTCATTTATAAAAGGTGAGATGTCAGCAATCAGCAATCCATAAATCATCTCAGGCCATTTAACTGCAAAAGCTACGGCAGTTTTTCCACCCATGCTGTGACCGGCCAGGAAGAACCTTTTTATTCGTAATTCACTCACCATTTCAAAAAGATCGTCACGCATTGAATTGTAGTCGTGTATGTCTGAGTGAGGTGACTGTCCGTGGTTTCTCTGATCGGGAAGATATACAGTGAAGGAATCGCCAATTTTTTTGGCAATGGATACCCAGTTATCGGATGAGCCATAAAGGCCATGCAGAATTATAAGAGGGGGACCTTCGCCAAATTTCCTGTAAAACAGTTTCATTTAGGAGATACTCAGGTAAGTTGTCCCTTATACATCTGAATTGTGTTTTCAAGTCCAAGGTATAATGCATCGGATATGAGAGCATGCCCGATGGAAACCTCCTCAACCCATGGAATATTCTGATGAAAATATCTCAGATTGTCAAGGTTCAGATCGTGACCGGCATTTACCTTAAGACCGATACTGCGGGCCACCTCTGCAGCATTTATGAATGGAGTGACGGCACCAATTGCATTATGGTTGAAATCGGCAGCGTAAGGTTCCGTATAGAGTTCAACCCTGTCAGCTCCTGTGAGTGCGGCATTTTCTATATTCACTGGATTTGTGTCTACAAACAAGGATGTTCTGATACCCTCTTTTCTGAAAGCTGAAATGATATCTGTCAGAAATGATCTGTTTTTCAGGGTATCCCATCCGGCATTGGACGTTATGGCATCATGAGCATCAGGAACCAGTGTGACCTGGTCTGGTTTTACCGAGAGAACAAGAGCAATAAATCCCTGTGAGGGATAACCTTCTATGTTAAATTCTGTTGTTATAATTGGTTTGATCTCAAGAACATCATGGTATCTGATATGTCTCTCATCAGGACGCGGATGAACAGTAATGCCATCGGCTCCGAAAAGCTGACAGTTTATGGCTGCTGTTAATACATTAGGGATATTACCACCTCTGGCATTTCTCAGGGTTGCAATTTTATTGATATTAACGCTTAACTTTGTCATTATAATAAATGTATTGTTTATCCGTATATTAATGGAGATACAAAAATACAATAACTCTCTTTTTTATTACTATATTGGTTGAAAATAAAACTATTTATGGTCGCTAAAGACTTAATATCAGAAGTGATACCTTCACTGAAAACATCTGATCTTGGGCAGACAGCTCTGAACTGGATGGAGATTTTCAAGATATCGCACCTGCCTATTGTTAATAATCAGGAGTTCCTGGGTCTTATATCTGATACTGATATCTATGATATGAATCAGCCTGGTGAGCCAATTGGTAATCATGCGCTTACGTTATATAAGCCATTTGTTACCACCGAACAGCATATTTTTGAAGTGATAGGACTGGCTTCCAGGCTTAAATTATCAGTCGTTCCTGTTCTGGATTCAAAGAATAACTATAAGGGAGTTATAACTTCAAATGATCTGATACGCCATATTGCAGGTATTTCATCAATGGATCAGCCAGGGGCTATTATTGTACTTGAAGTGCTTGACAGGGACTATTCTCTTTCGCAGATTGCACAGATTGTAGAGAGCAACAATGTAAAGATCCTCAGCATGTACATTACTTCATCTCCGGCATCAACACGTCTGGAGGTGACACTGAAGGTCAATACCAGCGATCTGATGTCGGTTATCAGAACCTTTGAACGCTATAATTATGAAGTAAAGACATGGGTTACAGAGAATGATTCAATGGACCGTTTTTATACCGAAAGGATTGATCTTCTGATGAAATATCTGAATATCTGAGATCACCTGGTGCAAAAGCTTACAATTTGTAGTTGATCTTCACACGGCGCAAAACCAGGGGACGAAATTATAAAATCATTTTGATGAAGAACAAGATTGAAAGAGTTGCTGTATTCAGCAAGGACAATAGTTCAAAAACCCGACAGGGTGTGAGCCGGCTGGTTAATGAGTTTTGCAGGAGAGATATCATGATCCAGATTTTTCAGACCTCAGATGATCCCGCTGTTTGCCCCGGAGGGAAGCTTATTGAAAGCTTTACAAATCTTTCACAGTTGTCAGGGTTGCCTGATCTGGTTCTGAGTGTAGGAGGTGATGGAACATTCCTTGAAACAATACTGAAAATTAAAGACTTCGAGATACCTGTTGCCGGTGTTAATACCGGCCGGTTGGGTTTTCTTGCCAATATATCGGAAGAGGAGCTGAGTCATTCAATTGATATGCTGTGCCATGGAGAATACAAAACAATTGAAAGGACACTTCTGGAAATTGTTCATCCATCGCCTCTTTTTGAAGGAAGTTCTTCATCAGCCCTGAATGAGATAACCATACAGAAGGCAGATCTGAGCATGATCACAATTAATGTCTTTATTGATGACACTTATCTCAACACTTATTGGGCCGACGGACTGATTATTTCAACTGCCACAGGTTCAACAGCTTATAATCTGAGTGTTGGGGGGCCTATTCTTTCACCTGAGGATCAGAGTTTTATCATATCTCCAATAGCACCTCATAATCTGACCATCCGTCCGATTATTGTCTCAGGGGAGAGCAGGCTCAGAATGGTTATTGAAGGACGGAGCAGCGAATACCTGGCAACCTGCGACTTCAGGTCAAAGCGATTGCCATTCAGTCAGGAGTTACACATTGAAAAATCTGCTCATAAACTCAAAACAGTTATGCTGAAGGGAATGGATTTTTACAGTACACTGAGAAATAAGTTAATGTGGGGTGCAGACCGGAGAAACTGAGAGATATCTTATTACAGGGTTTCCGTCTGGCTGATAATATTATGCAATATGATTAAAATTTGGAGATTCAGGCGCAGAACGTATAGGGTTTTTCTATATATTTTGAACATTGCTATAATTTTAGCGGCCATTTCTACAGTTCCTTATTAATTGATTATTATATTTGTAAATGTAAAGAATGACTTTTTGATGAAACGGCCTATCCTTATCATATTCCTTCTTGGTTTTATTGTTCAGGTATCCGAAGCACAGTTATGGAAACTGAAGAGGGTTGAATTATCCGGTGGGTTGGGAACAGCAGCATTTTTCGGAGATATCGGCGGTTTTTCGCATGGGGAGAATAGCTGGGGACTTAAAAGATATTACTTTTCTGCAGACAAGGTACAGCTTAAATTTTAGTGTTAAATACAGGATTTCTCAGGTTATAAATGCAAGACTCAGCCTTAGTTATGGTCTTCTGCATGCTACTGACGAGAGGGGATCGAATGAGGCAAGAGGGTACGAGGCTTCAACTTCCATTTTTGAGCCTGCTCTTATCGGGGAGTATTATTTTATCAAGAACAGGGCTGAAACAAGCTACCTTTTCAATAAAGGCAGGGGGAAAGGGATGATAAGGCTTATGAAATCTCTTGATTTTTATGCTTTTACTGGAATCGGAGGGTTAGTCTATTCAATCGTGCCGAATGAAAAACTTTCAGAACATGGGTTGGACACAAAGGGATTTACGGCCGTTGTTCCTCTGGGTCTGGGAGGAAACGTTTCTGCTTATCCCAACGTGAAATTTGGTCTTGAGTTAGGCTTCAGATATGCTTTTTCAGATAATATTGATGGTTATACTTCACAATTTTCCAGCGCAAATGACGTTTATTATTTTTTTAACTTTAATGTTACTTACAGGCTGAAGATAAAGAGAGGCACGATGCGCTCCTTCAGATAATGAGCTGGATCATTTTTAATGAAAAAAATATCAGGTGTTTTGTGTCTGTTCCTTTTTGCGGTTACCCTGTCAGGTCAGCGCAGTTCTGATTATGGAGTAATGGCAGGTGTCACATCTTATCTTGGTGATATTAATCCCAACAGACTTCTCTATTCACCCAGGCTGGCAGGAGGTATCTTCTACCGTTACAATTTCCATCCGCGGCAGGCGCTGAGGGCAAATATCTTGTACGGAGGATTAAAAGGAAATGATCTGGATTTTGACAATGACTTTCAGATTGCAAGGGGAGCCACATTTTCCGGATCAGCTACAGAGTTTGCTGTACAGTATGAATTCAACTTCTTTCCTTATTCAACAATGGGAAAACTGTGGGACTTCTCTCCATATTTTGCAGCCGGTATTGCAGGCGTATATGTTAGCGAAAATGGCTCTGCATCTGTGCCTCCGATGACCACAAACGCCTCTAAATTTGTTCCGGTAATACCCTTCTCAATTGGTTTTAAGATTAATATTCATAAAAATATCGGATTGGAAGCTGAATATAGTTTTCGTAAAACTTTTTATGATAACTTTGACGGCTTAAAAGATTTGGTTGCCCCGTCTGACTATGCATGGACTCATAACAATGACTGGTACACCTTCACCGGAGTTGCAGTTACGTGGAAGTTCTATAGTAAACTGGCCGGATGTCCGGCTTACAATGATGTGGACCCTAAAAGAAAAAGGTAGGTAATGCCCTTAAGTAAACTTATAAATTCAGAGAAGCTGCCCTCTCATGTTGCTATTATTATGGATGGAAACGGCAGGTGGGCACGTCAGCGTAACCTTGACAGAATTTTCGGACATCAGCAGGGAGTCAATGCAGTCAGGAATGTAATTGAAGCAGCAAGTGAACTTCAAATACAATTTCTCACACTTTATGCTTTCTCTACCGAGAATTGGGGAAGGCCCAATGAAGAGGTATCTGCCTTAATGGGTATTATGATTGATTCCCTTAACAAGGAAACAGACACCTTGCTTAAGAATAATATCTGCCTCAGGACTATCGGAGATGTCGGGAGGCTTGCCGGGGATGTGAGGGAAAGACTTTTTGAAACAATAAGGCTGACCTCAGGCTGCACCGGACTTAACCTTGTTGTGGCACTTAGTTACAGTTCCCGCTGGGAGATCACCGAGGCAGCCAGAAGGATCTCAGCTGAAGTGATCAGTGGAAAACTGGATCCTGTTACCTTTAATGAAACTGACTTTGAAAAGTATCTTACTACATATGGCATACCTGATCCGGAGCTGATGATAAGAACAAGCGGGGAACTTCGCATAAGTAATTTCCTGTTATGGCAGCTTGCGTATACCGAATTATACTTTACTGAAAAACTTTGGCCTGATTTTGGTAAAGAGGACTTTTATAATGCAATTATTGACTTCCAGAAAAGAGAAAGAAGGTTTGGAAAAACTAGTGAACAGGTGTCGGAAAAATAATAAAATAATGATTATCAGTAATTTAGAAAAGATTTTCTTAACTATATCTCTGGCTCTTTTGAGTCTCTCATTGCATGCACAGGAAAAACAGGAAATTTTTGATTTCATGACTTCTGATGATTATATTGTTGGAGGGGTAAGTATTTCAGGTATCAGATTTCTCGACACCAATGCCCTTATTGGAATATCTGGTTTAAGGATTGGTCAGGAGATAACAATCCCAGGCGAAGTTCTTAAAACTGCTGTTCAGAAATTGTGGCAGCAGGGACTTTTTTCTGATGTCAGGATCTCAATTTCGCAGGTCGTTTCCGACTCGGTGTTTCTGGATATATTCCTCCAGGAGAGGCCGAGGATATCGTCTGTCAAATACAACGGACTAAAAAAATCGGAGCAGGACGACCTTGTCGAAAAGCTAAACCTCCCTGTCGGATCTCAGATAACGGAATACCTGCTGAACAACGCAGAAAAAATAATTAAAGACCATTTTGTTGAGAAAGGCTTTCTTAATACATCTGTCACTTTTATTCAGAAAGAGGATCCCGACAGGCCAAATAATGTGATCCTGGCAGTTAACGTTAATAAAAATGAAAAGGTAAAAATTGCAAATATAACCTTTGAAGGGAATGAGTTCTTCGAGGCCTCAAAGCTGCGCAAGCAAATGAAGGATACAAAGGTGAAGAATGCAAATTTCTTCCGGGCTTCCAAATTTATTAATGAGAAATATGAGGGAGACAAACTGAAATTAGCAACCTTTTATAATGATAATGGCTTCAAGGATTTTACAATTCTGTCAGATTCTCTTTATACTGTTTCTGAAGACCGTGTGGGTTTGATTATCAGGGTTGAAGAAGGGCAACAGTATTTCCTCAGGGATGTCGCCTGGGTGGGGAACAGTGTTTACCCGAAGGAGTTCCTTGGACAGGCTTTCAATGTCAAAAAGGGAACAGTTTATAATCAGTCTCTTATCGGAGACAGGCTTAATGGAACAGGTGGCGCACAGGACGCGGTAAGCTCATTATATCAGGATCATGGTTATCTCTTTTCACGTCTGACTCCTGTAGAGGCGAAAGTCGAGAATGACTCTGTTGACCTCGAAATCAGAATATACGAAGGAGACCAGGCCTATCTTAATAATGTACTGATTGATGGAAATACAAGGACTAACGAACATGTTGCAAGGCGTGAACTTTATACCCTACCGGGAGATCTGTTCAGTAAAGACAAGATTCTGAGATCTATACGCCAGTTGGGAGTTCTTGGCCATTTCGATCCCGAAAAGATAAATCCTACTCCGCTTCCGGATATGATAAACGGAACAGTTGATCTGCTTTATAAACTTGAAGAAAAACCGAATGACCAGTTCGAGATCTCCGGTGGATGGGGTGCGGGTATGCTTGTTGGTACCGTTGGTGTGCGCTTCAATAATTTTGCAATGCGTAATTTCTTCAAGCTAAAGGAATGGAAACCTTACCCGTCGGGTGATGGTCAGTCGCTTAGCCTGAGGGTGCAGTCAAACGGACGGGTCTATCAATCCTGGAATGTTTCCTTTGTTGAACCATGGCTGGGAGGGAAGAAGCCTAATACTTTTTCCATTTCCACCTATAAATCCACAATGACGAACGGGAAGAAAAGATCTGATGACGGGTATCAGGCAATGGTAATTAATGGTGTTACGCTTGGTCTGGGAAAAAGACTTGAATGGCCCGACAACTATTTCTCTATATATGGCGAACTTAACTATCAGCGATATTATCTTAAGGACTATAACGTTTACAGCTTCCTTTTCAGCAACGGTACTTCAAACCTCTTCAGCCTTCAGATGAAGCTGACAAGGTTTTCAACGGGCCCCAACCTGATTTATCCGAGAAACGGATCCTCTTTTACACTGGCTCTCCAGATCACACCTCCTTATTCGTCTATCACCGGAAAAGATATGACAAATCTCCCGGTTGAGGAAAAATACAAATGGATTGAATTTCATAAGTGGACATTCAAATCAGATTATTATTTCCCGCTGTCAAAGAATGACAAGCTCGTGCTGAATACGAAATTTGCCTTTGGATATCTGGGGTTCTATAATCCTGATATAGGTCCATCACCATTTGAATATTTCTATCAGGGTGGTGACGGCATGTCGGGATATAGTTTCTATGGACGCGATGTCATTGCACAGCGAGGTTATACAAACGGATCGTTGACTCCTTTTGCCCCGGGTACTGTTAAACCTTCAGGTAACGTTTATTCGAAGATCACTTTTGAAATAAGATACCCGATATCTCTCAATCCGCAGGCAACCATCTACGGACTTGGATTCCTTGAGACAGGTAGGGCATGGTATTCCCTGAAAGAATACAATCCTTTCAAGATGAACCGCGCAGCAGGATTCGGAATGAGGGCTAATCTTCCAATGTTCGGATTGCTGGGTATTGACTGGGGTTACGGATTTGATCCTGTACCAACAGGCCAGAATAATGCAAATCATTCTCAAATTCATTTTATTATAGGTCAGCAGTTTTAATTAAGTTAAATAAAATTTTAAGTCATGAAAAAAATAGGCGTTTTATTGGGGTTATTTATTCTGACTTCAGCAATGGCTATAGCTCAGAAATATGCATTCGTCGATTCTGAATATATCAGGAATAATATTCCTGCATTTACTGCCGCGCAGGAGCAGCTCGACAAGCTCTCAAAACAATGGGAAAAAGAGGTAGCTGACGGTTATGCGATCGTTGAACAGATGTACAAATCCTATCAGAATGAAGCGGTTTTGCTTTCCCAGGACATGAAAACCAAAAGGGAAGAGGCTATTATTGCCAAGGAGAAGGAGATGAAAAACCTGCAGAACAAATACTTTGGGATGGAAGGTGATCTCTTTAAAAAAAGGGAAGAACTTGTTAAACCTATTCAGGACGAAATACTGAAAGCAATCAAGGAGATTGCCGTTGACGGAAGTTATGCTGTTATCTTTGATACCGCAGCAGGTGGCAATATCCTCTTTGCCAATCCAAAGTTTGACATTAGTGACCAGGTTCTTGAAAAATTAGGTTATAAAAATTAATTAATTACTTTTGCACAATTGTTTAATAAAATTTAGAAATGAAAAGATTTATCGGAGTAGCTATCTTAATGTCTCTCATCCTTCTGGTCAGCCAGAGCGCTGTGGCTCAGACTATAAAGTTCGGACATATAAACAGTGATGAATTGATTCAGGCGCTTCCTGAATTTGATTCCGCCAATGTAAAACTTGAGAAATTCCGCAAGGACCTGATCAATGCACTTGAACTGATGTCTGTGGAATTGAATAATAAAAGTGATATATATCAAAAAGAACAAAAAAACTATACTGATATTGTCAGGCAGACAAAAGAACAGGAGCTTGTTGATATGAATAAAAGAATCCAGGAGTTTCAGAACAATGCTCAGCAGCAGTTGCAGGAAAAACAGGGCGAACTCTTTCAGCCAATCATGGCAAAAGTGGATAAGGCAATCAAAGATGTTGGAAAGGAAAACGGATTCGTTTACATTTTCAGTATCGGACAGGGCAGCTCACTTTTATACTTTGACGATTCAAAAAGTACCAATATTATGCCGCTGGCAAAAGCAAAACTAGGCTTAAAATAATTTATTAAGATTTAACCAATGACCATCCCTCATACGGATGGTCATTTTTTTAATATTAATGGACCTGTGAAAGATCAACCAATAGGGATATTTGACTCAGGTGTAGGCGGACTAACGGTTGCCCACGCGATCAAACAGATACTGCCCGGAGAAAGCATCGTATATTTCGGTGATACAGCACACCTGCCATACGGAGACAAATCAGCCGAATCTATCCGTTATTACTCCCACCGTATCACAGAATTTCTCCTTGAACATGATTCAAAAGTGGTTCTGGTCGCCTGTAACTCAGCATCCGCATCGGCTTTTGATTCCCTGAAAAAGGAATTCAGTGAGAAAACAATTCTTCTGGATGTGATCGACCCCGTTGTCGATTATATCAGTACACGTAATTTCAAGAAGATAGGTGTCATCGGGACAAAAAGGACTATAAGTTCCGGCACATATGAACAGAAGATCCGTGAACAATCATTGACAACAGAAGTCATCTCCATGGCAACCCCTCTGCTGGTACCAATGATTGAAGAGGGGTTTATTTTCGATGATATCAGTAATGCTATTATCAGGGCATACCTTTCAAATGAATCGCTCAGTGGAATACAGGCACTGATTCTGGGCTGTACTCACTATCCTATAATTAAAAACCAGATAAGTAAAATCTTCAACTTCAATATAGAGGTTGTCGATTCAGCACGCATCGTTTCAATGATACTGAGGGAAGCTCTTGAAAAGAAAGGACTTCTGAACGATTCCGGCAAGGTGCAGGATATGTTTTTTGTTTCAGATTATACCACCTACTTCGAAAAGATTGCCAGGATGTTTTTTGAGGGGGAGATAAACCTGAATAAGGCAGATATCTGGAGCTGATCCACCTTTGTTTTTTCTCTGTGAAACATGATCAATATCATAATGGAATGATTTTTTTTGGTATTTATCAATACATAAAATGTTAATTTTGTTGATTATAAACATCTGTACAGGCATAGAACATTGTTTATTGAGCATAAATTATTAGTTATCATGGGTAAAAAATCAGAAGTTATCGAAAGAGATGAGGTGGTCATCAGATTCTCCGGTGATTCAGGGGACGGGATGCAATTAACCGGCACACTTTTCTCCGACACTGCAGCTTTATTTGGTAACGACTTATCTACATTTCCGGATTACCCGGCAGAAATCCGTGCTCCACAGGGAACTGTAGGAGGTGTTTCAGGGTTCCAGGTTCATCTGGGTCATTCAGAGATCTACATGCCGGGAGATTTTTCTGATGTTCTTGTGGCAATGAATCCTGCCGCCATAAAGGCCAATGGTAAATGGATAAAACCCGGAGGGACAATAATCTATGATGAAAATAATTTCACCGAAAAAAATATTGAGAAGGCAGGCTACGAAAAAGATCCTATAAAGGAGGAAAAGCTTGAAAGCTATAATATAATTGCAGCACCCATTTCCTATATGGTGAAAGAGGCGCTGAAAGATTTCGGGCTTGATCCGAAATCTGTTTTAAGGACTAAAAACATGTTTGCTCTTGGGATGGTTTACTGGCTTTTCGATCGAAAGCTCGACTATACTGAGGAATACTTTATTAAAAAATTTCAGACCAAGCCTGAACTGGCGGAGGCAAATAAGATTGCGCTGAGAGCCGGATATTATTATGCTGAGACAATTGAAGCTTTATCATCGGTCTATAAAATTCTTCCCGCTCAGATTGCAAAGGGTACTTATCGCAATATCTCAGGTAATATTGCAACAGCCTGGGGTTTAATGGCTGCAGCGGAAAAATCAGGTTTGAAGCTTTTCATCGGATCCTATCCGATAACCCCTGCCACGGGTATCCTCGAAGAGCTCGCAGCACATAAAGATCTGGGAGTTAAAAGTTTTCAGGCAGAGGATGAGATAGCAGGGATCTGTACCGCTTTGGGTGCCAGCTTTGCGGGTAATCTTGCTGTTACATCCACGTCAGGTCCGGGACTCGCTTTAAAGTCGGAAGCCATTGGCCTTGCTGTCATGGCCGAACTGCCTGTGGTGATTATCGATGTTCAGAGAAGCGGCCCTTCTACCGGTCTGCCTACCAAAACAGAACAGGGCGATCTGTTACAGGCTCTTTATGGGCGAAACGGTGAATGTCCGGTAGTTGTTATGGCGGCAAGTACCCCCTCCGATTGTTTCCGCTTTGCATTTGAAGCAGCAAAAATTGCAGTGGAACACATGACACCTGTTCTGCTTCTTACTGACAGTTATCTTGCAAATGGCAGTGAACCATGGAGAATTCCGGAGATGAAGGATCTTCCTGAGATTAATCCTCCTTTTGCCGACAGAAATGAAACACCTTTCCTTCCATATAAAAGGGATGATAAAACACTTGCAAGATCGTGGGCAATACCCGGAGTGCCGGGACTTGAACACAGGATTGGAGGACTTGAGAAAACTGAAAAAGGAACTGTTTCGTATGTCCCCGAAAACCACGAATTAATGGTTGGACTGAGGGCTGAAAAAGTCGCAAGGGTTGCTGATCAGATCCCTGATCTGGTTGTTCATGGGGGTGACTCTGGCGATCTGCTTATTGTTGGCTGGGGCGGAACCTATGGTTATCTTATTACGGCCGCTAATGATATGCTGAATGAAGGGCATAAGGTAAGTCTTGTCAACTTCAATTATATAAACCCTTTACCCCGAAACGTGAAGGAAATTTTCAGCAGATTTAAAAAGATTGTCGTGTGCGAATTAAATTCAGGCCAGTTTGCCGGTTATCTGAGAATGAAGCATCAGGAGTTTTCTTATGAGCAGCTCAACAAGGTGCAGGGGATACCCTTTACAATAAGTGATATTAAAGAAAAATGCATAAAAATACTGGAGGAAATGTAAGATGGCAGAAGTTGTAGCAAATAAATATACTCCAAGGGATTTTAAAAGTGATCAGGAAGTAAGATGGTGCCCCGGATGTGGCGATCATGCAGTTCTGAGTTCTGCTCAGCGGTCCCTGGCGGACATGGGAATACCCAAAGAGAAATTCGCATTCGTATCCGGGATCGGCTGTTCATCACGGTTTCCATATTATATGGATACATACGGCTTTCACGGCATTCACGGCCGTGCTTCTGCAATAGCCTCAGGGGTGAAGATTGCAAACCCTGAATTATCCGTCTGGCAGATTACCGGTGACGGAGATGCGCTGGCAATCGGTGGAAACCACTTCATTCATGTTATACGAAGAAACATCGATATTAATATCATATTGTTCAACAATGAAATATACGGCCTTACAAAAGGCCAGTATTCGCCAACATCAAATAAAGGAATTGTTACAAAAACTTCACCATACGGAACTGTTGAAGAACCTTTTTCGGTTGGAGAACTGGTAATAGGGGCAAAAGGCAAGTTTTTTGCACGAACGATAGATACAAATATCTCACTTTCAACCCAGATCTATTCAGAAGCTGAAAAGCATAAGGGTACATCAGTGGTGGAAGTCCTTCAGAACTGCGTCATTTTCAATGATGGAGTGCATGATGTAGTTGCTGACAAGGAGGTAAGAGACGACAGAACAATTATCCTGAAACATGGACAACCGATGATTTTTGGCAAGGGGAGTAACAAGGGACTTGTTCTCGAAGGTTTGAAATTAAAGGTCGTTACAATCGGAGAGGGAGGTATCACTGAAAAGAATATACTGGTGCACGATGCTTTTGAACCAAATTCCGGAATACAGTATATGCTGGCTAACATGAAATATCCGGAATATCCTGTTGCCCTTGGAGTTATAAGATCTGTTCCATCCCCGACCTATGAAAAACTCGTTGAGGAACAGATAGCTGAAATACAAAAAAAGGCAAAGATCAAGTGTATGGACGACCTGCTGAAAAGCGGCTCGACATGGAATGTAGATTAATGTCTTTCTGACTTTTATCCTTTATTTTCTTTAAAGCTTTATTATCTCATACATGATTAGGTGATCAGTGTATGGAACTATTTTTGTAATTTTAAAAATTGCTCCGACTGAAACCTGGCTGATGGATGAATTGAGAGATAATAATCAGGCATTTAACAGATTAATGCACGATCAGCAGGAAAGGCTGAAAGAACTGGCGTGCATTAACGGGACAACTGCAATTCTGAAAGAGGGTAAATCGATCGAAGAATCTCTCCAGCAGATAGTCCTTCTTTTACCCGCAGCATGGCAATACCCTGAATATACTGTAGCCAGGATTAGTTTTGCCGGAAAGGAGTTTGAATCGGTAGGTTTTCATGAGACCAGCTGGAAAATGGTACAGGATTTTGTTACAATTGATGAGGAAAAGGGATCAATTGAAATTTTTTATACCACTGAATTCAGTGCTGAACGCGAAGGGCCGTTTCTGAAGGAGGAGAGAGACCTTATACTGAATATAGCGAGTCTGCTTACAGGCTATATAAACAGCTATAAGGCACGTGACATAATCAGGTTGTCACAGATCTCCCAGAAGGAGGAAGAGGATATAACTGATGTATCCAGCAGGAAACTTCTTCAGAAGTTTCTCGATCGTCACAATGCTGAGAGGGATGTTTTTCATGATCTTATGCCATTTAAAGTTAAAGAGATCCTTCTTGTTGCCAACCTTTATGATGCATATTCAATCGAAGGAGAAGGCAGATTTTCTGACTTTATCCTCGGCGAATATTACCAGATGAGTCTTACTTCGATACCAAGGGTAACAGGGGTTTCAGGTGAGGAGGAGGCATTCAACCGACTGAAGGCACGTCACTATGATTTGATAATAATCATGATCGGAGTGGATAAGGAGAGCCCGATGAAACTTTGCAAAATGATCAAGGAGAAATACCCATATCTGCCAACATTCATCCTTCTTAACAATCCTTGCGATGTGCAATTCGTTAAAGACCAGAAGAATCTCGGTGTCCCGATTGATAACTATTTTGTCTGGACCGGAGAGTCGAAAGTATTCTTCGCTATGGTAAATCTCCTCGAGGACAGGGTGAATGCAGACAATGACACAAAGAAAGGACTCACACGTGTTATCCTGCTTGTAGAGGACTCTGCAGAGTATTATTCAAGCTATCTCCCTATGCTCTACACCCTGGTAATGGAACAGACTAAAAACCTGATTGAGGATGTTTCAACTGATGAATTATATAAGGTCCTGAAGCTAAGAGCAAGGCCTAAAATATTGCTTGCATCCAATTATGAGGATTCCATTACTATATATAATAAGTATAAGGGGAACCTGCTGTGTGTTATCTCAGATATGCGGTTTCCCAAAAGCGGAAAACTCTGCGATACTGCCGGGTTCGAGCTTATCCGGTATATTAAGCATGAGCTGCCTAGTCTCCCGGCAGTATTGCAGTCGTCAGACCCGGAGAATGCAAAATATGCTTTCACCCTCAAATCCAACTTCATCAATAAAAACTCTCAGAGCCTCCTTAAGGATCTGAAATCATTTATCAATTATTTTCTTGGATTCGGCCATTTTGTTTACAGAGATACAAAAGGACATCAGATTGCCGTAGCAAAATCGATGAAGGAGTTCGAAGCCTATCTTCAGACTGTTCCTGAAGATTCTCTTGCCTATCATGCAATGAAAAACCATTTTTCACTCTGGCTGATGGCCAGGGGAGAGGTCAAGATTGCAAAACTGATAACTCCCATGAAGGTATCTGATTTCGGCAGTCTGAAAGAGCTGAGGGAATTCCTGATAGAGATTATTCAACGCCGACGGCAGGAAATGAACAAGGGCAAGGTCATTAATTTTGAAGAATCAGCTGTAATCGACGAGACAAACGTAGTCTGCCTTTCCGGAGGGTCTCTCGGAGGAAAAGGTCGTGGACTTGCATTTATAAATACCCTGATCTATAGCTTTGAACTTGGCCGGTTATTGCCCGGGATTAACATAAAAACTCCTGTGACTGCTATTATAGGAACAGATGAATTTGACATGTTCATGGAGCGCAACCACCTGTGGGACAAGGTTAAGGCCGGATCTGATTTTGGCGAACTTCAGAAATTGTTTCTTTCGGGTAGCCTTAGCTATACCCTTGAAAAAGAACTCCGGATTTTTCTCAGACATATTACAAAGCCTCTGGCAGTCAGATCCTCAAGTCTGTTCGAAGATTCGATGAATCATCCTTTCTCAGGCATTTTCGGGACCTATTTGCTTCCTAATGTCAATCCGGATCCTGAATTAAGACTACGGCAGCTTTCAGAAGCTGTCAAACTCGTATTTGCCTCCATCTATTCCAGAAATGCCCGGACATATTTTGAGGCCATTAATTACAAGATCGAACAGGAGAAAATGGCTGTTGTGATCCAGGAGGTAGTTGGTAAAAAATTTGAGGATGCGTTTTATCCTCACATCAGCGGTACTGCACAGTCTTTCAATTTCTATCCGGTTGCCCACATGACCCCTGAAGACGGATTCGCCGTGATAGCCTTAGGGCTGGGACAATACGTTGTTGAGGGAGAAAGCGCTTTCCGATTCTCTCCGGCTTATCCCTCTCTCGATATCATTTCCAATAAGGACCTTTATAAAAATTCACAGGTACATTTCTATGCAGTCGATATGACTAAAAAAGAACTTAACCTTCTTGAAGGAGAAAATGCAGGATTGATCAATCTTGATATTGACAAGGCAGAAGCTCATGGCACACTTAACCATTCTGCATCAGTATTAAATACTGATAATGATACAATTGTTGCAGGACTTGATTCCACAGGACCACGGGTTATCAACTTTGCAGATGTATTAAAATATAATTATGTGCCTCTTGCAAGTACGCTGCGGATTGTGCTCGATGTTGTTACTGAGGCTTTCGGGACACCTGTAGAGATAGAATTCGCAGTTGACCTGACAAAGGATAATTCGGGGAATGCCTCTTTTTATCTTCTCCAGATTAAGCCACTTATTAGCAGTGGAGCCGGTTATTCGATTGATCCTGACACAATATTTAATGATGACCTGGTCCTTGCGACCAGGAAAAGTATGGGCAACGGGGTTATCAGTGATATTGCCGATGTAATATATATAGAACCGGCTAAATTTAATAAATTGCTTACCGTTGAAATGGCATCTGAGATTGATGTGATGAATGAAAAAATGTTAAGGGAAAACAGAAAGTACGTGCTTCTCGGGCCGGGTAGATGGGGGACAAGGGACAAATTTCTGGGAATTCCCGTAGTATGGCCGCAGATCTCGAATGCAAAGGTCATTGTTGAGGTGAGTCTTCCCGACTTTCATGTGGATGCATCACTTGGTTCCCACTTTTTCCATAATGTCACTTCCATGAATGTCGGGTATTTCTCAGTGGACAGTGAATCTCATAATAGTACAATTATTTGGGAGAGACTTAAAGAACAGGAAGTTATTGAAAAAGGAAAGTTCTTCAGCCACATAAGATTTGAAAAACCTCTTCTGATACGCATGGATGGACGAAAGGGTATGGCTGTTATCTCCCTGAATCATTAAAAATGCTGAATTTATGACTATTATTGACGGAATACTTGATATTCAGAAATACGACTTCACTGATACCTCCTTCGATCTCCTTATGCAGAAGAGGATCCATCGGGTACTCATAATATGCAGTAATTATGATAATTATATGCTGGAGGAGGATGGAAGAATTGATGAGCAGATATTTAATGAATATGCTTCCCTCAACCTCCGCTATCCACCTACTTTCGTGCAAACCGATAATGCCGAGGATGCATTCAAAATCCTCAGGGAAGGAAATGTAGATCTGGTTATCTCAATGTTAAGCCTCAAGGGTACGGATGTCTTTGGACTTGCGAAAAGGATAAAGGCAAAATACGGGCATATTCCTATAGTAGTTCTTACTTACTTTTCACGGGAGGTATCGCTAAGGCTCGAAGGGGAGGACCTAAGCGCAATTGATTATGTGTTCTGCTGGCTTGGAGATGCCTCGCTGATACTGGCAATCATCAAACTTATTGAGGACAATATGAATGCTGACTACGACATTGAAAATATTGGTGTGCAGTCAATAATCCTTGTTGAAAACTCGATCCGATATATTTCTTCGTACCTTCCTAATATCTATAAGATAGTTCTTATGCAGTCGCTTGATTTTCAGCGCGAAGCACTTAATGAGCATCAGCGGATGCTCAAAATGAGAGGACGGCCAAAGATACTTCTTGCAAACAATTTCAATGATGCTCTCAAACTCTATAAAAAGTACAAATACAATGTCCTTGGCGTCATTTCAGATATCTCATATAAGAGGGATGGAATAAGTGATGAAAATGCGGGAATAGAGTTATGCAAGGTGGTTATGGCAGACGATGATAAGGTACCCTTCCTTATTCAGTCATCAAGCCTGAAGCATAGAAAGGCCGCAGAAGAACTTGGTGCAGGTTTCATTTATAAATACTCAAAATCGCTGTCGCTTGAGTTGAGGAATTTTATTATACAGAATCTCGCTTTTGGTCCCTTCGTGTTCAGAAATCCTGATACTATGGAACCTATTGCAATCGCAACCGACCTGCAGAGTCTTCAGCAGAAATTACTTACAATACCTGATAATACACTGGCTTACCATGCTTCCCGTAACCATTTCTCGAAATGGCTGAATGCCAGGGCTCTTTTCCCCGTTGCTCAGATGTTCAAATACATTAACAGGGAAGATTTTGATACTATGGACGAAATGCGGAGGTTCCTGTATGTTGCAATCTCCAGCTTCAGACTGGGGAAGGGCAGGGGAGTGATTGCGAAATTTGACAAGACAAGTTTCGATGAATACCAGATCTTTTCGCGTATAGGAGAAGGCTCAATTGGAGGCAAGGCCAGAGGTCTTGCTTTTATTAACAGGATCATCAAAAACAACAAGCTCTTCAATAAATTCCCCGATGTTCTTATTACAATTCCGCGAACAGTTGTATTAAGTACCGACATCTTCGATGAGTTCATGGATCAGAATAATCTTTATTCGATAGCTTTGTCTGATCTCTCTGACGATGAAATCCTGAACAGGTTTATAAACGCTGAACTTCCCGGTCATGTGTATCAGGATTTTTATGCTTTCCTGGCAGTTTCCCGAAATTACCCTGTAGCCGTCCGTTCTTCTAGTAAACTTGAAGATTCACATTATCAGCCGTTTGCCGGAATATATTCGACATACATGATACCAAGGATTCCTGACAATAAGCAAATGGTCAAAATGTTATCTGACGCAATAAAGGAAGTTTATGCATCTGTCTATTACAAGGCGAGCAAAGCATATATGACTGCAACAGCGAATGTTATTGATGAAGAAAAGATGGGAATAATTCTTCAGGAGGTCTGTGGTGCCAGGCACGGGGAGATTTACTATCCTACTCTGTCAGGAGTTGCCAGATCGATCAATTACTATCCGATCGGATCTGAAAAGGCGGAAGATGGAATTGTGAACATTGCATTCGGACTGGGCAAGCTGATTGTCGAAGGGGGACAGTCCCTGAGGTTTTCCCCTAAGTATCCGAAAAAGATCCTTCAGCTCTCTTCTCCTGACACAGCATTAAGGGACACACAGAAAGAGTTTTGTGCCCTCGATCTGAACATTGATAGCTTCGTCCCGTCCACAGATGATGGAGTAAATATCCTCAGGATTGATATTAAGGATCTGAACAATGAATCAGCTATGAAATATGTGGCATCGACTTATGACAGGAACAATAACGTCTTGCGTGACGGCATTATACACCCCGGGAAAAGAGTGATGACCTTTTCCAATATTCTTCAGCACAAGATATTCCCTCTGGCTGAAATTTTAAGTACACTTCTGGAGATAGGTCAGCGCGAAATGAATAATCCTGTGGAGATTGAATTTGCAGCCAACCTGGAGACACCTCCCGGTTCGCCCAAAATATTTAATTTTCTCCAGATAAGACCAATTGTGCACACAGAGGAGACCCAAAGCATTAATCTTGAGCATATAAGGGAAGATGATACAATTATTTATTCTGAAGCAGCCCTTGGAAACGGATTATTCAAAGGTATTCATGACCTTGTTTATATAAAACCTGAATCTTTCAATGCTTCAAATAATAAAAGCGTTGCCGCGGATATTGAGAAGATAAATTCCCTTTTTGTAAAGCAGGCAAAAAGTTATGTTCTTATCGGGCCCGGCAGATGGGGATCAACGGATCCATGGCTGGGTATACCCGTGAAATGGCCACAGATCTCTGCTGCAAGGATAATTATCGAGTCGGGTCTGAAAAACTACAGGATCGACCCCAGCCAGGGTACTCATTTCTTCCAGAACCTTACTTCTTTCAGGGTAGGCTATTTCACTATAAATCCGTACATTAAAGAAGGTTATTATGATGTTGAGTATCTTAACAGCCTCGATGTGGTATTTGAGGACAGTTACATCCGGCATGTGAGATTTCCAAATCCTCTTGAAATAATGATCGATGGAAAGACCCATAAAGGTGTAATTTTAAAACCCGGAAACTAATAATAATATTTTTTATGGAAACAACAAGAACAAAATATCTGGAGGACTTGCGGACAGAGATGACTCATGTAAGGTCTGGCAGTATTATCATTACCGATGCACCCGTTGATAATAAGGGTAAAGGAGAATATTTTTCACCGACTGATCTGGTAGCATCAGCCCTTGGCAGCTGCATTTACACTATAATGGGCATCGCCGCCAGGGAACATGGCTTTTCTATCAATGGCAGTTCATGCAGCATCACAAAGATAATGACCGACAGCCCTCGTAAAATCGGAGAGATAAAGATCGAATTTGACATGACACAGAACAATTATACAGACAAGCAGAAGAAAATCCTCGATTATTGTGTGAAAACATGTCCCGTTGCGCTGTCATTAAATGAGTCGGTAATACAGAATGTCGTATTGAAATTCTGACTGATTGAGTAACGGTATGATGGTATGATGGTACGATGGTACGATGGTACGAATGTAAAACGATACGAAGGTATATACGGAATTGAGAACCGTCGAACCGTTGCACCTTTGAACCGTCGAACCGTTAAACCGTTAAATCGTTAAATCGTAGCACTTTCTGTTACGGCCTCTCTGTTAACTTTTTTAATAAGTCCCTGCAAAACACTTCCAGGCCCAACTTCAATAAAGTGAGAGGCGCCTCCGGCGATCATATTTATAACGCTCTGTGTCCAGAGTACAGGAGAAGTCAATTGTGCAACGAGATTTGATTTAATAATTTCCGGATCAACAGAGGGCTGGGCGCTGACATTCTGGTAAACCGGGCAAATTGGTTTATTGAAGATGGTAGCTTTTATTGCCTCTTCAAGTTCCAGCCTGGCAGGTTCCATTAAAGGAGAATGAAAAGCACCTCCTACCGCCAGCTTAATGGCTCTTTTGACACCTTTTTCCTTGAGTAATTCGATGGCTTTATCAATTCCTTCATTGGATCCGGATATTACTACCTGCCCCGGACAATTATAATTGGCTGGTACCACTATTTCTTTAATTGACGCACATACATCTTCAATTATGCTGTCTTCCGATCCGATTATTGCTGCCATGGTGGAAGGAGTCTTTTCACAGGCTTTTTGCATTGCCAATGCTCTTTTTGACACAAGGCGAAGTCCATCCTCAAACGGCAGGGTTCTGTTGGCAACAAGTGAAGAAAATTCTCCAAGCGAGTGTCCGGCGACCATATCCGGTATAAAAGAATCTCCCATTACAGTGGCAAGAATTGTCGAATGAAGAAAAATTGCAGGCTGTGTCACTTTTGTCTGTTTAAGGTCTTCATCAGTTCCCGCAAACATGATATTGGTGATCCTGAATCCAAGAATTGAGTTCGCATTTTCGAACATCTCTCTGGCAAGCGACGATCTATCGTACAGATCTTTCCCCATTCCGGTGAACTGGGCTCCCTGTCCGGGGAATACATATGCTTTCATTATGTAAAATTTTTAAATTAATGCAGTTTTGTGCCGATCAGATGTATAAACTCTTCACGGGTATTTAGTTTTTCGAGAAATATGCCGGTGAATGCAGAGGTTGTGGTCACAGAGTTTTGTTTCTGGACCCCTCTGATCTGCATGCACATGTGCTGAGCTTCAATCACCACCGCAACACCCATAGGATTAAGACAATCCTGCAGGCAGTCCCTTATTTGCGTAGTAAGACGTTCCTGTACCTGAAGTCTTCTGCTGAAAGCCTCCACCACTCTGGCTATTTTACTAAGACCTGTTATATATCCGTTTGGAATGTAGGCAATATGTGCTTTGCCAAAAAAAGGAAGCATGTGATGTTCGCACATAGAATAGAGATCAATATCCTTCACCAGGACCATCTGCTTGTAATCCTCTTTGAATTTGGCCGAATTAATTATTTTACATGCATCCTTATCGTATCCGTTTGTTAAAAAATGAAGAGCCTTGGCAACCCGTTCGGGAGTTTTTTTAAGTCCTTCACGTTCAGGATCTTCTCCTATAAGTTTCAGCACTTTATAGTAAATGGCTGAAAGTTCTTTGATATTTTCAGCATTCCATGTCTCAACTTTATTATATCCGTTGGAAATCATTTCAGACCCGTCATTGATCTTTTCAATTGTCTTACCCATAATATTCTATAAAATTATTTTCAGTTTCCTCTATTTTAACACAATGAAGAGTAGCCCCTTGTTTTTCAACCGAAGGTTTCAGTTCGTCCCATACAGCTATTGCAAGATTTTCGGTTGTTGCTATTTTCCCCTTCATAAAATCAACATCAAGGTTGATATTTTTATGGTCAACCTTTGCTATTACTTTTTCAAGAATAAGCTGTTTCAGGATGTTAATGTTCATTACAAAACCATTTTCCGGAGATGTCTCTCCTTTTACAGTTACCCACAAAACATAATTATGTCCGTGCCAGTTCGGATTGGAGCACTTGCCGAATACCTGAAGATTTTTCTCATCGGACCACTCTTTTCTGAACATTCTGTGAGCCGAACAGAACCTTTCCCTTCGTGTTATGTAAATCATAAAGACCTTTATTTACAGTGCAATATTAGCCAATAATTTTGATCTTTCAGATTCATAAAATCAATATATTTACCGTTTGACTCAACTCAGGTGCCCAAAGTTGATCCTTATGCCATATAGAATTCTGTTTGTTACAGCAACGTCAGTTGAGGCTGAAGCTATTGCAAGAGTCCCGGAAGCCAGGGCCATTCAGGGTGGTTACCTGATTGGTGGTTTAGAAATTATTGTATTGGTTGCAGGTGTTGGTTCCATTTCAACTGCCTGGGAGATGTTAAAATGGTTATCAGTGAATGGCAGACCAGATCTTGCTATAAACGCCGGAATTGCAGGCAGTTATAAGGAAGACATTAAGATTGGTGATGTTGTAATGCCCGTAACTGATTGTTTTGCAGATGCAGGCATTGAAGATGGCGGTAATTTTCTTACCCTTGCTGAAGCTGGTCTTATTGAGGCAGACAGGTTTCCATTCAGGGGTGGACTGATCGATACAGATCCCGGGTATGCAGTGGAGTTCCGGGGCATCATAAAGGCCGTAAATGCCATAACAGTCAATACGGCGACAGGAACTGATACTACCAGGGACAGGCTGGTTAAAAAATTTAATCCGGATATTGAGTCAATGGAAGGGGCAACTTTTTTTTATATTTGCAAAAGGGAAAAAATACCTTTTCTTGCTTTGAGGGCTATTTCAAATATTGTTGAAATCAGAAATAAAAGTAATTGGGATATTAAACTTGCTCTACTGAACCTGGCGGAAAAGCTTAATGAAGTTTTTTTAACAATGGTGAAAAGATGAAATTGACACTAGGATTTTCTCCATGCCCGAATGATACCTTTATTTTTGATGCGATGGTGCATGGAAGAATCGATACTGAGGGGTTGGAATTCGATTACTTTCTTGCTGATGTTGAGGAGCTTAACAGAAGAGCGCTTGCATCTGAGGTTGACATAACCAAGGTTAGTTATCATGCATATTCATATATGGCCGGTAACTACCATATTCTTGATTCAGGCAGTGCCCTGGGGCATAGGAACGGGCCCTTACTGGTAAGCAGACATGATATGGATTCTTCAGACCTGTCGAAGGCTTCTATTGCGATCCCCGGAAAGTATACCACTGCAAATCTTCTTTTCAGCATAGCATGGCCTGATGCTAAAAACAAAAAAGAATATATTTTTTCCGATATTCCCGATGTTCTTTTAAGAGGTGAAGCTGATGCCGGGCTTATTATCCATGAAACTCGATTTACATATGCCAGGATGGGTCTGACAAAGATTGCTGACCTTGGAGAATTCTGGGAAAAACTCACGGGAATGCCTATACCACTGGGTGCAATAGTTATTAAAAGAGAGATACCTGAAGAGATCGCCCTTAAAGTCAATCGCATAATACGAAAAAGTCTGGAATACGCATACAGGGATTCATTTGCCTCTTATCAGTTTGTCTCCGAGAATGCAAATGATATGGACAGCACTGTAATGAACAATCATATTAAACTCTTTGTGAATGAATACACACTTAATCTGGGGACAAGGGGTAGAGAGGCTATTAATGAGATGTTCATTATTGCAAGTGAGAAAAAGGTAATCCCCTCTCTCCCGCGAAGGATTTTTCTGACAGATTAGCACGAAGTTATTGCTTTGAAAATGCTAAATTTGAACATAGATTTATGTTCCTTGTTTTATTGTTCAAAGTATTAATTAAAAACTTGAATCATGTCATTTGAACTACCAAAATTACCGTACAAGCTGAACGCACTTGTCCCTTATATAAGTGAGGAGACGCTTGATTTCCATTATGGCAAACATCATCAGACTTACGTAAATAACCTTAACGGACTTGTTCCGGGAACCGAATTTGAAAACGCGAGTCTGGAATCTATCATTAAGAAGGCTGAAGGTGGAATCTACAATAATGCTGCGCAGGTTTGGAACCACACCTTCTATTTTGAATCTTTTGCACTCGATGGAAGAAAGATCCCATCCGGGGTCCTGGCCGATGCAATAAACAGTTCATTCGGATCATTTGATGGGTTTAAGGATCAGTTTAACAAGGCAGCCGCCACCCTTTTCGGAGCAGGCTGGGCATGGCTTGTAAAGAATGATGACGGATCCCTGCAGATTATCCAGGAATCAAACGCTGGCAATCCTCTGCGCAAAGGTCTTAAACCTATCATGACATGCGATGTATGGGAGCATGCATATTACATCGATTACAGGAACAGACGTCCCGAATATATTAAATCCTTCTGGGAGGTACTTGACTGGGAGCTGGTTGCAAAAAGGTACTGATATCCGATTTATTTTTAAAGGGGAATCAATTTATGATTCCCTTTTTGTTTAAATTTGTATAGCAATTATACTTTATATGAACCTTAAAGAGCTGGTTTTAAAAACACGTACTTGCCGGCGTTTCGATGAGACGCACCATATAGATCTTGAAACCCTTGAAAATCTGGTTGATCTGGCAAGATTGTCCGCCTCAGGAGGAAACAGGCAACCTCTTAAATATATCCTTTACAACAATCCGGAAGAATGTGAAAAGATCTTCTCGTACCTGGCCTGGGCAGCTTATTTGACAGAGTGGCCCGGACCTGATAAAGGGGAAAGACCTTCAGCATACATAGTTATGCTGGGTGACAAATCAATAACTGATAATTTTGGAGTTGATCACGGAATAGCTGCTCAGAACATATTGCTTGGTGCAACCAATGAAGGCCTGGGAGGATGTATTATTGCATCGATTAAGCGCGAAGAGCTCTGCGATGACCTGAAAATACCCGACAGATACGAAGTGCTTTTTATCCTTGCCCTTGGAAAACCTGTTGAAAAGGTTATCATTGACAAGATTAAAGATGATGATGTAAAATACTGGAGGGATGATGAAGGAAATCACCACGTTCCTAAACGCGATTTAGAGGATCTGATTTTAAAAAAGTAAACTGAAAATTGGCGATGAAGCGCATCATGCTCATAATCTCCTCAATTTTCGTCTTCTTTAATTCGGGATTTGGTCAGATAAAGGAGAATAGTGATGACAAGATCCTCATCAGAGGCCTGGTTATAGATGCTTCCACATTATCTCCGGTATCTAATTCACAGATAATGATCAACAACATTTTTTCATCTGTCAGCGGTGTTGATGGAAGCTTTTTCTTTTACGTAAATGTTTATGATACTGTAAGATTCAGGAGTCTCGGTTATAAGGAATCTGTCATGACTGTCAGCGACACACTTCACGGAACTGAATTTATAACCGGAATATATCTTAACACTGATACTCTTTCCATAGGGGAAGTAATTATTATACCGGGATATAAAAATCTTAAGTCTGAAATTCTGAACTCAAAAAGCAAGGTCCCAACGGGGATGGATAATGCCAGGTATAATGTTGCAGTTTCTGCTTATCAGGGTAAGAACAGCACGGGTATTCTTGGAAATCCGGACGACAATTATGCAGCTTTAAACCAGAAACAGAAAATAGACGCTTATGAGAAAGGTGGCATCCCCTCAAACAACATGGTCGGTCTGAACGCCCTTTTATTGATACCGGCAGCAGCTTATCTCTTTCTGCATGGATTGCCTGCGAGCGCTCCACCTATGAAACAGGAACTCACTGAAAATGATATTGCTCAGATTCACAAAAAGTACCTGGAAACCATGAAACAACGGAAATGAGAAAGCGGAATAAAATACTTCAGGTGCTTGGTGCCTGGTGTTTGGTGCTGGTTGGTGGCTAGAGATAAGGCTTACCAGATCCCAGTACCCAGTACCCAGTACCCAGCACCCAGCACCCAGCACCCAGCACCCAGCACCAGATTCTATCCCTTATTGAAAATCGCTTTAATTATATGAGTTGCCATTTTCGGATTTTCCTTCAGCCTCCTTGTTGAATATCCGAACCATTGCTTCCCGAAGGGTACATATACTCTCATGTAATGTCCATCCCTGACAATGTTGTCGCGAAGCCTCGGAGTAACCCCATACAGCATCTGGAATTCATACATTTTTTTCGGGACATTATATTTTTCTATAAGCCTGTAAGCTCCTTCAACAAGAGGTTTATCATGTGTTGCAATGCCAACGTGGATTTTATTTCTGAACATTAATTCAAGATCCTCAAGAAAATGGCTGTTTATTTCATTATATTTTTTGAATGCAATTGATTCAGATTCAACATATATACCCTTACACAGCCTGAAACTCAACGGGTATTCCTCACTGTTGAGGTCCTGCAAATTTATGATATCCTGGAAAGTTCTTCTGAGATACGCCTGGACAACAAGCCCCACAGATGAGGGAAATTCTCTCTTAAGTGTGCGGAAGAGATCAATTTCAGCATCCGTGCATGGAGAATCCTCCATATCAATTCTTATAAAACCATTGTATGAAGCTGCTTTTGCAACTATTTCCCTGATGTGATTCAGGCATATATCGCGGTCGAGCAGCAGACCAAAACTCGTAGGCTTTAGAGAGAAATTTCCATTTATCCCATTTTTGAAGCTGATATCAATGAGATTCAGGTACTCTTTCTTATTTGCATCTGCCTCTTCAGGTGTCTTAATGAATTCTCCCAGAACATCTAGTGTTACCATTATGTTTTTTCTGTTCAGTTCTTTGGATACCTTCATAGCATCTTCAATGGATTCACCAGAAATATATTGTCTTGAAAAGATCCAGATAAATTTTTTTGGGAAAAGAGGTAAAATGGCTGCAATAAATCTGTTAAACATCTTATGTATGGATATCTTGTTTAAATTGGTACTTTTAATGATGCTAATAAAATCAAATTCAAATCATTTTTTAATGATCTTTATCATCAGGAGTTAATATAGTAAGGAATTAAATTTCCGCTTTGTTAATAAAAATAGCTATCCGTGCAACCATTATTATTTTTTTATTGTCTTGAAAATGGCCTCTGTTTATGATGAGTGAACAACAAATAATAGAGGGGTGTGCCAGACATGAAAGGAAGGCGCAAAAGGTGCTTTACGATAAGTATTCGCGTTTATTGCTGGGAGTTTGCATGCGTTATGCCAGCAATAAAGCAGAGGCTGAGGATATTCTGCAGGATAGTTTTTTGAAAATATTTTTCAGGATCAAGGATTTCTCAGGCACAGGCTCATTTGTAGGGTGGTTAAGGAAGGTTGTGGTCAATACAGCGATTACCCATTACCATGTAAATCTTAAATACAGATACCATGTTGAGATTGAGGAATATGTCTCTGTTGAGTCAGGAGGAACTGGTTTTGACGAGGATTTTTTCACCTCTGATGAACTTTTTAAAGTGCTTAATGAGTTGCCAGGAGGTTACAGGATGATCTTTAACCTTTATGCAGTTGAAGGGTATAAGCATAAAGAGATAGCTGAATTGATGGGTATCGACACAAATACATCAAAGTCACAGTATAGCAGAGCCAGGGCAGCAATAAGGGATAAACTTGAAAAACTTGGCAGATTAAAAGACAACTATCCGGGAAATTAAAGATATAAATAAACAATTAAGGTTGAAAGCGAAAAAGCAAGACAGGAATCTGCGGGAGTTATTCAGACATAATCTTGAAAATGCTGAGATCATTCCCGATGCCTCTGTGAGTTCATCTCTTATGAGAAGACTTGCAGTCAGGGAGTTCCTGCATTTCAATCCTTTCAGGTTTAATATCTATTATCTGGGGGGGATAATAGCTGCCGGAGTTGTTACTGCTATAGTACTTTCCTCAGGTCCGGGCCAAAAAGAAAATGTTAAGCCTCTGGAAATTTTCAATACAGTTCCGGTAAAAGATAAAAGTGAAAATATTGAAATTCAAAACAGGCAGGCTCCTGAAGATAAAAAAGCTGATGAAATTGTTAAGCCTGCTGAGACAGTCATTAAAAAATCCCTGACCGATAAAAATGCAGGAAGTGTAAAAGTGATTGTTCCTCAGTCAGATTCACTGGCAAAATCTGATCTTACTCCTGGCAGAATAAATGAGTCATTTAAAGGGAAAGATCTATTCATCCGGACTCCTGAAGATAATTTCAAGCTTCAGGACGCCGGCATGACGGAGGAAAATGTTTTTGAACCTTCGGTTACTGAAGGGTGTGTACCTCTCAGAGTGTTATTTAAGAATAAACTTGCCGGCAATGATTCATGCCTCTGGACATTTGGAGACGGAGGCTCATCCGCTGCCAGTGATCCGGAATGGATATACGATGTTGAGGGTGAGTACAGGGTTGTTCTTAAGGTATTTGAACAGGAAAGGCTTATATCTGCCTCTTCTGTTGTCATCAAAGTCTATCCTAAACCCACGGCCCGTTTTGAAATATTTCCCGACAAGGCTGTTATTCCTGAAGATGAAGTAAGATTTCAGAATTACTCAGCTGCATCCATCAGATATTTATGGAATTTTGGAGACGGCATTACATCTGAACAGTTTGAGCCTGATCACAGGTATGAAAAATATGGAAATTACAATGTCAGCCTTAAGGTATATTCTGAAAACGGATGTTCTGATTCCCTGATGGTTCTGAATGCTTTTTCAGGTTCTGCATATTTCATAGAATTCCCAAATGCGTTTATCCCGAATACCGGTGGGCCATCCGGCGGTGTTTATTCATCAGTAAGTGATGAATCAGCACAGGTGTTTCATCCCTCTTTTTCAGGAGTATCAGAGTATCATTTAAAGATATTCAGCAAAATAGGAGTGTTGATCTTTGAAACAAATGATATTAATATCGGTTGGGATGGTTACTTCAAAGGACAGTTAAGCAATCCTGGCGTATATATATGGAAAGTCAGAGGAAATTTCAGCAATGGCGAACCATTCACAAAGATGGGAGACGTCACACTTCTTAGAAACTGAAGTCGGTTAATTCTTTGACAACAGCATTTTGTTTCTCTGTTTATTGTTGGTTAAAACCCGATAAATATATTGCTGATAGTTGACAAATAGGGCCCCAGTTCATAGGGTATGTTGATAAAATACGAAAAATTGTAACATATTTACAATTCAATTCACTATTTTCGTAAATGTAAACCTAACGGAGCAAATCTTGGTCAAGCGGATAATATATTTACTCCTACTGTTGTTCATCATAGTTGCAGATAGTTTAGGTCAGGATCCTACCTTCTCTCAGTTTTATGCCAATAAATTATACCTTTCACCATCATTTGCAGGAGCGACAGAACAGTACCGCGTTGCAATGAACTACAGAAACCAGTGGCCGGCTGTACCTGGCGTTTTCCACACGTATAGCATGTCGTTTGAAAAAGCGATGCCCAATTTCAACTCAGGTATCGGAGTTCTGGCTACTTATGATGTGGCAGGGTCAGGCAACCTTAGTACAACAAACATAGGGTTACTCTATTCCTACGATTTTAATATAAACAAGACATGGCACATCAGACCCGGAGTGAACTTCAAATTCTACTACCTTGGGCTTGATATCAATAAGCTTATCTTTAACAGCCAGATTACGGGAAGCGGAACCACGCCATCCGTTAATCCTCCTCCCTTTGATAATGTTGCAGATGTCGATTTTGCCACTTCAGCTCTTGTATATAATGACAGAATATGGGGTGGTTTTACCCTCGACCATCTGTTGGTGCCTAAAACATCCTTCTATGGCGATGAGGCCACTGTTCCGGTCAAATTAAATTTATACGGGGGAATTCAGATCCTGAAGAAAACAAGACTGCGCCAGAAGATGCAGGAGGTCCTTTCTGTTGCAATGAACTTTCAGAAACAGGACAAGTTTTATCAGTCTGACCTGGGAGTATATTATTATAAGCATCCTCTCGTTTTTGGCTTATGGTACAGAGGAATACCCTTTGCAACATCCCAGGCCGGAGATGCAGTAATTGGTCTTCTCGGAATTAAGACCGATAACATTTCTATAGGATACAGCTACGACTTTACAATCTCAAATCTCATTGGTTCATCAGGCGGTGCCCACGAGCTCTCACTTATTTACGAATTCAATAACCTCTCGCTGGGTCAGAGGAAAAGGGTCCATGCAATTCCATGCCCCGAATTCTAGCGACTTAAAAATTCCGGAAGCGAGTGGTCTCATTTATTTATTTGTTTATATTTGCGCCTGAATAATGTTTAACACTTATTTTTTATATAATGAAGAACCTTTCAATAATTCTGTTTGCTGTTCTGTTTCTTGCACTGGCAGGACTCTATTTTCTGCATTTTTCAGGGACTAAAAAAGTGGACCAGCCAGGTCCTGTTTCCGAATCTGCCGCCCAGGGGCTTGCATATATAAATATTGATACCGTTATTTTCAGATTTGATATGTTCAAGGATAAGAGAGAAGACCTTTTAACAAAGCAGAAAAGCGCTGAAGCTGAACTTAATTCCAGGGGAACCCAGTATGAAAAGGGTGCAAGGGATTATCAGGAAAAGGTGCAAAAGGGGCTGGTAACAAGAGCAACCGCAGCTGAGATGGAGCAAGCCCTTCTGCAACAGCAGCAGGAACTTGTAGGTCTTCGTGATAAACTGCAGTCAAACCTGATGGAAGAGGAACAGGTGATGAACCGTCAGATATTAGAGTATATTACCAGTTTTCTGGATGAGAACAAAACGGACTATAACTATCAGTATATCTTTGGAAAGAGTTTTGGCAGTGTAATTCTTTATGGTGACCCTGCTTCAGATATTACACAGAAAGTCCTTGATGCTATAAACAAAAAGTATCAGGCAGAAAAATAAAACCAATGGGTTTTGCCTCAGCCTACCTTGAAGAAAGGGCATTATTCCCTGAAATAATCAAAGAGGCGCCTGATAAAAATACAGGTATTATAGTTGTAGTCCCGTCGTATGATGAACCGGGCATTACTAAATTGCTGGATTCCCTTGCATTGTGCAGTACAATACCTTGCAGCGTTGAGGTTCTGATTGTTGTAAACGCTCCAGGGGATGCCTCTGCCGACAGCATCAGAAACAATAAACTCACAGTTGAGAATATCGACATCTGGAAGAGATCTCATTCAAACTGCTTCTTTCGGCTCTATACTATTATAGCTGAGCCGCTACCTGTGAAGGGTTGGGGTGTAGGCCTGGCAAGAAAGACAGGAATGGATGAAGCGGTCAGGCGGTTCAATGCTATAAATAATCCTGACGGTGTAATACTCAATCTGGATGCTGATTGTCTTGTCGACAGTAACTACTTTGTATCAGCATATAATGAATTCTTAAGAATAAAGGAGAGAACTGCATGTTCAATTTATTTTGAACATCCATTGTCAGGGAGTGACTTTCCTGAGACCGTATATACCTGCATTGCGCTGTATGAAATTCATCTGCGCTATTATTTCCAGGCTCTGCTATATACAGGGTTCCCATATGTATTTCACACTGTTGGGTCAGCAACAGGAGTTAAAGCATTACCTTATATAAAAGCTGGCGGGATGAACAGAAGACAGGCCGGAGAGGACTTTTATTTTATTCAGAAGCTTGTTCCTGCCGGCGGCTATTTCAGCCTGAACAGCACAGTGGTTTACCCTTCACCCCGACCTTCATTCAGAGTGCCATTCGGTACGGGAGCATCCATCACTAAACTCAATGATTCAGGAGAACTGCTTCTGATGACCTATAATATTTCGGCTTTTGATGAGCTGAAGAAATTTTTCAGTAATGCTGAAGACTATTATAAATATGATCAGAAAGAGTATGCACAGCTTTATAAATTACTGCCGGCAGGTATAAAATCATTTATTGAAGATGAAGAACTCAGTGATAAAATTTCTGAGATTAAAAATAATACCTCAGGTTTTCAATCATTTAAGAAAAGGTTTTTCGGGTGGTTCAATATGTTCAGGATAGTAAAGTATCTGAACCATGTGCATTCAGGAATATATGATAAAAAGTCCGTTCTGATTGCAGCCTCTGAACTATTGGCAGGGCGAGGTATTCTATTAAATGATGACGATCCTGCCGCTCTGCTCCATTATTACAGGTCACTGGAGCGGGGCTGCTAGTGTCAGGTCAACCATTATAATGTAGCAAACATTAAGTTGGCAGTTTGCAATAAGCAGTTGGCGAAGGGCAATGGGCAATATTTGCCAATTGCATACTGATGATTGCCAACTAAAAGTTTGGTAATTTATAATTCTGACGTGTTACTAGTTATTCTTTCTCGTGATCTTCCGGTCCTCAGACGGAGTCAGGATGATATAGAGGTCTTCATCAGGCTTCTTCATCAGGTATTGCTCCCTGGCAAATTTCTCAAGATTGTCATTGTCTGTTTTCAATTCGTGCAGCTTCTTCCTGTCCGCCTCAATTCGTTTTGAATAATATTCCCTGTCTGTTTTCAGTTTGTGTAACAGCCTCAGCTCCTTGTACCTGGCAATAAGGTTGTTTGAGTCTAAAAGCAAAATCCAGATAAGGAATATTATTATAGTCAGAAGATATTTATTTCTGAATACTGCCGGGATTTTTTCTATGAACTTAAATCTGATCATAATTGTACAAAACTACTCTTTATTTTAACCTCCGCTCATAAGATAAAGCATCTCTACCTTATCGCCTTCATTAATAAGAGTCGAATCGTATTCCTCCTTTGAGATCAGGATGTCATTGATTTTTATAATCCTCATCCTGAAAGAGAACTTCCTCAGCACCAGCATCTCACTTACGCTCATTTTTTCTTTCCCGAACTCCTCTTCCCTGCTATTTAGTAGAATCTTCATGAGAGTGGTATTTAGTATCTTATTTCATTTTCATAAGGATCTCAACAACAACATTCGCCTGCATATTTGCAACTATGCCGACACGCGGTGCCAATGGCGGAAGGTTTTCTGATACTTCTGAAAATTCATCACCGCAAATATAAAGAGTATCATCGATTTTCCGGTACCTTATCATATCACTTTTTCCCCATCCGGCCAGACCTGAACCCACAACAAGAGGAATTCCGGACATCTTCAGCTGAACAGTCTCAATTATCATCTCTTTCATTTCAGATGTGTCGAAAGCTTCAACAATCACATCACATCCTGAAAATATTTCAGGGATATTGTGGTTGTCGAGTCTCTTCTGATGGATTATAACAAAGACCTCAGGATTTATTCTGGAGATATTCTCTTTCAGTGCAACAGTTTTCATCATCCCTGCCTGGTCGGTGAAATAGTATTGTCTGTTCAGATTCGACTCTTCAATGATGTCAAAATCCGAAATTACAAGAGTTCCAACACCGCATCTTGCAAGGGCAACAGCACAATTTGACCCCAGCCCTCCGGCTCCGGCTATGCCTACCCTGAACTTACTAAGGTGGGTTTTGATTTCAGAAAATATCATCCTTTAAATTTTCTGATCGTAAAGATACTTACAAATATAAATTAATGCAATTGATTGAGGTGGGAGACATGTCGCTTCATATTGATTAATATCATACTATAGCTCATATTTATATCATAAATTTGACATTGATATTATTCCCCTGTATTTTTAAATACCCTGAATATGGATATAAAAACAATAAGGGCACAGCATAAGCTTCTTGCAACATGGGATTACACTTGGACTCCCCTTGACAAAGGCTATACTGATAAGATCCTTTATATTAATGTTGGTACTTCCGAAATAAAAGAGAAGGATGTCCCTCCGGTAATGAAAGAGAAATTCATTGGTGGAAAGGGTTATGGTCTCAGGTTGCTGTGGGATGCCACAAAACCGGATACAAAATGGGACGATAAGGAAAATGAGATAATTATATCCTCCGGGCCCATTGGCGGTATTACCCAGTATTCCGGAACCGGCAAGTCACTGGTTGTTAGTTTGTCACCCCAGACAGATTCGGTGATGGACAGCAATGTGGGAGGGTTCTTTGGGCCCTTTCTCAAATTTTCAGGATTTGATGCCCTTGAGATCCAGGGTAAATCGGAGAACGATGTAATTGTATTTATTGATGGGATAAATCATACAGTTGAGATATTCGAGGCCCCTGAAGAAAGTACTGACAGCCATTTGCTGGCAGAGCAGCTCACCGGTATGTTTGCTGAAAACGACAATGAGAAGAAACAGATTGGAGTAGTATCGACAGGTTGCGCGGCTGAGCATTCACTTATTGGAATGCTTAATTTCAGCTTTTATGATCCGAAGCGTAAGAAGGTACGCCTGAAACAGGCAGGAAGGGGAGGAATAGGGACCGTATTTCGCAATAAAAAAATAAAAGCCCTGGTTTGCAAAATTCCAGGGGTGAAGGGAAACCTTAATAATGTCGTTGATCTTGAGGCGATTATGGAAAGGGGAAAAAGATTCAACAGGGAGATGCGGGAACTGGATGACAAGCAGTGCCAGATGCGTCAAACAGGAACAGCCCATCTTATGGAAATTATGAACGACCATGACCTCCTTCCGGTAATGAACTACAAGTATGGCAGCCATAAGGATGCCTTCAGGATAGATTCATCAGTCTGGAAAAGAAATTTCACACAGAATGTTCCTGACGGATGCTGGATAGGCTGCAATATGTCGTGCAGCAAGGGTATAGATGATTATATAGTTCAGACCGGACCATATAAAGATCAGAAAGTCATTGTTGATGGTCCTGAATATGAAAATGCCGCCGGACTGGGCGCTAACTGCGGAATTTTTGATCCCGGACATATAATTGAAACCAATTTTTACTGCGATACTTATGGCATCTGCACCATAACATGGAGCACCCTGACAGCATTTATTATGGAGTGCTATGAGAATGGCATTTTGAATACTGAAAGAACCGGAGGCCTCGACCTTCACTTCGGAAATGCAGAAGCTGCCCTTGAGATGTTGCATCAGCTTGCCAGGGGAGAGGGATTTGGAATAATTGCCGGGAGAGGCGTACGTAAAATGAAAGAGCTCTTCATTAAGAACGGATGGGGAGACGAAGCTTTTCTGAATGATATCGGAATGGAAAACAAAGGGCTCGAGTATTCGCAGTACATGCCAAAGGAATCACTCGCACAACAGGGAGGTTTTGCCCTCACAAATAAAGGCCCCCAGCATGATGAAGCATGGCTGATATTTATGGATATGATTAATAACCAGATACCTACCTTTGAGAATAAAGCTGAGGCATTGCACTATTTCCCAATGTTCAGGACCTGGTTTGGCCTTGTCGGTTTGTGTAAACTTCCCTGGAATGATGTGGAACCTGAGAGTAATGCATTGTCTGATGAACCTGCAAAGGTTCCCGAACATGTCGATAACTATATTACAATATATAAAGCAGTAACCGGAAGGGAGTTTGACAGAAAAAGGCTTGTGGAAGATTCCGAGCGGGTATATAATTTCCAGAGGGTCTTCAACCTGAGAAGGGGCTTCGGTACACGTAAATATGACCGTCAACCCTATCGTGCCGCAGGACCGGTTACAAAGGAGGAGTATGAATCACGGGCTGAACGTTACGACAAGCAGCTTAAAGAAAAAGTCGGATTCGATCCTTCAGGCAAAACAACCGGGGAGAAAATGAAGATCCTCAGGAAATATCGCGAATCACAGTATGAATCTCTTATTGATGCCGTTTATAAGCGCAGGGGGTGGAATAATAATGGCGTTCCAAAAATTGAATTCCTGAAAAAGATTGGTATGGATCTGCCGGAAGTGATAGAGGTTGTTAAAAATTTTCAATAAATTTCATCCAACAAAATCTGACAGGATCTGTTTCCCGTATAATAACTCCTTATTGCCCGCCGATCATTATGATGCGTACCTATATCTCATTTCTTCGCGGAGTAAATATGACTGGTCATAATTCAATAAAAATGACCGATCTGGCAACTTTGTACAGTGAACTTGGCTTTATCAGACCTGAGACATTCATCCAGAGCGGAAATGTTATTTTCAGCATTGAAAAGGATTTGCCGGCTCCTGAAATTGTCCGGATGATAGAGACTGTTATCCATGAAACTTTTGGATATGATGTTCCGGTTATGTTGAGAACTGTTTCCCAGCTGAGAAATTTGCTTTCTTCAAACCCCTTCCTTTCGGAAATAAATTTTGATCCGGCAAAGATGGCTGTCATCTTTCTTCATGATGACCTTACTGATTCCCAGATCCAAAAAGTTGCCGATATAGATTATCCTCCCGACAAATTCAGGATTATCGGGAACGAGATCTACACTTTCTGCCCGAATGGTTTTGGCAAGACTAAGTTGTACACAAATTTCTTCGAGAACAAAATGAAGGTAAAAGGCACTGCCAGGAACTGGAAGACAATTATGACCTTACTTGATCTCGCTGAGAAACGATTATGATGAAATGATGTAGGGTCATGCCATGGCATTACGTAGGGTCATGCCATGGCATGACCCTACAATAATATCAGATGGATACGTAGGGACACGCCATGGCGTGTCCCTACATCCAAAACATCTTTATATTTTTACATTCTGTTTTGAAGTACAGATGGTCAAATGATTTACATTTGTCTTCGATAACGATTTTCCTAAAACCATGAAAAATATTTATTCCCTGTTCTTTATCTCTCTATTGCTTTTTTGTGGATGTCGTAATTCACACAACGGTAAGCCAAAAGAGATAATTGTCTTTCATGCCGGGAGCCTTTCGGTCCCCTTTAATCAGCTTAAGGAGGTGTATGAAAAAAATCATCCTGATATAAAGATACTTCTTGAGCCGGCAGGAAGTATAGTGTGCGCCAGGAAGGTAACCGAACTTAAGAAACCATGTGACATAATAGCTTCTGCAGATTATTTTGTTATAAACGAGCTTCTGATACCAGAGTATACCAAATGGAGCGTCAGGTTCGCCACTAACGAGATTGTCATAGCTTATGGTGAAAAATCAAAGTATTCCGGTGAAATAAATGCTGATAACTGGACAGACATCCTGCTAAGAGATGATGTTATTTACTCACGTTCTGATCCGGATGCTGACCCTTGCGGGTACAGGGCTGTTTTCACAATTATGCTGGAGGAAAAGGTTAATGGAAAACAGGGATTGACTGAGAAGATGCTCGGCAAGAACAAGGATTTCATAAGACCAAAGGAGGTTGACCTGGTTGCGCTGATTGAATCAAATGCCGCCGACTATATGTTTCAGTATAAGTCGGTCGCTATTCAGCACGGGTTAAAGTATGTTGAACTCCCGGATGATATCAATTTATCCAATCCCGGCAAAACAGAAATATATAAGTCTGTTTCCCTCGATGTTGCCGGTAAAGAACCCGGAAAGAAGATGAAGGTGACAGGAGATTACATTAATTACAGCATGACTGTTATTGAAATTGCTCCTCAGATGGAGGAAGCAATCGATTTCCTTAGTTTCATTATTAGTGGTGAAGGTTTGGAGATTTTAAGAAAGAATGGACAGGAACCTATTATTCCATTTACAACCGAGCAGGCTGATCAGCTCCCTTCAAAACTCAGGCAATATTTATCCCGGTTTAAGTGAAATGTAAAATTATGAACCGATACGGACCTTTTAACTGGATTGTGCTCTTCCTCTCTTCGCTGGTTCTTCTTTTTCTCCTGGCCCCGCTTCTCGGTTTATTCCTGAATACCGGTTCAAAAGAACTTTTTGCAACAGCAAATGATAAGGTTGTTCAGGAGAGTATCCTGCTTACAGTATGGGTTTCATTTGCAGCTACTTTTTTCTTTGCTATCGGAGCGGTACCCTTTGCCTGGCTTCTCGCCAGGAAAATTTTTCCTCTTAAAAGTGTTGTTCAGGGTATAATTGATCTTCCTGTCGTTTTACCTCATACCGCTGCAGGTATTGCACTGCTGGGTTTTATATCGAGAGATGGTCTGTTGGGAAAAGCTGCCTCCTCTGTCGGGCTGAATCTGGTGAACAATCCGGCTGGAATAGCTCTGGCGATGGCATTTGTGAGCCTCCCTTTCCTAATAAATTCTGCAAGGGATGGTTTTGCTGCCATTCCTGAACGGCTCGAGAAGGCTGCCCTGAATCTTGGAGCCAGCAGAACAAGGGTGTTCATGACTATTTCACTGCCACTTGCATGGAGAAGTATCATTACCGGATTTGTTATGATGTTTGCCCGGGGGATGAGTGAGTTTGGCGCAGTTGTAATAATCGCCTATCATCCGATGATAGCCCCTGTTCTGATATATGACAGATTCAGTTCATTCGGATTGAAATATGCCCGTCCGACAGCAGTTTTATTTATTATTGTTGCCCTCATAGTATTCACATTATTAAGATTGCTGTCTGAAAGGAGAACGCATGTTGAAACAAGAAATGAGCATGCTGATTCTTAATAAGATATCAAAGAAACTTGGAGCCTTCCAATTAACTGATATTAATCTCGAAATATCTGAAGGTACTTACTATGTCCTCCTTGGAAGATCAGGTTCAGGCAAAACCCAGCTGCTGGAACTTATTGCGGGATTGACGGTTCCGGATGCCGGTGAGATATGGCTTGACGGTGAAGACATTACCAGTAAGAAGCTTCAGAAAAGAGGTATTGGCCTGGTCTTTCAGGATTATGCGATTTTTCCAAATATGACGGTATTTGGTAATATTGCCTATTCACTTAATTCAGGTAACACCCAAAAGAAAACAATAAAAGAGAGAGTTGCAAGAGTGGCCGGTGAACTGAACATTGCACATCTTCTTGGAAGGAGCACACATCATCTGTCAGGCGGAGAGCTGCAAAGAGTAGCATTGGCCCGTACCCTGATAACATCACCACGGCTGCTTTTGCTTGATGAACCGATGGCTTCAATTGATGCCAGTCTGAAGGATGACATAAAGCGGCTCCTGCGACGCCTTAACAGCCAGGGATTAACAATAATTCATGTCACCCACGACTACAGGGAAGCAGTAAGCCTGGCAAGCAAGGTTGGTGTGATACATAACGGCCGTATAATCCAGGAAGGAGTTCCTGATGAGGTTTTCAGAAAACCAATTAATAAATTTGTTGCCAGATATTCAGGCATCAGGAATTTCTTCAGGGTTGAATTCAGGAAGGAAAACGGAGAATGGAAAGCTGTCAGTAGTAACAACCTGGTGGTTTATCTGTCAGGAGATAACTATCCGGCTGATGGGATGCTTATATTGAGAAGCGATGATATTAAAATTTCACAAAAAATGCCGGATATTCCTGCAGTGAATTGTTACAGAGGTATAGTAAAAGATATTCTTCCATCTGAATATGGCATGGAGATATCAGTTGAAGCAGGAGAAACATTCTTTGTGGATATTTCGGCAGACACATTCAGACAACAGCCTTTGAAGGAGATGTCTGAGGTATGGATCTCGTTCTCAAGGGAAGCAGGAGTGGCACTGGATGGGTCTAACTAAAAGACAAAAATAAGAAGTTATTATGGATCTGATACCATTTGAGGAAGCTTACAGCATCGTAATGAATTCAGCCTTTGAGACTGAAATTGAGACGATTGCCTTTACCCGGTCACTTAACCGGGTAATTAAGGAGGATATTACATGTGATATGGATATGCCTCCTTTCAATAAGTCCACAGTTGATGGCTTTGCATGCAGGAGAGCAGACCTTGGTGATGAGCTTGAATTAATTGAAACAATCCCGGCTGGCTACTTATCCGCAGAAGACAGGTATCAGAGAATCAGTGTTCAAAGATAATGACCGGAGCTGCTATACCTGAGGGAGCAGATATGGTATTCATGGTTGAGGATTCATCTGTATTGACTTCCGGAAAAGTAAGGTTTACCGGGTCATCCGCTAAAGACAATATATCTCCCAGGGGTGAGGATATCAGGTTGGGTGAGATAATTCTTAAAAAGGGGACATTGCTCAGACCGCAGGATCTGGCTCTTCTGGCTATGGCTGGCCGCACATCTGTTAAGGCAGGAAAACAGCCGGTGGTGGCTGTAATAAGCTCTGGCAATGAGTTGGTTGAACCTTCAGAAAAGCCAGGGTTGAGCTCAGATAAGAAATACCAACTCCTACCAGCTTATGGCACAGATAGAGAGTGCCGGTGGAATTGGCAAATACCTCGGTATTGCAAAGGATGATGAAGATGTGACATTTGACATAATAAGCCAGGCGATATCTCAAAGTGATGTTGTGCTGATAACAGGCGGTGTATCGATGGGTGATTTTGATTTTGTCCCTTTGGTGCTTCAACGAGCCGGAGTCAGGCTGCTTTTTTCCAGAATAAATATCCAGCCGGGTAAACCAGTCACCTTTGGTACTCATAAGAAAGCCCTGGTGTTTGGTTTACCGGGAAATCCTGTCTCCTCATTTATTCAGTTTGAGTTACTTGTCAGGCCTCTGTTATGGAAAATGATGGGTTATCAGTGGAATCCTCAGATTCTTGACTTGCCTATGGGGAGTTCGTTTTCAAGAAAATCAGCCGAGAGGCGAATCTTGATTCCGGTTTCAATTACCAGGGATGGTCTGGTTGCTCCGGTTGAATATCACGGTTCAGCTCATATATCGGCATTTTCAAAGGCTACAGGAATAATAACACTGGATGAAGGAGTAAAATCGGTTGAGAAAGGAGAGATTGTAAGTGTTCGACAGATTTAACAGGAATATTAATTATCTGCGCATTTCAGTTACGGACAGGTGTAATCTGCGATGCACTTACTGTATGCCGGAAGATGGCATTCAACTGCTTCAGCATAAAGATATACTTACTTTCGACGAGATCCGTGATTTTACAAAAACAGCAGTTGGAGGCGGTGTTACAAAGGTGAGAATTACCGGAGGCGAGCCTCTTGTAAGAAGAGAAATTACAACCCTTGTTGGGATGATCTCGGAGATAAAGGAGATTAATGATCTCTCAATGACAACCAATGGCGTACTTCTCAAACAGTTTGCTGCCGGGCTGAAGTCAGCCGGACTGCAAAGGATAAACATCAGTCTTGATACAGTAGATCCTGAAAAATTTGCGGCAATCACCAGGACAGGAAACATAAATGACGTATTTGAAGGAATTCAGGCAGCTAAGGAGGCAGGGCTCTTCCCGGTCAAAATCAACTGTGTAATAAAATCATCGCAGGAAGAAAAGGAGGCCATGGCAGTAGCTCAATTCTGCATCGATAATAATTTGGAAATAAGATATATAACTCAGATGGATCTTGTGAAGGGCCACTTCTCAACAGTGGTAGGTGGCACTGGAGGAAACTGTTCACTTTGTAACAGGTTAAGGCTGACTGCCAACGGGAAGTTAAAGCCCTGTCTCTTCAATAATATTGAGTTCGATATCAGGAAACTGGGTTATGAAAAGGCTTTAAAAATGGCCATTGAATCAAAGCCTGAATGCGGATCGACAAACGAAACAGGAGCATTCTATAATATAGGAGGGTGACCCTATTGCTAAATAATTTAAATTCTCAACTATGAAAGAACTGACTCATACCGACAAGAAAGGCAAAGCTGCAATGGTAGATGTAGGGGAAAAGGAGATCCAGAAAAGAATTGCCAGGGCTTCGGGTCATATTATTCTTGGAGCTGATACAATAAGATTGATTAACGATAACCTCCTTAAAAAGGGTGATGTCCTTACAGTTGCTCAGCTGGCGGGTATAAGTGCCGCAAAGCAGACGTCAGGTCTTATCCCCTTATGCCACAATATTGTTCTCGATAATGTAAAGGTTGAACTGTCAGTTGATAGAACGGGTGTGAAAGCCGTGAGTGAAATACGTTGTACGGGAAAGACAGGTGTGGAGATGGAAGCTCTTACTGCCGTAAGTATTTCTTTGCTTACAGTTTATGATATGTGCAAGGCAGTTGATAAAAATATGGTTATTGATAATATCTCTCTTACAGAAAAAGTCAAGATATGAATCTCCCGTTGAAGTTTGAAGTGCTCATAATTACGTTGAGTGACAGAGCATACAAAGGTGAGTATAAGGACCTCAGTGGTCCGAGGATTGGTGAGAGGATTGCAGAATATATGTCATCGATAGGATGGCAGTTTGAGACCACTCACAGGCTTATCCCCGATGATAAGGCTGTCCTTGAAGAATTATTAAGGAATGCGGGGGGAAAGTTCAATCTGATTATCACCACAGGCGGAACAGGTATTGGTCCGCGCGATATTACAATTGAGACAGTGGTCCCTTTGCTTTCCAAGGAGATCCCTGGAATTATGGAATTCATAAGAATAAAATACGGAACTCTTAAGCCAAATGCTTTACTGAGCAGGGGTGTGGCAGGCATACTCGGCAAAGCTCTGATCTATACTCTTCCGGGTTCACTGAAGGCTGTTGAAGAGTATATGGAAGAGATCCTGAAGACGCTGCAACATACTGTATATATGCAATATGGTATTGACAAACATGACAAGCATTAATTTGCCGGTCGGTTCAGAGTGTTGGCAGTAATTGATGGCTCAAAGTTGAGTTTGAAACTTAAATTTACCTAAATATCGAAATATGAAAAGGTCAGACAATTATTCTGTTAAGCTTATTGTATTTGTATTCCTCTCTTTTTTATTTACTCTGTCATGCAGCGATAAAAATAATCGGGTTGATTTATTTATTGCGACCAATGGGGATGACGACAATCCGGGGACCCTTGAAAAACCATTTCTTACACCTGAAAGGGCACGCGATGCTGTTCGCGAAATGAAAAAAGAGGGAAGATTGCCGGCAAACGGTCTTACCATCAGCCTCAGGGGTGGTGATTATCCTGTTGTCAGAACCCTTGAATTTTCTGATGAAGATTCCGGAACACCCTCGGCTCCCGTCATCTGGCAATCATATAATAATGAAAAGGTCCGCTTTCTTGGTGGAAAGGTCATAAAAGGATTTCAACCTGTCAGAGATGAATCGGTACTTGCCAGGTTTGGTAAAGATGCCGGGAAAATGATCGTTGTGGCAGATCTGAGATCGCAGGGAATTGATGATTACGGCATACTTAAATCACGCGGATTTGCCAGACCAACATTACCAGCCCATGGAGAGTTATTCTTCAATAACAGGCCAATGACACTTGCCCGCTGGCCAAATGAGGGACAATATGAACAGATATCTAAATTCCCTGCGGGAGCTGGCTCCGATGACGGACATGGCACAATCATGGGCGATCTGACAGCAGGGTTTTTCTTTGACAGTGACAGGCCATCGGGCTGGAAAAACACTGAAAATATCTGGATTCACGGCTACTGGGCCTACGATTGGGCAAACAGCTATGAACGAGTAGCAGAATTCAATACCGGGGAAAGATTTTTAAAGACAGTACAACCATATGGGAACTACGGCTATAATAAGAACCAGAGGTTCTATTTCCTGAATATCCTCGAGGAACTTGACCAGCCTGGGGAGTGGTACCTTGATAATAAATCAGGCATGCTTTATTTCTGGCCTCCATCCCCGGCGGATCAGGGTGATGCTCTCTTTTCACTGCTTGAACGGCCTGTGATAAAAATGGTTGATGCCAGCAATATTACTTTGCAGGGAATCATAATTGAAGCGACAAGGGGAAATGCCATTGAAATATCAGGAGGTGAAGGTAACCGCATAACCGGATGTATCATACGTAATATTGGCAACTGGGGAGTTATAATATCGGGTGGCAAAAATAATGGGATAGAGAGTTGTGATATTACGGATACGGGTGATGGTGGCATATCACTGGAAGGAGGAGACCGTCAGACCCTTACACCCTGTGGTCATTTTGTCGAAAACTGTAAGTTTCAGAGACAGGGCCGATGGTCTAAATGTTATGTCCCTGCTATATTGTTCACCGGCGTTGGACTGAGGGCTTCACACAATCTTATTTTCGACCACCCCCATTGTGCAATTCTGTTTACTGGCAATGACCATCTCATTGAATTTAACGAAATTCACCATGTGGCTCTTGAGACTGGTGATGTAGGCGCAATTTATGCTGGCAGGGATTATTCCTATCGCGGAAACCGCATCTGCAACAATTACATTCACGAAACCGGAGGTGTCGGCATGGGTTCAATGGGTGTCTATATGGATGATTGCGTTAGCGGAACGGAAGTATCCGGTAACATCTTCTACAAGGTCCACTGGGCCATTTTCATTGGAGGAGGCAGAGACCATATAGTGGAGAATAACCTCTTCGTCGATTGTGAGCCGGCAGTCAGGGCAGACGGACGGGGTCTCGATACAAAACCGGTCTGGCGCAATATGGTAGACAAATTCATGCGGGCCAGACTCGATTCAATTCCTCTTGAACTCTACCGTCAGAAATACCCTGCAATGAAAACCCTTGACAAGTATTATGGAGCTCCGGGCGGAGTGCCAATAACCGGAGATTTATTCCATGGCATACCGCCTGAAGGTAATTTGATCATCAGAAATGTTTGCATCGGAAAATGGAGCGATATCACCTGGCATGCAGATAGCACCATTTTCGATATCCGTGATAACTTTGTGACAAAAGACCGTGATCATGCTGGAACTCCTGAAAATGGATTCCTTCTGCCCTCTGATTCTCCGGCATTGAAAATGGGATTTGAACAGATCCCGTTTGAACAGATAGGCATTCAGCCCGACAATGACCGGAAACAACTGGGAATATAATGATAGTCAACTGAAATCTTTAAACAGAACTTCCCGATATTCTTCTCTGCGACCTGCTATTGCGATCATTGCAGGAAGCTCTATAGTGAAAAATACTCATCTGTATTGCCTTCCAAAACAGAATTTTCGTCCAAAAGGGACGATATAAACTGGAGTAATCTACTGGAATTTCAGTCAGACAGCATTGCCCGTTTCCTGAGGGATTCGAACAGGATAGTTAAGGGTGATTAAGGGGGTGAGTTCATGAGAAACGATCAAGGCCATGAAACCACCGGTGCATAGTTGGATTCGTTATACAGAGGCGGTCTTTTGGGGGCATAGACATGATTACCCTTGAAAGGCCGGTCCTGTGTGTAGATATAGATCCACTCTGTATCCCAAACTATGAGTTCATCCCTGGGATCACCGGTAATGTCATGAGCCATCCAGGAAAGATCAGGGTGACCATCATCAGGGAACATCACCACCCTTCGTCCCCATCCGTCCACCAGGCCACCTTCCACCGGGTTGGGTGAAAGGAAGATGAATTCTGTTCCGTCTCCCCTCCAGTTCACCGGCTGGACAGGAGAACCTGCATGGGTCAGTTCAAAATTTGTAATTTCTTCGCCAGAGCAATTGTAGAGTGTTATAAGACCCGGTTCTCCCCAGAAATTAATATTGCAAAACTCGAGACCAGGGATATCCGGCCTGAACTGTCCGGCGCTTGGAGTCTGTGCATGACCGACAAGGTGATGCTTCATTATCTTGCCGTCAGCGTCAAGCAACAGGACACCGTCATCACTGCCTCCTATGAACACCCTTTCAGGTCCGCCTGCCAGGGTAAAGTCTCCAACACAAATACCATCTGCGTGTTCCTCCATCTTTCCGTCGAGTGTCCATATCAGCTTCCCTCTCGGATCGAATTTGGAATACCCTATAAAAACCTCTTCTTTCCCATCTTTGTCGCTGTCGTGAAAAGTCGGGAAGTGTCCCAGGTTAGCCGAGGCGGTCCAGAGTAATTCGAAGCGGTTTGTGTAGGCCCACAGGCGCGTATGCCGGTCTTTGATAATCACATCCTGCTGTTTGCCTGTTCCCCTTAAGTCGGCAAATGAGATGCAATCTACATTCAGGTAGGGAAGGAGGTCCCTTCGATAGTAGTGCTTGTACTCCAGCCACGACGTCTCTTCAGGGAGTATTTCCGATGACGGGACCGGGTAACGGGCTTTCTCTTTTCCCGTCTTGCCCTCAAGCACCCGGATCCATGGGCCTTGTGCAAACACGACCTCCGTAAGTCCGTCACCGTCCAGATCGTGGATCTGTGCTGCTACATCATATGATACCCAGGCATGATCAGGGTTTGGTTTGCCAGACTGCCATAGCATGCGGCCATCATGATCTATTGCCGTAAGACAGGTTATCTGGTTATAGTTGCTGTTAAAGAATGGCATGTTCTGCACAAGGAGAAAGTCTGTGCGGCCATCGCCATCCAGATCTCCTAAACGCATTGCCCTGGCTACTCCGAACTCTTTGGTGCTTATACGCTTCCATAGCATTGGCTTTGGATTATTCCGCCGGAGTTCATCAACCTCTTTTTCCTTTTCCGCCCTGAGTGCCAGGAATTCTTCCCTTGCCTGTGCCGTAGCTGAGACACGAACCTCGTGAAACGCCACTGGTGATGTGGCAAACAGTCCGACCTTACCGCCTGAGTAACGTTTGTCAGAAACGTTGAAGATCTCTTTATTGTCGATCGAGCACCTGATTCTGGTTCCGGCTGCTTCCACGCGAAGCCTGTAGGATTTTGCCGGGTCAGTCTTGAAATGCCCGCTGGCCAGTTCATGCCAGCCATCCAGACGGAAACCCTTTTCACCGTCGCGGTAGCGTAGCGTTACACTGTCTCCCCTTCCAAGGCCGAACAGGTAGTAATGCCGGCCGTCCTGGTAGCGAAAAACAGCTCCGTTCAGATCTTTCCTGTCGTACGGAGAGATCAGGACATCGAGCGTGTAGTCTTTCCATCGTGTGTCGCCATAGCACAGCATGGGGTAAATATAGTCATGTGTCCACACTGTCTCGTTGTATCCCAGGTAGTGTAGAGATTGCTTTCCGTCTGCCTCGAGCACTTTCCACTCCTCAGGCCCGCGGTTGTTCACAATATCCCAGCCGTCGGTGAATTTCCGCGGGACGTAATGGTATTCCGGAAATCCTTTTGCAGCATACTCACCGAAACTGCCGGGTGTCAGCCGGGAAAAGTCACAGAATGCCAATATTGAATCAGCCCTTTCAGATGTCTGGGGAGTAGAAAAGGTTGTCAGAGCATAAATAAATAAAGTCAGGATATTCATTTTGATTTAGGTTTTAGATCCCGAAAACCCACGAGGGAACCTCCATTCTGGCACCCTTTGTAGGATCGACTATCTGGTTTATTTTGAGCTTCCCGGTGAGTCCGACCAGAAGCCGGGCTTCCTTCTCCGTGCGGCCGGTATAGTGTTGCAGCAGGGCTACCATATCATCGGTGGCCTGCCAGGCAGCATCTTCCAGGTCTTTGTGCGCTCCTATCGTTGAGAACGATTCGGCACGTATTATAATGGGCCTGTCAGACAATGCTTCGGGTAGTTTTCGGAAACGCACAAGAGCCATGGCGTCTGTCTCGATCCCCTGCCCAGTGATCTCCCCGTCACCCTGGAGAGCATGGGCATCTCCCATACCGGCAAGGGCACCTTCCACGCGGGCTTTGAAGACTAAGGTACTGCCCGCACGAACATCCCTGCAGTCCATATTGCCCCCAGTATCACCGGGTGCACGGGTATCGGCTGAGCCCTGGGCGGGAGCAATGCCTAAACCTCCTATCATAGGCTCGAGAGGCAGCCGCAGGGTTGCCGAGAAAATGGCATACCCGTCACGCAGTTCAAAGATCCTTCCATTACAGTAGCCCCAGTCACCTACCTTAATATCCAGGATATCAATCGCCAGGGCGTCGCCAGGAGCTATACCCTCCACGAATATCGGCCCTGTTTGCGGATTTATAATGGCATCAGGCCCCGGTTCCCTGAACACCCCATCCCTGGTGACCAAACCAGGCATGCCATGCGACATATCAACGAGGACGACCTCTCCGATGGTTACACGATAGCCTGCATCCATCTCTGGCCGCCAGGTTGTAAAGTTCCTTTCCCGTGAAAGACGGCGAACGCCTCCTTCCTGAGCCTTCTGAAAGTAATTACCCGCAATGCCCGGAGTAAATGCAGGTGCGAGTAAGATGGTCTTGATGAAATCGCTTCTCTCCATGTTTTTAATTTATCACCTGCAATTTAATTGAATTATGCAGTTAGTCAAAATCAATGAACAGAAAATATTATCTTTAAATTCGCATATATTGAGACAACTAATTCAAAAAGCAGATATATGAAAAAGACAGACTATCTCCTGCTGATCCTGTTTCTTATTATGCAGAGCTGCAGCGATAAGGATGTATCACTCTATGTTGATCCTAATATAGGAAGCGTTGCTCCTCTGCTGACAACTAAAGTCCCGACAGTGCATCGTCCGAACAGCATGGTGCGAGTATTCCCTTTAACCAGACCCGGACTGAATGACAGGTATCTGAGTGACAGGATCTACGGATTTGCTGTAAATATGCCTGCTTACCGCCAGGGCTATGTTACAGAGATTATGTCAACATCCGGCAAGCTTAATCTTAACATGAATGAATCTGCATCAGTGTATGACCATGATCTTGAAGAGGTTCATCCATGGTATCATAAAGTAATTCTGGAGGATTACGATATCAGGGCTGACTGGACAACCACTGAAAGAGCTGTGATTTACAGGTTTGATTTTAATAAAAATGATTCCTGCAACATTATCTTCAGGTCAAAAGACAATGCAGGGTTTAAGATACTAGGAAACAATACTGTAGGGGGGTGGGAAGAAACAAATGGTACCAAGCAGTACTTTCATGCTGAATTCAGTTTCCCATTCGATGAATCAGGTACTTTCAGATCAGGAACTCCAAAAAAGGAATCAGAAATATCCGGAAATGGTGTCGGGATTTATGCCGTCTTTAAAAATCCTGAAAAACCGGTGGAGGTAAGGATAGGGATCTCATATATTGATGAAGAACAGGCAGCTGCAAACCTTGATAAAGAAACAACAGACCGTAAGTTTGAATCAATAAGTGAGGAGAGTCATAAAATATGGAAGGAATCCCTTGGAAAGATAAAGGTAGAAGGAGGAACAGAGCGTCAGAAGAGGATCTTCTACACCTCATTGTACAGGTCAATGGAGCGAATGGTCAATATATCGGAAGACGGACGTTATTTCAGCGGATATGATAAAAAAGTACACAGTGATGATGCCCGTCCATTCTATGTTGATGACTGGTTGTGGGATACTTACAGGTCACTTCATCCTCTTATGCTGATACTCGATCCCTCGGGGCAGTCTGATATGGTAGAGTCATATATACGCATGTTTGATCAGAGCGGTTGGATGCCGGGGTTTCCTCAATTCTATGGCGATTATCCGGCAATGATAGGATTTCATTCTGCAGCCCTTGTCTGGGATACATGGCAGAAAGGAGTGAGGAATATTTCAATTGAAAAAGCTTATGAAGGTCTCAGAAAGAATGCCATGAAGGGAACAATGCTCCCCTGGAGAATGGGCCCTGGGTGTTCGCTTGACAGCCTTTATCAGTCGCTTGGATGGTTTCCGGCTCTGCCTGAAGACAGCCTGGAAACTGTGCCGATGGTCGACGGCTTCGAAAAGAGGCAGGCAGTTGCAGTTACTCTCGAACACAGCTATGACGACTGGTGCCTGGCGCAGCTGGCCAGAGAGCTGGGCAAGGAGGCCGACTATAGTTATTTCATGAAAAGGTCAGAGAATTATCGTAACCTGTTCAATCCGGCTACCGGATTTTTTGCTCCAAGGATGGCTGACGGAAGATGGGTTGATCCTTTCGATCCTCAGCTCTCCGGAGGTGTGGGAAGCCGGCTCTATTTTGCTGAAAATAATGCCTGGACCTGGAACTTCAGTGTCCAGCAGAATATTCCTGATCTGATAAAGCTGACAGGCGGAGACAGGGCATTTATCAAACGTCTTGACAGACTTTTCAATGAACCGACCAAAGTCTCCAAGTGGCAATTTATGGGTCAGTTCCCTGATGCAACCGGATTGAACGGGATGTTTGTGGCAGGGAATGAGCCTTCATTCCACATACCTTACCTCTACAACTATGCCGGGCAGCCATGGAAGACACAGCGCCGCATACGTGAGGTAATGGATATGTGGTTCGATGACCGTCCTTTGGGAATACCTGGTGATGAAGACGGCGGCGGTCTCTGTTCATGGTATGTATTCTCAGCCATGGGATTCTTTCCTGTCACTCCCGGAAGCGGAGAATATGCAATAGGCAGCCCTTTCTTCAATTCAGTTAAGATTAAACTACCTGACGGTAAAGTATTTTCTGTTGAGGCGAAAGAGTGTTCGAAAAAGAATAAATATATCCAGTCAGCCAGATTGAATGGTGAAGAGCTCAAACGGCCGTTTATATCGCATAAAGATATTGTAGCAGGAGGCAGGCTTCAGCTGGTAATGGGAGAGAGCCCGAATAAAAAGTGGGGTATTGATCCTCGCTAGCAAAAAGTTGGGGCTGTTTAAAAAGTACTTTTTTACCCCCAACCCCCCCAGGGGGGGCTTTATAACTTATTGGATTTCAATAAGCCCCCCCTCCGGGATTTAGGGGTGTAATGGAGAAAACTGACTTTTTCAACAGCTCAGAATATTATGATCTGACCTAATAAAAATTCTTAGTTTGAGAGACGGTTCAGAGTATTGAAAGTAGAGGTACCGACAACTCTGTCATAACGATCCTGCGGATTCCGGTAATAGATTAGCATAATGTAATCATTTTCCGTTTCATAATGGCTGCCTTCAAAGAGTGATGCCGTTCCATCCGAACCGCCTTTTTTAAGCCAGACATATTCATAATTATACCACCCCTGTTTCAGCATCATTGTACATTCGTACTGCTCCTTCTCAGGGTTGAATATCATCTGGTTATTCTTGTCGAAAGCCCAGTTGTTCAAACCGCCTGACACATACATATTCCCCCCTTCAATAAATTGATTTGAGGGCAGGGTGAAATGTACATAAACATAATCTGCATCAATGTCAAATTTCTTTCCCTCCTGAACGGCTATATAATATTTACCGTTGAAATCCTGCCAGTAGAAATATGGCTTGAATTCCCTGTTATCGGAAGGAAACAGAAGGACATTATAAGAGGAGTTCATAAAATCGATTCCTTTTACATATTCAGTCTGGTATCTTATACTTTTTATGTCGAAATACCGGAATTCATTTCCTCCCTGGAAAATATTCTTATCTGACAGTGAATTGTATTTAAGTTCGTTAACTCCGAAAAAATCAGGTTTGAGATTTCTTTTTGCATTATCCCACCTGCCATTCTGGAGAATAAATGCGTAAATATTCCTGAATGGATCAGTAAAGCTGAGTCCCGGGTATGTCACAGTAAAATCTACCTGTTGCTGAGTGTTTTTATCGGCAGCCATCTGAGGCCGGTGTACATCAGGGTTAATTTTAACTGCATCTTCAGTAACAATAAATCTTTGGGTTATGACAGGTTCCTCCGGGCTGTCAGGAGGGTAGATGACCAGGACATAATTTCCGGAGAGCTTCAGCCTCACCCTGTCGTTGGGGAAAGCTAACCTGTAATGAGTGTAGCTGATTGTCGTATTGAAGGATGATTGATAATCTTCAACCGGGTTTTCAGCGAAACCATCAGTGTAGTCATTTGGAAAAATATCGGATCTGTTCCAGTCTTTATCGCAGTGAATGAAGGTATAAGAGTATGATTCAGCCTGTTCTTCAAGAAGGTCAAAATGAAAGACCAGCTTATCATTGCTGTTTAATTTCAGTATGGGATAAGAAAGGTTCCATCTCTCCTGGTATAGCTGAACGCTCTTTATCTTGTCATTATAAATGTGATTGGTAAATAAAAGTGCTTCAGGATCGCTTGTCTGTCCCTGTGAAACAAGTACTATGGCCTGAAAAAATAAAAGAAATAAGGTCCTCATTAAAAAATAATTTACTATTTGAAAAACTTTAAATGTAATTAAATGTTGCATACTGTAAATAAACTTTCCATAATAAATAGCACTTTTTAGAAAATGTCGATGGATAACTTTACTTTTGCAAATTATTGTTAATTTTTTCACAGTTCAGAGTTAATATTACCTATTATACATCACCAGAAATGTCATTATCAGTTAATCTTAAAAGGGGACTTGATATCAGGATGACAGGGAAAGCTGAGAGTATCCTTGCCGGAGAGGTTGATTCAGCCTTTTATGCTGTCAAACCTGTGGATTTTCCGGGCCTTATTCCCAAACTGAATGTTAAGCCCGGGGAGATTGTTTCAGCAGGTTCCCCATTATTTCACGATAAGATTCGTCCCGAAATTATTTTCTCCTCCCCGGTCAGCGGAAAAGTGGTCTCAGTTAAGAGGGGTGACCGAAGGAAATTGCTGGAAGTAGTAGTAGAAAAAGAAGGCAATGAATATATAGATTTTGGAGTTTCTGATCCATCCCTCCTCACCAGGGAAAAAATTAAAGAGTTGTTGCTCATTTCCGGTTTATGGCCCACGGTAAGGCAACGCCCATATCATGTCGTTGCAAACCCGAACGATGTTCCGAAATCAATCTTCATATCCGGTTTCGATACCTCTCCCCTGGCTCCTGATTACAATTTCATAATGGATAATTCCCCCGCTTCCGTATTCAGAAGCGGGATTACAGCCTTAAAAAAACTTACTGACGGGAAGATCAATCTGGTCCTTAATGGCAAAGGTGTTTCTTCAGAGCTTTTGAAAAAAGCTGAAGATGTTGAGATTTCTCATTTCTCAGGGCCGCATCCGGCTGGAAATGTCGGGGTTCATATTCATCATCTTGATCCGGTCAACAAAGGCGAGATCGTCTGGTTTGTAAATCTCCAGGATGTACTGGCAATAGGAAGGCTGTTTGAACAGGGCAGATATATCCATGAGAGATTTATCGCCTTAACCGGTTCAGAAGTTCTTCATCCTGCATATTATAAGATAACATCAGGAGCCTCTGTATCCTCTCTGATTAAAAATAATGTTAATACCGGGAATCTAAGATATATTAGCGGCAACGTTCTGACCGGAACATCAATAGGTCCTGATGGTTATGTTGGATATTACGATTCACAGGTAACAGTTATACCCGAGGGCGATTACTTTGAATTTTTTGGCTGGATGATGCCTGGCCTGAAGAAGTTCAGTTTTTCCAGGACATTTGCGTCGAGTCTGATTCCTTCCAAAGGGTACAGGTTTGATACTAACCTTCACGGGGGAGAACGTGCATTTGTAATGACCGGCCAGTATGAGAAAGTTGTTCCAATTGATATTTATCCGATGCAGCTTCTGAAGGCAATTCTGTCAGAGGATATTGACCTGATGGAGAATCTGGGGATTTATGAGATTGCAGAAGAAGATTTTGCCCTCTGCGAATATATCTGCCCTTCCAAAATTGAGATTCAGTCAATTGTAAGAAGGGGGCTGGATCTGATGATAAAGGAGATGAGTTAGTTAACTGAGATATTAATATATAATGGATTCTTTAAGAAAAAAGATAGATAAGATCAAGCCCCATTTTATGGAGGGGGGAAAGTTCGGAAAACTTCGTTCGGTTTTCGAAGGATTGGAATCTTTCCTGTTTGTGTCTGACAGAGTGACCTTTAAAGGTTCGCATATTCGCGACAGCATTGACCTTAAGCGTACTATGACTGTGGTAATAATAGCCCTCCTTCCTGCGCTCCTGTTTGGATCATATAACGTTGGTTTGCAGCATTTCAGGTCCATTGGTTCAGAAGCAGGCACATTCCAGATGTTCTGGTTTGGGTTTTTGAAGATCCTGCCCCTGATAGTTGTCAGTTATACAGTTGGTTTGGGTATAGAGTTTATTGCTGCCCAGATAAGGGGACATGAAATAAATGAGGGCTTCCTCGTTACAGGATTGCTCATTCCGCTGATCATGCCGATAGACATTCCTTTATGGATGCTTGCACTTGCCACTGCTTTTTCTGTAATAATTGGTAAGGAGGTATTTGGAGGGACCGGGATGAATGTATTCAATCCTGCACTTGTTGCACGTGCATTTCTCTTTTTCAGCTATCCTGCCTGGATGACCGGAGACAAGGTCTGGATTGAAGGATTGACGAAGGGGCAGCATGTAATTGATGGATTCTCCGGTGCAACGCCCATGGCGCTCTGCGCCGCCGGTGAAACAACAAAAATACCTTCATTCATGGATATGTTTATAGGTACGATTCCTGGCTCCATCGGTGAGACTTCAACTCTTGCAATTCTCATTGGAGCTGCTATACTTATAGCTACAGGGATCGGAAGCTGGAAGATAATTGTGAGTGTTTTTGCCGGAGGACTGGCAATGGGCTTGCTGTTGAATGCCTTGTCGGTAAATGCTTATATGGAAGTTCCTGCATACTATCACTTTGTTATGGGAGGTTTCGCTTTCGGAGCAGTTTTTATGGCTACAGACCCGGTATCAGGAGCCCAGACAGAAAAGGGGAAATGGATCTACGGGTTTATGATTGGTGTGTTATCAATTCTGATAAGGGTTTTAAACCCTGCCTATCCTGAAGGTGTAATGCTTGCCATACTGCTTATGAATGTCTTCGCACCCCTCATTGACTATTTTATTATTCAGTCGAGTATTAACAAGAGACTTAAGAGGGCTAAAGTCGCAACAAATAATAATTTGAAATGAAAGAGTTCAGTAACAGATATATATTCCTTTTTTCGGCAATTATGGTTGTTGCTGTTGCAACGCTGCTTTCACTCGCTGCAACATTGCTCCAGCCGCGTCAGCAGAAGAATCTCGAGATTGAGAAGAAGAAAAGTATGCTGGAATCAATTGGTATTCCATCAGCACACGAAACTACTGAAACCTTATATGATAAATACATAAAGGAGAGCTTCGTCCTTAATTCCAAAGGTGAGGTGGTACCCGGAGTAGAGGCATTTAATGTCGTACTGAGCATTGAGCAGAAAAAACCACTTGAGCAGCAATATCTCCCGGTATTCAACGCAGTGCCGGATAACGGTGAAAAAGTTATTATAATTCCTGTTGAAGGCAAGGGCCTGTGGGGGCCCATATATGGTTATGTATCGCTTAAATCGGATATGAATACCATTTTCGGAGTCACTTTTGACCATAAAGGAGAAACACCCGGATTGGGAGCTGAAATCAATACAACAGAGTTCGAAAGCATGTTCCCGGGGAAGAAGCTTTTTGAAGAAGGGAAATTTGTTTCTGTCGGAGTTCTCAAAGGAGGAGCAAAGCCGGATGATCCTCATAGTGTTGATGCCATTTCAGGTGGTACCATAACAAGCAAGGGTCTCGAGAAGATGCTTAAAGACTGTATAGTCAAGTATAACGATTATCTTTTAAAAACAAAGATCTGAGATATGAGCAAAGTTGAAAGGGAGCCGATGTTTTCGGCAAAGAATATAAAACTATTCACCGCACCTCTGGGAAGAGACAATCCCATTACTGTTCAGGTGCTTGGAATATGTTCAGCGCTTGCTGTAACTGTTAAACTAAAACCTGCTCTTGTAATGGCATTATCTGTTACCATTGTAGTGGCAGTTTCAAATGTTGTAATTGCAGCCATGAGAAAATATATTCCTGACAGGATCAGGATCATTGTGCAGCTGGTTGTAATTGCCACAATGGTAATATTAGTCGACCAGTTTCTTAAGGCATACGCTTTTGATGTCAGCAAGCAACTTTCAGTGTTTGTTGGCCTGATAATTACTAACTGCATCCTGATGGGACGTCTTGAGGCATTTGCCATGGCAAATAAACCATGGCCATCATTTATTGACGGAATTGGTAATGGCGCCGGGTACGGTATTATACTTGTTGTTGTTGCTTTCTTAAGGGAACTTTTTGGCTCTGGTACTATTTATGGATATCCGGTCATGCAAAAACTGGGTGTTTATGCAACAGGTTATGAGAATAATGGAATGATGATACTTCCTCCTATGGCTCTTATCGTAGTCGGCTTGATTATCTGGTTTCAGAGGAGCAAAAATAAAAGTCTTATCGAGAAACACTAGGATATAAATTATGGAAAATCTGCTGAATATATTTATTAAGTCAATCTTCATTGACAACATGGTCTTTGCCTTTTTCCTCGGCATGTGTTCATACCTTGCTGTATCAAAGACTGTTAAGACATCTATCGGACTTGGCATTGCCGTAGTCTTTGTCCTGTTGATAACTGTCCCGGTCAATTTTCTTGTTGAACATTATGTCCTGAGAAAAGGTGCCCTGATATGGCTGGGTGAAGGGTTTACAGATGTCGATCTCAACTTTCTTTCATTCATGATTTTCATTGCGGTTATTGCTGCAATCGTTCAGCTGGTTGAAATGGTCATCGAAAAATTCAGCCCTACCCTGTATAACTCCCTTGGAATATTTCTTCCATTGATTGCCGTTAATTGCGCAATACTTGGGGCTTCTCTTTTCATGCAGGAAAGAGAATATCAGACCCTGGCTGAAGCTACTGTTTTCGGTGTCGGCTCAGGTATAGGATGGATGCTTGCAATAGTTGGTATCGCAGCCATAAGGGAGAAGTTAAAGTACAGCAATGTTCCTGACCCGTTGAAAGGTCTTGGCATAACTTTTATTCTAACAGGCCTTATGGCGATAGCTTTTATGGGATTCATGGGAATTAAACTCTAACTGAAAAAGAAGAATATATGATTTTAGCTCTTTCTACAGGTGGTATAATATTATATAGCATTACAGTATTTTTACTCATAATAATGTCTCTTGTAGGCATGCTTCTTTATGCCCGGGATAAACTCGCCCCGAAAGGACAGGTTAATCTTAAAATAAACGATCTTGAGATGGCTGTTTCCCCCGGCTCAAACCTTTTATCAACATTGTCAGGAAACGGCATTTTTCTGCCTTCGGCGTGCGGAGGCGGTGGTACCTGCGGGATGTGTAAGTGCCAGATCATAGAAGGAGGAGGAGCGATACTACCTACGGAAACAGGTTTCTTTACCAGGAAAGAACAGCACGACCTCTGGCGTCTGGGTTGCCAGGTTAAGATAAGGGAAAACCTTACTATCAAGGTACCTGAAGCAATACTGGGAATTAAGAAATGGGAATGTGAAGTTATTTCCAACAGGAATGTTGCCACATTTATAAAAGAATTTGTTGTAAAGCTGCCGGATGGCGAAGCTATGGACTTTCTCCCGGGCGGATATGTACAGATTGATGTACCGAGGTATGAAACAAACTTCAGGGATTTCCTGATAGAGGAGCAATACAGGGATGACTGGGATAAATATGGAATGTGGGATTTCAGGATCTCAAACAAGGAGGAAACATTCAGGGCATATTCAATGGCGAATTATCCCGCAGAGAAAAATCTTATAAAACTCAACATCAGAATTGCCACTCCTCCATGGGATAACGCTAAGAAACAATATCTGAATGTACCGCCCGGTTTGTGTTCAACTTATATCTTTTCAAGAAAGCCTGGCGATAAAGTGATAATGTCCGGTCCTTATGGTGAATTTCATATTAAGGATACAAAAAATGAAATGATATATATCGGAGGAGGCGCCGGAATGGCTCCGCTCAGATCTCATATCTTCCATCTTTTCAATACACTGAAGACTGACCGTAAAGTGTCATACTGGTATGGAGCAAGATCATTGAGAGAGGTGTTTTATGAGGATGAATTCAGGGCAATAGAAAAGAAATTTCCTAATTTCACATTTAATCTCGCCCTTTCTGAGCCCTTGCCTGAAGATAACTGGAAGGGATATACAGGATTTATTCACAAGGTCCTTCTGGAAAATTACCTTTGCGAGCATGAATCACCTGAAGATATTGAATACTATTTCTGCGGTCCCCCTCAGATGAACAGCGCTGTTTTAAAAACACTGGATGTTATGGGGGTTCCGAAGGAGAATATTGCCTTTGACGATTTCGGAATCTGATACTGGTGCTCCCTTCACCCGGGGGCTGATTGTGTTACAGATCTGATTCATTTTTTTTACCACTGAGTTTCACTGTCCCGATTGCATCGGGATCACGGAGTAACACGGTTAAATTGGAATTCCTTAAAGGATTGTAATAGGAATAAATTTGAAGTATCCTGAACTACTCTTTAGTTGTATAAATTGCTCTGTGTTCTACTCTGTGATACTCTGTGCCACTCCGTGGTTAATAATTTTTTATTAATTATTTGTGGAGGACTTATAATTACTTAACATTGTATCTGTTATTGTCCAATATTAAAATGCCTTCCAAATGTTTAAGAAAATAATTGCACTCCTTTTTGTTCTCTTTGCAGTTTTAAATTCCTGCATCAGCAAAAAAGCCGTTATAGAAAATTTTACTGGGTTCATACAGGGTACTACCTACAGCATTGTCTATGACAACAGTATAAATATCACTCCCCAGGATCTGCAGGTAAAAGTTGAAAAGATCCTGCATGATTTTGACCTGTCACTGTCAGTTTACAACGATTCATCAATTATTTCAAGAATTAACCGGAACGAGATCGCTGTACCCGATTCATTCTTCATAGATGTTTTTAACAAATCTGTCCTTATATCACAGATGACTGACGGGGCATTTGACATCACCATAGGCTCTCTTGTCAGGGCATGGGGATTCGGTCCCGATGATCACAAGAATTTCACTGAGGAAAAACGCGACAGTCTTTTAAAGCTTGTGGGAATGGATAAGATCAGGCTTGTTAACGGTCGCCTTGTAAAATCTGATCCAGGTGTCACCCTTGATGTCAATGCGATCGCTCAGGGATACTCAGTTGATGTTGTCTGCCGCTATTTTAAGAGTATCGGCCTCTCAAATTACCTTGTTGAGATAGGGGGAGAAGTGATGGCAGTTGGGAACAAGGGTGGAGCTCCATGGCGCATCGGCATAGACAGGCCTGAGGATAATAACATGGTTCCGGGACAATCGCTGCAGGCAATAGTTAAGATATCTGACATGGCAGTATCTACCTCCGGAAATTACAGGAAATATTATGTCGAGGACGGCATAAAATACTCCCACACTATAGATCCCAGGACCGGTTATCCTGCAAAAAACAGACTTCTGAGCACCACTATTGTTGCTGATAACTGTACAATTGCTGATGGTATAGCTACAGCATGCATGGTGATGGGGAAAGAAAAGGCTATTGATTTTATCACATCACATCCCGGTCTGAGTGCATACTTTGTATTTTCCGATGACAGCGGGAACTTCAAAACATGGATGTCTGATGATCTGAAGAAGAAGATCTCGGAAACAGATAAATAATCTTCGAATTAATGAATACCGTTCCCGCTGCAGGCCGCACATCCCGGATATCCCTCAGTGGAATGGCATCCGGTATCTGTCTGCTGAGCGCAGGTGAGACCTCTTTTCCGCATCTCCGGATTAGTGCTGACATGAGTATCAGGGAATTTGCCATTGGATTTAAGAATCATCCTGATTGCAAAACCAGATACTGCAAGAGTCATGAATATTGCACTCAACAGGAGTAGTTTTAAAAACATATCTGATTGTCTCTGTTAAAATTTCGTAACTTTACATTAATCACACCGGATAAAGATGTCATGAATAATGATTGGTGCGAAGATAACAATCATTTATCCTTTGTTGTTTAAACAACCATTAATATATTTTGTTTAAATCAATATGAGTTTTAAATATTTCACTTATTCATTATAAAATGAAAAAAAAAGTCAGTCCGTCTGAATTTAAACTTACCAGGGATGAGATACTTGCAGATTTCAGACTAGCCAGTCTGAGCAGGAATTTAAGCATCATCGGGCGTCGTGAAGTGCTCACTGGTAAAGCCAAGTTCGGAATTTTCGGAGACGGGAAAGAGCTGATTCAGCTGGCCCTGGCAAAACAGTTCAGAAACGGAGACTGGAGGTCAGGCTATTACCGTGACCAGACCTGGATGATGGCTATGGGACTTTATACCTCACTTGATTTTTTCCACCAGCTCTACGGCAATACAGACAGGGAGATAAATCCGGGAAATGCCGGCAGGGTCTTCAATAACCATTTTTCTGTCCCCAATATAAATCCTGACGGATCATGGCGCGACCTGACAAAACAGAAAAACTCTTCAGCAGATATTTCACCTACTGCCGGACAAATGCCCCGGTTACTTGGCCTGGCGTATGCTTCGAAGCTGTTCAGGCAGAATACTGCTCTTCACGGGTATACAACGCTTTCCAATAAAGGAAATGAGGTTGCTTTTGGTTCTATAGGCGATGCCAGCACCTCTGAGGGACATTTCTGGGAGACAATAAACGCTGCAGGTGTTCTTCAGGTTCCAATGGCCGTCTCGGTCTATGACGACGGATATGGCATATCGGTTCCGAAAAAATACCAGACAACCAAAGGAAGTATATCAGATATCCTCAGGGGATTCGAAAGTGAAAAAGGCAAGCCCGGAATAAGAATATTCAAGGGGAAAGGATGGGATTATCCTGGACTGGTTAAATTGTATAATGAGGGTATTGCCATCTGCAGGAGTGAGCAGACTCCTGTACTGTTTCATATAGAAGAAGTTACTCAGCCTCAGGGACATTCTACCTCGGGTTCTCATGAAAGGTATAAAAATGAAGAGAGACTTAAATGGGAAATGGAATTCGATCCAATCAAGTGTATGAGAGAATGGATAATAGAGACATCATTAGCAACACCGCAGGAGCTTGATAAACTGTCATCTGAGGCAGAGGAAGAGGCAAAGGCAGCGAGGAAGAAAGGTTGGGATATGTTTCAGGATCCGATTAAAATTGAGCGTGATGCACTTGTCAGGATTATTGATGCCCGTACATGCAGATGCAGTGAGGATCCTAAGGAAGAATCTGTTGAGAATTATACGGAAGATCTGAAAAAGGTAATAGCGCCGATAAGGAAAGACAACTTTGTGACAGCCCGTAAATTATTGAGAAATGTGTGTGCTGATTGCGGCAAGTCAGATAGTCTCAAAGATGAACTGGAAGGCTGGCTAAAACGCAATTATGAGGACGCGCATGATAGCTACGATACATTTCTTTATAACGAAACACCGACATCCGTCCTGAATGTAAAACCTGTCGCCCCTGTTTACTCTGATGATTCCCCGGAAGTTCCCGGACGCCAGATCTTAAGGGACAATTATGATAAGCTCTTTACAAAATATCCGCTTCTTGTGACATTTGGGGAGGATACCGGAGGTATTGGAGGAGTCAATCAGTCGCTGGAGGGATTGCAGAAAAAATTCGGTGAGCTGAGGATAACCGATACAGGGATCAGGGAAGCAACAATTCTTGGTCAGGGCATTGGTTTATCGCTGAGGGGAATGAGACCTATTGCAGAGATCCAGTATCTCGACTACCTGATGTATGCTCTTCAGCTGCTTAGTGATGATCTTGCCACTACCCATTACAGGACAGCCGGAGGAATGGTGGCACCGCTTATAATCAGCACGAGGGGACATCGGCTGGAAGGCATCTGGCATTCAGGCTCGCCAATGAGCATGCTGATCAATTCGGTCAGGGGTGTCTATGTCTGTTCCCCCAGGGATATGACAAGGGCGGCCGGATTTTATAATACACTCCTTGAAGGGAACGATCCTGCTATAGTTATTGAGCCTCTTAACGGATACAGGCTCAAGGAAAAATTACCCGATAATATAGGGGAGTTCAGGATTCAGCTTGGAATACCGGAGATTATAAATCAGGGGACCGACATAACAATAATTACCTATGGATCTACTGTCAGGGTTGCCTTGGATGCGGTCAGGCTGCTTGAAAAACATGATATTTCTGTAGAATTGATAGATGTGCAGACTCTTGTTCCTTTCGACACTAAAAAAATGATAGTGGAGTCACTTAAAAAGACCAGCCGGGTCCTTTTCCTTGATGAAGATGTCCCCGGAGGTACAACTGCTTATATGATGCAGGAAGTTCTTGAAAATCAGGGAGCCTGGCAATACCTTGACAGTCCTCCGAAGACTCTTGCAGGCAAGGAGCATCGCCCTGCATATACCACCGACGGAGACTATTTCTCCAAACCCAGTTCGGAAGATATTTTCGATGCAGTTTATGAGATGATGAGGGAGGCGGTACCTGAAAAGTATTAGTTTATGGCCTCCAATCTTAGCTCGCTGAAGGCTGACTCTCCGTAACCCCGATTACTCTCAGCAGTTCGAGAGCTGTTTCATGAGGTCCTGAAGATTCATAGCCAGGAATGCCCAGCCGTGTTCTCATTTGTCCGACAAATACATCTTTTTTGAAGAAGGCGGCAAAGAACCTTGCTGCAATCTCCTCATGGATGCATCTGTATTCCGGAGGTCCGAAGATATTTGCAAAATACGAATGTACAAGTCCGCTGGAGGTGGTAGTACCTTTGCTCATCACAGCCCCTTCCCTGAAAATATCCAGCGCCCATTCCACGGTGTTGAACCTTTCGATAGCCGGATGGTCGCCGTCAATCTCCTCATAGTTGTTGGCATAGAGGATATAGTCTATCTTATGTCCCTGTATAAGAGTTTTAAAGCTTGTAACAGGAAATACTATCCGTGCATTAACCTGGCTGGGATTAAAGATAATCGACCTGTCGAGATGCCCGAAAGCATAACCCGGCTGCAGGTCATCAAGACGAAGGAAGGCACCGATCTCTGTGCCGTAACCAATGGGATTCCCTTCTGAGTCAAGCTCTATTGAACCCATATCGTCAGCAATGATCGTCAGTTCGCGGATATGCTTCTCTCCAAGCACCCTTAAAGCCTCAAGTGTTTCGGATTTTCCTGCACCAGTATCTCCCATCAGGAGTATTGTCGCTTCCTTGTTACCCTGGAGAAGGATCTTCACCATAGCTCCATGGAATGGCATATTGCCCATTTTCATGATAATGGAATTGTGAAGTGTGAGCACCATTTTCTTCAGGTAACCAAAATATCCGAATTCCGGCCTGCTAGGCACAGCCCCTACAAATATTCCGTTCTCTTCGTCATCATAAAATACTGTCGGATATTTTGCCAGTCCGTCAACTGCACTTCCCGGTACGCCATAAAGAAACATGGCGTCGGGTCTTCTTTCAAGATCCTTGTCATCGGCAAGCTGAAACAGGTTACACATTGAAAAGCCAAGTTCGAAAAACTCGATATGGAAATAGACCATGATAAGCAGTTTACCTACTTTGGCCGGGTAACATATCCATTCATCCGTAATGAGATCGACAAGATCGATCGGATTCTTTTCAATCCTCTTGAACTGACCTGTTCTCTTGTTCATTGGCTGCTGGATCACCAGCGGGGGATATATGAGCATCTGCCTTATTACCGGTATGGATCTCAGCTTTTTATATTTTTCACCCTTGTAGGCAATTGCTTTTGGCAATGAAATAACAGCTATCTCTCCTCCTGCAGGAACCTGACGGTAAACATTCGGATGACTGCCTGTAATATTCTCCTGAATATGTCTGTAAACCGTCCTTACAAGGTGAGTAAGCTGTTCAATAGTCTCATTGAATGTCCGGTATGGTCTTTTATCAAGTCGGTCCCCTTCGGAATCATTTATAATAAACCGGTCAAAATGACGCCAGTAGTCATAAAGGTATTCTACAAAATTTCCCAGCCTGTCAAGATCTTTGAGAAAGATCCTTGACTCCTCAAAAATATGAGGGACAACATGGCTTTCATATTTAACCAGGAGAGTAAGTGTCTTCACCAGATTTGTAACGGACTCTTTATCGGCTTCATTATTGACAAAGACTCCTAATAACGGGGAATGTTTAGACTTCAGATTTTCAAGACAATGATCCAAAACAATTCTGAATTTATCACTCGCCAGCAATTCTTCCTGTGTTTCGCACATCCTTTCGCGGATATTCAGCACCGCCTTGTTCCCGATTATACGTAATGTACTTTTCTGCATATGATTATATTATCGAACGGCAAAAATATGACAATATTTAATTGAAGTTAAGGTTTTACTTGATTATTTTTGCAGTATATTGTATTTGCAATAATTTTTTCTCCCTATGGAGTCAGAAATAGATTTATTTGCAATTATGCCGGAAGACAAAATACCGGAGAAAGGCAAGATACTTATATCTGAACCTTTTCTGCCGGATACTTTTTTTAACCGCAGCATAGTATATCTTACAGATCACACACCCCAGGGTTCCGTTGGTTTTATACTTAATAAGAAGCTTGACCTGAAGCTCAGTTCGGCTATTGCAGGATTTGATGGGTGGAATGAGAATATCAATATGGGTGGCCCTGTAGCTCCTGATACTCTTCATTATCTGCATAGCCTTGGCGAGCACATTCCTGACAGCATTCTTATTGAAGATAATATCTGGTGGGGAGGAGATATAGATACAATCCGGGACCTGATCTCAACAGGTAAAATAAATCATTCACAGATAAGGTTTTTTCTTGGTTATTCAGGTTGGTCAGCCGGTCAGCTGGAACGTGAACTTATGGAAGATTCATGGATCATCGCAAGGGTCAAAACAGATATCATCATGAACAACAGGGGAGACAACACCTGGAAAAGAGTACTGCGAAGCTTCAAGAACAAATACAGGATCTGGGCGGATTTTCCCGATTCGCCGGATATGAATTAAATAATTCCTATTCTGACCTAAATAATATTTAAACACGGAGTTACACAGAGTTGTTACGGAGTAACACTGTTGTATTAATAACTCACATGTTCAATTTGCATTGAATGATTTACTCCGTGTTTTACTCCGTGTTTTACTCCGTGATACCCCGTGCAACTCCGTGGTTAATAATTTATATATGTAGTATCCTGTATACCAGTTCCCTGAGCAGCTCTCCCGGTTCCGTTCCCGGATCACCAAACCCTTTTGACTTCATGTCGAAGGTGCGAAGAAGGCTTATAACCTGCACCGTCTTTGAAACATTGTATTTTGCTGCAGCACTCTCATAGTCCCTGACAAAGAATGGATTGACCTTTAAAGCAGCTGCCACATTGTTTTTTGACTTGTCGGGGAGATAATGGTAGAGAAGAAGCTTGCTGAAGAAACTGAAAAGAGAAGCTATGGAAAGTGTTATCGGATTATCCTTCGGGTTATTGGCGAAGTACCGTACAATCATGTTCGATTTGAGTATGTTTCTCTCACCTATAGCCTTCTGAAGCTCAAAATTATTATAGTCCTTGCTTATTCCTATATTCTGTTCAATAATCGCTGTGGTTATTACAGGTTTGCCTTCCGGAAGTGTAATTATAAGCTTATCAAGTTCATTGGCTATTTTATGGAGATCGGTCCCGAGATACTCTGTCAGCATGGCACTTGAGCTGGGATCTGTCTTTATACCTTTCTTCATCAGGTATCTGTCGATCCATCCGGGTATCTGGTAATCCCGCAACCGGGCAGACTCAAAATAAACACTATGGCTTTCAAGGATTTTAAATAGTTTCGTTCTCTTGTCAAGGGTTTTGTATTTGTAACAGAACACAAGGATCGTTGAGACAAGCGGTTTTTCCAGATATATTGCCAGATCGTCAATCTTCCTTAGCGACTGGGCTTCCCTGACGATAACCACCTGATGGCTGGCCATCATGGGAAATCTCCTGGCAATGTCGATTATCGATGCGATATTTGTATCATCAGCATACAGGACTATCTGATTGAATGACTTTTCAGCCTCGGGCAGAACCTTTTCGGAAATATAATCTGAGATAAGGTCAATATAATAAGGTTCTTCCCCGGCAAGAAAGTAAACCGGCCTGAATATCCTGTTCCTGAGGTCGGACATTATCTCTTCAAAAGTTGCTGCCATAATCAGAATTTAAGATGTTTTACCGACATGCCATTATCCTTGATTTCCCTCAGGGAGTCGATCCCGATCTTAAGATGCGTCTCAGCAAAATCCTCAGTGACCTTGTTGTCGCTTGCTTCTGTTTTAATGCCCGTGGAGATCATAGGCTGGTCTGATACCAGCAGCAGCGCTCCTGTCGGGATCTCATTGGCGAAACCTACGGTAAAAATTGTTGCAGTCTCCATGTCTATAGCCATTGCCCTGGTCTTCACAAGGTATTTTTTGAACCTGTCGTCATACTCCCATACTCTTCTGTTTGTTGTATAAACAGTGCCGGTCCAGTACTCTTTATTATACCTTGTTATGGTAGCCGATATCGCACTCTGAAGCTTGAAGGCAGGCAATGCGGGAACCTCGTTCGGCAGATAGTCGTTCGATGTACCATCGCTCCGGATGGCTGCAATAGGCAGGATAAGATCACCCAGGGTGTTTTTCTTTTTCAGTCCGCCGCATTTTCCGAGAAATAATACTGCATTGGGGCTCACAGCGCTTAGCAGATCCATAATTGTGGCTGCATTGGGACTGCCCATTCCAAAGTTAATTATAGTTATACCGTCAGCTGTTGCACTTGGCATGTTCTTGTCCTTGCCCTCAACATGGACATTGTGCCATTTTGCAAAAAGTTCAACATAGTAGAGGTAATTGGTAAGAAGAAAATATTTTCCGAATGTCTCAATACTTTTCCCGGTATATCGCGGAAGCCAGTTATTAACAATTTCCTCTTTAGTCTTCATAACCCTCTTTTGGATAATAATTATCTCAATATATTTGTAACAGCCCCAAAGGGCAAAAGTACAAAACTAAGTTGAAACAGTTAAACCTGCCTGAATATTCATTCAAAATTAGGGGGAAAGAGGGAGAAGAGATGATCCTCGATCCCCTCAGGAGAAGATTTGTAAAACTCACTCCGGAAGAATGGGTCAGGCAGAACTTCATCCAGTACCTTATCAATGAGGGTAAATATCCTCCGGGTCTGATGGGAATTGAGATCCTGTTCAAACATAATAAACTTAAAAAGAGGACAGATATTCTTGTTCATGACAGGCAGGGCAAGCCTGTTATGATAGTTGAATGTAAAGCTCATGAGGTTCTCCTTCTGGACGATGTATTTGAGCAGATTGCGACATATAATATTAAGTATAAAGTTCCTTACCTTGTTGTAACAAACGGAATGACCCATTATGCCTGCAAATTCAATAATGATTTTACAGGCTGGGAGTACCTGCTTGTAATTCCTCTTTATGAGGAGGTTATATCCTGAAATTCAGTTATGATAGACGTTACATGTGCCATAATACGGAATGAGGATGATGAGGTCCTGGTCGTCCAGAGGGGAGAGTCCACCCGGCATCCTTTTAAATGGGAATTTCCGGGAGGGAAGCTTCATCCTGATGAGACTGAAGAAGAGTGTATTATCAGGGAGGTTAAAGAGGAATTGTCGATGGAAATTGTGATACTGGGTAAATTGACGGTTGCAGAATATGACTATGGGTTTATTCATATAAGGCTCATCCCTTTCATCTGCGATACGCTTGATGAGCTGCCATTCCTTACCGAGCATATGGCTTACAGATGGATAGCGCCGGAAGAGCTATCTGCTGTCGATTTTTCAGAAGCTGATATAACTGTTGCGGCAGAGTACCTTGAAAAAATTAACTCCGGAAGGAAGAGCACCGTTCTGACTTGTAACAGGGAAACTACGGAATCTGCGGATGACGAAGAGCTCCAGGCTATGGTTAACCGGATGATGAGCATGCAGGAAGCCGAATGGATAGCAACATCGGCGATTGAAAATCCCGCGATCTTTGACAAACTCCTGGAATACTCCTTTTCGGATGATGAGAAGCTTGCATTTCGTTCATCATGGACATTAACAAAGGTATGTGATAAGTATCCTGAATTGATTTATCCTCATCTGGACAGGATAATAGTGGCACTGGCAAAGCTTGAAAACGAGAGTGCCATGCGCTCATTACTTCGTATCATCTCCCTTTCCGATATGGAAAAGATCAGTGAAAAAAATCATGGAATTCTTGCAGATCACTGCTTCGGTTTACTTAGGTCAGGATTTTCGGCAATTGCCATCAAGGCATATTCAATGGAGATACTGTACAGGCTCGTTCTTAAATATCCTGAGCTGAGAAATGAGCTTGCAGCAACAATCAGCATGCTCCAGCCGGAGGGATCGGCAGGTATTGTTTCCAGGGGCAGGCAGATACTGAAGAAGCTCGCAGGTTTAGCATAGCACTTTCAACTTTTCTTCCTACTTTTGCAATTCATTTTTATTTCCATCAGATGAGAATCACAGATACCAGGGGCCAGCTCTGTCCGGCCCCGCTTATCGCTACAAAACGGGCATTGAAGGAAACACCTGAGGGTGAATCTTTCCTGCTTCTGACAGACAACCAGACATCCTTCAATAATGTGAGCAGGTTTCTTAAAGAGAACAATACCGCCTTTCATGCAAGTGAAGCTGATGGCGTATGGACGCTGACAGTTACAAGGGGAGGAGATCTCTCTCAGGTTAAAGCTGAAGATTATTGCACCGATTCAATAGCACACTTTCATAAGGGTGATTTTATTATTGTTATTGGCTCCGATAAAATGGGAGAGGGGGATAACGAGCTTGGCCAGCTGCTGATGTCAAACTTCATCAAGGCATTAAAGGATCTTGACAAACTGCCCCGGAAGATAATATTCTACAACAAGGGAGTTACCCTTGCAACAAAAGCCTCACCACTTATAGATCATCTGACAGACCTCGAGAAAATGGGAGTTGAGCTTCTTCTTTGTGCCACCTGTGTAAATCATTATTCAATCTCCGATACTGTCGGAGTTGGTACGCTTAGCAACATGTACACAATTGCCGAGGTTATGGTTTCAGCAGGAAATATTGTACGCCCCTGAATTAAAACAGATTGTTTTATGAAAACAGACCTTCTTCAGATGGTTGAATACGGAGGCTGTTCCTCCAAGATCTCACCCAGGCAGCTCGAAGAGATCCTGAAATATCTTCCTCTGCCCTCAGATCCCAACATCCTTGTAGATATTGATACTCATGACGATGCAGGCGTTTACAGGGTGAACGATGATCTGGCACTCGTTTTTACCACCGACTTTTTCCCTCCTGTATGCAGCGATCCCTACGAATTCGGACAGATAGCCGCTGCCAATTCAATAAGCGATGTTTATGCCATGGGAGGAGATCCGGTGCTTGCTCTGAATATAATGATGTTCCCCGCTGCAACGCTTCCCATGGAGGCATATGCCGACATCCTCAGGGGAGGGTTTGATAAAGCTGCCGAAGCGGGAGTAAGGATTATCGGCGGGCACACGATAGACGATACGCCTCCAAAGTACGGTCTCGCAGTGGTGGGATATGTCAATCCGGGCAGGATTGTAACCAATGCAGGGGCCAGGGTTGGAGATAACCTTATCCTCACAAAGCCGCTGGGGACAGGTATTATTATGGCAGGTCAGAGACTGGGAATAGCTGATGAACAGGATGTTGCAGAAGCGATCCGGCTGATGAAGCTCCTTAATAATACGGGTGCTGCTGTAATGAAGAAATATAATGTCAGGGGAGCAACGGATATTACAGGCTATGGTCTGGCCGGCCATGCACTTAAGATGGCAAGGTCAAGTAAAGTGACGTTGAATCTGAATATGAAAGAGGTACCCCTCATTGGTAAAACATATGACCTTGTTGATGAAGGCTGCATACCGGGAGCTTCATTCCGGAATCTGGAATATGGAGAAAAAGATATTGATTTTGCCCGGGAGACAGATTATAACCTTAAGATGATAGCATTCGATGCCCAGACCTCAGGCGGACTTCTTATATGTGCATCTCCTGATGACACTGAAAAGATCCTGGATGATTTAAAGGAAGCAGGACTTAGCAGTGCAGCAGTTATTGGAAATGTAAGGGAGCCGGGAGGAAAACTTGTAAATATCAGCTGATTTTATTATTTCACAGAGTTCCACAGAGTACCGATAACCATGTTATTTTTCAGTATTTAGGTAACAGATATATTTATTCTGATATTGCTTATATTTCGGCGAAGTTTCTCCTCCTTTTAAAGGAGGAGTACCCCGAAGCGAATGCGAAGGGGGGAGGTGGTTGATTTCTTATCTAATTAACTTTATGTATTTTAGGGAGAATTCATAGTCAACCACCCCGGCCGGGGAATTAATTTTGTAAATATCAGATACTCAATTGTCCCGGCCACCCCTCCTTCAAAAGGAGGGGAAACTTATTTATACACCCCGCACCCAGCACCAACCACCTTTTACCCTCCGAAGCTTTAGCGAAGGAGGGCAGCACCCAGCACCTCTTAGCCGCCATAGCTTAAGCGAAGGCGGCCGGCACCTATTTCTTAACATAGCTCTGATGGATCGCCTTCTCAAACACCACCCAATGCTCTGCTGTCATTCTCCCCGGGGTGAAGAGGCATACCCCTGCCGCACCATTCTCCATTGATTGTTTAATTGCCTCTTCCAGTTCACCCGGCAGCAGTCCATGATTTTCCGGATCAGGCTCGGTGGCTTTCTTCTCCGGATCGGGACAAATAAACAAGCCGCTGTACAGAGGTTTTTTGTTATTTATAGTTGTAACACCTTCCCTGCACATATCTCCGATCCATTTTGTCCCCTCAAGGTAAAAATCGTTATAGTTCATCGGATAATAGGCATCTATATCCCATTTATCCCACTCCTGCCTTACTATTTTCCTTGCTATTGAATTTGGTCCGGGAAAAACTGCCGCATTTATCTGCTTGTTTTTGGAATGGACCATTGCAGCCAGCCGGTTAACAAGGTTTGTAATAAGCTCGTAGCGGAACTGTTTCCACTCTTCTACCTGGCTCGGATCAGGCACTGCTTTTATATCAATTCCGGTTTTTGCCTTGAAGTCAGCAACACACTTATCGCAATAGCAATAGTCATATTGAGGATACTCCCTGTCCATTACAAGGCCATATTTTTTCCATAATCCCTTTGCCAGAATTACATCCGGAAAACGGATGAAATCGAGGTGTACGCCATCCACCTCCGGGATATCTGCAATCCTGCTGTACATTTGTTCAAGATAATCACACACTTCCGGACGGTTAGGGCACACAAAATGATAATGGCCGGCTCCATAGGTAGGCTTATCGAAGGCTGATTCCCCTATGCCGTTTATTGCAAACCAATCCTGTTTCATATCAGGATTATTGTTTTGCGTCAGGGTGGGAATCCAGGCATGGTACTCAAGTCCGGCTTCCTTTGCTATCTTTGCTACCCTGCGGTTCACCTCAGGGTCACGGCCGGCTGAATACATCAGGCCGTCTATACCTTTTTCCTTCAGATCGGTAAATTCCGCCTTCAGTTCACTGTCTGTCGCTTTCCCGGGGCCGCCCAGCCAGGCGTAGCAGGGGATCTTGGTTTTTTTCTGAGATCCGCATGAAATCAGTAAAAGAAGCAGTCCAACACTTAATAATTTGTTCATCTCTTTAATTTTTTTGTCAGGCGAAAATATTAAATATCTGCCAATTAATTGGTAGAACAGGTGAAATTCTTCCAACAATGGTCATTTGCGCTTCGCGCGTCATTAATGGTCATTTGCTTCGCGTCATTATTTGTCATTTGGCCTTCGGCCGCCATTCTATCTTTACAACGTAATGACTATTAATGACTATAAATGACAATTAATGACAATTAATGACAGCGAAGCGTTTTTTTTGTAACAATTACTTAATCTTTTTGAAACCTGGGTGTAATATTAATATCGGATTTTTGTATCATGAAAAACCGAATTAAGCCTAAGAATAGAACATGAAGAAACTTTTAGCAATCACACTTTTCACACTTATATCTTTTTACAGCTACTCACAGGCTCAGATTACCGATTCGTTAAAGGATGTACTGGACGAACATGAGGGCAAGTTAAATGCCCTGGATGAGAGAGTATTGATTAACGAAACGGATCTGGGCAAACTTAATAAACTGAAAATCTCCGGTTACATTCAGGCTCAATGGCTACTGAATGATAAGGATCATGTAACGGTAAATGAACCAACCAATTCGTTTTTAATAAGAAGGGCACGGATAAAGTTTACTTATGAGGTATCCGACGGCATTAAATTTGTTTTACAGCCCGATTTCAGCACCGGAAACCTTGCTTTAAAAGATGCCTATGCTGTTATGAATATTCCAAAACTGAAAGATATCTCCTTATGGGTTGGCCAGTTCAACCGGATAAATTATGAAGTGGAATACTCATCAAGCCAGAGAGAGGTGCTGGAACGTTCAAAAGTCATCAGGGCTCTCTATCCCGGTGAAAGAGAAGTCGGGGTAAAACTTGAATATAAGGGAACAGAAGTTCCTCTGAAAGTCCAGTTAATGGCAATGAACGGCAACTTCACGGGTGCTCAGCCGGTTGACTATGATTCAAAGAAAGACCTCATGGGCCGGCTGGTATACTCAATAGCGTTGCCCTCTTCAGGAATTGGTATTGACCTTGGTCCGAATTTCTACTATGGAGGTACAGGTATCAAATACAATACTTTTATTACTGATGAAAACGGAAAGCTGGACAGCACATCGTACAAGGCAGGAGATTATCTGCCGAAGCAATGGCTGGGCGGCGAAATACAGATATTTGCTGATTTTCTCGGAGGAACGGCTCTTAAAGGTGAGTATGTTCAGGGAATAAACTCATCTTCCAGCAGCACTAACCAGGATTCAAAGTCTTCACAGGCAGCAAGGAGAGCTGATCCGACAAAATTGAGGCATTTCTCAGGCTACTATTTATACCTGATCAAGAATATCGGACGTAAGGATCAGTTTGTACTGAAGTATGACTTTTACGATCCAAATACCCGGCTCTCAGGTGATGCTGCAAAGAGTGATGTAAGCTGGAAGACCTATACAGTTGCATGGCAGCACTATCTTAATGACTACATCAGGATATCTTTGCAGTATGAGATACCTAAGTATGAGGCTAACGCTTCACGTCCGGATGATTATAAGGATTTAACCGGTGCCTATGGTAATACCCTTGGCATAAGAGTTCAGGCAAAATTCTAAAATGTAAAAGATAAAAGATAAAAGTAAAAAGAAAAAAGTTGAAGAACCTTACACAGAGGAACTCAAGGTGCAGAGTGTTTTTACCAGGTTCCCCTCCCTGGAGGGGTTAGCTTTGCAAGCCGAAACCTTAGCGAAGGTTTGGGGTGGGTTTATAGAACGGTAAAAAACTAAATTTTAAGTACAAAAGTCAAAGATTTGAATTATTAATAAAAATAAAAGATGAAGAATAACAAGATTTTTCCGATAATGCTGATAATGGCCCTGATGGCAACAGCAACAGGCTTTTCACAGGCAAAGATTACCGTGAAAGGTTCCGATACAATGGTTATCCTTGGACAGAAATGGGCAGAGCTCTATATGAAGAGCAATCCGGCTGCAGTAATCCAGGTGACTGGCGGAGGTTCCGGTGTAGGGATAACAGCCCTCATCAACGGGACAACTGATATCTGTAATTCCAGTCGTCCTATGAAACAGACAGAAATAGAAAAACTTAAGGCACGTTATAATACTCTCGGTGTCCAGATTCCATGTGCAAAAGATGGGATTACAATATTCCTGAATGAAGCAAACAAGGTCGAAGAATTAACAATAAGTCAGATAAGCGATATCTACAAAGGTAAGATCAGAAATTGGAAAGAGCTTGGAGGGAATGATGCCGAAATAAGATTATACGGCCGTGAAAACAGCTCCGGAACTTATGTCTACTTCCACGATGAGGTTGTAAACGGTGATTATGCTGCCAGTGTACAGACTCTTCCAGGTACAGCTGCTGTTGTTAATGCTGTTAAAAAAGATGTGAACGGGATCGGTTATGGAGGTGCAGCATATGCAACCGGTGTTAAGCATGGCAAAGTAAAGAAGGATGCAGGCAGCCCAGGGATTCTTCCAACAGAAGAGAATATACGAAATGGAAAGTATCCGATTACCCGCTTCCTTTATATGTATTTAAAGAGCAGGCCAACAGGAGAAACCAAAAAGTATATCGACTGGATTTTAAGTCCGGAAGGCCAGATGATTGTTACAGAGGTTGGATACTTTCCGTATAAATAACAAATATCATAGGTTTTGGAACGGATGTTTTGGGTGAAGTTTGTTTTAGGTTCGTTATCAGACTTGTCAGCTAATTACTGGCAAGTTTGATTGTTATAGGGGGGCTGGGGGGATGTTCATGGTAAAGAGAAAGTTATAAAAAGGGGAAAAACATGTTTAAATTTCACATGAGATCAAATAAAAACCAATCATCCGCAGAAAATAGTGTGGTTACTTTCAACAGGAAGAAATTCCGTTTTTCCGACTGGCTTGCCGAGAAGGTGATCAAGGGAGTGGCTTTTCTTTCTATTGCTGTGGTCATACTGATCTTTATCTTCGTTTTTCGCGAAGCCTTTCCAATTTTCCGGATAAATAGCAATATTGCAGCCTCCACATCCGAAGTGCTTGTACAGGAAAGTTATGGCGGGGCTGATGACGGGACTGCTTCGGAAATCGTCGCTGATAAGCAGGTTGATAACTCAAACATAGTAAAGACTCCGACGGATAAGCCATCCTCCACGCTTCTGTCAAAATCATGGATGCCGGTATCTGACAACCCAAGATATGGCCTCTGGCCATTATTTCTGGGGACCCTTAAGGTTACGATTATGGCGTTGTTGTTTGCCGCACCGATCTCTATCCTGGCTGCCATATATACATCAATGTTTGCCAAACCTGCAATAAGGGAAGCAATAAAGCCCGCAATTGAGCTTCTGGCCGGATTTCCTTCCGTTGTCATCGGCTTCTTTGCACTGATGGTTATGGCTACCGTATTTCAGGAAATGTTCGGATATTCAAGCAGGTTAAACGGTTTTGTCGGAGGTATTGCCATGGGGCTTGCTGCAATCCCGATTATCTATACGCTTACGGAGGATGCTCTTACAGCTGTTCCGAAAACATTTACGGAGGCAAGTCTTGGATTGGGTGCAAGCAGAAGGCAGACAGCCTTTTATGTTGTACTTCCGGCGGCTGTGCCAGGGATTTTTGCAGCTGTGGTGCTTGGTGTCGGAAGAATTTTCGGAGAGACGATGATAGCTCTGATGGCTACCGGAAATGCCGCAATGTCTACAATCAATCCGTTCGATTCAGTAAGGACATTATCGGCTACTATCGGTGCAGAAATGGCAGAGGTCGTCTTCGGGGATACACATTACAGCGTTCTGTTTTTCATAGGATCACTGCTCTTCATCTTCACCTTCGCCCTCAATGCCCTGGCTGAATTCTATTTCAAGAATATGGTGATAAGACGTTATCAGTCGAAGAAGTGATGAGGAGATTGGTGCTGGGTTCTTGGTTCTGGGTGCTGGTTGTTGGTTGGACAAGAATTTATTCCCCCTTTGAAGGGGGAAAGGGGGATGTCCAAAGGGAGAACTAAGATCTGGTTAAATAAGGTGAAGAACATTACTCAGAGAACCATAGAAGTATCACAGAGAACCACAAGGTATAACAGAGTTAGACAAAGAATTTGAAGTAGTTTGGGGGTAAATATGAACAGAAACTTAAAAGATACAATTGTTGAAGCCATAACTGGTGTCTCAGTTCTGCTGATAATCTTCATAATTGTATCAATACTGGCTGTCACTGTCGTTGGGGGATGGTCAAAGCTGAACTGGACATTTCTGTCGGAATTTCCAAAGGATGGAATGACAAAGGGTGGTATTTTTCCTGCCATAGTGGGAACAGCACTTATGACATTGATAATGGCTGTAGCAGCAGTGCCATTTGGTGTTATCACAGCCATTTATCTCGCAGAGTATGCCAGTGAAAAGTCAATACTTGCGAAGACAATCAGGTTTGCCGTTAAGACACTCGCAGTAGTGCCGTCAATTATTTTCGGACTCTTCGGTCTGGGATTCTTTATCGGCTTTATTGGCAGGAACATGGATATTCTTCTCTCGGGAGGGGAGTTGAAATGGGGCCAGCCCAATATACTCTGGGCCAGCTTTACAATGGCGCTTCTTACATTACCTGTTGTAATTGTTTCTGTCGAAGAGGCTATCAGAACTATTCCCAGGGAGATGCGCGAAGCCAGCCTTGCTCTTGGAGCCACAAAGTGGCAGACAATAAGAAGAGTGGTGCTTCCTGGTTCGGTTTCCGGCATCCTGACAGGAGCCATACTGGCTGTGAGCCGCGGGGCAGGAGAGGTGGCCCCGATACTCTTTACCGGGGCAGCATATTTTCTTTCAGATCTTCCGAAATCATTAAGCGACCAGTTCATGTCACTGGGGTACCATATATATATAATGTCAACCCAGTCATCGGATGTTGATGCCACCATGCCTATACAGTTTGCAACAACACTCGTGCTGCTTCTTCTTACATTTTCTTTAAACGCAGTGGCAGTGGTATTACGTTACAGGATAAGAAAAAGAGCAAAATAGAAAAATGGGTATTATGAACAATGTTGAGAGTCTGATTCATTTTCTTATTTTTACCCCTATCCCTCCCGATAGCTATCGGGACTTCCCCCAGGGGAGAAGGAGTAATCATTTCCCCCCTGGGGGAAACAGGAAAGGGGGTATAAATCATCAATCACGGCAAAGTTTTATTTTTTATGAACGATTTTAAAGTAAAAATAAAGGATCTTTCACTCTGGTACGGAACAAACCGTGCCCTGAAAAACATTTCAATGGATATTCCCGAAAAAAAGGTGACGGCATTTATCGGACCTTCGGGATGCGGAAAATCGACATTCCTCAGAACACTTAACAGGATGAACGACCTGATTGATAATGTTACAATTGAAGGTCAGGTGCTGGTCGATGATGTAAATATTTATGATAAGAATATAGATGTTGTAAACCTCAGGAAGAAGGTTGGGATGATATTCCAGAAATCAAATCCTTTTGCGAAATCCGTGTATGATAATATCGCATTCGGACCAAGAATTAACGGGATCAGTCAGAAAGGCATCCTCGATGAAATTGTTGAACGTTCCCTTAAGCAGGCTGCAATATGGGATGAGGTAAAAGACAGACTCTTCAACTCTGCCCTGAGCCTGTCGGGAGGCCAGCAGCAGCGCATCTGCATTGCACGGTCACTGGCGGTCAATCCTGAGATAATACTCATGGATGAGCCTGCCAGTGCGCTTGATCCAATCTCAACTTCAAAAATTGAGGAATTGATCCATGAATTAAAAAAGGAATATACAATAATTATTGTAACGCATAATATGCAGCAGGCTGCCCGCACAAGCGATATTACGGCTTTCTTTTATATGGGAGATCTTATTGAGATGAATAAGACTGAAATGATCTTCAGCAATCCTGCAAAAAAACAGACTGAAGACTACATATCGGGACGGTTTGGATAAGCCTCTTTGATGAATTATATTCATATGATTAAAACAGTAGGGAGACTCATAAAGAATTGTTAACCACTGGGTCACACGGAGTATGCACAGAGTTACACGGAGTTCTAAGTGCCTTGTAACCAAGTTATTGGAATCTGTCAAATGACTCTTTTTAAACCATCTTTTAAGGATTGTACATTGACATTAATCAGAAATCCAAATCTGCATCCGGATATTTTCAGATAACTCCAGAATAGAGCCTTACAGACTGGATTGAGAAGTTCAAAAAAACAGTGTTACTCCGTGATAACTCCGAGTAACTCCGTGGTTAACCAAAAAAATTATATAAGAAATACTATATACGCTTTAACTTGAAGTACCCTTAAGAAGAGACTTTTAAACAGTAAATTTTATTTTGGGAGCGAGAACAGGAATTCAATTCCGCCGCCGTTCTTATTTCTTGCCTGGATATCTCCTTTATGCAGTAATACTGCATTCTTCACAATGGCAAGACCGAGTCCCGTGCCTCCGCTTTTTCTCGACCTTCCGGAATCAATCCTGTAGAAACGTTCAAATACCCGTCCAAGATGCTCTTCAGGTATTCCAACACCATTATCGGAGAATGAGAAATGACAGAATTTATTATCCTGGGTATACAGTTCCAGAGTAACCGTTGTATTGTTCCCTGAATAATTAACCGAGTTCTCAAGCAGGTTCTGGAAAACGGATGTTATAAGCGACCTGTTGCATGTAATATTAATATCAGCTCCAACACTGACATCCACCTTCATTCCGCGCGCCTTGATGGCGGAAGAGAAATTTTCCTTCACCTCATTGAATAATTCACTCACATTTATCTTCTCTTTTGAAAATGAATTACCCGCTTCCTCTATTTTATTGATTACAACAATATCATTTATCAGATCTGTAAGCTTATCGGTCTGTGCCTGGGCTTTCTCAAGGAAATATTTCTGTTTTTCAGGTTCCATACCCGGCTCATTGATAAGCGTTTCAATATATCCCTTCACGGATGAAACCGGTGTTTTAAGTTCATGAGCTATATTGGATGTCATCTCCTGCTTTATCTGCCTGCTTTTTTCGGCCACCGTAATATCGCTAAGAATAACCTCGAAGCTCCTGTCATTGAATATTGCACACTGGACTCTGAAAAATTTGCCGTTTTTCCCTACCTGGTACTCAGTCTTTGGCAAGTCAGTTGATCTGATTTCGGAAGATGAATGTTTTTCAACGAATTCAATCAGCGGGTTGAATTCCTGTATTTTGAAAAAATTAGCTGAGGAGATTGTAAGCTCGCCAGAGATCATATTCATATATTGAATGAAGTGATTATTGGTGAGTATTTTTGTTTTGTCTGCTGAAAAGAAGGCTATTCCTTCATTCAGTGCATTGAGATGGCTGAAGAGTTTTTCCTTCTCATTAGCCAGGTCATGTTGTGTCTTGAGCATTTTGTTATAGATCTCCAGGATCTCTTCCCCAATTATGCCAAGCTCATTTTTCGGAAATTTTGAATCGGATTCAAAAGGCTCATTATTTGCCACCTTCACGGCAAAATCTTTCAGCTTTGCTATCGACTTCCCGAATTTATTTGTGACAGCGAGCAATATTATCCATATAGCTATGAAGGCCAGTGTTATTGTAATCAGAAAATATTTTTTTGCACTCAGAAAATTGATGATCCTGATATCATAAACCACAGCAGCCCTGATGTAATATCTTTTGTAATACTTTGAATAGTAATAGTATTCTTCGCCTGTTGTCCCTGATCTTCTGATTGCAGTGCCAAAGTCAGAATAAAGAGATTCACTTATCTCAGGTCTGCTCTTGTGATTTTCCATGTTCTTCCAGTCCTGGAAAGAGCTGTCATATAAAACATCTCCTGTAGGATCTGTCACAGTTACTCTCAGATTATCATTCGGCAGTAACTTTACTATTGAGTCGCACAGAATCCATTTGCCGTTCTCATATATTAAGTTTACCCTGATATAATTGTCAACAACCTTAGTTATGTTGTCCAGTTCATCATTCAGGGTGCTTATCCTGAACTCTTTTTCCCTTTTATAGAGATAGGAGAGGATAATTAGTGTGAACAGAACAAATATTGATGAATAATAAATAAAAAGATTATTTCTGAATTTATTCCTTACAATCATAAAGGTCTAATTAACTCATTAAAATTCAAAATAGTAACCAAAGCCTGTCTTGTTCTTAAGGAAAGGGCCAAAGGCACCAAGTTTGGCACGAAGTCTTGTAATATTCACATCCACGGTACGTTCAGTGACAATAACATCCTGTCCCCAGATTCTTGAAAGAAGATCTTCCCGGGAAAAAACTTTTCCCTGGTTTTCGAGAAGCACTTTCAGGATCTCATATTCCTTTTTTGTAAGTTCAACACGTACATCATTAATTATTACTCTTTTCCTGACTGTGTCAAGGTCTATCCCGTTGAATTGCAGGATTGATTTATTACCGATGTTATCAGCGTACGACCGCTTGAGAACGGCTTTTACCCTGGCTGTCAGTTCGTTTATTGAAAATGGTTTCGAGATATAGTCATCTGCTCCCAGACTGAAACCTGTAAGTTTGTCATTTTCTGTATCCTTGGCAGTTAAGAAAATGACCGGGATATCAATATGCAGCTCCTTCCGCAGCTTATCGGCAAACTTAAAGCCTGACATAGGACCCATCATGACATCGAGCAAGACAAGATCGAAATTTTCAAGAGGCTTTTTCATTGCTTCTTCTGCTGAATGTGCAACTTCTGTAATAAACCCCTCATTGTTGAGATTGTACTGAAGAATTTCGCAGAGATCCTCTTCGTCATCCACTATCAGTATTTGTTTTCCTCTGAGTTCCATGAAGCTATTTGTTATCTGTCAGGGCTGAATTCAGATCTGTGTGACGGATATCGGTGCCCTGAATTGAATATATTGAAGCTTCAGCTATATTAGTCGCATGATCAGCTATTCTCTCAAGGTTAGTTATTATATTCTTGAGATCAATATAACTTAACAGCATTTCTTTTGTTTTCTCACTGACTCTTGATCTGTTGATGCTGTTTTTAAGTAGTTTACGATTCATGTCATCCACTATCTCGTCATTTTTGATGGTCCATATCGCATAATCATTGTCATTATTCACAAATGATAAGAGGGATTTTTCGACCATTGTGATTCCGGAAAGCAGCATCACATTAAGAACCTCTTTCATGGCCTGGTATTCTCCTGAATTTTTAATGTTATCAATTGAATCAACAATATTCATAACAGTATCCCCAATCCTTTCAAGGTTAATTGTCATTCTGTAGACAGCTACAATCTTCCGGATATCTGATGCCACCGGCTGATAGAGAACAATAGAGTTTATGAATTTTTCACTTATAAGAACTTCATATTTATCGACTTCAATTTCATTTTCCCTTATCTCTATTCTCAATGTTGTATGTTCCTGCTCATGACCTTCCTTCATGAATCTTTCCAGAAGCTTAAGCTGACATAGTATCAGGTCTGCCATCCGTTCAAATGTTCCGACGATATCCTCTATTGATTCCTCTCTCTTTGTCTTCATTCCTGATAATTATTAGTAACTTTCTGTTTTGCTGCTCTGGCTGGATGTAAATATTTAATAATAAATAACATTACAAAGGTACTGTCATTTATTGTTACAGATATCACAAACATATTACTAATTTGTTACAATTTGGTTACCATAAATTGTTTATACGTGCCAGAAAGCTAAGTCAGGTAAATGTTTTTTTTTACCACGGGGTTGCACGGAGTTGCACGGAGTTGAACGGAGTAATACCGTGTCACTCTGTGTATAACTCTGTGTCCCTCCGTGTTTAAAATTTTTTAAAAGGGATTATTCCGGTTCTGTTCTTTAGCATTTTTGAAGAAAGAGGAATATTTTTCCGGATAACAGGTTGATTTTATAACTTGCAGCCTCTAAAATTGAACCACAATGCTTAACAGATTAATATCAATTTCATTTTTCCTGGCATTCGGATTTACCACTTCATTTTCGCAATCATTTCTTTCACCCAATATTGCATTGAAAAGTCATGAGACTCTTACAATCAGGAAGTTTGTCATGTCCGAAGAAAAGACGGAGATCTCCCTGAGGGTTGAAAACCGCATTTCAGGAGGCAATTTCTGTGCTGACAGGAATATTTTCATAGTGTATCCCGACGGAACAAGAATATTGCTGGCCTCTTCAACCGGGATACCTGTTTGTCCTGACACATATAAATTCAGATCTCCCGGGGAGCAGCTCGATTTTGTCCTTACATTTCCTGCGCTTCTGAAAGGAGTAGGTTCAGTTGATCTTATTGAAGATTGTCAGGATAACTGTTTTTCATTTTATGGGATTATCCTGGACAACGGACTCAATAAAAAGATCGATGATGCTTTTGCCCTTGCAGAGAATGAAGAACCGGCTAAGGCTCTTGTAAATTTCACTAAGATTGCAGAAGAGACTGGCACAAATAACCAGGGTGCGACAGGACTTCTTTATATGAATATTGTGAAGCTCTCAAAAGAGACAGGGAACTATATTAAGGCTTTTGAATGGTATAAGAAGCTTGAGGCATCAGGGTTGCCGGAAACAGCGCTGTTTATTAAACATCTCAATTCCCAGGGGATTAATTATTAAAAATAAGATATTTGGTACTGGGATCAGAGATTAGAGATCAGAGATTAGAGATCAGGGATCAGAGACCGCTAGCGCGGATTTGCAATCCGTGCTAAGTATGTATGGCACCGATTACAAATCGGCGCCAGCAGGCTCAGGGCACAGGGTGGATCTTGGTGAATTCCCCCTTTGAAGGGGGATAGGGGGATGTTGGCTGGGATGGTACAGGGCCCAGGGGAAAAAGACTAAAGGTAAATTTATCAAAAAAGGCCGACTCCTACGAGCCAGCCCTTTTTTGTTTTATTGTAATTCTTCAGATTATTTCGCTCCGAAGTGGAAATTAAGTCCGATACCTACCAGCCATGTACTCTTTGTGTATGTTTCTGTAACAGGGATAGGAAATGCTCCAAGGTTGTGGGTGAAATCTTTTGAATCGGTATCATAAAGGGTGTATTGTCCGCCCACATTAAGGTCGATCATCGGAGTGATCAGGAAGCCAAGGCCTGCACCGAATGAGTTGGTGGGGGTGCTGTAACCCATATCACTCTGATAGAGGCTGTTGACTCCCGTTGAGGTGTGAGCCCAGCCTGCACTGACTCTCATTTTTTCACTTACAGCATATTCTGCTCCCAGTCCGAATTCGAGGAAGTTTTTATCTATCATGTTTATGTCCGCATCTTCCTGTCCGTCATAATCAACATTTTTGTCAAAGTAACAGTTGAAACTTGCTGAAAGTGTCAGATTATCCATTGGTTTGACATCAAGGCCGACTGAAAGCGATGCAGGCATATCTGCTATAGCTACTGAGTCCTGAATAAAGATGCCACCTCCGTCTTTTCCGTCGTTGACAGTAGTTGTCATATCCATTTTTGTCTGGAATTCATATCTTAAAGAGAGATTTATTTTATCTGAAGGAGCAATGTTCAGGGAGATGATCGGTGTAATGCCTGATCCCGTCATTTCAGCATCAGCTTCAACATTTGTTACAACATCGAGGTATGAAGCTGTTCCACTGAGCTGGGCTGCGATTGGTGCAGGAACTCCCGGGATTCCGGCAATGGTCCTCAGATAGTTACCCGGGGTCTGGGTTCCTCCGTATGGCGTTGGCGCATCGATGGTTACGTTCGATATTGATCCTTTATATGTGTTTTTTGCACTTACATATCTTACTCCTACAGCTGCAGATATCATATCTGTGATCGCATATGATACGTTAGCCTGGTATCCCAGATAAAATGATTTTCCCTCGAAAAAGATATCAGCATTATACCCTGTGACATTCTTGAATCCGGGATCAGTTCCGGTAGCTGCAAGAAATGCCTGGTCTAGCGGTGCCAGCTGGTTCTGCAGGGCAGGGACAAGGTCGGAGATAGACATTTCGAATGAAGGAAGTCCTGTATCAAATGTAGCGCCACCGCCACCGCCAATAACATTTAACCCGGCAGAAAAAGCAAATTTACCAGTCTTGTATGCAGCATATACACCAGGATATAAAGGAGCGCTTACATCTCCGATATACTCTTTTGGTTTCTCGCCTGAAAGATAAGTGTAGTTATTCGTGATGGTCTGTGTCTGGAAAATAGACTGGTTATTCAGTGAAAAATGAAAACCATCGTCGAGTTTGGTCAGACCAGCCGGATTGAAATACACCGCATCGATGTCTGTTGAGGCATTGCGGTTCTGAAGACGAGTGTACATGGCACTCTGGTTATTGTTGGTAACCAGTCCGCCCGCGAGCAGGGTGCCGGAGATAAATACAGAAACAAATAAAGTTAATAGTTTTCTCATAAGTCAAGTTTTAGTTTTAGTGATTGGAGGATTGCACAATGGTACAACGTCTCCGGTGTCAGGATTATTATAGTTATGGTTAAAATTCATGCACATCATAAAAAACTGTTTCAAATGTAGAAAAATAATTCTTTCCTGCAATAGTTCGGAAATTCGATATTGATATTAAGTAAATTATGGGACTAATTTAGAATCATTCGAAGAAATCTGGATAAATGGTGCTTGGTGCCTGGTGCTTGGTGCTTGGTGCTTGGTGCTGGCCGCCTTCGCTTAAGCTATGGCGGCTAATAGGTGCTGGGTGCTGGGTATCAGTTAGCTAGGTCCCGATAGTTATCGGAATGCAATCCGTGGCAAGTCTGGTAACCACGGAGTTCCGCGGAGTGAGCACAGAGTTACACGGTTTTTATGCTGTAAACAAACTGATTTGGTGTAAATGCCGGATCTTTTTTGTAAAGATACTGACTGCCTCGAGTACTTACTCCGTGACATACTCCGTGCAACCCCGTGTTACTCCGTGGTTAACAATTTCTTTATCTTGTCTTAGCTAAAACTCTTGATTTTCAACGTTTTATTCACCATATAAAAGATTAAACTCCTCCATCAACCCATACTCCATCATCTGATACTCCTTCCCCGCCGGGTAGCTCTTCACCCCCCTCCATGACCCTGGTGTGACAAATCCCGGATCAGGTTCAGAATGATGCGGACCAAGAAGATTCTTAAGGCTGCCGATTACCTTTACTTCTATTTTATTATTACCGGGTTTGATAAGTCCTGTAATATCTGTCTTGTATGGAGGGAATGCGATAACAGTTGCCGGCTGGCCATTTACAGTTACTTCGGCGATCGTTCCTCTCCAGTTGCCCAGACCAACCTCCCATTTCCCGTCCGCCTTTTCAACATTGTATTCCCTGCTGTAGGTTATTCCCCATGAATAGAATGGCAATCCCTGGTCTTTCCAGCTTCCTAAGGTATAACCGGATGCAGGTGCTTCAATTGTAAAGCCTTTTTCTGCAGGCTTCACTGAAAAATCACCAAGTATATATACCGGTTCAATCTCAGCATGGATCTTCATCGGAGAGGCTTTAAGTGTAATGGTATTATCACCTGGTCTGACAAGAGCTGCCGATGCTGAAAACACTGAGTGACCTGTCGAGCCACCATTTTCCCGGTTCAGGATTCACTTCAGTGCCATTTACAAATACTTTCCACATACCCGTCCGTTCGACAACCGCTTTCATGGAAGCAGCATCAAACTTGCCTTTTATTGTAAAATGATATGTTGCAGTGAATCCGGTATTGATACCGAAAGTATCCCTGTCAACCGTATTTGTTTTGAACTGCACTGACGTATTCCACGGATTGCCGTTGCTGAAACCATAATGCCTGAACACCTTATCAGCCGCATCAAATATGTTGAGATCTTTTGTTATCTCACCGTCAAGCTCCAGATCGCAGAAGTCAATCATGAGGGCATTGTCTTCATCCCTCGCAATAATTATTGGTGAAGAAGATTCAACCGGACTCATTATTTCCGGGACTGATGGTACGGGCAATGCTTCCCTGCCGGTATCTGGAATAAAGAGAAGCAGGCTTCCTGCAGGTGGCAGGGAGAATGAGCAGCTGATCTCATCCTCAGACTGTGTGGCAGGATATCCGTATATCTGACCTGTGAGAGTATTCATTTCAGTGGCGCCAGTGCCTTTTGTTTTAAAGGAACCTGTCAATGAGGATTCCGTACTGGAGTTCACAAGGAAGAGAAGCTCTCCGTCGGAAAGAATTCTTCGGTGGTGATAAAGAGTGCCGCCGGTGACTCCCTTGAAGCCTGTTTCAGAGGATGTGAAAAGTTCTGTTATTTCAGCATCAGTCAGTTTATCACGTTTACTGATCTTACCTGAATTCTTACTGAAAAACTCTTTCAGCTGGTCACTTGAACCGCCATCGATAAGTGAAGGCTCTGAAAAAGCGATCAGTTTTCCACCTGCCGAAACGAATTTTTCCAGCAGTTTGAATGTAGCCATATCGAGGTTTTCAGTAAAAGGCGGAATAACCACCCGTGAATATGCTGCCTGTCCGACAACAAGTTTCCCTTTAGCTGCACTGCCAAGGTCTTTCAGGATATTTTCAGAGCCAAGATCGTATTCCACCTGGCTTTTTTCGAGCTTTGTTACAAACGACTGGAATGATTGTCCGATCTCCTTAGATCTCTGGTTTGGTTTAACATATGAGTCATAGAGCCAGCTGGAGGTAGTAGGTTCCAGCACGAGTATGTCGTTTATCTGTCTGCCGGCCGACAGTGCCAGTGAAAGCCTTGCATAGTGGTCATTTATATATTTGTAATTGTTCCACCAGGGTTCATGATAGTCGAACGAGGGAGGGTAGTCATATTTCCTCGCGCCTGCAAGAGTGAAGTAGGTAAGATGCTGGTTCATAAAGTTAACTCCCAGTGCATATTCCCAGTCGCCATTTCGCTTCATGTCGGCGAATGTCAGATCCCAGCCTGACCCGCCGTATGTCTCGCTCAGTTTTCTTTGTCTTCCGGTCTGATTTGCAGCGCTGGCCAGCTCCTTTACTGCCCTTACATTTCCAAATTGCGCATGTGATGATGAATCATTAAACTGATTGAACAGCATATCGATAGCCGGGACCTGGTGCCAGGCATACATCGCCATGTTGTCACCACCCAGCTGCATGCCGGGCCATCCATGTTCCCAGTAGTGCCCTGTGAATTTAAGCCCTTTTGCCTCACAATATGCGTTCCATGGTTTTGACCACCTCTCTATGAACATCTGCAGAAGAGTCTGGGTGTAGTTATGCCTTATCCTCTTCCAGTCACCGGTCTCTTCGTAAAGAGACGGAAGCTGAGTTCTGAGATCGTAATTCCATTGTTTCATAAAAACATCAAATAGATCCGGTGTCCAGCGGATGCCTCCCGGAGATTCTATCTGAGGCTCATCGGTGAAGGTGCCGGGTATTGTTTTTCCGAATTCTGTTCCAAGGTATTTTTCATACCCCGACATTGTCCTTTCAATAAATTTCTGTGTTACACCCGGATACAGGAGATCGACATATGAAAAGCCGCCATACCAGTCGGATTTTTCATTGTATGTTTTTGAGAAAAGCAGATACTTTCCTGGTTTACCTTTTTCTGAGGCAAGTGAAGAAGTGATATCAGTATAATTCCCGTTCTCCTCTTTAAGGCACAGGTAATATTTGTCGCATGTGTCGGGAAGCATTTCAACCCTTGTCATTTCCAGTCCCTGTCCCTGGTTATATGATTCCGGCATCTCATCCGGGACATGTCCGCCAGCAAAGCCGCTGGGGTAGGAGTTTTCATCATAGATCCAGACATCCATTCCGAGCTCTTTGCCTTTTTCGACAGTATACTGATATAGCTCAAACCAGTTTTCAGAGAGGTATTCAGTTATCAGGCCCGGACGCGGATGGATGAACACCTGTGAAGAGCCTTCTTTTTTAAAGCCCTCCATGAATTTGTCGATCTCCTCCCTTGTTATCTCCGCATTCCATACAAAGAATGGAGCAGTGGTATACTCTCTGGGCGGTTCATTGAACTGCGCCGAAAGGGTTGCAAAGTCAGGTACTTTTACCTCGTTTATCTGTTCCTTTTTGCATGACCAGACGATAGATGTAAATACAATCAGAGAAAGAATGAAGAATAATTTGTTGATTCCGGATGTTTTCATGATATGATTGTTTTAGGAGTTGAAAACTAAGCTTAATTCCTAGAAGATTCCAAATGAATATTTAAAAAAAAACCCTGGCTTTTTGCCCCCCAACCCCCCTAAAGGGGGGCTAATGCTCTGATATTAAGCATATCTTATATATAGTGGATTAACCCCCCTTTAGGGGGGCAGGGGGGCAATTCTTCAAAATCCTTCCGCCTCGAAATCCGTCGAATCCACCCACGCCGCACTATTCCGCGTCAGCTCGCCGTTCAGGAACCTTGTATGGAAGTTTTTTACTGTTTCATCAGAATAGGGATATCTGTCAAACAGATCTCCCTTGCCATATGCCCTCGGATCATCCTGGTCCAGAAGATCAAGATAGAGCTGATCATGCAGCTTGCGCTTCATGGGATTATAGGCCGCATTCACGGCAAGATTATTTATGCATTCCGGATCCTTCCCGAGATCATACAGCTCTTCATCACTTCTTTTTCCGAAGTTAAGCTTCCAGTAATCCAAACTTATGCCCGCCCGTCTCATTGTAAGAATAAACGTTTTTGTGGGACTGCCGTCACAGTCGAGGTACCCCGTTTCCGGATTTCCTGCCGGCCACCGTTCCGGGTTATAGTTGGAAAGAAAAAGATAGCCGTCTTCAATAATTCCTCTCACAGGATATCCGGCATCACCCGGACGACCGACATCATTCCGTTCCCTGCCAATGATCACTCGATTGCGATCTTTGCTGATGTATCCATTCCTGCCGCTTTTGAATATATCTTCAAAGCTGTTTCCTTCGAATTCCTTCATACCTGTTTTTGATGTTTCTATACCTGCAACATCAATAAGTGTCGGTGCAAAATCAATGAAGCTTATAAAGTCGAATATTTTGCGTCCGGGATTCTTTATCCCTTTTCCCCACATTATTGCCAGGGGAATATGGTTTGAGTATTCGTATACATTTCCTTTGGCGCGGGGAAACGGCATCCCGTTATCGGCAGTAACGATGACAATTGTATTTTCAAGCTCGCCTCTTTTTTCAAGGAGCTCCAGCATCTTCACAAGGTGACTGTCAAAATATTCGATTTCATATGCATAGTCCAGCATGTCGTTTCTCACAGTCGGGTTGTCAGGCCAGAATGGGGGCACCTTATTGATATACTGCAGCTGCTTTCCCCCTTTATTAATACCTGAGCCGTATTCATATTTCCTGTGAGGCTCCTTCGATCCGTACCAGAAGCAGAAGGGCTTGTTGTCTTTCCGGGCATCGAGAAAATCTGAGAAATTTGAGGCATAATCGATATTGGAGATCCCATCTGTCGGAGGATCAGTCGTTTTAGAGTTGTATGCCAATCCTGTCAGAAGCCGTGGCTGGCCGGTGCTGTCATTTGCCACTCCGGGAGCCCACCCTTTTGCAGTATAGCCTGTGTGATAGCCGTTCTGGTCCAGTGCCTCCATAAAGGTTGTGAATTTTGGCGGGAAGAACGGAACATGGTTGCCGGCCTCTTCGAGCTGCCAGCTGTTTCGTCCGGTGAGGAAGCAGGCTCGTGACGGGGAGCATTTTGCATTTGGGGTGTATGCATTATTGAACAGGATGCCCTCCGCTGCCACCCGGTCGAAGCCTGGTGTTTTAACCCATGCTGTGCCGTATGCGCTCATATGCGGAAAGGATATGTCATCGGCCATGGCAATAAGGATATTCGGACGCTTTTCTCCTGCAGTTGCTTTATCAGTGCTGTTGCAACCAGTGAAGATACAGGGGGAAATAAGTATTAAGGCTTTATAATAATATGTTTTCATATTATTGATAATTATATGTTTAAAATATAGGTTACTAAAAATAAGTACAATATTGGAATTAATCAAGATTTATTAACCACGGAGTTACACAGAGTTTTTCACGGAGTTACACGGTTTAAGTTGTCGAAATAGAGGTATTGTGAATTAAATATTTTACCTTTGTATTGTCTCGCTAAATTTAAATTATTATGAACTTATTGCATCAGGAACTAACCGGTTCTATATTGCAATGTGCTTATAAAGTACATAGTGCATTGGGGCCAGGGCTGTTGGAATCAGCGTATGAAGAATGTCTTCACTATGAATTAGATAAACATGGACATGAAGTTGTCAAACAGAAACCGATGCCTTTGGTTTATGAAGAAAAGAAATTAGATGTCGGGTATAGAATTGACCTGATTATTGATGAAAAAGTCATTATTGAGGTTAAATCTGTCGATGCTCTTATTCCAGTTCATATGGCTCAACTTATGACCTACCTGAAATTATCCGGATGCAGGGTCGGATTCCTGATTAATTTCAATGTAGAATCTTTAAAAGATGGTATAAAAAGAGTCATTATTTAGTTTAACTCATACTTCTCCACTTTCAATTAAAGCGGCGTTTTGCATCAGGAACCCGCAATTTATTGAAACAGTGCAACTCCGTAAAAACTCCGTGTAACACCGTGTTAAAAAAAACTTCACTAATTAATTCCACTAAAAGTTCCCCGACAGCCTCAGACTGTAATTCCTCTGGGGTTGAATATCTCCCGGCCGGCCCATATATTCTGTGTTTGTGATGTTTTTGACTGCAAATGAAAGGGTCAGCACATTGCTGATCCTGTATCCTGCATTCACATCCATCGCAAAATATCCTGTATTGTGTGTCTGCCAGTAATCATAAAATCCCGGAAGGATCTCTTCCCTGGTAAGCTCATTCAGAAAGACATCATCAATATTCAGGATCTTCGATTTCGCGAAGAGGCTGAACCCAAGGTCGTACCTTTTATATGTTGTATTCAGGCTGAGCAAAGCAGCATGTTTTCTTCTGTATTTCAGGTATATATCACTGTTTTGCTGAGTTGTCTTGTTGAACTCCACAGGATAGATATAGGTATATCCGCCCGATAATGTCGTGTTGAATTTTCCGAACATCCTGCTGAGATCGAACTCGATCTCCGATCCGTACACCCTCGCATCTTCAACATTTGTTGCCAGGAATCCATATCCGAAAATCCCTGTGACGGGATCAGGATAGTTGCCGAACAGGTATTCGATCATATTGATGCTTTGTGACATGAAAACTGAGATATCAACCAGACCTTTTGTTTCTCCAAGAGAAATACCCTGTTTGATGCCGGCTTCTGTTGTCCAGCCTGATTCAGGCTCGATATAAGGATTTGGGAAGATCCTTATTGACCCTATTGTGTTTGATGCATACTTTTCAGCTATCGAAGGATATCTGTAACCCTGTCCGAAGGAGGCTCTCAGGAAGGTGTAATCAGCAACCTGCCAGTTTATCCCTGTCCTGAAGATAGGAACGACCTTATCCCGGATTTCATCAAGTGAGTTCTGTTCAACTCTCACACCTGCCACCAGTTTTATGCTGGGAAGCGGATTCAGTTCCACCTGGGTGAAGCCTGCAATGTTAAGTCCTGTATGGTCACCGTAGAAGTTCGAGACAACTTTGCTGTAATTCTCTGTTAAGCCGGCCGTTATACCCAGGAAATCCGTTACATTGTAATGCATCTGGTATTCGGAATAGAAGGAATATCCGTCTGAATTGTCTTCAGTCCTGACAGGGAATTTGTTATTTGACAGCTGGTATCTGACGCGCAGATCATGTGTGAACTTCCCGGAGTTCTTATATGAAATATATGGATCGACAGTAAGATAAGTCCCATGAAGCAGGGAGACAGTACCTGTATCCTGTTTAAGGGCGCCGTAGGTAGCATCTTCCCACAGGACGAAATCTGTTTTTACTGTATATCCGGAATTTATGTTCAGGCCATAAACAAGTCCTTTCACTTTAGCGTTGCGATGTTTAAGCCTGAGGTTCATTCTGATGAGGGATTCATCATTATATTTTCTGTATCCGTTGTCGGTAAGCAGGTTTATTCCTATTCCAAGGTCGGTGTTGCCATATTTCTGAAGATGGGAAAAGGAGAGGGATGAGTAAATTCTGGGCGTGTCCCACCATTTCCAGTTCATATTCCGGGGGTTGCCGAATATGCCTGCCTCGGCAAAGAAATGTTGTATTCGGGATGTTTGTCGCATCGGCCGTGCGGAAGTTTATTATCCCATTCAGTGCAGATGAGCCGTAGAGAACCGATGATGCACCCTTTATTATCTCCACCTGTGATATGTTTTCGAGCGGCAGGAACTGCCATTTGATATTTCCGGCATCAGGTGATATCATGGGAAGGCCATCGATAAGCGCCAGCACCTTGCTTCCGGTGCCATAGCTGAAACCGCTGCCGCCTCTTATTGAAGCCTGACCATCCAGTATTTCTATACCCGAGGTTTTATTGATCAGCTCCTGCGGATCGGTTATATGTGTTTTAAGAAAATCAGATGATTTCAGGACATCCATCGAGACTGTAAGCTCGGCAATTTTTTGTTCCTGACGGTTAGCGCTCACCACTATCTGGCCTATCTCCATGAAATCCATATCAAGACCGACATTCAGTTCAAGTGTATCATTTGATGAGATCTCAACTGACCTGACGGATGATTTATAGCCTATAAGCCTGAATGTAATTTCTGTCTTTCCCTGTCCTGGATTAATGCTGTACCGGCCATCTATGTCTGTCGTGGTGCCCTGGTTTTTCCCGTACATGACATATACCCCATAGAGAGGTTGAAGAGTGTTGTTATCAAATACTTTGCCTTTTACTGTCTCCTGGGCTGAGGCAGCGCTGAAGGCTGAACTAACGAAGTACAGCAATTATTGCAACAGGGAAAAACCGCATTATTTAGCCTTAAAAGTCATCCTGATATTTAAAGTCTCGGTGGCGGAGAGCGTGTAGCTTGTAGTTATTTTCAATGAGGCCTGGGTCAGTTCGGCAATAATGGCCGTGAGCGGGATAGGAAGCGAGTCGGATGAGATGACAAGCTGTGTTTCATCGAAGGCGAATCTCCATCTTCCGGTATAGGATCCGAAAACGCCGGAGTGGTCGGTATTGAATTTGGCATCCCCCTTGAAATTCTCTAGCAGTTCACCCGGACCGCTTGCATCCTCTTTGTTTACCAGAAGGCTGTCGCTGGTCCACACAGGTCCGGTGAGAAGTTTAAAATTCTCGGATTCAGATTCCTTGCTGCATGAAAAGATCTGGAAGCAGCCCACAATGACCAGAAAAAGTACAATGTTTTTCATCTCAGTCGGTTTAAATGTTATTTTCCGGAAAGCATATGTTATAACAATTTAAGGCTGTAACAGTTCAATGGCTTAAAGGTAGGAAATTTTGGTGCAAGGTGCAATATATTTCTTTAACCACGGAGTGACACGGAGTGTGCACGGAGTAACACTGTTTTTTGTAGTAAACAGACAGATTTTAGGAATAGGATTGATCCTTTTTATAAGATTAATGCCTTGATTGAGTATTTACTCCGTGATTTAATCCGTGATTTACTCCGTGCAACTCCGTGTTCCTCCGTGGTTAATTCTCCCTTATTCTGATATTCCTAAACCCCACAACACCCCCATGATCCTGCAGCAGAATTCTCCCTTCGGCGTTCTCCCCGAAGCCGGGGATCTTCTTGAATTTGCTGGTTGCAACCAGATCCTTCCAGGCCTGATTCCCACGCTCATATTCTACAGTGACAACGCCATTCAGAAGATGCTGTACATGGTTACCTTTTACTATGATAGTGGCAGTATTCCATTTATCCGGACCGTTGTCTTTTACGTTTTTCGGGGCGATGAGGTCATATAATCCGGAGAGGGTGTGGTTTCCTCCGATCCCCTCTCTGGCATCGGCATGGAGCTTATCGTCGAGGATCTGGTATTCGCAGCCGATGGATGTATACTGGCCGTTATCCCTTTCGGTATCGACAAAATATTTGATGCCGCTGTTGGTGCCTGGTGAATATCTGAAATCGACGGAAAGTTCAAAATTCCTGTATTTGCCTGTTGATACAATATCCCCGCCTCCGCCCTGGGTCTTTGTGGCAGGATTTACAATCAGCAGGCCGTCTTTTATCTCCCATCCGGTGGAGGGGAATTGTTTTGTTTTTGCATTCATCCAGCCTGTGGAAGATTTTGCCGTCGAACAGCAGTTTCCAGCCATCTTTTATCTCCTTTTCGGAGAGAGTATTATCGGCTTGTCCGTAAATGTTGCATG
>CAWALO010000003.1:0-30913 GCA_963782945.1 uncultured Bacteroidales bacterium
TACAGCACAGAGAAGCTTCATGGAAATATGAGGCTTTTTTGTTTTTGAGTAGTAACAAAAGAATCTGTATAAGGGACAGTGTAAACTAATCCCCGCCAGGGCGGGAGTAATACCGCTATTCAAATTTTAACGAATCAACAGGGTTCCTTGAAGCTGCTTTTAGAGATTGATAACCAACAGAAAAAACTGCAATAATCAGGGCTAAGGCTCCTCCAATAATAAAACTTAAAATTCCAATGCTGGTTTTATATGCAAAATTCTGAAGCCACCAGCTAATTGTAAAATATGCGATTGGTGCAGCAATCATAAATGAAATAAAAATCAGTTTCAGATATTCCCGCGATATCAAGCCAATAACGCTGTTTGAAGAAGCCCCCATAGCTTTGCGAATGCCAACTTCCCTGGATCGCTGTTCAGCAGTAAATGTAGCAAGCCCAAATAATCCCAATGATGCAATAATTATTGCCAGAAGAGTAAAAATAATAAAGATTTTACATAGCTGTTGTTCTTTACGGAACTTTGCATTAAAGTCATCCGCTATAAAAGAGAAATCAAATGGTCCATTGCCGGGGAATGACTTCCATATCGATCGAGCTAAACTTATTTTTCTATTGACATCGCCAGGTGTCAGCCTGACAAGAATACTGTTCCCTTCATTTCCAGGGAAAATTATCAGAGAGCTTATTTCTTCCTCCAGTGATTGAAAATTATAATCCTTAACAACTCCAATTACCTCCCTTTCATCTTCGTTATTTTCTTTCCAGAAGGTCTGAATCTTCTGACCAACAGGATTCTCCCATCCAAAAAGTCGAGCTGCAGCTTCATTGATAACAACTCCTTTGGAATCGGAAGGAAATTCTTTTGAAAAAAATCTCCCATCAACCATTGAAGTTTTCAATGTTTTTATCAAATCCTCATCGGCAAAGCAATAATTACTTCCTCGTTCCTTGGTGTCTAATCCAACCGGCCTGAAAATATCAGAATAATTAACATTTGGAGGAACCAGATTGCATATACTCGCATCTACTACCTCGGGAATCTTAAGTAATTCCTCTTTAAAAGCATTTTTATATGATCCTAACGATTCTGCATTTTTTATTACTATCAGACTATTTTTATCAAACCCTGTATCTTTTGTCTGAAGGTACTGCAACTGTTTATAGATGAGTATGGTACAAATTATAAGTCCAATAGACATGGTAAATTGAAAAATCACAAGGATACGTCTTATCCCTTTGCTTTTCATCCCGGTTTTTAGCCTTCCTCTTAAAACTTCAACAGGCTTGAAGGATGTAAGATAAAAAGCCGGATAGCTGCCAGCCAGTATTCCAATAATCACTACCATTACAACAATGAAACTCAAATAATAAAAATTATATAAAGACTTAACAGTAAGCAATTTGCCAGAAAGAATATTAAACTGAGGAATAATAAGTGCTAAGATGATCTGAGCAATAATAAATGAGATCAATGTATACATTACTGACTCCATCAGAAATTGGGTACGAAGCCTGCTTACTGATCCTCCAAGTGATTTTCTTACTCCAACTTCTTTTGCCCTTCCTGAAAATTTTGCTGTTGACAGATTCATGAAATTAATACATGCAATCATAATAATGAAAATTACAATGCCTACAAGCAGATAGATTGTATTCATATTACCACCAGGCTCCAGCTGTAGATCAGGTTCAGGAGCAAAATGGATATCCAGCAATGGCTGAAGGTAAAAACCATAAGCCCCTCCCTGCTTTAAGAATTCTTCCATTGTTATTCCCAGATATTGCTGTGCCTGAGGACCAATGTACTTTATTACCAGTTCCGGAATTTTCGACTCAACATATTTCCAATCAACATTCTCATGAAGCTTGATGTAGGTGATCAGGGAATTTCCTAACCAGCTTGGATTCCTGCTATAATCCCATGATCCCATCGAGAGGACCATACTAAAGTGGAAGTGAGAATTGAGAGGAGGATCTTTAACAATACCCGTTACTGTACAGGTCCATTTTTCTGTTCCAAATTCCAGTGTCTTACCAATAGGTTTGCTGTCACCAGGTCCGGTGTACCCGAATATTTTCTTAGCTGCAGTTTCTGTTAATACAATGCTGTAGGGGTTACTTAAAACTGATTTTGGATCACCATGAATTAGTTTAAAACTAAAAAAATCAAAAAAACCAGAATCAGCCAGCAATACAGTTTTTTCTGTATACGAATCTTCCGCATCTACAATTGAAATATCCTTCCATGGTGCTATACGGCATGTATTATCAATCTCTGGGATTTCTTCAGCTAACCCTGCTGCCAGAGGTGCCGATGAGTATGCAGATGTAAATTCCTGACCAGACATGCGTCCCATAAGATTAACCCTGTAGATCATACTGGCATCTTTGTGAAACTTGTCGAAACTGAATTCATCAACAACATAAAGTATAATTAGAAAACTTGTAACTAATCCAATTGTCAGACCTGCTATATTAATGAATGCATAGAATTTATGTCTTCCAATGTTTCTAATAGCTATTTTCAGATAGTTGAATAACATGATTTATAATTAGTTAATAGTTTTCAACCAATTCTCTTTCGTTCTTCATTAAAAAGACATAAGTTTCTATAATTTGATGCGTATTGAATAGTTTTCTGTAATAATCTTTATACCTCTTCACAATAATCCTGACTGTACTATATCAGACTTAGACAGGAGCATTTTTATATTATAAATTTTATTAAACTGGTTGCAACTTTTGTCCGTTCCGGGGTACCAAACGGCACAAGAGGTCAAAATCGACCTCTTGCTTCTTTTTATGACATTCTGTAACCCACACTAATTCTAAGTATGAGTTGTATGGGTTCTGTGAAGACAGGAGCTGAAACTTTTCCTTGTCTCCAAAAATAGTTTTTCGGCAAAGATGCAACTTGAAAATCCGGTGACTTTAACTACTCCTGGCCTGAGAAAAATGACCGTCTAAAGCCGGATGTAAATATTTATAATAAATTAACTTAGATTAAAGTACAGAGGGAGATAAAATATTCGGGATTATTTTAAGAATATGCTTCCATTTCAGAGTATTTAGAATTTAAATCCTGCCCCAAGTGTAAGACTATAAATTGATGGATAGATGAAACCTGTACGGAAAACAAATATACCATTAGGTTTTTCGTATCGGTAACCTATAAAGCCATCCGTCATTACACCAGAGGAAGACGGATTAAAATTAGTTTTGAAGGCTTTATATGCAATTATTCCAAGATCTAGTTCAAAATGAGAATTTTTCTGTCCAATCAATCCGACCATAGCAGCACTATATACATTACCGCCTCCCTGTAAATCATTTATTATACCATAGCCTAATCTTATATTGGCAAGGAATGCGGGGGTTCGAAAAAGATTTCTTTCGTAATTGATGTTAGAAGCAACAATATTGATATTCCCGATGATGTAATTACGATGGATCTTCAACATTGATTCCCTAAGGTCTCTACCTTCCTCAATGATGGAAGTACCTGACTTGAAAACAACCTGCTTTGCATTTATCGCATCATGCTGAAATTCATTAACATTTGCCCTTTCAATAAAGGTATGAATCCAGTGATTGCTACTCATCATCTCGAAATAAATATGTGTAACTGTTATACTATCTATATGGCAGGCGATTGAATCACCGCTAGATTTTACTATTAAATCGTAGTCCTGTGAATAAGATTTACCAAGGGCAATCAGAAAAACAAGTAGTAAAGAAAGTATTTTCATCCTATCCTTTTTATAGGATATAGTTTAAGTTTAATATATAACCCCTGGATGCGATCTCCGAAGGCTTTTTTGTATTTCATTATTCAGACGTTACTGTATAACCCAGTCAGTGTATCTATCATCAATTTTCCCAAATTTCGCCAGCTCTTCAATCACCGGACTCATTTTTTCACGCGCAGCACTACCTGATTCAGTAAAGACACCTTCTTCTTTCCAGTATTTGTTCCGGACATCATCGGATGGAAATAAAACTAAAAAACTTATACAATCAACACATTCTCCTCTAATACCTTTTAACACGAATGTTTTTATTCCTGGAAAATTTTTTTCCCAGGCCGGCCCATATTTGTCTTTAAAAAAATCCAGGCACTGATTCATCGTAACATCAGGATTAGGAGTAAAAGTAATGTTATGAAAACCTAAAACAGAACCTTTCTGCAAGGTTTGCGCAATAAGTGGAGTCAGTCCAATGCCCATAAAAAGGCACATAAATAAAAATGTCTTTGTTTTCATGAGTGAAAAATTTTGGTTAATAAATAGAAGATAGATATAAGATATACACTATCAATTTCTACGATTCATATAACCAGATTCACCTGCTAAGTTCGTCTACGCAAATACCAATGTCAAACACATTTGTTTCAAAAAATGATAATTATGTTACATTTTCGGATAATAGGCGTTCTCAAAAAACAAGTATCTAATATCATGTAACATATGTGTTAATACTTGAAATATTTCTGTTAGACATTTATTATTTACCTGCATAATTTTATAAAATTATTACTCAAGGAAATTTATTACAATAACAACCACTTTAATGCCATCTCATAAATATCTCATGATACAGAATTAACTTCTATTTTTAATTAGATCTCAAATAATCATGGAAAAACAAGATTTAACTGCATCAGAAGGAAAGAACAAGGACTTCATCCAGGCCTACACGGAAGACTTCTGGAACAAGGCAAACATATTTGCTTTTGAAAAGTATTACTCCGCTGACTTCATTATGCACTTTCCTGATGGAGACCAGAATGTTGAGCAGTACAAAGGACTCTGCCAGGCGTACTTCAGTGCCTTCCCGGATTTACACATCACTACCGACCTCCTTGTTGCTGAAGGAGAAAAGGTAACCAAGGTTTGGACTGCTAACTGCACACACAAGGGGGATTTCCTGGGGATAAAAGCTACGGGAAAGCTAATTGTGGTCAAGGGTATAGAGGTATTCCGCATCGTCGACGGTAGGATAAAGGAAATCTGGGCAATTATGGATAATCTCGGTATGATGCAGCAACTCGGGGTCATTCCGCCACTGGGCTAATTTTAATCAGTAGCACAGTATAGCTGGACATAAGAATATCAATCGCAGGCAAATTCAGCCGACCGAAGAGTGTATATAATCAGGCCGGGATAGAACAGGTTCACTGTTTTCGGACAAGCAGATATAATCATCAAACCAAAAAAAAGTATGATTATGAGGTTATATTCAAACTTTGTCAGATCTTTTGTTATAAGTATTGTTGCGACAATTCTGATACCAAGAAGCTTTGCCCAGGATCCAGGATCCGGACATGATGAACCTATAAAGATCCGGCGCATTAAATCACCGGTCGTACTTGACGGTTTAAGTAATGAAGCTGCGTGGGAGGGCATTGGATCACTACCAATGGTTATGAGGGTACCAAATTTTGGCAGTGCACCATCAGAGGGTACGGAGATTTTATTGGGCTATGACGATGATTACCTTTACGTTGCCGGACGATTATATGACAGTGAGCCTTCAAAAATACAAGCTACATCTTTTAAACGCGATGGCTGGGAATATAATACAGACCAGCTGACCATCATAATCGATGCATTCAATGATAATGAAAATTCAGTAGTGTTTTCTACCACTCCGGTCGGAATACGAACCGATGTGAATATGCTAAATGATGCTGATGGTGCACCATCAAAGAATATAAATTCAAACTGGAATACCTTCTGGGATGTGGCAACCGTACAAAATGATGATGGGTGGCACGCAGAGATGCGCATCCCTTTCTCAAGTCTTAGATTTGAAGTAAGAAATGGACAAACTGTAATGGGTATTACAGCTTATCGGTGGATTGCACGCAAATTCGAATCTGATATTTTCCCATTGATCCCAGAAAAATTTGGTTTTTGGGGGGCTTTCAAGCCATCACAAACACAAGAGGTTCTTTTTGAAGGAATTAACCGCCACAATCCTCTCTACATTACTCCCTATATACTTGGCGGATTAGGACAATCAAATGAACTCAATGATGCTGAAACGGCCTACCAAAGGAATGACAAGATTGTCCGCGAAGCAGGATTGGATGTTAAGTATGGACTTACAAACAATCTTACACTGGATATTACCTTAAATCCAGATTTTGCACAGGTAGAGGCAGATGACCAAATGATTAACCTTACACGGTATTCGTTGTTCTTTCCTGAAAGAAGACTTTTTTTCCAGGAACGCCAGGGGAACTTTGAATTCAGATTTGAAGATGCTGACCGTCTCTTCTATAGCCGGCGTATCGGATTGCACGAAGGAGACAGGGTACGCATCTATGGCGGTGCAAGGGTAGTTGGCAGAATCGGGCCATGGGACATAGGGTTTCTTAACATGCAGACAGAGAAGTTTGAGGATCTACCATCAGAAAATTTTAATGTAATGCGGCTGCGAAGGCAGGTCATTAATCAATATTCTTATATAGGAGGCATGGTTACTTCCAGAATAAGAAACAGGGATAGCTGGAATACTGCTTATGGAATTGATGGTATCTTCCGTTTATTTGGAGATGATTATCTAACCCTAAAATGGGCTCAAAGCTTCGAAAATAATAATAAAAACCAGGTAGTAGCTTTAGAGCCTTCAAAGATATGTGTAAACTGGACCCGGCGAAATGATAAAGGGCCTGGATATAATCTCAGTTACTCAAGATCCGGGGATGATTTCAACCCGGGTATTGGATATGAACGTCGGGATAATTATACTCGTTTTGGCGACAGGGTGCAATATGGATGGTTCCCGGGTAAAGAATCTAAATTACAAAACCATCAGGTTTTTATTGAAGGAATTACATTCATACATAACATGGATGGTAAGATTGAATCTTCTGACATAGGTCCAGGATGGGCATTCGAAACAAGGGCAGGTTCGACCGGTTCAATTTCATTCAGGCAATTCAAAGAAACCGTTACAGAATCATTTTCATTTTCAGATGATGTTGATGTTCCAATTGGAAAGTATACATTCTATGGTATCGTGGGTAGTTTCAATTCACCAAGAGGGGATCTCTATAAATTTTCAACAACTATTAATGCGGGTTCTTTTTATGATGGCAGGCGTTTTACAATTAATTTGAAACCGCAAGCCAATTTATCTAAACATTTCCAATTAGAAGGTATGTACGAGTTCAACGCAGTAGAGTTTCCTGATCGAACCCAGAAATTTATGGGGCATATAGGACGATTAAAAATATCGGCATTTTTGAACAGCAAGCTTTCACTGGTTTCATTAGCCCAATACAATAGCGCTATTGATAAGATCATCACTAATATAAGGTTCAGGTACAATCCGCGGGAAGGCCATGATCTCTACATAGTGTATGATGAAGGACTTAATACCTACAGGGATCGTGAAATCCCTGAGCTGCCTCTCTCAGGCATTCGTACTATCATGGTTAAATATAGTTATACCTTTATAATAGGAGGATGAGATCCGTAAGACGGCCATTATTTCTTTGCAAGGTGGTCAAAGACCTGTTTAAGCTCTTTCTCCGGGCTGAATTCAATCCATACTATTTCCTCAACAGAAAGGCCATTATGTCCTGCCGGCATGTAAAACACATCGCCAGCGCTGATAGTTTCCACGGTACCATCATCATAAGTGATCTGTAGGGAGCCCTTAATCATATACCCCCAGTGAGGGGCAGGACAGCTGTCATTTGGCAATCCCTTAAGCATTGGTCTCGAATCAGTACCTGGCATCACCCAATAGGCAACTGCCATGCCTCCCCAGCCAGTCTGCATACGCATTTCTGTTCCTGGAGACTCCATGTATAGAGGAAGATCTTCTAGCTTTAAGTGCATAATAATCAGGTTTTAATGGATTGATACAAATAATATAGTAATTCATACAGCAAATTTCAGCAGTTTGAATTTCGAGATCTAACACCGTTGTTACAAAAAATGATACTAATGTTACATTTACGGGGGAATAGGTGTTCGAAAGAATTATTTCAGGAACAAACCGATAAAACTCATAAAAATCCAAGAGCTGATTTTCGAGGTGAATTTGGATAAAAAATTTTTATGCCGGACAGCTATGCGGGATCCTATAATTTATCATTAGTATCCGATTAAAAGTATGAGATTCTGAGCGAAGCGAAGAATCTCATACTAATTTCACTATTTATTCCTATAATAGTTCTTCATAATGTAACATTTGTATTAATGCTTGAAATATATCTGTTAGACAGTTATTATTTAACTGCATAATTTTATAAAATAATAACTCATGGTAGTTTATTGAATAAACAAACACTCTAAACGCCATTTCCTAGATATTTCATCATATTAAAGTAATTTTTATTAATAATTAAATCTTACGCAATTATGAGAAAACCAGTTTTAATTACAGCCTTGATCATACCGTCATTATTGTTAGTTTTTACCGGATGTGACAGTGAGAAGAAAAGACAAGCAGAAGAACTCAAAGCTATTGAAGAAAAGAACAAGGAATTCATAATAGCCTACACTGAGGATTTCTGGAACAAGCAGAACATAGCTGCTTTCGAAAAGTATTACCCCGCCTACCTGGTAATGCACTTTGCTGATGGAGATCAGAATAGTGAGCAGTATAAAGGACTCTGTCAGGCTTACTTCACCGCCTTCCCTGACTTGTACATCACTACCGACCTCCTTGTCGCAGAAGGAGACAAGGTAACGAAGGTGTGGACTGCAAACAGCACACACAAAGGTGAATTCCTGGGGATCCCTGCCACGGGAAATCGAATCGTGATTAAGGGGATAGAGGTGTTCCGCATTGCAGACGGAATGATCGCAGAGGTATGGGTAAGCATGGATAATCTCGGTATGCTTCAGCAACTCGGGGTAATTCCGCCGCTGGGAGAATAAATTCAGGAGTACAGAAGAGTTAGTAATAACATTAATTAATGATATAAACCATTTCACCATGACTAAAGTTCTAATTGCGACTTTTACTCAAACGGGTTCAACAAAGAAAATTGCAGATAAAATCACAATCGGACTTAGGTCTGCAAACCTTGATGTTATGCATTTTGAAATAACAAGAGATGCAATACCTGACCTTAAAGAATATGACATTATTGGAATTGGAACACCAACCTATTTTTTCAGGCCGCCTTTTATTGTTAAAGACTTCATTAAGAATCTAAAGGGACTTGAGAATAAAGCAAGTTTTGTTTTCATCCTTCAGGGAACTAACCAGGGACAATGTGGAAATTGGATCCGAAAAGAGCTAATTAAAAAGGGATCCAGAGATTTAGGTTATTTCAGATGTTATGGGGCGGATTACTGGCTTGGCTATATAAAAAGAGGTACTATGTTTTCACCTGACTCTCCAACCGAACAGGAACTAACTTCCGCAGAATCATTTGGTGGTGTTGTTGCAACAAGGTTCGCTGACCGTTCACAAAAGGTTGAAATATTTGATCCACCAACTCATTTCATGTATTTAATAGAACAACTTTTTTTAGTCAGACCATTTGTCAGACTGTTGTATACTAAAGCTTTCTATACTGACAAAACCTGTGATAATTGTGGTATTTGCATTGAGAAGTGCCCTGAGAACAACATTTATGAAAACGAGAAAGGTAAACTAAGATGGGGATCTGAATGTTTGCTTTGTGCAACATGTGAATTGAGTTGTCCAAAAGATTCAATTCACTCAGCACTGGATTGGATTATATTCTCTCCATTTATGTACTATAATATAGCTCGTTCAAAGAATAATAAAGTGCCATATGCTAATGTGAAACATAAAAATGGAGAAACAACTGTCATTTAAGGGTTAAATATCTGACAAACAAGAACTTTAAATGAATCGTGTATGAAAGACCTGGCAAGTTTGCATGTGAAACCGGATACAATAGTGCTGTTAAAAAAATCATCACTTACGTAAGGTTCAGGTATGGTCCACAGGAGTGTCGTGACATCTATATGGCTCATGATGAAGGACATAACACCTGCAGGGAACGTGAGATTCCCGGACTACCCTGTTTCAGTATCCGTACAATTATGCTTAAATATTGTTATACCTTCATAATAAAAGGTTATGATAAGGAAGATAGTCAAGTTAAAATCTGCCAGAGTTCAGACTTTTTCATTCCTCAGGTCAAAGATGATCAAAATATTGATTTGTCCTTCAGAAATTCATAACTTGATACTGAATATTTCAGATAATGATAGAGATGCTGGTTATCTGAAAAGAAAATGTAATGCAAATGATATTCCGGGGATTAAAATATTAATGTCTGTTCCAACATAAACCTGTACCTGATATGATGTTTAACGATATCAACTAGAAAATTATAAACCATGTTACGATTTTTTTCCGCCAGTACAAGTATTGTTGATTCAAGGAGAGCCATAAAGGAGTGCCTTGAAAATGCCCTTGACGGTGAGAACAGTCTTGATTGTGACCTTTTGATCATCTATACGGCCATTGGACATAATTTCAGGGATTTGTTAAATGAAGCCCTCAAACTTTCTCCCGGTGCCCAGATTGCAGGGTGCACCTGTGCCGGTGTTATAGGTAAAGAAGGACCGAATGAATCATTGAAGGCCATTGCAATTATGGCTGTAAAAGGGAATAAGAATGAATTTGCAGTAACGGGTAAAGATGCTGCAACAAAGATTGACAGATACGAACTGGGGCGTCAAATGGCCGAAGATCTTAAGAGTAAGTGTTCTGAGATCAATATGTTATTTCTACATCCTTCTTTCACAATTTCAAATCTAGGTAAAATAATAGATGGCATTGAATCCGTTTTTGGCCCTGACATCCCTATAAATGGCGGAGCCTCTGTTGATAATATGAAGATGATAAGTTCTTTCCAGTTTATCGGTGAGCAGATATTTGAAAGAGGGGCCATCATGTACGGATTTGCTGATCCGTCACTGGAAGTTATAAGCCTGGGCAACCACGGATTTGAAGTGGTGGGCGATCCTTTCAAAATTACCCGGGCAGACAAAGACGTCATATTTGAACTGGACGGGAAACCGGCATGGAAAAGATGGACAGAAAAACTGGGATTGCCGGAAACTTCATCAGCTTCTGATGTACTTGTATTTGCCCCGCTGGCAATAGAGCTGCCGTCGGAAGTTCATGAAGAATATGGCAGCAGATATCTGGTATATGCAGCATTGCCCAGGCCGGATATGAGTATATACGGGATCCTTACCCTTCCTGAAAAGGGAGAATTATGGCTAACCCGGAGAAATGAAAGTAAGATCCTTGACGGAGTTGAACGATTGATGGTGCAGATACTTGACCGTATTGAAGGCAGGAAACCTGTAGCCGTTTTCCATGCCGATTGTGCTGCAAGGGGGAAATTGCTCTTTAACCGGATCATAAAGGAAGAAATAATCAGCAAGTTGCAATATCCGCTATGCAGGGGGGAAGATATACCATGGTTCGGGATGTATGGCGGTGCCGAGTACACCCCATTGGCCGGTAAAAACCGTATACAAACATATACAACCTCCTTATATGTTATTGTAAAACATAAACAGGAATTTAAAAAAGAAGATATACAACTTCAACCCGAAGTTGTAAAAAGATCAAGGTTGTTCGATAAAACAACAATAAGAAATATAAATCTGAAAAACCGTTTTGTCTGGTCTGCCACATGGCAGGGGAAATCAAATCACGACGGATCCTGTTCTTCCTCTCTTATCAGTTCTGTGTTACCGGTTGCACGTGGGGAAACCGGATTGATTATAAGCGAGATGACATATGTTTCAAGGAATGCTGTTTGTGCTCCCGGTCAGATGGGTGCTTATGATGATAACCTCCTGCCGGGTCTTGAACGAATGACATATTTTGTACACAAGGCAGGATCGCCGGTTGTGATGCAACTGGTTCATGGAGGCTTGTTTTCCACACCCATTTTAAGCGGAAGTGTACCATTGGGCCCCTCTTCACTTAAAACCCCGGATAGTAAGATTGGAAAAGAAATGTCAAAATCCGATATCTATGAAGCTGTAAATGCTTTTCGTAATGCTGCCGTCAGGGCAAAAGAGGCAGGATTTGACGGAGTACAGATACATGCGGCCCATGGCTGGCTGCTGAGCCAGTTCCTTTCTCCATTCTTCAACAAAAGAACAGATGAATACGGGGGCAGCCTGGAAAACAGGGCAAGGATCGTAATTGAAGTTGCCCGAAGGATCAGAGAAGCAACAGGTGATAATTTTGCTGTCCTGGTAAAGATCAATTCCGATGATTTTCTTCCCGGTGGATTCAATACTGATGAAATGCTCGAAGTATCTGCAATGCTCGAGAATGCCGGAGTTGATGCCATTGAGATAAGCGGTGGTACTATCGGAGCACTCTTAACCGGCAATCCGGACGGCTCATTCTCACCTGTCTCAAGGAAAGATGTCTATTACCTTGAAGCTGCAAAACGTCTTAAAGAAAAAGTTAAGATACCTGTTATGCTGGTGGGAGGGATAAGGACCTTCGAAACTGCAGACGAACTGGTTAAGACAGGAGTTACAGATTATGTATCACTCTGCCGGCCCCTGATCCGTGAACCTGACCTGTTAAAGAAATGGAAATCGGGTAATCTCAAGAAAGCCGATTGTATCTCCGATAGTGCATGTTTTCAACCCGGGATGGAGGGAAAGGGAGTGCATTGTGTGCATGTGGATTATAGTTAAAATAACCCATAATGTATGGAAAACAAACCATCCTATATTGAACTAAAAAGTAAATGCGATGATTTCCAGACACAGATCATCCGTTTCCTGAAAGTGGAGCAGGATCTTATAGTTACCAGGAGTAAACTTGACCGTGACCTGTCCCGTTTTAAATCTTTTAATAAGTATAGTCAAAAAGTAATTCAGGCAAAGAGTCTGGAGGAATTTGCTGATATCACCATTGAATCTGTTATTGAGACCTTCGAAGTCGAATGCAGTGCTTTCTATACTTATGACAGAGCTGAGAATGTCATGAAGGTTAAAGCATTTTATGGTACCGAGCATGTGTCACCAGAAGCATGGCAATTGGATGGCAATTGGATATCCTCCAAAGAATTCATAAAAACAGGTAATATTTTGACGCAACAGGCTGAGCCGGCATCAAAACCATTTGGAACATTAGGATTGGTCAGTATTATAATCTCGCCTTTTTATGATGAGGATGGAAATCTTCATGGTATGCTCCTGGGAGGTATTTCTTTTGAAAAAAAGGACTACTATGATGAGATAGATGAGGAAATAAAAGCATCTTTCATGGTTTTCACACAGCAGATGAGTTCACTGCTCAGGAACTTTGAAGCAAAGATGTATCTAGATAGCAGAGTACAGGAACGTACAGCAGAGGTGATAAAACAGAAACAGGAGATAGAAAAGAAAAACATACAGATAATGGAGATGGATCAGATGAAAACCAGGTTCTTTACAAATATCTCCCATGAATTCCGTACTCCCCTTACTCTTATCTTAGGTCCTCTGGAAGATATGCTTACAAAAAAAGAGCTGACCGAAAAAAACAGGATCACGATGGAAAGAATGCACCGGAGTGCTTCCCGAATGCTGGCTCTGACCAACCAGTTGCTCGACCTTTCAAAGATTGATTCGGGAAGTATGAAACTTGAACTTATCGAGTCGGATTTATACAGGTTCCTGATGATCCTCTTTAACAGCTTTACTCCACTGGCTGAAAGGAACAATATCAGGTTCAAATTACAGATTCCCGGAAATGAATTCAGGACTTATTATGATCAGGATAAAATTGAGAAAATTGTCTACAACCTTTTATCAAATGCATTCAAATTCACACCTGCTGGAGGCATAATTGACAGCTCAGTTAAAATTTATAAGGACCGGTATCCAAATGTTATTGAGATATCCGTTAAGGATTCAGGTCCGGGCATTCCGGTTGAAATGTCAGATAAGATATTTGACCGGTTTTATCAACTGGAGGGCACTGTCAGAATGGATCTTAGTGGTACAGGAATCGGATTATCCCTTACCAAAGAGCTTGTAAAGATGCTGCGTGGAGAGATCTTCATGAATTCAAAACCGGGGCAGGGCAGTGAATTTACCGTCATCATTCCGCTAGGATTTGAACACCTTCAGCAAGGGGAATACATCCTCAGGGAATGGAGCGACATAAACGAATCCTTTGTTACGATTCATGCTGTCCTGCCATATGAAACTCATGGATACGAAGATCAATTTATAAATGTCGGGGAAGTCTCAGACAGGCCACAGATTCTTTTAGTGGATGATAATAATGATTTACGTGCTCATATTATTGAGAACCTGGAAGACAGGTTCCTCCTGTACGAGGCCGGGGATGGGAAGGAGGGTCTTAATAAAGCCGTTGAAATGGTCCCCGATCTTATCATTACCGATCTTGTTATGCCCGAGATGGACGGACTGGAAATGTGTAAAAAACTCAAAACCGACCTGAGGACAAGCCATATTCCTGTCATCATGCTGACTTCACGAACATCAGTTGAGAACAGAATAGAAGCATTTGAAAAAGGAGCCGACGATTATATTACCAAACCATTTAACATGCCGGAACTGGTTGTAAGGATAAAAAACCTTATTGAGCAACGTAAAATGCTCAGGGAACAGTTTAGCAGGGATGTCAGATTGCATCCCAGGGATATTTCGATTACCTCCGAAGATGAAAAATTCCTTGGCAAGACAATTGACATTATTGAGGAACATATAAATAATTTTGATTTTGATGTTTCCAAGCTAACAGATAAAATGGCACTTAGCCGGGTGCAGCTGTTCAGGAAACTTAAGGCATTAACCGATCAATCGCCCAGCGAATTCATTCGTACTATCCGTCTGAAACGAGCTGCACAGTTACTTGATAAAGGTTTTGGCAATATTGCAGAAGTTACATACCAGGTGGGATTCAACAATCTTTCCTATTTTTCCAAATGTTTCCGGGAACTGTTTGGAATGTCCCCCTCTGATTATGCTAAACAAAGAATCTGAATCAGTATATTTAGAATTCATTATTATCCCTGTTTGCTTAATTGTGAAAAACCAGTGGCTTTAGATAAAAATAAAGTCGATTTAATGGTTGCAACTTTTAATTCTGACAGGTTTAAATAGTCGACCTTAGAAAAGATATCATGATGATAACAGCATCAGGATTAGTTTTTTACTGAATAATTGGTTACTTTGCCCATCCATCTGACCATACCTTCCGGATCATCATCAGCACAATGTCCCCCATCCCAAAATAACGCAGCATCCACAATCTTGTTCCGATTCTCAAGGCCTGTGGCAAGATTCACCATTACGGTTTGTGACGTATGGTTGTCGCTGGTGCCATTTCGAAGCCACCAGTAGTTTGCACAACCGTTATTGTCCTCCCTTATGAAATAATTCGCATTCATCATGTTGACGATCATTTTTAAGTCGTTGTCTATCATAGCATTCTTGTCTCCGGTTGAATGCTGCAGGCTGAAATTAGTAAAGTGTCTCGAATTGATGGTCTTGTCGCCAAATAAAATGGGTTCAGGCTGTGTCCTGTTGAAATCATCGAAGGCAGGCATGCTTTTCATTCTGCCGACGTGTGATACGTAATCCGGGAAAGAAAAGGAGGCTCCTTTTTCAGTCCAGGTGATCCATTTGTTTATTGCCAGGTACTCATTTCGCCTTCCCTCCGTGAGCTTTCTTAAATACTCATTGGCAGAAGGGATAAGGAAATAATGAAGGAGATATTTATCGTAATTGTCGGCAGTGAGGTATCCAAAGCCATTTTTCCCCTGTAGCTTCAACGAAAATTGATAGTCTTCATATATGGCTTTCAATTGTTTTGATATTTCCTGGTCAACAAGTCCTGATTTGGTTGGATAGGTGCCGAACATCCACTCATAGGCTCCATCGGCATTTTCCAGATCAGTGATGGGGCTGTAACAGACACTTCCGAAAATATTATCATTTGCATCAGCTGCGCCGATTTCTTTTAAGTAAGAGTCGTATAGCGGGTTGTTGCCAGATGTCCCAAGAAGAGCCGAAACTGCGCCACCTGCGCTGCATCCGACAGAGATAATCTGATCGACATTGCCTGGTAGATTGCCTTTATTATACCGTAAATAGCGGACAGCAGCCTTTAGATCGACTATTGCAGCAGGGGCTTTACCGTAAAAAGTCCCGTCATCGGCTTTATTGTCACGGCCCCTGCATCCTGGTGTTACTACCACAAACCCTGCAGCCAGGGCCAGATCAGCTCTGCTGCTTAATGATCCCGTTCCTCCTGATCCTCCAGCTCCTGGGAGCATTCCACCAGGTTGTCCACCTCGACCACCGGAAGGGGGAGCTCCAATACCACCAGGCGCATCTGCTCCCGCACGGGATACTGCATTGCCAGCATTTCTGACCGACATATATCCACCTATACCTATGGAAAAGAAAATCGGAGCATTTGTTGCTTCTATAGTTACATCATCGATCTTAACTGGAACGCTGAGGTCCATACTCTGAAAATCTTTGTCAACCGGTTTTGCAACATATAGTATATGCCTGTAGGAATGATATGTGATCTTCTTTTCGCCTGAAGATGTTTTTACCATCCTGGTTTCCACAGTAAAGTTATCCTTGGGGAAAATCAGGGGATTTATTGACTGTCCAACTGCTGTCACGCAGGAAAGGCAGTACACTATTGCGATTATCGCCGGAATAATTGTTCTCTTTGCCATAGATTATTGTTATTACTTTAATCAATTAATTCAACTTTTTAAGAAGCAGTTTTTAAAAAAGGGCCCAACTGCTTAAGGAAGTTAATATGGGCTTTGATCCTTCAAAGTTATAATAAGGGGTTAAAAGCATCCACCCAAAATTGTACAGGATATTCTCTGGTTTCGTCAGCGAATTCAACAGGAAACATATGTCCGGCATTTTTTAAAACTGAATAGTCATGCTTTATACCTAATGAATCGAGATAATCACTGAAGATTTTGGTTATGAGTTTACCCTTATTGTTGTACAACCAATCCTGATCGCCGATAATAAGCCTCACTTTTACATTGCTCTTTATAAGCTCAGCATTCTTCTTTGCATAAAATCGTGGGTGTACTGCGTTAAAATATTCAATTGATTTTTCTGAGCCGGGTCCGGTTGCAGGACCAAATGTATTGACCAGATACTGTGGATTGTGTTCGTCCTGAAATTCAATCAGGGCACCTGCCAGGGATGAAGCAAAACCAAACAATTCAGGATATTTAAAAGCAAGCCTTATTGCTCCAAAGCCCCCCATTGACCAGCCCTCCAATCCACGTCCGGTGGGGTTAGCTATTGTACGATAATGAGTATCGATGTACGGTACAAGGTTCTTTATTAAGACATTTTCAACAGGTCCACTGATTACTCCTTTTGCTCCAAAATTGGCATTGCAATACCATCCTATGGGTAAGGCCTGCACACTTACAATAATTACCGGTGGCATTTTCTGAGCTGCAATAGCCTTGTCCACCACGCTCATCAGCCATTGTCCCTCTCTCTGGTTTCCATTTCCCCCGTGCAAATAGTAAATTACCGGGTAGCGGTTCGAGGTATTTTTGTACTCTTCAGGAAGATAGATCATAAAACTTCCAAAAGTGTCTTTTCCTCTTGCCGGAGTAGGATAAAGCTGATATGTTGCAAAAGAGGGTACTGACTTGTTCAGTGATACCCAGGCTGTATCGGGATCAGAATCCTGAATCCTGTCAGTCTTAAGCTGGGCAAAGTTATTGCTGGCAATAATTATAAGGCAAAAAAAAAGAAAAAAGGGTTTATACTTTATGGACTTAAAAGAACAACCTTTTATTACTTTCATTTTTTCAATTTGTTAAATTATACTTTTTAAATATTCTCCGGTCAAAAAATACAATTGTAAAGATTTCTATGTTTCTTGTCCGGCAATCGCCCTGGAAGATTTACATTCAATACTCTATAGTTTTACTTTTCGAAGATTTCGGAGCTATCCATTTATCTCAGATTAATTTCTTTCAAAGATAAGTAAGGTGAAAAGCAATACTGAATTACTTTTGTTAAACGGCAAAAAAAAGGATTGAAACAGCATTCCTGGCATATAAAATATCTTTTACCTGGAATATTGGATTCAGCAGCTAATTTTATAAACTTCATTCAGTATTTTGTCAGCTTTGAGTACACTTTCTGTAGTTCTGCATATTTTGTTCACCCGTTCAATTTTTAACGATGTATCTTTGAAAAATGAAAAAGAAGCAATTCTGGCAGTATATTGCAATTGTTCTGATAATATCAATATTTCTGGGTATTCTGATTCATTTCAGCACCATTCTTGATCGGTTTGGGGTGGAAACCAGGGGAGGAAGGGGAAGAGCTATTGTGAATCCTCTATTCGATTCAATTTCTGAGGTATTCATCAGTTCAATGGTCGCTTTTGGCACTTTTATTCTCAATTACTTTATAATCAGGCCTCTTGACAGCACAATAAGGGTAGATATTAAGCGGATTTCTGCATCGATCATTCTGACTCTGATTTCAGTAACGCTTCTGAGCGACTCTTTCTTTGCTGTCAAGCGTTTATTAAGCGATAGTACGCTTCAGAAAAGCTTCAATTTACTTTATACCTCCAGGGACATTTTCACAGGAATAGTAGTCCTTTCAGGTATTTTCTTCATTAAGGCAGTCTATGATAAACAGGCTTTTAGATTTGAAAATGAGAAACTTAAACGTGAGAATCTCATTACACAGTATGAATCCCTGAAGAATCAGGTGAGTCCTCATTTCCTTTTCAACTCGCTGACAGCCCTGAAAGAGCTGATTAATCAGGATACCGGAAATGCACAAAACTATATTAATCATCTTTCACAGGTTCTGAGATACACATTGCAGAGTAATCAAAGCCAGACCCGGAGTCTCAAAGAGGAGATTGAAGTGGCTGACTCTTATATGTTTTTGTTGCAAACACGTTTTGGCCAAAATCTGCTGATCGAAAAACAGATTGATGAAAAGTACGAAAATTACAGGTTACCACCGCTTGCCGTCCAGACACTTCTTGAGAACGCCATCAAGCATAACGAGATCAGTAAAAGGCATCCGTTAACAATTATGATTGAAACAAAGAGCGATCAGACTTTAAGAATATCAAATATTATCCAGGAAAGGAATTCCCCGGAATACAGTAGTGGCGTTGGTCTTTCGAATCTGGCAAAACAATATATGTTCCTGGCAGGAAAAGAGATCCTGATAACCAAGAAAAGCGAAGAATTCCTGGTGGTGATTCCTTTATTAAATCCTCCTGACAATGAAAGCTATAATAGTTGAAGATGAAACCCTTGCAGCTCAGAATCTGAAGGGTATACTTAATGAAATCGAATCTATTGATATTATTGCCACACTTGAAAGTGTAAATGAAACTGTTGCCTGGTTTACACTGAATAATTCGCCGGATATCCTGTTCCTTGATATACATCTTGCCGACGGATCAGCTTTCGAAATATTCGACAGGGTAAGGGTTGATTGTCCTGTTATATTTACTACTGCATATGATGAATATGCCCTTAAAGCGTTTAAAGTAAACAGCATCGACTATCTCCTTAAACCCATTGATAACAATTCTGTTATAAGAGCACTTGAGAAGTGCAGGAGACTTACAGGTAGAAGTGGAGATAAAGGAACTGATCTGCAGAGCCTGTTAGACTATTTTAAAAAGAATATCATCTATAAAAATAACTTTCTAGTACCCGTTAAAGGGGATAAACTTATCCCGCTTAACACAGATGATATTGCATATATCTTTATCGACTATGGAATAGTTAAGGCAATTTCATACAATGACAAAACCTACAATATGGATAATAACCTGGATGAACTTGAAGGTATGATTAATCCGAATATGTTTTTTCGTGCGAACAGGCAGTTTATAATATCCAGGAAAGCCATTAAAGACATTGATCTCTGGTTTAACAGCCGGTTGTCGGTGAACCTGAAGGTTTCAGTACCGGAAAGAATTCTGGTAAGCAAAGCCAGGGTTCCGGAATTCAAGATCTGGTTTGGAGGAATAAACCAATAACTTAAGATAATACACAGGTCGCATCAGACCTGTTCTAATCTGGCTTATGGGTCAGGGAAGAAGTATATATCCGGCACCGTTAACAGGGCTTGCCGGGAATGTTTGTGATATCGCATGCCTTAAGTGTAGCACAAAACCTGAATACACACCTCACCGGTTTTATTGAAAGTTATTTTTTGTCATCTCACCGCCTTTATTTACAGCCTCACACATTATTCTTAAGCAGAGGTCTTTCTCCCTCCTAGATTTGTACCATTATGACAAACCTGATTTAAGAATTATAAAAAAATAAAATGTGGCGTATGAAAACAGCTATTTTAAAGAGAGCAATAATTATATTAATAACCATCTCATCATTTCCCGCTGCGCAATCACAGGAACTGACCTCTATTCCACAGATAAACGGAGAAATAAAATTTGATGGGATTGTCAATGAAGTATGCTGGGAAGGTGCAGAGAGATTGCCTATGGTTATGCATACACCGACTTTCGGCAACCAGCCTACAGAAAAGAGTGAAGTTCTTATATGCTACGACAATACATTTATCTATGTCGGAGCAAGGCTTTTTGACTCCAATGCATCGAAAATGCTTGTGACTTCTAAAAAACGCGATGAAGCGTCAAACAGCAATGAGTCATTTTCAATATTAATTGATTCATTTAACGACAAGGAGAATGCCTTGGTCTTTTCAACCACACCAAGTGGCCTCAGAACTGATCTTACGGTACTGAATGATGCAATATCAAATAACCCGCGCAATCCGCCTTTCAATAGCAGCTGGAATACTTTCTGGGATGTAAAGACAACAAGGGATGACAACGGGTGGTACCTTGAAATGAGAATTCCCTTTTCGAGCATGAGGTTTAAGGAAGATAATGGAAATGTGTTAATGGGATTGATCTGCTTCAGGAGAATTGCACATAAGAATGAAGTTGATATTTTTCCTGCAATACCACCCGAATGGGGCCTGTATAGTACTTATCGTCCATCCAAAGCCAATGAGGTTTCATTTGAAGGGATTAAATCGAAAAAACCATTCTATATTGCCCCTTATGCCTTAACTGGTTATCAGCAGGATAATGTGCTTAATGGATCTGGTACGGCATTTGATTTAAAGGGAAGTCCTAAAATTAATGCAGGGCTGGATGCAAAATATGGGTTGACAAACAACCTGACCCTTGATGTAACTGTAAATACTGATTTTGCCCAGGTGGAGGCAGATGATGAGGAGATCAACCTCACGCGGTTTTCACTCTTTTTTCCTGAAAAGAGAACCTTTTTCCAGGAGCGCTCAAGTATTTTCAATTTTGGATTTGAGGGAAAGAGTAACATTTTCTACAGCCGCCAGATCGGCCTTTATAAGGGAGAACAAGTGCCCATAATTGGAGGGGCAAGGATAACAGGTATGGCTGGCAAATGGGATATAGGGTTTCTTGAACTGCAGACACAATCTTTCGATCCGACTGATACCACACAAAGCTCATTACCTTCAGAAAATTTTGGAGTTCTAAGGCTTCGCCGGCAGGTTATTAACCGCAACAGTTATATAGGTGGAATTTTTACATCAAGATTGGGAATGGATGGATACTTTAGTACCTCTTATGGTGTCGATGGGATATTCAAAGTTCTTAAAAATGATTATATAAATGTCAAACTTGCACAGGTAATGGCAGAAACAATCCGTAATAATCCTGTTTCGCTCGATCCGACAAGGATCTTTCTTAACTGGAAGAGGTATAATGATAAGGGGCTGGGATATGATTTTACTTATACCTTGAGTGGAAAGGATTTTAAGCCTGCTATGGGTTTTCAGCAGAGAAAAGACTATTCATTTTATGCCGGCAGTCTTCAGTATGGGTGGATACCTGGAGAAAGTTCATTGCTAATGAACCATAAGTTTGAACTTAATGAAGAGTTGTATTTCAGCAATTCAGCCAATGTAACTCAGACATCGGAGACGGAGTTGGCTTATAAATTCAATTTCAAATCAGGATTTAACGGAATGGCTGCTTTAACCAGTTCTTATGAAAATATAGATAAAGAATTCTATTTATCTGAAGATGCAAGTGTCCCTGTTGGGAAATACAATTTCCTACAGTTTCAGACACACCTGCATACCTCCGCATCAAGAAGACTAATGATGAATCTTGATGCGTTTGCAGGAGAGTTCTATGATGGCAATCGTTTTACTGTAGGGATTGAACCAGTCTGGAATATTGGTTCTTCGTTACAGCTAAGCCTGGCATATGAGTATAATCATGTGAAGTTTCCTGAACGCACCCAGGATTTCACCGGAAACATTGCCAGATTCAAAACTCAGATCATGTTTACTACAGCCCTCTCTGTAAGTGCTTTTGTGCAGTATAACAGCGTAGAGAATAATTTTTCCTCAAATATCCGGTTCCGGTATAATCCACGAGAGGGAAATGATTTCTACATTGTATTCAACGAAGCCAGGAATACCTACAGGAATATTGAAGATCCATGGCTTCCGGTATTTAACAACAGGTCTATTCTTCTGAAATACACATACACTTTTACTCTGTAGGTATTAACTCCGGCGTAGAGTGGTAAGGGTCAGTGGTTCATGCAGTTATTTGAATATCGAACTCACTTTATCCAGACTGACCATATCCTCATCAGAGATCCTGAATGCCAAAGCTCCCAAATTCTCCTTAACTTGGATCTCCTTTGTTGCGCCGGGGATTGCCACAACCATATCGCCATTATACTGAATAATCCAGTTTAGAGCCACCTGAGCAGCTGTCGCATTGTACTTTAAGGCAAGCTTTTTCAATAAACTAATTACCGGACGGCTCTTCTCAAGCCCTTCAGACTTGAATTGCGGACTGTATTTTCTGAATCCGATATTGTTTAGCAGCTGAGGATTTTCATGAAACTTACCGGTTACAATACCCTGTGCGAGAGGTGAATATGCAATTATGGTTATTCCAAGCTTTTTTGCACGATCCATCACTCCATTCGATTCAATTTTTCTGTCAAGCAGGTTATACCTAACCTGGTTAGTTGCAAGCGGGATTCCAATTTTTTGCAGAGTCGCCCAGGAGTTTTCCATTTTCTGAGCAGAAAAATTACTCACACCCACAGCTTTTATCAGTTTCCTGTTGACAAGTTCAGCCATTTTTTCCATTTCTCTGTTTTCGGCGGAGAAACTCCACGGCTGGTGAACCTGGTAGAGATCGACAGGATAAGGGTCGAGAAAACTGATGCGTTTATTTATATTTTTACTTATGTTTGAAGCGAATCTGAACATGGGCCACCACTTTGTTGCTACAACGACATCACCAGGTTCTTTACCGGCTGCCTTAAGAGCCTTTGAAAGAGCTTTCTCTGATTCCCCTCCTCCATAGATTTCGGCAGTATCAAACCAGTTAATACCTCCTTCGATGGAAAGTGAAACAATCCTTTCAATCAGATTGTCCTCAAGATTGGGCCAGAATTTTCCGGCCATATTCTTTTGTTTGCTGAACTGCCAGCAACCAAGCCCTATGGGAGAAACCATTATACCTGTCTGACCCAGTGAACGTAAGCTTTTTATATTTGCCATTTTGCAGAAATCAATTTATTGATAATTTTCAAATTATAAATACCTGTTAATTAAAACTTATGCTTTAGTAAAAATCCATCTTTCAGTACATCCTGAAATTATGCGCAGCAAATCATCTGAATAGCATCACCTGATTAAAGTTTCACTCAGTATCTCGCTGAGAGGCTGCCCTCTTTTATTGATGTAAATATCATTATGGAAATAATCGAGTTTTTTAAGGAGGTATGAAAGCGTGTTTATCTCCTGGGCAGAGAGATTTCCAACGACAATTTTCGCCACCTGGCTCATAAACGGAAGCATCCTTAGTATCTCCTCTCTTCCTGCCTTGGTTATGGAAACCCTGATACTTCTCTTATCATTCTCATCTGCTGATTCAATTATCAATCCTTTCTTTAACAGCCGGCGGATGACTTCTATACCGGAAGTCTTTTCCATAACCTGTTTTGTGATCAGTTCACTCTTACTTAAACTATCGTAAGTCAAGAGGGTAATCAAGAAAGAAAACTCATCAGGTGTCTGCAACTGACTATTCCTCAGTACCTTTTTTATATACCATTTTGCATAGCGATTCATCAGAACAATTAAAATTGAAATATCGCTTGTGGTGTTGCGGTATTCATTGTTAAACCACCCTGTGTTTTCTCCCGAAATTTCTCTCATTGCCAACTCATGACTGCCTGATTTATCATTCAGATAACCAAGAAACTCTTCCATTGAATACTCCTGCTGATTTCCCTTCTCCGAATCAAAGGAAAAGAAACGGTTTATCAGGGTTGTGAGAATTTCGCTCTTCTTCATAATTGGCATACTTTCTAAACGAAAACAAAAATAGACAATAATAGTTCAAAAACGTATTAATAAAGATATTAATGAACATTATTGTACTTATATTGTTATTAGATTTAATAAACAAATAATTTATGGAAATAGCAGCCAGTGTAAAGGGAGCAAGTAAAGAGTACAAAACAGGCGACACTGTTATTACTGCCCTCCAGCCGACAACATTCGATTTCAGGAAAAAGGAGCTAACACTGATAATAGGTCCTTCAGGTTCAGGAAAAACAACTCTTCTTTCTCTCCTGGGTTGTGTGATTTTTCCGACCGCAGGTGAAGTATATATTGACAACCTTCTTGTAAATAATCTCAGTGATAAGGAGCTGGCTAGGGTGAGGCTTAACAATATAGGTTTTGTTTTTCAGAACTTCAACCTGCTTGCACCGCTTAATGCTCTGGAGAATGTCATGCATCCGCTAAGACTTTCCGGGACTGGCAAAAAGGCGGCTAAGTTAAAGGCTGAAGAGGCTCTTAAAAAGGTTAACATGGAAGACAGGGTCAGGAGCCTGCCGAAAAACCTCAGTGGTGGACAGCAGCAGAGAGTTGCAATTGCAAGAGCGCTTGTTACAGAACCATCTATAATGCTTTGCGATGAACCAACCGCTTCACTCGATATCAAGAGTGTTGGTATAGTAATGGAAGAGCTTAAAATGCTGTCAGATTCCGGAAAATCTGTAATTGTGGTGACTCATGACCTGAGACTAAAGCCATTTGCCGACAGGATCATTTATGTCAATAACGGGATCGCTTCCGATAAACCATCTGAGGATGAGATATTTCATAATTGAGAATCAAAAAATCAATAATAAAGAAAAATAATCTTACAGCAATGAATAAAATAATTTACCTGGTCATTATACCACTTATTATTACAGCCTGCAGCGGCAGTAAGGAAGATAAAGAAAAATCAGTCGCTAAATCTTATTCAGTTAACAGCGCAAAGGTTGAGGTTTCCGAAGTTGTCGGGACAGGCAAGGTGGAACCCGAAAATGAGATTATCAGCCTTGCATCTGCAACAGGAGGAGTTATAAAAGAGATCTACAGGAACGACGGGGACAGTATCAAGAAGGATGAGCCTCTTGTGTTACTGGATGACGAGCTTGAACTTATAAGGGTATCGCAGTTAAGGAGCCAGTACAGTTCACAGAAGTCGCAGGTAGATATTGATAAGCTTGACTTGAAGGAATCGGAGGCAAGGCTTGCCAATAGGAAGAAACTCCTGGAGTCGGTAATAAGCCTGGCATCCTTAGGTGCCGAGACAAAGCAGGCTCGCGATGATCTCGAGACTGAAGTCACTACCCTTTCTCTGGTTGTTGAAAAGGACAGGGCTTCGGTGGCACTATCTGCCAGCAGGCTGAGGGAAATGGCCGAGCAGGTCAGATATGCTGAAGCCGAAGCTGATAAAAAAATATTGCGCTCACCGTATGATGGAGTCCTTCTCGAACTTAAGATTAATAAAGGGAGTGCGGTAAACCAGTTTGAAACATTTGCAGAGGTCGCCCCTTCAGGACCAATGACAGTAAGGACTGAAGTCGATGAGCTTTTTGCAGGCAGGCTCAGCAATGGTCTCGATGCTGATATCAGGTTTGTTGGAAGCGATTCTGTTGTTGCAAAGGGGAAAGTCATTTTCCTTTCCCCCTACCTCAAAAAGAAGTCGCTATTCTCCCAGAGAGCTAATGATCAGGAAGACCGGCTCGTTAGAGAAATAAGAATAAGACTTGATGGTCAAAACGGGCTTATCCTGAACTCAAAGGTCGAATCGGTAATTAAACTTAATACTGAATAATTATGATCGCTACTGCATACAGGTTCATGAGATATGACAAGGTAAAGAGCATTGGAGTAATAATTGGTATTGTAGTCAGTATCTTTCTTATTGGTCAGCAGGTAGGGATTCTGAGTTTTCTTACAGGATTAATGGGTGGTCTTGTAAGTAACTCAAGGCAGGATATTGGCCAGATCTGGGTTGTTGATAATATTACAAGGAATGCGAATGAACTTCCCAAACTTAATGAAAGTCTTGTAAGGGAGTTGAGGAGCATAGAAGGAGTCATGAATACTTATCCGATAGTAGTTTCGGCAGCATCGGTCAAATTTGAGAACGGGAAGCTGGCACCTGTGCTTATTATTGGAAGTGAAGCACCAATGTTTATTGCCGGCCCGAAACCTGAATCCATATACAAGGGGGATCTTCTTTCGCTTAATGATGATGGAGCTGTATCGGCGGAGTATTACGACCAGACCACATTTGATTATCCCGCAAAACTGGGCACAAGAGTTGAGATCAACGGTAAAAGTGCAATTATAAAGCTGGAGACAAAAAATGCAAGAGGCTTTGCCGGGTCATTTTTCTATACAACAATATCGAAGGCACGTTATTATACATCATTCCCCGAATCGAAAGTAAGTACAATAGCTATACAGGTCAAACCCGGATACGCTGTTGATAATGTTGTCAATAACATAAACAGATCGGTATATGGTATCAAGGCATGGAATGCAGAGAAACTGAGGAAAACAACGATCAGCTATATTACCATATCGTCAAACATCGGAACCAGCATTGGTTCGCTTGTTATTTTTGCTGTTTTCAGCGGATTCTTTATTATAGGCCTTACACTATATTCTTCAGCTGTTGACAGAATAAGGGATTATGGGACTCTGAAGGCCATTGGTGCAACTAACCAGTATATTACACGGCTAATTCTGACACAGAGCTTCCTGTTCGCAGTTATTGGTTTCATTATCGCTATGATACTGCTTGAGGGGTTCAGGGCAGGAGTCTCCAATGCCGGTCTTCTGATCAGTTATTCATTCAGGGAATATGCTGCCTTGTTCCTGGTAACGGTATTCATCTCGGTTGGCAGTTCTCTGTTCTTCTCCATACGTACAATCAAAAATGTTGAACCGGCTGCTGTATTCCGCGGCTGACAATTAAAAAAATGAAAAAATGAAAACTTTGACACGATCAATAGTTTCTATACTCCTTATAAGCCTTTCATCCGGTATTTCAGGGCAGAATATTAAGCTGATAACCTGTATAGATTCTGCTCTGGCAAACAGGGGAAATATAAAAGCGGTCAGGACTGATATTGAAATTGCTAAACTTCAGACTTCATCGGCTTACCAGAAGTATCTTCCAGACCTGTCGTTAAGCTATAACTACAGATATAATCCCGTCATTCCCACACAGATAATTCCTGTCGGACAGTTCAACCAGATTCCAACAGACGAAAAAAGGCCGATAAAATTCGGTACCGACTGGCAGCAGAATACAGGGTTAAATCTATATCAACCTATAATTGATTTTTCAATTAAAAGCCGCGTTGCAGAAAGTAAAATTAATGAGAAACTAAAGAATACTGATGCTGAGGCCGCAGAGAGGGATCTGAAGCTGGAGGTTTTACAAACCTTTACAAATGTTTGGCTCAGGGAAGAACAGACTCGTTCTGCGACACTGGACACACTTCGTACATACAGTACTAAAGAGCTTTTCATTGCGAGATCGAAAGAGGGACAGATGCTGCGAACGGAAGTCAACAGGGCTATTCTGAACCATAATAATGCTCTTGCAAATTATGTCGCTGTTTCATCATCCCTGACGAGGGAAAAAATTTATATGTGCTTCCTCACCGGAATTTCCCTTGAGACTTTGCTTGATGGTACTTTTGACTTTTCTCCATTTTCGGAAGATTTTCTGGAAATAGATAAAGCAGTTCCTCTTTTGGACTCCATCCCTTCCGTGAAGAGCCTGAGGCTCAGGACTCAACTTCTTGAACAGCAGCAGAAATCGGAAAAATTGAATAAAACGCCAACAATCGGTTTTGAAGGATTCCTTGGGGCGAACCAATATACAGACACCTTCAATCCTTTTCTTTCAGACAGCTGGTATGGAAGCAGCTACCTGGGACTAAGTCTGAGATTTCAGTTACTTTCCGGAAGCAGCACGAGGAACAAGGTTAACCAGTTCAAGCTGGAGGAAAAAGCTGTGGAATCAAGGCTCAGGGATGAGATTAACAGTGTCAGCAATGCAACTCTTCAGCTTGTTGAAGAGATAAGACAGATTGAATATCAGGCTGAATTATCAAGACAGAACATAGCTTTGTATGAGGAGAACCTTTCATTGAATCAGGATAGATTTGATAAAGGTCAGATAAATGCATACGATCTTTTAACAGATGAAATAGACTTTCAGAAAGAGCAGTCAAGTTACAATGAGAGGCGAGCCGAACTATTCTATAAAAAGATTGAGCTGATAAACTAACTCAGGGGCTCTTTCGTCATTCATAGAGAATTTACGATGAATTAACATTAAACAATCAGATTCGATTCCCGGAAATTTACTGATCCGGTCAAAGTGAATGAGTATTTTATAAGGATGATCCATATGAGATTTATACAGAAAATACTTCAGCTAAAGAAAAGGTAATGAAGTTACTTCCAAATCTTGCCATAGAGAACAGGGTACCGACACAACCTGCTGCAAAGATTGCCGTGAGATCACTTTCAGAAATCAAAGTACCTGCACTATTCTGGTTGGTGATTACGATATTCCCGATGTTCATGCACACGCAGGTGCAATTAATGCGGGAATTGCTAATTCAAAGAGGGAAATTATACCAGGGTTTGGTCATTTAATTCCAATCGAGCAACCGGCTTTATTCAATGAAGCAATTATGAACTTTTTAAATAAGTTGCCAGAGTAACTCAATTTAAGGTTGCAACTTTTGTCCGTTAGATTTTCTGTAATCTTCTTTCAGTAGTCACTGACAACAGTTTAAAAATGTAACTTTGTTTAACAGCTAACTTATAAAAATAAGTTTTTTAACCAGGTTAATATTTATCATGTATCAGTCAGACGATCGTTCCCGCAGAAATTTTTTAAAAAAGGCCGGAGGAGTATCCTTGGGATTAACAGGCTCATCATTATTCAATTGTTGTTCTGGCAACGGAAAGAAAAGCAAGTCAGATGAACCAGGTACTCTTTTTATTGGGAAACCCGACTCCAATGAAGATAGGGTTGAAAGAGTAAAAATTGCCGCGTTAGGTATGCAGCGGTATGACTGGGAACAGGGAACTTTCGGACAGGCGTTATTGGAGATGGGAGAATTGGACCTGGCCATTTCGTTTGCCCGTGGGGCAATCCTCAGACAGGAAAAAGGACGATTTTCTGTTTTAAAAGGAAACGGCCCCATAACAGATTGCTCGAGCATTGGTGAGGTTGTGTTGTTTGCAGCTTCTAAAACCGGCGATCCTATCTTCAGAAAAGGTGCAGATGAGATGCTTGAAGTATTTCGCATATCTGAGCATAAAACACCTGAAGGCATTTTATTCCACACACAGGAACCGACAAAATGGATGATGAGCGATGCCAACTACATGTTACCTCCTTTTCTGGCTGCATGTGGTGAATATAAAGAGGCAATTAAACAAATTGACGGATGGCGTCAGTATCTGTATAATGAAAAAGAACATCTTTACTCACATATTTATGACTACGATAATAAGTCTTTCAAACGGGAAGAGTTCTGGGGAACCGGAAATGGCTGGTCAGCTGCAGGATTTTGCAGGGTAATTAAAATGCTTCCTGATAATATGCCGGATGAAAAGAGGAAACTGACAGAGTACACAAAAGATCTGATAGATGGATGCCTGAAATATATGAATCCGGATGGCACTTTTCATGATGTGATTAATAAACCTGAGACATTCATTGAAGTAAACCTTTCACAAATGCTTGCGTACTCTATTTTCAGAGGTGTATCTGCAGGATTCCTGGAACGTAGTTATATAGAAAAGGCTCAATTGATGCGCAAAGCCGCAAATGAAAGGGTGGATGAGCTTGGATATATTCATGATGTCTGCGGATGTCCAAACTTCGACAGAAGCTATTTTTCCCCTGAAGCCCAGGCCTTTTATCTTCTGATGGAAACTGCAGCAGAGGATTATGCAAGAGGATAATTTTCCTTTGACTTATGCCGTTTATGCTGACAGTTCCAGCCATCCGGGCTGTTGCCGCTTCAGATGCCTGCGGATATGGAAAACTGTTGAGGCTCAGTTCGAGGATGTGCCGGGAGATTTGAAATGTCATACTGACAACGACGGCAATACCTACGACTTTGCATTTGGCCTGAATTGGTCGGGAGTTATCAAAGACAACCGCACGGCAAAATATGATGTTCCTCCTATTGTTGGCGGACCTTAAGCAAATCCGCAGATGCAAAACGAAAGCATTGCATAAAATATATTCCTCATATTGACTTTGTTTTTCTTGAACATATCTGGATAGTAGCGAAGATACAGATTGCCATTGACTTTTTAAATCCTGTATCCCTGTTAATAATTCAAATGTTTTCGTAATTTCATTGCAACAAAAACAACTTATGAAACCCACATGTATCAAATACACAAATACGTATGGATATAATTTTCAATAATGTGCGGTTCTCCCGCTCTTGTTGGAACCTTCAA
>CAWALO010000004.1:0-19283 GCA_963782945.1 uncultured Bacteroidales bacterium
CGAACGCCTACAAATATTATGTTCTTTACAATCAATTCAGTGATTCCCTTCTTAAGAAATCAAGCAGTGAGGGACTTACTGATGCAAGGATCAGATATGAGGCTGACAGCCACAATAAAGAGGTTGAATTGCTGAATCTCAGAGTTTATAATCAAAGGCTTCTGATATATGGAGCTATCGGATTATTCGTTCTCAGTGTTGCAGTACTTGCGCTACTCCTCAGCAGGGCAAAGATTAATGCAAAGCGCCGGATCAGCGAGATGAACAGGAAGATCTCCGAGATCACACAGGCAAACCTCAGGCAGCAGATGAATCCGCACTTTATCTTTAACACTCTTAACTCTATTCAATATTATATGTACCAGCACGATAAGCTGGCTACCAACAATTACCTTACAAAATTTTCAAGCCTTATGAGAAAAGTGCTGGAAAATTCCCAGCACACTTCAGTCCCTCTCAGGGATGAGCTTGATGCATTAAATCTTTACCTGGAGTTGGAAATGATAAGGTTTAAGGATAAATTTGAATACAGAATTAATATTGATGAAGAGATTGATACACTTCTGTACAAAGTGCCTACCATGCTTATACAACCTTATGTGGAGAACTCTATCTGTCACGGGCTGATGCCGGGTGAAAACAAGGGATCATTAAGAATTGATCTGAAACTTGAAAATGAATATATCCTGTGTACGATCGAAGACAATGGTATTGGCCGGGAAGCAGCCTATGAAAGGAGAAAGAAGAGTGACAATAACCATAATTCACTCGGGACACAAATTGTCTCATCAAGGCTTGACCTTGTCAATGCACTATATGGAACAAGTTTAAAAACAATATACACTGACCTCATGAATGAGAAAGGGGAACCTTCTGGAACACGAGTTGAGATCCAAATCCCAATACTGTCATGAAGCGTAAATTGATAACAATAATCATTGATGATGAACCAGATGCAGTGGATTTCATCACATCAATAATTGAAGAGTACTGTCCCGGACTGGAAGTAACAGGAAAAGCTCACAATGTGAAGGACGGCGTCAACCTTATAAAGGAGATAAAACCAGAACTTGTCTTCCTGGATGTGGAAATGCCAAATGGTACCGGTTTCGACCTGCTTACCCACTTTCCTGAAAAGGATTTTGATGTGGTGTTTATAACTGCTTTCAACCATTATGCCATCAAGGCGATAAAATTCAGTGCGGTCGATTATATCCTGAAACCAATTAATATAAATGAGTTCATTGAAGCAGTTAACAGGGTGATTCATAAGCGTTCCACAAACACATATCCGACAAGTGAAAACTTTGAGGCTCTCCTCGAGAATATCCGTACAGCAAATCCTACAAGACTGGTAATTCCAACCTCCGACGGAAGGGAATACCTGAATCCAAAAGAGATTATCCGGATTGAGGCTGACAGAAGCTATTCATGGTTTTTCATAACAGACAAACGTAAAATCCTTGTTTCAAAGCATCTCAAGGAGTTTCAGGACCTTCTGAATGACAGAAACTTCTTCCGTCCTCATAATTCTCACCTTATAAATCTCGATTATGTCAAGAAATTTGTCCGCCATGATGGTGGCTATATAGAGATGACCGATGGTGCACAGGTCCCCATCTCAAGGAACAGAAAAGACCTTTTTCTTGCTCACATGTCGAGATATACAGGATAGGTAAATCAAGCACTCCCGGATTTTCTGAATAATATGGCTGGAAACATACCAGTGCCAGATATAGCTGTGATGACAAGCGAAATCATTCCATACACCATACTCTCAGAAGGCGAGTCAATTACCCATGCCCAGCCGCTCCAGTAAAATGGTGAAAAGAAAAGGAAATAGTTCCAGGGATGGTGGAGAACCAAACCTGAAGGTAAGGCTATCAGAAAGATAACGGAGATTAAGGAATGTAATGTCCAGCTTTTTCCGTCACTGGCAAAACCTGCAGAAAAGATAAAAATGAATGGTGCTGTTATTGCCAGAAGAAAAGCGGCATATATACTTCTTAACCAACCCTCGGTTGAAACTGCACCGGTAATGAAGATTACCGGCAAGACCAGGATGAAGCTCAGAACTGCTGATATTGACATCCTTGAGATAAGAACGCTTTTAGTTACGGCGATGCGGTAGTCAGTTCCCGGGCTACTGATGGAATAATGTTCCTTCAGGTGAACAAAAGAAAATAATAGTCCGTAAATATAGGGAGTAGCAGAGATCATGGTTATAGCAGTCAGAGAATAATACCTTCCATAGGATAATGCATCCTCATGCCTTGTTAAACCTGAAACAAATGGAAACAGGTACAACAGGAATAATGTAAAAATAACCGGTGAAAGAAGAGCGGTTAGAAGCAGAGGCCTGCGTGCAATAAATTTAATATCTGAAATAAATAATTTCATCATTCTTGCCCTCATTCATTTCCCTCAAGTCTTTTCAAAGCAACAGATTATTAATAGTTATAGGTAAATTCTCCACTTAACCAGGTGGTTACACAGAGTTGGCACGGAGTTGCACTGTTAATTCAGTAACTCAACCATTCAATTTTGCAAGAGATATTTACTCCGTGTTTTACTCCGTGTAACTCCGTGTAAATCCGTGGTTAATAAATATTTTAAAGCTTTTGTCTTATTTTGGAAAAAAAGTTTCTTCTTTATCTCTGCTATATGAAATGGTTAAAAAAATATCCGGATTGTATCTCTTAGAATGAGTGCTATTTCTTACCCTATTTTTTAAGTGGAATCTGTTTAAGTGTTTCAATTATAAAATCCCAGAATTTCTGAACAGATGCGATATTAACCTTCTCATCCGGAGAATGAGGAAATTTGATTGTAGGACCGAATGAGATCATATCAAGGTTTGGATATGAACCTCCGATTATTGCACATTCAAGGCCAGCATGAATAGCTTTTACATCAGGATCCTTACCGAACATTTTTTTGAAAACGGCTGTAATTACCTTCAGAATAGCAGATTGCATGTTTGGGTTCCAGCCAGGATAACCTCCTGTCAGTGTGACCTCAGCATCAATAAGATGAAATACTGCAGCAATCTTCCACGCTGTTGCCTCCTTTGCAGTGTCAACCGAACTGCGGGTAAGGTTATGGCATTCAAATTTCCCGCCTGAACATTTTACAATTGCCATGTTGTTTGAAGTCTCAACAAGCCCTTTCATTGCCTGACTCATCCTCTGAACTCCGTTAGGACACGCAAAGAGAGCCCTGATTATCCTGTACTGGTCGTCCTTTTTCATAACTTTTCCAGGCAGTTCAACTTTTAACGCTTTAAACTTCAGGTCAGGTTCTGTTTCGGCGAATTCCGCCTTATACATTTTTTCATAACCCTTTACAAATTTCTCAAATTCTTTCTCTCTTATCTCCGGTACAAGTACAACAGAATAAGATTCACGCGGTATAGCATTACGGAGATTACCGCCAAATGCTTCTGCAAGCCTGACACCAAAATCAGATTCGGACTGCATCAGGAATCTGAACATTATCTTATTGGAATTTGCCCGCCCGAGAGCAATATCAACGCCTGAATGGCCTCCTTTCAGACCTGAGGCTACAACTTTATAAGCAATAAAACCTTTAGGGGGTTTTTCCTCAGCATAGTCCTTTTTTGCACTGACATCGATACCCCCTGCACAACCGACACAAATCTCATTCTCATCCTCGGAGTCAAGATTCAACAGAATGTCCCCTTTGAGAATCCCTTTTTTAAGTCCGAAAACTCCGGTCATTCCGGTCTCTTCATCAATTGTAAAAAGTGCTTCAATGGGTCCGTGAGCAATATTTACAGATGCAAGAACTGCAAGAGTTGCTGCGACTCCTATCCCATTATCCGATCCGAGTGTAGTGCCATCAGCTCTTACCCATTCCCCATCTATAATGGTTTTGATTGGATCCTTCTCAAAGTCGTGCTTCTTGTCATTGTTCTTCTGGGGAACCATATCGAGGTGAGTCTGGAAAATAACCCCCTGCCTGTTCTCAAAACCTTTTGTTGCAGGTTTTCTGATAATTACATTCCCAACCTTATCTTTAATCGTTTCGAGGTTATGTTTCTTTCCGAACTCCATTACATATTCAACTATCTTTTTCTCTTTTTTGGAAGGATGGGGAATCTGTGTAATGTCATGGAAATAATTCCAGAGCGTTTTTGGCTCAAGATTTTGTATGTCGCTCATTTTCAAATGTTTTTAGAATATTAAAAATAATCAATAAAAATAATATTTTTTGGCAATATAAACAATTTTACAGTCTAAAGATATGATAGATATTATTGCACTACCACTGATTCCAACGTTCCTTATAAAATGTAACAAAAACGTAACAGGATCATAATGTAAGGACTCTGATTTTAATATTAACTTGAATTCTCAAAACCGGACCCTCAATGATTCATATCAAAAAAGAAATGTTATGTTTTTTTCAAAAATAGTATTACCTGTCAGATTTCAGTGACACTCTTAAATATTTAACTATGATATATTTATACATTCTGATTGGACTTGTTTTGATCTTTGATTTTATAAACGGTTTCCATGATTCTGCCAATTCGATAGCAACCGTTGTATCTACAAAAGTCCTTTCTCCTTTTGCAGCGGTTGTTATGGCAGCCTTCTTTAATTTCGTTGCATTCCTTATATTCCCCCTTAAAGTAGCCACAACGATTGGCAAAGGAGTAATAAATCCTGATGTTATAAACCTGACTGTTATTGCTGCTGCTGTTCTTGCTGCAATAACGTGGAACCTGATTACGTGGTGGTACGGAATACCATCGAGTTCATCACATACTCTTGTTGGCGGACTGGTTGGAGCTGCAATTGCCAGTTCCGGTTTCGACTCAGTAATAATGGAAGGAGTAATCAAAATCGTAATTTTTATCTTTATTGCGCCAATACTGGGTATGATAATGTCCTTCCTGATATCTGCTGTAGTTATCTATCTGGCAAGAAACCACTCTCCGTCGGCAGTAGATAAACATTTCAGAAGATTACAGCTCCTTTCAGCAGCGGCTTTTAGCCTGGGACATGGAGGAAACGATGCACAAAAATCAATGGGTATAATCTGGGTTGCTCTTATTGTTTCTGGACTTGCGACTAAAAATGATCCGATTGCTTTATGGATAGTCCTTTCGTGCCATGCTGCAATTGCACTTGGCACATTGATGGGAGGATGGCGGATAGTAAAAACGATGGGTCAGAAAATCACCAAGCTGAAACCTTTTGAAGGATTCTGCGCAGAAACTGCCGGGGCTCTGACTCTTTTTGGCGCTACACATTTCGGTATCCCTGTCAGTACGACTCATACAATTACAGGAGCAATTATAGGCGCAGGAGCAAGGAAAGGGGTATCTGCAGTGAAATGGGGTGTTACAACCAGGATATTCTGGGCATGGATACTTACTATTCCTGTATCAGCAGTGATCAGTTTCTCTGTATATTTCCTTATGAACTGGATCAAGACTTAAGATATCAGTTTAAACTTTCTGTCCTTTTTCTGTTTGTAAATTTATTAACGAATAATTTTGTTTTCGGTTCTATTATGATAACTTTGGATAAATTCAATAGAACTTAATTAAAATATGTAAATATCATAAGATAAAATACATATGTTTATAATTATTATTTATCTGAAACATTTTATCAATACAAATATTACCTTTTAAGAATGTCTTTCTTATATATTGTTATTGCACTGGTTCTTATCTTTGATTTTATCAATGGCTTTCATGATTCGGCAAATTCAATAGCAACGGTTGTTTCAACTAAAGTACTCTCACCTATAGCAGCAGTCAGTATGGCTGCTTTCTTTAATTTTATCGCATTTGTCATTTTCCCATTGAATGTTGCCCATACAATGGGTAAAGGCGTTATCAATCCAGATGTAATAAATCTTACAGTAATTGCGTCTGCACTCATTGCTGCTATTGCCTGGAACCTTATTACATGGTGGTTAGGACTTCCTTCAAGTTCCTCCCATACACTTGTCGGAGGGCTGGTTGGAGCTGCAGTTGCCAGTTCAGGATGGAGCTCGGTGATCATGGCGGGAGTTTTAAAAATTGTGGTATTTATTGTAATAGCACCTTTACTTGGAATGGTTATGTCTTTCATCATTTCAGCCGTTGTAATTTTTATTTCCAGGAATCATTCTCCATCAGGAATTGACAAACATTTCAGGCGTCTGCAGCTTTTATCTGCCGCAGCTTTCAGTCTTGGTCATGGAGGAAATGATGCTCAGAAATCGATGGGCATCATTTGGGTTTCTCTCATAGTCAGCGGTTTAGCAACAAAAAATGATCCGATTGCGCTATGGATTGTATTATCATGCCAGGCAGCTATTGCCCTGGGCACTTTGTTAGGCGGCTGGAGAATAGTAAAAACAATGGGACAAAAAATAACAAAGTTAAAACCTTTTGAAGGGTTTTGTGCAGAATCAGCTGGCGCATTGACTCTTTTTGGTGCAACCCATTTCGGAATTCCTGTTAGTACAACCCATGTTATTACCGGTGCAATAATAGGTGCAGGAGCAAGAAAAGGAGTCTCAGCAGTTAAATGGGGCGTAACAACAAAGATATTCTGGGCATGGATACTTACGATACCAATATCAGCTATTGTCAGCGCATCAATGTTTCTTCTTCTCCAATTTATACTTTCCTAGATCAGAACCTTAATCCTTATATAAATATTAAGTAACATGAATATTGACAGTTTTCTTAAATTTTTCGTACCGAAAGATCACTCCTTCTTTCCTCTCTTCGAAAGCGATGCACACAACCTGGTAAAGGCAACAACACTACTTCAGGAGTTGATGTCAAGTACAGTAAGCATAGAGTATGAAAGGATCTATAAGGAAATCCAGGATGTTGAGCATATCGGAGATGACATTACAAATAAAACCTATGAACAGCTTAACAAGTCATTCATTACTCCATTCGACAGAGAAGACATTCATGAGCTAACCGCGAATATTGACGATGTTGTTGATTCAATAAACGGAATCGCACGCAGAATATGTCTTTATAAACCGAAGAAACTTATCCCCGTATATGTCCAGATGGCAGACCTCATCAGTGAGGGAGCAAAAGAGATCGAAGAAGCCATCCATTGTCTGAAGGATCCGGTTGCCAATAAAATGAAAATTATGCAAGCCTGCAATAAAGTAAAAGAAATAGAACATAAGGCCGATGAATTATATTTTGTTGGGGTATCTGACCTATTTGAGAAAGAAGAAGATACAAAAGAATTACTCAAGAATAACAAAATTCTGGAGAACCTTGAAAGATGTGTTGATGAAGAAGAGGATGTAACCGATACACTCAAGGCTATACTTATTAAGATGGCATAAGGATCTTCGTTTCTTAAAACAAACTGTTGAATAGTCTTTTAGTGTCTGAAGGTCAGCATTAAGTTTACCCTCCGGGTTTTACTATCGGACACTGTCGTGTTACCGAATAGCGATAATATTTATGCTTCGGGTTCTGCTCGCTTTATGATTACCCAAAATTATTACTTAATTATTACACTCTGTATCAGATTGTAACAAAGTTGTAAATTATACTTCATCATCCCTTAACTCCATTGTAATAATATCAGAAGACTTTTGTATCAGCAAACTATACGTACAAAACAAAAGTAAAACAGGAATGGAGTTATTTAATTTAAAGAAAGGTGTAATAAGCATTTACATTATGCTCTTATTGGCAGCAACAGGGCTGGCACAGACAGGTTCTATTGAAGGGGTGGTGACAGACCGGAACAGTAAAGAAGTACTGCCTGGTGTTACAGTTACTATCGATGGTACACTTACAGGAACATCGGCAGATATAGAGGGACATTTCCTTATCCTTAAACTAAAACCTGGCAATTACAGGCTAAAAGTATCCTATATAGGGTATAATCCGGCAACTATTGAAGATGTAAAAGTTGAGGCAGGAAAATCAACCAATATTCCAATAGCCCTTTCAGAAAATGCAGTGGCTCTTGAAGAGGTTACAATTACCGGACTAAGGAAGACTGATACTGATGTATCAATGTTAAATCTAACAAGAATGAGTCCGCTTGTTTCAATTGCAATCTCCGGTCAACAGATCCTGCGATCACAGGACAGGGACGCCTCGGAGGTTATCAGAAGACTTCCCGGGACTACAATTATAGATGACAGGTTCATTGTTGTACGTGGGTTGTCGCAGAGGTATAATGCCGTCTGGCTTAATAATGCAGCAACTCCCAGTTCTGAAGCTGATGCAAAGGCATTTTCATTCGATGTTATTCCTGCTTCTATGATAGATAATATGATAATTGTAAAATCTCCTGCTCCTGAATTGCCTGCTGACTTTTCAGGAGGATTTGTGAAGATCACAACCACTAATCTCCCTGAAAAAAATTCCTTCTTCATTTCCTACGGCACCGGAATAGGACAGGGAACAACCTTTAGCAGTTTGAGTCAGTATACAAAGAGCGGTACCGACTGGCTGGGATTCGATAATGGTTTCCGCTCGTTACCTGCAGCGATGCCATCTCATCTGAACGAGTATGAATCAGCAACCAATCCTGAAATACAAAACAGGATTACAGATCTCGGCAGAGAGATGAACAAATCGTGGACACCTGTATCAGGACGAGCTTATACTGATCAACGGGCATCCTTTGGATTCAGCCGGAGGTTTAAGGCCGGGTCACAATCGTTTGGAAACATCACTGCCATTACTTACAGTAATACGAACAATCATGATCAGATTTCTAATAACACTTATTCAATATATGATTTCAAAAATGATAACCCGTCATATTTAGACCAGTTCTCTGATAACCAGTACACAAACTCCGTCAAGACAGGCCTTGTACACAACTGGTCGTGGTATCCGGCAGCCGGACAAAAAATTGAATTCCGCAACCTCTTCAACCAGATCGGGATGAACCGTGTGACTGAAAGGAATGGAAGAGAGTGGTACAACGACGGAAGATACATCCGGGCTACTGAACTCCGGTACCTAAACAGATCTATATACTCGGGACAGCTGGCAGGAGAACACTCCTTTGATGAAGGAGCTACAAAAATCGACTGGGTAACAGGAATTTCTTTCTCAAATAAAAATGAACCTGATTTGAGGAGGTACAGATATATCAGAAGTACAGAAGACACTACACAATACTTTCTTCTTTTCAATGAAAATGCAGATCTCTCATCAGAATCACAGATGTGGTTCAGACTTAATGAAAAAGTCTATTCTGTATCAGTTAACCTGTTCAGGCAGCTTGATTTTTCGGGATTCAGGCCTGAACTGAGAGCAGGAGTCTATATAGAAAATAAAAGCAGAGAATTTACAGCCAGGAATTTCGGATATTCAAAGGCTGGACTCGAATCTGAATTTGACAGGACAACTCTTCCTGTTGAGGAGATATTTGTTGATGAAAATATTAATCTGACCGACGGTATTAAGCTTGCAGAAGTTACTTCCTTGTCTGATTCATATAATGCTTCAAATAAACAGATTTCAGGATATATATCTGTAAAAATCCCATTGTCATTAAAAATAAGCCTTTATACAGGAATCAGGGCAGAGAAAAACCTGCAGACTCTATCAAGCTACAGGCAAGGCACAACATTACCTGTTAAAGTGGCACAAGATTCTTTAAATCTTTTTCCATCTGCAAACCTTTCAATCAATCTGAGCAAAAAAAACACCCTCAGAGCTGCCTATGGCTTATCGGTCAACAGACCTGAATTCAGGGAACTTGCTCCATTCTATTTTGTCGATTTTGATTTGAATGCGGGAGTCTATGGAAATCCTTCGATAAGGCAGGCTTATATACATAATTTCGATTTACGTTTTGAGCATTACCCCTCTCCGAACGAAACATTTAATATCGGTCTTTTCTACAAAAACTTCCTTAGTCCGGTCGAGATGGTAATTATGGGAAACAGTCCGACACAGTACTCTTTTGAAAACGTTCGATCGGCATATAGTTATGGAATAGAATCAGATGTCAGAAAATCTCTTGGCTTCATTTCAGGGGCAGAGAATTTTTCTGTTATCATCAATGCAGCATTAATAAAAAGCAAAGTTCAATTCAATGAAGGAGAGCTTCATCGTGACAGACCCCTTCAGGGACAATCGCCTTTCATGGTGAATGCCGGGTTGTTCTATTACAACGACAATAACGGATTGATGGTAACAATGATGTATAATATTATCGGAAAGAGAATAGTGGCGGTTGGAAGACCATCTCCGAACAGCTGGGAAGATATTCCGAATATCTATGAAATGCCGAGGAACGCCCTGGACCTCGCTATCAGTAAAAAAATAAGTAAAAAATTCGAAATTAAAATGTCAGTGAAAGATATTCTGAATGAGGCAGTTGTATTAAGTCAGAATATTAATACATCAGTCGATATGACAGGGCTTACTGGGGGTACTGACAATACAATAAAATATTTCAACAGGGATCAGATCACTAAATCATATAATCCGGGCAGATATTTTTCGGTTGGGATAACATATAAATTCTAAAAACAAAACCAGGCAAGAATAACCTGGAGGATAATTTTGAAACAATTAAATACAATTAAAACAATCAATCATGAAAAGAATTCTTAGAAAATCGAAACAACTCATGGGGCTCCTTACAGGCTTTATCATCATTATCACGTCCTGTTCAAAGGATCCTGTACCCGTTACAGACATTTCACTCGACAAAACGAATGCAACAATCCAAGTTGGTGCAACAGCAAATCTTTCGGCCTTCATCACTCCTGCAGATGCTGATAACAAGAAGGTTAACTGGACCTCAGATGATGAAACAGTTGCAACAGTAGCAAATGGGGTTGTAACAGGTGTATCGCTTGGATCAGCCACTATTACTGCGACTTCAGAGGCTGATGCGATGATTAAGGCAACATGCGAATTTCTAGTTACACCTTCAACCGGCCAGGTTATAAACGTTTCAGGCGATATCACTGAAAATACTACCTGGTATGCAGCAGCAAAGTATACGCTCTCAGGCTTTATTTATGTAAAAAACAATGCGACCCTTACAATTGAAGCAGGTACTCTGATTAAAGGAGTATCAAATACAAAAGCAGCTCTTATAATTGAAAGAGGTTCGAAAATTATGGCTGAAGGAACTTCAACCCAGCCTATCGTTTTTACATCAGACAAACCTAAAGGGGAGCGTGCATCAGGTGACTGGGGTGGAGTTGTAATTTGCGGTAACGCAACTACAAATAAGCATGATGGTGGCACCGGTGTGGGAATCGCAGAGGGCGGAATCGGATCAAATTACGGAGGTACTGATGATGCTGACAATTCAGGTGTTCTCCAGTATGTCAGAATTGAATTTCCGGGTATTCCTCTTACTTCTACAGCCAACAGTGAAATAAACGGACTTACTCTTTATGCTGTAGGCAGCGGAACAACTATAGACCATGTTCAGGTTTCTTATTCCGGTGATGACTCTTATGAATGGTTCGGAGGAGCTGTCAACTGCAAATATCTTGTCGCATTGCGAGGACTGGACGATGAGTTTGATACAGACAATGGTTATAAGGGAAATCTTCAGTTTATTTTCGGTTTGCGTGACCCGGACATTTCTGATCAGTCAGGTTCAAATGGTTTTGAATCAGACAATGATGCAGATGGTTCAACTCTTACTCCTCTTACCAGACCGGTTTTTTCCAATGTAACTCTGTACGGACCTCTTACGGTAAGTGAAACTCTTCCAGCCAATCATCTGTATAAGAGAGCAATGCACATTAGACGCGGTTCACAACTTTCAGTATATAACTCGGTTTTCGCAGGATGGCCAAAAGGATTAATGCTCGATGGTACTGTTGGAAATACTCCAACAGCAGCAGACAATAATGACCTTCAGATAGAAAGCAGCTTACTTTCCGGGATGACCGCAAATTATGAAGCAGCATCAGGTACACCTGCAACACCTTACTCACTTACTCAGATTGAAGCATACTATACATCGGTTGAAAGAGATAATTCAGTTAATACTCTCTCAGAGATTATAGGAACAAGCCTTATTTCCCTCACCTCGCCTGCATTATTGCCGGATGCAGGTTCACCATCGCTAACAGGAGCTTCATTCACAAATACAAGACTTACAGATTCATTCTTTATACCGGTAACATATAAAGGGGCATTCGGAACAACAGACTGGACAACAGGCTGGTGTAATTTCGACCCGCAAAACACTGATTATTAATGACATAAAAGCATTGAAGACCATTCTTAGCTCTATAGTGGTGCTTAGTTTGCTGCGGAGGCTGATCGTTAAGGTCAGCCTTTGCTTATAAATTATTTATAAAATTAACACGCTTAATATAATTACGTGTTTAAAGAATTTGATAATTTCCAGCTAATTCAAACAACTAATGGAATCCCTTCAGCCCTTAAGGAAAAATTCTGGCTGGTCTCAGCCGATATGGGGTATGGCCATCAGCGCGCCGTTTATCCGTTGAAAGAGCTCTCAAAAAAAAGGATAATTCTGAACGCCAACACATCACCCTATGCTTCAATAAAGGAACGAAGGCTCTGGAAAGATATTCTGAGAACCTATGAATTCATGTCAAGGGCAGGCAAATTGCCTCTTATAGGTAGTTTACTCTCTAAGATGCTCGATAGTCTTCTCTATATACCCAGCTTCTATCCGATTAAAGACAGGTCGAATTCAACATTGCAGGTAAGATACCTGAAAATGAGTATCAACAAAGGGCTTTGCAATGGAATTTTGGAGAATATGAGACGACCGGAACTCCCAATGATTACATCCTTTTACTCTTCTGCAATAGCCGCGGAAATGGCTGGTCATGGATCGGTGTTTTGTATCATCTGTGATACTGACATGAGCAGGGTCTGGGTAATGGAGGATGCCCGCACCAGCCGGATCTTATATTTTGTACCAGGGACTATTGCAGCACAGCGGCTGCATTCATATGGTGTTCCGGAAAAGAATATTTTGCTGACTGGTTTTCCATTGCCGCTGGAACTTCTGGGGGACCGGAATCTGTCTATTCTTAAAATGAACCTTAAACGACGCATAAGGAATCTCGATCCTTCAGGATCATTCTTTAATCTGTATAAACACAGCATCACTGCATATCTCCATGAAGGTGATAAAGAAATTTCTGATGTTTCATTTCAGAAAAGATCCCTGACGATCACATATGCAGTAGGTGGTGCAGGCGCTCAGAGGGAGATCGGCAGGGAGATTGTACAAAGCCTTGCCGATGAGATTATTAAAGGTAAGATAAAACTAAACCTTGTAGCCGGGACCCGCAAAGAACTCAGAGATTATTTCAATAGTGTAAAAAAGAATATAACCGCGGACAATGAAAATGTCAGGATAATCTGGGCAGAAAATAATGAATCCTATTTTGAGCTGTTCAATCAGTCTTTGCATACTACTGATATATTATGGACAAAGCCCAGTGAATTATCGTTTTACACGGCCCTGGGTATTCCGATTATTATGACTCCCGCAATAGGACCACAGGAAAAATGCAACCGTCGGTGGCTGAGAGAGATAGGTGCCGGGATAAAGCAACAGGATCCTGAATATGCCAATCAGTGGCTTTTAGATCTGTTGAACAAGGGTCGTCTTGCTGAAGCTGCCTGGAACGGTTTTCTTAAAGCCAGAAAATATGGAACATATAATATAATTGATTTTCTGGAATCCGGCAGCTTTACTTCCAGTAATGATCCCCTGAAAAGATAACAGGTTAATAATTAACATATTCTTTACAATTGTGTAACAGTTATATAACAATGTAACTATACTTTTAAACTTGTAAGATTGTAAAGAAATGAAAGCTTGGAAAAATACCTCTTCTTATATCTGAAAACCGGCGGCGGTCATCTTGCCCCGGCAAAGGCTGTGGCGAATAAGATAAAAACCAAGCACAAATCCAATGTTGAAATTGAATTGGCGGATGGTCTATCCGACTCAAAAAGAATAGTTAGAACTATCATCGAAGACGGTTATAAAACTGCAATTAACAAAGCAGCCTGGACATACGAATTGCTTTATTTAATTCATAAACTATCAATTGTTTCAAGATTCACAGCCACACTGGTTGCATATTTCATTAAACCAGGGCTTGAAAAATATATACTTGAGAGTAAACCTGACAAAATCGTATTATTCCATTTTTTTCTAATCAAACCAGTATTTGAAATTATTGAAACGTACAATCTCGAAATACCTGTTATCACAGTCGTCACGGATCCTTTTACCGCTCATCCTATCTGGTTTCTTCAAAAGAGTCAGAATTATATTGTTTTCAGCGGGATTTTAAGGGATAAATGTATTGACAAAGGAATAGATGAAAACAAAATCAAGGTATTTCCATTTGTCCTCGATAGCAGATTTTCAAACAAAGTCAGTGAAAAAAAGAAGCTGAGAATCCGTTCAAATCTTGGTTTTGCACCGGATTCAAGAATTATTCTGATTTTGGGAGGCGGTGAAGGTATGCCCAGAGGGAAGAAAATCCTGAAAAAAATTATCAAAAAAAACATGGACGCGGAAATTGCCATTGTATGTGGTAAAAACATGAATCTTTTTAACAGTGCAATGAAAATCAGGAATAAATATGGGATCGGGAACCTTAAGATATATGGATTTGTTGACTTTATTCATTCACTCCTGAGTATCTCTGACATTGTGATTACCAAATGTGGTGCATCAACATCAATGGAAATACTTCTTATGGGTAAGATCCCCGTAATAAATAACTATATCTGGGAACAGGAGAAGGGGAATATGGAATTTGTCTGTAACAGCAAAATGGGTATTCTTGAAAAAAATACCAATCATCTTCCTGAGCTGCTTGACAATCTTCTAAGAGATAATGAGCTTTACAACTCGATCATCAGCAATATTACAAAAGCCTCTATCCGAAACGGCGTTGGCCAGGTTTCGGATTACATTTTAAACTTCCATTAACAGACTTTCGTTTATGAATATTCTGGTATTATCTGACTTACATATTGATACTTGTGACAGCTTTGGCACTTTTCAGTGGGACGAAATGGACCTTATCATGCAGATTGAAGGCCTTAGAGATATCCATAACATCAAAAAAGTAATATTCAATGGCGATGTATTTGAATTACTCAAATACAGATATGAGGATATCCGAAAAGCTCATCCCATTCTGATGAGATACTTCAGCGATAATGATTTCATCTTTATAAAGGGGAATCATGACCTTATGGCTGAAGAAGGAAAAGAAAATTATCAGATAACGAATTCTTCGGGACAAATAATCCATATTGAACATGGACATAGTGCAGATTGGTTCAATGGTTCCAGATTAGGTCGCACTATCGGTAAGTTCGGGTTATCACTATTGAAAAAGATGTCACAATCCAAAATCCTTATGGACATCTATTTCAGAATAGTTGCCATTGAGGATCAGATAAATCATATCCCAAAGAACTACAACACTTTAAAATATCTTACATACGCACTTAAGCTACTGAGAAAATACGATGTTGTAATTCTTGCTCATACGCACAAACTTGAATCACATCACACATATTATCTTAACAAGAAAAAACGCTACCTGAATTGTGGCACTTGTTCTTTAGGACGGTTTCAGGGCATATTAATGGATACCGAAACTCTGAAATATGAATTAATTAAAGAGACCAAAGAATCTATAAAAAATTCATACCAGGTTGCTTATGCAATTTAGAAAACCCCAGAACCAAGAACCCAGAACCCCGTACCCAGGACTAAGTACCCATTCTAGTTACTCCTTATCATAGTCAGCACCATCTTGAATTTCTCAACAGCCTTTACAGCATGGGAAATATTTGCCGGCATTATGATGCTCTCTCCGGCTCCGAGCAGGAATGACTTCCCTCCTATTGTTATCTCCCCTTTTCCGTCCACTACCTGGATCAGTGCATCAAAAGGGGCAGTATGTTCGCTTAATGCTTCCCCCTTCGCAAACGAGAAAAGGGAAATATTTCCTGTCTGCTTTTTCAGAACCGTTTTGCTTACAATGCCACCATCTGCATAATCGACTGATTCATTGAAGCTGAATACTTTTGACTTTTCAAATTCGTTTGACGACATCGTGTTGTATTTTGATTTATTAAACAAAGAGGCTGCCAGTCAAGTCGTCACGAGATCATTGACTTTCTGGCAGCCTCATCGTATACAAAAGAGCCTATCTATGATGAATCCTGAGACCGGATATCATAGGAAATTAGTTGAGGGAACCTGACTTGTCTGCAGTTTCGCAACATTTTTTGGCTTCACCTGAAGTACTGGCAGTAGCATGTTCACATTTTCCTTCCGTGCATTTGGCTTCACAACCGGCTTTTTCCTTATCGCATGCTTTTACTTCAGTAGTAGCGCCGTATTTCATCTTGTTGCATGATGATGAGGCAGCAGGGCATTTTGAGCCATCCTTTGCCATTTCAGTGCAGGATTTTTTTGTCTCCTGCGGCTTATCCTGTGCATTAACTGCAAGAACAATAACAAATGCTGATATTAAAACTGCTGATAATCCAATTATTACTTTCTTCATCTTATTTTAATTTTAATTAGTTATATTTTCCAAAAATAAAGAAAATTTTATCTTAACCTGACATAACGTTGTTAATATCATGTTAAAATTTAACTCTTAATATTTGGCAGCTGCAGACCATAGCCTTTCTTTTTATCCTCGGCTTTGAGCAGAAATGCGAATAGAAGAGCCAGCAGGCCAAAGCATGTAAAGATGATCATAGGGAGCGTATAATTATATGTTGGAACATTTACGCCATCGATCAGTTTTGTACCCGTAATACAATATTTATCCAGTACCCAGCCGATCAGTGCAGGAACACCCATAAGCCCCCAGTTCTGAACCCAGAAAATAAGAGCATAAGCAGTACCGAGTTGCTTCTCAGGAATTATTTTAGGAACAGATGGCCACATTGCAGAAGGGACAAGTGAGAATCCGATGCCCAGAATAATTATAAGAGCTATGGCCACTGGCTTAAAGTTCAGGAAAGGTATAGAAAACAAGGTATGGACGATAATTAAAAGAATTGCCCCGATGATCATTATGCTTGCACCTTTTCCTTTGCGATCATAAACATTTCCGAAAAACGGTGTGAGGAGTATCGTACCAAAAGGCAATAGGGCCGGGATACTTCCTGCAACCAGTGGATTAACATTGAATTTATTAACCATAAGATCGGCGGCATATTTCAGAAAAGGGAATACTGCCGAATAGAAGAGTACACAAAGGATGGCAATATACCACCAGCCTTTGTTTTTAACTATGAACCAGATATCGGCCATCTTAAATGATTCTTCCTCCTCAGCATTCCCGGAAATTGCAGCTTCCGCAGCTACAGATTTATCAAGCTTTTTATCCTGTATAGTATACAGAAAAAATGAAATCAACCCGATGCAGAGTAAGATCAATCCCAGAAATATTGGTTTTGATACACCACCTAACCAAATTGCAAGGGGATAGGATGCAAAGAGGGCTAAGCCTGTACCCATCCTTGCCGAAGCCATTTCAAGTCCCATAGCCAGGGCAAGCTCCTTACCCTTAAACCACTTTACAATTATTTTGGAAACAGTTATTCCGGCAACTTCAACACCCACACCAAATATTGCGTACCCTAACGCAGCGATTACAACCTGAGCCTTCATTCCAATGATATGCATTCCATCAAGTGAATGGGTTGAGATAGCCCAGAATTTAAGAGCAGTGCCGGCAACCATTGTCATTGTAGCCATCCTGCCTGTGAACCTCACTCCTTTTTTATCAAGAATTATTCCCCCCAGAATAAGCATCAGAAGAAATACATTGAACCAGCCATAGGCACTCGTAAAGAAGCCATATTCAGTGCTGTTCCATAAAAGTTCCTTCTCCAGCATTGGTTTTAATGGAGCCATTACATCAGTCATGTAATAGCCACATAGCATTGTGAAAGATACAACTGCAAGGGCAGTCCATCGTGCAACCTTTGAGTCACGCAAAGTATTTGTTACAGTTTCCATAGATTAAGATTAGATAAAATTTGCCGGTAAATGTAGAAATTAAGTTGGCAAATGGCAATATGCAGTTGGCAATTACTTTTTTAGCCTCAGGCTGACTTTTGCCAACTGCCAACTGCCTTCTGCCTGCTGCCTTTTGCCAACTGCCAACTGCCTGCTGCCAACTGATTTTATTTGCCAACTGTTTGTTGCCAACTGCCAACTGAGTTATTCAGAGGTAAAAAAGAGCGCCTTATGCTGCATATAATAAGATTTTAGTTTATTTTGGCACTGATTTTGACACATAACTTTCTAACTACTAAAAATGAAACATAAAAAATACAATAATATGAAACCCACATGTTGTATTACACAAATACTTTTAAACATACTTTATCAACATGTGCGGTTCCATCATACCTTTAAAATCAAAATTATATTATGATGAAATCAGGTTTTATTTTCGCATTGCTCACAATCCTATCAGTTTCAGCATGTTCACAGGCAAGCACCACGCCCGGGGGATCGGCTGTTAAATGGTACACAATTCAGGAAGCTGAAAAGCTTAATATGGAATCGCCCCGCCCTATATTTATTGATACTTATACCGACTGGTGCGGATGGTGTAAAAAAATGGACAAGGATACCTTCACCAATTCAGTTATCTCTGACTTGCTGAATAATAAATTCTACCCTGTTAAATTTAATGCCGAAGGCAAAGAGAGTGTCACTTTTCTTGGTCAGACATTCATAAATGACGGAAAATCCGGTAATGCGCATCAGCTCGCAGTTGCGCTTTTGCAAGGTCAGTTATCATATCCGACAGTTGTTTTTCTCACTCAGAAAGACGGGAAATTTGGTGTTGCTCCGGTCCCGGGCTATAAACCACCCAAGGAGATGGAGATGCTCCTCAGCTTTTTCGCCACCAAGGCCTATGACACACAGAGCTGGGATGAGTTTCAGAAGGGATTTAAGGGGAAGATCCAGTAGGGAGGACAAGGTGACCATCGCCTATCTGCATTCCTTTTAAATTTTTAACCACTGAGTTACACTGTCCCGATTTCATCGGGATCACAGAGTAACACTGTTATGTCCGGACATCACGGATTCAATTATAAACTTATCCGTAAATCAGAGTCATCAGTGACTGGTTTATTCGATCATTTATATTATGTGTTTTACTCCGTGTTCTTCTCCGTGATACTCCGTGGAACTCCGTGGTTAATAAGATTTTAGCAGCTTTTGCCCTAAAACAGACCAATCCTGTACCAGGCACCTGAGTAT
>CAWALO010000005.1:0-13825 GCA_963782945.1 uncultured Bacteroidales bacterium
CAAAAGTGAAACTGAAGCCTGTAATAATAAGAGCAAAGGCCGTGCAGATGATATGTCTTGATTTCATAGCTATTTTGTGATTAATAAATATCTCTTTGAGCTAAAAATACTTTTATTTTGTATACTTTGGTATATATCTTAAACTAATGTGAAAAAACTTTACAGGATTGCCCCTCTTTTTAAGAAAAAGATAAATGTGTACCTGTTTCAGAAAAACCATTCCTTCAGAGGTTGCAGGTTTAAGTTCAAAACAATTGCCTTTATAGCATTTCTGGTTCTCTCTGACAATCTCATGTCGCAGACATTTTATATCGGGCACACTCTCCTCTCAATGATAGATTCTGAACGTGGAAACAGGAAGGTCCCTGTTGAAGTATATTATCCTGCTGGCTCCTCTGGAGAAAATGTACCTGTCTGTTCTGCCGGATCAATGAAATTTCCGGTATTATGCTTCGCACATGGATATCTGATGTCGTGGGATTCATATACCTACATCAGGGATTCCCTGGTGCCGCAGGGATTTATTATTGCCTTCCCAAAAACTGAAGGGGAATTATTCCCGTCACATATGGACCTGGCAATGGATATTTCATTCATACTTAGAAAAATATCGGAGTGTGGAAGCGATAAAAGTTCAATTTTTTTCAACAGGATACAACGAATGAATTGTGCAATGGGTCATAGTATGGGTGGTGGTTCCGCTGTACTGGCTGCAGCACTTGATTCATCGATCGATGCTCTCGCAGTGCTGGCACCGGCAGATACCAGGCCATCTGCAATAAAATCCTCTGCTTCAGTCAAAATACCTGCATTGATAATATCGGGAGAAAATGATTGTATTACGAGACCTGAAGGGCATCAGATCCCAATATTCAATGGCCTTCGGAGCACCTCAAAACTACTGATAACAATTAAGGGAGGCAGTCATTGTCAGATGGCAGATAAAAGCTTTCCCTGCAATCTGGCCGAATTTACCTGCGGCCCGGATCCCACTATCACAAGAGAAGAACAGCATAAGATTGTCATCGGATACCTGGTGCCATGGTTGAACTATTATCTCAAGGGAGATTCTTCCTCAAAAAAGCGATTCGGTTCAATGATCGGATCTGACACAACTGTAATTGTGACGAGGAGCAATAGCTCTATTTTTTAAGGTTTGCCTTTGAAAAGATATAATCGTCAATTTTTACGTTAAATTCTATTCCCTCCATTATAAATTCAGTACCGTCACCCTCCTTCAGCATATCCTTAAAGACAATTCTTTTCGGGAACCACCGGCCGTTTATGTTTTCAACATCTGATAATTCAGTCCGTTTCAACAATGTGCCGCTCTTGGCAAAAAGCTCCTCTCTTAGAGGTATATTCCGTTCAGCATCTACCCAGAGTTTCTTGCCCTGATAGGCAACAGCCGGATCAAAAGCAGTCAGCTTGACCACCCAGCACTTCCTGTCATTTACTATTTCGTTCCCGGTAACTTCGGCATTATAGTGATCTATAAGCTTCTTATCCTCCATAAGGTCTTCATATGACATATCTGATCCCATTACCGATTGCCGGAGCATATGTCCTGCGATCAGAATTATCCTGTCGGAAGAGGGAGAGTAGATCCATAGCTGGTCTTCAAGCTTGAGCATTTTGGTACCCTGTTCACGGGCAGGGAAGAGGTATTCGGTATAAGATTGCTTTTCACCTGCAACCCATGACTTTGATTCCACGGTCCTTACGCTTCTTTTTCCATGAATTATCATCTTTGAGGTAAAAACTCGTGTTTCAGCTGACATATTTTTATCGATCCTCAGCAATATCTCTTTTCCGTCGGGCTTCTGCGCTAATGCAGCTGTAAAATTCACGACCAGGAGCAATATAAATATCCTCATGCTTCTAATTCTTTAAATAGTTGAGCTGTCTTTCTTTTATAAATACCTATGCCTGAAAGCATTGTGCCTATCACAGTAGAAAATATCCCCGGGAAAAATCCTATGAACCAGGTTTGGTCTGTAATCCGTGCCTTGAAAATAGTTGGCATCATAATATTTGAGTTTTTCATCATAGCTCCAAAATCAATGCCATAGGTCTGTAAATACCATGAAAGTGATATACCGGCAATAGTACCGGCAATTGTACCAATAATACCAATCAGAATCGATTCATAGATTAAAGTCCTGTAAACATGTCCTTTCTCTTCGCCAATTGCCAGTCTCATGCCGAATTCTCCATATCGCCTCAATCCTCCCAGAAGACCGGCATTCCACAGAACTATTGACATTGCTACAAGGAAAACAGCTATCATCGCCTCAAATAATCGGGATGCATAATCGACGAGCACTCCCATATTATTCTGCTCTTTCAGACTTTTCATAAGAGGTGAAAATTCGTCGTCCGGGATATTATATTTCCTGTTAAAATCAATGACGGTCTTTTTCGCCAGTTCATCATTGTAATAGCCTGAATTAAAATAACCAAGGATCTCACCCGTCGCATCTTCCATATTCAGAGCCTCCTGCACATCAGTGATATCGGCTATTATTGTGCCACGGTCGAGGGATGCGGTACCAAATTCCACTGTCCCTGAAATAACAAAATTGTATACAGAATACTCCCCGTACATAGTGGAGCTTATCAGGCTGATATTATCACCTGGTTCCACTTTAAGCTTTCCTGCCAATGATTCGCTCAGCAGAACCTCACCTTTTCTTTCCGGCAATCTTCCCTGCCTGAGAGATTTCCGTATGTTCATCCGGTCAATTTCAGCCGTGTTTCCAGATAACATATCAATTCCGAAGCCGAAGGCATTGCCCTGTGCCTTTGTCTCTCCGGTCTGATCCGGAACATCTGCAAGCCCCGCAAAGTAGATCCTCTTGCACCATTCTATTTCAGGGAAATCCTTTTCAAGAGAATCAAGAAGTATACCTGCATCCATAAGGGCAAGATCATTTGGTACCTGGTTTACGTTTTCTGCATAGGCGGATGTCATGACTTTTACATGACCGGTGGCAAAACGGGCTGTAAATTCAATGCTGTCACCTATTACACCGGAGAGCCAGGCATGAAGAACAACAGTCAGCATAACTCCCAATGCAACTACTATCACAGGAAACAGGCTTCGGTGCCTGTCACGTATTAATCCCAGGAAAAGAAATCTTATCATTGAATTTTACCTCTTAAAGCTTCACTTGGTCTCATTTTGGAAATTTTTCTGGATGGCCAGTAACTTACAAGTGTAGTAGTTAAAAATACTATAATGATCGTGCTTAAAATAAGTCCAAGTCCATATTCAGGATAAAGTCTGTCGGCCATTGCCAATCCGTAATCAGAACTTTTGACAGGCAGAGCAATGCCCTTTGCAGATTGATACGCAAGCAGCGGGACCCCATATATTGCGCCAAGGACCGCTGCAAGAACAGCATGCATCGCCCCTTCCATTGTAAACAGGGTTACGACCTGTTTACGGGTCATCCCGAGAGCAATATAAGTGCCGATCTCCTTCTGGCGGCGGAATATTGAAAGGACCTGGGTATCGAAAATGGCAAGCATGGCCAGCATTAAAAGAATTGCCCATAAAACCACACTTGAAGTGGTCTTTGCCTTTATTATCTTATCAATATCTTCCAGAAGAATTTTCTGGCTCTGAAACTTCCATCCCGCCGAATTCTCAATTTGTCCATCACCGTTCCTTTTTACAAGGAGAGTCGCTTCATCCGGAAGCATCATCATCTTCCTGAGCTGGTCGATGGGTATCCATATCTGACCGCCATCTACAGTGGGTACATTCGTCTCAAAGATATCAGCTACTATTATCTCAGCTGCATCGAATGCTCCGTTTTTATCACGCCATCGCAGCGTTACTGCATCGCCCTTCTTCAGTCTGGTATTGGAGGCCATCGCGCTTCCGATTATCGCTCTGATCTCATCAGTACCGTTCTTCAAGGCTGCGGCAGGCAGAGAAAGTATAGTCTGTCCCGGATCAATACCTTTAATAAGTACACTCTGCATCCTGCCTGAGGGATATAGGGTTCCCTGCACAATCAGTACGGGAGTAATCTCTCCCCGGGAGATCAATTCTTCCCATTTCCCGGGTATTTTATCATGACTGTCATTCAATGTAAAAGGGTCATTCGGATCATAATTATCCTGCCAGTATTGTCCACCGCCAAGTTCCCAGCTGATCATATCCTTTTTTGCCTGCCGGTCCCAGCCGTCGAGCAAACCCTTCAGCCATATTATAACCACAAATGAGAAAGACAGGACAATCACATTTAACCATGTGCGCAATCCTGCCCCGAGAAGGTTCCCAAATGCCAGCTTAATTGATATCATTGTATAGGTTCTTTCTGGTTTTTCGGCATAACTTCATCCATGAAGACTTTCCCGTCAACGAGATAAATTTTCCGTCTTACATAGCTGATCACCTTTTCATCATGTGTGGCAAAAATAAATGTTGTCTGCAACTCCCTGTTAAGATTGACCATTGTTTGCAATATATTGTGAGAATTGGCAGCGTCGAGGTTGGCAGTAGGTTCATCAGCCAGAACAATTTCAGGTCTTTTCACCATTGCCCTGGCTATTGCAACCCTCTGGCACTCGCCACCGGAAAGCTGGGCAGGTCTGGATTTGATCTTGTCTGTAAGGCCTACCCATTCAAGCGCATCAAGGACCATTTTCTTACGCCTGCTGCTTTCAGTACCGAGCAGCAGGAGAGGGAATTCAACATTTTCAAAAACGTTGTGAACATTAAGAAGATTATAACTCTGAAAAATAAATCCAAGCTTCGCTTTACGAAGCGCAGCTGAAGCTTTTGAACCCAGGTCTCCTACTGATTGTCCCAGGACAATAGCTTTCCCCTCAGAAGGACTATCGAGCGATCCTATAATGTTTAAAAGGGTTGTTTTACCGGATCCGCTGGGGCCAATCACTCCTGTGAATTCACCTTTATCGAATGAGAGATCGATCCCATTAAGGGCTGTAAATTTCCCGCTTCCCATACTGAAATGCTTTTTCAGCCCTTCAATTCTAATTATTTTCCCGCTTTCCATCTATTTTGACTTAAAATAACCAGTTTTAGAAATGAACAACAGCCATCAGCTGAAATCCTTTTCCGGATAAAAGATTACGATCGTTTGAGTTATTGTAAAGGTAAAATCTTTCCGGATTCCAGAACAACATAAAGTAAAAGCTCCAGTAATCATAACTCCTTTCAAGGTTCAGGATCCTGTACCATTCTTTATTCGTCCAGTTATAATATACCATCCCTGTAATCCTGTTAAGTAATGCAAAGGGGTAATTTAAAGCCAGGGCGGAATAGTTATTATCCTTATTTTCTCCCAGCCAGGTTTCCTTGTTGTTATACCTGAAGAATTCAGTTGTGATATTGAGTCCGTTACCGATATTGAATGTATAGTCTATACCTGCATTGAAATAGGTCTCCCATTCCCCGAGAATATCATTATCAGGATCATTGTGCTTAACTACGTATTCATACCACAGACCCGGTCCGAGATCCCATTTACCGTCGAGACCCAGCCTGTTTTCAGGATAATGAGTTGGTCCGGTATGTGGCTGATAGGTATAAAATGGCAAAAAATCTGCCTCCCTGTGATGAAAGCTCAACCCCATCTCTCCCTTTGACAATGGTATCTGCAGCCTTCCGCCATATTCAGCTGTCCTGGCAAGAGTCGGAGCAATTTCCCATCCCTTTACCTTATTTTCACCGTAGAGAAGCCACAGCCAGACATTTACGTTCCTCTGAAAATAGTATCTGGCAAGGGCACCATATACGCCGTTTGTAAGCTGAAGAGGATCTCTGTAATCCATCCTGTCAAACCACATAAGAGGACGAAGGATGGTTGCAGAGCCAAAATTTATCTTCTGAAGACCAAGTCTGATCTCAAAGCGCGGACCGGAATAACGCAACCAGAACCTGTAAAGTGATATATCAGCACTTGATGAGTCATAATTACTACCTGAGAATAAAAGGTCACCATATGCGTTCACAGAAAGCTCGGCATCAATTACCCGCCCTTTTTTCAAACTGTCAGAGAGACTGAGAGTCGGGATGTACCTTGCCCCCATCTGAAAATTGGTTTTATCGACATAATTCAGAGTTGACCAGAGACTCACCTGATTTTTTAAGTCAGCATGAAATTTCTGCCCGATACTTTCTACAGGTACAATCAGAAACGACAAAAAAAGAAAGTATTTGATCCAACGGTTCATAGGGGAAGTGCTTCGCTATATCTTATTTTTGTGGCTAAGTTTTCCTTTAATCATATAATAGAGGCTGTATTTGTCCAGAGCACGGCCGAGACTTCTTCCCATAAGTATAAATTCTGAGACATCCGCTTCAGAGAAATTTATCCCCTTTTTGACCTTCAGTTCCCTGAAACGTAACAGGTCCCTGCTCATGGCCAGATAGAAAAAAATGTTAGCAAGCACCATAAAGGCCACATAATAAATGTCTTTGAAATAATACCAGAACCAGAATATCAAAATAGAATATGCTCCCCACCTGACAACCAGTACACTGCCTGTAATAAATCCAAGTATCAGGGCAGCACCATTGCAAATTAAGATCCCAAACCAGTTAATCACAACAAGTGCACCAATAATCGGGGATTCGCCCCGTCCTCCAATAAACCTGTAATATACAGGATAATTATGCCCGATGATTCCTGCAATAGCTGTAAGGAGGAAATATGGATGCTGAGTCAGAGTCAGCTTTACAAGAAGTGTTGGCAATGCCACTTTCAGCATATCCAGGATAGAGGTCATGCAACCGTATTTTACTCCAAGTTTCTTAGTCACCAGTGTGGCACTTATAAGATCAGATTCGAATAGCTCATCCGTGTGGGGAATGGGTTCAGCAAACGAACTTATTTTAGTTGTTTTTAAAACCATGAAATTGATAAGTCTTGCAAAAGAGATCGATCCTATAAGGTATCCGGATATAGTACATATTATCAGGAGCACCCAGACTTTATCCTGAATACCTGTAATAATTTCATTCATAATCGTGTACAGTTATTATTCCATTTGAGCCGTCAACAGTAACATCCTTGCTTCCCAGGCAGGAACAGGCATTGTCGACAGAAACGAGAGCCGGGATGCCCAGTTCCCTCGCAATTATCGAACAATGCGACAACATTCCGCCTGATTCCGAGACAATTGCTCCTGCTTTTACCAGGACAGGAGTCCAACTTATATCTGAAAATGGTATTACCAGTATATCTCCTTCAGATACACTATCAAAATCAGCGGTATCCCTGACGATCCGTGTACTTCCCCGGAATGTTCCCGGGGAGGTGCCCACACCTTTGAAATTTTTTATAGCTCCATACTCAAGTATCGGAGCTTCCTCCCCAAAAATCACTGATGGTAAAATATATTCCTTTGATTCTTCCATCTCTTTTTTCCTGCGCAATACAATATCGGAATATTTTATCTTCTCACCCTTTTGAATATCTGATGTTATTCTGTCCACCTCCACCCTGGTCAGGTAAAAGATATCGTCGGGGTCATTTATAATTCCTCTGGATACGAATTCTTTGCCAAGTCCGATAAAAAGCAATCGGAACAATCCATAGCCAAAAATATAGAGAGAACTTATCTGTTCCCTGTAAATTCTGAATTTACCCGCCTTTCCATAGAGCTTCCTCAATGAGGCATATTTTATCCCCTGGAAATTTAAATTGCCGAATGAGATCAATTGAAGATTAGCTGGTTTCGAAGGAGTCTGAATAATCATCCTGAACAGCTTTTCCTGATCTTCCTGCCATTTCTTAACAGAAAAATCTGTTCCGCTGTCAGACAGATGGCCGAATTTTGAAATGAATTTTTCAAATTCCCTTACAGCTGTTTCAGCTTCCGGAATACTGGCGAGTTTTCCGGGAGTATCAGAACTTGTTCTCAGCGAAAGCGGTACTCCTTCATATTGTTTTCTGATCTCATCCATCCAGTTCAAAGGAGTTATAACTTTCAGCTCAGGAAAATCCCTGTTGAAGTCTATCTGGTCGTATTCTATATTTACTTTTGCAAGCCTGTGCTTCAGTCTTTTATTGTAAAACTGCATCAGCAGCGGCACAACAATATTCATGTAAACAGCTCTTCTGTTTTCATGAAACAGTTCATTGAACAGTTCCTGATAATCATCAATGAAGCTGCATCTGGTTATCTTTTCATTAATTGACTTAAATCTATTCTCAAGGTTTTTGAATTCTTTCAAAAAGGTGCGTTCAAAGTTCAGTTTTGAATAAATAAAGCGTATAATTCTTAATGAATGCCTGAATGCCTTTATTCCCGGCATGAACTTTGGCTTTGCACCCTTATCACTCAGGAGCATGAATTCAAGGCTGTCAGGGGGAAGTCCCATTTCTTTGAACAGTACACCCATTAATAACATGTTCAAATAAATCCTGTAATGAAAGGCTTTTGTCAGTTCTTCAGGATTAATTTCAAGCTTTCCGGTGATTTCTGAAAAAAGCTGGATAAAGGTTCCATTTACAAGAGGTATATTGACATCCCATACTAATGGTTTGATCTGACCAGGCAGCATCTCTCGCACCATCCGGCTTGAATAAACCGGAATTCTTCCTATTGATCTGACTCCCCTGATCTGAAGGTAATAGATTTTTCCCCCATCGTAAGCCCATTCAACATCAACATCTCTTTTATAAGATTTTTTCAGGGCGATTGTATCTTTGGCGATATCTTTTACAATCTGAATCATGGAAAAATCCAGGGGACCCTCGATAGGAAGATCACCTTTAAATCGCCATCTGTAAGGGGTAACACCTTTTTGAACCAGATCCTCTCCCATTCCTTCTATTGCTTCGACAACAACCTCTCTGAAACCTGTGACCGGATTGCTGCTGAAACTAACTCCGGCCAGACTTGATCTGACCATTTCCTGAATAATTACAGCGCATTTGAGATGATTGTCCCTGCCTGTGACTTTTGAATGGTAGCGACTTTTTAAAGTTGAATCTGCTGACTTCCAGACGTTCACAATTGCATTTAAAATATTTCCGGAGCCCCTTACATTTGTCACAGTCAGAAATTGCCCGGCGAAGGAATGATTTTCAGAATCTTCAATGCTGGTTGACGAACGAATTGCATAGTTCTTTCCCGGAAGACCACTTATCTCCTTCCTGAGGTTTTCAAGGACACTCTCCTTATCCTGGCTATAGTCCTCAAAAGCTACTGCAAGCACTACAAATGTGTCAGGAATCCTGAATTTATGACGTTTAAGAAATAAAAGAGAACTGGCCTTATTTCCTATCTCCGATGTTTTCATCCGGGGTGAAAGGGGAAATATATAACGGTTGTTTTTCAATTAACCTCTTTTTTGGTTGAGTCCAGTTCTGACAGCCGGATGTCAATGCGTTCCCTGATAGCTTTTATAACAAGCGGATGTGCGTTCCAGGCACCCAGATTGATGACTTCAATATTGCCGGGGAATGGATATTTATTTACAAGCTCTGGTATGTCGGACTGGCTGTGGATAGCGTCGGCACTAATTGATGATGCAAAATAGAAAACTTTTTCAACGCCATTATTTACAAAATTCTGCATAAGATCATAGGGTTTAGGATCCTTAAATTCCATCCATGCATTTCCAAGATTTTCCCTTCTGAAACCCTCTTTTACCAATAATTCAATTATCCCTTCACGAAAACTGATCTCCTGCTCTGTAAGGGTAGGCCATTCCTTATCCCATTCGGTGGGCTGACCGTGCCCGATTAGAGCAACTGCCACCTTCTCTTTCGGGGTGCTACCTATATGTTTATAGACCTTATCTATAAAGGCCCTCATAAGAGTTTCTGAGTTCCAGAGAGGTTCAGTAAACCTTACATCAACCCCATACTTGTTTTTACAGTCAAGCTGTTCCACCAGTTTCCTTCCCTCGGCAGTATGATTGGACATTGTCAGGAAAACTGTTGATACCACGATCCTGTCAGCGCCTTCATTCAGGGCCTGAACAACAGCTGAATCCGGATGAGGATAATCATCGAGGAAGGAGATATAAAACCTGGTTGTAGTATCTCCCTCCTGCCGGAATGAATCCTCAAGTTTGCCAAGCATCTGTATATGTCCCTGCCTATGATTGCTTTTGCCGACTTCAAGATATTTCTTTCTCAGCATATAGATAAATGCCGGGCGTGCAAAAAACGGAATGAATCTGACTCCCTGCTCATCAAATTCCCTGAACTGGTTGAGCCATCCCATCGGATTGTAAGTCTCCGGTTCACCATGAGTAAAATATACGATAGCAGTATGTCCCTTTTTCCCGTCACCCTTTCGTGATATCTCTCCCACAACCCTGGGATCCTGCCGTGAAAGGAAGATTTTTGTATTGATAAGGTAACCGGATATGAAGAAAATGATTCCCAGAATAATCGGAAAAGCAACATATCCTGCCTTAATAGCCAGAACAAGAACCAGCAGGTTTAATGATAGAAGGAGGGTAAAGATAAAAACTGTAAGAAAGATCTTTACTGGATGAACAGTCAGTGATTCTAGGAATACCCATCCTGCAACAAAATTGAGGGGTATGATCAGTGAAAGGAAATAAAAGAGTTTCATATCAGCTATGTTAATAATGCATTATTTAAATTTATGAATATTTCTAATAATCCAAATGCTTTTATTGATTTTTAATGCAAGGAATATTACGGTGCTCTGCACCTTTTAATTCCATTTCTGCATACTGTCTATAAATATTTTGGTGCTCTGCACATTTAAATTCCTCGAATATTTGTTATTTTCAATTATTACAGTGTTTGATACCAAATAGATCCTATTTAAGGCATCTGCGAATGCTGATATAAGATGTATCTTTGAGGAAGAATCCTGCTGCAGAGCAGCATAATATTTGTAGTAGAAATTCATTTAAAAATTATCTCTGAGGTGCAGAGCCCCGTAATATTTAATCTGATGAAAAAAATAATGTTGCTTTCATTAGCATTCTTGCTGACCCAGTCAGGCTTTATTAAATCGGTTTCCCAGGTGATGACGGATAAAAAACAAATTGCAATAGAATGGCAAAACTTCAAACCATCGGGTTACATTGAGGTTTTAAACGGGAAACTTGGAGAAAGATCTCAATCAGCGAAGGAAAAGGTAAAATCAGCAAGGATCATTTTACCTTCAGATCTGGTGAATTTAACCGCCTGGAAGTATCCTTCATTGACACTGAGCTTAATTATGGCAGTGGCACAACCGTCGTTTCCGTTCACTCAGGAGATAACTCCTTCTCCTTCTTCCTGAGGGATGTATCTGCCGGTTTCCCAATCTATATTCCTGAATACAAGGTTATCGTTTGCCTTTCTGACGACAAAAGATCATACAATCAGATAGAAAGTGAGATAAAAGAGCGCCACCTACTGACAAATTTACAGAAGATTGAAAATGAACCGGAAGAGTCATTTGATTCGGCATCAGTTCATACCCGTAATATGACCTGTCCGACCTGGCTGGGCATAAGCCGCGATATAAGGATATTTGAGATCGGCACTCCTCAGGACATGGATATGATAATACCAAAAATGGCCTCCTCCCCTGTCAATATACCCGAAACAAGCAATTCAGGTGTAACATATGGCTATATGGCCGGACGGGGACAGAGTGTTGAAAATAACAGGGTAAGAAGGCTCGAAGATGGCGTATTGCCGATCCTGAACACCGTGCAAACCGATGGAGATATCCAATACAGTACGACAACTTTTGTCACAACCGAAAGTTCCGGGCTTGATGAGGATAACCCTATCGGTACCCATTACCTGGTTGCTGACAGCAGCAGTTATGGACACATGTTCACACCTGAGCAAAAAGAATCGATGAAATCCCTACTGGAGGAAGAATCAAAAAGAACTGAAGAGACTGTATTATACTTCCGGGCAGTTGCGAAGAATAAATCTTCGGTTCCCAGATATTCTTGGTTCAGAACATTACGACCGGGTTCCGGATGGTGGGAAAAGATAAAATACAGTTATGACAGAAAAACAGGCTTATCAAGCTACTCCTCTCAAAGAGTTTTTGGCGTTTCGAAATTAAACGGCAATCCGCTTCCGGATGAGGAGATCGCAGTACTTCTGCAGCCAGGGGAAGAAGCTGTATTTGAATTCCGGATACCCCATAAGCCCGTTTCCGGAGAACGGGCCATGAAGCTAGCCTCTCTCTCTTTTGATAAAAAACTGGCTGAATGTAAAGAGTTCTGGAACCAAAAGCTTCAGAATGCCGCATCAATAAACCTTCCTGAAAAAAGGATAGAAGAGATGATCAGAGCTGGTCTCCTCCATCTTGATCTGATCACCTACGGGAAAGAACCTGACGGTACACTTGCTCCATCAGTCGGGGTATATTCTCCCATAGGTACTGAAAGTTCCCCGATAATGCAGTTCTATATGTCAATGGGATGGAATGATGTTGCAAAAAGATCTCTGATGTATTTCCTTGACAAGCAGCATGAAGACGGCATGATCCAGAATTTCGGAGGGTATATGGTTGAAACCGGGGCCGCACTCTGGAGCATGGGTGAGTATTTCAGATATACACATGATACATCCTGGGTAAGAGAGGTTGAACCAAAACTGCTGAAGGCATGTGAGTTTCTTTTTCAGTGGCGTGAGAAAAATAAAAAGGATAACCTCATCGGGAAAGGCTATGGCATGATTGACGGAAAAGTGGCCGATCCGGAGGATCAATTTCACCAGTTCATGCTGAACGGGTATGCTTATATCGGTATTAGCCGGGTTGCCGAAATGCTGGCCGGCATAGATGGAACAAACTCCCTCAGGATCAGAAAAGAGGCAGAAGCCTGGAAAAAAGATATACGGGTATCGTTCTTTAATTCAATGGCAGGATCTCCGGTGGTACCGATCGGAGACGGGACATGGTGCCCGACAGTTCCTCCGTGGACAGAAGCAAAAGCCATGAGGCTGATGTATCTTAACCCTGAGACCTTCATGTCGCATGGCACTTTCACAGTTTCTGATGCAATGCTGGGCCCCCTTTACCTTGTATTCTGTGAAGTTCTTGATCCTGAAGAACAAGCTTCCCGTATGCTGCTCAGCTATCACAGTGACCTTTTCTACCAGAGAAATGCTGCATTCAGCCAGCCCTATTACAGCCGTCATAACTGGGTTCAGCTAAAACTTGGTATGGTCAAGCCATTTTTAAAGACTTACTATAATACGTTTTCTGCACTTGCCGACCGTGAGACTTATACCTTCTGGGAACATCTCTACAAGGTAAGCGTACATAAAACCCACGAGGAGGCATGGTTTCTGATGGAGACAAGGTGGATGCTGTATATGGAAGAAGGGCAGTCGCTCAACCTGCTCAAAGGTATTCCTAGAAAATGGCTGGAGAACGGGAAAAGAATAGAGGTAAAAAACGCGGCAAGTTATTTTGGACCAGTCTCTTTCTCAGTAGTTTCAAATCTCGGTAAAAATAATATCATTGCTACCATTGAATGTGATTCCGACCGCAAACCTGAAGAAATAAAAATCAGAATTCCGCATCCTGAAGGTAAGACTCCATCGAAGGTAACCGGAGGGATTTACGATAAAGCAACTGAAACGGTAACTATTAAACCGTTTGGCGGCAAGGCGGAGGTTAGGATTGAATTTTGATCCAGTTATCATTAAGTTGTCATTAAGTTGTCATTAATAGTCATTAGTAGTCATTAAGTTGTTAGGGGATTAGTGATAATGACCATAAATGACGCGCGAAGCGCTAATGACAATTTAATGACGCGCGCAGCGCAAATGACAACATAATGACAGCAGAGCGTATCCTACCACTTCATCAAATCTACATGAACGTTATC
>CAWALO010000006.1:0-52500 GCA_963782945.1 uncultured Bacteroidales bacterium
TTTTGTACTACTAATAAGAATGGCCTCGTAGATATCTGATTTACAAGGAAATTTAATTAATGAGCTTAGAGTGAGATTATTATTACTACCGCCACCCGAAAAGCCAAAATAGCGGTAAATAAAATTCACTCTATTTGTGAATTGAGAGTTATCAATCTAAATTGGTCTGCCAACTATATGTCTGATTAATTTATTTCTTCTATCTCAGATAATTTCCATGTCTTATCAAACCAAGGCTCTAACGGACCATAAAGACGGAATAATGTGTTCCATCCTTTGTCAGGTATTGTTTGTATCCAGTTGTTTTCCATGCCAGAAGGTGCTTTAGGACCAAAGAAAACATCAACTGAACCATCCTGATTGACAATTAAATTCTTGTTTTGACTTGTAACCATTGGGAATTGCTGGTCGGTCTGAAGCATTGAACGTGTTTGGTTATCGTATAAGATAACCGACCAGAAATCCTTAACTGGAACATTTGGCTGCACATGTAAGCGGTAATTTTTACCACCATCCAATGGATTGCCTTTTGAATCCACAATGCCTACGGCATACTGAGACCCTTGACCAACCATTTTTGCTTCCATAGCAGGGGTTACACCTGTGGCATAGAAATAGAAAAATGCAGCAGCATCGAGATAACGTACACCTGATTGTGACTCGAATTTATAGCCACCTAACCATTGACGCCATGTACTGTTAGGATAATAAAATGCTTCTGGAATACGACTCTGATACGTTAGTGTTCGAGCAGTGGCATCGCCAACAAAGGCTGCCTCAGTAAGTATCTTTTTCATACGCTCGTCAGGTGCGAATGGTTTTCCTTTTTCTATTCCGATGGAAGCATAAAAGCCTAAAGTTACTGGGTCAAGCGATTCAATAGGTTCATTTTGAACAACTACATTCAGGTAATCCCAAAAGGTATAATCTGCCGGAGCAATGGTGCTGAAATCTTTCTCTGAAACATTCACAAAGGTGTTAGCTTTTGGATTTTTTAACTGCGATAAGGAATAAATTTTAGTAAGATTTTTAAGATTCGTTATAGAAGGTGTGATATCTCCATTCACTGGGAAATTACGCCAAACAAGAATAGACTCATAGGTAGGTATTTTTACAACTATATAACCATTAGGTATTTCTCCCTGATAGTTAGGTGGCAGAAGAAGGTACTTACCACCTTGCCCCTTGTCAGGACCAACGATGCCAATGTCCGTAACGTAACGAAACCAGAAATCGTCAATCATACCAAGAATCATAGGTGGAACTTCTGCTACCAGAGGACCTTCATGCAGGTTAATCCAAATCCAGGTATAAGCGGTGTTTGCATTGGCTGTCAAAAACAATGAACGCGAATCCATCATGGATTCAAATGTGGGAATCGTGAAGTTGGCTGGTCCAAGTTTCGTCAATCCTTCCCTTAGACCCATCATGTTAACTGCTGGAAGTGCCAGCAAGTAGGACTGTACTGCCCTCTGAAAATCAAGATTATCATAAAGTATGTCAACGGTTGCCTTATCGGGGAATCCGTCACGGAAATTTAATGTTCCCAACCGGGAGTCTACTTTGTCGGGAATGGCAATTCCGTCAGGAAAAGTTGTTGTCATTTTAAGTTTTGCTGCTGGCGAAATTTGCTCTTTCTGTTCCTGCTGCTTGCAGGAAATCAATAGTATCAATGTACAGAACAATACGACAGAAATTTGTTTGGATGTTTTTTTAAAGTTCATTGTCTTTATTTTTAATAATTCAATTTGGTGACTCAAAGTTATAAATAAATAATAGTATCACTTTTGATAACATTAATATTCAAAAATCAGAAGTTATTTTCTTTTTCAAGTCAAGATTCAAACAATGAATCTGTATCCAATACTTTCGCTCCTGATAAAAGAGACTTCACTTCACCATATTTTAACTTATGCTTATACCTAACATGCAATACGATATAAGAAAATATAGAAAATTATCAGAATCCATAACAAATGTAGTTTATTATATAGCAAATAAATCCACCATAAATTCCACCACAAAGAAAAAGACCGTTGTAATATATCGATTTACAACGGTCATTTTTGATTTGTTGTCGGGGTGAGGAGCTAAACATTTTATATACCACTGATTATCTGCATAATATATTTTGACCGTTTTATTCCAAGGTTCAACTTTTTGTCAACTTTGATCGTTGATATGAAACTCTATTAGGATAAATATGAACATGTTTTAATGACATGTCCAGAAATATTAAAATATTGGACATGCATTGTTGTTTTTAATTAAAATATGGCATAAATTTGCAGCATGTCCATAATTGGACAGATATTGAACAACTATGACTAAGCCAAAATTCGACAGGAGTACTCCTTTCAATGACCTTCCGCTTCTTCCTCCCTCCACTGAAATAGATAATGACAGTGATATTTTAAAAAAGCTGGTATCTGCTTCAAGAGCTTTGGCCTCAGTTAATTTCAATATCATGAGACTGCCAAATCCTTATATGCTGGTAAATACAATAGCATTACAGGAAGCCAAAACTTCAACAGAAATTGAGAATATTTTCACAACTGAAGACGAACTATATAAAGCAGTTTCGGATAATAAAAGTGAAGAAAAAGCAGATCTTGCCGTAAAAGAGGTTCTACGATACAGAGAAGCACTTTGGGCTGGATACCATTCAATGAATGAAACAAAAAAATTAAATCTGCAGTCAGTTCTTTCGATCTTCAGACAAATCAAAAATACAACATCCGGCATAAGGCCTCCACAGGCAAATGTTGTTATCAAAAGAGGACAAAGTGAGTTACGCCCGGGAGAAATAATCTATACACCACCAAGAGGTAATGATATTTTGGAGCGGCTAATGGATAACCTTTTAAGGTATCTAAATGATCATAACAATTATCCAACAGACCCGTTGATAAAAATGTGTATTGCACATTACCAATTCGAAGCAATTCACCCTTTTCAGGATGGTAATGGGAGAACTGGTAGAATAATTAACCTGATTTACCTTGTACAAACAGGACTGTTAAATCAACCAGTACTATACCTGTCAAAGTATATAATTATTAATAAATCAGACTATTATTATAATCTCGGAGCTGTAACGCAACTTGGATTATGGAAAAAATGGATTTTGTTTATGCTTGACGCTGTTGAAAAAACGTCTGGACTGACCAACAATCTGATAAACGACATATTGGAACAGATGGATTCAACACTGAATTATGGAAAGTCAAAAATAAGATGGTATACAAAGGAAGTGAATGAAGCCATTTTTAGCCAACCGTATATCAAACCTAAGATTATTGGAAAAGTTTTAGGCAGATCATCCCGGACAACTCTTTCAAAATTCATGGAAGAACTTGTTGCTGCAAAGATATTAACTCCAAAAAAGGATGGATCTGAAGTATACTATCTGAATGATGACCTGATAAGGATCCTGGCAGGATAATGTGATAATATTTTGTACTACTTTTTGTACTACTAATGAAAAAGGCCTTGTAAATACTTGATTTACAAGGCCATCTAATTTAATCAGTCGGGTTGAGAAGAGTATTTATATAATCTAATTACTTGATATTCAATATGCCTTTTATTACCACATTTTATGAACTATACTTATTTATTACCATAATAATGGTGTATATTACTATAACGTATTAATAGATAACTATTCTTTTAATATTGGCTATGGTTTTACAAAATGCAATAAAGATGAGATGGATAAGTATTATGAAAGGGTTGATTTCGGAAAAGATACATTAAAATTAGCAGTAAGTAAGGCTTACTTTGATTTAAAATGGGGAATAGATGCATTTAATAATAATAAAATTATGTCTGCAAAAGATTTTTTCCAAAAAGCCAAAGTTGAATGTAAAGAATGTCCAATTAAAGGAGTTATTGATAAAAAACTGGCAGAGATTAAGGAAATTACTTTTTAACTACTCCCCATTCATTGAACATGGGTATACAATTATATATTTTTCTTTCAGTTGATTTTTTTATTCTAAATGCTACTCTAATCAGGTAAGGGGTTGAGTCAAGACTCCTGAAAGGACTTATCTTTTGATTTCATAGTTCATTGGGTTATAGTTATCAAATCTGACTTAATAATAGAATTTGATTCGTAGAGTCGTTAATAAAAAAATTATTGCTTAGGATAATAGCAACCTTATAATAAGCAAATATTTCATAAGGAATATTTATTATTTTAGTAGGATAGAGAGGTGACAAAATAAAAATTATAAAATGAACATTTTAAAAATCAACAGTGGCAAAGTCGAATTGCGAAAAGACAATGGTTCACTCATCAGAACCATTGGAAACGGTGATGCAGTTCAAGCAGACATCAATCCTGACGGCTCTCTGATTTTAATAACTACAGTCAGGGGAAAGGTTGAACTCCGTAAAGAAAGCGGGTCATTAATCAGAACTATGGGGAATGGGGATGCTACATCTGCAAAATTCACTGGGAAGGATATACTGGTTACAACAAGCAAAGGGAAAACTGAATTGAGAAAAGAAAGTGGAGCATTAATACGGACAATTTAGAATCTTTAATAGAATTATATAAAAGGCAACACAACATTCCACTCCTGCCCAACAGGATTGTATGGCAGATATAGACTTTCACTAAGTGTCGCCTCTTTTTAGGTATGAGTGTCTGGCAATACATGCCCTACGAGTTGATACTTCAAGACTCTTCATTTAAGATTTTATAAGAGTTTAAAATCCAATTATTTCAATTTATTTTTTTCTATACCTAACTGCCTAACTATATGTTCATTTATGAGGAGCAAATGTTAATAAGTCATTAAATTGTCTAATTCAAATGAATTTAGTTTAAACTATCTTTCATTGCAATACATTTGAAATCCTAAACCATGACTGAAGAATCAGTTTCAAGCAAATTAACAGAACTATTCGATTTATATAAATCAGGGGCATTAACCAAAGAAGAATATGAATTATTAAAATCGCAAATTATTAATCAAGGGGTAGTGCAACCTATAAATGAAACAGGAAAGGAACAAGAGAAAGATTCAGAGAAAGTAACAAAAGAAGAAATTGTTACAACCCAACCAGCGAATTTTAAAAATAACCATACAGATGAACCAAAAGAACTACCAAAAGAGGATATTATTACTCCACAACAAGAAGATATTAAAAATAAACAACCCGAAGCCAACGCACCAGTTGTTGTACCTGATGCCAAATCTAAAAAGAGACTGGGTAGGGTAATATTAGTAATCATTCTGCTCATTGCCTTAATAATAGTATCCTTATTATTGTACAAAAGTTTAAATAGTAAGCTAACCATTGCAAAATCAGGGTTGCCTGAGCAAAATGAACAGACCGTAAAAGATATTGATGGCAATGTATATCATACCGTAACAATTGGCTCTCAGGTATGGATTGTTGAAAACCTAAGAACCACAAAGTATAATGATGGAACACCAATACCTCTGGTTACTCAGAACACTTCGTGGAGAGCATTAACAACACCTGCTTATTGCTGGTATAAAAATGATGAAACAACATTTAAAAGTACATATGGTGCTTTATATAATTGGCATACGGTAAATACCAATGAATTATGTCCTGCTGGATGGCATGTACCTACTGATTCTGAATGGACAATATTAACAGATTATCTTATTAATAATGATTATGGCTATTTGGGAAGTGGTGATGATATTGGTAAATCATTAGCGAGTACCGAAGGATGGGATTCTTCATCTGTATTAGGCTCTGTAGGTATCGTTCAAGCAAGTAATAATAAAAGTGAATTCAATGCGCTTCCAAGTGGCATCCGTTTCAGTAATGGAGAATTCCGACATAGTGGGCAGAATGCCAAATGGTGGAGTTCGACTGAAACTTCAGAGTCAAAAGCACAAATAAGATATCTCAGTTGGGATGATGGAATTGTTTCCAGTTTTTCAAATCGAAAGGAAAATGGGTTTTCAGTTCGTTGTGTGAAAGATAATAGTAACCTTATCAATAATTCAAGCCAAAATATTCGTCAATCTAAGAATGAATCTCTTATTTCTGAAGGAGAATTGGAGGTTGAAAATTCACAAGTAGAAGGAAATAAAGAATCTATTAATAAAATTCCAGATATTTCATGGTCAGAAGTACATGTTGATGAAAATGCTAATTTGGCTCATATCACTTTTGGAAACAGTACATTTATTTCAGTAACAGATAATGGATGTGTTACAACAAATAATTGTGCATACGTTAGCACGGATTATGGATTAAATTGGGTAAAAAAGGCAACTCCCGCATCAACTAATATGTCAGGTGTCGCATATTCTCCAGTAAATGATTATTTTGTTGTTTCACATCGATGTTATGAATCTCAAAGAAACTACTCCTATTCGAATGACAAAGGAAATACATGGACTGAAGTCAAACACGACCCACGAACATACAGATATAATTTATTGAGAGTTAAAGATTATTTTTTTAGTAACCTTTATAATAATACTTGCGATAGAAGTAGCGATGGAGTCAACTGGAGTCATCTTACTTTTAATGGTTCTAATACTACAATGGTAACTACTTATTCAGATAAGTTTGGGTTCTATTATGCAAGTGGGGGTAATAATTTTTGGACAAGTAGAGATGGTGAGAATTGGACACAACGAGACACTTTAGGAAGATATCAATTTATTGCAGGAAATGAGATTGTCCTTGCATATGAAAGTGCCAGTCCAATAGTCACATTACGAAGGTCAAATGATGGCATTAATTTTAATTTAATAAATATTATTCCAAATGTTACTTCGATTCAACAGATGAAGTTTATTGGTGGTTTTTTCTGGGCAACTATTACAGTTGCAAATGATAACTCTAAGAAAGTAATAGTTTCAATCGATGGCACAGATTGGCAAGTTCTAAACACACCGTCAACTGATGCAACTGCTTATGATATTTCAGTAGGTTCTGAATCAAATAATATGGGAGATAATTTTGTTATTATTTCCTGTTCTGGAGGAGTATTTTTAAGAGGTTCTTACAATTTAGAAATATAATGAGATAGCATTATTTTAAAAACAGGAGAGAAAGTATATTCATATTATTACTATAAATCAATTTGTAATTATACTAATGGACAAAATAGAAGAAATAAAAAAATTGAAATCTCTCTTAGATGGAGGCGCAATTACTCAGGAAGAGTTTGCTACACTAAAAATGCAAATTTTATCCAATAAAGAAGAATCCGTTGTGGCAGAAATATCAGTTGAGTCCACATCATCATTAACAACAGAACTAAAAAGAAATGAATCTAAAGAAAAAAGGGGGGAAAGAATCTTTTTAAATGCCTTTCAAGACTCAAATAATAATCTGATTTCACCACCAGACATTACGCATCTGTATGTTAATAAAATGTCAGATGATGAGATAGAGGCACTCAAGCCATTTATCCGTTTAAAGCAAATTAATGCTCCAGAAGAATTTACTAATGACGAAATTGAAATCGGGAATAAACTTTTTTCAAGTTTGGAAGTCGATAAAATTAACTCTGAAAGGAAAGGGATGAACTACAAAAGAGATTTAATTGTAGGGATTTTTTGTGCTGTCGCTTCGGGTTTCTTTCTTTATCTATTGCCCTGCTTGATAATATTTGGTGCAGGCTTGGCATGGATAGTGTCTTTGATAACTGCTATAAGTGTGCTTAGAAAAAATGATGCAACCAAATTAGATAAAATTTACGCTTATGTTAATTTGGGTTTGGTCGTTATAGTGCTTATAGTTTATTTCACAAGATTTGGTGTTATGTTTGGTTAAAAATCAAATAATCGTCAGTAGATGAAATGTTAATCGACCTAACATTATATAAATATGATAAAATATGTATTTCAAATCCCAGTTAATAACAGGAAAATTAAGTTTGGAATAATGACAGATGGATTTCTAAATAAGTATAGTAAGGTCAATAAATTACTCTTGATTTGGTTATTACTAATTTCGCTATATCCAATTGTTAGTAAAAGTTTTAATGTTAATTATGTATGCCAGTATAAAGCGAAATATCATAAAGAATGCATTTCGTGCGGATTAACAAGAGGTTTTGGTGCATGCTTAAGAGTCGATTTCGAAAAAGCACAGTCAAATAATATTCATTCAACGTTCCTTTTCTTTACAATAATTAGCCAGATTCTTTTACGTGTCATTATCTTTTTTTTGCTTCCATCTAAGAATGTGATGTTTGCTGATATAGTGATTTCTTCAACTCCAATAATCATATTCTTATTTCAAATAAGTAATAAGTATTAATAAATAATTGTAATAGTCAAGTTAAAATTCTAAAACATGAAACAGAAATTTACAAAAGTAATCGCATCATTGATTATAACTGGTGCTTTAATGGTTCAAGGAAGTTGTACTAATTCCTCGTCCAGTTCGAAATCTTCGCCCGAAAGCATGGCAAAAGAAGTATGTGATTGTTATGAAAAGGCGAAATCCTATGAGAATGACAAGAGAAGGATTGATGAAATTGTGAAATGTGGAGACCTAATGATGTCTAAACTTAGCACCATTCAAAACATGGGTGCTCGAAACGACTGGAGCAATGAAAAGGTTAAAGATGCTATCAAACGCTTTGATGATATAGTTGAGAAATGTTACTAACTAAAAATATTAAGACTATGAAATTTAAAAAATTATTCAGTATTTCATTAATTGCAACTTCATTATTTATTGTATTCTCATGCTCTTCATCCAAATGTGAAAATAGCAAAGAAGAGTATCGAGAAGGATATGGCTATGGAAAGACTTCGGTAATGTTAGGTGGTCAAAGCTGTAAATCATATGTTGATTCATATAACAAAGGTTTAGGAAGAAAAGGATTAGAAGCAACGGATTGTTTTTGTGCTGGATTTAATGATGGCGCTAAAGGTAAGCCGAAAAAATACTAATATTAATTTTTAAGAAACCAAGATGAAAAAACTATCATTTTTTATTGTATTGGCAACTATAATGATGTCATGCAGCAATTTTTCTAATGTTAAAAAAGAAGACATTTGTGGAAAAAGATTTACAAGTAGTGTCCCAAGTGCAATTTCTGAGGGTGTAACTTATGATGCTGCCACAACTTTTAAATGCGATGGCACTTTCGAGTCAGGCGAAGTTACTCGAATGACAGGTCAAAATACAAGAAACAATCATTATTATACAGGGACATGGGAAATAGTAAAAATTATTCCTGATGAGGTAAAAAATGCGGTAAAAAAATATGGAATAGAAAATGAAAATTATTCAATAATAAAATATTCGAGCAGTAATGGCGTAACGGATTACTGTATGTATTATCCAAGTAGTTATGACGGTTCTCCAACATTAGGTACTTTAGGTGTAAACCATAGCCGAGAATATGATGATTTAGGCATTTATGATGGTTTTCTTGATAAATAAACCTTTGAGGAACGAAGCGTAATTATGGTTAAAATAAATCTCAAAATTAAAGACACGATTTTCAATAATTTTCAAAAATTAAGACTACTATATTCTTGGAGAGTTTTGAACTTAACCAAATTCAATGTTTCATTAGCGATTTGTTATTAATATAAGATTATGTATAAGATATTGTCTTTAATTATTCTACTTGCTGGATTCAATTTTACCTTGGCTCAAAAAGTTTATTCAGTTGAATATTCCAATCAGGCTGATGTTAAAGTTTTTGTGGTCAAATATGAAAATCAGGCTGATTTAAAAGTATACAAAGTTAAATACGAGAATCAGGCTGGGGAAAATAATGGGAAATGGTTCTTTACAAAATATGAAAATCAAGCAAAGAAGAAGATATATTTTGCTGAATATGAGAACCAAGCGGATTTAAAAATTTACATTGTGGAATATGAAAATCAGGCAGGTTGGAGAATCAAGAAGAAGATGCATTTGATGTATTAATTAGAATACTTAATTAATAAACAACGTTATTATGAAATGTAAATATTTAACTCAATTATCACTTGTGATTATTTGTATATTATTCACAACATGCAAAACAGAAAAGCAAAAGTTTTCAGAACTATTGTTAACCAATGACTTAACCTTGGCTTATAAATTCCAATCCCAGTATCCTAAAAGTGCTTTCAGCATTGATAGCCTAATTCAGTCACTTGAATATCACAAATTGCTTGCTTCTCCAAGCATTGAAGGTTATAGAGAATTTCTCAAGAAATTCCCGAGTTCAAATCTTACTGATTCAATTAAGCTACAATTGTCTGAACTTGAGTGGAATAAGATAAGTGAAATATCTATGAAATCTGATTATTTATTGAAAAGAGAAGATGTTGAAAAATTCTATAATGAGTTTCGTGAAAGTCCACATCGTAGCAAGGTTGAAGAATTAATGTTCATGTTTGCAGATGAGGGTAAATTTACTGATACGAGAGACGGCAAAGAATACTCATGGATAAGATTTGGAGACAAAATTTGGATGACTCAAAATCTAAACTTCAACATAAGAAATTCTTTTCTAAGAGGAGATGATAAATATGAGTCTCCACAGGCAGGAAGAGCATATGGGAAAGATGTCATCTGGGATGCATGCCCCGATGGTTGGGATATTCCAACGTTGGATGAGTGGATTACATTGGTTTTTTCTCTTGGAGCGGAAGCAAGGTTATTTCGTAATAATAATAATTGGAATTCTATAATAATTGTTCCGAATGGGATGAATTACACTCGGTTTAATCCCTTTCTCGATTTTCATAACTATCGTGATGAGACTCGTTTTTGGGTAACGATGGCTTTAAGTGGAACAAAATATTGGGCAAAAACATTTTTTGAAATGTCGGATAATATAATTGAAACTATTCACTGGGACTATGATGACCGAGCAAGAAAAATTAATTCTCTCGATATCTCGCCAATATTTCGAAGGGATGCTTGCCCTATAAGATGCATAAAGAGATTAAATTCAATAAAATATTTTACAACAAGTAAATCAGATTCCATCTTAATAAGTGGAGTTAGATTTAGTAAATCCGAATTACCCACTGGAGGCATATATAGATTATTAATTACCGAGAAAGATGGCGAATGTACAAATCCGCTTATAATAAAATATTTGGAGAATCAAATCTACTGTTTCATTGGGAAGGGAACCAGTTCTATTTATTCTTCTCATGAATTATATGCTTTAAACATCTCTTATTCAAAAGATTCAGGAAAATTTCTACTGAGCTTATTTAGTAAGGAACAGGAGATTGGCTGGATGAAGATTGAAAATGATAAAATTATATTGGAGTTAACAACCCCAACCGAGAATATAAAAGGAGAATATAGCATTATAACAAATATAGGAATTGGTTGGTTTAATCAACAAGAATAAATATAACCTACAGTTCAAAAGATAATAAACTCTGCAGTAATAGAACAACAATCAGAAAGAAAATAGGAAGGTTCAGTATTAGAACCAAGCGAACTAAGAAAAATACTTTGTCGAATATAAAAACCATACAAGAAGGAGAATTAAGAAGAAGATGTATTTGATTATTTTAATCGTGATTCATATGTTAAACAGCATATCGATTAGGGTAACTTTAAAAGAAATTTAGAAATTAACATGATACTACTATGAGAATTAATACTTCTGAATCAACTCGTTCTCTAATAATTGGATTAATAATTCTAATACTCTCTAATGGACTTTTTGCACAAAGCCTTAAAAAGACCTTCAAATATATTGAGGATGGTGAAATTGAAAAGGCAAACCTTGAGACTGGTAAATTTACAGAAGAGATTAAAAAATCTGGAGTAGATTTTACTCTTTATGGTATTGCAAGTTGCCTAATCACTATGAATGAGAAATATTATAATTATAATCCTTATAAATCGCTGGAAATGTTTGACATAACATCAAATATTAGTGCAGATAAAATGGAGGTAGATAAATTCCTCGAAAAGTATAATCTAAGTATTGAAAAAGTCCATGATATGATTTACCAGAGTATACTGAAAGAAGCAAAGAAAATTAATACTGAAGAATCTTATCAAAAAGCACTGGATGTCTGTCAAGAATGTTTTTTCAAAGCAGAAGTCACTAAACTTAAAGAGGAAGCAGCGTATTCTAAAACAAAAGGCGATAATTCTATATTGACCTGCGAGAAATTTATTCATTCCTATCCTAACTCACAATATCTGAATGAAATAAAAAGACTTTCAGAGAGGTTAGCATTTGAATATGCAAAAATTAATATGTCCTTAGTATCTTTGGATAATTATATTAACAAATACTCTAATAGTGATAATACATTTATCCCAATCGTTATTCATTTAAGAGATTCAATAGCTTTTTCAAAGCTTACAAAATCGTATTATGATTATCGGGATTTTTCTAATCTATATCCAAATTCTGAATATACATCAAAAATAAAGGATGAACTTCCTGATTTGTTATACAATCAAGCCTTAAAAGAGAATAGCATTAAACTATTTGAAGTTTTAGTTTATGTATATCCGAATAATACTAAAACAAGTTATGCAAAAATTCAATTAGAAAAATTGTATTATGAAAAGCTCATAATTAGCAGGTCACCTGAAGAATTTGCATTATTTAAGAGAAAATTTCCAAACAGCAGTTACTTACAAGAACTTGAAGCTAATATTGAAGGTGATTACGAGTATTTTACTGACAATAGAGATGGTAAAACTTATAAAACTATCAGGCTTGGAAATCAAGTCTGGATGGCAGAGAATTTAAGGTTTGATAGAGTTGAACATGCACCTATTCCCGTAAAAATTCATGATGTTGGTTACAATCAAGTTTCAATTAATGATTATACAAAAATTTACGGAGAGGCATATGAACCAAAGATAGCACAAAATGTATGCCCTGCAGGGTGGCATCTCCCATCTAAATACGAGTGGGAGGAAATGTTTCTTCATGTCAGTAAAAATGCATCAAAAGAATCAAATGATGAAACAAGACTAACATACTGGTATGGAATAGCTGATTATTTAATGAATAGAAAAGAATTTCCATGGTTTTTTAGCGAACATAATTTCCAATCAAAGTTTAATGTATTAGCTACAGGAGATAGAACAGTTTCAAATTATGATTTTCTTTCCAGTGCTGAAGTTGTACTAAATAAAGGATTAGTATCTAATTATTGGACATCAACAATTGGTGCAAGAAACTATCTGGCAGTTTCTTTTTACTTAAATAGTAGCCGTGATGGGAATGGGCATCAACTTCCTCTTGTTGTTATCCATGATGAATCAACCTTAGGGGATACACAATTTATTCGATGCGTCAAGAATAAATAGAGAAGTTAGGTGTACAATATTTCATCATACAAAAAATCAAATTTGATTTCTAAATGTCAACTTTGGAATTATACTAACTTCGAATTTTAAAGCTGAAGGGTACAAATTATTAAAGCCTAAGAAAGATGCAAAATAGAAATGTAATATTATTCGTATTAACCTTGTTTTTTATAAGGTTGACTGGTTTATATGCTCAGACAGTGAAAGATATTGAGGGAAATGTCTATAATACTGTAGCCATTGGGAATCAGGTTTGGATGGCAGAAAATTTAAAAACTACCAGATTCAATGATGGCACTGCAATAACATTGGTAACAGACAATTCTGCATGGGAAGCCTTAACCCTTGCTGCATACTGTTTTTATGGCAATGATGCACCGAAATATAAAAATAAGTATGGCGCTTTGTATAACTGGTTCGCAGTTAATACGAAAAAACTATGCCCAGTAGGTTGGCATATACCTATTGATAAAGAATGGACAAATTTGCCACCCCTCGCAGGCGGTTATCGCTATTCCGATGGCATTTTCTATGACATCACAAATGCCAGTTATTGGTGGACAGCAACAGAAAGTTCAAATAGAAATTCTTATTATAGAGGAGTGTGGTGGGATGGAACTGGTGAAGAGAGAGATGAAGTTAATAAAAGAGTTGGCTATTCGGTGCGTTGTATTAAAGATTAGGTTTAGTAAATTGTAGTAACATTTTCTTTAAAGGAAAGGAACTAATATTTGAACCTCTTTAGCATATATCTTTGACCAGTAATTTAATAATTAAGATTATGTACAAATTGATTGGAATATTTATTCTGCTTACTACTCCCAATTTAATATCTGCTCAAAAAGTGTTTAGTGTTGAGTACCCAAATCAAGCGGATGTTAAAGTTTTTGTTGTTCAATATGAAAATCAGGCAGATTTAAAAGTATATAAAGTTAAATATGCAAATCAAGCAGAAGAAAATAATGGCAAGTGGTTCTTTACAGAATATGCAAATCAGGCAAAGAAAAAGATATTCTTTGTTGAATATGCAAATCAAGCTGATTTAAAAATTTATTTTGTTGAATATAAAAATCAGGCAGAGTCCCAATGCGAAAATACAGGAAGGATTAGTCATTGGCAGGGTACGTAATGGGATAACATTATAGAAAAGAAATCAGAATATTTATTACCACATTTATTACCACAAACAATAAGTCCGTTGCAATCTACTGATTTACAACGGACTCCTGATGTTGATTGTCGGGGTGAGAAGACTCGAACTTCCGGCCCCTACGTCCCGAACGTAGTACGCTACCAACTGCGCCACACCCCGAAGAAACTATTTCCGGATTGCAAAAGTAACAAATTTTTGGAATGAATTTATGCAACTGTCAAGTTAAACCTGTTATGGTGCTTTTATGGACATTTCATATTGCGGATTCCAGTCGACTTCCTCTCTTACAATGCAGCCGTTATCTCTTCCATAAACTGACGGGCTTTCTTCGCCTCTCCGTTAATAAACGAGACATCACCCACGGCAAGGCACTCCACAATCAACGGACCTTTTTTAAAGCCTCCTTTCTTAAGACGTGCCATCACTCCCCTGAAGTCCACCATTCCCGTCCCGGGAGTCACATTTACATCTTTCGGCATTTTAAAATCCTTCACACTCATTCCAACTACCAGTCCATCAACCTCAGCAGCATCATCTACCGGATTTAAAGTTCCATCTGAGTAATAGTAGATATTACCCGGATCGTACCAGAGACGAAAACTCTTATGCCCGATGTTTTCAACAAGGGGCCGGCACTCCCGGCCCGTAGAGTTAAGCGGACCATGGGGTTTTACACTTATACCCACTCCCTTACCGGCAGCATAATCGCAGCATTCGGCAACAACTTTGTAATAGTTTACTGCAAGTTCAGGCTCGGCAATACCGGCAAGCAAAAGATTGGGACTGCCACAATGGACAGAGTTATCAATCAGTCTTTTTAATCCGGTTATACCTTCGGCAACGGACTTTGTCACATCGAAATTACCTCCATACAGGGATGCTATTTTAAGACCCCTCGATTTTGCCTCTTCACCTATCTTGATTGCCTGCTCTGCCTTGGTATCCACGGAGATAACAAGCCCCGATTTGGTAGTCATGAGACCGGCATACCTGAAGCCGGCTTCAGCTATACCATCAAATGCTACAAGGTAATCGAATTCAGCCCAGGGCCGGGTGTAACAACCAATCTGCCAGCGGGGTGCTTTGGCTGCTGAAACAAGAGCAACACCTGTTGTGGCAAGTACCAATTTTTCAATAAAGTGACGTCGGTTAATAGGGTGAGTGATCATACAGTCATGATTTTACGGTTTTTAATATCATAAATAGTTTTGCGGCCTGTTTCAAGCGATTTTGCGGCCATCAGGACAGCAACAGCGTGCTGGAAGCCTGCCTCAATTGGAGCATTCGGGGTACCTCCATTACGGATGCATTGCAGCCAGTCGAGGAAATGATCGGGTCTGTCAATTGGTACAACCTCACGCTCAATATCAGGAGTACCTTCACTTCGCGGGGCACCCTTGTTACTGAAAATTGGTGTATTCCAGTTCCCCACATTAAGCATCCCTTTGTCACCATAAAAGTTGCGTACGCTGCCCATTCCATGACCAAGGTTGTTTGAGCTGCTTACCATGAATCCCTCAGGGTAGGTCCAGGTTGCCTGTACGCAATCGGGAGCAGTAAACTGATGTTCATCTTTCCAGGTAAAAGTGCCTCCCAGGGATACACATTCTTCAGGGAACTGAGCTCCGGTAATGTAATGGACCATATCTAAAAAGTGTGAACCAAAACCTGAAGTAGGTCCATGTGTAAATTCAGAATACCCATACCATCCGGAATAAACATCTGAGCTGAACGGCCTCATAGGACGATCTGACAGAAACTCTTTCCAGTCCACATCTTGCTGCTTCACCTCTTTGAGGTAATTGTACCAGTATGGCTGTTCATTGTTCCGGCATTCTTCGATCCGCGATAATTTCCCCATGACGCCAGATCTGAATAGTTCACGGGCGCCAACTATTCCCGGGAGACTCCGAAGCTGCGTTCCTACCTGCACTACAGTGCCTGCCGCTTTTACGGCATCCACTGCCCGTACCAGTTTGTCCATTTCCATGGCCAGTGGTTTTTCCACATATATGTGTTTCCCTGCCAGAGCAGCTGCTTCCATGTGCAAAGTATGCACATGATCAGGGGATGCTATCATAACAGCATCAAGGTCCTTTATCCCTAACAGATCGCGATACGATACAAATCGTCCGGCATCACGACCAAACCACTGTTTTACTTTCAGATTGGCCTGTTCCCGGGCGACAAGCCAGGGATCTGCAACAGCAACAATTTCGAGGTTAATGACTTTAGCATGCTGATAAACACCCTCCATGTGAGCATTGCGGCCGCGGTCGCCACAACCAATGATCCCAATGCGGATCCTGTCGTTTGCACCAATAGCCCTTCCCTTTTCCAGAATTGTAAAAGAATCGGGTAAAACAGTCATAGCCAGCGCAGTAATGGACCCATTTTTAATAAATCCTCTTCGCGATAATTTTGTCATTTGGTATAGTATTGATTGTAACTCTGAAAACTACTCATTTTGATGACGATATTTTACATAAATTTAAAAAAATATAGTTTCAGAAACCACGGTGATCTGGTTTCTTTACAAAATAAAAATAGCCACCTGGCAGAAGCGAAGAGGTTTTTTTCTACCTTGACATTCCAAATTTCCTATAACCATGACAGAAAGCAACCGTATTCATTCAATAGACATCATGCGCGGTCTTACCCTCATATTGATGCTCTTTGTAAACGATCTCCATATGCCGGGCGTACCTGCATGGCTTGGCCACAGAGAAGCTGACTTCGACGGCATGGGCCTCGCCGACTGGGTCTTCCCGGGATTTCTCTTCATGGTCGGAATGGCTATCCCGTTTGCTATAGGAAACAGGATCGCCAAAGGAGAAAAAATATCCTCACTTTCGAAACATATCCTGATAAGAACCATCAGTCTGCTTATCATAGGTGTCCTGATGTCAAACTCAAGAAATGTAAACGGCGAATTTACAGGTCTCAGTAAAAGTCTCTGGTCACTGATTATGTATTCAGGAGTCTTTCTCATCTGGAATGACTATACAGTGACAGATAAAAACCGCTTTCTTGTTACGGGGCTCCGGATTGCAGGAGTGGCAATGATCATTCCTATGGTTTATATTTTCAGATCCGGGGATATGGAAATCCACACCTTCTCATTCAGATCATGGGGCATCCTGGGAACAATAGGCTGGGGCTATCTTATTGCCGCATTTGTCTGCCTGGGTGTACGAAACAGTATTTTGAAAACCGCAATCGCTCTCCTCTTCTTCCTGACATTGAATATTCTCTCAAAACTTCATCTTCTGGACTTTCTGAACGCTGTAAAACCGGTATTTGGGGTCATTATTAATGGCAATGCCCCATTTATTGTCCTTTCGGGAATATTTATCACACTCATCCTTAAAAGGTTCCCGCAAAATGAAGCCAGCAAAACAGCTCTTATAATTGCCTCCCTTGGCATATTTAGCATTCTCGCAGGATTTATATTGCGAAATTGGTTCATCATCTCAAAAATACAATCCACACCAAGCTGGGGGCTGATATGTAACGGAATAAGCATGATGCTGTTCGCCTTGTTATTCTTGATAATTGATATCAGAAAGAATATCAAATGGGGATCTTTTTTAAAACCGGCAGGCGCCAACTCCCTTACAGTCTATCTTGTTCCTGATATGTTCTATTATATCATCTGGCAATTCAGTCTACCCCTGCTTTTTTACAAGAATTCTGATGTTCCCCTGGTTGTTATAGCCGGGTCTGTGATCTGGGCCCTTGTGATGGGAGCGGCACTTCCTGTATTGCTTGAACGACTTCACTTCAGATTGCGACTTTAATAATTCAGAAATTTTGACAATATTATGACAGAAAACAACCGCATCTGTTCAATCGACATAATGAGAGGTCTTACCCTCGTGCTGATGCTCTTCGTAAATGATCTCTATATGCCGGGCGTACCTGCATGGCTTGGCCACAGAGCGGCAGATTTTGACGGTATGGGCCTCGCCGACTGGGTCTTTCCGGGGTTCCTGTTTATGGTAGGCATGGCAATACCGTTTTCCATTGGCAACAGGATAGCAAAAGGAGAAAATACATATTCGCTTGTAAGACATATCGTTATAAGATCAGTTAGCCTACTGATAATAGGAGTTCTGTCACTTAACTCCGGAAGAGTCAATGCGGAATTTACAGGAATGAGCGAAAACCTATGGTCAATCCTTATGCTTACAGGTGTCTTTCTTATCTGGAATAGGTACACGGAAAATGATAAGAATTTCTTCACAATTGCAGGGTTGAGATTCGCCGGTATTGCATTGCTTGTCTTCCTGGTCTTTCGTTTCAGATCAGGCCAGATGGTAAATAACGGGTCGCTGATAACCGGCTGGTGGGGCATTCTGGGACTGATAGGCTGGGGTTACCTTGTTTCAGCCCTTGTCTACCTGGCAATCCGCGATAATATCCTGAATACAATAGTGGCCTTGCTCTTCTTCCTGACACTCAACATACTTTCCAAACTTGACCTCCTTGATTCCCTCAATTCATTAAGACCAATCCTGGGTGTTATTATCGAAGGCAATGTGCCCTTCATTGTTATCTCCGGGCTCCTTACAACGCTTATTCTGAAAAAGATATCCTCCGACTACAGGAAAACAATAATTACAATTTCTGCAATTGGCATCTTCTGCATCATAGCAGGCTTTGTTCTGAGGAACTGGTTCATTATCTCAAAGATACAGGCTACACCCAGCTGGGGATTTATATGCAATGGCATAAGCATGCTGCTCTTTGCACTTCTTTACTGGATAATCGACATAAGAAAACATACAAAGTGGACCTTCTTCCTGAAACCTGCCGGAGAAAATTCCCTTACCACCTACCTTGCTCCGGATATTATTTACTACATCATCTTCAGCACAAGTATTCCTGTTCTTTTTTATAAGCAATCAGGCAGCCCACTGGTAGTGATCGCAGGATCAGTAATATGGTCTTTGCTGATGGTTGGATTTACAGCCCTGCTGGTGAGGTTTAATATCAAGCTGAAGCTGTAATTCACCTCTCCCTGCTCATCGAATACGGATAAGCCTCCTCTTTTGTTCCTCTCTTCTTTTCAGGCTCAGGGCCCATATTGAAAATCAGTGTTCCGCCCTTTAGAAGATCTTTATGGCTGATATAATTTTTGGATATCACTCTGCCATTAAGTTTTATGCCCTGCACATAAATATTCTCCCTGCTGTTTTCCTGTGCCTTTATAACCAGTTTCTTCCCGTTCCCGAATCTAAGGGTCATCTTACTGAATAATGGTGAGCCAAAAACATATTCCCCGGCTCCGGGGGTAACAGGATAAAAACCAAGCGCGGAAAAAACATACCATGCTGAAGTCTGACCGTTATCCTCATCTCCGCAATATCCGTCAGGGGTATAATTGTACAGTTTATCAAGCACTTCCCTTACATGATACTGAGTCTTCCATGGCTGACCGGCATAATTGTAAAGGTAAATCATGTGCTGGACAGGCTGGTTCCCATGGGCGTAGTTGCCCATATTCATTATCTGCATCTCCCGTATCTCATGAATAACCTGTCCGTAATAGGAATAGTCGAAAACAGGCGGCACTTCAAATACAGAATCGAGTCTGGCAATAAAATTATCCTTGCCTCCCATAAGATTAACCAGACCCTCAACATCCTGGAAAACACTCCATGAATAGTGCCAGCTGTTGCCTTCCGTAAAGGCATCTCCCCATTTATAGGGGCTGAAAGGCGACTGGAATGTACCGTCACGATTGCGTCCCCGCATCAGCTTGCGTCCCTCGTCAAACACATTTTTATAGTTCATTGCCCGCGCGGCATATAGACCAATCTCCTTCTCTGGCTTCCCAAGCTCCTTTGCCAGCTGCCAGATGCAGAAATCGGCATAGGCATACTCCAGGGTACGGGCAGCATTTTCATTAATCCCAACATTATATGGAACATACCCCAGATCATTGTAATATGAGGCCCCCAATCGTCCTACAGATTCCTCTGGACCGGGGCCCATTGTATTTTTAATTATTGCCTTATAAAGTGTTTCGATGTCATATCCTCTGATACCTTTGGTATATGCATCGGTTATAAGAGATGCCGAATTTGAACCTATCATGCAGTTGCGATGCCCCGGGCTTGCCCATTCCGGAAGCCATCCGCTCTCCTTGTATGTGTTAACAAGTCCTTCCATGATTCTGCTGTCAACGTCCGGATACATGAGGGTGAAAAACGGAAAGAGCGCCCGGAAGGTATCCCAGAATCCATTGTCGGTAAACATATATCCTGGCAGTACTTCCCCGTTATAAGGACTATAGTGAACAATCTCATCATTTGCATTTATCTCGAAGAACTGCCTTGGGAATAGAATCATTCTGTAAAGACATGAATAAAACGTCCTTTGCTGGTCGGAGGTTCCTCCTTCTACTACTATCCTGTTCAGCTGTTTATTCCAGGCCTCCTTTCCTTCTCTTTTAACAGTTTCAAAATCCTTGTCCCCTGTCTCCCTTGTGAGATTAACCAGCGCCTGCTCAGGACTTATGAACGAGGAGGCTACTTTCACTGTTATTTTATCTCCTCTTCTCGTTTTGAATCCCAGCACCGCCCCTGCATGCTCACCTTCAGACTCCAGATCATTCAGATCAATTGTATCGCCATGCCAGGTAGAAGCAGTATAAAATTCCCTGTCAAAGAGAGCAACGAAATAGTTATGAAAATTGGATGGCACACCACCGCTGTTGTTTCTGCAATAGCCAATCACTTTTCTTTCTGCGGGGATAATTTTCACCATAGATCCTTCATTAAAGCCATCAAGGAGAATAGATGCAGAATCACTCTCAGGGAAAGTAAAACGGAGAATAGCTGCCCTTTCCGTGGGTGTGATCTCTGCAGTTACATCATAATCAGCAAGATAAACACTATAGTAATATGGTTTTACCACTTCTGCCTTATGAGAGAACCATGATGCCCGCTCACTTTCATCTGTCTTTATCTTCCCGGTAAGAGGCATGAAGGAGAAGGCTGCATAATCATTTATCCAGGGGCTCGGCTGATGGGTCTGCTTTATACCCATTATCTTAATATCATCGTATGTATATGCCCAGCCATCTCCCATCTTACGGGTCTGAGGGGTCCAGAAATTCATACCCCATGGCAGGGCTATTGCCGGATATGTATTTCCGTTGGATAACCTGAATTCAGAATCAGTACCCATCAGTGGATTTACCAGGTCTGCCAGATCTCTCTCTTCCTGTTTTTTGAAATGGTCCTGAATAAATACTCCGATCAGGATTATTACCACACTCACCAGTGCCACAATAAACCTTCGAAGGGATGTTCCGGATGTAAATCTTCCTAATCCGCGGCTTGTTTGATCTTCAAAATTCATGATCTTACTAGATTTAAGTATATAATCCTAACTCTCATTTCAAATAACCTGGTGATATTATTTTTTCAATTTTCCTGAAAACAATCTCGGGCGTAAGCCAGTTCATACATGCCAGGTCACCACGGGCACACTCTCCTTTTCCGAATATTGTACATGGCCGGCAGGTCAGATCATCGACCGGGATTCTAATAAAATGATCATCGGGCTGCATCCAGGCGCCAAATCCTGTTAACGGATCCGTACCTCCCCATATTGAAATGACTTTCGTACCAGAGAGTGCCGCCATATGCATATTTGAGGAGTCCATGGCTATCATCAGGTCAAGACGGCTCATCAGGGCGAGTTCTTCATCAAGAGTAAAATTCCCGGCAGTATTTACAGCATCCCTGATTACAGACTGAAAAGCTGCAAGTTTATCTGATTCATCATTACCTCCAAAGAGAAAGAACCGTACCCTGTATTTTTCAGCAATCATGCCAAGCAGTCTGATCATAAACTCTTCAGGCCACATTTTAAGTTTGTGCTTAGCATATGGAGCAACTCCAATTTTAAGATCGTTCTTTGATTCTGTCATTGAAGCAATTTTTGCAAGGGCTGAAGGGTTTGGAATAATCCATGGTCCCTCAGCAAGGCTTACCGGAAATCCTGCCCTGGCAAAAGTGTCACTATACCTTTCGACCGAGTGTTTAAGCTTACTTCTGATTTTACCTGATATAACCGATCGCTTTTCTCCTCTTCCTTTTTCAATTACATATGAGGGGACTCCCATGAGTCTGAAAAATAATCTTAAGACCTTTGATCTTATCACATCATGAAGATCGATAACAGCATCAAACCTGCCGGTCCCCGAAATATCGATAAAAAGATTTATCAATCCTGCAAACCCCTTGTGCCTGAAACTGAGGTCAATAAAAAAGAGGGTCAATCCCTTTACAGAGTAGTAAAATGGCTTGAAAGCCGGCCTGGTAACAAGTACAATTTCAACGTCAGGATATTGTTGCTTCACCGCCCTTAAGACAGGAGTGGTAAGTGCTACATCACCCATCGCCGATGTTCTTATCACCAGTAGTCGCATCTCAGTATTTTTCGTATGATTTTTCTTCTATAAGACCCGAGGCAGTCTTTATGTTGATCTCTCTCTTAATTTCTGACCTCCTGTCATTCTTAAAATAAACAGCACGGGCTGTTGAGACAAATTCCTCCCCAAAATCCTTTTTCCTTTCAAGGTCGCGTATCCGGTCTTCAATATCCCACAATTCACAATTGACCTTGTACAGGGCATTGTATAAAGGATCAGTAACAGGAAGGATGGAGGCCGATGCGTTTTTCAGTTCATCGTACTCCTTCTGAAGGTTGACAAGCTTCACTTTGTCTTTTATACGTTCAAGCTTTATCTGGATGATTGTAAGCTTATCCAATATTTCGCCGTTTGATACTTCAATTTTCATACTGTGGTTATTATCAATTCAAAAATAGTTTCTTTTTCAATTCATTCGATTAGATCTGCCTCCTCCATTTACATCCCCCTGCCCCCTTCAAAGGGGGAATTCAAAGATTACACCTTCAAAGCAGTAATTCTTCAGTTCAACCTTTTCAACTTTTATCTTTCTGCTCCCCTGCAGGCCGGCTCCTTCGCTAAATTTGCCCACAGGGCAAATTTTTTACGCTCGGCCCTGTCTTTTGTCTTCATCAATACGGATCCACATCAATTGCGATCTTAAGCGAAGAAGCTCCCTTCTCCTTTTCCAGCCGGTCAATTGCCTCAATAATCAACTGTTTTGCTTTTACAGGAGGTTTCTCTCGCTCAATCTTGATCAGGATCGTTTTGATATACCACAGCTGTACCTGGCCTATCAGAGGAAATTCAGGCCCCAAAACCCGTTTTCCGAATATTGTTTTCAGATCATTTCCAAGGATATCAGAATAGTGATTGAGAAGAGCCTTATCCTTATGCTTAATATTTATCCTGACGAGTCTGCAGAAAGGAGGATAATTGAACGCTTTTCTCTCTTCAGACTGCGTCCTGAACAACCCTTCATAATCATGTCTCAGGACCAGTCTTATTATCCTGTTGGCAGGATCGGAAGTCTGAATAACTACCTTGCCCTGTTTCTGTCTCCTGCCAGCTCTGCCGCTCACCTGTTCCATCAGCTGAAAGCTCCTTTCGTGTGCCCTGAAATCAGGGAAGTTCAGCATGTTATCCGCATTCATGATCCCTACAACTGTAAGATTTTCAAAATCAAGGCCTTTAGAAATCATTTGTGTGCCTATAAGGATATCTATCCTTCTCTCTTCAAATGCTTTTATAATATTCCTGAATGAATTTTTCTTCCTTGTTGAGTCCTGGTCCATTCTTGCGACACGGGCATCAGGGAAGACAATCTTTATCTCATCCTCAATTTTTTCTGTTCCGAATCCCCTTGTAACCAATCCTGAAGAATGACAATTACCGCATTTTGCCGGAACGTACGTTGCATAGCCGCAATAGTGGCAGACCAGTTTCCTGATACCCTTATGATATGTAAGGTTAACGGCACATTGCACGCAGACTGGTATCCAGCCGCAATCAGAGCATTCAATATATGGGGAAAAACCTCTCCTGTTCTGAAAGAGGATTATTTGTTCCTCTTTGCCAAGAGCATCATCCATTGCTTCGAGCAACTCAGGAGTAAAGTGTGATACCATCAGTTTTTTCCTGTAAGCCTCCCTTGTGTTTGCAACTACAATACCCGGTAACTTAATTAATCCGAACCTCTCCTTTAATTCTGCATATCCATACTTACCTATAACTGCATTGTTATAGCTTTCCACCGAAGGGGAAGCTGATCCAAGCAGCGTTTTTGCCGAATGCAGGGCAGCAAGCATTATTGCTGAATCACGTGCATTGTATCTGGGTGCAGGATCATGCTGTTTATATGATCCGTCGTGCTCCTCATCCACAATAATCAGTCCCAGATTATTGAATGGAAGAAACAGAGAGGATCTTACTCCAAGTATAAGCCGGTAGGCGTTTTGAGGGTTATCTTCTGCAACTTTTTTCCATATTTCCACTTTCTCCGGATCGCTGAACCTGGAGTGATAGACGCCAGTTGCTTCTCCGAAGTGCTTTTTAAGCCTTAGAATAATTTGTGTCGTTAATGCTATTTCAGGAAGCATGTATAAAACCTGTTTCCCCATGTTCAGCTGTTCTTCAATAAGCCGTATGTAGATCTCCGTTTTCCCGCTTGAAGTCACTCCATGCAGCAGAACTATATCTCTTTCCCGGAATTGTCTTTGGATCGAATCAAAAGCTGCCAACTGGGGATCACTCAGCTCACGCAACGGTTCCTTAATACTTTCTGACCGGGCAAGCCTGGATACCTCTGATGACACAGCCTTAAATATTCCTTTACGAATAAGTGTTTCAGCAATTGCATGCGATGATTCTGCCGCGGACAGAAGTGCCGGCTTACCAACCGGCTTTACAGCAGATCCTTCAGTATATCCGGTTATCCTTATATAGGATGAAAGAAGATCCTGCTGCCGGGGAGCTTTTGCAAGCCTGTCAAGTATCTCATTCAGCTCCTTATCAGTATACGCCCTGGAAAGTTCAATAAATGGCTCCAACCTTGGCCTATAGCTGCTCAGGCTCGTTTCTGACGGAAGAGCTGCTTTCATAACTTCACCCTCAGTGCATAAATAGTACTCAGATATCCATAACCAGAATTTTAGCTGAGTCTCATTTATTGCGGGAACCAGATCAGGTACAGAAAGTATGCTTCTAATCTTTTTAACATCAGGCTGCCTGTCATGAATGTTCCAGACTATTCCTCTATACAGGTTTTTACTTCCAAGCGGAACAGTGACCCACATGCCTGGTTTAATTTTATCGGCCAGGTCATCCGGGATCCTGTAGGTAAATCTTCCCCGCACAGCGATTGGTAAAATTATATCTGCAAAACTATTATTTGTCATTTGGCGGTAGATAAGCACCTTACAATGTGACTGCAAGAAAAAACAGAATCTTTTATCAAAACGTTTAAAGGGGCTGGTTTGATTTAACAAATTCTGATATCACAGCCAGAAGATGCTCTTTTTTTATAGGCTTTATCAGACATGCATCGCACCCCGCTTCCAGAATAATATCCTTATCATCCTCGAAGATAAAAGCTGTCTGTGCTATAATTGGAATATTCTTCCTGATTTTCCTTATCTCTTTTGTAGCTTCAATACCGTTCATTTCAGGCATTTGCATATCGAGCAGAACAACATCGATATCAGGTATCGCTTTTATCAGTTCAATGGCTTCGAAACCCGACCTGGCTGTGATTACTGAAACACCGGTGTCAACCAGAATCCTGTGCAGGTAAATAAGTACATCCTTATTATCATCCACCAGAAGGCATTTCTTGTAAGTCCAGTCTATTGGTTGCTGAAAATGTTCATTTTTTACAGGTACAATTCTGGTTTTCGGACTTCCAGCAGGCCTGTAGGGTATTGAGAAGCTGAATTCAGAACCTATCCCCTTCTCAGACTGAACAAATATCTTTCCGCCCATTCTCTCAACAACCTCTTTTGCAAGTGTTAATCCGATTCCCAGGCCTTCAAAAGGACGATGATGTCCATCAACTTCCTGTCTGAATTCCTCAAAAATCCTTCCAAGATTCTCTTTATTTATCCCAATGCCGGTATCTTTTATTTTGAAGAAGATCTTGTCATTCTCACGCATGTATGAAAATTCTATTGACCCGTCGAGAGTGAACTTGACCGCATTATCCATAAGGTGGTTCAGAACCCTCTTCAGCCAGATCCTGTCGGTAAAGATCAGATCGCCGCTATCTGCGAACTTGTTTATGACATTCAGAATTATTGGCTTCTCATTGCGTTTGATCACCTGCCTGGCATCTTCAATTATCTCATTGATAATACTGCTCAGAGAGGTCTCCTCATATGATATTTCTATCTGGGAACTTTCAAGGCGCGAGAGGTCGATGATATCACCTATTATCTGAAGTAGTTTTTCGCTGTTATAGTTTATATGCTCGATATAATCTTCCTTTACCTCCTGTGTCAGGTTATTTGCCAGAAGAAGGTTTGCAAATCCAACAACACTATTCAGAGGAGTCCGTATCTCATGGGATATATTTGCCAGGAAGCTTGATTTAAGGCGGCTGCTTGCCTCGGATTCGATATTCGCCTTAATGAGGGCTTCATGGGTCTGCTTAAGTTTTGTAATATCCCTGGAAATTGTGAGTGATCCCAATATATCTCCATTATCATCTCTGACGGTAACAGACCTGGTGGACAGATTAACATAATGCCCATCCTTATGCCTAAGTCTCAGTTCACTTTCAAAAAATCCGGTATTTAGTAATGTCTGCACACGTCTTGCATGATAATCGTGGTCTTCAGGATGCATAAAGCCATGAGAATCAATTGCCTCATATTCATCCCTCTCATATCCCACCAATGAATAAATAGCTGAATTGGCAAATTTCAGATTCCAGTCCTTATCAAAGAATGAGATTCCATCATCAGCAGATTGAACAACCATTCTGTAGAACTTGTCTGATTCATAATACTCTTTTGTGATCGTCTCTTTCTGAACCTGCAGTTCACCATTTATTTTCTGAAGGTCATTATTGATATCGAGGATCTGCTGGTTTCTTTCCTTAAGTTCGTTGTTTACCCTTTTGAGCCTGACTGAAAAGAATATGATTACCATGCAAATGGCAATAACGGTTCCCAGTAGGATGAGAACTAGGGTTACAAAAGAGCTCGTTATAAGCATTGTTGCTCCGGAGTGTAAAGATAATATATGCAATTTAACAATTAATCCTGTTAATAATATGATAAATGAATATCAGTTTTATAAATACTGAAGCTAATCTTTGCAGCGCTAAATAAATGAATTTTGTGCACTTAACATATGATATGATTCAAAATTAATTATTCAGACTGATACTCTGTCACTCGTGTTTTTAAAAATATTAAATTGCACCCTGATATGAAGTTCATAACTACTTAAGGATTGTTTGAATTAATGAACCTAATATATCACTGTTTATTTAAGGTAAATAAAAGAAATTTTTGATAATAAAAAATCAGAAAACTGATGGAAAATAATGAGAATAAATTCTCCGGAGGCAAAAGATACAAGAGCAACGATATAACAGTTTACTGGAAACCATCAGCATGCGTTCATGCTTCTTACTGCTACAGGGAGTTAATCGAAGTATTTGATCCCAGCAGACGGCCATGGATAGACCTTACTGGTTCAAGTACAGAAAAAATTATTGAAGTTGTCAATTTATGCCCTACAGAGGCACTTGCCTGGAAATGGAATGATGAGGAAAAGAATGAATCGGTGGGAAGGGATCAGACGAATCACATTAAATTCATAAGACCTGAACTGCTTGAAGCTAAAGATGCTATTGAGGACGAACAACCTGTTTCAGTTAAAATAATGACTGACGGACCAATAGTCTTTAAAGGCAATTTTAATATTACCTATATGGATATGAACAAAGAAGTACAGGAAGGAATTATTTCAATATGCCGGTGCGGGGAAAGTGATCATCAGCCCTACTGTGATGGTCGGCACAGAAAAACAGGTTTTATTGGCTAATATTTTTACAATGGAAGAGAAGAAACAATCTAAATCCCAGGCAACTATTGAAATTATTGAATCTGGTCCGATAAAAATTTCAGGGAATATAATTATAAAAGATATGAAAAGAGGCACCGAAGAGTCTACAAAGGAAGTCTGGCTCTGCAGGTGTGGAAAATCAGAAAACAAACCCTTTTGCGACGATTCACACAAAAAAAAGTAAGCTTACCCTGCTCAGCGGGAGACAACATGAAAACAATTCTGCATTCTTTCGTAGGTGGCCCAGCATTTTTTTTCATCCCGGAGTTGTGATATTACTTCTGCGAGGGCTTCCTTCAGAAATTTCCTGTCACAATTAGTCAGGAACATTTTCCTGACCGAGAACCTTTTATAGCTAATGTCGAATGCATTCCCGTAAAGGTGAGGACTATTGGCCGATGAATTTCTGTTGTACCTTCGGAGGCTTTTCAGATTATCTGTTTTTCTTGTCATTGAAGTGATATAGAACCTGGCTCCATTTAACCCATTCTGAGAGGTTTTTTCCCTGAATCGCCTTGAGATTTCATCCAGAAGAATTCGGCTCTCACCTGTTATAACAGGATGGCTAAAGTACATCCTGTCAACAATATACTTTCTTCCTGTTTTGACTCTTACAAGCTTTCCGTCTGAGATATATTGCCGGAACTCCTTATCGGATCTGCTTGGGCTGATTCCTTTCCGCTTTGCCGCAGCTGAATAATCAACAATTCTGTCATTCAGCCGCCTGCTGAAATCCTTTTGTCTGTAATTAAGGCATCGTGTACTGAAATAATTTATCGGGTGACCTCTGCTTTCAATTAATACCAAAAGCGAAAGTGAGATAACTATGGCAAGGGATATTTTAAGCAGGATTCTGATATTCACTCTGCGGTTTATCATTACCGGGGTCTGATTGTAGCAGATTCAGGTTCAGGGACTGAAACTATTCAGCTCTTCTGGTTCAGGACTTTTGTCACAAGGGCCGCCGCATCACTGAAGGAGACAGCAGAATATACTGCAAGACCTGAATCATCAATTATCTGCTTTGCTTCTTCAGCATTGGTTCCCTGAAGTCTTACAATTACCGGAACATGTATTACACCTATGGATTTATATGCCTCAACAACTCCATTTGCAACCCTGTCGCATCTGACAATTCCTCCGAAAATATTTATAAGTATTGCCTTCACTGCAGGGTCTTTAAGAATGATCCTGAACCCGGCTTCGACCGTCTTTGGGTTGGCTCCTCCTCCGACATCAAGAAAATTTGCAGGAGAGCCGCCTGACAGTTTTATTATATCCATCGTTGCCATAGCCAGACCTGCACCATTTACCATGCATCCGACATTACCATCCAGTTTTACAAAGTTCAGATTATGTTCTCCGGCTTCAACTTCTACAGGATCTTCCTCGGTAATATCTCTCATGCTTGCAAGATCAGGCTGCCTGAACAGAGCATTATCATCCAGCACCAGTTTACAATCGACCGCAAGGATCCTGTTATCGCTTGTTTTCAAAGTCGGATTAATTTCCAGAAGCTGGGCATCGCAACTCTTAAACGTCTCATACAGTCCGGAAAGGTAGGCCTGCATATTTTTAAATGCAGTACCTGATAATCCAAGATTAAAAGCAATGTTCCTCGCCTGATAAGGCTGCAATCCTATTCCGGGATCTATCTCTTCAGTAAAAATCAGATTGGGCGACTTCTCTGCCACTTCTTCAATTGACATTCCTCCTTCGGGAGAATAGAGAAATATATATTTACCGCTGTCGCGGTTCAGCAATATACTTATATAAAATTCCTTCGGATCCGTTTCGCCTTTATAATAAACATCTTCTGCAATCAGCACTCTGTTTACCTTTTTCCCATCCGGTCCGGTCTGTGGAGTCACCAGCTGCATACCTAATATCTTCCCTGCCAGTATGCCAGCCTCTTCGACTGACTTTGCAAGTTTTACTCCTCCTCCTTTTCCCCTGCCCCCTGCATGGATCTGAGCCTTTACAACAAAGAAATCAGATCCCAGTTTTTCCTTCAGCTGCTTTGCAACTGTTACTGCCTGCTCAGGAGTTTCTGCAACAAATCCTTCCTGGATGTCAACATTATATGCTTTAAGCAATGATTTTCCCTGAAATTCATGAACATTCATTCTCTGAATATTTAATTATTAAAACAAACGACTAAACAGAAAATCCGAGACTCACAAAATAATAATAAATACCAGATTATTTATTTATTTTCGCATAAAAAATGCGGAAGCTTCTTAACAAAGAACTTGAACGGAAAACGGTAGAACAATTCCGAAAAGCCGATAAAGCACCTTTTGTTATTATCCTGGATAATGTCAGGAGTCAGAGTAATGTAGGATCAATTTTCCGCACAGCGGATGCTTTTGCAACTGAAGCGATATATCTATGTGGTATTACAGCCACGCCTCCTCACAGAGAGATACAAAAGACAGCTCTGGGAGCGACAGAATCTGTTGCATGGAGATACTTTCCCCAGACTATTGATGCGGTAAACAGCTTAAAAGAAGAGGGATATAAGATTATAGGTATTGAGCAGGCGGAGGGTTCAATATCGCTTGATAAATTCAATATTGAACCAGGCAGCAGATATGCTTTGATCTTCGGACATGAAATTAATGGTGTCGGACAGGAAGTTCTCAATAATTGTGATTCCTGCATTGAAATACCGCAGTTCGGTACGAAGCACTCCTTTAATATTGCGATAAGTGTGGGGATAGTGCTGTGGGAGCTGAATAAAATATAAAAAAAGCCGCCTTTGCAGGCAGCCTTTTTATATTATATACTAAGTCTTACTGAACTAATGCTTTGAAAGCATCATCGTTGAAGTACTTGGCAAATTCGATATCAGTTTTTGCATATGCTTTCCAGTCAGCCTTGAAGCCGATAGCTTCCTTAAGACCGGCAACCATATAGTTCTTGTCATCAAGACGTGCCCCTACAACAGCCTTAAGATACGATGGCTTTCCGCATTTGCAGAGATCTTTCATACTGTCAAGAGTTGCCTTGGCTTTGTTTACATCGCCCTTAAGAACCTGTGCAAGGGCAAGGTTAAAGCAAGGCTCAGTGCCAAAGAGGTTAACAGCTTTGTCATATTCACCTTTGGTTATTGCAATAACACCCAGACCCCATTTTGATTCAGGAGTTGCAGCTGTCATTGAAGTGAAATAACCTTCAGCTTTTGCCATATCACCTTTTACGAGAGCTCCGAAACCGAGGTTATTCTTAACAACGTCGTTATTCTGAATAGCTTTCGCTGCTTCAAATTCCAGGATTGCCTCATCAACTTTACCAAGAGCCATGTAGGTGTATCCAATATCGTTATGAGCACGGATGCATTTCGGGTGGTTCTGAGCTGTAACCTGATAAAACTTAAGCTGCTCGTTGAGATCTTTTGTAAGAGTTGCTGAATAGAGCATTTCTTCGAGACTCAGAACAGAAGGATCTGATTTCATTGCTGAAAGGATCTGCTCATCAGTTCTTCCGATCTTATCAACGTTTATCATCATTTTGGACCTTCTCAGTTTAGGAAGGATGTCGGTTTTCAGAGTTTCAAATGCTGCCGACATATTCTTGATTTCCTTTTCGCGAACATCAGGATCGGAATACATTGATAAAACACGAAGAATAAGGTCTTTATCCTGCATTGATGAATTCTCTACCTCTGTTTTGAAACCGTCCCAGTCTTCAGGAGTTGTTTTTGAGTCAAAGAAAGCAGGATCTTTTGCTGCTTCGATCTTTCCAAATTCCTTCTTAATGAATTTGTCGGCTGCAACACCTCTTTTTTCTGAAAGAGGCTCGTTTATCTTCAGTGTACCATCAGGTGAAGCATAAGAACTCACAACAGTGGTTTTAAACTGACGGTTTGGATCTGTACTTACAGTTTTGATGTATTCTTTCAGAAGGGCGATATCTTCAGCTTTGAGTTCCTTGCCGAGAATATCTGATCTGTTAATCATATAATTAATGTCAGCTACCTGAGTTTCCGGAATTATCCTTTGAAAATTATCTTTCATCATAATAGCTTTCCCATGTTTTTCAACAAGCGTTGAGGTTGCAATGACACCATCCGCAAGCTTCACAGGTTCAAAATCGAGATTTTTCTTTCCTCTTACTGCCACAATTTTCAGCTTAAGTTCTGAAAGCTTCATTGCATCTACATAAGGAACTGTACTTGTATAAGTAAAATCACCTCCCGAAGAGGCTATTACTTTATTGTTTGCTGCTACACTTTCACCCTGAACAACCTGAACTTTTTCAAAAGCGGTTTCACCACCTGCATAGGTGAGAACAGGAGTAAGCGTTACAGTTGTTTTCTTATCAAAGTATTTTTCAGGGTAGGTACCCTTAATAGTTACTGTAACCATTCCAGCATCTGTCTGAAGAACCTTAGGTGTAACCTCATACTTTACCAGATTAGAGTTTTTCTTCATCTTATTTAACCCGCTACAACTGGTCATAACAGCTGCTGCCAGGAAAAGGATAAAATAGCTTCTGAATTTTTTCATAGTTAAAAATGTTATTTGTTTATGATGGATTGTTTGTTTATTAATAATGAAGGATATACTATATCTTCTAATTTAATGCAAATTTACAAAAAATAGTTATACCTGAAGCAATTTAGTAAAAATAAAATAACGATAAGTAATGATAACAAATATTTTTATAATCAATAGTCAAACAGGTTATTATCGAAAGGTATCCGATCTATAATTCGAAACTGATAACAGATAATTAATGTACAAAGTTGAACACTTATGAAATAAAAAGTGTTACATAATAATATTAATAAGTACCATTATTCACACATTACTTCAAAAAAAATCCCGCAGTTGCGGGATTTTTTTAAACATTATTGCCTTCAGGATTTTGCCTTTTCTCAGGTTCCTGACGAGGAGGACGGGGAAGCAGCTCCTTCCTTGAGAGTTTTATTTTGCCGGATTTCGGATCTATATCAATTATCTTAACTTCGACCTCCTGTCCCTCTTTAAGGACATCCTCAACATTCTGGATCTTTCTCCACTCTATTTCTGAGATATGAAGAAGTCCATCCTTATTGGGAAGTATCTCTACAAATGCACCAAACTGAACAATTGTCTTGACTTTACCTTTATAGACCTGTCCGATCTCCGGAACTGTAACAATTTTCTTTACCCAGTCGAGTGCAGCATATATAACTTCTGCATTTTCTCCAAAGATGTTTACATCACCGTGGCCATCAATCTCCTCCACTATTATAGTAGCTCCGGTAACACGTTGTATTTCCTGAATTACTTTTCCGCCAGGGCCGATCAGCGCACCAATCATCTCCTTGGGAATAGTAAGCATTTCGATCCTTGGGGCATGAGGCTTAAGTTCAGGCCGTGGCTCAGCAATTACACTGGTCATGATGTCAAGAATGTGAAGTCTGCCTGCCTTGGCCTGATGCAATGCTTTTGTGAGGATCTCAAAAGAGAGACCATCAACTTTAATATCCATCTGAGTGGCGGTAATGCCATCACGCGTACCCGTCACCTTAAAATCCATATCTCCCAGATGATCTTCATCACCAAGAATGTCTGAAAGAACAGCATATTTTTTAGTATCCTTGTCGGTAATAAGTCCCATCGCTATTCCTGATACAGGTTTTTTCAGCTTTACTCCTGCGTCCATCAGAGCCAGTGTTCCGGCGCATACTGTAGCCATCGATGAAGACCCGTTTGATTCGAGAATATCGGAAACAACCCTTATTGCATATGGGTTTTCGTCATCTGAAGGCATCATATTCTTTAGGGCACGGAGAGCAAGATTGCCATGACCAATCTCCCTTCTGCTGATTCCCCTGGCAGGTCTGGCCTCGCCAGTGGCAAACGGCGGAAAATTATAATGGAGTGTGAACTTTTCAGTCCCCTTATTAAGGACATCGTCAATGATCTTCTCATCTAGCCTGGTACCAAGCGTAACAGTGGTAAGAGACTGTGTCTCTCCCCTTGTAAACAGTGCAGAGCCATGAGTTGCAGGAAGAGGATCAATCTCACAAGTTATCTGCCTTATCTCATCAGGTTTTCTGCCATCCAGACGAACATTATCATCAAGTACAAGCCTTCGGGAAGCCTCTTTCAGAACATCATGATAGTACCTTTTTACGAGTGTTTTATCGACAGGATTTTCATCAGTGTATTGTGCCAGGAATTCAGCAATTATAGTTTCAAAAGAGTCAATCCTCTTATGCTTATCTGCCGTGGATGATTTAGCAGCAAGATAACATTTGTCATAAGTTTCATCCCATACTTTCTTCCTGAGATCCTCGTCATTGACCTCGTGAGAATATGTCCTCTTAACAGTTGATCCAACTTCTTCAGCAAACTCCATCTGGGCCTTGCAATGTATTTTTATTGCATCATGGGCAATTTTAAGAGCTTCAAGCATTTCTTCTTCCGAAACCTCTTTCATTTCCCCTTCGACCATCAGGATATTGTCATAGGTGGCTCCTACCATCAGGTCGATATCTGCATCTTTCAACTCTGTCGCAGTCGGATTGACAATGAATTTACTATTGATCCTTGCAACCCTTACCTCCGAAATGGGTCCGTTAAACGGAACATCAGAAACTGACAGTGCTGCGGATGCCGCAAGACCTGCAAGTGCATCGGGGATAATATCCATATCCGCCGAAATAAGGTTGATTGTTATAAATGTTTCTGCATGAAAATCATCAGGGAAAAGAGGTCTTAATGCACGGTCGACCAGCCTCGATACAAGAATTTCATAATCAGATGGCCTTGCCTCTCTTTTCAGAAATCCGCCCGGGAAACGCCCCGTTGAAGCATATTTCTCCTTGTACTCAACAGACAGAGGCATGAAATCAGTGTCTTCCTTGGCATCTATGGCTGAAACAACAGTGGCCAGTAACATAGTCTTACCCATCGTCAACAATACAGAACCATTGGCTTGTCTAGCCATTCTGCCTGTCTCAAGGATAATAGTTCTCCCGTCACCGAGATCGATAATCTTCTTTTTTATTGTAAACATTATATATTTGATTTTTGATTATTGAAACTACAAAATAAATAATATAGTACGAAAAAAGGCAATCTGACATTGCCTTTTTTTCCTATTTACGTAATTTCAATGCCTTTATGATTTCGCGATAACGCTCAATATCTTTTAATTTAAGATAGTCCAAAAGCCTTCTTCTCTTACCAACAAGTTTGATAAGCGCCTGCTGGGTACTGAAATCCTTTTTATTCTTCTTCAGATGCTCTGTAAGATGATTAATCCTGTACGAAAACAGTGCAATCTGACCTTCTGCCGTCCCTGTGTCGATTTCAGATGTTCCGAACGTTTTGAAAAACTCCTGCTTTTTTTCAGTTGTTAAATACATGTCGCTAATTAAAATATTGTTTATCCATAAATAAATCGAGTCGCCAATTTTGGAACGCAAAAATAAGGCTTTTTTATGTAAATTATCAAACAATTTGCTTTTTTTTTAAAAGTTTCTCAATTATTTTCTTTTTATGCTGGCGTATTCATATGGTAACCATTACAGATTTTTCTGGTTTTTATGCCGGATCCGTCACTAGTATCCATATTTTAAATACCGGTTTTTATGACCCGGATATTATCTGTTCCTATTTCAAAGACGGCAAAATAACCCCAAACGTTGCGTAGTTCAATAAATTAAAAGCTAATTTCATCAAAGAATTTTATGCTTTCATCAAAAGTATATGCCTGTGAAGATGAGAATTAATATAAGGTAAGGATGATCTGTTCTATTTTACTTTCCAAACCACGGAGTTACCCGGAGTATTTCGGAGTTTCACAGAGTCCTTTCGTCTCTCAGTCCCGTCTCTCAGTCCTTCAGTCTCTTAGTCCCTACATCACCCCTGCTCCCCTTCTTTCTTTTATGGTTCCATCATCATTTCATCCGGCTCCTTAAGTTTTTTGCCCAGGCTGACGAGTTTGCTTCCGAGCCGGCATTCAAGACATCTTCGCTTTTTACAGTATTCATTCCTGAGCTGTATAAGGGCCTGGGAGTAGTAAGCTGATTCTGCCTCAATGCCAGCCTCCCTCCATTCTTCAATTATAGAATTAGCTTCTGCAGGAATTGCCTCGAGGAATGACAGAGCCCGTTCACAAATCTTATTACTGCCTCTGCTTTTCCCATATTCGAAAATAACAGGGATCACTGCATTGATAAGAAATATGAAGACTGCCTGACTCCCGGTATTCTTCCCCATGGCGCGGGTCTTCTTCCCAAAGATAAAATGGTCATCCCAGTATTGAGAGGCAGTTACTCCAAAAAGATCTTTTAGCTGCATTATGCCGGAAGTTTCCAGTACCTTCGAGAATAGCCCTCCGGTAACTGAAAGCATTGCTGCCAGCTGGGATATCCTTACTGTCGGAAAATTGGCCGGCCGCAGTCTGGAAAATTTCCAGAGCCATCCATGGATTGGCTTCAGGGAATATTTTGCTGAAAGAATTTTGTATTCTTTAATCAGACTCCTGTAGTATTCATCTGAAAGAGCATCCTTAAAGAGACCCTCATCCAGCATGCCGGCCGTTCCAAACAGCATGGCTTCTATCTGGAACAAATTATCCGAGTGCTTACGGATTATCCTGAATGGAAGTGCAGCAGCAAGCATCTCAAAAGGCTCCGTATTGATCCTGAACCCGAAATACCGGGTCAGCAACCTGTAAAAAGTTTCCTCCCAATCATTTCCTGTTTCCTCATTTATCCTGCTTATTAATTCAGATTTGCTTTTAAGCCTGTCGATCAGAAGAGAATTCAGCCAGTGGCGCATCAGAAAGGAATCAATTTGCTTAATGTCATCCTGACAGGCTATAATATATGGATTGTTGATAAGGGAAATATATCTTTCATATAATTCAGTGTCGAAAGATATGGCTGCTGTCAGTATCTCCTCTCCTCTTGTATTGAATACCTTTTTGTCGTTCTCTGCAACAACATGCAGAATAACATTATCAAACGCCGGATCATTCTGATGCCCGTGAGTGTCAAAATGAGACGACCTTGTATGGATCTCAATATTCCCGGCCCATACTGTGCCGTCCAAAGATATTCTGGCATTGAAAAAATCAGGTCCTGAATCGCGGTTGTATTCCCCCGGCCGGATTACCTTAATTATGTTTCCTGAACAGTCAACCAGTTTCTCCGGATCATAGAGACTGTATTTCCAGAGGTAATGAAGAAATTCCTCTTTCATTTCAGCACGAGTTAAATGAAACAGAAGCGAGGATATAAATATACAAAAAAAATACAATATATCTCAGATCAGGCTTCTTTCGAGCAGATAATCCTCCATTTCGAGCTGCATCTCTTTTGCTTTCTGGCCGGCGACCTTGTCAAAATCTGTTGAATTGTCAGCAAAAATTATTCCTCGCGAGGAGTTAACCAAAAGTCCGCATCTGCTGTTCATCCCAAACCTGGCAACATCTTCCAGGCTTCCTCCCTGGGCTCCTACACCGGGGACAAGGAGAAAATGGTCGGGCACAATCTGACGTATATCTTTCAGCATTTCGGCCCGTGTGGCCCCTACTACATACATCGTATTATTTTGGGTACCCCATTTCTGAGAAATGGTCAAAACTCTCTCAAAAAGCTTTATCCCGTCTTCATTGTGATACTGAAAATCATCAGCTCCCTTATTGGATGTAAGAGCAAGAATAACGACCCATTTGCCTTCATATGAAAGGAAGGGAGTAACGGAATCTTCCCCCATATAAGGGACCACTGTTATTGCATCAAATGGCATATTTTCCAGAAATGCTTTTGCGTACATCTTTGAAGTATTTCCAATATCCCCGCGTTTTGCATCGGCAATCACAAAAATTTCGGGGTAGTTGTCCTTTATGTACCTTACTGTAGCCTCAAGAGAAGCCCATCCTTCTGAACCATAACATTCATAGAAAGCTACATTTGGCTTGTATGCGACTGCATATGTATGTGTTGCATCTACAATACGCTTATTGAATTCAAATACCGGATCCTTTTCCCGAAGCAGAAAAGAGGGTATCTTTTCTACCTCTGAATCTAGTCCCACGCATAGGAAAGATCTCTTTTTTACGATGTTTTCAAATAATGCCGAACTATTCATAATAAATGTTTTAGATATTGCTCTCCTTAAGCCGTTCTGCATTTTCAGCCATTTGTAATTTATCAAGTACTTCCTGGATATTTCCATCAAGAATGGATGGCAGATTATAAATGGTGAGGTTAATCCTGTGATCAGTCATTCGTCCCTGCGGATAATTATATGTACGTATTTTAGCAGATCTGTCACCTGTGGAAACCATTGTTTTACGCCTGTGCGATACCTCATCGAGATATTTCTGGTATTCCAGGTTATAGAGACGTGTTCTCAGTTCTTTCAGCGCCTTTTCATAGTTTTTTATCTGTGACTTTTCATCCTGACATGTAACCACAATATTTGACGGGATATGGGTAAGACGTATTGCGGAATATGTAGTATTGACAGACTGACCTCCCGGGCCCGATGAACAATATGTATCCTTGCGGATATCTTCATTTTTCAGTTCAACATCAAATTCATCTGCTTCAGGAAGAAGAACCACCGTAGCAGCAGAGGTATGAATACGTCCCTGGGTTTCTGTCTGTGGCACCCTCTGAACACGGTGAACACCTGATTCATACTTCATAATGCCATAAACACCCTCACCGGTTATACTCATAACAATTTCCTTATATCCGCCTGCAGTACCCTCTGAAGCATTATTTACCTCAACCTTCCATCCCTTTGATTCAAAGTACTTTGTATACATCCTGAAAAGATCACCGGCAAAAATACTGGCTTCATCACCTCCGGTCCCTGCCCTTATTTCCATCACGGCGTTCTTGTCATCCTCCGGATCAGAAGGAATGATAAGCAGTTTTATTTCCTCCTCCATCTCAGGAAGACGTGAATTCAGATCATCCACCTCAGCCTTGGCCATTTCGCGCATCTCTTCATCCTTCTCAGATGCCAGTATCTCCTTTGCACTGGTTAAGTTACTGAGAGACAATTTATAACGTTCATATGATTCAATTATCGGAAGGAGATCCTTATATTCCTTGCTCAGCTTTACATACTTCTTCATATCAGAGTGTATATCAGGCTGGGTCAGAAGTTCACTTACCTCAATAAAACGCGTCTTAACACCCTCCAGTCGCTCAAGTATCATATTGTTTGACATAGCATTCAAATTTTCAGGGTGCAAAGATAATAAGAAATGAGGAAAAAATAAAGATAAAAAAGGCGTCAGGCGTAGGGCTTCAGGCGTCAGGATTTTTTAACCTAATATTCAAATTTTCCGAATTCAGAACTAATTGTAAGCTTCTTGTCTTCAGATGGCTCGCAATGGCCTATAATCTTAGCCTCGAGGTTGAATTCATTTGCGATGCTGATAATTTCAGCAGCAGTTTCACTACTGGTGAATATCTCAAACCTGTGTCCCATATTGAAGACCTTGTACATCTCTTTATATGCGGTTCCGGACTGCTCATGTATTATTCTGAACAATGGAGGCAGCGGAAACATATTGTCCTTTACAATGTGCATATTATCAATAAAATGCATGACTTTAGTCTGGCCACCGCCGGAACAGTGAACCATGCCGTGTATTTCAGTTCGCATTTTTTCAAGCACTTTCTTAATTACGGGAGCATAGGTACGGGTCGGTGAAAGGACCAGTTTTCCGGCATCTGTATTCAATCCTTCTATCGGATCAGTCAGCTTCATTCGACCGGAGTAGATAAGATCATAGGAGAGAGTCGGGTCAAGGCTTTCAGGATATCTTGTTGCCAGATAGGGTGCAAAGACATCATGCCGGGCGGAGGTAAGCCCATTGCTTCCCATGCCGCTGTTATATTCTTTTTCGTAGGTTGTCTTTCCTGATGATGCCAGTCCTACAATGACATCCGTATCTCTTATATTCTGGTTTGTTATTACATCCGATCTTTTCATCCTGGTAATAACAGTTGAATCAACTGCAATTGTCCTGACAAGATCACCCAGATCGGCAGTCTCTCCCCCTGTCGACCAGATACCGATACCGAGATTCCTTATCTCTGCCAGAACTTCTTCTGTACCATTTATAATCGCTGAAATAACCTCCCCGGGGATATGGTATTTATTGCGCCCGATAGTGGAAGATATCAGAATATTATCAAATGCACCGACACATAACAGATCATCAAGATTCATTACAATGGCATCCTGTGCAATACCTTTCCAGACAGACATGTCACCCGTCTCTTTCCAGTAAACGTACGCCAGTGAGGATTTGGTTCCGGCTCCGTCGGCATGCATAATATTACAATAAGCTTCATCACCTCCCAGAAAATCGGGCACTATCTTACAGAATGCCTTCGGATACAGACCTTTATCGATGTTTTTAATGGCTGCATGAACATCTTCCTTTCCGGAGGATACCCCTCGTTTACTGTATTTTGATTCGGCGGACATATTTAAATAAAAACAGATGAAGTTATGAAAAAGAGCAGCACATGCTGTCTGGCATTAAGTACTTTTCCCGGAATTATAAACCCACTCTATGGCTTGTTTTAAAAGTTTCCTGAAATTTGGATTCCCGAATGTCGGGACGTCGTGGCCGCTCTGAAGTGTTACAACCCGGGCTTTACCATACGTTTTCGCCCAGCCTATAACAGGAGTACTGCTTTGCTCATCAGTTGTAAGCAATGTTGTTACTCCCGGATCAACATAGAAACCCTTATATGTCTCATCGAAGATCTCAAAATCATTTACTCCTGCAGTAACAGGGTGTCCCTTATCAGCTATTTTTACCTTGAAATTAACGTCGTGGATATATGAACACGCAGGATACTCCCTGCCGTTTAAAACTGTCGGCTTGTGAAAATATTTTCCTCCTATTATATTAATGTATTCGGGCCAGTTGTCGTATGCACATATACTGTGGTGCAAAACTACAAGAGGTTTCCCGTCTGCAATGCACTCCGAAAAGACTTTTTTCTGTTCATCAGTTATATCCTGCCACATATGATAGAATACAAGCACATCATATCTGTCACGGTTTTGAGGAAGGAACATATCATAGGCAGCAGGCAACTCCGCAATCTGGTAAGTGATATTTTCACCCAGACCGGCAAGCATCTGATTGAACTGCTCCTTCTGATAGTCATGACCGCCTGTAATTACCAGAATGCGAATTTGTGCTGAAGGAGAATTGACAGCTGATAATTGCAATACGTATGTCAGAATCAAAAACAGGAATAACTTAATTTTTTTCATATTGAAATTAATTTTTGGGTGGCTCATAATCAGTCCTAAGTACTCTGAATTCAGTCCTTCTGTTAATCTGGTGAGCTATTTCTTTCTCCTCATCAGTTGCAAGGCTGTTTATGTATTGTTCACTAAGAGGTGTACCGGCTCTCAGGAATGGATTCTGCTTAACTATATCGGGATCAACGACTTTAGGTGTTGATTCGCCATATCCTTTTGGTGAAAGCCGCTCAGGAGCAATTCCTTTTTCAATGAGGTATTGTACTACGACCTGGGCTCTTTTTTGTGAAAGTTCCTGGTTATACTCCTCGGTATCCCGTGAATCAGTATGAGACATAAGTTCGATTGTCACATTCGGGTTGTCAAGAAGAGTTTCAATGAGCTTATCAAGAGAGACCATTGATTCTGGTCTAAGATCCCATTTTCCAAAGTCGTACAGAATGTTCGGAAGCTCAATAGGCTTATCTATTGCCGTAAGGAGAATTGTGACCATGAAATCGCGGCTTTTTTCCTGTCCCTTTGTGGTCTCTTTTTCCTTTCCGTTCAGATAACCTCGTTTTGAGGCAAGGAAAATATAGTCCACAGCCGCCTTGAGTGCAAATTTAAAGTCTCCTGAATTTCCTGTCTCTGCCTGCAGGTTTGATCCGTCACTTGCTATAAGCTGTACGAGAGATCCTGGTATAGGTGCTCCGGATTTTTCATCTTTTACAAGACCCGTAACATTGAATTTAAGAGGTGGCAGCTCAAAGGAATACAAGTCGTCATCACCTTTCCCTTTTCTCGTTGTACTGAAGATCCCCCGTTCTTCCTGATTTTCAAAAGTAATCCCGAAATCATCCGCAAAACTGTTTATAGGAGGTTTCAGATTCTTTATCACCCAGCTGCCGTCGGGTTGGGGTTTTGCACTGAAGATATCCAGTCCGCCCATACCGATTTGTCCATCAGAAGAAAAGTAAAGTGTCCCATCTTCCCTGCAGTAAGGAAATAGTTCATCGCCGGGGGTATTGATATCGGGACCCATATTTACCGGTTTTGACCAGGCATCTCCCTCTTTTGCCCGTGTTGACTTCCATATATCTTTTTTCCCAAACCCTCCCTCGATATCTGATACAAAGTACAGGGTCAGTCCATCAGGCGAAAGAGCAGGATGTGCAGCCACCACAGAATCAGGCAAAATCCCCAGGTTTTTCGGATCACTCCAGGTATCACCGGTTCTCTTCGAGTACATTATTTCGCAGCCCTTTTGTTCACGTTTACCGGCCTCACATCTGGTGAAATAAATCTCCCTGTAGTCTGCTGAGAAGGCAGGAGTTCCTTCTTCAAAATCACTGTTAATTTTTTCCACAGGGACAGGAGTGCTCCATTTTGATTTCTTATCAACCCTGCTTTCAAAGATATCTGTGAAACTTTGTCCCGTTGCACCATGAGTCTTGTTTCCGGCCGCATCATCCCGCGATGATGTAAAGTAAATGACTCCGAAATCATCACGTGCATAAGCCGGACTGAAGTCAGATTCCCTGGAATTCAATTCTTTCAGATCGTCTACCTTATAGGCCTCAGGATTTCTCATCCATTCAATAGAGAGTTCACAGGAACGTATTTCCTGGTCAGCCTTTGAATCGGAAGGAGCTATCTGTTTATATTTCTTAAACTCATCAATAGCCTGCTGATACTTTCCGTTTTTCTTAAGTGATTCGGCATAATAATACTGGGCTTCAGGCTTTGAATAGGAAGATTTAACGGCCAGCTTGTACCATGTCTCAGCATTTTTCGGATCGTTAGTCAGCCGGTAGCACTCGGCAATCATGAACACTAGTTCTGACCGGGTATTCTTGTCAGATTTGCTTGTCTTGGAATATGCATCCTTGAACAGGTCTATGGAATCAAAATACTCTCCGGCATTGAAAGAGGCATATGCTCTCTCTGACTTTCGCTTCTGTGCTACGACATCGGGAAGAGCTATAACTGACAGTAATATGATGAGCAGAACTAATCGTTTCATAACCGGGTCTTCAATTTGAGGATAAAAATAATCAATTTAAGCAATACTGATAATAATAATTAACGCCACCCAATGTTATTTATTATAAATAAAGTAGGGACACAAGATCTTGTGTCCCTACATTCAATGTACAACAATCCGGGAACCGGTTTATCTTGTGAAAAGCAATTCCCTGTATTTTGGCAGAGGCCAGATCTCGTTGTCAACTATCAGTTCAAGCTTATCAATATGATATCTTACTTCGTCAAGATAAGGTTTAACCTTACTCTCATAAGCAATTGCCTTTTTATATGAATCTTCAATAACATTGGCTTTCTTACGTTCTTCGATCATCTCATTGACCAGCTTTTTGATATTTGAAATATGGTCAGAAATTGTAATTATCATCTCTTTTCGGGCACCTGCAAGTTTTTCAAATTCAGCATCATTAAAAATATCCCTCAGACCCTTCACATTTTCAACAAGAGTAGTCATATAGGTGATAGCTGTCGGGACAATATGGTTGATGGCAAGATCACCGAGTACCCGGGCTTCAATCTGAACTTTCTTGGTGAATTTCTCATATTCAACCTCTACGCGGCTTTCAAGCTCTTTTGCGGTTAATACGCCGGTTCCGATAAGAACCTCCCTTGACTGTTTTGTGAGATAAAGGCTGATTGACTCAGGAACACTCGTTAAATTGCAAAGGCCTCTTTTCTTGGCTTCCTGATGCCATTCCTTGCTATAACCGTCACCTTCAAAGAGAACTCTTTCCGATTCAAGAATATACTTCTTTAATACCTGGAAAATGGCTTCATCTTTATTCCTGCCCTTTTTAATTATGGCATCAACATCTTTTTTGAACTGAGTCAGCTGGTGAGCAACTGCTGCGTTAAGCACGATCATCGAGGCACTGCAGTTTGCTGAAGATCCGACTGCCCTGAATTCAAATCTGTTGCCTGTAAATGCAAAAGGAGATGTACGGTTTCTGTCAGTATTGTCAAGCAGAATCTCAGGTATTTTTCCAATTCCAAGCTTGAGTTCGGTTTTCTGCGCGGGCGTCATCTTTTTATCAGTGACCTTACGTGCCAGATTCTCGAGCATCGCTGTCAGATATGAGCCGACGAAGACAGATATAATTGCGGGAGGAGCCTCATGACCCCCAAGCCTGTATGAATTGGATTCATTCATTACTGATGCCCTCAGTACATCATTGCTGTCATTCACAGCTTTGATGACGTTTATAAGGAATGTCAGGAACTGAAGGTTTGTCTTTGGATTTTTACCCGGAGAGAGCAGGTTTACACCTGTATCGGTTGCCATTGACCAGTTGTTATGTTTCCCTGAACCATTTATCCCTCCGAAAGGTTTTTCATGGAATAATACTCTGAATTTGTGCTTTCTTCCCACACGCCTCATAACATCCATCAGTATCTGGTTATGATCAACTGCAAGATTCACCTCCTCGAAAATAGGAGCACACTCGAACTGATTGGGTGCTACCTCATTATGACGTGTCTTAACCGGAATTCCAAGTTTGTATGCCTCGCACTCCATGTCTTCCATAAAGGCCATTACCCTTTCAGGAATTGAACCGAAATAATGGTCAGAAAGCTGCTGGTCCTTTGAGGACTGATGACCCATCAATGTTCTTTCTGCAAGTACAATATCGGGACGGGCATAATATAATGCATCATCAATCAGAAAATATTCCTGTTCGCAGCCAAGTGTTGCAATTACTTTGGTAACATCTTTGTCAAAATACTGACAAACATCAACTGCAGCCCTGTCGAGCTCTGTAAGAGCTTTAAGGAGAGGAGCTTTATAATCGAGCGCTTCACCGGTATAGGAGACAAATATAGTAGGTATACAAAGGGTTGAACCCACAATAAACACTGGCGATGAAACATCCCATGCAGTATACCCTCTTGCTTCAAAAGTATTTCTTATACCTCCGCTCGGAAAACTGGATGCATCAGGTTCTGACTGGACGAGTACCTCTCCCGAAAATTTCTCAACAACACGACCGTTATCACCAGGTTCGATAAAACCGTCATGCTTTTCTGCAGTTCCGTCTGTAAGCGGATGAAACCAGTGAGTATAATGAGTGGCCCCTTTGCTGATCGCCCAGGCCTTAAGCCCTGTTGCAACCATATCTGCCTCCGGACGGGTAAGGGATTTTCCCTCATGGATAGCTTTTTTAACAACCTTATACGCCTCCTTTGAGAGGTAATGCTCCATTTTTGGAAGATCAAAAACATTTTCTCCGAAATATTCGGAAATGACTTTTGATGGTCTTGTAAATTCAACAGGTTCCCTGCTGAATACTTCTCTTAATGCACTAAATCTTAACTCTGCCATTTTTGTAGATATTTTTTCTGCAAAAATAACTTTTTTTTAATATTGACTCTGTTTTTTAAAGATTATTTTTAATTTTTTATATTATTTTTTTATTATACCCCCTTTTTTTATGCTTTTTTTGAGAATTTATACATGTTTTTATTAATTACACCCCATTTTTAAATAATTTTTGAAATGACTTTTTGAAGTCAACGGCAACAACCTTATATTCCGGAGTCAGTGTGTACTCATCACCGACACTGCTTGTCAGAAGATTAATTGCAGCTTCGGGAAAATGGAAAGTTGTATATATAACGCCGGGGTTCACCATATCACTGAGCTTAACCTGCATGTTTGTCTGACCGCGTTCAGAATAGATATTCACAAAATCACCGCTCTTTATCCCCTTAGCCTCTGCATCCTGAGGATGGATAAAAAGGATATCTGCGGTTACCAGTTCCCTGTTTGGGGTGCGACGGGTCATGGTTCCGCTGTTATAGTGCTCAAGACCCCGCCCTGTAGTAAGGATATAAGGATATTCTGCTGAATTTGACAATATCTCGGGAGACTCCTCAAATGCCCAGGTATGAAACTTTCCCTTCCCACGTTTAAAACTATCGGTATGCAATATCTTCGTATCGGAACCATCCTCTCTGACTGGCCACTGCTTCCCGTTTTCTCCGAGGGTATCCCATCTGACACCCTTAAAAAAAGGAACAATCCCTGAAATCTCACCGAGAATACTGTCAGGAGAATATTCATTCTCAGGATAACCCATTGCATTCATCATTTCAATCACTATCCTGCCATCGGGCCTTGTCCCCGGAAGCGGATCCACGACTCTCTGTACTTTCTGGACCCTTCTTTCAGCATTGGTAAAAGTTCCCTCCTTTTCAAGAAATGAGGATGCCGGGAATACAACATCAGCTATCCTCGCGGTATCAGTCATAAATAGCTCCTGTACCACAAGGAAATCAAGATTCTCAAGGGCATTTCTTACATGACATGTATTCGGATCAGTCTGAAGAAGATCCTCACCCATAATCCACATTGCCCTCAGATCACCCCTCTGGGCGGCTCCGAACATTTCAGGTATCCTGAGGCCTGTTCCGGAGGGATGTTCTCTTCCATAGAAATTCTTAAAAATGACTCTGTTATGAGGATCATCAACATCAAGATACCCTGGTCCCTGATGCGGCTGCACTCCCATATCAGCTGCACCCTGTACATTATTCTGCCCCCTGAGGGGATTTATCCCTGAACCCTCTTTCCCGATATTTCCTGTCATCATGGCAATATTCAATAACAGGGTGATGGCCTTTGTCCCCTGCCAGTGCTCTGTTACTCCCAGTCCATGAAACTCCATTGCCTCAGGTGCCGATGCATATTCCCTTGCAGCCATTCTTACAAGCTCCCTGTCCACACCACAGATCTTCTCCATCTCATCAATACTAAGATTTCTGAGATAGGTGAGAAAATCATCCCAGCCTTCGGTCCTTTTCTCTATGAAGTTTTTATCAGTCAGCCCTTCTTCAAGTATGTACCATGCAAACATATTGAGTACTGCCACATTAGTTCCCGGTCTGTTCTGAAGATGGTATGTGGCAAATTTCGCAAGGTCAGTTCTCAGAGGATCAATGACAATCAGAGGAACTCCCCTTTGTACCACAGATCTTATTCTTGTACCTGTAACCGGATGCGCGGAAGTAGGATTTGACCCAACCAGCAGAATACAACTGGTTTTATATATGTCACTTACAGAGTTAGTGGCGGCCCCTGTTCCAAAGGCCCACTGCATTCCCATCGCGGTAGGGGCATGGCATACACGGGCACAACCATCAATATTGTTTGTGCCGATTACCACCCTGAAGAACTTCTGCATAAGATAATTCTCCTCATTTGTGCACCTTGCCGAAGATATTCCGGCCAGGCTGTCAGGTCCGTATTTATCCCTTATCTCATTAAATCTTTTGGCAGTATAGGCATAAGCCTCTTCCCATGAAACCTCCTCAAACCTTCCATCCCTCTTTATAAGAGGTGACTTCAGCCTGTCACTATGATTATAAAATTCAAATGCGTACCTGCCCTTCACACAGGTGTGTCCCCGGTTCACTTCAGCATCCATGGGTGCCTGGATACCCATGACCCTACCTTCTTTTACTTTGACTTCAAGATTACATCCGACACCGCAATATGTGCAAACTGTCCTGACAACTTTGTCGGCCATAACGGTCTTGGTCCCGTAACGGTCGGAGAGTGCATTGGTAGGACAAGCTTGAACACATGCCCCGCATGAAACACATGGGGAATCAATAAATGATTCGTTGTATCCCTTGATAATCCTGCTTTCTATTCCCCTGCCCATTACAGCCAGTACATGTTCCGACTGAAGCTCGTCGCATGCTCTTACACAGCGGTAACATTTAATGCATTCAGAAAAATCTGACCAGATATAGGGATGCGACTTGTCTTCAATAGTTGCTGAACGATTCGTCAGAGTGGGATATCTCACTTCAGGTATTCCAACAGATGAAAGCACCTTCTGAAACTCTGTAGAGAGCCTGCCATTAACAGATTGTATTTTATCCTGCGGGTAATCAGTAAGAACAAGTTCCAGAATATTTTTCCGGAGCTTTTGTATCCTCTCCCCTGAAGGATAAATATACATGCCTTCTGCAACCGGCGTATGACATGAAGCCATGACTTTCGAAGGTCCGTTCTCCTTCAGGGACACTTCCACCGAACAGATCCTGCATGAACCATAGTTGTCAAGATTATCAGCCTGACACAAGGTTGGAATAATATCAATGCCCCTATGCCTTCTTACAAAAGAGAGAATTGTTTCTCCTTCCGAAAGTTTATATTTCATATTATCAATGAAGGCAGTTTTATCCATTAATATTGAATTTGCATCATTGTTTAAAAATATTCTTCAAACTCATTGCTGAAGTAGTGCAATGCATTCATAACAGGCAGAGAGATACCTCCTCCCAGGGCACACAAGGAACCCAGCTGCATAGTTTCAAGCAAGTCATTAAAAAGCTCTATGTCAATTTTTCTGCCATTATCAGCTGCTTCTTTAAGAAGTTCATATCCCCGCTGAGATCCTATTCTGCACGGGAAACATTTTCCGCAGGACTCCCTGGATGTGAATTCAAAAAGATGCAGAATAAACCTGATCATAGGAAATTCTTCAGGAATTGAAACAATTCCAGCATGGCCAAGTAAAAATCCGGCATCGGCAAATGATTCGAAATCAAGGTTAATTTCCGCAGCAATTGAAGCAGGTACAATTCCGCCGAGTGGACCTCCTATCTGAAATGCCTTGACAGGATATTTCGTGCCCCCTCCCATTTCATTTATGATCTCCTGTAAGGGGGTGCCTAATTTTACTTCATAGATACCCGGTTTATGAAATCCCGCATCAAGAGAAACAAGCTTGGTCCCTTTAGATTTATCAGTACCTGTCGCAGAATACGCCGTCCCTCCGGATTTCATTATATACCAGAGGTTTGCAAATGTCTCAACATTGCATAAGATCGTTGGCTTCCCAAAAAGCCCGTATACGGCAGGAAACGGGGGACGTGAACGCACTTCAGGTCTTAATCCTTCAATCGAATTTATCAATGAAGTCTCCTCTCCGCATATATAGGCTCCTTCTCCCTCAAACAGATGAAATGTAAAGTTGAAATCTTCACCGGATTGACCAGTTAATGAGAGCTTCAGTTTTTTAAATTCCCCTATTGCTTTTTTTACAGCTTTCACTGATTCAGGGTATTCCCCTCTTATATAAATCACACCGCTGTCGGCACCTATAATTAAACCAGTAATAATCATCCCAAAAAGTATGGAATGAGGCCTCTTTTCCAGGAGCCACTTGTCAGAATATGCTCCAGGATCTCCTTCATCAGCATTACAAACCACAAATTTCTTATCAGAAGGCATATCTGCAGATATCCTTAGCTTAATATGCAGAGGAAATCCTGCACCCCCTCTTCCCCTAAGGGCAGAGAGTTCAACTTCCTTCAGTGCCATAGGAATGTTATCAGCATATTTATGCAAAATCCCGTAATAATTTGCCAGATCAGCAATTCCCGGAATTAAAACAGGTACTTCAGCGTTTGTTCCGACAAAAAAAGTCTCCTCTTCCTGATGATTATGTTTAAGTATTATTTCAGGATTATCAGGGTCCTCAAATGAACAGGTGGTCTGATCAATAATAAAAGCATTGCCGGAATGGCAATGGCCAAGGCAGGAAACGGTTCCGATCTCATCCTCTCCGAATTTTCCGAGCAATGCCCCCTTTAGCTTCTCCTGTTTACCTGAAGTCATGCAGGCAGTCCCGTTGCACATGAAAACCTTTTTCCCCTTATGGCTGCTCTTCAGAAAATCATAAAAGGAACTCGCTGAGAGAACCGATGATTTTCCAACCAGGTACTTTTCAGATAAACCTTTCAGAAGGCCATCTGTTTCACCCGGGGAGGCTGATGCAGCTAAAGCAATCTCTTTGAACAGACTATCTGTCAACCCTTTTCTTGCAGAAAGACCTCTTAAATTCTTCGACATCCAATGGTTTATAATTGGTAACGCTGATCACTATTTCTCAATTTTTCCTGACACCAAGTTATTCGAATAAAAATGAATAAGTTAAGAAGATGAGAATTATCATATTCAGCCATCTGATCTCCCTATGTCCGTCAATAACCCGCTCTGTTGAATCAGGATAAAGGGGCAGCGCTTTCCCATAAGCATCTAGGAAATTATAAACTACTCTGATTCTAATAATTACATTAAGACTAACAATTTGCTGTGAGGTCAGGGATTTAATGAAAATTTGTTATATTTGTCGCCTGTATTTAAAAAGGCATTAATCTATTAATTATTAAAGAAAATATTGCATGTCAACACTTCAATTTTTACGTGAGAGGGCCGGAGTTTTAGTGGCAGGAGTTATAGGTATTTCTCTTCTCCTTTTTGTAGTCAGTGATTTCTTTGGAGGAGGGAGAGGACAAAGGATGAAACAGAAGAAATATTATGAGATCGGCCAGATCAGCGGAGAATATATTTCATACCAGGATTTTGAATTAAGGTTTCAGAATCTTCAGGAAATCTATAAATTATCCGGAAGAACAAAAATTGATGAGGCGACTACCGAATCAATGCGCGAACAGATCTGGCAGCAGATGATAAGGGAAATAATACTTGATCCGCAGTATAAGAATCTCGGCATCGGGGTCAGCACTGAGGAGGTTGACGAACTGGTTCTTGGCAATAACCCTCATCAGATTGTTCAACAATTATTTACCGATCAGCAAACCGGACAATTCAATAAATCATTTCTCGTTAATTTTCTGAAACAGACAGAGGTTGATGAAACTGCAAAAAAATACTGGTTATTCTTTGAGAACGAGATTGTTAATGACAGGACAAATACCAAATACAATAATTTGGTGGCAAAGGGGCTTTTCGTAACATCAAAGCAGGCAGAATTTGAAAAAACCCTGAATAGTACGACAGTAGATTTCAGTTATACCCTTAAGAACTATGCTGCAATTTCTGATTCATCTGTAACTGTTTCTGAGAGTGATATTCAGTCTTATTATACAAAACATAAAAAGAACTATAAGCGTAGCGCCTCGAGTGATATTGAGTATGTTACCTTTGATGTCATTCCGTCAGAGGATGACAAGATCCAGGCCGAGCAGTGGATCAATAAGACAAAAGAGGATTTTGCCACAGCACCCGATCCGGTCCAGTTCGTCAACCTTTCGGCTGATTCCAGGCATGTCGGGCTATATCTTACACTGAATAATATACCTGATAATCTCAAGGATTTTGTTAAGACGGAGGACCGTACTTCAGTTTTTGGCCCCTATATTGAGGATGGATCCTATAAGATTGCGAAACTGCTTGCGGTGGCCGACAGGCCTGATTCAGTGCACGTACGTCACATTCTGTTGTCTCCAAACGCTAACAGGTCGCTCGAAGCAAGCCGGTTGGCAGCCGACAGTCTGATAAAGCTTATTAAATCGGGGACATCATTTGAAGCGCTGGCTTTAGCCAATTCAGATGACCAGGGATCGGCACAGCTTGGAGGAGATCTGGGATGGTTCACTGAAGGGAGAATGGTTCTCCCATTCAATGATGCATGTTTCTCAGGCAAAAAAGGTGATCTTAAACTTGCAGAAACTACATTTGGAATTCATATTATTGAAATTCTGGGACAATCGAAAAATTCACGGAAATATAATATCGGGATCATCGACAGGAAAATCCTTCCCGGTTCGCAGACTAATCAGAAGGCATACAGTGAAGCGAGCCAGTTTGCTGGTACAAATAACACATATGAGAAATTTTCCAAGGCAATTGCTGAGCAGGGACTTAACAAGAGGGTTGCCAATGATATTGCTCCCCAGCAGAAGACCCTTCCCGGGCTTACAAATCCCAGATCACTTATCATTTCTTTATTCCAGACGGAGCAGGGTAAAAT
>CAWALO010000006.1:55000-57500 GCA_963782945.1 uncultured Bacteroidales bacterium
TGGTACGGGCACCATGTACCTGAAGCTTAGAGGTTTTTCTTGGAAGTCTGATTAGGATCACTATCCGCTTGCCCGAAGGCTCACGGTACTGTCAGGTTCATCATCACATAGCTATTAACCTAGTGATATAACTACACCCTTTAACGTACTATTCCGTCAGTACGCGGATCGTTCACTACTCCGTCACCCCTTCGCAGTACACGGTGGTACTGGAATATTAACCAGTTGTCCATCGAGATCGCCGTTCGGCTTACCCTTAGGACCCGACTAACCCTGATCCGATTAGCGTTGATCAGGAAACCTTAGTCTTTCGGTGGACAGGTTTCTCACCTGTCTTATCGTTACTTATGCCTACATCTTCTTTTCCAGCCGCTCCAAAATACGTTACCATACTTCTTCTGCGCTGACTGGAATGCTCCCCTACCAATAACGCTTAAAAGCGTTAGTCCATAGCTTCGGTAATATGCTTATGCCCGATTATTATCCACGCACAACCGCTCGACTAGTGAGCTGTTACGCACTCTTTAAATGAATGGCTGCTTCCAAGCCAACATCCTAGCTGTCAAAGCAGTCGCACCTCGTTTAATCAACTTAGCATATATTTTGGGACCTTAGCTGATGGTCTGGGTTCTTTCCCTTTCGTCCACGGACCTTAGCACCCGCAGGCTCACTCCCGTGTATATCTTGCAGCATTCGGAGTTTGTCAGGGGTTGATAGGCGGTGAAGCCCTCTAGCCCTATCAGTAGCTCTACCTCTGCAAGACTCACCACGAGGCTGCACCTAAATGCATTTCGGGGAGTACGAGCTATTTCTCAGTTTGATTAGCCTTTCACCCCTATCCTCAGTTCATCCAAAGACTTTTCAACGTCAACTAGTTCGGCCCTCCATCCCGTGTTACCGGAACTTCAGCCTGACCAAGGATAGATCACAAAGTTTCGCGTCTACCCCCTCTAACTATACGCCCTATTCAGACTCGCTTTCGCTTCGGCTCCAACTCTTAAAGTCTTAACCTTGCTAGAGAGGTGTAACTCGTAGGCTCATTATGCAAAAGGCACGCCGTCATCCCACCTAAGCAGGACTCCGACAGGTTGTAAGCGCACGGTTTCAGGTACTATTTCACTCCCCTGTTCGGGGTACTTTTCACCTTTCCCTCACGGTACTGGTTCACTATCGGTCTCTCAGAAGTATTTAGCCTTACCGGATGGTCCCGGCAGTTTCAGTCAGGATTTCTCGTGTCCCGACCTACTCAGGATACCAATTATATAAAGAATACTTACATGTACAGGACTTTCACCTCCTATGGTATGACTTTCCAGACATCTTCCATTTCGTATTCAGTATAATATCACTGGTCCTTCAACCCCGACAACGCCAAAACGTTATCGGTTTGGGCTATTCCCCGTTCGATCGCCACTACTAAGGGAATCACTTTTGTTTTCTTTTCCTCCGGGTACTAAGATGTTTCAGTTCTCCGGGTTTGCTCCTCGTATCACTACGGGTACCAAGTCTTCATCTTGGTGGGTTGCCCCATTCGGAAATCAACGGATGTATCGGATATTTGCTCCTCCCCGTTGCTTATCGCAGCTTGTCACGTCCTTCTTCGCCTCTGAGAGCCAAGGCATTCACCATGCGCTCTTATTTACTTTCTTGAGTATTATTCAATTTTATTAACTCTCTTATTCCAACATGTCAAAGAACTTTTTGAGGTGCTGGGTGCTGGGTGCAAGGTGCAAGGTGTTTAAAACCCCGAACCGTATACCGCATACCGCATGCCGCTCAAATATTATAATAATGAAGTAAACCAGGCGGATATGTAACTGTATCCATTTTCCATCGGACTGCAGTAAGCAGATTGATCTTCTCCAGAAAGGAGGTGTTCCAGCCGCACCTTCCGGTACGGCTACCTTGTTACGACTTAGCCCCAGTCACTAGTTTTACCCTAGGCCGCTCCTTACGGTTACGGACTTCAGGTACCCCCAACTTCCATGGCTTGACGGGCGGTGTGTACAAGGCCCGGGAACGTATTCACCGCGCCATGGCTGATGCGCGATTACTAGCGAATCCAGCTTCACGGAGTCGAGTTGCAGACTCCGATCCGAACTGAGACCGGCTTTGGAGATTCGCATCCTGTCTCCAGGTAGCTGCCCTCTGTACCGGCCATTGTAACACGTGTGTAGCCCTGGACATAAGGGCCGTGCTGATTTGACGTCATCCCCACCTTCCTCACGGTTTACACCGGCAGTTTCGTTAGAGTTCCCGGCATTACCCGCTGGCAACTAACGATAAGGGTTGCGCTCGTTATGGGACTTAACCCGACACCTCACGGCACGAGCTGACGACAACCATGCAGCACCTTGCAAAGAGTCCCGAAGGAAAGGGATATTTCTACCCCATGCACTCTACATTTAAGCCCAGGTAAGGTTCCTCGCGTATCATCGAATTAAACCACATGTTCCTCCGCTTGTGCGGGCCCCCGTCAATTCCTTTGAGTTTCAGCCTT
>CAWALO010000007.1:0-68633 GCA_963782945.1 uncultured Bacteroidales bacterium
TAAAATGAATTGAAAAAAACTTACGAGTGCAATTCATAGTTAAAGATTGCTTAAGATCCTGATGATGTTTTTTATTTTCTCAGGATCAGCAACCTTTCTGGCATATTCGTTAAAACCGGGCATACCAGTCATTGTTATTCCTTCTTTTCTGAAGATCATTTCGCTTTCAACTACTTTTCTTGCAGATAAATGAAACTCATTTGCCCCGGAAATTTTTGCAATGGTTTCAATATTTGCTTCATTTATGCCACTGCCGGGCATTATAATTATTCTTTGTCCTGCCTGAATAACCAGCTCTCTCAAAAGGCCGGAACCCTCCGCCGCACTGTTTTTCTGTCCGGAGGTAAGCACTCTTTCTGCTCCGGAGGCAATAATATCCTCGAGCCCCTGTACAGGATCCTGGCACATGTCAAAAGCCCTGTGAAAAGTTGCCGACATAGGTTTTGCCACCTCAATAAGCCTGGCTGTACGTTCAACATCAATGCTGCCGTCTGATTTTAATATTCCCAGTACAATTCCATCGACTCCCGCCTCACCGCATATATCTATCTCTCTTTTCATAATGTCATATTCATGCCCGGTGTAAAGAAAATCACCGCCTCTGGGCCGGATTATGACATGCAAACCTATGCTGAGATTATTTCTTGCTGAAACAATTGTACCATAACCTGGCGTTGTCCCTCCTTCCGGAAGATTATCGCATAACTCCACACGTGATGCTCCGGCATCCTGTGCTAGCAATGCCGATTGCAAACTGTCAACGCATATCTCAATTTTAAAAATCATTTGTCACCTTTTGGAAGTAATATAATTTTCAGTATAATTGTATTGTTCAAAACTATTCTTATCAGGGTATTGTACACTGCAAATTTAAAATATATGATGATGAAACCAACACTTTTAGTTCTGGCCGCAGGAATGGGCTCACGTTACGGAGGGAATAAACAGCTTGATACAGTAGGACCTTCAGGAGAAACAATAATTGATTATTCAATTTATGATGCAATCCGTGCAGGCTTTGGGAAAATAGTCTTTGTCATCAGACGTGATATTGAAGATCAGGTGAAAGAGCGTTTTGTGGACAGGCTAAAAGGAAAAATTGAGGTAGATTATGTCTTCCAGGAAATTACCAATCTTCCGGAAGGAGTGAAGGTAACCCCTGAAAGGTCTAAGCCATGGGGCACAAGTCATGCCATACTTGTTACAGACAAAGCTATTAAAGAGCCATTCGGTGTAATAAATGCTGATGATTACTATGGTGTGGAATCATTTAAAATCCTTTATGATTTTCTTGTTAATGACAGGGATCCGAACAGCTATTGCATAGTTGGTTATAAAATGAATAATACATTATCCGATCATGGTCATGTCAACAGAGGCGTTTGCAGGGTAGGAGCCGATGGATTGCTTAAAAACATTGTTGAGACGCGCCAGATTGAGAAAACATCGTTTGGAGCACAGGCACCTGGTCCGGATGGCCAAATGGAAAAATTCACAGGTGATGAGATAGTCTCAATGAACCTCTGGGGTTTTAAGCCCTCCTGCTACAGGTTCCTGGGAGAGGAGTTCAGGAACTTTATAAATGAGAAGGGAATGGATCCGAAATCCGAACTTGATATTCCAACATCAATTGACAAATTCGTGAAGAGCGGTGAAGTATCAATAAAGATCCTGATGAGCAATGAAAGATGGTTTGGTGTTACCTATCGCGAAGACAAGCCATTCGTTGTTGAGAGTATTAACAAGATGATAAGCAAGGGCATATATCCGTCTAAAATATACTAATTTGCTTTTAAACCACGGATTTACACAGAGTTGCACTGAGTGACACGGTATTGGTTTTCCTCCATAGTATTACATCTGAACGGTATATTTATGCTGTAAAAACTCCGTGAAACTCCGCGAGACTCCTTTTAACTCCGTGGTTAAAAAATACATATCATAAATCTTAATCTTCTCTTATTGTAATATGATATTGCTGAGATCTGTCTCACCATGTAAAGGTGCAGTTGAAAAAGCTTATATTATCTTTGTTGTCAGCTACTTTAAGTGAAAGATTGTGCTTGGTTCCACTGGTAATTCTGTCAGCATCAAATTTATAAATGAGAACATCATTTTTCTGATCATATTCGAAAAGTGCCCAGTTCCCGTCTATTGAAGGCTCATAGTAGTTGATTCCTGAGAGATCATCGCTGATCCTGATCCTTATCTCCCTTCTGCCTGTGAGATTAGCTCCCTGTACCAGTCCGTTGGCACTTATTTCCGGTCCGGTAGTATCTATACCGACATAATAATTACCAAATGAGCGAACCTCTGCCGAGATATAGCCTTCATTCCAGTTACTGTTTATTGCATTTCTTTCCTTATCATTTTCAATCTTTACCAGAAGCATCTTAGACTTTTTGCCCGGGGGAACCGAATCAGGCTTTATTGACAATGTGTATGGTTTATGTACTGGTGTATAAATATTGTGAATTGAGTGAATGTCAGAAAGCATTCCCCGTGTCGCGTCACTCTTGTTATAAGAGAAATAAATTGTATCATAGAGGGCTCCATTCGGGATATTTACTTTAATATTCTCAGATTCGAAACTGTTGCTCCTGCTGAATGGCATAAGCTTTCCTTCCGGTTTATCCGAAACATCTTCAGGAATCATTGTCGTTGATTTTATTCTGAATGATAATCTTGATTTATTGTCATTCATATCAGTGACAATTATCTCCGCCAGATGCACCCTGTTGTCATTAAAATTGAAGATGCCCCTGTTCACCAGATTTTTATAGACTGTGAGCTTATCATTTGGCAACACAAAAGTTCTCTCAATATAAATCTTATCCTTCCGGTAAATTTCATAATCGATATGGCTGTTGATATATCTTGATTCGTTGAACGAAAAGGCGTCCATGACATATTTAAACACCGAACTACTGTCTATAAGGAGTTCAATTGAATATACTGCACATTTATTGTTGCTTTCATTGAGCTGGTCGAATGATTTGATCCCGAATCCGGCTTCTCCGCTAATATTTATTTCAGTATCGGAAGGGATGGTGAATTTCCCGTTTGACCCTGTAACATTAATCCATTTTTTCTTATTCTGATTATTAATACGGGTATTTCCGTTAACAGGATAAATAATAAGTTTTTCAATTACGGGCTTTATATTATCCGAGATTCCGAAATCAAAAAAAAGAGGATTTACAGGTATCTCACCCTCTGATTTTCTTATCTCATAATGGAGGTGCGGGCCGCCTGAACTTCCTGAATTGCCTGAAAAGCCAATAATCTCTCCCTGCCTGACCTGGAATCTTTCTCTTGGTGGATATAATGTAACAAGAAAGCTCTTTTTATCATATTGCTGAGAGTTTACGTATTTATCAATTTCAGGATTGAATTTTTCAAGGTGACCATATACCGTTGAATAGCCTGAGGGATGTTTAATATAGACAGCTCTGCCAAATCCTCCAGGGGAGACGCTGATCCTGTAAATATACCCGGAAGCTGCAGCAACAATCTCTTTCCCGCTTACACCCTGGGTTTTAATATCAAGTCCTGAGTGAAAATGATCTGCCCTCAGCTCTCCGAAATTGGCGGAAAGGGCAAGCGGGATTTTCACAGGTGAAATAAATGTTATTTTGTTTTCAGGGGTATCAGCAAAGATATTCAGGACTAAAAGGCTGAGTATTATAAATCGTGATAGAAGCATCTGGATTATAAATTTCAATTACAGAGGTGCAAAGCTATTCATCTGCTTCGTTCAGTCAAACTATTTATGACAATTTTTTGAAAATATCATTAAGTATATTAATTTTGTCCTAAAGATTAATATATGACCGGCCAGGGTTACGAGGAATTAATAATTTTAAACAGAAAACTGGATGAATTGTTAAACCGATATAATAACCTCAGGTCAGAATTAGTAAATCTCAGGACCATAAATGAAGAGTTGAAGGTTGATCTTCATGAACGGGACAAAAGAATAAATGAGTTAGAACTTAAATATGAGAGGGTTAAATTATCAGGAGCATTATTGGGTGAAGGTGAAAACGCAACGGAAGCTAAGAGAAAGATAAATGAACTGGTGCGGGAAATTGACAGATGTGTTGCTCTTTTAAACAGATAAAATATAGCAATGGATGATAAGTTTTCAATCAGGGTTAATGTTGCAGACAGGTATTATCCATTGAAGGTTGAAAGGGAAAATGAGGAGAAGATCAGGAAAGCAGCCAGGATGATTAATGAAAAGGTGCTGCAGTACAAGCAGCGGTACACCGATAAGGATGTACAGGATTTTCTGGCGATGGCTGCCCTGCAGTATGTGATTAAGCTTACTGAAGAGGAGGAAAAACTGGAGAATGATTATCTCCCCGATGCCTTGAAGGAGCTGATTCAGAAAATAGATTCAGTTCTTGACTCAAAAGAGTGACAGCGTTCTTTAAAATAGACAGATAATTTGCCCGCATTGTTTCTTCATTCATTTTTGAAACTCAACAGTTAAAACTTTGGAGCAACCTTGGTTCAGGTAGAACAGGCCTCATCCCGATTCGTCGGGCTCCCGCTTTGCGGGACAGTGGACGTTCGAACTGCATTAGTAGCTCCAGCCATACAGACATGGGGTTTTATAAAATCTGGAGGAACTTTGCGGGTTTTTTTTAATATTATACTAAATACGATAAATGATGATTTTAAATATAGTTACATTAAGCACCGGACTGCTGATTATCTTTAGCCTGTCCGCCCTGGTATTAGGCTTCGGTGCCTCTTACCTCATATGGCAAATGGCACTCAGGAATAAAAGCCGTAAGATAATAAGTGAAGCTGAAGCAGAAGCTGAAGTTACAAGAAAAGAAAAAATACTGCAGGCTAAAGAAAGGTTCCTTCAGCTAAAAACTGAACATGAGAAAGTTATTAATGAAAAGAACAACTGGATAGGTCAGGCCGAGAACCGTATAAAGCAAAAGGAACAGACCCTCTCTCAGAAAATAGAGGAGACTCAGCGTAAGAAAAATGAAGCTGACAGCATTCGTGAAAATCTTACAGCACAGCTTGAACTTGTTGATAAGAAGTCAGAAGAGCTTGCCAGGCTTCATAAACAACAGGTTGACCAGCTTGAAGCTATCTCGGGTTTTTCGGCAGAAGAGGCTAAGAATCACCTTATTGAGTCTCTGAAGGAAGAGGCAAAAACCGGCGCAATGTCATACATCAATGAGATTCTTGATGAAGCCAAAATGACAGCCAATAAGGAGGCTAAACGGATTGTTATCCAGACTATTCAGAGAGTTGCTGCAGAAAATGCAATCGAAAATGCAGTGACGGTCTTCCATATTGAATCTGATGAAATGAAGGGACGTATCATTGGCCGTGAGGGCAGGAATATCCGAGCACTTGAAGCGGCCACCGGAGTTGAAATAATTGTCGATGATACACCTGAAGCTATAGTCCTTTCAGCCTTTGACCCTGTCAGAAGAGAGGTGGCAAGGCTGGCTCTACATCAGCTGGTAACTGATGGCCGTATTCATCCTGCCAGAATTGAAGAGATGGTGGAGAAGACAAGGAAACAGGTTGAAGAAGAGATTCTTGAAGTCGGAAAACGTACAACTATTGATCTGGGGATTCATGGATTGCATCCCGAACTTATAAGACTGATCGGGAAAATGAAATACAGATCATCCTACGGTCAGAACCTGCTTATGCATTCACGGGAGGTTGCAAACCTCTGTTCCATTATGGCCGCAGAACTCGGATTAAATCCAAAACTTGCAAAAAGAGCCGGACTTCTTCATGATATTGGCAAGGTGCCTGATGATGAACCTGAATTGCCGCATGCAATCCTGGGTATGAAAATGGCTGAAAAATACAAGGAGAAGCCTGAGATCTGCAATGCCATAGGTTCTCATCATGACGAGACTGAAATGACAACCCTTTTAGCACCAATCGTACAGGTGTGTGACGCAATATCCGGTGCCCGTCCGGGAGCACGCAGAGAGGTTGTTGAATCATATATTAAGAGATTGAAGGAGCTTGAATCACTGGCTCTTCAGTACCCGGGTGTCATGAAAACCTATGCAATACAAGCTGGCCGTGAACTAAGGGTGATTGTTGGCGCTGAAAAAGTTACTGATAAAGAGGCTGAAAGTCTCTCCTTTGAAATCGCCAGAAAAATTCAGAATGAAATGACGTACCCCGGACAGATAAAAATTACCGTTATCAGGGAAACACGAGCGGTAAACTATGCAAAATAGAATGTAGATGCCACATATCAAACTCCTGAATCTTGTAGGTGCCAGACCGCAGATTATCAAGGCTTCAGCAATCAGCAGGGCTATCAGGACAAGTTTCTCCGAGGAGATCACCGAAATATTCGTGCATACGGGCCAGCATTACGATAAAGAACTGTCGGAAGTATTCTTTGATGAACTTGAAATTCATAAACCTGACTATAATCTGGGAGTCGGATCTGCAACCCATGGAAAGCAGACTGCAATGATGATCACAGGCATTGAAGAGGTATTGCTGAAGGAAAAGCCCGATTGCGTTATTCTCTACGGAGATACAAATTCAACTCTCGCAGGATCGCTGGCTGCCTCTAAACTCCACTTCCCTGTCATTCACATTGAAGCAGGCCTTCGTTCATTCAATAAAACAATGCCTGAAGAGCTGAACCGTATCATGAGCGACCACTCTTCAACACTTCTTTTCGCACCCACAAATGCGGCCTTTAAAAACCTTATGAACGAAGGATTCAGACCTGAGAACAGCCCTCCTTATACTATCGATAATCCAAAGATTTACCTCACCGGCGATATTATGTACGATAATATGCTGTTTTTTGCCGGACTTGCTGAAAAAAAGAAAGCTGATATACTGGTCCAGCTCAAACTGGAAAGAGATAATTTTATACTTGTTACAATACACAGAGAGACCAATACAGATGACATTATCAGGCTTAATCATATTTTTTCAACTCTGAAAAGCCTTGCAGAAGAGAAAACAACAACCCTATTGATGCCATTGCATCCCCGTACAATTATTTCCCTCAAAACAAAGCTGTTTGACCTCTACAATGAACTTTGCGATTGCAGATATATTAAAATAATCCCTCCCGTATCGTATCTTGAAATGATTCTTCTTGAAAAGAACTGCAGGATGATTGTCACAGATTCCGGAGGTGTACAGAAAGAGTCCCATTTTTTCAAAAGGCCGTGTATAGTGCTCAGAAAGGAGACTGAATGGATTGAACTAATCATCAATGGAACTTCGGTGCTGGTGGATGCTGATCCTCATCTGATCAGGCAACAGTTCCTGAGATTGATGGATTCTCATTACGAACTTGATTATCCGGGATTTTACGGGGATGGTAAAGCAGCTGAATTTATTCTCAAAGAGGTATTATTATTGTTTGACAGATAGTTATTCATCAGAATGATTAAGCATTTGTTTTGCTGGGTCATATATTTAAATCTGAGGTAAATGGAAAAAATATTAAGAGACTCAAGAGTACTTGTGACAGGTGGCGCAGGTTTTATCGGATCAAATCTCATAGAATCACTTCTGCTTTCGGATAACCATGTTACCTGTCTGGATAATTTTTCAACAGGGAAAAGAGAAAACCTGGAGGGATTCATTACCAATTCCAATTTTCGTCTTATTGAGGGAGATATAAGGAATATAAGTGATTGTGAAAATGCTGTCAGAGATGTGGATGTGGTATTTCATGAAGCTGCCCTTGGATCTGTTCCCCGTTCTATAAAAGATCCGGTCACAACAACTGATGTGAATATAGGAGGGTTTGTCAAAATTCTCTTCGCCGCCAAGGAAGCGAAGGTAAAGCGTTTTATCTATGCAGCAAGCTCCTCGACTTATGGCGATCACCCCGATCTTCCCAAGGTGGAAGATAAAATCGGTTCTCCATTGTCTCCATATGCAATAACAAAATATGTCAATGAGCTTTACGCATCCAATTTTTCCAGGAGTTATGGTATTGATGTAATCGGGCTAAGATATTTCAATGTTTTTGGCAGGCGGCAGGACCCTGATGGTGCTTATGCAGCCGTAATTCCCAAGTTTCTAAAAATGATGATGAAACATGAGATTCCTCTTATAAATGGTGATGGTTCTGTCTCCCGGGATTTTACCTATGTAGACAATGTGGTCCATGCTAATCACCTGGCTGCTATTGCAGATAACAAATCTGCTCTTAATCAGGTGTTTAATGTAGCTTATGGAGAACGCACAACCTTAAACCAGCTTTTTTTCTATCTGAGAGAGCTGGCAGGAAGATATGACAGCCATATCCTCTCTATTGAACCTCAGTATGGACCTGACAGGGCCGGAGATATACAACACTCTCTTGCCTCAATCGAAAAAGCCAGGAAGCTGCTTGGATATGAACCTGCATTCAATGTTAATCAGGGCCTTGAGCAATCTGTCAAATGGTTCTGGGACAACTTATAACACTCTGTTTCAACATATTTCAACATATTTCAATTATAACGGATTCGATTACATGAAACTAACAAACTATGGCCAATAATATTGGGTAAAAAGGTTTTTGTCAGCGGTTGCTTCGACATTCTGCATTCCGGTCATATAGCCTTCCTTCAGGAAGCTTCCGGGTTTGGTGATCTGTATGTCGGACTGGGATCAGATAAGACTGTTTCTGATCTTAAGGGGCGGATGACGGTAAACTCTGAAGAGGAGAGGCTCTATATGATCAAAGCGTTATCATGCGTTCACCAGGTGAAAATAAACAGGGGAAGCGGTATTCTGGATTTCCTGGACGATATGAAGGAGCTAAAGCCGGATGTCTTCGTAGTGAATGAGGATGGACATACACATGATAAGGAACATATTTGCATGGAGCTTGGGATAGAATATAAGGTTCTTAGAAGAATTCCTCACGCAAATCTGCCAGTCAGGTCGACAACCACGTTGCGAAAGGAAACCCCCATCCCATACAGGATCGACCTTGCAGGCACATGGATCGATCAGCCCTACGTTTCAAAATATCATCCCGGATGGGCCATAACAGCCTCCATCGAGCCTACAATTGAATTTAATGAGCGTTCCGGAATGGCAACATCAACCCGTAAAAAAGCTATCGAATTGTGGAACGATACTCTGCCAATGGAAAACCCTGAAAAGCTTGCCAAAATATTGTTCAGGTATGATAATGACCCAGGTACAAAGGATGTAAGCGGTTCACAGGATTCTATCGGGATAACAATTCCCGGAGTTAACCGTTTCTATTATGATAAAGAGAGATACTGGCCTTCCAGATTTGAGACCGTTTCCGATCTATCTGTCATAAAATGGCTCGAGGAAAGGCTCTACATGGTCACGCTCTGGCCCAGACCAGCCGACTTTGTGGTACTTGAGAATACAAATGTAACTGTTGAAAATGTAATGAAGCTCAATGCCGGAGCCGAGATGGCCTGGGAAGGACTGATTAAAAAAGATATCGATCTTTTTACAAAAGGATTTGCAGCTTCGTTCAATTCACAGATTACAATGTTTCCTAAAATGATGAATGACAAAATAGCAGGTGTTATCGATTCATACAGGGATACGGCGCTGTCATGGAAACTCTCCGGAGCCGGTGGAGGTGGATATCTTATCCTCATAAGTGAAAAAGTGATACCAAATGCAATAAGGGTCAGAATCAGGATTAAAGACTACTGGATTTAAATAAATATGATAATTTAATATGAAAAAGATAGCGCTGATATCAGGGATTACCGGACAGGATGGATCATACCTTACAGAATTGTTACTCGACAAAGGATACGAAGTGCACGGAATAATACGGAGGTCAAGTTCTTTCAATACATTCAGAATAGATCATATCTATAATAATCCTGATTACCTCAATAGCAGGTTTTTTCTTCATTACGGAGATCTCACCGATTCAAGTAACCTTAACCGGCTGGTTGAAAAGATACAACCCACTGAAATATATAACCTTGGTGCACAGTCACATGTCCAGGTTTCATTTGAAGTGCCGGAATATACTGCCGAAGTTGACGGAATAGGAACCTTGCGTTTTCTTGATGCAATAAAGGAGACGGGTGTGAATACCAGGTTCTACCAGGCTTCTACGTCAGAACTGTACGGCAAAGTACAGGAAATACCTCAAACAGAGAAGACGCCATTTTATCCCCGCAGCCCTTATGCAGCAGCTAAGCTATATTCTTACTGGATAGTGGTAAACTACCGTGAAGGGTATAATGTATTTGCCAGTAATGGGATCCTTTTTAACCATGAAAGCGAAAGAAGAGGCAAAACATTTGTTACCCGTAAAATCACTGTCGCCGCATCAAAGATTATTTTAGGACAACAGGATAAATTATCCCTTGGTAATCTCGATGCAAAGCGTGACTGGGGTTATGCTCCGGAATATGTAGAGGGAATGTGGCGCATCCTCCAGGCAGATAAACCTGATGATTTCGTTCTTGCCACAAATGAAACCCACTCAATAAGGGAATTCATTGAAGAGACTTTTAAGAATCTGGGTGAAGAAATTCTGTGGCGGGGAAAAGGAGTCGATGAAACAGGTATAATTAAATCCTCTGGTAAGGAAGTAATAAAGATAGATCCGAGATATTTCCGTCCCACAGAGGTGGATCTGCTGGTCGGTAATCCCGCTAAGGCAATGGAAATGCTGGGATGGAAACCAAAAACCACATTCAGGGAACTCGTGAAAATAATGGTAGCATCAGATTTTGAAAAAGCAAAAAGGCGCTCGGAGTAATAATATAACCCGATGAATATTAACAGTAAAATATATATTGCCGGACACAACGGTATGGTTGGCAGTGCTATAGCAAGAAACATGACCGGAAAAGGCTATTCAAATCTTGTTTTCTCGCCATTTCCTCCATACGATCTTACTAATCAGAAAATTGTTGCAGATTTTTTTGAAAAGGAGAAACCAGCATATGTTGTCCTGGCCGCTGCCAAGGTAGGAGGGATCCTTTCTAATAATAAATACAGAGCCCAGTTTATTTATGAGAACATGATGATACAGAATAATATCATCCACAATAGTTATCTGAACGGAGTTAAAAAACTTTTATTCCTGGGAAGTTCATGCATATATCCACGGGAATGCCCCCAGCCTATAAAGGAAGAATACCTGCTGACTGGCGAACTTGAATATACCAATGAACCTTATGCTGTGGCAAAAATTGCAGGAATAAAAATGTGCGAATCATATAATTTACAGTATGGCGCGAATTTTATTTCCGTAATGCCAACAAATCTTTATGGACCTAACGATAACTATAATCTTGAAACATCACATGTTCTTCCGGCGCTGATAAGAAAAATGCATCTTGGAAAATGTCTCGAAGAAGGATCCTGGGATGCAATCCGAAAGGACCTGAAAAGGTATCCCATGGAAGGAATAAATGAAGCCTCAGCAGATATTGAGATTATTGAAAGGCTCAGTCGCTTTGGTATACTGTACACGGGAAATAAAACTCCAGGTCAGACAAAGGTTACTGTAGACCTTTGGGGAACAGGAAGTCCCTATCGTGAATTCCTTTATGTCGATGATCTTGCAGCAGCTTGTGTTTACATTTTGGAACATGTTGATTTTAAAGATCTCATTACTGAAGGCAAACCTGTTATGAACACTCATATAAATATTGGTACGGGAAAAGACATCCGGATAAAAGAACTTGCACAACTTATTGGAAGAATTATCGGATTTCATGGGCAGCTGAACTGGGACAGCTCTAAACCTGATGGGACTTTCAGAAAATTACTCGATGTATCGAAGATAAATCAGCTTGGCTGGAAAGAAAAAATCAGTCTCGAAGAGGGTATTGCCATGGTATACCAGCGATATATAGAATGAAGTACTATAACTTTTTTAAGATTTTTAAAGCGAGCTCTTCCATTAAAGGTTTGTAATCGTTGATAAACTCCCCTGTAACACGATTTCCAATGACCAGACAGATTGAAAGTGCTTTGTGACCAAGCAGTGCTGATAAACCGTAAAGGGCAGAACTCTCCATTTCATAGTTGCATACTGACCTGCCTTTGAACACAAATCCGGATAATTTTTCGTTGACCTCATTATCGAATGATTCCAGCCTGAGCTTTCTGCCCTGGGGAGCATAGAAGCCGGGAGCTGAAATCGTTATACCGTATAAGTACTTACTGTCATGGAACTGTTGAAGAAGCTCCTGGTTTGCTTTAACTGCATACGGATAGGCAAGAGTATCAGGCCATTCGAGATATTCGGCCAGGGTATCAGATAAAGCTGTGTCAAGTATCCAGTCATACCCTTCATAAAAATGAAGCAGACCATCAAAGCCGACAGCAGTTTCAGCAGCAACGACCGATCCGGGAGCAATATCCTCTCTTAGTCCGCCTGAGGTTCCCAGTCTTATGAATGTGAGAGAGACAGGTTCTTCCCTGGTAATGCCAGTATTTAAATCAATATTAGCCAGAGCATCAAGCTCATTGATCAGGATATCTATATTGTCTGTCCCTATGCCAGATGAAATAATGGTTATCTCGTCGTTATCAAATGTACCTGTCACCGTACGAAACTCCCTGTTCTCTTTTTTTACCCTGACTTCATTCAGCAATGATGCAAGACATATCCACACGTCCGGGGTCGCCGACAATAATAATTTTATCAGAGATGTCTCCGGGGAGAAGATTCAGGTGATAGATGCTTCCATCTTTATTTAATATCAGTTCTGTCTTCTTTGGCATAGTTCATAGCTATTTGTAATATTCCATAATTTTCCCTGATATCAATTCCAGCGAAACCTCTGCAAGTTTGGTCTGTGACTGGATGAGCAGAAGCCTTTCCTTTGCATCGAGGTAGCTCTTCTGAACCTCTCGGAGGTCAATTCCCGACAGACTTCCAAGCTTATATCTCTCAAGTGCTATCTCAAGGTTTTCAGCAGCGGTCTGTAGGTTTTGCTCTTCAAGTCTTATTAACCTCAGGTTATTGCTGTAACCGCTGTAAATGGTAAGCAGGTCAGCTTTGATTGCCTGTTCAATATCGAGATATTGAAGCTCCTTATTCTTTATTTCTATCTCTGAATTATGTATGCTCCTTCTCTGATTCAGTCCATCGAACAGATTTAGTCCCAATGTTAGTCCATAATTCATTCCATATATTGTCTGATTCTTGTATAAGCCCTCTGAGTAATTCAATAGATTATAGTTGTAGCCTGTTGAGAAATTAAGGTATGGATATGACCGGGAAGCTATTATTCTGGCATCATATTCCGACAGAGTTTTATTCTTGTTTGCAATATTGAGGCTGGTATTGCCGGCCAGAGTCTCTTCCAGCAGCTTCTCATAGATAAGATCTGGATTTACATTAACAGAAGAATCCTTTGTAATAAATTCCATTCCAAGATCTTCAACCACCATCAGCTCATTCAACCTGACCTGCGCTGTCTTCACAACTTCAAATTGTTTCGAAAGGTTTGAACTGTCAGCATTCAGATATACCCGCGATTGCAGTACTTGCAGCTTAGAGCTTGATCCGAGAAGGTACCTGTCCTGATCGATCCTGAGTCTCTCTTTTGAAAGAGTAACAGCATATTCAAGATTCAACAGCTTCTGTACCTGCTGAATATAAGCGTAATAGCCCAGAACTATGTCTGCTACAAGATTTTCGACAGTCAGCTGTGTATTAAGTGCGCCGATCTGTTTCAGTTCACCCAGCTTCTTATAAGTTGTACTGACATTGAATCCGTTGAAGATAGTCCAGCCAAGGTTTAATCCTGCAGATGCTGTAGTATTTAATTTAATGCTGGATTTGTTCTGTGTGCCGTCGGAAAGGTTTTGTGTCGTATTATTAGTAACTCCATTATAGTTGCCTGAAAGATCGAGTGAAGGAAGATATCCGGCATTACCTAAGGTATAGTTATTATTTGAAATGCTCTCATTATTTCTGGCAACCAGTATGGAGAAGTTTCTTTCCAGCCCGATCCTTATGCAATCGGTCAGGTTATAAACAACCTGGGCTTCTGAGGAAGGGGATAGAAATATAATAAACAGACTAAGAATGAGAAAGCTGCTTTTCATTATCGGATTTTTTTGTTTCACTGGAGATGTAGGAATATATTGCAGGAACAACATATAGGGTCAGAAATGTTGATATGAGTAATCCGCCAATCACTGCGGTACCCATCGCAACTCGACTCTTGGCTCCTTCTCCGAATCCGAGAGCCAGGGGTGCAATCCCTAAAATTGTTGAAAGGCTTGTCATCAGGATAGGTCTGAAACGGGATGCTGCAGCAAACTTGATAGCTTCAGTCTTTGACATCCCAGTCTGTTTTCTCTGATTTGCAAATTCAACTATCAGAATTCCGTTCTTTGATACAAGTCCGATAAGCATTATTATTCCTATCTGACTGAAGATATTCATTGTTATACCAAAATACCACATAAAAAGCAATGCCCCGGTAAGTGCCAGAGGCACTGTCATCATGACAATCAGCGGATCTTTAAAGCTTTCAAACTGGGCAGAGAGGACCAGGAAAATCAGGATAAGAGCAAGCAGGAATGCAAACATTAGACTGGATGAACTTTCCCTGAAGTCTTTCGAATCACCTGCAAGAGCTGTCCTGAAAGTATCATCCAGTACCTCTGCTGCAATTTTATCCATTTCGCTCAACCCTTCACTGATTGTTTTGCCTTTTGCCAGTCCAGCTGTTACAGTGGCTGCCACAAACCTGTTATACCGGTACAGCTGGGGAGGAGCTGTCTCTTCAGAAAGGGTAATGAGGTTATCAAACTGGATCATATTACCCGAGTTATTCCTTACATACAAGGAGGTCAGATCGAGTGGCTTATTGCGGTCTCCTCGTGCAAGTTCACCAAAGATCTGATACTGTTTGCCATTCATAAAGAAGTATCCGAATCTTTGACCGCTGAGTGCAAGCTGAAGCGTCTGCCCTATATTCTGTGTCGAAACGCCGAGTGATGTCGCCTTTTCCCGGCTTATATGGATCCTGAGTTCCGGCTTGGTGAATTTTAGGTTCACATCAGCCATCTGAAAGGTAGGATTGTCCATAACTTTCGCCATGAAGACGGGAAGTATTTCTTTAAGTTTATCAATTGATGTCGCCTGCAGAACGTACTGAACAGGCATGCCTGCTCTCCTTCCTCCGAAGGTAGACTGCTGCATAACAAATGCCCTGGCTTTTGTTTTTTTCCTGAGAATACCAGACAGATCATCTGCAATTTCCTGCTGTGAGCGTTCCCTGTATTTCGGATTCTGAAGCATTATTCTGACAAATCCTCCGCCCCCCCTTACCATCATAATGTAACCTTCCCTTTCCGGAACCTGATCTTCAACAGTTTTTGCAACATCACTTATGTAATCATACATAAAATCGTAAGTAGTTCCTTCAGTTGCAGAAGTATTTATTGAAACCTGGGAACGGTCTTCAAGAGGAGCCATCTCAGCAGGGATTACTTTCCACAATACAAAAATCAGAGTAAAAGAGACTACCATGATCACCACTGATAACCATCTCCTTTTAAGAAAAGTTTCGAGAGATCTCTGATATGTGTTATTCAGATTCTGAAAAAAGTGTTCGGTTTTCCTGAAAAACCAGCTATGCTTGCTCTCCTGACGGAGTATTTTTGTGCAGACCATCGGTGTAAGTGAAAGCGCAAGAAACGCTGATATTGCAACAGCCCCTGCCATTACTATACTGAATTCCCTGAAAAGCCGGCCTGTGATCCCCTGAAGGAAGACTATTGGGAAAAAGACAGATATGAGAGTAATTGTCGTTGCAATGATTGCAAAATAGATCTCTTTTGATCCCTGTAATCCGGCTTCAACGGGATCCATCCCATGCTCAACCTTGACATAAATATTTTCCATGACAACGATGGCGTCATCGACAACAATCCCAATTGCAAGTACAATTGCAAGCAGGGTAAGCACATTTATAGTATAACCGGCGACATACATTATGAAAAAAGCACCGATAAGTGAAACAGGAATGACCATAATCGGAATCATTGTAGCCCTCCAGCTCCGTAAAAAGAAATAGATGATTACAACTACCAGGAAAAATGCAATGTAAATCGTGTCTTTAACCTCCTTAATGGATGACCTTATATAATTGGTATTATCAAATCCAATCTTTACAATAACATCATCAGCCAAATCCTTCTTGATGAATTCGAGACGTTTGTAAACTTCATCAACGATCTCAATATGGTTGGACCCCGGCTGTGGTATCATTGCAACACCGACCATCGGAACACCATCTCTCTTAAGAATTCCTCGTATATCTTCGGGCCCCAGTTCCGCCCTTCCAATATCTTTAAAGCTGACAATCTGGTCGCCTGACTGTTTGATAATAAGGTCATTGAATTCCTTGGGAGTACTCATCAGTCCTAAAGTTCTGATTGTAAGTTCGGTATTCGTACCTTCAATTGAACCGGATGGAAGTTCTACATTTTCCCGCGAAATTGCATTCCTTACATCCATTGGGGTCAGTTTGTAGCCTGCAAGTTTTACAGGATCGAGCCAGAGACGCATTGCATACCTTTTCTGGCCCCAGATACCGACGGCGCTGACTCCTGAAACTGTCTGAAGCTGCTCTTTAAGTGTAAGTTCAGCAATTTCAGATAATTCAAGAAGAGACCTTTTTTTGCTTTCGACAGTGACAAACATTATAGGATTAGCATCAGCATCAGCCTTTGCAACAGTCGGCGGATCAACATCGCGCGGCAGCATTCTCATAGCCTGGGATACTTTGTCGCGTACATCGTTGGCAGCAGTCTCCATATTTACTGTTAATTCAAACTCAACAGTTATATGGCTCCCTCCCTGATGACTTATACTTGTAAGTGAACGGATGCCCTGAATACCATTTATTGATTGTTCAAGTGGTTCGGTTATCTGTGTCTCTATTACATCTGAGTTTGCTCCCGGATAATTGGTGTCAACAGATATAATGGGTGGATCAACGCTTGGGAATTCCCTTACACCAAGGAAGGTCAGCCCCACAAATCCGAACAGCAAAATTACTATTGCCATTACTGTTGAAAGAACCGGCCTGTTTATACTGACTGATGAAAGACTCATATTTTGCCTTTTGGCTGATTAATTGTTAGTTATGACCGTATCCAGAACAACAGGAAGATTTTCCCTTAGCTGAAGAATACCTGTTACAAGCAATGTGTCGCCAAATTTGAGTCCATCGGTAATCTGTATCCTTGATTCTGTCCGCAAACCTGTCTGTACTTTAACTGTAGATGCCTTACCTGTCTTGTAAATAAATACCTTTTCACCATCCATCTCAGGGATCAGTGCTTCAGTAGGTATTGAGACAGCATTTTCAATCTGTGACAGCACAAGCGCGATTGATGCAAAGGCCCCTGATTTGAGCTCTTCTCTGCTGTTTGGATAAAGCGCTCTTAAAACGATCGTTCGTGTATCAATATCAATTTTTGGATCGACAGCATAAACAGTGGCCTTGAAATTAGTATTTAACCCTACAACTGTAAATGTAACAGGATAACCAATCCTGATTTCTGATGCATATTTTTCAGGTATCGAAAATTCAATTTTAAGCGGACTTATCTTGATGAGCTTTGCAATCTTGGTGGCGGGTGTGGCAAAAGATCCTTCACTGAGATAGCGTAACCCTATGATCCCGTCGAAAGGGGCACGAAGTTCAGTCTCCGAAATCCTTGCTTCGTATAAGATTGATATCAGCCTCGATAGTCTGAAGCTCTGTCACTATCTGGTCATAGCTCTCCTGACTGATGGCATCTTTTTCCAGCAGGCTGCGTTCGCGAAATACTTTAGCCTCAGTGAGCTTTTTCTGTGCAAGCAGCTTCTCCAGTTGTGCCTGAAGAGGCCTGTCATTAATCTTGGCCAGAAGATCACCCTTTTTTACCCGCGTGCCTTCAGTGAATTTAATACTTACAATCTTACCGGATGTCTCGAATGACAGATCAACCTCTTCATCCGGTCTCAAAGTACCTGATGAATTCCTGATTTCACTGAATTTTTCGGGTTTTATGATATATCCGTTTACGTTCAATAATTGCCTGCCTTCTGACATTCCGGGAATATAACCATCAGAGCCTTTGGATTTCGATTTTAAGAATGGCTTGATTTTTGGATATGCAACAATAGCTGTTATTAATATAATAATCAGAATGGTCGATATCAGTTTGAACCTGTTTTTCATAAAAAATCTTAACGAATGAATTTATGCCGATAAGTAAAATAAGGTTATGATAATTCAAATTTTACTTTTATTTCAATAATGTAACTTTGTTAACAGAAAGTACAAAAGTAGCTAATTTACAGCATTACAGGATGGCTCCAAACATTAAAATATGTTAAATTTCGGGTGCAGCTATTAATCTGATTTTTCTGCTATTTTTACAAATCATTTTAAAACCCTCTAATATGATCCAGAGACTGCAATCACTTTATCTTACCCTTGTCCTGCTTTTATCATTACTATGCTTTTTTGGGAGTACACTGCATTTTGTAGATGAGTCAGGAAATGTAGTGAAGCTGATGATAAGCGATAGTCTGACCGGCCAAAGTGGTCAGGCCACAGGACAAGCAGCAAATATTTGGCCCTTTGCGGCAATACTAATCCTGATATCATTATTATCTCTTATTGCTATTTTCCTGTTTAAGAACCGTAAAATCCAGTTAATTGTGTCTATTATTGTTCTAATATTATCAGCAGGATTAATAATAGCATTAACATGGTACGGCTTTAATGTAATCAGCAGTTATAATATGAAAATAGTTCCCGGAATAAGCATGACTCTACCACTATTTATCCTGATATTTTCAGTTTTAGCTTACAGGGGTATTCTGAAAGATGATCGCCTTGTAAAATCTTATGACAGATTGCGGTAAAAGAGGATATTAAGAAAGAGGAGAAGCACTCCTAAATGATCTGCATATTCTCCTGATTTGTGATTTTCTCACAGTAATGGCACTTCAGAGACACATTCTTTTTTGATACTACACGGAAGCGGGTAGTCACAGTTTCAAAATTTGTAATGCATTTTGGATTCATGCATTTAGCGATGCCAATGATAGTATCGGGTACCTCAACGACCTTTTTTTCCACTACCTCATAATCTCTGATAATATTCAGTTTGGCATCAGGTGCCACAAGTGCTATCCTGTTAATGTCTTCATCCTGGAAAAAAAGATCCGAAATCTTTATTATTGCCTTCCTTCCCAGTTTTTTGCTTTCCAGATTCGTCCCGAAGGTTATCTGGTTGTCAATTTTGTCAAGCCCAAGGATCTGGATGACCTTGAAAAGGTTTCTTGCAGGCACATGATCTATTACTGTTCCGTTTTCTATGGCGCTTACGCTCATCTGTTTAGGTTCCTTCATAGCTCTGTCTCGTTATTTTATTCCTAATAATGAACATAGAATTGCCTGGCGCGTATAGACCCCATTCAGGGCCTGCTCAAAATAGTAGGCTTTTAAATTGCTGTCAACATCATGGTGGATCTCGTTAACCCTCGGAAGCGGATGAAGGATCCTCATATTCGGCTTGGTATTCTTCAGCATCGAATTCCTGAGGACATATACATTCTTAACCTTTTCATATTCAATTGGATCAGAAAATCTTTCCTTCTGAACCCTTGTCATGTAAATAATATCTGCTTTTGAAATTATTTCAGTGAAATCATTGTGCTCGTAGTATTTAAGACCTAGATTTTCAAGGTAATATTTAAATTCATCAGGCATCTTCAGCTCCTCTGGAGAGATGAAATTAAATGTTGCATTCCATCTCGACATTGCCATCATCAGCGAATGAACAGTCCTTCCATATTTCAGATCACCTACCAGGAAAATATTCAGGTCATTCAACCCGCCCTGTGTTTTGCGGATAGAGTAGAGATCGAGCAGGGTCTGAGTCGGATGCTGGTTAGCCCCATCACCTGCATTTATTACAGGTACGGAAGCGATCTCACTGGCAAATCTGGCACTCCCCTCTATGGGATGCCTCATTACAATAAGGTCGCAATAATTTGTTACAGTCCTTATGGTATCATTCAGTGTTTCACCTTTTGAGACACTTGAGTTAGAGGAATCTGAAAAACCGACAATTTTGCCGCCCAGCCTGTTTATTGCACTTTCAAAACTTAATCTCGTGCGGGTGGAAGGCTCAAAGAACAGGGTTGCTATTACTTTCCCTTCAAGTAATCTGCTGGTGGGTTGCTTTTCAAATTCTTCACTCAGATCAAGAATTTTAAGGATCTCATCTGTTGAAAAATCATCGATTGAGACTAAGCTTCTGTTTTTCATTGGTTTGGCTCATTACCTGGATTATTCCCGACTTACTATCAAAGTTAAGGAAGAATTATCTAACTATGAAAGATGTTGATAATTTCCTAAAAACTTTTAACCGGCTGCCAAATTCATTTAGTCTCAAGATATCTGTATTTCAAGCCTTCGACACGTGATAACCGTTTGATTAATTTTTCCCTGGAAGATACCCTGACGTTTACTATTATTGTACATTCAAGTTCAAAAGACTGCCCCGACTGGCCAGCATCTTCTTCTTTCAGGATCTTCATAACATCATTTATGGAGGTATATGGAAAATCAATATCGTAATAATCATGCAGAGTGCGTTCAACGATCTCTGCATTTCTGATTGCTTCGGCAGCTGCTGTTTTATAGGCATTGATCAGTCCGCTTACTCCCAATAGAGTACCGCCGAAATATCTGCTTACCACAATTAGAATATTAGTAAGTCCGAATGAGTTAATCTGACCAAGTATAGGGCGCCCCGCTGTTCCGGATGGCTCTCCGTCATCATTTATCCTCCAGATAAGCCTGTCTCTGCCAATCATATATGCATAGCAGTGATGTCTTGCATCGTGGTATTCCTTGCGTATCCGTTCAATTATCGGCTTTATCTCTTCCTGATTCACAACAGGAAATGCAGAAGCTAAAAACCGGCTGCCTTTTTCTTTATAGGTTCCCTCCGAAGATGATTTTATTGTTTTATAATTATCTGCTTCCATTTGTCTGCACAACGGTTATCTTTGCCTGCAGGTACAATATTAATTAAATCTCTTCTTCGGGTCATTGATTACATAAAAAATAATATTTTTGTTCATAATTGACTTAAGATATGAGTGTATTATTCGATGAAAAGGATTTAGATAAACTTATTGTAATCGGCGACAGGATACTTATCAGACCAAAGGTGCCCCAGTCAAAGACAAAAAGCGGGTTATTGCTTCCTCCCGGGGTGAATGAAAGCGAAAAGGTCCAGATTGGATATGTAATGAAGGTTGGTCCTGGTTATCCTATTCCGTCAGTGAATGAAGTTGATGAGCCCTGGAAAAACAGGTCAGATGAACCTAAGTATGTTCCTCTCCAGGCAAAAGTAGGTGATCAGGCTGTATACCTTCAGAATAGTGCAATCGAGATTGAATTCAATAATGAAAAATTCATTGTGGTATCACACTCGTCAATACTGCTGCTTCTGAGAGATAACGGACTTTTTGAATAAATTATTATTACATGACAAATGATTCGCTGAAGGGGAAAATAATACTGATTGTTGAAGATGACCTGTCTAGCAGGTTATATCTTAATAAGATACTTGAAAAATCAGAAGCGATTACTCTTAATGCTGGAGATGGGCAGGAAGCTTTGGACATTGCGAGTGAGAGACCTGATATTGATATAATACTGATGGATATTCAGCTTCCGGTTATGGATGGCTATACAACGGCCAGGAAAATTCGTGAATTCCGAAAAGAGATAATTATTATTGCCCAGACAGCCTACGGTCTGATGGATGATAAGGAAAAAATAATGGATTCAGGGTTTGATGATTTACTGATAAAACCTATAATCTCACAGGTGCTGATTGAAAAACTAAAAACAAATCTTGCCAGGAAAAGATGACTCCAGTTAACTGTAAAACTCCATGACTACCTGCAGGCAGACGTATAACACCGTGGTTAGTCCTGATAATGAGCTCTATGGCTGAATTCTTTTCTGAATTCTTCTGTTTCAACTCTCCATCTTTCTTTTTCGATTGAAATGTCTCGCCTGTTAATGAGGCACTCTCGCATTCCTGCGTCGCCCGACAAGATATCAAAAGGCATCAGGTGCTCTTCATATTCATACGGAGGGGAATTAAAAACAAGCGAGCCCTCCGGAGATGTTTCAATGATGGCTTCAAATACCTCCATAACAGTTCCGACAGGTCTGAATAGTTTTAATTCAGTAATATGCAGTTGGAGGCCATTGCATAAGATCCCGGCGAATTTGTGAAAAGTGGGAATGAAATTGTGGATTCTGAAAGCACAACCTTTAATTTGACGGTTTTCAAGATTTTTTCTAAGTTTTTCTGCATTGATGAAGGGAGCTCCGAAAAGCTCAAAAGGCAATGTTGTTCCTCTTCCTTCCGACATATTTAGGGCTTCTATCAGAACCGTGCCAGGGTAAACGAGAGTTGTCTGTGGTGATGGCATATTTGGTGAAGGCATGACCCATGGAAGGCCAGTTTCGTGGAACTGAAGCGATCTGCTCCAGTTTTTCATCCATACAATATCCAGCTTTAAACCGGGATAATACTCCTCCTTTAACCATAAGGCAATTTCTCCTGTTGTCATCCTGTGGCATAATGGAATTGATGCTCCGCCGACAAATGTGAAATATTCCCTCTTCAGCACAGGACCATCAAACGGAAGGCTGCTTCCGGGATTTGGCCTGTCAAGGATCCAGACCGGAATGCCGGCTTCCGAACATGCTTCCATACAGAGCTTCATCGTCCAGATATAGGTATATATCCTTGTCCCTACATCCTGAAGATCAACCAGGAGTACATCAATTTCCTCAAGCATCTGAGGCGTTGGTTTCCGATGTTCGCCATAGAGACTGAACAGTGGTATTCTATATACTGGGTGCATCTCACTCTGCCATTCTATCATATTATCCTGGGTCTGTCCGTGGATTCCATGCTGCGGTCCGAAGATTGCCGTCAGTCTGCAATCTGAGGATCGGTAAAAGATTTCAGTAATATGATCAAATTTCCTCGTAATGCTTGGAGAATGACATAATATCCCAATTCTTTTACCTGACAATGCATGGGGAAATTTACTTAAAAGGGCTTCAAGACCTGTTATTACCATAATGCTAAATTTTCAGACAAATATAGGTAACAGACGGAATTGTTCAATATCCTGGGAATAATAGATAAAATTATAAGATTCTTTCATAAGTTTGGATCTGAATTAATCTCTGGATCATGCCTTTTTTAACAGCTTAGCAATATAGAGTGGTATTATTCAGGCTTGATAAATAAGTATATTTGCAGATAATAATTATTATAATTCAGATAGGTTATGATTAAAAGGAACTCAATACTGGTCGCTTTATTAATGGCATTATTACTTCTTTCAGGCTTTAGTCCTCGAAGAGGTAACTCTGGTGCAGGGAAAACCGCATCTGCTAAAAACATAATTCTCTTCATCGGCGATGGAATGGGAGTCGCTCAGGTATATGCAGGAATGACAGTGAGCAGCCTTCCATTCTATCTTGAAAAGTTTCCTTATTCCGGATTCTCAAAAACTTATTCAGCTGATAGTTACATTACAGATTCTGGTGCAGGAGGAACCGCAATAGCGTGTGGAACTAAAACAAATAACGGGATGATAGGAGTCGCACCAGACAGTACTATTCTGATTTCAATAATGGAATCAGCACATAAAAATGGACTGGCAACCGGTGTTGTTAGCACAAGCGCTGTCACTCATGCAACTCCTGCTTCCTTCGTTGCCCACAATGCCGGCAGAGGTAATTATGAGGATATTGCAAAGGATTTTCTTAGTGGTTCGGTGGACCTTTTTATAGGAGGCGGAGAGAACCATTTCAGGGTTAGAAAAGACAGTACTGATCTTACCTTGAAGTTGAAAGAACAGGGATTTGATGTCGTTTATACGCTTGAAGACCTTAAATTGTCAAAGTCAAAAAAACTTGCCGGACTATTAGCAAAAGAACATATGAGCACCATATCAGAGGGACGAAACGATGCTCTGCCTGAAATGACCCGGAAGGCTATTGAAACTTTACGCAAAAATAAAAAAGGCTTTGTTCTGATGGTTGAAGGATCAATGATTGACTGGGGCGCACATGAACAAAACATCGGATATGTTGTAAATGAAATGATCGATCTTGATAATGCCATTGGGGTAGCATTGGATTTTGCTTCAGGGAATGGCAAGACACTTGTGGTAGTCACGGCAGATCATGAAACTGGCGGTCTTTCACTTACAGGTGGAAACCTCGCCGAACATGCAATTGAAGTAAATTTTTCGGGCAGCGATCACTCAGCAGTTATGGTTCCTGTTTTTTCTTACGGTCCGGGAGCAGAAAGATTCTCAGGTATTCATGATAACACTTTTTTCTTTAGTGAATTTTTAAACTTACTCAGGATTAATAAATGACAGATGAAGGAACAAAACTTCCGCTTGTTGAAGAGTTTTTTTCATTACAGGGTGAAGGATTTCATACAGGTAAGGCAGCGTATTTCATACGACTCGGCGGATGTGATGTAGGTTGCAGCTGGTGCGATTCAAGGTTTTCCTGGAACCATGAGATTCACCCTATGATCAGCGCTGATGCTATTATCGAAAATGTAATTAAATCCGGCACGGATTCTGTAGTTGTTACAGGAGGAGAACCACTGATGTGGAATCTTGACTATTTATGCAGTGGATTGAAGGAAAAAAAAATCAGTACCTTTATTGAAACCTCAGGAGCCTATTCAATGAGCGGAAAATGGGACTGGATTTGCCTGTCACCTAAGAAAAATATGCCACCTCTGCCTGAAATCTGTAAAATTGCAGACGAACTTAAAGTTATTATTCAGGATAGAAGTGATTTTGACTGGGCCGAAAAATACAACAGCCTGGTTAATGAAACCTGCCGGCTATTTCTGCAGCCTGAATGGAGCAGATTTGAGAAAATTATACCGGAGATTGTTGAATATATAAAGGTACACCCGGAATGGAGAATTTCTCTTCAGATACACAAGTATATGCATATACCCTGAGCCAGAATATATGAAACATCTCATTTCCATATTCTTTCTGATTATATTATTCACATCCGGTATATGTTATGCCCAGAGCTTCCATACGAAATCCAATAAGGCGCTTAAAGCATATAATGAAGGTGTGACTGCATACGATTATTTTGACCTGAATAAAGCCGAAATTCTCTTTAAGGAAGCAATCTCAATTGACAAACAGTTTTATGAAGCCTATATGATGCTGGGGGAGCTGATGTCAAAGCAACACCGCTATTCTGAAGCAGCAATGAATTTCAGGTACGCTGTCAAACTTGATTCGATGTTTTTTAAACCTGTTTTTTTCAGTCTTGGTCAGGCTGAAATGAAGTCAGGTGACTACTCAAATGCCCTTCTTCATCTGCAGGTCTACCTTGGTCAGACCGGGATGTCTGAGAAAAATACCCTGGTAGCTCAGAAAAATGTCAGGAATTGCGAATTTGCTTTGAAAGCCCTTAAAAATCCGGTCCCATTTAATCCGGTAAATATCGGCAATGCAATAAATACTACTGATGATGAATATTGGCCCTCAATAACAGCTGATGGCCAAACACTTATGTTTACACGACAGCCTGTCCCGCGTAACGGATCTTCAGTCAAAGAGTTTCTGGAGGAAGATTTTTTCATAAGTTTCTATACCGATGATGCCTGGCAAAAAGCGGTAAATGCAGGAACTCCATTGAATACAAGACAGAATGAGGGTGCTCAGACACTTTCGTCGAATGGGAGATATATGTATTTTACAGCATGTGACAGGGCCGGAGGTATGGGAAGTTGCGATATTTATTTCTCTGCCTTTAACGAGGGAAAGTGGTCGGAACCTTATAACCTGAGGTCACCTGTAAATTCATCCCACTGGGAATCTCAGCCATCAATAAGCGCAGATGGTAAGAGGCTTTTCTTTTCAAGTAACCGACCCGGAGGCATGGGAGGGAAGGATCTGTGGTATTCTGTAATGAACGACAGAAATCAATGGATCACTCCGGTCAATATGGGAGATAAAATTAATACCGAAGGAGATGAGATGTCTCCCTTTATTCATTTTGATGGCAAAACCCTCTATTTTGCTTCTGACGGAAAGACAGGCCTTGGAGGCTTCGATATATTTATGACAAGGATGAACAGCGACAGTACATGGTCTGAACCGCAGAATCTGGGCTATCCTATAAATACCTATAATGACGAGATGGGACTGGTGATTGAGTCGGGTGGGAAGAAAGCTTACTTTTCCTCAATAAGGGACAAAACATACAGTAAAGATATTTTTTACTTTGACCTCTATGAGTCTGCAAGACCGGCACCTGTATCCTATCTCAAGGGAAAGGTTTATGACAGGGAAACCGGTAAACTGCTGAAGGCAGATTATGAGCTGATCAATCTTTCAACAAATAAGGTGACCATCAGAAGTTCAACTGATGGCAATGGTAACTTCCTTGTATGTCTGCCTTCCGGAAATAATTACGGGATAAATGTCAGCAAGTCAGGATACCTTTTTTATTCAGAGAATTTTATGTTTGAGGGCGAACATACAGCCATTGAACCTTTTGTTAAAAAGATAAGTCTTAACCCTATTAAAGTAGGGGAAACTATGCTCCTGGCCAATGTATTTTATGAAATAGATGCATGGGAACTGAAGAAGGAGTCGATGGCGGAATTGAATACCCTGGTTGATATGCTTATGGATAACAAGGGCCTGCTGATTGAAATCGGTGGTTACACAGATGCAACAGGATCAACAGACTATAATCTGGCATTGTCTGAAAAGAGAGCAAAATCTGTTGTTAGTTATCTTGTAAAAAGGGGAATTTCTCCCGAAAGACTTAAATCCAAGGGATACGGCAATACTTCTCCGATCGGAAATAACATTACTGAAGAGGGCCGGAAACTTAACAGGCGCACAGAAGCTAAAATTATTCAAAGCGGAAAATAAGAAATGACCGCTAACCATTAAGCGGCCATTTCCGTGAAATCTAAATTCACGCAGACATTGAGACTTAATATTGCTTTATCAGATAGCAATCACGGTATTAATGTATTTATTGATCTTAATATCGGTGGTTGTGACTGATCTGGCAGGAACTGAAAAACTGATAGCCGAACCGGTGAGCCCGTTGTTTTCAATCCAGATAGTACCCCCCAACATTTGAATAAGCTTCTTGGCCAGGGTGAGATTGATCGCTGTATACATATCATTATGCTGAACAAGCGATTCATTCAGATCCTCTGTATGAAGAAATTCTTTGCATTTGAAATAACCCTGGCCGGAGTCAAGTACATAAAAAGTTACATAATCATCCCTGAAATGGTATCCGACTTTTATATAACCTGATTTGGTGTTTTTAGCAGCGATCTGAAACAAACTCCGGATTACCCTGAAAACCCGGTGTTTGTCAAGAAAGACCTCTGATAAATCGGAATCCTGGTTCTCTGATATGATCTCCAGGTCTTTATGACCCTCTCTCCTTATTATTTCCCTGAATTCGGAAAGAAGGTCATCAAGCATATTATTGAGTTTGCAGATCTTTGAGTCAGCCTTTGTATTACCCATATCAATTATCGCCGAATCAAGGAAACTATCGAATAGGCCTATCAGCTGCTCGCATGAACTGAGGATCTGGTTGCTGAATTCCTCCCTGTCGGTATTACTGCAGCTATTGTCTTTCATGAGATAGGAAAAAGCAACGACCGCATTCATGTGAGTCCTCATTTCATGAGACATCCCCGTTATTATTGACGGACAGTTAATTACAATATTCCTCATTGAATCCTTCACAATTCCAGGATCGAACTTCTTCATCCTCGAATTTTCTCCGGCACTGTTATCAGTCACTGTCAGGTCAAACATAGCTTAAAGCTTGTATCTGTTTATTTCAGTTTTCTAAGAATCTTCCTGGCATCTTTACTGTAAATACCATCATCACCTGTAATTGCAGTGAGCTGGGCAATTGCCTTATCTGTATCATTGGTTTTTACATAGCACAGAGCCAGATACCACTTTGCAGTTTCAATGAAAAGGTTATTGTTATCGTCTATTACAGTTGTAAATGACAATTTTGCCTCTGGATATTTCTGATCTTCGAAGTTGGAAACTCCATTCAGCAACACTGATTGCATATCCTTTGGATTGCTCTCAACTACCTTGCTGAAAAAAAGTGCGGCATTCGCAAAATCATTTGTATTATAAAACTCTAACGCCAGAGTGAAATCTGCATTCTCTGCAATCTGTCCCGACCTTTGACTGGCTGGGGGTTCATAGGACTTATACAATCGGCTGACAATCTCATCACCGCTGCTATTATTTGTTGTAAGCATTATTGCACTTCCAATAACTGCAAGTGCAACGATAACAGCTGCATACCTTATATGAACAGGTCTCCGTGTATTCCTCGCTTCGATATTTACTTCCCTTCTCTTCTTCTCGATGGAGGAGAGCTTATTCCTGAGCGAAATAACATTCTGATCCTTCAGAACCTGATCTGTCTTTTTCCGGAGATTAACTTCGCACCTGAGATTGCTATTTCCTTCTAGTTCTTTCTCGAACCATTTCCTTTCATCTTCACCCATCTCACAAGCGAGATACTTCTCAATGAAATGTGAAAAATCTATTGTTTTCATATCTATTTTAATATTATAGTTGACATTTGTCGAATAACCAGATTCAAACAATTGGCTTACCGTCCATTTCGAGCCGGTGGACATGATCCCGGGCAAATAATCCGTCTGGTTTTATTTGTAAACCATCCGGGATATGCCTGGAAAGAAACCAGCCGGAAAGAAATTTATCATCTTACTACTCCTTAATAATCTGTTGCATGGCACATATTATGCTGCCGGCTTCCAGAGTATTAATTTCGCGTGCAATGAACTCCTGTAAAAAGTGTCAGACTATTCCGCCACTGACCTGTTGACGTTAATATTTTGATCCGTAAATTCTATTTCAGATTTTTACCGGGGGAATTGAAGGTGTAGGGGTCGGGTCAATTGTACCGCCACGAACAGTAATCATCTCGTCATTTGTAAGTGCAAACTCATCAAACATTCCTTTTGTCAATTCGAAATTCAGGGTTTTCATAATTTTCGTTTTTTTTATATTCAGTTAATTCAGGGTAATTCAGTTTTTATATTGATACATGTCGGATAGTGATGTTTTGTGACATGAAAAAATCAATTATTTTTTAATTATTTTTTTATTCTCACATTATCAATTACTTACATAATGAATTATTTTGTCTCCTGAATGTTTTTAAAATATAATCTTAAATTTGAAAATTAGTTAGCTTTGTCATGGGAATGCAGCCAGATACTCAATGAACGGGAACTATCTTGTCTTTTTAAGGCCATTATATCTTCTAATACTTGCCGGATTACTTAATCCTGCATTAAGTAGCAGCAAACCTGTGTCTGCAAATAGATGGCCTGATAATATTATCACCGAAGTTAATATTCAAAAGGACATCAGTGCAGGAAAAGATTCATTAAACGATCTTAACTTTTTACTCAAGACCCATCTCGAGCGTTTTGACCTGGAAAAGAGCAGGAGAATTGTTGATGCAATTTTAAATAAAATCGGTACCAATAATGTACAGGACCATGAAATGTTGTCAGATGCATATTATCTGACTGGAGTATATTACCTTTTATCAAAGAGGTACAGCGAGGCAATCAGGTTCCTTGAACTAACTGTAAGATTAAAAGAGCAGCAAAATGAGTATGATGAGAGATATTCCAGAGTCCTTTATAATATTGGAGTTGCATATTACGGAATGGGTGATTTTACCAATCAGGAACGCTATTGTGTTAAATCTCTTGAAATTGAAAAGAATTTGTATGGCGAATTCAGCCCTTTAATAATTAAAACCTGCAATCTGCTTGCACTATCTTATTTAGGCTTGCAGGAATATTCCAAATCACTCGAATATTCAAAGATGGCTTTAAATATTGCAGGAAATAATCCGGCATCGGTCGATATTACAGATTTACAGGCAATCTATAGTAATCTTGGAGTAACTTATATTCACCTTGCCGATTATTCAAAGGCAAAAGTGTACCTTGAAAAGACAGAATCATTCTACCTTCTCAAACATTTCCTGCATGATGACAATTATATCGGCCTCTTAAATAATATGGCAATCACTTATGGTTTTCTTGGGTTGTACCAAAAATCAGACGAGTATTATGAAAAAGGATTCTTTCTGGCTGATTCAATCAATTCAGATGGAGCTTATAATTATATCAACAGTTATGCACTTGTACTTGCCAACAGTGGTGATAAAAAAAGAGGAGAGCGTTTATTGCATAATGCAGAGCTCCGGGCGAAAAAATTTTTTGGAGAAGATTCGCAGGTTTATTTTTCGGTTCTGTTTAATTACGCAGAATATCTGAGAGATTTTAAGATTGATAATGATAAGGCACTTGAATATTACAAGCTATGCATAGATTACCTGGGTAAGAATAAAGGTAATCTCTTCCTTAAAGATCAGGTATATCTTGGATACTCCTTATCGCTTTCAGAAAAGGGAGATAATTATAAGGCTTTGGAAATTATTCAATCATTGCTCTTCCCTCAAGGTGCGGAATATAAAGAAGATCTGAAGGTAACATACCAGTATGATAATCCTGAAAAAGGGTTGATAAAAACTGACAAGCTATCGCTAAGGATCCTTCAGTCAAAATACACTGTACTCTGGAATATCTACAATAACAGCCACGATCCTGAAATCCTTAAAACAGCATCTTTAACATCAAAACTAATAATTGAAGTACTCGAAAAGTTAAGGATAAACATAAGCGAAGAGGATAGCAGGCTTATACTCGGAGACCGTTACAGGGATTCCTATCTGAATGCCATCCGGGATTTCCATTTTCTTTATCGTCTGACTGGAGATAAGGTATTTCTGGAAGATGCATTTGAGTATTCCGAAAAAAGCAAGGTAGCAGGATTACTTGCTTCAACAAGAGAACTGAATGCCGTACAGTTCAATATTCCTTCAGATTTATCTGATCTCGAAAGGAAACTGAAGCGTGATATAAGCCTTCTTAATGCAAAAATAGCTGAGGAGATGAAAAGTGAACATACCGATACTTCCATTATAAACAAGTGGAAGGAGAATATACTGAAGAGTTCATTGATGAAGGATTCACTTGTAGGTGTCTTTGAAAAAAAATATCCGGGTTATTACTCATTCAAATACAATACTTCTGTAACAAAGTTAACAGAGGTGCCGGACTTTGTCGGAAGAGATGGCAATTATATAAATTACATTTTATCAGATACAATTTTGTATATCTTTATTGCAAACAGACAAAACCAGAAGCTTCTGGCTTTTACTGCAGATAGTACGATCTATTCCGATATCAGAGCATTCAGAAGTCTTCTCTCTATGCCATCGCCCTCCGGAAATGCAAGGGAAGATTATGAAGCTTTTCATAAGACAGGTTATAAATTATATCAAAAAATAATAGAGCCAATCAGACCTTATCTTATTTCGAAAAAATTAATTATTTCGCCCGATAATATCCTGTCATATATCCCCTTTGAAACTATACCTACATCTCCATCAGCAGGCGGGAGAATGCTATACAATAAGATTCCATACCTGATGAATGAATTTGATATATCTTATACTTATTCAGTCACATTTATGGCTGAATCCATGAAAAGAGAAAGGCGTTTCACCAACAGACTTATAGCATTTGCCCCGAGCTATACTGAACCACTCGATATAGGATCGGTCCTTATGAACAGGCAAATTGTTAACGGGGTATTGCCTGATCTTCCCTACGCAAAGCAGGAAGCGGAGTATGTTTCATCTGTCACCAAGGGCATATTATACGAAAATGAACAGGCAAGTGAGACTGTATATAAAAATGAATCAGGTAAATACGATATCATACACCTGGCAATGCATACAATTCTGAATGATAAAGAGCCTATGTATTCCACCTTAATTTTTAGTTCGGCAACTGATTCTACTGACGACAACTATCTCAAAACATATGAAGTTTACAGTATCCCCTTGCTTGCAAAAATGGTTGTCCTGAGCTCATGCAACTCCGGATCAGGGAATCTTTATTCAGGTGAAGGGATTTTGAGCCTGGCCAGGGGATTTATGTATTCCGGCAGTGAATCGGTAGTGATGGCAATGTGGGAAATTGAGGACAGATCCGGAACAGAGATTGTAAAAAGTTTCTATGACAACCTTAAGAGAGGATATTCAAAAAGCTCCTCACTCAGGCGGGCGCGATTAAAGTTACCTGAGGCACGCAGATCAGTTAAGGTCGCATCCATACTTCTGGTCTTCCCTGGTTGTTTACGGCAATAATAATGCACTCTACTATTCAAGGCAATTATTTCTGCTTATCTCGATTGCCGGATATTTATATTACTGTTGCTATTCTATTTCTGGAGGCGCAGATATTCCTGATATTCCGGATCCTCTTTTACAATGTCGAGCAGAGCTTCCTTGCAGAGATATTTTTTCCTGCGGGCGTACATTTCGTTCTTGAGATTCATCTCAGCTGCAATCTCCTCATAGGAACGACCATCAGAAAACAAACTCAAGATCAGCTGCTGATCAGGCTTTAGTTTCTTAAATGCCCTGCTGACAACACGTTCCATTAAAGGATCTCCATAGTCATCCGGATCATCATCAGCTATATCGATAATAAGCTCGGTATTTCTCTGATTTTTCCTCAGCTGGGCGCTCCAGATATTTCGTGCGATTCCAAAAAAATACCCTTTCAGGTCAGTCGTAAGATTCAGGTTTTCTTCAGTTATCTGTTTGTACAGAACAATAATTGAATCCTGAAACACATCTGAGACATCATCCTGTGATCCGCTGTTTTGTAAAACATGATTCTTCACAGCTGAAAAATAATTGTCATAAAGCCAGTTCAGGATAGTATCGTCCTGAAGACGTATACCTTCAATGATTTTTAAATCCGATATTTTCCTGAAAATTCCCATTTGTAGGTAACTATCAAATGGCAAATATAATATTTCCCTGATCTAAAACCGGTTAATAGTTAAACAGGATGCGATTTTATAGAGAGATGGGAACTCATAACTAAAAATATAAATATCTTTGCTCTCTATATTTTTATTTCCTGGAAAAGATGTCGTTCCCCTTTGTAAAGCAGCCTGATGGAATGGATTGCGGACCTGCTTGTCTGAAAATGATAGCGGCGTATTACAAAATGAGTTTTTCACTCGAATCACTCAGGAAGCGGTGCTATATTACCAGGGAAGGAGTTTCATTTCTTGGTCTATCAGAAGCCGCTGATTCTCTTGGGTTCCGGACAATAGGAGTAAAAATTCCTTTTGAGATGCTGAGTGGAAATGTTCCGCTTCCATGCATTGTCTTTTGGCGACAGAAGCACTTTGTCGTAGTCTATAAAATTGATAAGGATAAAATATGGATTGCAGATCCGGCTGTTGGACTCGTAAGATACAGCCATGAGGAATTTTTAAAAAACTGGACTTCCACAGTTGCAGATGGAAAACCGGTGGGTCTTGTTCTTATTATTGAACCTACACCTGCCCTTTTTGACAAAGAGGCAGAACAGGAAACAATTCACGGATTCAGATTCCTTTTCAAATACTTCCTCCTTTACAGAAAGTATTTTTATCAGCTGGTTCTTGGTTTGGTACTGGGAAGCTGCATTCAGCTTGTTATTCCGTTTCTGACCCAATCCATAGTTGATATCGGGTTGAATAATAATGATTTAGGATTTATATACGTGATTCTTTTCGCACAGCTTGCGCTTGTTTTTGGCAGAATGTCAGTTGAATTTATCAGAAGCTGGCTTCTGCTGCATATAGGATCAAGAGTAAATGTTGCAATTATTTCAGGGTTTCTTCAAAAAATGATGTCATTGCCAGTGGCATTTTTCGATACTAAACTCACAGGAGATATTCTCCAGAGAATTGAAGACAATAACAGGATTGAGGAATTTCTTACATCTGCCAGTCTTTCAATACTGTTTTCATTTTTTAACCTGGTTGTTTTTGCCATCGTGCTTGCTATATTCAATGTACAGATCCTCGGACTCTTTCTCGCCGGTTCAGCGTTGTATGTTATCTGGGTCTCACTCTTTATGAAATCAAGAGCCAGACTCGATCAGGAACGCTTTCGGAAATTGTCAATATCCGGAAACAAACTCATCAACATTGTAAATGGTATGCAGGAGATTAAGCTTACCCAGAGTGAACTGGCAATGAGGTGGGATTGGGAAAAAACTCAGGCCTCACTTTTTGGCTTGAAAGTCAAAGGATTAAGTTTAATTCAGTATCAGTCTGCCGGAGGAACCTTTATAAATGAAGTAACAAATGTCATAATAACAATTATGGCAGCAACATCTGTGCTGAATGGAAATATGACGCTTGGTATGATGCTTGCCGTTCAGTTCATTATTGGTCAGCTAAATGTCCCTGTCAGCCAGATTATAAGCTTTTTTCGCATGGCCCAGGATGCCAGAATGAGTCTCGATCGTCTTGCTGAAGTGCATCATATGGAAAACGAAGAACCCGACCCTGAAATGAAAGTCCGGAAACTTCCTGACCGAAAAGACATCTATATCAATAATCTTTCCTACCAGTATGAAGGTCCAAGATCACCTTTTGCGTTAAAAGATGTTGACCTTTTTGTCGAAGAGAATAAGATAACCGCACTGGTTGGTACAAGCGGCAGCGGTAAAACCACCCTTCTGAAAATGCTGCTTGGATTCTATCAGCCTGTAACCGGGGAGATTCTGATCGGAGATACCAGATTGTCAAATCTGAGCCTTAAGGTATGGAGAGCAAAGGTGGGCGCGGTTATGCAGGACGGATTCCTGTTTCCTGACACCATTGCCTTTAATATTGCCCCCGGAACAGGGGAAATTGATATTGACCGCCTGTTAAACGCAGCGGAGATTGCCAATATTAAAGGCTATATTGAGTCACTCCCTCTCAGCTATAACACAAAAATTGGCGCAAACGGTCATGGCCTGAGCGAAGGTCAGAAACAACGCCTTCTGATTGCAAGGGTGGTTTATAAGAATCCTGAAATAATCATCTTTGATGAAGCCACCAATTCATTAGATGCAAATAATGAAAAGGTAATTGTGGAAAACCTGGCCGGATTCTTTGAAGGAAAAACAGTGATTGTTGTGGCGCACAGGCTCAGTACTGTAAAAGATGCTGATAAAATTGTAGTCCTCGACGATGGCCGTATAATTGAAACAGGTAATCATGAGACACTTATCTCAAAAAGAGGAGCATATTATAATCTTGTTAAAAATCAGCTTGAACTGGGCAACTGAAAACTGATATGAAAGAGAGGAGACCAGAAATATTATATTCCGATCCTGTCAGGGAGATCATGGGAAATCCCCCAAGGAGAATACTCAGATGGGGAACTGGAGTAATGTTTTCAGTTTTTGTGCTTTTCATCCTTTTTGCATGGCTGATCAGATATCCCGATACAATCCCGGCTCCGGTTGAAATAACTACATCGAATCCTCCGGTAACTCTTGTTACTAAAATAACCGGAAATATAAAATACCTCTATGTAACCGAGAAAGAAAAGGTCACTGCAGGCCAATTGCTGGCTGTTATGGAAACTACAGCTTCAATCGATGAAATTAACAGGTTGAAACAGATTGTTGACACAGTAAAGAAACCAGAATTCCTTACCTCTAAAATCCTTCCGGAATTTTCAGAACTTGGCGAACTACAGGAGACGTATGGAACTTTTCGCAGAGATCTTTCGGACCTTAAAAACTATCTGGAGAATGACTTCAATGGCTTTAAAATTGTATCCCTGACAGAAGAGATAAGGGGAATTCAGGAATATATTAACCGTCTGATAGTCAAGGAAACTTTATATGCTGAAAATCAGAAGCTCGAAGCTAAAAAATTTATGAGAGACTCAATGTTGTTCGTTGATAAGATAATACCCGAAAGTGAGCTGGAAAAATCGCACCAGGCACTAATACGGTTAAATATTGAACTTCAGCAGGTACGGCTTGACCATTCTGAAAAATCAATTGAAATGGCAGAAAAACGTCAGCTCCTGCAGGATTATAATATAAAAAGGGTTGAAGATAAGGAAAACCTGGTTGCCGTTCTCAACGAATCATATATGAATCTTACAGCGAGGATAAAAATATGGGATAATACCTATTTACTCATCTCCCCTGTGGATGGAATTGTATCATTTACCAGATTCTGGAATGCAAACCAATCCGTCGTAAAAGATGAACCGGTAATAACCGTCATTCCTCTTGAAACCGGTAATTTTCTTGGAAGAATAAATCTGAAGATGCTGCGATCAGGAAAGGTCAAGCCAGGCCAAAAGGTAAATATCAAGCTAAGCGGTTATCCATATCTCGAATATGGCATGGTCAGAGGGGTGATAAAATCAAAATCTCTGGTCGCATCACGTGATGCCTATATCATTGAGATTGACCTTCCAGATGGACTTACGACGCTATACGGCATAAAGCTTGATTTTGCCCAGAATATGCAGGGTACTGCTGAAATTATTACAGAAGATCTGAGACTCCTTCAAAAAATTGTAAATCCCTTCCGGTATATGATCTCGCGTAATAAAAAGTAAACTGCTTTATTTATGCCAAATCTTTGAGTATTAATAAATATTTCAATATTTTCGTATCCTGAAATTTTCATGGATCGCCATTGAGTTGATCTCTGATTATATGGTGAACTATTAATGGATTGATTATGACTAAAAAAAATCCGGATGACTCTGTTCGTGAAGAACAATTCGGGGCAAATGAAAATGCTACCGGAACTGAGAAAGCCACTACCTCAAAAGAAATGTCGGAAGATGATTCTCTGACCGATTCTCCCGAATCTGAGAACGACCAGGAGGATGTTGCCGAAAAAAAAGAGGAAGTTGCTGTGGAGGTAATACCTGTATTGGCTGAAGAGGAAAAACATAAATCAGGAGATGACCACGCATATGATGATATTGATCTTCCGCTGGTTGATTATTCAGGATACTCTAAGCATGAACTTGTGGAGACAATGGTTCTCCTTGTCGAAAACAGACCACCGGCTGAGATAAGGGATGATGTTGACCGGATAAAAGTCCTGTTCTATAAAAAACTAAAGCTCGATGCGGAAGATAGAAAGAATAAGTTTCTGGCTGCAGGAGGTAAAATTGAAGAATATAGAGTATGGATTGATCCGGATGAAGCCAGGGTGAAACATCTTCTCGAAAAATACCGCGAAAAAAGAACTGATTTTAATAAAGTTCAGGAAGTTGAGAAATACGAGAATTTAAAGAAGAAATACGATATAATCGATAAGATCAAGGATCTTGTTAACAGGGAAGAATCTATAAATAAAACTTTTCATGAATTCAGAGCCCTTCAGAATGAGTGGCACTCAATAGGTGTCGTCCCTCAGACTGCACTTAAAGACCTCTGGGAGAATTATCATCATTATGTAGAGATCTTTTACGATTATATTAAGATAAATAAAGAGTTAAGAGACCTCGATCTCAAGAAAAATCTTGAATCAAAGATTCTTTTATGTGAAAAAGCTGAGGAACTTCTTCTTGAACCCAATCCTGTTAATGCATTCAGATCTCTTCAGGAATTTCATAATCAATGGCGCGAAATAGGACCTGTTCCCGTTGAATCTAAAAACGATATCTGGGAAAGATTCAAGGAAGCCACCGCGCAGATCAACAAACGACACCACGAATATTTTGAGAAGCAGAAGGATGACCAGCGCAGGAATCTTGATGCAAAAATCGCCCTTTGCGAGGAAGTGGAAGCTGTCAATAAGCTTGAAATGAAGAACTTCAGGGATTTTGATGAAAAGGCTGATAAGGTTGTGGAATTACAGAAAATATGGCGAACAATAGGTTTTGCACCTAAAAAACAGAATAATAAAGTTTATCAGAGATTCAGGGAAGCCTGCGATGCCTTTTTCGAGAAAAAAAGAGGGTTTTATTCTGATAATAAAGAGATCCAGCTTAATAATCTCCAGCGCAAAACTGAATTGTGTATTCAGGCAGAATCACTGCAGGAAAGCACAGATTGGAAAGCAACATCAGATGCTCTGATTAAACTTCAGAAGGATTGGAAGGAAATTGGCCCTGTCCCAAGAAAACAGTCTGAAAGGAGCTGGAAAAGATTCCGGAAAGCCTGCGACCATTTTTTCAACAGGAAAACTGAATTCTTTACTGATCTGGATACTTCATATGAGGATAATCTTAAAGCAAAACTGGCTATAATAGAAGAACTTGAGAAATTTGAGCCGGGTTCTGACGTGCAAGCTGCTTTTGAGAGGCTTAAAGAACTCCAGAGAAAATGGACTGACATTGGCTTTGTCCCTTTCAACATGAAGGATGAGATAACCAGTAAATACAGAAATGCTCTTAATAAAGAGTTTGACAAGCTTAAAATTGGTGATGAAGATAAAACAATACTCAAATACAAAACCAAACTCGATAATCTTAAAGCTAATCCCAAAGCCTCAAGGAAAGTAAGGAATGAACGGGATAAATTCTTTACTAAAATTAAACAACTTGAGGGTGATATAGTGTTATGGGAGAATAATATTGGCTTTTTTGCCAAATCAGCAAATGCTCAGACAATGATAAGGGAAGTCGAGGATAAAATTGAGAGTGCAAAAAAACTAATCAAGACACTGGAGGAAAAGGTAAAGATGATTGATTCTTCCGGTCTTGATGATTAATTAATTTAAATTCAAATATTTAACAAAATATTTTTGCTTTGACAGACGTTAAATATGTTTTCGTTACGGGAGGTGTTACCTCTTCACTTGGGAAAGGTATAATTTCTGCATCTCTTGCAAAACTTCTGCAGGCAAGAGGATACTCAGTTACCATTCAGAAGCTCGATCCATACATAAATGTTGACCCCGGAACACTCAATCCGTATGAGCACGGAGAGTGTTATGTTACACTGGACGGTGCAGAAACAGACCTCGACCTGGGACATTACGAAAGATTTTTGAACGTTCCTACCAGCCAGGCTAATAATGTCACAACAGGACGGATTTACCAGTCGGTTATAAATAAAGAAAGAAAGGGCGATTATCTTGGAAAAACAGTTCAGGTTATACCTCATATAACTGATGAGATAAAAAGAAGAATCAAACTCGTTAGCTCCGGTAATAAATTCGACATAGTTCTGACTGAAATCGGTGGTACAGTAGGTGATATTGAATCATTGCCATATATCGAATCCGTCCGTCAGATGAAGTGGGAACTTGGCAGCCAGAACTGTATTGTAATCCACCTTACACTGGTGCCCTACCTTTCAGCAACAGGCGAATCAAAAACAAAACCAACACAACACTCTGTTAAGGAACTTCTCGAAACAGGAATTCAACCTGATATTCTTGTTCTGAGGACAGACAGGCATCTTAATGAAGACCTAAAAAGAAAGGTTGCTCTCTTTTGTAACGTTGAAGAAAATGCAGTTATTGAATCTGTAGATGTTTCCACAATCTATGAGGTGCCGATTAAAATGCTTGAACAGGGACTGGATAAAACTGTTCTCAGAAAACTTGCCCTGGAAGTAGGGAACGAGCCGCCCCTTACAGAGTGGAGGGAATTTCTTACAAAGCTGAAAAATCCAAAGCACTCCATCAAGATCGGGCTTGTAGGAAAATATGTTGAACTGCCCGATGCATATAAATCAATTGCAGAATCATTCATTCACAGCGGAGCAATGAATGAATGTGAAATTGATGTGGAATATATACATTCCGAAGATATAACCGAAAAAAATGTCATTGGCAGGTTAAGCGGCTTTAATGGTATACTTGTTGCCCCTGGTTTTGGATCAAGAGGAATAGAAGGAAAAATACTGACTGCAAAATATGCCAGGGAGAATAATATTCCCTTCCTGGGCATATGCCTTGGCATGCAATGTGCAGTTATTGAATTTGCGAGGAATGTTCTTAATTATGAAGGCGCTCATTCAACCGAAATCAACCACAAGACAAAGTATCCGGTAATCGACTTGATGGAAGAACAAAAAAGTATTATTGATAAAGGAGGAACGATGAGACTTGGAGGCTATAAGTGTGTCATAAACAAGAATTCAAAATCTTACCTGGCCTACAAATCAGTTGAGATAATTGAACGTCACAGGCACCGTTATGAATTCAATGATAAATATATCGACGATTTCAGGAATAACGGCATGATGCCTGTTGGCATTAATCCTGAATCTAACCTGGTGGAGATAATAGAAATCCCTTCGCATAAATGGTTCGTTGGAGTTCAGTTTCACCCTGAATACAGCAGCACAGTTATAAATCCTCATCCGCTTTTTGTTGATTTCATTAAGGCATGTATCAGTTAATAACCTAACCACATAACATTCCTTTTAAAACCTTAAATCAGAATTTTAATAGTACCATTGCACTTTAATTTAAATCACCTGTAAGAATGGACAGAAATACAATAACAGGCATTATCCTGATTTTTGCAATCTTTATTGGATTCAGTATATTTAATAACAGCCAGAAGAACAAGGAATATGTAAAGGCTGTCACTGTCGCTGAGTCTTATTATGCCAAAGGAGAACTTGAGAATGCCAGGGCTGAATATATCAATGCACTCAGATTTAAACCAAACCAGCCCGAAGCCATTGCTAAGATCAATGAGATAAACCTTAAACTCGGCATAAGCTCGCAAACAGAGAAAACTGATAGCCTGATAACAGAACAGCCAAAGCAGGCTGCTCCTGTTGCCGAGATTTCAAGTACCGTGTCAGATGCTGGCCAGTATGGAATCTTTGCTCAGGCGGCAACAGGTGAAAATGATTTCATTACCCTCGAAAATAATAAGGTAGAACTGAAAATTTCCCGTAAAGGAGGCAGGGTTTATTCAGCCCGACTGAAGGATTACAGAACCTTTGATTCTCTTCCTCTGATATTGTTCTCCGGCGACTCTACTGTTTTTGGATTCAATTTTTTCACATCCGATAATAAAGCCGTCCAAACTAATAACCTCTATTTCAAACCGGTATCAGACCAGAAATTATTCGATGCCACTTCCGGTCCACAGAGTGTTGTCATGAGACTCATGGCCGATAGCAATAGGTATATCGAATATAAGTACACACTTGCACCGGAGAAGTACATGGTAGATTTTGATGTCACATTTAAAGCGATGGATGGCATTATAGCCTCTAATCAGAACAGCCTTACCCTTGACTGGAAAATGTACATTCCTCAGCAGGAAAAAGGCCGGGAGAATGAGGAGAATTATTCAACAATTAACTATAAATACTTCCAGGACGATGTAGATGGCCTTAAGCTGAGATCTACCAAGGATGAGAAGGTGGATATCACAACCAAGTTAAGCTGGATTGCTTTTCAGGATCAGTTTTTTTCTTCGGTAATAGTTACAAATGATTTCTTTCTGAATGGTTCTATCACCTCAACCAGAACTCCTGCCTCACTAAAATACATGAGGTATTATACCTCCGAACTAGGAGTTCCTTACAATCCCGGAAGTTCGACTGCACTTAGCATGAAACTCTATTACGGTCCGAATTCATTTACGACTTTAAGAAAGGAGGGGTATCAGCTGGAAAAGATAGTATTCCTCGGGAAGAATATTATTGCCTGGATAAACCGGTTCATGATTATTCCAATATTTAACTGGCTGGATAATTATATCGGCAACTATGGAATTATTATCCTGATCCTAACCCTGATCATCAAGGTCATATTGTTCCCTCTTACCTTCAAGTCTTACCAGTCGACCGCAAAAATGCAGGTTCTGAAACCACAGGTTGAAGAGCTGGGAAAGAAATTCCCGAAAAAGGAAGATGCAATGAAAAAGCAACAGGCTACAATGGATCTCTATAAGAGAGCAGGGGTTAATCCGATGGGCGGATGTCTTCCAATGTTGCTGCAGATGCCGATATTGTTTGCCATGTTCAGGTTCTTCCCCATCTCGATTGAATTGAGGCAGGAGCATTTCCTCTGGGCAACTGACCTGTCTACATATGATTCCATCTTAACGCTCCCATTCACTATCCCTATGTATGGCAGCCATGTCAGCCTTTTTACTTTGCTGATGACAGCATCAACTTTGCTCACAATGAAAATGACAGGTTCTTCTCCCGGATCTGACCAGCCCGGGATGAAACTTATGATGTATATGATGCCGGTAATGTTTATGCTGATACTGAATAATTTTTCATCAGGTCTTACATATTACTATTTCCTTGCTAATATGATAACGTATGGCCAGAATATAATTTCAAAGCGATTTATAAACGCCGATGCTGTCCTTGCGACACTTGAGGAAAATAAGAAAAAACCTCTTAAAAAGTCTAAATGGCAGCAGCGACTCGAGAGTGCTGCAAAACAGAGGGGAATCAATCCTCCTAAAAAGTAGAATTTCATATAATTGTAGAAGCGACGTCTCCAGACTTCGCTTAGATGTTCGTTCTTAATAATTCCTTTGCGCACTTTGTGCGTAATGGATTTAACCAAAATATTTACAGTTAAAACGTTAAAATTCCATAAATTAAAACCTCTGTATCAAAAAATTACTAAATTTATTTCATCTTTTACAAGGGAAATGGGGAAAAAATTTAGAAACAAAGATTTAGCTTCACGATTAGGTGTATCCGGTACACTTGTATCTCTTGTACTGAATAATAAAGCTGATCAGCAAGGAATCAGGAAGGAGACTCAGGAAAAGGTCCTTACTCTTGCAAAACAAATGGGATATTTTGAATCTCTGAATGAACGGAATGAAATTTCTCCGGTCACTGAGAAACCTGGTATTCTTGGGATGCTTGTGCCTTCTCTGAATGATCCGTTTGTCATACAGATTGCACCCTATCTTCAAACCGCATTTTCCAGCATCGGGATTGGATTTTCAATTATTACCAAGGACCCTGATGATGACAGATATGACAGGCTTGTCGGAGCCTTTAAAAAATTTTACAGCGGACTTATTCTCCTTGGTGATACCGCTGACGACAGTACAATAAGAACCCTCAGAGCCACTGATTATCCCTTCATCCTGCTCGAAAGACATATTAAAACGCTTAGAATCAATACTGTAAGTACTGATTATTCTGCTGGCTCCAATATGATTATCAATCACATAGACAAACTGGGCTACCGGAATATCCTGATAGTTGCCGACAACAACAGTATCAGCTCTGATACTGTTGACATACAAGACCTTATTGATGCAATTGCCAGGAAACCAGCAATTAATAAACCTGTTATTCTTGAGATTGATAAACACAACATGGGTGAAGAAATAAATCCTGTCCAGCTGGAGAAGTTTCTTCGTCCTCCATACAGGGCTGACATAATGATAATTATGACTGCTAATCTTGTATATCCGGTAATGAAGTATCTTCGTGGGAAGAAGGTACGGATACCTCAGGATATAGCCATAATCTCGATGGAGGAGGGCATCGGATTCGACCTGATGTATTCACCTGTGACATGTTTGCGCAAACCTCTCGCTAATCTTTCTGTTAAAGCGGTAAACATGATCTGGTCTGAAGTTAAAAATTCAGGAAAAGGAAAATTCAAGCGTCAGGTTAATTTAACCCCTGAACTTGTGATACGAAATTCCTGTGGCACCATATAGATCAGGATTTATTATGAAAATGTCAGTTAGATTTATTATGGCTATCATAATACCGCTTGCAGCTTCATGCTCCAACCAGCATCTGATAAATGACAGTGCCTACATGAAAATTGTGGACAGTTCATTTAGTGAAAGAAAAGTACTTGCAGAGAGCAGGGCCGGTAAACTCTTTTCAGTATTTGAAAATAATCTGACTGAAAAGCAGACTGAAGCGCTGAAATTCCTTTTTGCATATATGCCTTTAAGTGATCTGGCTGATTATAACGGTGAGTTTTTTCTTGCAAATGTAAATTACTCACTGCGTGCTCTGGATGAATCTCCATGGGGACAAGATATTCCGGAGGAGATCTTTCTGCACTATGTCCTTCCATGCAGGGTCAATAATGAAAATCTTGACTCATTCCGGATAGTTTATTATGACGAAATAATGAGCAGGGTAAAGAATACTGATATTATTGAGGCTGCACTTGAGATTAACCACTGGTGTCATGAAAAAGTTAACTATCAGGCTGCAGATATCCGCACATCAGCTCCCATGAGTACCATATTGTCAGCCCGCGGGCGGTGTGGTGAAGAGTCAACATTTACTGTAGCAGCCCTGCGTACAGCCGGGATCCCCGCCCGCCAGGTCTATACACCGCGTTGGGCACATACGGATGATAATCATGCCTGGGTGGAAGTGTGGTCAGGAGGAGAGTGGTACTATATGGGTGCCTGTGAACCTGAACCTGTTATTGACCGGGGATGGTTTACAGAACCAGCAAGACGGGCAATGCTTATTCATACAAAATCATTCGGAGCTTCACTTAAGGGTGAGGACGCTGTAAACAGATACAAAAACTATACTGAGGTAAATAATCTTTCCAAATATGCAGTGACAAAGAAGATCTTTGTGAAAGTATCTGACAAGAACAAGATGCCTGTACAGGATGCAAGGGTAGAATACCAGCTTTATAATTATGCCGAATTTTATCCGCTGGCGGTGGTCCCCACTGATAAAAACGGAATAAGTCAGTTCGAGACCGGTCTGGGTGACCTTCTTGTCTGGGCATCTTCTGAGGATTTCTTTAGTTTTCAGAAAATATCTGTTGCCGAAACCGATACTTTGAATATGATTCTTGACATGACGCCTGGTGGCACCAGCAGCATTGATCTGGATCTTGACGTTCCCCTTGCCCTCTCTCCACTGCCTGTCCCTTCGAAGGATATGATTGTGAGCAATAATAAAAGAACAAATGCCGAAAATGAAATTCGCAGGAAATATATTAACTCATGGATGAATCCTGATGAAGCCAAATCATTCGCAATCGATCATAAAATTGATACAGAACGTGTGATGAATATCTTTTCCAGAAGTATGGGCAACTATAAGGAGATAAGATCTTTTATGTCAGACACTCCCGATTCATTGAAGATGCTGGCTCTTCCTCTGCTTGAAGTTCTTGCCGATAAAGATCTGAGGGATACAAAAGGATCAATACTGTCTGACCATCTTTTGAACACTGCTGCGACATATAAGGGAGATTTTAAAAATAGTTTGTTCTTAGATTATGTTCTTAATCCTAGGGTTGCGAATGAGATTATTACCTCCTGGAGAAGCTATTTCAGTAAAAGTCTGCCGGTAGAGTTAATTGATAATGCAACTAGAAATCCTTTACTTGTTGCTGAATATCTGGAGAAGAATATCAGAATTGATGATGATGAAAATTATTACAGAACACCCCTTACACCAATTGGTGTCTGCGAACTCAAAGTCTCCGATTCTTTTTCGCGTGATATATGTTTTGTCGCTATATGCCGAAGCCTCGGAATTCCTTCACGTCTTGAACCTGGAAGCAATATACCCCAGTATTTTTTTAATTCAGAATGGAATGATCTCTATTTCTCAGGTCGCTCCAAACCGACTGGCAGCAAAGGTTTTGTAAGACTCTTCTCAGCTGAAACTAAACCTGTGCCTGAATACTATATCCATTTTACACTAGCCAGATTTGAAAATGGACGCTATAATACCCTTGAATACGATTATAATAAGAAGATCACTGATTTTGAGGATGAACTCGTTCTTTCTCCGGGAAGTTATATGCTGGTTACAGGCAACAGATTGCCTGGAAGCAGGATTCTTTCATCACTGAGTTTCTTTGACATTTCTGATGGTGAGCATAAATCAGTAGAGGTGAAGATCAGAAAAGACACCACCGGCAATAAGATCCTCGGCACAATCGACCTGAAGAGCATTATCAGGCTGTTTGACACCCCAGGAGTAACACCTGAAAAGATTCTTGAAAAAGGAGTGGCGATTTTATGGGTTGAACCGGATAAGGAGCCCACACGACATATTTTCAATGATCTTCCGCATCTCAAGTCAGAGCTCGATGAATGGGGTGGATATTTTCTTTTCCTTACCGATCCTGCACTTAAATGGGAAGGGTTTAAGAATGAAGAATTAAAATCATTGCCTGCCAACCTGTTCTGTGGTTACGATAACAAACTCCTGTACAGTGATTTTAAATCATTTGATTCATCAGATATAAGATTGCCTTTTGTTGTCGTGGCAGACAGCAGAGGGAATATTATGTATACTTCATCGGGCTACAGGATTGGCATTGGTGAACAGATCCTGAAATTTGCCAGATAATTACCGTCTCTTCAAAATTCTGTTTTGTGAAGTTAAATGTTAATAACTGCTCATATCTGAATTATTTCACCTTATAGAGTATTTGTAAATATTTTTATCTTTGTAATGTTTTGGTGTTGCAATTGATTGCTTTGATTGCAATGAAAAGGGAATGCGGTTAGAATCCGCAACAGTACCCGCTGCTGTGATGCCCGATCACACTTTGTGTGATGATGGCTTTGTGAAATACCTGCCACTGTAACAATTGATAGTTATGGGAAGGCTTCATGAAACCGGGATAAGTCAGAAGACCTGCCATAAAGACTAATATTCAATGCTTTCGGGAAAAAAAGCGCAGGATCATACACTGATTCCCACTTTAGATTTTTCCTTACGCATTCAATAATAAGTCATTTGACGTTTTATTCGATTTGACTATGATTTTAAAATAATATTGAATGTAGTTCCAGAATGTTGAGATATAGTCTATTATATATAGCGTTTTTTCTGGTATTGCCCGTGAAGGGGCAGCTATCATTCGAGAATGATACAATAAGTATCGGGGAGGTAATTATAAGCAGCAAAAAGGAAAACTATGAATCAACAGGCTTTAAAAGATCTTCTATTGACACAACATTTTTGAAATACAGCACACATAATTCACTCGCTGGCCTCCTTTCACAATATTCCGGGATTTTTATTAAAAGTTATGGCATGGGCGGAACCGCCACTCCTACCTTCAGAGGAACAGGAGCAGGACATACCGGGTTAACATGGAATGGTATAAGTATCAGTCATCCTATGCTGGGACAATCAGACCTTTCCCTTATCCCAGCTGGGCTGATAGATGATATACAAATATATTACGGAGGGGCTTCTATGCCGATTAACAGCGGGGGAATAGGAGGTATTATTGACCTTAAAACAAGCCCGGTATGGAAGAAAGAGACACAGATCTCAGTCAATCCGGGTATAGGAAGCTTCAGACAATACACAGGTCTGGTCAAAGTGAGAAGCGGTAATGCTAAATTTCAGACAATCACAAAGGCATTCTTTCAAATATCTGAAAATGATTTTCCCTATCTTAATACCGGTATCAGTAAAGAACCTGTGTGGCAAAAACGTACAAACAGCCAGGTCAGCCAGAAGGGATTTATTCAGGAACTTTATCTGAGACAGGAAAAAAGTACGGTATCAGCCAGGGTCTGGTATGAAAATGCTGACAGAAACCTGCCATCATCAATGCTAATTCAGCAACCTAATCTTAGAGAAACACAGTCAGATGAATCACTCAGGACAATGCTTAACTATGATCGCTTCGGCTTTTTGAATAAATTTAGTTTTACAGGCGCCTGGCTGATGAACAGATTGAACTATACCAACTCCCTCGCATCAATAGACTCACGGAATTTATCCGAAACATTGGTTCTGAAAGCTTCAATGCAACGACACATTGCTGAATTTACCAATCTGAATGTCACTCTAAATGAAGAGGTAAATTATGTAAAATCAAATAACTACGAAGGAAATACAACCAGGAATACTGTTTCTCTTACTGCCTCTGCTGAAAGAAATACTAATGGAAGGATTGGTGCCTTACTGCTTCTGCGACAAATATTGGACACAAGAAATTTCCTGATTCCCGATTTCTCTGCAGGATTACAGTACAGGATAATTGATGAAAGAGATTATTTTCTGAAAGCCAATATATCCAGAAATTCAAAAATCCCTTCAATGAACGAGATGTTCTGGGTCCCCGGTGGAAATCCTGATCTGAAAAATGAATATGCCTTTATCTATGAACTTACCGGTGAGGTAAATCAAAAGTTTTCATCGCTGCTGGCAATGAAGGTTGATCTCTCCGTTTTCAGGAATAATATAAAAGATATGATTCAATGGCATCCCGGCGAGTTTTCATACTGGACAGCTGACAATCTGAAGAGCGTTAATTCATCAGGCCTTGAATCATCACTATCATTGAATTATTTCCAGAACAGTTTTTCTGCAGGCCTGTCAGCAAACTATTCATATACAAGAGCATCAACAACCGATTCTTATATATCAAATGACGCTGCTATAGGAAAGCAGCTTATTTATGTCCCGGCTAATCATGGATATTGCTCCCTAAACATGAACTACAGGATTTTTTATTCTTCCTGGATCACTGCAATGACCGGTAAACGATATCTCACAGTTGATAATACCGACTACCTGCCAGGCTATATGCTCAATAACCTGATAACAGGATTAAGACTAAGCGCTAAAGGTAATACTCTGGACCTTAGTTTTCAGATTGATAATCTTTTCAATATTACTTACCAGACAATTGCATATTATCCATTACCCGGCAGATCATATTCATTAAAATTACTCCTGCAAATACTTAAATAACCTTAAATGACAAAACTTGCTGCTATTATTTTTTCCCTGACTCTGATCGTTTCATGCAAAAAAAATGAAGATAAAACCGAAGTTACTTTCCTTGACAGTGATGGCGTATTCGTAATTAATGAAGGTAATTTTATGGGTGGCAACGGTTCACTCTCTTTTTACTCTTATGACTCTTCAAAAGTATACAATGACCTGTTCTCTGTAGTCAACGGCAGACCATTGGGCGATGTTCCTAACTCGATGGAAATATTTGGTGGTAAAGCCTACATTGTCGTCAATAATTCAGGTAAAATAGAGATTTTAAAAAATAATTCACTGGAATCAGTTGCAACTATTGCCGGACTAATATCCCCCAGAAATATTGGATTTGTCAATTCGGCTAAAGCTTATGTGACAAGCATGTATTCTGACTCTCTGATTATAATTGATCTTAATGATAACTCGATCTCCGGTTATATTGATCTGAGGCGGTCTTCAGAATCAATTGTAATTGCTGGTGATAAAGCCTTTGTCGCAAATTGGGTAGGAGGGAATGAGGTAATGGTCATTGACAATATTTCAAATGAAGTTGTTGATTCTGTTACTGTAGGAATTGAGCCGGAGAGTATGGTTCTTGACAAAAACAATATGCTCTGGGTACTTTGCAATGGAGGCTGGATGCGTGAAAATTTTGCCGAGCTCGATGGGATTAATACATCAACTAATACGATTGAAAAGAACCTTGTATTTTCAACAAAACAAGAATCCCCTTCCTGCCTTCGGGTTGATGGAACAGGCGGTACATTGTATTATCTGGAGAACGGAGTCCGGAAAATGAGTATTACTTCTTCAGAACTGCCTTCCGAACCAATAATACCTGAAACAGGCCACTACTTCTACAAGCTTGGAATCGATCCAGTCAGTAATGATATTTTTGTCACAGATGCTGTTGACTATCAGCAGAGTGGATATCTGATATACTACAATCCGGATGGAATCCTGGTTTCAAGCCAGCTGGCCGATATTATACCCGGATCGATGTGTTTCAAACATAAAGTTAAATAACAAACGTGATGCCCTCTTTTTTACCAATGGCTCTGCGGGAAAATTGGACTCAGAGGATGCAGTTGCTTCTTTGCCTGATTGTCCTGATTTCCTGCGATGAAAAGAGAGGCCTTAAACCCAATGATAAATCAGCCGGTGATTATCAGATAAAGCAGGCCCAGAGATTAGAGATCGAGAGAGTCCTGGACTATACCAGGGTAACAATCATAAATCCATGGCAGGGGGCTGATAATGTAAACATGACTTATTTCCTTGTGAAAAGGGGTTCCGCTCTTCCTTCCGGAATCGACATTGCAAAGGTTATTACAGTTCCGGTGGAAAAAATTGTATGCATGTCAACTACCCACCTTGCCATGATTTCAGCACTTGGTGAAGAGAATACAATTGCAGGAATGTCAGGTACCGGATTCATGTACTCCGACGTACTGAATTCAAGAGCAAGAGATGGACTTATCAATGATGTCGGCTATGAGGCAAATCTGAATAAAGAGATGATTCTTAAGATCATGCCTGATATAACAATGATCTACGGAGTTGGCAGCGAATCCTCCGGATATGTAGGAAAAATAGAGGAACTCGGAATTAAGGTAATTTATAATGCCGATTATCTCGAGACCGACCCTCTTGGTAAGGCAGAATGGATTAAATTGTTTGGTGCACTTTATTGCAGGGAAAAAATTGCGGACAGCATCTATAATGCAGAAGTACAGGCATATAATAATCTTAAGACTTATATTGCTGAAAAAATTGTAACTAAGCCGAGAGTGCTTTTGGGGCTTCCCTTCAGAGACACATGGTTTATATCTCCTGGCAACTCTTTCGTCAGCAGGCTTATATCAGATGCCGGAGGTGAATACATCTGGAAAGATACAAAATCTTCTGTCTCCATGCCTGTTGGCTTGGAGAATGTCTATCTGAAAGCTCTGAATGCTGATTACTGGCTGAATATTGGTACAGTGCGAACGAAAAATGAAATTCCAGCGGTCGATAAACGGCTCAGTGAACTTCCATGTTTCAGAAACGGTAAACTGTATAACAACATTAACCGTGTGACTGAAGCAGGTGGAAATGATTTCTGGGAGAGCGGAGCTGTATATCCGCACCTGATACTGAATGATATTGCTTCAATTCTGCATCCTGATCTTTTCCCTGGTAATAAACTTTACTATTACAGGGCGATTTACTAAAAAATAATATCTTGAAAGCCGAAAATCAGATCATGGCAGACTCATGTAATTCATCAGGAAAGAGACTCAGAATAGTTTTCATATTCCTTTTGATACTTCTTGTAGTATTCGTGCTCATGGATATCTTTTTGGGATCAGTGAGCTTCAGTGCCTCGGATGTCTTCAATGTCTTTTTTAATAAAACCGAAAGCCCTCTTAATACGATAATTTTTAACTTCAGGATACCAAAGGCGTTGACTGCGTTGACAGTAGGTATTGCTTTGTCATTGAGTGGATTGCAGATGCAGACGTTATTTCGTAACCCTATGGCTGGCCCCGATGTTCTTGGCATAAGTTCCGGCGCAAGTCTGGGTGTGGCATTTGTAATCCTTGGGTTTTCCGGTAATATTTCAGTTGACAGTTTAAGAGGTCTTGGGAACTGGATTCTGATAGCAGCTTCCTGGATAGGTGCCGGAACCGTCATGATACTGATAATGTCAATCTCGTCAAGGATAAGAGATATAATGACTATACTTATTATTGGGATAATGTTGTCGAGCGGGATTTCTGCTATTGTTACAATTATGCAGTATTTCAGTGCAGAATCCTTGTTGAAAGCTTATGTTATATGGACAATGGGGAGTCTTGGAAACCTCACTTCTGATCAGCTTAATGTACTTCTGATCTGCATTTCAGCAGGCATCCTGCTTAGTATTGCCTCTGCTAAAATGCTGAATGCTATCTCTCTTGGAGAAAACTATGCAGCAAGTATCGGATTGAATGTGAAGCTTTCAAGGGCAGTAATATTTGCATCTACAAGCATACTGGCCGGCAGTGTGACCGCATTTTGCGGGCCCATAGGATTTATTGGAATTGCAGTGCCACATATTTCCAGGATCCTGCTCAGGACATCTGACCACAGGATTCTGATACCAGGAACTATCGTCACCGGAGGTATTATTATGCTGATAAGTGATATTATTTCACAATTACCTGGCTCGGAAAGTGTTCTGCCCGTTAATTCGGTTACTTCACTGATAGGAATTCCTGTTGTAATTTGGGTAATATTCAGGAACCGCAAATATTCCGGAGTGTTCTGATGAAAAGAGATACAGACGAAATACTTTCACTTTGCTCACTCAGAATAGGGTATGCAGAAAGACGAAAAGAAACCGCTCTTCTCTCTCCGCTTACAGCCTCTGCAAGAAGAGGGGAGATGATTGCACTGATTGGAAGAAATGGTATCGGTAAAAGCACTCTCTTGAGAACCCTTGCCGGATTGCAGCCCTCCCTGGGCGGAGATATAACCTACAGTGGGAAAAGCATTAGTGAATATTCACGAACAGATCTTGCCAGGACGATAGGGTATATTTCTACTGAAATAGTAAAAGTAACCAATATGCGTGTTTATGATCTCGTAGCCCTGGGACGATTCCCATACACGAACTGGTTCGGGAAAATTGATGAAAAAAATCATGAGATAATCACTGATTCTATTGAAAAGACAGGGATGTCATCACTATCCTGGAGGTTCATATCTGAACTTTCCGACGGGGAAAGACAAAAAGCTATGATTGCACGGATTTTGGCACAGGATACCGGAATCCTGGTTATGGATGAGCCTACGGCATTCCTTGATATAGGAAGTAAATTTGAAATACTTCATCTGATGCATCTGCTTTCACAAAAGAATGGTAAAACAATTATTTTTTCGACCCACGACCTCAATGTGGCTTTGAGTCAGGCTGATAAAATCTGGCTGATTGCGGATGGTAATATTCTTGAAGGTGCTCCGGAAGACCTGATGCTTCAGGGAGCATTTGACCATCTGTTTGATTCATCAGCAGTCGAGTATAATTCAGAGAATGGAACCTATTCATTCATATCGGAAAACAGGGGTGAGGTAAGAGTTTCCGGAGAGGGCATAATGCTTCACTACACAAAAAAGGCATTGAACAGAACGGGTTTTTCAATGACGGAAGGAGAGGTCCATCCGTTTTTAAGATTGCCATCAGGCAGCTGCCGGTACTGGCAGTTCATTAACGGAGATGCTGTAATTGAATTTGGATCTCTTTATGAATTTGTGACATGGATAAATGCTGGACAGCAATTATCTATCTGACTAATTTCCTGTAATTATCAATAAAGGAGCCAATGTCATCGACTGAGAGTTTTTTTGCTATAATAATCTTGTTTTTATCAAGTATATAAATCATGGGTGTGGACTGAACATTGTAATAACGGTCAAAATGAGAACTTCGCTGCGGATCCCATCCGTTTATCCAAACCAGCTTATTATCCTCAATATAACTTGTCCATTTTTGTTTGTCGGACTGTGTACAGACTGCAAAAACTTCGATGCCATTAGCTTTGGCCTTCTCATAATAAGCCTTCAGTTTTGGTGTAGCTTCCTTGCAATGACCACAATCTGGCTCCCAGAAATATAATATCGTAAAATCCTTGTGGATATCATAAAGCGATACAAATATTCCGCTGTATGAATCCATTACCATGTTTTGAGCCTTTTTACCAATTAGAGTGGGACGGATCAACTCGACCTGCTTCCGGAGGTCATCCTTAAACTCCTTTGATACCCAATCAGCCTTACCTGAAAGATAAATATCATCTGCCAGTTTTACAAGAACTGCATCGTGACCCATTATTTCACTCTCCCTGAAATGGTTAAAGAGATATACAGCCACGAACTGATAAACCTTATAATTGCCTTCACACTTTTTGACAATCTTGTCTATCTCCTTGTTTATGGAATCCGGTGCCTGGATTACAACACTTGTAAAAAATGTATTGAGACGGGCATATAATATAGGTGTTCTCAGTAATCTCTCATCGGTAAGGTCAATATTGTCAAAATAATGATCTTTATTAAAGTTATAATTCAATACCCATCGCAGAGAATCCGGATTAGAGACCACAACAGGGATCTTAAACTCAGGGATTTCAGGAGGAAGTATTGCTTTTACAAGGACTGACAGCAGGTTAGAGTTATTCTCGCGGATTACAGTTTTAAGGTACGATATCATTTTCGCCTCCATTGCTTTTTGCTCTGCAACAAGAATTCTCACAGAATCGCTGTTTTGTCTGTTATTCTGAACTCTTTTTGCTATATCTCCTGCTTTCTGCTGCATCAGCATCCAGTTCTTCTGATAGCTAATAAATGCACTATTCTCATCTGACCCTGTGAATTTTAAAGTATTTAAGTAATCGCTGTAAACACATCTGATTGAAAAAAGCTGATCAGTGGATATCAGAACTTCAAAGTACTTTCTGCCTGGAAACACTACCATATAAAGGCCCTGTGGTAAAGCTTCCTTCCCATTGAAAACTCCATGCCCTGATCTGTCAAGTTTCAAAGTGTCCTTAATGTATTGTTTATCACCCAGGTGATACGCAAGAAAAACAGTCGAATCCGGAAGGCCATCCAGTGTGATTTCAATTTCATATCCGCTTTTTAACTGGCCGAACACCATAACCGGAAGAACAGAGAGTAGCAGTGCAATAAAAAACTTTCCCATTTATCAATCAGAATTAGTCGAAAACATCAAAATTAGCTATTGCAATTTCTCTGCCAAAGTTTAAACAGGCAAATATTAATAAAATATATTGTACATTTGAAATATCAACCTAAACCTGAAATGAAGATTTCACTTCTTATCCCTGTATATGATTATGACATTATTGCTCTTGTTCACGGGATGAAAAATGCTTTTGGGAAAGTTCCTGAATTTTGTGAGATTCTTATTGGTGATGACGGCTCATCGCCCGAATATAAGAAAAAGTATAAATCCCTTGAAGAGGATGGTGTTAAACTATTATCATACGAAAAGAACATTGGCAGAGCTGCAATTAAGAACAGGCTGGCTATGGAAGCTTCCGGTGATTTTTTGCTTTTTATAGATGCTGACACAATATTGCAGGGAACAGCAGAAGCCTATTTTCGTAAGTGGCTTCCCATGATGCCCCTATACAAAGTAATATGTGGCGGAATATATTATCATGACGCCCCTCCCGGTGATCCTGATAAACTGCTCAGATGGAAATATGGAAAATGGAGCGAGCAGCGCAGGGCATCGGAAAAGAATAAGAATCCTCATGAATGGTTTACAACTTTTAATGTCCTTATTGAGAAAGCAGTATTCTCAAAGATCCGCTTCAATGAAGAGCTTAAGCAATACGGATATGAAGATACTTTAATGGGATATCAGCTTAAAAAGGCAGGAATCGATATACTGCATATTGATAACGGCCTTATTCATGAAGGCCTTGAAACAAATAAAGAATTCCTTAACAAGACAAAGCTTGGAATTGAAAACTTAAGCAAGCTCTATGATAATGTTACAGATAAAAAAACATTTTCCAGAACAGTAAAAATCCTGCGAACATACAATTACCTGAGATTCTTCAGATTAACAAATATTTTAGCCCGATTCTATATAATGTATCGTGACAGGATGGAGATCAGGCTTGAATCTGGTAACATTTCAATCCTCCTGTTCAGGTTCTATAAAAATGCCATGTTCTGTACTTACAGGGAAATCCACAGGAGAAAAAAAGTGAATCCGATATTCTGATTCTCTTTGCCTCGATAAATCATTACGAAGTATTTTGCCAAAACATTCTATCGGAAATATTCTCATGAGGTTAATGTTCAGTATAAGAACTTGTTAGGCGTGTTTATACCTCGGTCCTGATTAATGCAGCATTACCATCAGTTCGTGCCTCAGCCTTCAGAACAAAACTGAACCTGTTTACCATTGTGCAGAGGAAAAAATCGGTTGGTGGTGAGAAACTTATATTATCCGGATTAAAAAAACGTTTCCCGGATGTATTTATCAGTTCGGCAATTTTCTCGTCTGAAACAGTATTTCCGTTAATAAGCCCATCCTTGATATAATCAGCGCATAGAAGGTCTTCCTCGGCAGATATGGTTGCCCTGTAACCCATTGCCACAAGTGTGACAAGCGCCGGGTTTAAACCCTGTATGAATTGTACAATTGCTCCGGCGTTGACAAAGCTCCCTGTAAGAACCAGGTCAGCTCTGGTGGCATTGATGAGTCCCTGAGTACCTGCTGTTGTTGTGTGTATTACAGTTTTCCCGCGAAGATCGGCCTGCATAATTTCAGTAGGACTATTGCCGAAGTCAAAACCTGGAATCTTCTTTTCATCCCGCTCTCCGACAAGCACTGAGTTTGCATATTTGCGCCTTAGTTGAAACGCATCATCGACTTCAGCAGTTGCTATTATCCCCGTTGCTCCTGCATCAAATGCATAGCAGCCCACTGAAAAGGCTCTGAATACATCTATAATTACAACGACTCCCTTAGCCCTTTTGGCTCCTTCAACAAACTCCAGGATTTCAACCTTCATCTCCCAAATCTATATATGTGAAAATAACAATTATTTTTATCCATTATATTACACACCCTATGGTATTTCGTATATTTGATACTGAGAGTCGTTAAATTCTCAGGAGCTTAAAGAGAAGAAGAATATGGCAAATCCGGTTTTATGGGGAATAGAGCAGATAAAACGGTTGAACTACCTTATCTGGCATACACCGCTTTCGGAAATTTCAAAAGGAAGAACATTCGTTTTTAAGCAGCTGAAAATAATAATGCTGGCTGCCAGGGGTTTTTTAAATGATAAAGTCCAGCTCAGGGCATCGGCGCTTACGTTTTATTCTCTTCTTTCAATTATTCCGGTTGCAGCAATAGCCTTTGCAATCGCCAAGGGTTTTTCTCTGGATGAGAACCTAGTGCAATTGATTACTGATAAATTTAGTGGCCAGAAGGAAGTGCTCAACTGGTTAATAGAAAACGCCAGCAGAGCCCTTGCAGAGACCAGAGGAGGACCTATTGCCGGCATCGGAATGATAGTGCTTTTCTGGTCGGTTATGTCATTACTGCATCATATTGAGAACTCTTTCAACCATATATGGCAGGTCAGGACTGCGCGCCCATGGTACAGGAAATTTACCGATTACATTACTATCATGCTGATTGCACCTGTATTTATTATCCTCTCCAGCAGCATAAAGGTGTTTGTAGAGACTGGCCTTGTTGAATTTATGACAAGAGCTCCGATTCTTGATTTTTTCAAGCCGCTGATAAGTTTCCTTTTTAGATTCGCACCTTACCTTATCAGCTGGATTGTACTTACTATACTGTTCATGATAATGCCAAATGCTAAAGTGAAATTTGTCCCTGCAATGATCTCAGGTATTGTTGCCGGAACAATTCTCCAGATTCTGCAGTGGATTTATGTTGATCTTCAGTTCGGAATAACAAAACTCAGCGCGATTTACGGAAGCTTTGCCGCTGTACCCTTATTGATAATACTACTGCAGAGCAGCTGGATAACAGTGTTGCTTGGAGCTGAACTTTCATTCGCCAATCAGAACTTCTCGCATTATGAACTAGAGTCAGTATCACTAAATATAAGCAACTACCAGAAACGGGCACTTGTGATAATGATTCTTCACATGATAATCCGTAATTTTTCAATAGGAGAAAGACCTATAAGCGCAGAGACTATCGCTCACTATCTTAAAATCCCTGTACGCCTTGCCAGGGATATACTGCAGGACCTTACAAATGCAAAACTTATCTCTGTGCTGCATGAAAACGAACATAAGGAAAGATTGTATCAGCCTGCTTTGGATATAAACAGGCTGACTATAAGTTTTGTATTCTCCAGACTTGACAAGAAAGGTATCAGCCAGATCGTTGTAAGCAAAACAAAGGATTATAATAAGGTAATCGGCATTCTGGATAAATTTGACAGGCTTATTGCCAAATCAGATTCCAATATTCTGATCAAAGACCTTTGATCTTTCCTGAGGTGTTTTCATAATCCTTACCTGCTTTATTGTCATAGTTTTCAACAAAGCTAACGAAATCTGAAAATGAATTCCATTCGTGGAAAGAGTAATGAGAAAATGGCACAATAATCTTTTGCGTTCCCTTCTCCTTGCGCCAGTAACCAAGAAGATTTTTTGAAGGGAATACCTTGTCCTTCGAACTGATAACTGCATAATCCCATCTGAACCCTGGCTCTTTTTGCTCCATTATCCTGTTATACAGCCATCTCAACTCATCGTGAAGCGATTTAACAGTTCTTACCGGCACTCTGCTAATATTGGTTTTATAGGTCTTCTTATCTCCAAACATGCGGATATAGAAGTTCTCCATATTTTCTTCAGTAATATTGTTCATTGTCGATTCAAACTCACTGAGGGGAATGCCATAATGGTCATCTGCAGGAATAGGAGTGCCATTTACAGCAATTGTAATATCAGGTTTTATGCCTGTTTTAGGGGAAAGATATTCAGCTGCCCATACACCTATAGACCAGCCAATAAGTGCGATTTTCTCATATGTCTTTATTTCCGGCAGGACGAATGCCTCGTCGGCGGAATAATTGTAAAAAAGTATGAAATCAAATTCATCATTGCAAAGAGGTATGAAAACATTCTCATCAGACCCCCAGCCGCCATATACAACTATAAGTTTGTTATTTTTCTCTCGTCTTCTGATATAAGTCTTCATTTCACTCCATACAGGCTTAAAACATTTTCAGGGATCCCCTTTCCCCATAATAAACAAAAAAACTACCTCTTATGCAAAAATTTGTTTTTCCTGATGTTAAAACAGGAGTACTGCTTGATAATGGGCAAAAAAAATAAGAGGAGAAAGGCTGGTTGTGAAAATCAGAGAGCGGGATTTACTTATGAGATAATTCCCGTGTCTACTGTCTGATAAAAGGATGGAACCAAGGAAAGCTGGCGCTAATCCTGAAGGCTCCTGATGTGAAAGTCAATGTCTGCAATACAATCCTGTTGATTTTCACTCCCAACCCTTGCTCATCTCCTCTTAATACCAATAGCATGAGCTTGGTAACAAATATAGAAAATATTTATTGGTTTGTCAAATATATCAATGAAAATTTTATTTTATACCTTCTGTATTAATGATAAAATAATGCTTAAATTTGGTAGAACCTCGTCACAAAATATTGATAATAACTATGGTTGCAGAACTTGAAAAAATTTTATATGATGACGGAGGCGGCTTCAGGGCATCATATATAACCGATTCAGGCGGATACTGGCACTTTCATCCGGAATACGAATTGGTATTAAACATTAAGTGCAATGGAACCAGAATAATAGGAGATAGCGTCGAACTTTTTGACCGCTACGAAATGGTTTTAATAGCAGGTAATATCCCGCATTGCTGGAATTATTACAAAAGTGAAAATACCCTGCCTGAAAAACATGGTATTATTGTTCATTTTAAATCCGATTCACTGGGTGAAAAACTCTTGCTGCAACATGAAATGCATAGTCTGAAAGAGCTTCTTAATGAAGCTGAAAGGGGAATAGTATATTCCGTTGAAGATGCAAAAAAAGCTGAAGTTCACCTTGAACAGATGGTCCGAAATAAAGGATTGGATAAAATGATTAATTTCCTTCATACTATTAAAATATTATCTGAGCCGGAAAATAAAGCCTACATATGTTCGGAAAATTATAAACTTGCCTTCGATGAACGGGGAAATAAAAGAATGACAGATGTTTATACCTATATCCGGGAAAATTATTTTAAACCCATATCCCTTGAAAAGATAGCAAAAATCGCCAGGATGAGTCCATTCGCCTTCAGCCGCTACTTTAAGAAAAACTGCGGAGCAGGATTCATTGAATACCTGAACAGGGTGCGAACCAATAAAGCCTGTTACCTGCTTAGGGAAACTCAATACCAGATCCAGGACATTGCTATGGAATGTGGCTTTGCCAGTATCTCTAATTTCAATAAACAATTCAGGAAAACCGAAGGGATCTCTCCGAGGGATTACAGGGCACAATTCAAATAATTTTCTGAATTGCTCAAAACATAATACTTTTACTAAGTAAATACTTAATTTATGGCAATGACATTGCTTGAAAAAATCCTTGCAGTACATTCAAAACATGATACTGTTCATCCGGGTGAAATTGTCGATGTTGAAATTGATGCCAGAGTGGCCCGCGATTTCGGCGGAGCAAATGTAGTTAAGAACCTCAGGGATTTCGGATTGAGTATCGAAAATACCGGAAAGACACTATTCACTTTTGACTGCAATCCTACCGGATCAGACCAGAAATATGCTGTTAATCAGCACATCTGCCGGCTATTCGCGAGAGAAAACAACATTAAGGTTTATGATATCGATGCCGGCATCGGGACACATCTATTGATGGATGAAGGATATGTTTATCCTGGTGCTACTGCTGTATCCACTGATTCCCATGCGAATATTCTTGGAGCAATTGGTGCTTTTGGACAGGGAATGGGCGATATGGATATTTCTGCTGCCTGGCACGAAGGGAAGGTCTGGTTTAAAATACCGGATTCGGTGAAGATAATTTTTGAAGGGGTTATCCCTGAGGATGTAAGTTCAAAAGATATTGTGCTTAACCTTCTCAGGATCTTCGGAGCAAACTCGCTGCTTGGCTATTCCATCGAAATAGAGGGACCCTCGGTTGCAGGACTTACACTTGATGACCGGATAACAATCTCATCAATGGCTACTGAAATGGGTGCTGTTATTATTCTGTTTCCTCCTTCAAAAGAAATACTGGACTATTGTTCAAAGCACACCGGGAAAACATTTAAAGCTGTTTATGCCGATGCGGATGCAAAATATTGCAAAACATTCCTGGTTGATGTTGCCAGTTTCAGACCATTGGTCTCCAGGCCTGGTGAACCTCACAATACTGCTGATATCAGCGATGTTCATGGGACAAAGATTGATTCGGCTTTCATAGGCAGCTGCACTAACGGAAGAATGAGCGATATGCAAAATGCAGCTGCTATTCTTAATGGTAGAAAGGTTGCTCCCGGTGTTGTCCTGAAAATTGTTCCGGCTACAGATGCCATCTGGAAACAATGTCTTGATGAGGGGTTGATAAATATCTTCAAAGAGGCCGGTGCACTTGTCTCAAACGCCGGCTGCGCTGGCTGCGCAGCAGGACAGGTTGGACAGAATGGTCTGGGAGAGATTACAATAAGTACCGGAAACAGGAATTTCCCGGGGAAACAGGGTAAAGGTAGTGTCTATCTGGCATCTCCACAGGTTGTTGCTGCTTCTGCAATATCAGGCTTTATTACAACTCCTGATAAAATTCCTGACAATCCTGCAGTTTTCAGTCCCATAAAAAGGGCAGATATTGAAGACAATAAACCGAATAAGCAAAATATTTCAGAATCCAGAAACGATATTCTCGAAGGCAGAGTATGGATCATTAAAATGGATAACATAGACACCGATATGATATTTCATAACAGGTATCTTTCTATCACTGACTTAAGGGATATGGGACAATATACCTTTGATAATCTTAAAGGGTTCGAGGATTTTGCGAAAAAGGCAGAAAACGGCGATATCGTTATTACAGGTAAAAATTTCGGATGCGGAAGTTCCAGACAGCAAGCTGTGGATTGTTTTATTTCACTTGGTATCCAGGCAATAATTGCAGAATCTTTTGGAGTCATCTACGAAAGAAATGCAATAAACGCTGCATTCGCAGTCGTTGTTGCCCCTTCGCTTTTAGAGACGGAGCTCAGAGATGGGGATTATATAAGGATTAACCTGAGAACAGGAGAGATACTGAACCTGAAGAATGCTGTAGTCTATAAGGCATTGCCCTTTTCTGATGTGCAGTTAAATGTGTATCAAAGAGGTGGGTTACTGGGAAAATGATCTATCATGAATTTATTAAAATAATCTTACATGAGACCTCTGACTTTCGCTGAAAAGATTTTTAAAGCACCTGCCGGTGCAATAGTTATCGCAAAACCTGATCTTATTCTAACGCACGACAATACCTCAAGTATTTACAAGACATTCCAGAAAATGGGAGGGAAGGAGGTTGCAGATTCAGACCAGATGCTGGTGGTGCTTGATCATAATGCTCCTCCTGCCGATGCAAAGCTTGCAACACAATACCAGGATATTAGAGATATTGTTATCAGACACGGGATAAAAAAATTCTACGACGCAGGCAAAGGGATCTGTCATCAGGTCGTGTCATACCATGCGAAACCAGGGATGCTTATTGTTGGAAGTGACAGCCACACCTCAACAGCAGGGGCATTCAATGCACTTGCTGCAGGTATTGACCGCACAGAATCGGCAGGAATCTGGCGAAGGGGAGAAACATGGTTCAGAGTGCCGGAATCTATTAAAATAAATCTAACAGGAAGGCTTCGTGAAAATGTTTCAGCAAAAGACCTTGCATTATGGATCATCGGCATGACAGGTTCAGATGGAGCAAATTATATGTCAATCGAATACCATGGTGAAGGTGTAAAATCATTGAATATTTCAGACCGGATGACAATGGCAAATCTTGCATCTGAAATGGGTGCAAAGAATGCTGTCTTTCCCGCAGATGATATACTTTCAGCTTTTTATAATGAACCTGTTGAAGGAATATGGGCCGATGAAGGCTCGGATTATTTCAGAATAATAAATATTGATCTAGGTAATATATTTCCGGTAGTGGCAGCACCCCATAATGTGGATAACGTAAAATCGGTATCCGAAGTGGAAGGGACAATTGTACATGAAGGTCTGATCGGAACATGTACAAACGGAAGGATAGAAGACCTGAGGATCGCTGCCTCAATTCTGAGAGGAAAATCTATCGTGGATCACTTTCAGCTGAACATAATTCCGGCTTCACGGAAAATATACCTCCAGGCAATTGAGGAAGGGCTCATTTCAGATTTTATTAAGGCAGGAGCAAACGTACTTACGCCCTCCTGCGGTCCATGCCTTGGAACCGGACAAGGAATCCCGGCTAACGGACATTCTGTGATTTCGACAGCCAACCGCAATTTCCCTGGGAGAATGGGAAATAAGGATGCACAAATATTTCTCGCCTCACCAGCTACTGTCGCCTTTTCATCACTTACAGGCAGAATTTCTTATCCCGGTGAGAAACATGGAATGGATATATATCCTTACCAGGCTGTTCAGAGCAAAACCTCTGAAATAAAACATGGGGAGAACAGGAAAATAGCTGATGTATGGAATTATTCAGATGTTGATAATCTGAATACAGACCAGATGTTTGCCGGGAAACATACCTACAATGTGCTGAGTTCAGATCCGGCAGCGATAATACCTCATCTGTTTGAAGATTTTGATCCGGATTTCAGCAGGAATGCTAAAAAGGATGATATAATAATCGCCGGTGAGAATTTCGGATGCGGAAGTTCCAGGGAGCACCCATCTGTTGGTATGGCATTTCTCGGGATTAAGGCTATCCTTGTAAAATCTGTAAACAGGATCTTTTATCGTTCCTCTATTAATCAGGGGCTGCCCCTGATCGTTCACAGAGCAGCAGTTGAATCATATAAACAGGGTGACTTTGTTGCTCTGGATTTCGATAATTCCTGGATAACAATCGGGTCAGAAAAATTTTCATTTGAGCCATTGCCCGATGCGCTAAAGAAGATTATCGAAATGAAGGGACTGGTAAACTATATGAAAACTTTTTAAATCTTCTTTGTGCCCATTGTGATGAACTTTATGCTCCTTCGCGTTAAACATAAAGATCTTATTCTACCTTATTGAGATTTGGGTTGCAGAAGTTGAAAAAAAATGTAATTTTGCGGCGGCAGATGGTTCCGTAGCTCAGTTGGATAGAGCAACAGCCTTCTAAGCTGTGGGTCGAGCGTTCGAGTCGCTCCGGAATCACAAAGATTCTAAAAGAGCCGGAGATTATCTGGCTCCTTTTTTTTGCATTTCACAACATTAGCGAACCGCGGAACCCTCTGGCTCCATAATAAGATTCTGCACCATTGTGATAAACGAAGACATGACCGAAGCGACGATCACAAAAGAGCGCGCCGCCGAGTTTTCTAATTCCGGCTGGTGTCTTCACCCAGCTCGATGTTTTCGTGTCGAAATTTCCAAGCTTCTGCAATTCCCGATATTGTTCTTCCGATAAAAGCTCAATACCAATAGCAGCTGCCATATCAACTGCGTTATTCTCAGGTTTATATTCTTTCCTTGATTCCAGCGCTTCACGATCGTAACAGATACTTCTGCGGCCTTTGGGACTTTCCGCGGAACAATCATAAAAAATGTATTCGCCAGTTCTTATATCAAGACCAACAACATCCGGTTCACCTCCGGTTCTTTCCATTTCATTGAGCGACCACAGTTTCTCATCCCGGTAGCTATCGGAATTAGCTTCCAGCTTTTCTTGTATTTTAGCCCAGTCAAGACCCTTATGGCGGTTCATGTTTTTCTCAAAACGGGCTTTTAATGCTTTGATTAGTTCTTCTCGTTGTTTTAGCGATAACTCCTTTATATTTCCCATCTTAATAATGTGTTCTTTTGATTGCACAAGAAGAAGCACTCATAAAAATACCTCTGCTGCTAGATCCTGGCAATTATTTCTTTCCAATATTATGTATGCTTTATTAATGAAAGAAACCCGGTTAGCTGATTGTTAAATTCCACCGAATTTTCCAAATTGCTTAAATGTCCGGCATGATCGATAATGCGAATGGAGGACCCTTTAATTTTCTCATGCATCAACATTGCAGCATCAGGTGGCGTAATTTCATCTTCTTTCCCCACCATGATTAGTACAGGCACTCTTATTTGATGCAGCCTGGCGCAGGTCTCTTTGCGCTCAGCTAAAGCATGCAAGGTTTTAAAGAGTGATTGTTCGGAAGTTTTCATAATCATTTCCTTCACAAAAACTGTTTCTTCAGAATGTTTTGAAAAAGATATCGGAGCAAAAAGTTTTTTCAGACTTTCTTTGGCATATTGTTCCAATCCATTTTCCTTGATACTTTCAATGGCCTTCATCCGTTTTTCTTTTGCTTCGGGTATATCTTCCGAGCAATTTGTATCACATAAAAGAAGTGCATTAAAACGTTCTGGATAGTTTTCAATCGCATTTAAAGCAATGTATCCGCCCATAGACAAACCACATAGTATCGATTTGTCAATGTTCAGGGTATCCATCAAACCAAGCAGATCATTTACAAATAGCTCAATCGAAAAATTGTCACTTCCGGCATCTGTGCTCCCATGCCCCCGAATGTCATAGGCAATTACACGGTAATTTTCCTTTAATATTTCGATCTGCTTTCTCCACATCGATTTATTAAACGGAAATCCGTGAATGAAAATGATTTTTGGAGAACTGGTTTGTCCTTCATCGATATAACTAACAGTTAGATTATTAACAGATATTGTGAGGCTATTTTCTGGGTAAAGCATAAAGTGTGGGTTTTTTAAAATGCTTCTTGTATGATCTGTTTCTTATCTATTTGCAAATTAATCAATTGTTTTTCTATTGCATCCATCATTTGTGGAGGTCCGCAGATATAAACATTTTTAGTGGATTTGCTTATGTGAGTTTTGAGATAGCCTTCTGTGATTTGACCAAGAGCATAACCGTCTGCCTTTTCGTCCTCTCTTTTGCTTACCCTGTATAGGGCGATCAGTATCCTGAATAAATTATACATGATGCAATCCTTTAACTGCACTTACCAAGCACCATCCAGAGGAGTAAAAAAACTACAATTGTACCTAAACATCCTCCCCCTAGTTTCCATGCACCATATCCTGAAAGCAAACCCCTCAAGAGATTATTCATATGATTCCTCAATTAAATATTAATACTAACAATATACTTAAGTGCAAAGTTGGACGATAATCTGATGAAAATTGTTATATTATTCATTAGAAAAGTTACGTGATTAACAGATTACCTCAAACGCTTTCTCCAGAGCTTTTCCCGATATTTTGCCATGACATTCTTTGTATTTTATGAATACAGCAATATATTTATTTTCGTAACACTCATTTTCCTGCAATAATTACAAGCTTTTCCATGTTTCCTACTAATGATAGTCAATAATTGTTACTCTATTTGAGTTCCCGCCCCAGCGGGGTATCGGGCTGGCAAGCGTGCAGCAGTAAAAGCAAAAACAATGATGAGCTTATTAATTATACTGTGCGTATTAGAATAACTATATGATTAATCATCAATATATTATGTGTGAATTATATCATTTTCTTAAATTGAAATTTAGACCTAAATAAAATGAAATATTTCTATTTAGATATGGAGTTGCAATTATCCATCCATAGGATTTTCCAGTTGCACTAACAAATGCAGAAAAATTATTCCTGAAATAATACTTACTTGTTATACTTATTTGTCCTCCAAAAATCTTTGAGTTATCAAAAAACGTTTTAGGCTGGTTCCAAAAATTCAAAGTGAGATCGGATTCAATTTTTTCATTAAACCTGTAATTGTATAGCCCGGCGCCAATACCAAACCCTCCACCTGTCTTGTTCGAATAGTTGTGCAGATTTAATAAAATATCAAATTGGTTATATTTCAAGGGTAAAAAAAACGCGACATCATTACCAAAATGGGTTGGAGTATACTGTGTGAAGAAACTGAATGATAAATCCTCTGTCAGTTTTATTCTATTAATAAAGAAAATTGATGGATTAAGAAAATTGAGTAAAGATAATTTCTTTTGCTTTGTTAAGTAAGACTGTGCTTCTGACGAAAGATCAGAAAACCCAACTCTTCGGTTGACTCCTTCTCCATCTGGAAAAGGATCTCTTGTATCAAAGGGCATTAATGGATTAAACATGTCATATACCCAAGCCGTTAAGTCCGCTCCTGCATAATCTCTTTCTTCGGGGTATGGGCTCTCATTGGGAGGAGCAAGTACCTTAGCCGAATCACTTTTTGCGCTTGCTGAAAATCTGAAATAATCATATACGTAATAAGCATTATAAAGAAGAAGGGCAGTTTTATTTAACGATCTTCTCTTATAAAAATCATTGAGAGTAACTTTTTGGTTTAAAGCGATTTCATATTGAACACCTGAAACATAAGAGTATAATAGGGTATTTATATTATTATTTTTTAATTGAGTAAGGGTTTGATCTGAAATACCATAAACAGTGCCATCCCATCTGTTTAGAAGCCAATTACCATTTTTTGAAGAAATATTATCGATACCTAAGACAGAGCGATGAAATTCCTCATGGCCCCATACTCCTAAAGGTATTGGAAGCTCGCTTCCGAATTTGGAGAATATCAAACTCAAACCATACTTAAAAACAGTGTTGGAAAGTTTCCTCCCTTTGGTATAAGGTTTCTTCTTTGAGATGAACAATAGATCACCTAAAGCATCTATTCCCCAGAAACTTAATTCATAAAAGTCATTAGATAACTCAAATGACTGATTCATTGAGGGTAAATAATAAGGTAAAGAATAATTCTGGGGAAGGTCGATAAGTGTTAAACTTAATCTGAGTTTGTAAGTAGTTGTGTCTTGTCCAAAGGATAAATAGTTTATTATCGATAAAGCAATGAGTAAAATGATTCTGTTTTTCATTATTTATTTGTTTTACAGATACACATAATTCGTTTTAACACATGCAGAAAGTTATTCGTCAGGAAGTAACGGTACTGTTAATTCTTGTTTTATGCAATTGTAATTTAGTTACTTAAGATATTTTTCATAGATTCAGGTTTGTTAGATAACCTCATCGCTTCAGATTCATTAATTTCATAATGAATTTAGGCGGAGGTTTCATTCCAAGTTGTTCCATTGATGCAAAACTATCAGGAATACCCCAGAGCTCATTAATTTTACCTTCTCTGAAGTGCATAATGTCTAAGACTGTGATCTCGTTTTTCCTACAAGCAGGAGGCATGGGTACAAACTTGTTTACATATTAACAAATATCTTGTAATATTGTTGTTGCATTTTAATCGTGTTATTATGTTAAATGACATTGGTTTATACTGTTAGCACAAGTATTTGTTAATCGTGCGATACATGAGTCCCGGTAGAAAGCAGTATTGTTAAAATCCTAACAGATAAATATGATGACGGTTGGAAGCTTTTTGCATATACCCGCTTTTACAGGCTGGTTTTCTTACTTTCTTCTATTTTTGTAGTTTAAAGTTGCAACTAGTAAAATAATCCCAATTAGTGAAATCACTAATTATTTATTAACTAACTACAAAATTATTCAGTTACAATAAGAGAACTCAATATTTCTTCTACCTCTTTTGAAGAAGCAATCATTACTTCTTCTACAATTCCGCCAATTGATTTAGCCAAAACTCCTGTATTCATACGTGAAATGTAGGATTTGCCATTGCTTTTTTCATAAACGCTTACTCTGCATGGCATTAAAGACGAAACAATTCTTTCGTCGTCTTTCAATAAGATTTTACTTGAATGTTTTGGATGACATAAAGCAAAAACTTTTATTGGTAAAACGTCTGTTCCATTCTTTTTTAATGTTTCTTGTAAATCATGAACTACTAAAACTTTCCATGTTTTTTTCTCAATTTCGGCTGTCAATTTTTTGACTGTTTCGGCAAAATTGTATTTGCTTTCATTTTCTAAAAACATTTGTTCCTTGTTTTGAGTCACCTGTGTTTGTTTTTTTTCGTCTTTTGCTTTTGTTTGTGCAGAACAATTTTGTTGCAATAAGAAAACCAAACCAAAACAAATAGCTGAGTTGAAAATCATTTTTTTTAACATAATATTGGAATTTAATATTTTTTTCCTACTCATAAGTCTTTTCGGTTTTGCCACGGCGGTTCACGGTAAAATATACCCGCTG
>CAWALO010000008.1:0-23700 GCA_963782945.1 uncultured Bacteroidales bacterium
GCTACTCTTTATTCACGTCTTCCTCCTGGATAAACTGTATACCAGTGAATCAATTTTCAGAGAAATTGTGAATAGTCATAAGATTCCTCGCTGTGCTCGGAATAACAAGCTAATATATAGTTGGGGGGAATGTGACAATGAAACAATATTTTTTTGAAATTCTATTTGTGACGAATCTCCCGCTTCTCCTCCCCTCCCCCTAAAAATGAACTGTAAGATTCCGAGCGCAGCGAGGAATCTCTATCTTATTTATAGGATAGCTAGCATTATTGTTTTACAGTGTATTATACTCTGCATTTTCAGAACCTAAATAAATGTGATGGAAGATTAGCTCCAAAAGGAGGGGAGAATACCATGAACTAGCTGAATCTCAACATTAAAATCCGCTTGCCTTTTTTTGTTCCTCCCCTCGAAACTCTTTTTCAGACTCCTAGGTTGACGGCCTTGGGTTTTAGGGGTGTAAGCAAACTTTTTCAACAGCCCTGCTCCACCAGCCTATTTGATTCTCTTACCCCAGGAAACGGTCAAGTTTATAGACCCGGACGGCGTTATCCAGTAAATCTTTTTCAAAGCTTCCTGATCAAGACCAATACCGTCGATTTTCCATTTACCCTGTATGGGAGTAGGGTGGTCGAACTGTTTGTCATTAGTCTGAAAATATCGCCAGTGAATGTCATAAAAACTTCCTGTCTTCTTCAAGAGTAAAATTCTTACATGGACCGGCCCCTGTACATCACAGCCGTTCCAGAAGGCCAGATCAGTTCCGAATAAGATCCGGTTCTGATGCTTTGTAAAGAATTCATGTCCTTCATCAGCAGGGTGTTTGCCAAGCTCGCCGAATACGCGCTGCAGTGTCAATTGAAAGATTTGGATCTCATCAAGCCATCTGCCAACTTCCTTCAGGTTTTCGGAATAACCTCCGACGTGTACGGAAACAAACTGAACGTTTCTGAACTTCCTGTAAACATTGCCGGCCTGTTCAAAAAGCGTTTCAAGAGGCGGATATTTACTGCTGTCGGCAAATGACCATTCGGGTGCGGCTCCAGTTTCTCCTCCACCTCTCATTCGAAGGTTCCCATGTCTGGAAGAAAGCTACAGGGTCGCCAGTATGAAAAGCTACCGGTATTCCCAGTTTTTCAGCCCTTTCCAGATGGGGAAGAGGCGGGGATCATCAATTGGGATAAGCTTACCCTCTGTATCCCTGGCTTCCAGACCAAGCTGCTTCAGGTTTTTGAGGAAGTGTGATCCTGCATTTACTGCTTTTTCAAGCATATCAGGTGCTTGGTGAAGGATTAGCTCAGATCGCTTGCAGCAAGATTCCAATCATAGGTATAATGAAGACCCAGCCTGTTTTTGAAAGGCTTATTGCATCGATAATTCATAAATACTTCTTATCTCCAACATACTGGTTTGGGTCATCGCCTGATATTGAAGCTATTATAACGCCATAATGGATGCCATTATCATCCATTACCTCCAGCGCTTTTTTTACTTTTACGGGCGTGACATGAATATGTGCATCGATTGCTCTTCCTCCAAAGATTCTTGTGTTTTGGTTATTCTGGCTGGTTCCGCATTTTGTTAAGCCGGCCATTGAAATTGCTGCTGCTCCCATGCCTGTCTTTTTTATAAATTCTCTCCTGTTTATCATATTATTATTGTGTTAGTTTTATGACCCATTCCGGTCTTCCCGAAGGGAAACAGGAAAGGGGATAAAAAGTTGTCCTTGAAAATATATTATATGGTCATATTGATAATTTGATTCATTTTCTAATAAAGCCTTTCTCCTTATGACAATCGTTGCAGCCTACCCAGTGTATATTATTAGGACTCTCAGGATCCCTGAAACTGGTGTTCATCTTTGTAACATCAAGTTTGCAATTTGAAATTGCAGGGTGGCAAATACTACAACTTTGCCTGGCATCATTGGAATGTGTTGCATGACATACGGTACAACTTATTCCTTCATGAACTCCCCTTGGTGTTCGGTCATCACTTGTTCCTGCCTGGTGCTGTGAGTTCGGTGCATGACATTGAATACAATTTCTCATGAGGATGTCGTCAGAAACAATACAGCTCTTTCCCCTTCCCACAGTTGAAGTTTTGGGAGATTTCCCGCAGATATGCTTATTCTGTCAGGCCTGTAATATAGACTTACAATTTCGGAAGAATCCTGCCGGAGGTAGAAAATACTGCGAGGCGATGAATAATCCAGGATTCACCCCTGGCATGCCAATTCTATGGGTCTGATGGCAGGCCATGCATGGGATAACCGGTTTATCTGCCATCTCAGGCTTTTTCAGTTCCACGGACCATTTGTATCAAGCGGCTCAACAATCTCCTGAACGGGCACATCACTGAACATGCCGTGACATCTCAGGCAGTTGAATTGATCTGTTCAGTTCATTATGTTTTTTATCGAGGAATATATCGTGATAGAGAGCGGAGTGGCCTCCTGACTTCCAGTCTGCATATTCTGATGTGTGGCAACGGCTGCAGTTATCCATAACGGCCAGCAGCTGATCTTCATTCAGTCTTAGATCTTCATCAATTTCAGTTTTACATGGTTGACTACCATCATGCCTTTTTCCTTTAGGCTGTGAAATCCATTGCTCAGGGCTGTCCCGTGACATTCACTGCAGCTCATTTCCCTGTGCGCTGACTGGCCGAACATTTCTACCGATCTCCCGATCTCATGGCATGAGGAACATGTTTTTTCCGGTGACGCCCTGTTCCAGTAGGCATAGAACGATCCGGACAGCAGCAGGACCCCAAGTAGTGTTATGGGAATAATTATTTTGAATATCCGTATTGTCGATTTTCTGTTCATGCTTGATATGCTCATTTAAAGCGGTTTCCTTTATTCCATTCCGAAGCAATATATGCTCCGATTCGGAATCCGTTTGCCATTATAGTCAGTGCCGGGTTAAATCCTCCATTTAGTGACATGCAGGCTCGCATCTGCCACAAAAAGGTTAGGAGTCGAGTGAATTCTTCCATATTTATCGGTTACGGAAATTTTTGGATCGTTGCCCATTCTGCATGTACCAGCCTGTGCGACATTGCACCGACAGCTTTCGAAGTGCCAGGCGATTTTCCATGTTGTTATTGCACCAGCTTCCTTTAACCATGATTCAGCCTTTGCGGCAATGTATTTACATCCGTCAACATCAGTTTCTGTTTTGGAGGGTATGAGCCTGGCAACAGGTATGCCCAGAAATCCTTAACAATGGGGTCTATGGATACCTGCTGGTCAAATCTTGGAATATCCTGATGGGGACCATGGACCTTTATCACTTTTCTGTAGTTGATCCTCTGAAAATCTTTATGCTCTTTTCCCCACATCTTAGATCCGGGAGGACGTGTGGCTGTAAATCAATAGGGCCTGATGAAAAAAGAATTTGTGAGATAGCCGCCACCAACTATACCAGGATTATGGTGATTGAAATCGCATATGGTTACTGATGAACCGGGCCCAAAGTCATCATATACATCCTCCTCAAATATGCCAAAGGCTTTTGGATAAGCATGTCCGTGAAGGTTCTTTCCTACCCATCCGTTCTCATTTCCAATACCTGACGGGAAAAATTTCGATTTTGAATTTAAGAGTAATCGTGCTGTTTCTATTGCAGAAGCAGAAGAATAACGATATCTGCTGTCTGGGTCTTCTTCCTGTTCTCCCCGTCAAAATAGGTAACTCCCGTTATCTTCCCTGCTCGTTCACAATTACTTCACTGACGACTGAGTTAATTCTCAGTTCGCAGTTGCCGGTTGCCAGTGCAACAGGGATAACAGTATTTTGCGTTCCTCCCTTGGCATTTACAGGACATGGCGATCCGTTACAGTTTCGCATCCGTATACAGGCAGGTCTTCCCCCGTAAGGAACAGAATTGCGTATAACCGGGCTCGGGAAAGGATGAAGTCCTAACCTGAGGGCAGCTTCATGCAGCATTCTTGCACCTTTATTATGTGAGAATGGAGGCATGGGCTGGGGTTTCCTCCTTGGTGGTGCGAACGGATTCTGACTATCATCTCCGGCAACACCAATTTCCCACTCGGCTTTCTCATAAAATGGTTCAAGCTCCTCATAGGAAAATGGCCAGTCCTCGAGTGTTGATCCCGGTACATGGCCATATGTGGTTTTCATTTTAAAGTCTTCCTGCATAAAGCGCCAGGCCAGTGCTGCATAAGTTACAGTTCCGGATCCCACACATGCCGCAATATTATTATAGTCACCTTCACTGGGGAGAACAATACGGCTTGTACCATCAGGGAAGTCCACAACTCTTCGGAATCTCTTATCATCAGGTCCGCAGGAGGTACCAAGCGGTGAAGATGGCTGTGAGATAAGCTCATCATCAGTATGGTCGTCATATGATATCCAGCCTCCTCTTTCAAACAGGACTACCGATAATCCGGCTGTACTAAGTTCTTTGGCAACAGTGCCACCACCAGCACCTGAGCCAACAATTATGGCATTGACATGTTTGTTTGCCATTTGTTATGTTTTGTACCTGTTTTGACCTACTATGAGAGGGTAATCGAGTCCGATCATTTTATAACTGATTTTATTCCTGTTGCCACCATGAATCGGGCTTCCGTAATATGACTGCATGGAATGATCCGTACAAGTTCAAAGAATACCCTGTCAAATCCCCCGGCCCAGGCTGATCCTTCCATTTTTCCTGCCTCCATGGATTCAAGAAAAGCAGTCTGTTCATCCCATGATAACTCTTCAAATTTCTTATGATGCATGGCGTCACATGATTCCTGGATTGCATTCAGGCCCCTGTGATAATCAGCCTGGAACCTTTTATATGGTCCCACTAGCTGTTTATCTATATAATTTGTGACCCCTGATTCTCTGCCACCAGGCCATTCATCAGATGGTACAATCTGTTCGGCAATAGCATCAACAAGATTTGCCTCATCAACAGTGAAGAAGCGCCATGCGGGAACATCTCCGGAACATCGGGGCAGTAAACAGATACTTCCTGTACCTGCTGCTGCCAGCTGGAAAAAACGCCGCCTTGTCAATTTGCTGCTTATTGTCATCTTATAATTATTTATGCGGCTTCATACCGGAATCCTTTGAAGGTAAGCCGGATGATGACTTATAATCACCGATTCTGCCAAAAACTTCCGACCTGCGGTCCTTCCGCCAGACGCCATCCCACACTCCCAGTCCGGCATTCCCGATCCAATACCATTCGGGACTGAAATTCAGATCAATTTCCTGAGTCAAGAGAGTTCCCTGTGTTCCGCTCTCCTGTAAAATATCTCCGGCAGGATTAACTATTACACTGTGGCCGTCGAAAATATTGGTTACAAAGAATACTCCGTTATCAATAGCCCGGCTTCGGGCCGTCACCTTCCATGCCTCTGTGGTTCCCCTTACATCGCCCCATATAGGGCAAAGAAGCATTTCAGCCCCATTCAGTGCCAGTATCCTTGAGATTTCCGGGAAGGCAATGTCCCAGCATATCAGTATGCCAATTCTCCCAAAATCGGTTGTAAAGACAGGAAATTCAGTACCGGGGACAGCACCCTGTTCGGTTTCTGAATCGGGTAATTGTACTTTTTCATAAACCCCCTGAATTTTACCCTGCCTGTCATAAAGAACCGCCACATTCTTCAGTGTATCTCCTGACCAGCTGTAAAGGCCTGAAACTATGTACATACCATATTCTTTTGCTTTCTTCGATATCATTTTTGAAGCGCTGCCATCCAGCGTGTTGGCTTCAACTTTCTGCATTCCAAGTCCTGTATCGCAGGTAGGCCATCCTTCAGGAAGGCATATAATATCGCATCCTGCTTTTCCTGCCTTATCGAGCATATCACTCATCAATTCAATATTCTTTTCTACTGTTGGACCCGGCGGACGGAAATGCATTGTGCCAACCACTACATTTCTGGGGGGTACAGCATCCGACTCTTCCATCGAAATATCATCCCACCATAATGTACCTGTACTCCAGCGGAAGACAAGAGAGATTTCAGCAGTTTCAGCTCCGGCAACAGCCTTTATTTTGTCGGATGCAAGCAGCCATCCATCCTTATCATCTGTTATATGGTATATGTAATTGTAACCAATTTGCTGTTCTCCAATGAACCATTTGATTCTGATCAGAACACTTTTATCAATAGATTCTATATTCATTGCCCTGAACCTTGCACTGAAAAGGTATGTTTGTCCTCCTTTGATACCGACAAGCTGAACAGCTTTACCCTGAACATTCGGATTATTGCTCTCCATTTTGAGGCTGTACTTTTCACTTAATTTCATCTTGCTGTCGATGGTTACTGAAGGTTGCATTGTTGCAACAGGTCCTGTAATTGTCCAGCTTTCAGGTTTTCCAGCCGAAGCCTCAAATCCGGGATTTTTTACCAGATTGGTACCGAAGGTGATCGAAGATACAGATAGCCATACAATAAGGCACATTATGGCATACTCTATTACAGTTTTTTTTCTCATGATATTTTATCTTTTTCTTTTTTCTTTTTACCGCTTTCTTTTGTCTTTCCCTTTTTCCTTATACTAGTAAAAACATCCCCCTTACCACCTATAAGGGGAATCTGCTCACACTATCTCCCTTTCTCCTTTCTCCTTTCTCCTTTCCTTTTTCCTTTCTCCTTTACCCTGTAATCCATTTATAAGTACAACCCTGGTTAAAATGAATCACTTCGATATCAGGAAATTTTTGTTTGATTATCTGATTCAGGCTTTTCATTCCCATCTCTTCACTGACTCCATGATTTATTACAATAAGAGGATGTCCTGTGTCTTCTGCATAAACTGTCTGAATATGCGTACGGATCACGTCATCAATAGCTACAAAAACATCTGGTTTGAGATCCGCATAATCCATCGGATCGCATATCCATCCCGTTCCGATCCCTACACTTGCAACCTCTCTTCCCTGATCGCCGTAAAAAGCAACACCAGGCTGACCAAGCTCTTTAAGTTTTCCGGCTAAGAACCTGGCAAATGAAGAAGCAGTCTGCTTCTTAAATTTATAGACATTGTAATATGTCCGGGAGGCAATAATATCGCTGTTGCTGAAACCCAGGAACTGCCCGAATGCAAAGGGAATGCCTTTATCCTGTAAAGCATCAAGGGTATCATGGTTCCTGATTATTACCAGGCCATTTTTGTCTATCCAATTTTTTTTCTTCTCTACCTGCTGAAGGTATAGCTGTTTTGTATATTCAGGTGATGATAAATAGTCTGCTTCCTTTTCATCAAGGTCCCAATGGGCATAGAATGTCGGTTCATGGGTGATAAGCACATTTACACCCGATTCAACAGCTTTTCTGCATGTCTTCCAATCAGACATCCAGCAGGTGCCTATTTTTTTAATCGTTGTTTCAGGATTTCCAATGATGAATCTGTCAACTGTTTCAGGCTTAAGCTGAGTAAGAGAGACGAGAAATTTCTGGAGCTCTGCTGCAGTCATTCCGCCTGAATTGTTTGCTGATGATGAAATTTCACCTTTTGTTAAACCTGAAGCGGCAAAATAACCACCAGTCAGGGCTGCCAGTTTGAGAAAGTCTTTCCGTTCCATATCTGATGTTTTTTTAATAAAGTAACGTAAAGGTAAATAGAACTTGTTCAATATTTTTTTTTAAACTTTCAGTACGTTTCAAAAACAAATATATTGATTATTTTTACTTATGATAACAACTAAAATAATATGAAAGAAAAACGTCTCTGGCTGTTTTACGCACTTATTACCACAATATTCTGGGGAGTATGGGGAGCCTTCATGGAAATACCTGAAAAGGCAGGGTTCCCTGCAACCCTTGGCTATGTTGTCTGGTCCCTGACAATGATCCCCTGTTCAATTTTCGCACTATACAGAATAAATTGGAAGCTTGATTATGATAAACGGTCAGTGCTTCTTGGATCTGCAGTAGGGCTGCTGGGTGCAGGCGGACAACTCTTTTTATTTCAGGCTTTACGGCAGGGGCCTGCATACATTGTATTTCCAATTATTTCACTTTACCCCGTTTTAACTATTTTTTTGTCACTTGTTTTCCTGAAAGAGCGGACCCATCTGCGACAGGGGACCGGGATAGTATTGGCACTCATAGCCATGTTCTTTCTTTCAAATCCGCAGGTAAATCCTGTAACTTCTTCCGGGATCGGCTGGCTTATACTCGCAATTCTGGTATTTGTCATGTGGGCTTTGCAGGCATATATGATGAAATTTTCAAACAATACAATGCAGGCGGAGAGTATCTTCTTCTATATGACAATCACAGCGCTTATGCTGGCTCCGGTTTCCATTGCTATGACTGACTTCTCATCTCCCATTAACTGGGGATTCCGTGGTCCGTGGCTTACTGCCATGATACAAATACTTAATGCAATCGGTGCCCTTACCCTGGTATATGCAATCCGGTATGGCAAAGCCATCATTGTTGTACCTATGACTGGTCTGGCTCCGGTTATAACTGTGATATTGTCTCTGATAATTTATGGAGTTGTGCCGGGAGGGATTTTACTGACAGGATTGATAATTGCTTCAGTGGCAATTGTTTTGTTGTCGGAATGAAAGGTAGAATGGTGCAATGGTATAACGGTACGACGGTACGATGGTATGAGGGTACAATGGTATAACGGTACAACGGTACGATGGTATGAGGGTACAATGGTATATTGGAATAGATAATGAATTGTTAACCACGGAGATACACGGAGTTGCACGGAGTAAAACACGGAGGAATACACGGAGTAATAGATTTTGCCGGTTAATTTTTGACATTACGGTGCCACTCAGTGAAAAACTCCGTGCAACACCGTGTTTAGAAAATGTAAGCTTAACTTATTAACTATTATAAGATTATGGAAACAGAATCTGAAAGAAAGATCAGCAGCGGATCAGTCGGGTCAAGACGTGATTTCCTGTCAAAGAGCAGCAAATTATTAGCCGGGGCAGGTGTGGCATCATTTGGGATTCCCGGGATAATTCCGAAAGGCAACGGAAAGGATTACACTGAGGGAGAAAATGATTCTTTTAAGATATTTGACTGCCATCTGCATTCTCCGGCAGACAAGGGAGAAGAGTGGCAATGGCATAAGGTGACTGAGACATTTGAAGACTTTGTTAAGTACCTCGATAAAACCGGAGTTCAGCGTGGAATAATTAACTCCCAGAAAAGCTATGGTGTTAAGCCCGAAGAATTTATAGCCGGTAACCGGGAGGTTGCAAGGAATGTTGAAAAATACAAAGGACGTTTTACAGGAGCCTGTGTGGTTAATCCGCAATATATTGATGAGGCTTTGAAAGAAATCGAGTATTGTCATAATCAGCTTGGATTCGTGTGGGTTGGAGAGCTCTGCAACTATATGGTGCCGTACAATTATTCAATAAAGGAATTTGAGATGCTTGTACAACATGTTGTGAACCTTAATATGGTGCTGGCGCTTCATACCGAACACGGGGAGATGGAATATATTTCACAGAAATTTCCCCAGGCCACCATCGCCTTTGCTCACTTTGGAGATGACCGGGAATACAATGATATTTTCAAGCGGATAGATATGGTGGCAAATAACCCGAATTTCTACCTCGATACTTCCGGGTATGGTCATGATCGGGTAGGGGTCCTCGAATATGCGTTGAAGAGTATTGGTCCTGATCGGGTGCTTTTTGGTTCCGATTTCAGCATTAATGATCCGTCAACTGTTATTGCCAGGATAAAGAACTCATTTCTTTCAAACGAGCAGAAGCAGAAGATCTTTTCAGGAAATTTGGAGACGTTGTTAAAAAAGGTTCAGGTTTAAAAATATTTGTTGCTTAACTTGGTTCCACATGTATTGTTACAGTCAGATTCTCATAGTTGCTGGTGAGCTCATTTTCTATTTTGTCGCAATATTTATGTGCACTTCCCACTGATACATCTTCCGGTATCTGTATATGGATGTCTACAAACCTGTAATTTCCGGCTACCCTTGTCCGCAGGTCGTGATAATTAACATCCAGCTGTTTAAGGGAATTCTCCAGTACCTGAATTTCATTCTCGCCCCAGGCGGTGTCAAGAAGAGGAGTAAAGGCTTTGCGGAGGAGAACATATGACTCCCTGATAATAAACATGGCAACGAGTATTGCTACCAGCGGGTCGAGCCAGTTAATTCGGGTTATCATTATTAAGCCAAGACCTAGTGCAACGCCCAAAGAAGTGAATACATCAGTTTTCAGATGCAGCGCATCCGCCTCAAGGGCTACGGAATTTGTTTCCCTTGCTACCTTGTACAATCTTTTTGAAACAAGCATATTAACTATGGCAGATACAATCATAACTGCTGAACCTATCGCAATAGAGTCAAGTTCAATTTTCTCCCCTAGCAATTTCTTTACAGCCTCAAATATGATCCAGATAGCTGCAATGAAAATAAGTATTGCTTCAATCACACCTGATATGTTTTCAAATTTTCCATGTCCGTAAGGGTGTCTTGAGTCGGGCGGATTGTCGGAGACTTTTACGGAGAAGAATGCTATTACTGCAGCAACAAGGTCCATTGAAGAGTGGATTGCTTCGGAAATTATGCTCACGGAGCCGCTGATAAGTCCGGCAGCCAGCTTCATTATTATCAATAAAGTGTTTGATATTATTGATAGCCGTGCAACCTTAACTTTTGCATTCATGAGGTTTTCAGGGTAATGAGGAAGGAGGCAAAATTAGTTATAAAATACAAAAGAGGCAAGGCTAAAATAAGAGCCTGGAATAATTTTACTTTATCCATTCCAGGTAAAGTTCAGTTATTTTTTCAGTCGATCTGGCAGATGCTATATTCAATTGTCCGTCAGCCGTTTGGAAACGATAAGCTATTTTGATCAGATCAAGATCTTTACTGATTCTTTCAACATCAGTGCTCTTACTATTTCCATCTGTAGCATTTGCGATCAGAAGCTTTCTTGGTGCCAAACTGGCTGCAAGATCAGGAAGATCATAAGCTGTAAGGGCACCGGGAACTATGCTATATACAAATTTTGGGTCATAAAAGGGACTCATCACAATTGACTGATAAGACGAATAAGGCTCAATAAGAGCTATCCTTGAGATATGCGGATCAAAAGCTGCAGCATGCAATAATACCGGGGTCAATTCCTTCCTCGCAATACCAAAAACCTCGCTCATCTTTTGGTTTTTCCTGAGCAGTTCCGTAAGCCTTACAACATCACCCGCCCTTATCCCCGTAATACTTCTTCCCAGAAGCATTGCTGTGTACCATAAATTATATGAGATACTGTCAATTGTCACATCACCGATAGTGACTCCAGGTCCCATTTCACCAATTCCAATCAAATCAGGGGCAAGCACTGTAAAGCCATTCCTCACAAACCATTCCATTTCCCCTCCTGCATAAGCTTCGATTGCCTTACCTGAAGGATGAAGATAGAGCAGCGCTTTGTCGGTTGGTTTTGCGGGCAGCATTAAAAGGTATGGAATTATGTAGTCCCCTTCGCCCTTAACAAAATATTTCTCTATCACATACCCTTCCCGCTGAATACGACCGGTGAAAACAGGTTCATTAAACAGTACGGGTTTCAGATATCCGGAAAGTTTCTTTGCCGAAATGAGGGCATTGGAAATATGGCTCGCAAGCTCTCCTCTTGAAGCTTCCAAATGAGTGATCAGTGCGTCCGCATCTTTATGGTTCAGGCTGAAAACTGTCTCTCCGCCAAGAGATGTTGATATCTGGCCTGAAGCCGTTTTCTGTAGTTCCTTTTCAGAAACATATTCGACCTCTTCCTCAGAAGAGGATCCGGGAAGCTTAAGGTAGTTCTGAAAAAAGGCATACATAGCTTCCCGATTCTTCTTTGTATACCCATGTCCGTAATCATCCTCAGTTATATCAATATTATCAGGTTTCCCGGATAGCTCATATATCCGTTTCACTTCTGAGTAGGTTTCGCGTGTTCCCTGAATACTGAAGAAATCTCCTGTAGTAGCCATTATGAGTGTTGGTTTGGGTGCACGGATCTCTAAAAAATCTGCATGGTCAATCCCGTTTGAAAGGCTATGATAAAAATTTTGTTCTCCATCCTGAACTCCCACTGATTCCATGAGTCGTCTGTAGCTGGTGATATAACCTGCGGGAGCTGAAGCTGTCACTCTATCATCAAGAGCAGATATATATGCGGTTTGAGTACCTCCGCCGGAAAGACCATGGACTCCGATCCTTTTTTGGTCCACCTCCTTCCGGCTAACCAGGTAATCGATGCCACGTATCCCATCCCATAAGAAATACCTGGCAATGGATTTCCCCAGGAGGAAAACCTGTGTTGAGGGATATGAATGCTCCCGGGTGGAACTGCCGATTACCGACTCACCTTTTTCCTGATTAAAATATTGCAATCTTTCACCCTGCCCAATTGGATCAATAGCCATGACAATAAATCCCTTTTTAACCAGATTAAGAAGAGGGAGCTGATAATACTCCAATCTGTAGACACCTGTGCTATGCCCGCTGCAGAACAGAATGGCGGGAGCCGGCTTTTTAATGTTTGCAGGAATAAAAAGTGAGGCTGTTACATAAAATCCGGGCAGTGATTCATAGATGATGTTTTCCACCCTGTATCCATTTTTCCTGACAGTGGAGGTTATTTTTGCATTAAGTGGAGTTCTCGCCGGGAATGGCCCCAGAATCTCCCACATAGTTTTCTTCACCTCAGCCTGTCGCTGTAATAACTCATCCTTTGTTTTAATCTGTGAAATCATATTGGCCCTTGATTCAAGCAATTTATATGCTTCACTGGTAAGGAAATGATAAAATGAGTTTGGAGCGTCGGTGTACTGAAGCCAGCTATTTCTGATCACATCAAGTTCATCCTGTGCTTTTACAAATCCATTTGTGAGAAGCAGGAGTATTGATATTACTGAAATGAATCTATACAAATACATATTCTTGTCTTCAAGGTTAGTTATGAAATACCAGCCATCCAAGGTCAGCAGGATTGTCTGATCCCAGTATAAGCCGTTCAGTTGTCGGATTATCCGGTCGCCATGAGCAGGATCCTCCATCTCTGGTTTCAGCTTTTACATCCATGCGTACAGGGTGAAGACTTTCTGCTTTCAATCCAATATTTTGAAATGGAATGCGTATTGCCGTGTACCAGATTCCTTTTTCATTAATCTCCCTGAATCCAGCTTTGTAAATCAGCGGATATCCGATAATATGCACCGGATCACTGTCATTATTTCCAGTCACGGAATCAAATATAAAATGGCTTGCAGGATACAACCGCAGAGGTTCAATCTTAACCTCAATACCTGTTACAGGGGATATTCCTGAGGCATGAACTGCGGCTTCTTTCTCAGCTACTACAATATACAAAGCATCCCTGGTGTGAGTTGATGCCCATTGTAAATTTGACTTACTCCGAACCATAACTGAATGGCTGCCATTTAAGATCCATTGGCAGAACAAATGATGTGCCTGACCAGGTTGAATCTTCTGAAGCAGTACAATCAGCTACCGGTCCTTCCGGTTTTTGCCCCGTATATTCAGGGAACAGGAGCTGGTCTTTGAGAATGATCTTTTTTATTTCGGGGACATCATTTGCAAGTACATTGCTTAATTGTGCCATCCGCCATTTTATCTTCTCCGGAAAGTACTTATATCCTTCTGCCTCAGAATGAAATCCAAGCCGGGAATCATTTTCGCACAATAAAAGGAGCTGTTTATCAAGTTCCATCTCATCCCGGATTATTTTACATAATTGATCCAGAATACCGAGACGCTCCCTTCCTTCCATGCGGAACATTTTTTCACGAAGAAGGTAGAAATTCAGTATATTATATCCGCTCCTAAGCTGAATATTCATGGCCTGGGCAACGCCGATATCTAAAAGTCGTTCCGGTTCATTTGTGTATTTATACTTCAACCCGGTTAATATTGACACACCTTTTTCCCATGATGTTGTCATACGTCTGGTTAATTCCACGACTTCCTCCATAGTTAAGACATCACCAATACATTCACCAACACGGTCTCCGCTTGGAGGCCATGGCTTAAGTGTAGTACTGGAGCCGATCTGCCAGGTTGGAGATAATGGTCTGTCAGCAGGTTTCAGCAATAGTGGCCATACAGGTCCATCATGCATGGGTCCGTAATACTGGAACAGATTAACAAGAGGATAATTCTGATACCCTTCGCTGAATAGCTTCCAGGCCCCGACCACTTTGGATACATCCTCCTTTTTCCAGTCTATGGAAGCGAGCTGGCGCATGAAAGTATCTTCATTTTCAGGAAATGGTTCCATGGACAATTGACCGGCTGCCTTGTTCATCAGTCCGGGATAGTTTCCGAAATACCAGCACAACATGGTATGTGATACCCCCAGACTCCTCATTGCACTGAATTTCCTGTATAAAAGAGAGGGTACCGGTACGTACGGAACTGTTGCCACCTCATGTGAATTGCCTGTTTGTATCTTTGCTGAAACCTTTGTGCCATTCTCCTTTGCAACCTCTGCTATGCGGATAAACCTGGTGCTCGGTCCCGGATTAGAGATCCAGTAGTCACCGCCAACAATTAGCTTTCCGAATTCAGTCCTGCTTACTCCTGATTCGAAATTAAATTGCAGTATCACACCCTTAGGTGTATGAGCAGGCAATTCATATGCCCAATCGGCGATAGTGTATGTATCACCAGTAACAAATCGCTGTGGTTGAGGCATATATAGCCAGCTGATAAGTTCAGCATCAGGGGCGGCATCATGCATGCCATTTTCCATGGCAGACAGTGAGGCATGCAATATTTCCCAGGGTTTCTTGTGTGAACATCGGGGACAGTTAATATTACCTTCATACTCAGATGTGCATGATAAGGAGCTGAGACATGTCGTACCCCTTTCTCCATGAGTTATATTTATCAAACCCCCTAGTTCCGGAACAGCTTTAAATATTTTATTTACAGTCTCATACAGATAATCATAAGCCGTTTTACTCATCGGACAGAAGAGGTGTCTGTCTCCTTCAGTTGCACCTGCCAGTTCAGGATATTTCTTAAGTACAGGGCTGTTCGCATCCCACCCCCTGGGTTCAATACAGAAAATATATGTACGGATTCCATATCTCAGGCAGGATTCAACTGTCTGTCTCAGTTTTGCAAGTCGTTTTTCAGAACCTATTCCGGTTTCGGGATTGAATGAAGTTGCAACCAGGTCGCGAAACTCTATGGTAAGCCAGAGTCCGTTAACTCCTTCATGTGCCAGCCGGTTCAGATATTGATCCGGATAATAATTCACATCGTCCATCAGCTCATCGCGCATCCTTGGGAAACGTTTTATAGGCCCGAAAAAGCACCTGGAAATGCGTCTCTGAATAATGGGATGTTTTTCAATTTTGCCTGTTGGAAGAAATGGTCCGCGCTGCCTTAGCATCTCATCTTCAAGATAAAAAATTCCCCGTCTTATACCATCAGCATCACCTCCTCTGATAAGGCATCTTCCGGTCTGAATCTCCAGGCAGAACGATTCACCTGTGAGTTCCTTGTCTTCAATTGTCTCGATAAGATATTTGCCAGTTTCATGAGACACTCCTCCCGCCGTAAGGAATAATCGCAGGTCTTCATAGGCCGTCACCAGTCGCCCATTTGGATCTGGAAATCCCATTTGAATTTTAACACCGGAAGAAAGATCCGCCTGCTGAACTCCCGGATCAGCTTTCCCCCATGCATGCGTCGTCCACATGGGAGATTTAAGATCTTCCATAAATTTCCAGGTTTCTTCGCCTGGTTGAGAAGGTACATTTTTAATGTAATTACTGTCTCCGGAAACTACAGCATTATTTCTTTCACTTCTCTGAGAACAACTTGCTGAAATAACTGATCCAACAATAATTGAAAAAAAACAGCATCTTAAAAGTTGATTCTTCATCTGGAAATTATATCATTTGAGCTTCGTCATATATACCTCATTTTATTATTGATTGAACTAAGCCGATTAATTGTTGACTACAAACTGGTGAATCCTGCAGACATTTCCATTACTTTCCGGATTCTTATCTACTGACATCCTCAGGATCAGGGTGTGTTTCACATCAGGCAGTTCATCATTAAGCATTATTAGCCATGGCAGATGCAATTCTTTACTCCACTGAGTAAACTGATCGGCAGCTTTGAAATCTGAGCCATCAATACTATATTCCAGAATTCCTGCATCGGGTCCCGACGTAACAAACAGTCCGATGGCCTTTCCGGAAAAGTTCAGTTTTAACCTGGCTCCTGGTTGTGAAGTCTCAAGTATTGGGACATTGACAAATCCTGATCGTGTCGATGCATTATCGTTTGGTTTCCAGTTTTTTATATATTTCCAGCCATCTCCTGGCTTTGCATTCTTTAGTGGTTCAAAATGGCCATTGATATACGAAAACGGGTCTAATGTCTTGTCCGGTAATTTTTTAGGGGAAGGTTCGCTGAAAATGGGATCATTCCAGGATGTTTCGAAAAAATGTTTAATTGTTCTGAAATATAAAGTCTGACCGAATTGCGAGGGGTGCAGATCCTGGAAGTCATCTCTCCATGAGAATTCTCCATTAAGTATCCGGTCGTTTACCTCTTTTGCAAGGTTTATCGATGGTATCGTATAATATTCAGCAACTTTCTCATGCTGCGTTATTACTTCAGGCGTTTTGTCGTTATTGTAATCGGCCATCTTATCCTGATCGGCAAAATGCAACATAACAATATCCATGTAAGGGTTTGCCGCCAGGGCCTGATGTATGATCCCCTCCATTCCCCTGAGTTGCTTTTCAGGTGTTATCCCATTTGTGGCATCATTTACAGCAGCCTCTTCGAAGAGTAAATCAATTGTACCTTTGGATAAAACATCACGAAATAATCTCATGGCCCCAGGTGTGGATCCTGTTGATGGCACACCAGCATTAATAAACTCGAACTGAACAGACGGGAAACGTTTCTGCAGGTAATCACAAACCATATCCCGCCAGCCCGGGTTAAAGGTAATCGATCCGCCAAGGAAGGCTACAATGCCTTTATTTCCCTTTTCAAATTTCATCCTGCAGTTTTCAATATTCCCACGGAAGTTAATTGTCATTTTAGATTCAACAGGTAAAGGTTCGTTTAATAATCCGGGAGATGTATGAGATAATATAAAACGGACAATCGGTGCAGGATCTCTCAGACTATGCGGATGATGGCCAATTCCCTCTTTCACAATGATTTTTATGTCGCCGCCAGCTTCCTTATAGGTTTTCTCGAGCGCGTAAGTATTCTCTTCGATTGGCACGACATCATCTGTCGCACCGCAGACATGTAATACGGGAATACCCGCTTCTGCAAGTTTCCGGGCATTATAGACAGGCATTCCCTTGAAATTGTTTATCGTTTCTTCTGTAAGGCCATATGCAGCAAGGTGTTCCTTCCAGTCTGAAGGGGAGCCGATCCCTTTTCCTTTACCACCCGGCCAGCTTTTCAGATCGCATACGGGAGCATCGGCATAAATGCAGGCTACTTTTTCGACATTCTCAGCTCCCCAGTTATAAACATAAAGACCACCTCTGCTAAATCCTTCCAGCACAGTTTTTGAGTTAAGCTGATACTCTTTGAGCAGAAAATCGTAAAAATGGTTCCATAACATTACAGCATCAGGATTACCACAGTATTCTGAAGCATCAATATAGACCAGATGAAATCCTTTTTCGAGCAGGGCTAGCTCAGTCTGAGGTTCATGTCCCCAGAAACGGGCTCTCCATACCCAATGCCGCTTTTCTTCTGCTTTATCAGGGAAAACAATTTTGGCATCGTGTCCTTCGAACTTAAAATCAATGCATTTAAATCCATAATAATCTGTTTCCTGCGCACTACTCTGAATGGATGACAAAATGGAAAATGCAATCAGAACAATTGTTTTAACTAATTTACTGACAGTTTCTGACATAAATATCAACTCTTTCTTTTTAAACTATAGGTTGTATGTTCATAATATTGAATACTATAATCTGGTCCTTATTTTGCTTCCTGACAAAGCAAAATACATTATATAGAGATAAGCAGGAAGGCACACCAGATAAGCAATCTGATAGGAGGCTTCATCGGCAATATATCCGAATAACAAAGGCAGAAATGCGCCTCCGATTATACCGGTGACAAGAAATGAAGATCCCATCTTTGTGAATTTACCGAGATCAGCTATTGCCAAAGGCCATATTGCCGGCCACATCAATGCGTTAGCCAGACCGAGAAGAGCAACAAAATAGATAGAAATACCAACAGGGAGTAATACGATCATTATTGTAACAACAATACCCGATATTGTAGAAATTAATAATGCCATTCCCTGGCTTACATATTTCGGGATAAAAAATACTCCGGATAAATAACCAAGAACCATTCCCGCAGAAACATACCAGACATAATTTGCAGGTGAAGGTAAATTCAAAATTGCAGCATAGTCATTGATAGTACTTAAAGCAATATACTCAACGCCTATATCGAAAAATATTGCAAGAACGCCCAACATCAGATGAGGGAACTGAAATATACTTGTTTTCGTGGCAGCGTATGAAGATGTTTCAGAGCCATCATTATCATCTTCACCAATCGCCTTGATTTCCGGAAGGGGGGCGAAATAATATAAAACCCCCATAATTATCAGTACCCCGGATATAATATAGAAAGGAAGGATGGTGTCTTCGATATGCACGTTAGAAAGATCCATAAATGCCGCCAGCATCAATGAGGCTGCTGCATAAAAAGTTTTACTGCAAATACCCATTAAGGCTATGCGGCTCGCTGCACTTTCCGGGGGACCTAAAATAGCTACATATGTATTCACCGCACCAGTCAGTAAGGTCTGTCCCATACCGCTGATAAACAGAGCCAATAAAAGCAATGGGAAACTGATGATTTTAGCAGCTGGCGCTATCAGATAAAAGCCTGCTGCCATTATCAGAAATGCAATAATCATTCCTCCTTTGTAGCCAACCATTTTTATTATCGCTCCGGAAGGAACTCCAAAAACAACAAATGACAAAAATGTTGCAGTCATGACCAGATAAGACATTGTTATTGAAATATTAAATGCCTGTTTTACAAATGGCACAAAGAATGCATTTATCCCAAGGGCAAAGCCAAGTACGGCGAACATCGAGCCTATAAGCATCATAGGAACAATAAGGGTTTTATTTGTGGTCGTCATGATTTAAATTTATTGAAAACGATTCATCATTTTTTTTCAGGTAACAGGCTTCAGGCGTCAGGCGTCAGGCTTCAGGCGTCAGGCATCAGAAAGAGAGTGAAGGATAGAGGGGGAGAAAGTGAGAGAAGTCCCTGCGTCCTGCGCCCTGCGCCCTGTGCCCTGCGCATTTAACTAACAACATACTCAGTAGTTATATTGACACTAAGTTCGGTACCCGGTAAAAGTGTATCAGGACAGCCTCCGCAAGCTTCTATTTCCATAAAGCCTGAAGGATCGCAGTAAATACTAAGTTTATCTCCACTATCTGAAGGAACCTGATCCGGAGGGGCATCTGAAATATCTATATAGCTCTGACCGGGAGGTAAAGGTCTGCTAAAACGTTTTACACGGAAATCGCTGCCTTTTATGTATTCAATCCATGGTACGTTTTTTCCTAATCCCAGCTGAAAACGAAAATCTGTTTCTGTATCTACTACATATCTTCCATCCGACATACCCCGTTTTGTCAGACTCGTCTCGTACATATCCCTGATGTCAGTTTCTGAAGGCTGCGGCATAATAACTCTGCATCCCTCACCGGAATCGAACTGACATAATGACCATGGAGCCAGCCTGAATTCATCCTTAGTTAGTGTTCTGTTTCCAATATACCTTATTATTTCCGTAACATTCTGGATCAGAGAGTTCCTGTTCAGTTCAATTTCAATATGCCGTTCAAATTCACATGGAATACCAAGCTGACGGTTATTTACAAGTCGATTTCTGCCCTTATCACTGATTTTCTTTCAGACTGTTCCACAACCTCCCAAACAGCGCCTGTTATGGATGGAGGGACTCTCCATCTGCCGGTCCCATACTCGTAACCGAAACAGGTACCCTCCGGAGCAGGCCATAAGGCATCGCCTCCCGGATTCAAAAAGGCATTTTTATTACTCCGGTTAATAATAGCTGTGGGGACAACTCTGTTCAGAATAATACCGTTTACAGCGGCAAAAAGCCGTCCTTCCAGGTCCAATGCCACAATAATCCCGTTTTCAGGAGTACCTGTAACATGTATCCGTCGGTGCGACTGGTGCATCAGTTTTATCAGATCATTTGCTGTCATCGGCTATTTCCCCATTGCTTTTTTCATGTCACGAAGAGTGATGGCTTTTGCGCGATTCCCATAATCCATTGAAGCTTTTTTAGCTCCCTGTGAATACCAATTTGTGTCATTGAACTTTTTCATATCAACACATTCAGGACAGAATGCCATCATTAGAGAAGTTTCCTGTTCACCTGCATGGTCAATCGGGAATTGAGCCTGTGCTTCAGCGCTCATGAACGGACATATATGTATCCAGTTAAACGGATCGGAACCAGCAACGTGGTCATCGTAATAACTTGCCGAGGAGTTATCACCCCACCAGCCATCACCTCGTTCCTTTTCAATGAAGGCGAAAATCTCTTGTCGGGCTGCAAGTTTAAAGGCAAGGTCAGTTGGCATGCCATTAGCAAAGTTCTCACTTTGATGGTGAACAAATACATAGATATTGCGGAACCCAATTCGCAGGAGATTGTAAAACAACTGACGTGCAAATTGTACCAAAACCTGGGAGTCAACATGTATTCCACCGTTTCGTTCAGGAGGTGCTACAGCATAAGTGCCTGCACCATAATAGAATGGTGGCATGATAACCAATGGCATCTCCTTTTCGAGCAGTTCCAGAGCACGAACAACCAGCAGGGTGTCAACACCTGGTGATAAATGTTCACCGTGATATTCGAGCACTCCCAGGGCCATTGCCACCGGAGTGTTTTTATCAATAGCCTCACGGATCTGGTCAGGGAACATCATTTCATAACGCATAATAATCTCCTTTCATTTATTATTATTTAGTCCAAATTCTGAAGATTGAAGTAAGCAGTCATTCAGTTGTCATTCAATTGTCATTCAGTGGTCATTATGTAGTGACAATTAATGACTATTGAATGACGCGCGAAGCGCAAATGACATGCGCAGCATAAATGACCCTTAATGACGCGCGAAGCGCAAATGACCATTTAATGACTACTTCTTAAATCTCAATAACTTTCATGAATTTCGATGAAAGTTTTTCGACTCCTTTTTCATTGATTATGACTCCGTTTTCCCAACGAAGGCCGAAGTCGTGATCATAGAAAAAAGTATCGACCTGGAAGGTCATGTTACTTTGCAACCCGAAGTCTGAAGTAGATTCCATCCATGGTTGTTCGACTTCCATCATTCCTATGGCGTGACAGGGGCCATAGAGCATGTATTTATCATAGCCACGCGATTTAACCCAGGCCTCATAATCCCTTACAACGGCGCCTGCAGGCTTGCCGGCACTCATCATTTCAATTGTCTTGAAATGAGCCTCCAGGCCGAATTCAATGAGCTTCTTCTTATGTTCCGGCAACGGACCTATTGAGACTGGCAGCCCTACGCTTGATGAATAGCCGCTTACGCGGGCTCCGATATTAAGCTGAATAACTTCATTTTTAATTATTTTGTTGTGAGTGGGGCGGGAAATTGCATTATTGGTCGAAGGGCCGCAGAAAACATATAATGAGTGTCCTTCATATTCCCCGCCATGTTTATAAATTTCACGCTGAGCGATTCCAACTACCTGTAGTTCAGTCATTCCCGGTTTTATCTCATTAATAATCGCATCAACAGCCAGTTCTGAAATGGCATAAGCTTTTCGCAGGCAGTTAAGTTCATTTTCACTTTTTATGAAACGTAACGGGAGTAATGTGGCATCTGCTTTAACCAGTTCAAGATCCGGAAATTGTTCTTTAATTGACATATAAACGGGGAGCGGGGTGATCGACCATCCGACGATTCCCAGTTTATTTATCCTGCCTTTCGGAGTGTATTTTGCCACTATATCTTTATAACTTTTGAAAGACATCCCGGGGCATTCCGGTTCTGCAGATTCACGATATTCCAGCATCCTTTCAATATTCGTAAATACGCTGCGGTGAGCAGCATATATTTCGCTTTCGGGACCAACCAGAAGGACTGACTCTCCTTCAGCGGGAACGAATACTGCCGATGCTTCAAATGTAGGCCAGTACTCACTCAGATATCTTACATTAGCCATGTCTGATTCACTTGCATGAACCAGGCAGGCATCAAGTCCGGCCGCTTTGATGTTAGACTGAAATTTTGCAATGCGGTCATAAAACTCCTGTTTTGGGATAGTTGTTGTGTTCATTGTACATGTTATTTGTTTTGGTGTAATTCTATTTTTCAGCTATTGCTTCTTGCTTTTGGTAACTGACTGTTTATGGTCTCTCTTAAAACTCCCAGTTTCTCTTTAAGTGAGTATGGAGTGTATACATAGTCCTGCTCAAACTGGAAGCCCAGGCGGGAGTCACGGGTAACAGCGAGCAGAGAGAGCTCAGTGCGGATTATCTCATCCTTTACAATGCTTTCCATACGCTCCAGTGTCTCTTCTCTTTTATTGATATTCTTTTCTCCGGATAGCTTCAGACGAAGATCTTCAAACTCAAGTATTGCGCAATCACTCTGCATCATACGATGTAACTGTTCAGCCACAACCACTTCCCTTACTGCCTGCTGGCGCTTTGATTCCGGGCAAATGAGTGCTGCTTCCCTGTAGAGGCTCAATCCCTCCTCCATTTTGCCGGCAGCCTGGTTCATATACCTGAGAAAGACCGGCAATATTTTTATCTCATTTCCGGCCTCAATACCAGTTGCACTCCTGGCATACTCTTCCGCTTTATTTATTTTGTTTGTAAAATCAGGATAAAAAACCATACGTGAAACAGTAAAGGGCCAGTAGGGGTTAAGCTCTCCTCCAAAATAGCCCATCCATTTCTCAAAATCTGTCCATGAATAATAGTAGGTGTTTGTTCTGAGTTGTGGTACCTGGAAGAAAAGAGGATTTCCTACTGAATTATTAGTCCCCATGTTGGGACCTGTATCAGGCACAAGTTGAATAGCCTGGCTGAAGTATTCCCATGCTTTAACTGCCTTAGCCTTTCCTTCCTCTCCGAATATCCGGGCGGCAATATTGCTGAAAAGCTCTTCCATTGGAGGTGCATCACTCCAGCAGGTCCAGGCACGCATCTCACTTATAAAGTTAGGTTTGTATCCGCTGCTCCAGCTCTCGAGAGCACCTTTCACTTCATATTTTTCCAGTGCCTGATATCTTTTATACCACTGCTGGGGACAAGGCAGGTAGGGTATTGTGCCGAATTGCCAGCTCGCAAAGGTATCAACCTTGGAATAGACTTTAATTCCCCGCTTTTCAGCTTCACTGATTTGTGCAGCAGTCACCTCCGCCGGGCCAACCTGACTCAGGGAATAGTCTCGCAGATAACCATTCATGCCTTCGAGCTCAAAGCTTTTCCCATTTTCCCATGTTAGCATAGGAATAGTTTTATCAGGGAGCTGTTTAATGAAATAGCATTTCAGATCTGCTTTCTGCGGTCTGAAATCAATATTGTATTCCCATGGAAGGATTTCAATTGAAGGATCAATCCGGTGGCATTCCTC
>CAWALO010000009.1:0-280808 GCA_963782945.1 uncultured Bacteroidales bacterium
CAAAGCTCTGCATCCGCCTAGGCAAAATGTTCTTGTCATTCGTTAAATTATCTTCCATACCTCCGCCTCGCAAGCGGACGTCGGTCTGAAAACAAAAAAGCCGGGTACTTCGTACCCGGCTTTTTCTTTGTAGACAAGAGGTTTGAAATATCTAACCTTCTCAAGGATATTATCGAATTAATTAAACTGTCAGATACACTAATTATAACATCTGATATGGCAGAATAAAAATTTTGTATTTGGCCATACATTGGCTTAACTTTGATAGTGTAGCAATTAAATAAAGTAACAGCCATGGACTCAGATGTTTTCATTAGTTATTCCAACATGGATAAAAATGCTGCTGATGCCATATGTTCAATTATGGAACAGAGTGGCATCCGCTGCTGGATTGCTCCAAGAGACATTACACCAGGCCTCCCGTTTGCAGAGGCAATAATTGACGGAATAAAAGGTTCCAGGGTCTTTGTCCTTGTTTATTCCTCCAACTCGAATAATTCCTCACAGGTAATTAAGGAAGTCGACAGGGCTGTACAGTACAAACTGGCTATAATTCCTCTTCGTCTCGAAGATGTGCCGATGACAAAACAGCTGGAGTATTATGTAAGCAATGTCCATTGGATGGATGCTCTTACTCCACCTCTTGAGGAGCATATCGAGAAGCTGTGCAGGGTTGTAAAGATCCTGCTGACTATGGACAATCTGGGTAATGAAAGTATCAACAGCGCCTTTGAAACAGGACAGAGGGCTTATCCTCAAAGTGGAATAAGGAAGATAGCAATAGTATTAAAAAATTTCATCATTACAGCCGCTGTTATTATTCTGGCAGCAGCCGGATACTGGATTTATACTTCAGTTACAAAACAATCAAGGGTCCGGTGGGCGAAAGAGGTTGCAATACCTGAGATTATAAAAATGACAAAGGAAAATGATGTCTGGCGAAATCTTGTGCCTCCCTACAGGCTTGCAGTTGAGGCGGAAAAAATACTTGGGGAAGATACAACCCTTAAGGTACTCTTCAGGAAATGTGCCCGGTATATCGATATCATTACTGATCCACCGGGAACAAAAGTTTATATAAAGGAATATACAAGGCCCGATACCAGCTGGTCATTCCTTGGAGTAACACCTCTAGACAGCTTCAGGGTTCCTATAGGGATTTTCCGCTGGAAATTTGAAAAGGAAGGATATGATACTCTTTTTGCGGCGGCCTCAACATGGAATCTCGGGGATGACCCTGATCTTATTACCGGATATAATATTTCCCGGAAGCTGGACAGAATTGATAGTCTGCCTGCAGGAATGGTGAGAGTACCCGCAACAGAAACGGAATCAGGCAAGCTTAATGATTTTTTTATAGGAAGGTACGAGGTGACTAACAGTGAGTTTAAGCAATTCGTAGATGCAGACGGATATGAAGACAGGAAATACTGGAAGCATGAATTTAAAAAAGATGATAAGGTTATATCATGGGAAGATGGTATCAAGATCATGGTTGATCAGACAGGCCGTCCCGGACCATCGACCTGGACAGGAAGTGATTATCAGGTGGGAGAAGGAGATTTCCCTGTATCAGGAGTCAGCTGGTATGAAGCCGAAGCCTACGCCGAATGGAAAGAAATGAGTCTCCCGACATCTCTCCACTGGAATGTGGCACGAGGATCTATGACCCCGATGATACAGTTTCCGCAGTTAGGAGGATTCGGGATCTTTGCCCCATTAACAAACTTTGGCAGCAAAGGGCCGGTAGTTGTGGGTACTCTTGGTGGTATTACTGCATATGGATCATTCGATATGCCTGGAAATGTTAGGGAATGGTGCTGGAACGAAACCAAAGCAGGGAGGGTGATAAGGGGAGGAAGCTTTGAAGATAATACTTATGAGTTCGAATATGAACGGCAGGCACCTTCTCTGGACCGGTCACCAAGAAACGGTTTCAGGATCGCCTGTTATCCGGATACAACAGGTCTGCCCGGGAGTATCTTCGGTCTGAGCACCCCATATTTCGGCATCGACTTTAAACTTGAGAAACCAGTCTCTGATGAAGTGTTCAGGATCTACAAGGAACAGTTTGCATATGATAAGGGTGAACTCAATCCTGTTATTGAAAAAAGAGAGAAAAATCCTGACGGCTGGATTCACGAAGTGATATCTTTCGATGCGGCATACGGGAAAGAGAGAATGCTCGCTCATCTCTTTCTTCCTGAAGGGAAAGAACCACCTTTCCAGACAGTGATATATTTCCCGGGAAGCGCTTCAACATGGATGCCATCAAGCGATGCGATTGAAAACTATTATGAATTCACGATGTTCCTCTCCTTTATTATAAGGAATGGACGTGCAGTTATGTATCCGGTCTATAAGGGGACCTTTGAAAGAGGGAATCCAGAATCGATGGCGGTTCTTAATATCCCGGCACAATCTCTGAGTTATGCTTTTACTGAAATTACAGTTCAGGAGGTGAAAGATTTCAGCAGGAGTATCGATTACCTTCAAAGCAGGGCAGATATTGAGGGTAAGAAACTGGCATTTATGGGAATGAGCTGGGGAGGAAATATGGGAGCATTCATTCCCGCAGTCGAGGATAGAATATGGGCGAGTGTTCTTATTGCCGGAGGATTGTTTGGACTTGGACGCCCTGAAGTATATGATTGTAATTATGTAGGGAGAGTAAGGGTTCCGACACTAATGCTTAACGGGAAATATGATGCAATACTGCCTCCGGAATTATCTCAGCGCCCTATGTTTGAGCTCCTTGGAACGCCTGCTGAACATAAGAAGTATCTTCTTTATGAAACTGATCATATACCTCCTCGTATCGAATTTATCAAGGAAACATTGGCCTGGCTGGATAAATATCTGGGTCCTGTTAAATAGAAAAGATATCTTATTCCGGAGTAGGGCTATTTTAGTGAAGGAGCCGGTCTGCAAGGCCGGGGGTGATTTCATGTGAAGAGGAGGCTCCGCTCGCGATCCTCTGGGAGGTGCTTTACAAAGAAAAAACCCTGCATCCGCCTTAGGCGTCTGCATAATCTGATTTAGTATTTAAGCCCCCTTTAGATAATGTCATTTGACATTGCAAGGGTTTTGGGGGCAAAAAAGAAGAGGATTAAGCCTCACTCAGTTCGGCTTGATCCTCTAGGAGTATCAGCCCAAAGAAAAAGCCGCGCTGTGCTGCGCACATCTACGGCTTTTTTGTTTCCATCCCTCCGCCTCGCAAGCGGGCGTCGGTCTGAAAACAAAAAAGCCGGGTACTTCGTACCTGGCTTTTTCTTTGTAGCGGAGGGAGGATTCGAACCTCCGACCTTTGGGTTATGAGCCCAACGAGCTACCACTGCTCCACCCCGCAATATCGAGGGGCAAATGTAGTACATTCGGATAAATTATCCAAAACTATTTCAATTTATTTTAAAGGACCGAAGTCCGAAGCCGGAAGACTGAAGACATTCGGAAGAAGTTCCGAGAATACTTACTTATAATCACTTTTATCCTGTGACTTTTATCTTTTGTCTTTTCAACTTACTTCTTACGTCTTCCATCTTCCGTCTTCGGTCTTCTGACTTCCATCTTGTTAATAATTTGAATTTTAATCATTAAATTTGTCAAAACAATATTGACTAACCTGGTGTTATAATCGTTATTAAATCTTAAAGCTATGCCAAGAGTATTTAAAGCAACTGAGATAGAGAAAGAAGATAAAGAGGTTAAACGTGACTACCTTGACCGGCATATGCCGCATGTGATTTGCCCCGATACTGTTAACAGAGGAGAGAAATTTGAGATCAAGGTTAAGCTGGGAGAAGAATACCCACACCCCGATGACGCCGACCATTTTATAAGCGTTATCCAGCTCTGGAACCGTGAAACATTGCTTGCCGAAGCCCGATACACCGCAGGAGTTTATGGCAGCAAACCATCTCATTTTGAAATAGATTTCCATATTGTTGCACCTGAAGTCTCCATGAACCTGTCGGCTATGGCAGTTTGTACAAAACATGGGCTCTGGCAAAGCGAAGATAAAGCGGTTAAAGTTATTTGACAATAATATCTGATATCCGCGGAGTCATTATTAATTCAAATTTTTGAAATGCCTGTCGCCGCATGCCGGTAGCCGCAAGCCGCAAATTATTATTATCTTTGCAGGCCATTATTGATTGATGTATGACCAAGAGCGAAAAGAAAAAAGCAAACTGGCGGGAAAAGTATAGATTTGCCGTAATAAATGACCATACCTTCGCAGAGGTATGGCGAATAACCATGACAAGATATAACGCTTTTCTTCTTGTCACATTCCTTGTTATTTTTATTGTCGGTACAACCACTTCCCTTATCGCTTTCACAAATCTGAGGGAATTTATGCCCGGCTATCCCGATGTCACAATGCGGCGAAATATCCTTCTGAGTGCCATCCGCCTCGATTCTCTCGATCGCGAACTGGCCCTCAGAGACAAATACTTCGCCAACCTTAATGCTATAATATCAGGCAATCAGCCGATAGAAAGATACGCTCACCAGGATACCACAAAGAATTATAAAGCAATTAGTTTCAATACTTCACCCGGGGATTCGGTATTGAGAGCCCGGATTGAGAACGAGGAGAAATATAATCTCACACTCGGACCTTCATCACCCGAGGCTGTTGCAAGTCTTGCGGGTTTGCATTTCTTCCCTCCCGTGAAGGGAATTATCTCGGGCCGCTATGATGTCAGGACAAAACATTTCGGGACAGATATTGTTACAAAGCCTAAAGCCCTTGTTTCATCTGCCCTTGACGGAACAGTGATATTTACAGGCTGGACGATGGAGACAGGATTCGTTATCGAAGTTCAGCATCCGAATAATATCGTTTCAGTTTATAAGCATAATGCAAGTTTGCTGAAGGAAACCGGCGACCTGGTCCGCGCTGGAGAAGCCATTTCAATAGTTGGTGATTCCGGCGAAATGTATACTTCAGGACCGCATCTCCACTTTGAGATCTGGTACAAAGGAAGTCCCCTTGATCCTGAAAAACATATTTTATTCTAATATTCAGGAGTATGCCGGAAAGAATTGCTGTGCTGGGTTCTACAGGGTCGATCGGCTCTCAGACACTTGATATTGTCTCAAGATACCCGGATGAATTCTCGGTCGAAATTCTGACAGCAGGTAATAATGTTGAGCTGCTGACCAGACAGGCAAGGCAGTTCCATCCCGATATTGTTGTTATTGGAAATACAGACCATTATCCCCAATTGAAGGAAAATCTCAGCAACACTCCTGTAAAAGTTTATGCCGGGGAAGAAGCTATTGAACAGGTGATCACATCTACAGCAGTTGACGTTGTTATAGCTGCAATTGTCGGATATTCAGGCCTGCGGCCAACTGTCGCGGCTATAAAGGCCGGTAAGAAAATTGCCCTTGCAAATAAAGAGACACTGGTTGTTGCAGGTGAGATTATAGGCAGGCTTGTCAGGGAATCTGGCAGCCGTATTATTCCTGTCGATTCGGAGCATTCAGCTATTTTCCAGTGTCTGTCAGGCGAAAGAGGTAACGATATAGAAAAAATTACTCTCACCGCTTCAGGAGGCCCGTTCCTTAGCTGGACGGAAGAGATGCTCCGTAATGTACATCCCGATGAGGCTCTTAAGCACCCGAACTGGAATATGGGAAACAAAGTGACAATTGATTCAGCATCACTAATGAATAAAGGGCTGGAGGTTATCGAGGCCAGATGGCTCTTCGACCTTACCCCTCAACAGATATCTGTAATTATACATCCCCAGTCAGTGATTCATTCATTCGTTCATTTTACAGACGGTTCTGTAAAAGCTCAGCTTGGCGTACCCGACATGAGAATTCCGATACTCTATGCCCTTACTTATCCTGACCGGCTCAGATCCGACCTGCCTCGTCTTGATTTCAAAGACTATCAGACCCTTACATTTGAAGAACCTGACCTTCAAAGATTCAGGAACCTCTCACTTGCATATGAAGCTCTCCGAGAGGGCGGGAATATGTGCTGCATACTGAATGCAGCTAATGAGATGGCGGTTGAAGCTTTTCTGTCGGAGAAAATTGGATTTTTACAAATGCCCGATGTAGTCAGACATACTATGGAGAGCAATCTTTTTTCACAATATCCCGATCTTGACCTCCTTGAGCTTACAGATAAGCAGGCAAGAGTAGTCGCCTCAGAATATATTAATAAACTATACAACAAATGACAATACTTATAAAAGTCCTGCAGTTTGTAATGAGCCTTTCAATTCTTGTAATAATACATGAAATGGGGCACTTCTTTCTTGCCAAGCTATTCAAGACAAGGGTTGAGAAGTTTTACCTCTTCTTTGATCCCTGGTTCTCGCTTTTTAAGATTAAAAGGGGAGATACAGAGTATGGTATAGGATGGCTCCCTCTGGGAGGTTATGTAAAGATCTCTGGTATGATCGATGAATCGATGGACAAGGAGCAGATGAAACAGCCTCCCCAGCCTTACGAATTCAGGTCCAAAACTTCATGGCAGAGGTTACTCATAATGACAGGCGGTGTGATATTCAATTTTATATCTGCCATGCTGATTTATGTACTGGTTTTATATGCATGGGGCGAAACCTACCTGCCAACAGCCAATGTCAAATATGGTATTGTTACCGACTCTGTCGGATATGCAATAGGTTTAAGAAACGGAGATAAAATACTGTCTGTCGATAATCAGTATATTGACAATTTTATGCAGATAACCCCTGACATTGTTTTGAATAACCGCAAGACAATCCAGGTTGAGAGAGACGGTCAGAAAATCGATATAGCAATTCCTAAGGAGTATATCCCTAAAATGCTCAAAGGGAAGGGGCAGATTAGTTACAGAATTCCTTTTCAGACAATGGTTATTCAATCATTTGAAAAAGGATCTCCCGCCAGTGAATCAGGAGTATTGGCCGGAGATGAAGTGATTGGTCTTGATAGTATTAAGTTTGCCTATGCCGATGAGTTTCAAAAGTATTTACTTGAAAACAAATCGAGGCCTGTAATGCTGAATCTGATGCGCGACGGCTCGATGAAAACTATCGCTGTTACACCTACTCCGGCGGGTATGCTGGGAATTGGCTATACAGGCAAGCCGCTTGACCAGATATTTGACCTTAAGACACTTAGATATGGATTTTTTCAGTCAGTTCCTGCAGGTATTGATAAAGGATTTAAAACTGTGGCTGATTATCTCAAGCAATTCAAGCTCCTCTTTTCAAGACATACCAAGGCGTACGAGTCTCTTGGAGGGTTTATAACAATTGGCAAAATATTTCCTGGCGTATGGGACTGGCAGTCTTTCTGGAACCTTACAGCATTCCTTTCAATTATTCTGGCTGTGATGAATATTCTTCCAATCCCGGCTCTTGATGGCGGCCATGTTATGTTCCTTCTTTTTGAAGTAGTAACAGGCAGGAAGCCCAGTGATAAATTTCTTGAATACGCACAGATCGTAGGAATGGTTATACTCCTGTCACTGCTTGTTTTTGCTAACGGGAATGATATCCTGAGGCTGTTCAGAAAATAGATTTATTATTGCTTAGCCTTGTATTTAATTAAAGTATTTATAACTTTGCGCAAATTCTAATACTAAATGAGATGGGAAAGATAGGTTTAACAGAGATTATTCTGATTCTGGTTGTCGTTGTTCTTCTTTTTGGTGGTCGTAAAATTCCTGAACTGATGAAAGGTATCGGACAGGGGATGAAAGAATTTAAGAAAGCATCCAAATTTGATCCTGCTACAGATGAAAAGGAGGTAGCTGAAAAGGATAAGTTTTAATCTGAAAAAATATACAGTAGTCCCGCCCAGGCGGGACTTTTTTGTTTTCTATGCCCCCCTAAGGTATAGGCGTCAACTTAAGAGTAGAGTTGTAAAAACGGATGGTAGAAAAAGTTTCCCCTCCTTTTGAAGCTAATCTTTATTCACATCTTATTTTAATATTCATTGAATATCAGGAATAACTTTTTATAATTGATTGTCTATGAGAGAATAAGATTCCTCGCTGCGCTCGGGATGACAGGTCGTTTTTGTGGTGATGGAGGGAAGCGGCGGCGATTCGATTGGACATTATTGCCATGTAAATAATACTTCGAATCGCCGCCGCTTCCCTCCATGATTTTAAAATGGACCTGTCATCCCGAATGCAGCCAGCCTGAGCTTGCGAAGGATGGCGAAATGAGGGATCTCATGGATCTACCAGTATTATAAACAGAGGGATGAACCAGTTTTGATTACTATAAACAGCTCAAACTCTGACATCACTCTAAAATGTGTATAAAGAGTAGCTTTTGAAGGAGGGGCGGCCGCAGTACAATTATGGTCAGGATGTTGCAAAATTTGTTTGCGGCCGGGGTGGTTGATTAGCTGACTCACCCAAAATGGCCTTGTTCCTTGGAAATTATCTGAAAGATTTAAGATCTTTTCTGTTTAAGAGGTTTTTGTATTTCAAAGATATAAAGGTAATAAAAAAGGATTAAATCAACCACCCCGGCCGGGAAATGAAGCTTGTAAAAATCAGATAATCAAGCGTCCCGGCGCCTTCCCTGCAGCCTGGCTCTTCGCTAAACCACGCCTCGCGTGGTTCTTAACGCTCAGCCCCCTTCAAAAGGAGGGGAGAATACCATGACCTAACTTAAATTCAACATTAAAATCCGTTTGCCTTTACTTTTCATCCCAGTAATGCCTTTTTCAGTCACCTTAAGTTGATGCGTATGCCTTTAGGGGGGGTGGGGGGCTGAATCGCTTCAGGGAGCATGGTCTACGAATTCATACTTCTGATTCCTCCTTCGCGGAACAAATCCGGCTTCACGGATAATTGATTGTATCTCTTCGGCATTAAAGCGGTTGCTTGCGCCGGCCGCACTTACTACATTCTCCTCAATCATTATTGAACCAAGGTCATTGGCTCCTGCATGAAGGGAGAGCATCCCTATTTCCTTCCCCACAGTAAGTATTGAGGCTTGAATATTCCTGATATTGTTAAGTAGTATGCGGCTTAAAGCAATTATTCTTAAATAATCGGGGCCATTGTAAGTGCTTCTGATGCCTTGTTTTTTCTGAAGAACGGTCCCTTCATCCTGAAACGGCCACGGAATAAAGGTTATGAATCCATAATGATTTTCAGGCTTAAGAGCCTGCAGATCTCTCAGTTTTATCAGATGCCCGATCCTTTCCCTTGCTGTTTCAATATGACCGTACATCATAGTAGCCGACGTGGGAAGGTTGAGCTTATGAGCTTCTTTCATAACCTCAAGCCACTCATCAGATGTAGCTTTTGCCGGTGATACAATCTTCCTGACCCTGTCGGAAAGTATTTCAGCGCCGGCACCAGGAAGACTATCAAGCCCTGCCTCAGACAGCAGTGAGAGAACTGCAGAATAGCTCAGATGCTCCTTCCTGGCAAGATAAACAACCTCAGGAGGACCGAGAGCGTGAAGTTTAAGTGATGGATATAAACTCTTCAGGTTCCTGAAGAGCCCGGTATAAAAGTCCAGGCCAAGGTCAGGATTCATCCCTCCCTGAAGAAGCAGCTGATCTCCACCCAGAGAATACATTTCATCAATTTTGCTTATATACTCATCAATAGAGGTGACATAAGCATCTTCTGATTTTTTTTTCCTGCAGAAATTGCAAAAAGTGCATTGGGAAAAACAGATATTGGTCAGATTCACATTGCGGTCAATCATCCAGCCGGCAATATTACCCCGGTTATGGATCTGCCTGATCTGGTTTCCGACAAACATCAGTTCTTCAAGTGGTGCCCGGGTATAAAGTTCCAGACCCTCCTCAATATCGAGAGGAATGAGTCCGATCGCTTTATCATATAATAGTTCCAATTCCATTTTTGTGCCAGAATATTCAGTTTTATCTTAACAATCAGGAGCCACAGATGTTGTAGTTTTATATCCGTTCAAAGGTAACTCTTGGAACCGAAACAATGAATATTTTAATTAACTTTACATCCTTAAAAATCACTGGCATCATAATATGAAAGCTGAAATTCATAAGATCGCAAAAATATCACCTGATCAATCAGTTGTATGTATACTGGGAAGCGATCAGGTACCGGGCTGGCTGACACTCAGCAAATATGAAAAAGATTTTGTACTGAAACAACTGCTGGCAAAAGAAGAATCGGTCTTTATCAACTCCTATAACAGGTGCATCTATCTGATAAGACTTAAAGATGATATCAGTCACCATAAAATCCGGGAGGAGCTCAGAAAAACAGCCTATAACCTACGGAAAGTAATTAAGGGAAACAACCATTCCGAGCTTGTTATAACCGCTGAAAAGGCCTATAAAGGTGCGGTAGAAGATTTTACTGAAGGACTGATCCTGAGTATTTATTCCTTCGACAAATATAAAACAAACAGACCAAACAGTGATAACCTGAAATACCCGTCTAAACTTCTGCTTAATGGGGAGATATCCGATAAAGATCTGAAATGGCTTGTTGATCTGACAGATGCAGCTTATTTTACACGAGATCTGATAAATGAACCGGTTAACCACCTTAATGCTGTGACTCTTGCCGGAGAGATAAAGAGAATCGGCGATTCAGCAGGATTTTCAGTCGAAATTCTGACGAAAGGGAAAATTGAGGCACTTAAAATGGGTGGCCTGCTGGCCGTAAACAAGGGGAGTATTGATCCTCCGGTCTTCTCAATTCTTGAGTGGCATCCGGCTGACAGTGTGAATAAGAAACCTGTCATACTTGTTGGTAAGGGCGTTGTTTATGATACGGGCGGACTTAATATCAAGACGGGTGAGCATATGGCCGGGATGAACGGAGACATGGCTGGTGCAGCGATTGTAACAGGAGTATTGTATACTGCTGCAAGAACAGGAATCCCATTACATATCATAGGGCTCATCCCCTCAACGGATAACCGGCCCGGTGGTAATGCCTATGCCCAGGGCGACATAATCAGGATGTATAATAAGATGACAGTAGAAATCGGCAATACTGATGCAGAGGGAAGGCTTATCCTTGCTGATGCCATCAGCTATGCTTCAAAATATTCACCCGAACTCATTATTGATATCGCAACACTTACCGGTTCCGCTGCAATGACATTCGGGAACCAGGCGATTGCCATGATGACCAATGCCGACAGAAAGTATGTCGATTTGCTGAAGGAATGCGGGGATGATGTTTACGAACGGATTGGGGAACTGCCATTCTGGGATGAATATGGTGAGTTTATTAAGTCTGATATAGCCGATATTAAAAATGTAGGTGGCCGTGAAGCCGGAGCAATTACTGCAGGCAAGTTCCTTGAACGGTTTGCTGAATTCCCTCTGATACACCTCGATATTGCAGGGACAGAGATGCTTAAGAAGGATAATTTTTACAGGCTAAAGAATGGACCAGGATCAGGATTAAGGCTGCTGTCAGCATTTTTAAGGAGATATGCAGCCGGTTATGCTCAACAGAAATAGCATTTATGGAAAAGAAAACACTAATTGCAGGAATCTCGCACGGAGATATAAATGGAATCGGATATGAGGTAATAATCAAGGCCCTTTCCGATCCTGGTATAAATGACTTTTGCACACCTGTTGTATATGGATCTCCTAAAGTGGCTGCGTACCACAGGAAAGCTTTGAATATTACCAATTTCAGCTTTAATAATATACGATCGGTTGAAGAAGCTCATCCAAGGAAGGCAAACATGATCAATTGCCTCGACGATAATACCAGGGTTGAACTTGGCAAGTCAACATCTCATGGAGGAGAGGCAGCTCTTATCTCCCTGGAGAGCGCCGTCAATGACCTGTTGAGCGGAAAAATTGACGTACTGGTAACCGCACCTATTGATAAGCATAATGTTCAGTCAGAGAATTTTAATTTCAGCGGGCATACCGAGTATCTTAAGTCGAGAGCAGGTACTGACGATGTCCTCATGTTTATGATAGGTGAGACCATGAGAATTGGTATTGCAACAGGGCATGTACCCCTCAGCGAAGTACCCGGATTGATAACTGTTGAATTGCTGATGAGGAAACTAAGACTGATGGAGCAATCTCTTACAAAAGATTTCGGTATCAGAAAGCCTCGTATTGCTGTTCTGGGTCTCAACCCCCATGCAGGCGATAATTCACTTCTGGGAAAAGAGGAAGAGGAAATTATTAACCCTGCTGTTCAGCAGGCTAAGAAAGAGGGTATTCTTGCTTTCGGTCCGTTCCCCTGCGACGGATTTTTCGGAGCCGGATCATTTGCAAAATTTGATGGTATTCTCGCAATGTATCATGACCAGGGGCTGACTCCCTTTAAGGTCATGTCGTTTGATACCGGAGTAAATTTTACCGCAGGGCTGCCGTTCGTAAGGACATCTCCTGTTCATGGGACAGCTTTCCAGATAGCCGGAAAAGGAGAAGCCTCAGAGAATTCATTTCGCCAGGCCATCTATCTCGCTTACGAGATCATCAAAAACAGGCAGCAGTACGCCGAAATAACCAAAAATCCTCTTAAACATCAGGATATAGATATTTATAATGACAGGATGGATGAGCTCCCTCCTGATATATTTAACCCCGAACAATAATCATGATAGACTATATTAAAGGGACCATTACCCAGATGAACCCCACCTTCATTACCCTTGAAACAGCAGGTATTGGTTATTTTATAAATATTTCTGTCAACACATTTTCTAAACTTGAAGGTAAACAGGATGTCAGGATCCTTATTCACGAAGTAATACGGGAAGACAGCCACCAGCTGTTTGGATTTGCCGAAAGTTCGGAAAGGGATATTTTTAGGCTGTTGATCTCAGTTACCGGAGTCGGAGCCAATACAGCAAGAATGATGCTCTCATCCATCAGTCCTGAAGAGATCGAAATAGCAATTTTAGGATCAGAAGTGAATATATTGAAAAGCGTTAAAGGCATTGGCTTAAAAACAGCTCAAAGAATAATTGTTGATCTCAAAGACAAGGTGGGGAAACATGCCGGAAGCGGTGAAATATTTGCCTTTTCAGACAATACAAGCAGGGAAGAGGCGTTATCTGCATTAGTAATGCTTGGATTTGCCAAAAACGCTGTCTCCAAAGTCCTTGACAAAATTGTCAGAGAAGAAAAAAATCTGACCGTTGAGGATATGATCAAGAGAGCGCTTAAAAACTTGTAATTCTGAATATACGCTGGATTGGGATCAGGAATTTCATATAGAAATATTCTGGGATTTACATATCTTGTACTGTTAGCCTCTCTTTTCTTAAGATCTGCAGAAACTAGTGGTCAGAATGTCCTGCAATATGCCGGCAATGCAGATACAACAAAGAGTTCCGCACTAAAGTTAAAGGAGGAGTCAGGTATTCCCTGGGAATCAAAGCAAAAATCCCCTCTTTTCCTCAACAACCCTTCAAACTATAAATCAACTGTTGTCTATGACCCTGATAAGGATGAATATATACTTTATCAGAAGATCGGTGCCCTTGATTACAGGACTCCTGTGCATATGAGTCCTGAAGAATTCCGGAAATATGAATACACCCGGGCAATGCAGGACTACTGGGAATCCAGGATCTCTGGAAAGGAACTGGGATACAGGTCAAATCTTATTCCGCAGATTGAAGTGGGCGGAGAAACATTTGACAAGATCTTTGGTAGTAACGTTATTAATATCATTCCTCAGGGATCAGCCGAACTGATCTTCGGTATTAATATTTCCAAAACGCAGAACCCGACACTCTCTGAGAAACTGCAAACGATACCCACATTCGACTTCAAGGAAAAAATCCAGATGAATGTAACCGGTACGATAGGTGACAAGATGGAACTGGGAATAAACTATAATACTGATGCAATGTTCGAATTTGAAAACCGGACAAAGCTACAGTATTCAGGGAAAGAAGATGAAATACTTAAAAAGGTCGAAGCCGGAGATGTGACACTTCCTCTTACGGGTACACTGATAACAGGGAGTTACAGTTTATTCGGACTAAAGACTGAAATGCAGTTCGGAAAGCTGACAGTTACTACTGTGCTTTCCCAGCAGAAAGGACAATCATCTGTAATTGATGTAAAGGGTGGCGCACAATTAAGTGAATTTGAAGTATATGCTGACCAGTATGAGGCGAACAGGCATTTTTTCCTCTCGCAGCATTTCAGGGATGTCTATGATCAGTCGTTGCAGAATATGCCTGTTGTAAGTTCCGGGATCAATATTGAACGATTGGAGGTATGGGTTACAAATAAGACCAGCCGTTTCGAGGAGGCCAGCAACAGGAATATAGTTGCATTTATGGACCTCGCAGAAAATGCAAATCATATATTCAATGATGTTCCCGCATTTCAGGCCCCTCCCGGTGCTCTTATTTACCCTGATAACAGTGCAAACAAGATGTATGAAGAGCTGACAACTGCATATGGCATTATACGTGATGTTGACCAGGTTACCAATGCATTTGAACCACTCTACCCTGATTTTCAGATTGGCCGTGATTTTGAAAAGATTGAGAATGCCAGGAAACTCAATGAAAGGGAATATGATTTCAACAAACAACTTGGCTATATCTCACTGAATACTGCCCTTAATACCGATGAGGTCCTCGCTGTAGCTTATGAATATACAATGGGAGGGGCTCTGTATAAAGTGGGTGAATTTTCAACTGATGGGATCAGCGCTCCGCAATCACTTATATTGAAACTGCTGAAAGGTACTACTTTAAGCCCGAGGCTGCCTACATGGGACCTGATGATGAAAAACATCTACTCCCTCGGCTCTGGCAAGCTTGATACTAAAGACTTTGAATTGCATGTCCTGTACCAGGATGATGAAACAGGCAACTCAATAAATTACCTTCCCAAAGGTCAGCTGGCCAACCAGATACTCCTTCAGGTAATGGGCCTCGATAACCTTAACTCACAGCTTGACAGGGAGTCTGATGGTTTTTTTGATTTTATTGACGGAATAACAGTAATGACTGACAGGGGAAAAATTGTCTTCCCGGTAATTGAACCATTCGGAAGCCATCTGTTTAAGATGATCAATGATCCTAAACTGGCAAGTAAATATGTTTTCCAGGAGCTTTATGACTCCACCCAGACAGTGGCCAGGCAGATGGCTGAGAAAAATAAATTCAAGATGACAGGTCAGTTTTCCTCGGAATCCGGTTCTGAAATAAGACTGAATGCAACAAGCATCCCGAAAGGCGCTGTAAAGGTTACTGCCGGAGGAGTGCCCTTGTCTGAAAATACAGATTATACCGTCGACTATAACATGGGAACTGTAAGGATTATTAATACTGCCCTCATTGAATCACAAACCCCAATACAGGTTTCACTTGAGAGTAACCAGTTTTTTGGTTTTCAGACCAAGACACTGGTTGGTACTCATCTTGACTATCGTATATCAAATAATTTCGATATCGGAGGTACATTGCTTCATCTGACAGAACGGCCATATACCCAGAAAGTGAATTACGGGGAGGAGCCTATATCAAATACAATCTGGGGGCTGAATACTTCTTATAAAGCTGAATCTGAATTTCTGACAAAAGTCATTGACAAGATACCTCTGCTCGATACAAAGACTCCGTCTGCTATCTCATTCTTCGGGGAATTTGCAAATCTAATACCTGGCCATTCAAAAGCCATTTCGGACAAGGGGAATTCCTACATCGACGACTTTGAAGCCAGCGAAATACCTCTTGACCTCAAAGCTTTCAACGCATGGACAATGTCCAGTATTCCCCAGGGACAGGATCTTCTGTTCCCCGAGGCCAGGTTGAATAATAATGTCAGCAGCGGTTTTAACAGGGCTAAACTGGCGTGGTATGTAATAGATCCTCTCTTCCTCAGGAACGGATCCTCTACCCCAAGCCATATCAAGAACAATCCCGACGAGCAGTCCAGCCATTATGTGAGGGAAGTTTATGAGGATGAGATCTTTCCTTACAGGGAAAGCCCAAGCGGGATACCAACCAATATACCGGTGCTGAACCTCGGTTTCTACCCATCAGAGAAAGGTTCCTATAACTTTGATTCCGAACCTGGCCCATACTCCAGAGGAATTGGCCCTGACGGTTTGTTGAACGAACCTGAAACAAGATGGGGCGGAATAATGAGAGAGATTCTCACAAGTGATTTTGAAGCTGCAAATATCCAGTATATAAAATTCTGGCTGATGGACCCGTTTGTGGAAGACCCTGATAATGAAGGAGGAGATCTCTATTTCGACCTGGGACAGATTTCGGAGGATATACTCAGGGATTCCAGGAAAAGTTTTGAGAACGGACTGCCGGGCGATCCGGTACCAAAAGATATTGACACTACTGCCTGGGGAAGAGTTCCTACTGTACAGGCGGTGGTCCATGCTTTCGATAATGCTGAAGAGACAAGATTATATCAGGATGTAGGGCTTGATGGCCTGGGAGGTACTGATGAAGAAACTTTTTTTTCAGACTATATTCAAAGAGCTCAGGCTATCACAACTCCTGAAGCTTACCAGGAGATAGCAAAAGATCCGGCGAGCGATGATTTTCACTACTTCAGGGGTTCTGATTATGATGCTGAGCAAAAAAGCATCCTTGAAAGATATAAGAAATATAACGGCCAGGACGGAAACTCTCCTACTTCAAAAATGTCGAATGAATCTTACCCTACCTCAGGATCTACTCTTCCTGACATGGAGGATATCAACAGAGACAACACCTTAAGTGAAACGGAGAGCTATTACCAGTATAAAGTCAGTATGAGGCCTGGCGATCTGAAGGTAGGTTCTAATTATGTGGTGGACGAAATAGAATCGGACGAAATAACTTTTCCCAACGGCACAAAATCCAGGGTAACATGGTACCAGTTTAAAATTCCAATATCCGACTATCAGAAAGTTATAGGTCCGATCAAGGACTTCAAATCAATACGATTCATGAGAATGGTACTGAAAGCATTCAGCAAACCAACAATTATGCGTTTTGCAGAACTCGATCTGGTAAGGGCTGAATGGAGAAAATACAATATTTCTTTTCTGGAGGGTGGTGAAAGGGTAACCGTGCCTGAGTCCACCGACGGAACATTTGATATCAGTTCGGTAAGCATTGAAGAGAATGCAGGCAAGGAACCTGTGAATTATGTATTGCCTCCCGGATTTGACAGGGTCACTGATCCTCAGAATCCGCAGCTTCGGCAGCTGAATGAACAATCGATGGTATTAAAGGTGCAGAATCTTGAAGATGGAGATGCCCGTGCGGCTTTCAAAAATATGAATCTTGACATAAGGCAGTACCGGAATCTCAGAATGGAAGTTCATGCTGAAGCTATTGTCGGACAACCTTTGCAGGATAATGAACTGACAGCATTCATCAGACTGGGATCTGATTATAAAGGCAACTTCTATGAATACGAAATTCCATTAAAACTAACACCTCCAGGTCATTACGATAATGATGTTGACGAACAGAGAGCAAAAGTCTGGCCCAAGGAAAACAGTATCAATATAGATCTTTCTCAGCTGCAGGAAGTTAAACAGGCGCGCAACAGGGCGATGCAGGAACCCGGATCATCCCTGAGTGTCTCCGATGTGTTTGTTTACAACACCGGTAGTGCACAGATATCGGTTTCCGGAAATCCAAATCTGAGTAACGTCAGGGTAATTATGGTAGGAGTAAGGAACCCCATCAAGACCAGGAATCCTGCCTTTGATGATGGTAATCCCAAGTATGGTGAAGTGTGGGTTAATGAACTCAGGCTTAACGATTTTATTGAGAATGGCGGATGGGCAGCTAACGCGCATCTTCAGGCTCGGCTGGCCGACCTTGGCACATTTGATGTGGTTGGACAGATGAGTACCCCCGGCTGGGGAAGTATTGATAAGAAAGTGAATGAACGGAGTAAAGAGCAAATTGTTAATTATGATCTTTCATCAAGCCTTGAGTTAGGGAAGTTTTTCCCGGAAAAGTTAGGAATGAGGCTGCCGGTATATGCAGGATTTTCCGAAATAAGGATCAAACCTCAATATAATCCCCTTGATCCGGATGTTCCTCTGAATGATGCCCTTGATGCGGCCAGCAGCAAGGCAGAAAGAGATTCTATTAAAAACATTTCAGAGGATTTGTCAAGGAGAAAGACTTTTACAATAAGCAATGCCGGAATAACTGCCAGGGGTGAAAAACCTCATGCCTGGGACCTGGCAAACTTAAGCGTAAACTACACCTATAATGAGATTTACCGGACCAATACCAAGACAGCCATCAATCTTGAGAAGAACTACAGGGGTGGCCTGAACTATAATTATGAGGCACAACCAGCGAATATTATGCCTCTTAAGAGTGTTAAATTCTTCAATAGCCCTTTGCTGAAACTGATCAAGGATTTTAATTTCTATCCGTATCCCAAAAGCATATCATTCAGAACTGAGCTCAGCAGATTTTATAATGAGGTCAAGACCAGAAATATAAATAATCCGTATTTAAGAGTCACTCCCGCATTCAGGAAGGATTTTGAGTGGACTCGTATGTTTGATATGAAATATGATATTACCAGGCAGTTGAAATTCGATTTTACTTCAAATAATATTGCCAGGATCGATGAGCCTCCGGGAGGTGTTGACAAGGACAGGTACAGCGATACTTACCAGGCCTGGCGAGATTCTGTAATGTATAATCTGAAGCATGGAGGGAGAACCACAACCTATAATCACTTTATGAACATTACATACAACATTCCTGTAAATAAGCTGCCTCTTCTTTCGTGGGTAAACGCCAATGCCAGGTATGCGGCAGATTATACATGGATGGCCGGTTCGCTGTTTCCCGACAGTATGATGATAAATCTGGGCAACTCAATAAAGAACCATAATGAGATGACCCTTACAACTATGGCAAACATGGCTACCCTTTATGGCAAATCCAAATTTCTTAAGCGAATTGAAAATAATACAAAACCTGATGCTGCCCAAAGAATGAAATCTGACCTGAAAACTGTCACTTATACAAAGGATAACGTGAATTTCAAGCCAAAATCTGTAAAATCAATTGTGCATAACCTTGGCAGCAAAGAAGTAAAAGTAAAGATCACCGGTAAGAACGGACAGGAGGTTAAAGGGAAGATGGAGGTCGTTAATGAGAACAGAGTTAATTTTACTGCAGCTGAACAGGCCGACAGCGCAAAGGTCACAGTGGAGGGTAAAGTCAAGCCTAAAAGGAATCCCGGAGTTGTAACAGGTGAGTACTTTCTCAGGCTCATAATGGGAATTAGGTCAATAAGCCTGACTGTGAACTCATCCCAGGGTCAATTCCTGCCAGGCTATCTGCCGGGGACTAATTTTCTGGGCATGTCAGGATCAGGTAATTCGATGGCTCCGGGCTGGCCGTTTATTCTTGGATACAGCAATGACAATTTCTTTGATAATGCTGTTACAAAAGGATGGATCTCAACAGATACCCTGCTCAATACCCCGGCTTCACAATACAATAAAACCGATCTGTCATTCCGCAGTCTCATTGAACCTGTACCGGGTCTTCGGATAGATCTGAATGCCGACAGGAGATTCCTGCAATCAAAGAGTTCATATTACATTGCCGATTATAACGGTAATTTCCCCGACAGTACGCGCAACAGCGTGTTTTCGGGCAATTTCTCTATAACTGTCATCTCATGGGGAACAGCTTTTGAAAAGATTACAAAAGATAATGACTACATATCTCCAACCTTTGAGGCTTTTAAGAAGAATACCGTGATTATTTCTGAAAGACGGGCAGCAGAGAGACAGCAGGATGATCCTGGTTATGATCCGAATACTGACCCTGCAACCGGGGAGCCTGTTGAAGGTCCATATAAAAGCGGTTATGGACAGACTTCGAGAGAGGTTTTGATACCTGCCTTCATTGCAGCATATACAAAATCAGATCCTTATAAGGTAGGGCTTGAAACTTTCCCCTCAGCACTCAGAATGATGCCAAACTGGAGAATCAACTTTGATGGTCTGTCTAAGTTCCAGTTCGTACAGAGAGCATTCAGATCTATAAACCTGATGCACCAGTACCGCAGTACCTACCAGATAGGTTCCTATACTACAAATATGAATTATTTTGTCGAAGGAGGCGGAATTAACAATATCAGGGACCTGCAAAACAATTTCATTCAGGAGTATGAAATCAATGTTGTCTCGATCAATGAACAGTTCAGCCCGCTGATAAACATTGACATGAACTGGAAGAATAGTCTTTCGACCCGGTTTGAATGGAAAAAATCACGCACAGTTGCTCTGAATCTTACAAGTAACCAGATCGCTGATGCAAGGATTAACGAACTTGTTATAGGTGCAGGGTACAGGTTTGATAATGTTCAGATAATTCTTAAAACCGGCGGCCGTCAGCGAGCTCTTAAAAGCGACCTGAATCTGAGGCTGGATTTTTCAATAAGGGACAATAAAACGCTCGCAAGGAAGCTCATTGAGAACGTAAACCAGCCGGTTGTAGGACAAAAAGTATTTACAATTGGTACGAGCGCCGATTATGTCCTAAGCGACAGGTTCAATCTTCAGATATTTGCTGACCATAGCAGGACCAATCCGTTTGTGGCAAATACTTTTCCTACTTCAAACACTAATTTTGGATTCAGCCTGAAGTTTACGCTGGTTCAATAACCTGTAATCAGTAAACCTTTTCAAAAAATGAGATTTGTCACATCTGATAAGCAAAAAAAGCCTTATTTTTGAACAATACAGATGCAGACTCTAGTATCAATATAAAATCTAAATTCATCACAGCTATGAACGTCCCGGGAGAATTAAAGTACACAAAGGATCATGAGTGGATCCGTATTGAAGGAGACCTTGCCTACGTAGGAATTACTGATTTTGCTCAGGGTGAATTGGGTGATATCGTTTTCTGTGAAATTGAAACCGTTGGTGAAACCCTTGACAAAGAGGATGTTTTCGGAACTATTGAGGCAGTTAAAACTGTTTCAGATCTCTTCATGCCATTGAGAGGGGAGATACTTGAGGTGAATCCTTTGCTTGAGGAGTCTCCTGATGTCGTGAATAAGGATCCTTATGGCAAGGGATGGATGGTAAAGGTAAAGATTGCTGATCCTTCGGAAGCGGGCGACCTGCTGTCAGCCGAACAGTATACGGCGTTGTTATAAAATACGTAGGGACACAAAATTTTGTGTCCCTACATCGATATTCAATAGCATTTCTTTTATTTTCACAGGGTTTTTCTGACCTCGGTTTCCGTGTAGCCTTCAACAATGTCACCTACCTTAATATCATTGAAATTTGAAATGTTAAGACCGCATTCATAACCACCCACAACCTCTTTCACGTCATCCTTGAATCTCTTCAGGGATCCAAGTTCCCCTGTATAGATTACGATACCGTCGCGAATGATCCTGACCTTTGTATTCCTGGTTATCTTACCCTCTTTGACATAGCAGCCTGCTACTGTCCCGACTTTCGTAACTTTGAAAATATCACGGATTTCAAGTGTTGCAATAATCTCTTCTCTTAGTTCAGGCAGAAGCATACCTTCCATAGCAGACCGTATTTCCTCAATTGCATTGTATATAATTGAGTAAAGCCTTATATCAATCTCTTCCTTTTCAGCCAGTTTGCGTGCGCTTAGGGAAGGCCTGACCTGGAATCCGACAATAATTGCATTGGATGCAGCGGCAAGAAGTATATCCGATTCAGAAATCTGTCCGACAGCTTTGTGAATGATATTCAGCTGAATCTCAGGGGTGGACAGTTTAATCAGAGAGTCGCTCAGAGCCTCAACGGAACCGTCAACATCGCCTTTTACAATGATATTAAGCTCCTGGAAGTTGCCAATTGCAATCCTTCGGCCAATTTCATCAAGGGTGATGTGTTTCTGTGTACGCAGACCCTGTTCCCTCTGCAGCTGTGCCCTCTTTGTTGCAATATCTTTAGCTTCCCTGTCGCTATCCATCACATTGAATTTATCACCCGCCTGTGGCGCACCATTCAGTCCAAGTATAAGTGTTGGTGTTGCTGGTCCTACTATATCAACTTTGTGACCTCTCTCATTATACATAGCCTTGATATGCCCGAAGCAGCTGCCTGCGAGCATGATATCCCCGACTCTGAGAGTGCCTGCCTTTACGAGCACGGTTGCTGTGAATCCCCTGCCTTTATCGAGGGACGATTCAATTACGGTTCCGATAGCTGGCTTATCAGGATTCGCTTTGAGGTCAAGCATTTCCGCCTCAAGAAGAACCTTCTCGAGGAGTAAATCAATGTTGAGTCCGCTTTTTGCAGAAATTTCCTGAGACTGGAATTTTCCGCCCCAGTCTTCAACCAGGTAGTTCATCCCTGCAAGAGCCTCTTTGATCTTTTCCGGATTAGATGTTGGTTTATCTATTTTATTAATGGCAAAAATGATTGGCACACCTGCTGCTGATGCATGGTTGATAGCTTCCCTTGTCTGCGGCATAACTCCATCATCAGCTGCCACAACAATAATTGCAATGTCAGTGATCTGGGCACCGCGGGCACGCATTGCTGTGAATGCCTCATGACCGGGAGTGTCGAGGAATGTTATCTGACGGCCATCCTGGAGTATAACCCCATAGGCGCCAATGTGCTGTGTGATTCCGCCAGCCTCACCTGCAATGACATTGGCATTGCGGATATAGTCAAGCAATTTCGTTTTACCGTGGTCAACGTGTCCCATTACCGTAACTATGGGAGGTCGTGGCTTAAGATCTTCTGCATCATCTTCAATTTCCCTCACAGCTTCCTGGAGTTCAGCGCTGACAAACTCCATCTTGAAACCAAATTCATCAGCGAGAAGTGCCATGGTTTCAGCATCAAGACGCTGGTTAATTGAGACAAACAGACCAAGATTCATACAAGTCGAGATAATATCGGTAACAGGTATGCTCATCATCGAAGCAAGTTCATTTACCGAAACAAATTCTGTTACCTTAAGGATATTCTTATCCTGTTCTATTTTATCAACAACCTCTTTATGCTTCTGGCTGATAGCCTCTCTTTTGTCACGTCTGTACCTCGATCCTCTTGATTTTCCCTTGGTGGTTAACCTGGCAAGCGTCTCTTTTATCTGTTTCTGTACCTCATCATCATTCACTTCAGCTCTGAGAGGTCTTTTTTTGATAACCTTTTTCGTTCCGGGCTTATCTTTATTATCTGACGATACAGGTTTTACAACAGGCGTTACCTCTTTCTCGATCTGAATTCTCTTTCTTCTCTTCTTCCTGCGGAAATCATTATCGCCGCTTACTTTTACAGGCTGGAATGAAGGAGATTTTTTCTTCTCCTCTACAGGAAGATCGATCTTACCTACGACTCTGGGTCCTGAAAGTTTCTTAAAATCAGTTTTATACAAAGCAACAACATCCTCCTCAGGTTCGGGGACAAGAGTCTTTTCAATGACTGGTTCGATGACAATCTCTTCAGTTAATTCAGCCACTGCAATCTCTTCAGCAATTTCAGGTTCTTTCTTTTCAGCTTTAGGTTGCGGCTCAGCTTCCCTGTCAGTTTTTTCCTTGCCTTTGCCTGTGTGAACTACAGGTTTTGTCTTCTTTTCCTCTTTCTCAGGCGCCTTTGTCTCCCTGCTGATTGTATCAAGATCTATTTTCCCTACAATATGCACACCGATATTTGCTTTTGGGGTCTTTTCTATTACAGGGGCTGGAATCTCAGCTTTCTCCTTAACCGCAGGTGTCTTTTCTTTCTCAGGTTTTTCAGCCTTTGCAGGGATTACAGCAGCTTTTTGTATAGGTTCTTCCTTTGGCGGTAATACATTTTCTACCTTTGGTTTCAGTGTCTTCTCCAGATCAATCTTACCAATAAGCTTAATGTCAGGCTTCTTAATTTCTGTCTTGATATCCACGGTCATCTTTCCTGAAGAATCTTTGACGATTACATCTTCTTCTTTATCAGAGTCTTCGTTTTCAGTCTTATCCGAAAAATCATCAATGGAAACAGATTCCTTTTTCCTGTGCAGATCTTTAAGAATTAGTTTCTCAGACTCTTTTTTTACACTGATATCTGTACTGTATTCTTTTACAAGAAGAATGTATGCTTCATGAGGAAGTTTTGTGTTTGGGTTAGGATCAATATCAAACCCTTTCTTGTGAAGAAATTCCACAATAGTAGATATTCCCACATTGAATTCGCGGGCTGCTTTACTTAATCTTGTGGCCTTAATATCTTCTGTCATAAATATGCCTTGCCTTTATTATAAACTTTAAAAAACCTGGTTATGAAAAATTAAATTATTTATTCAAATTCGGCCCGGAGTATATTAACAACCTCTTTGACCGTTTCCTCTTCGAGGTCAGTTCTTTTTACAAGGTCACTGATTGAAAGATTCAGAACGCTTCTGGCAGTATCGCAGCCAATCGCCTTGAGCTCTTCAATTATCCAGTCTTCAATCTCATCACCAAATTCCTCAAGGTTGACATCTTCCTCATCTTCCCCGCCTGGTTCCCTGTAAACATCAATTTCATAGCCTGTAAGCTGGCTGGCCAGCTTAATATTGAGTCCTCCTTTTCCGATAGCGAGTGAAACTTCATTTGGCTTCAGATATATTTCCGCCCTCTTGGTTTCTTCAACAAGCTTTATAGAGGTTATTTTTGCCGGGCTGAGAGCTCTCTGTATGAATAGCTGGTTATTTGAAGTAAAGTTTATTACATCAATGTTTTCATTGCGCAATTCCCTGACAATACCATGTATCCTCGACCCTTTCATCCCAACGCATGCTCCTACAGGATCTATTCTTTCGTCATACGACTCAACAGCAACCTTGGCACGCTCTCCGGGAACCCTGACAATCTTTTTGATAGTGATCAGTCCGTCAAAAATCTCAGGAACTTCAAGTTCAAAAAGCCTCTCCAGGAAAACAGGTGATGTGCGGCTCAGTATAATGAAAGGAGTGTTGTTCCTCATTTCAACCTTTATAACTACAGCTCTTATTGAATCACCCTTGCGGAAATGATCTGAAGGGATCTGATCGCTTTTGGGCAATATCAGTTCATTACCATCATCATCCAGCACAAGTATCTCTCTTTTCCATACCTGGTATACCTCCCCGGTAACTATTTCACCTATCCGGTCTTTGTACTTGATATAGATATTATTCTTCTCCAGATCCAGGATGCGTGCTGTAAGATTTTGCCGTAACGATAAAATAGCCCTCCTTCCGAAGTCCAGAAATTTAACCTCATCCGATACCTCTTCCCCTACCTCGTAATCTTCATCAATCTCTTTTGCTTTTGAGAGAGGTATCTGGACAACCGGATCAGTCAATTCATCATCCTCCACAACAACCCTGTTTCTCCATATTTCAAAGTCACCCTTATCGATATTGACAATTATGTCAAAATTATCGGCTGAACCATATTTCTTTGCGAGCATGCTCCTGAAGACATCCTCAAGAACACTCATCATTGTCGGACGGTCAATATTCTTCAGCTCCTTAAATTCTGAAAAAGTGTCGATCAAATTAACGTTTTCCATTTGGTGTTAACCTATTATTATTACTTTATTGTTAAAATTACCCTTGTTGTTTTTACCTGGTCGAAATTGAATGAGATATCCTTCAGCTCTTTCGTTTTTCCTTTAATCTTCACCTCAGTTTCAAGTTCAAAACCGCCTGATGTAACATTTTTTAAAATTCCTGTAAGTTTTAAGCCTTCATTATCAGTTACTTCGACTTTCCTGCCTTCGTTTTTATAATATTGTTCAATTACACCGAAGGGCAGATCAAGACCCGGTGAGGATACCTGTAGTTCAAAATCCTCTTTGTCCCTGTCAAGATTATTCTCAATATGTCTGTGGATCGCCACACACTCATCAATAGTTATTCCCTCATTCTTATCGGCCAGTATTGTGATTCTGTTGGCACTGCTTACCTTCACAGCTACGAGAAACATCCCGGTTCCCTTTAAGAACTCTTCTGCCAAACCTTTTATATACTCTTTATCTGTCATTTCCAAAAACCGATAACAAAATAGGGGACTCTGGTCCCCTAGGTATCAACACCCCTCATTACAAACGCAAAGGTACAACTTTATATTTAATCACCAAAATTATTGACATTTATGTTGAACTATGATGCTTGCAGGTCAAAGATGTAGCCATTAATTCAGCAAACATTCCGATATTTGCAAATCGGTATTTAAAGTAATAAAGGAATTGTAATAATTTAAACTATAACTCTGAATCACAAGTATATATACGGTATTGATGACCGGATGATGCTGGAGAACTGCATCCTGTGTCCGAGAGAGTGCGGTGTTAACAGGTTTGAAGGGGGTACCGGATTCTGCAGGATGGATGCCGGTTTTAATATTGCATCCGTGTGTATTCACAGGGGAGAGGAGCCTTCCATAAGTGGTACTGATGGGATCTGCAATGTTTTCTTTCAGGGATGTAATCTAAAGTGTATCTATTGTCAGAATCATGAGATCAGCCAATCCGGTTCATTAATGGATCTATATGGAACTGATCTGCAAGCGCTGCTGGACCGGATTGAGAAGATACTGTCATCGGGAATAAATACTGTCGGATTTGTATCGCCCTCTCATGTAGTACCCCAGGTAAAAGCAATAATAAGCGGATTGAACTCGCGGGGATTCAAGCCGGTAACAGTTTATAATACAAGCAGCTATGAAAAAGCTGAAACATTGAGGAGCCTGGCTGGCCTGATTGATGTGTATCTTCCGGATTTTAAGTACGCTACCTCTTCCCTGGCGTTGGAGTATTCCAATGCTTCCGATTACCCTGAGGTCGCCATAAAAGCTCTGAAAGAGATGTATTATCAGAAGGGATCAGTTCTCAGAGTCGATGAAAAGGGAATGGCAGAATCCGGGATGCTTATAAGGCATCTGGTTTTGCCTGGCCATATTGAAGAGAGCATCAGAGTTTTGGAGATCATTGCCGAAGAGTTATCTGCTGGTGTTAACCTGTCGCTGATGTCACAATTCCATCCGGCATTTAAGGTAAGAAATCATCCATTCCTGAATCGTCCTTTGCGTAAGGATGAGTATGAAAGTGTGGTTTCTGCAATGGAAAAGTTGGGGTTCAGAAATGGATGGGTTCAGGATATGGATAGCTTTCAGAACTACCTCCCCGATTTCAAAAATCCTCATCCTTTTGAAAATTAAAATCCTCCTGTTATACAGCTCTTATTTATTGAATTGTTAAACTAATTCCTATTTTTGCAGAGTAAAATTTTCAAGTTGGGATACCTGATTAACAAGCGAAAAATTATTAACGATCCGGTTTATGGATTTATAAGCATCCCGGGCGATTTCGTATTTGACCTTATTGAACATCCCTGGTTTCAGAGGCTGAGAAATATCAAACAGCTTGGCATTACAAACTTCGTTTATCCGGGTGCTAATCACACCCGCTTTCAGCATGGTCTTGGTGCATTGCACCTGATGGAAATGGCTATCAGCACACTCAGAAGCAAAGGTGCCGGAATCTCAGATGAAGAAGAGGAAGCAACTTACATTGCAATATTGTTGCATGATATCGGCCACGGACCATTTTCTCATTCTCTTGAAAAATCAATAATAAACGGTATTACCCATGAAGACCTTTCTCTGCTGTTAATGAGAAAACTTAATGAAGAATATTCCGGAAAACTCGATCTGGCCATTCAGATTTTCCGGGGGAGCTATAAAAGAAAATTTCTTCATGAATTGATCTCAGGGCAGATGGACATGGACAGGCTTGATTACCTCCGGAGGGACTGTTTTTTCACAGGAGTTATAGAAGGATCTGTAGGATCAGAGAGAATAATAAGTATGCTCAATGTTGTGGATGACACTCTTGTCGCTGATGAAAAGGGAATCTATTCGCTTGAAAAGTTCCTGATTGCCCGGAGGCTTATGTACTGGCAGGTTTACATGCATAAGACTGTCATTTCATCAGAAAGCCTGCTGGTTAATATACTGAAAAGAGCAAAAGAACTTGCCTGTGAAGGAATTGACCTCTATTCAACTCCTGCTCTCAGATTTTTTCTTTACAATGAGATTGGCAAGGCTGATCTTGAAAGCAACATTCAGTTTACCCCCGGGCTCATTGCTTCAAATTTCACCAGGCTTGATGACAGCGACATCCTTGTTTCAGCAAAATACTGGATGGATAATTCGGATAAGGTTCTTTCAGACCTTTCCCGCAGATTATTGCGGCGGGATCTTTTTGCCATTGAACTCCAGGATTCACCTTTTCCCGCTGAAAGAGTAAATGAACTCAGGACCAGGGCTGGAAGACTAATGTTGGTAGGGAAAGAATTTGAAGATTACTATGTTCTGACAGACAGCATTTCAAATGTGGCTTATACTCCGGATACAACCGAAGTTAAAATATTACTAAAGGATGGCAGTACAGCAGATATCTCGACTGTATCGGATATGTTCGACCACAGGTTCCTTTCAGAACGGATTACAAAATATTTTCTATGCTATCCAAAAGAATGCAGATAACTAAAACTAATGTTTATGGAATTTACTGCCACAACAATTGCCGGATTTTTGAAAGGTGAAATAGTGGGCAACCCAGATACAAGGGTCAATACAGTTGCCAAAATTGAAGAGGGACATGAGGGAGCTCTTTCATTCCTTTCAAACCCAAAGTATGAACATTATATTTATACGACAGGTTCATCAGTCGTTCTGGTAAATAAGACTTTCGTTCCAGCCGGAAAGATAGATGCAACACTTATTAAAGTAGAGAATGCCTATGAAGCCTTCGCTTCACTGCTGCGTCTTGTGGATCAGGCAAGGCCGAGAAAAATGGGAATCCACCCTGCAGCCATAATTGAAAACACTGCAAAAATTGGTTCAGATGTTTACATAGGTCCATATGCATATATCGGGGAAAATTGCATTATAGGTGACGGATGTTCTGTTTATCCGAATGTTTATTTAGGAGATAATACAAAGTTGGGGAAAAATTGCACCCTTAATCCGGGAGTAACTATTTATCATGACTGTGTAATTGGAGAGGGATGCATAATTCATGCAGGGTCGGTGATAGGAAGTGACGGATTCGGCTTCGCTCCCCAGTCAGATAATGAATATATGAAGATCCCCCAGTTGGGGAATGTCATTCTTGAAGACTTCGTTGAAATTGGGGCGAATGTTACCATTGACAGGGCAACAATGGGCTCCACAGTAATCCATAAAGGTGTTAAACTCGATAATCTGATACAGATCGGTCATAATGTTGAGGTTGGTGAGAATACAGTGATGGCTGCACAGACTGGTATTTCTGGCTCGACAAAAATAGGAAAGAATTGCATGTTTGGAGGACAGGCAGGCCTGGCAGGTCATCTCAGGATTGCAAACGGATCAAAAATAGGGGCCCAGGCTGGTTTACTCGGGGATGTTAAGGAAGAAAACACTGTGATAATAGGATCTCCTGCATTTGATATTAAACAGTTCATGAGATCGACTGTTATATTTAAAAAGCTTCCCGAACTGAAAATGAGAGTCGACTCGATTGAAAAAGAGATGGAATCATTGAAAAAGAAGTAGTTTTACATTGCGTTCGATATTGATTATGAAGCAAGGAGTCCAGTTTAAACATATTTCTCTGGATTGTTCGAAATATTTTTATTTTTTTTGTACCCGGAAATATTCTTAACTTTTATTGCTGATGAGTGAAAAACAGAGGACCCTTGCAAAGGAGATTAGCCTTAACGGAAAAGGTTTGCATACAGGGATTAATGTAACAATGACTTTTAAACCCGCTCCGGCTAATCACGGATATAAATTCTGCAGGGTCGACCTGCCTGGAAAGCCAGTAATTGATGCTCTGGCTGAGCATGTTACGGAAACATCACGGGGAACAACATTAGTCCAGAACAATGCATCTGTCCAGACCATTGAACATGTTCTGGCTGCCCTTAATGGTTTAAGTGTTGACAATGCTATAATCGAATTGAATGGCCCCGAAGCACCAATTATGGGCGGTTCCTCAATGAAATTTGTGGAAGCTATTAAAGAGGCAGGAATCGTTGATCTTAAGGAGGATAGAAATTATTTTGTTGTTAAGCAGAAGATCACATTCTCTGATGAAGAGCATGGAGTAGATCTTATTTTATATCCCGACGACCATTTCAGTATAAATGTACTGATTGATTATAATTCAAAGATACTTGGTAACCAGTATGCAATTCTCGACTCTATTGATGATTTTGAAGAAAAGATCAGTAAAAGCCGCACATTTGTATTTTTTCATGAACTGGAACCTCTTTTTAAAATGGGTCTCATTAAAGGAGGAGACCTTGACAATGCTGTGGTAATCCTTGAAAAAGAGGTTTCTCAGGAGGAGATCGATCGAATTGCAATATTATTTAACCGTCCGGGAATAACTAATCATAAAGAAGGTGTTCTTAATAATACAGAACTCCGTTATCCGAACGAGCCTGCACGTCATAAGCTGCTTGATATAATTGGTGATCTTGCCCTGGTAGGACATCCTATTAAAGGTAAGGTTGTAGCAACACGTCCCGGCCACTTTGCCAACACAAGATTAGCCAAACTTATCAGGCAGGAGATGAAAAAAGCTCTTTCAAAGAAGGAAATTCCGGTATATGATCCGTCTCTGCCACCTGTATTTACTCTTGAGGATATAAGGAAACGCCTTCCTCACAGATATCCTTTTTTGCTTGTTGATAAAATTATCTCCCTTGATGAGACATCAATAGTCGGGATCAAAAATGTTACATTCAACGAAGGTTTTTTTCAGGGCCATTTTCCGGGAGAACCTGTAATGCCAGGTGTCCTGATGGTTGAAGCTCTGGCTCAGACAGGCGGATTGCTCGTTCTCAGCACTGTTGCAGAACCTGAAAAATATTCAACTTATTTTCTTAAGATCGATAAGCTGAAGTTTAAACAAAAGGTGGTTCCGGGAGATACAATAATCCTTAAAATGGAATTGACCGATCTTATTCGCAGGGGAATCGTAACAATGTTTGGACAAGCTTTTGTCGGAAATAAGCTTGTGCTTGAAGGGGAAATGACGGCTCAGATTGTGAAAAATAAATAAAGGTACAATGATATCGGATTTAGCTTTTATTCATAAGGATGCCAGAATCGGAAATGATGTAACAATTGAACCTTTTGCCTATATAGCTGCAAATGTCATTATTGGTGACGGAACATGGATAGGCCCGAATGCGACTGTCATGGATGGCGCAAGGATAGGTAAAAATTGCAGCATCTTCCCTTCCTCTGTTGTTTCGGGAATCCCGCAGGATATGAAGTTCAGAGGCGAGGATACCACCGCTGAAATCGGTGATAATACTACAATAAGAGAAGGTGTCACGGTTAACAGGGGAACTGCTTCTGCCGGAAAAACAGTTGTGGGAAACGGATGTCTGCTGATGGCATATTCTCATATTGGTCATGATTGTATTCTTAAGAACAACATTATAGTCGGAAATGGTACCGGCCTTGCAGGTGAGGTGCAGGTTGACGACTGGGCTATTCTCAGCGGAGGTACGCTGGTGCATCAGTTCTGCCGTATCGGGGCTCATGTGATTCTTGGCGGAGGTTCCAAAGTGAGGATAGATGTTCCTCCGTTCATAAAAGCAGACCGCGATCCTCTTTCCTATATGGGACTTAATTCAGTAGGCCTTACACGTCGCGGATTCGAAAAAGAAAGAATAGATGAGATCCATAATATCTACCGCACCATTTATCTGAGCAAGCTTAATTTCTCACAAGCTGTGGAAAGTGTCCGGAATTTATTTCGCCCTTCAGATGACAGGGATTATATTCTGGAATTCATAAGAAAGTCAGAAAGAGGAATAATCAGAGCCCGATAGACAGCCATTTATTTCCATCCTGGTGAAGTAATACCTACTTCTGATCCATCATCCCCCACAACGGAACATGAAGTTCCGGCCGCTGTCATATGACCAATGACTGTAACTGATTTTATCAGCTTTATTCTCTCATGTAAATCAAGAGGAACAGTAAAAAGGATTTCATAATCTTCCCCTCCATTTAGAGCCGGTGTCATAGGATCAATATTGAACTCTTCAGCAAGCTTTGAAGTCTCATAGTCGATTGGTACCTTACTGTAAAAAATTCTGCAGCCCGTACCGGATAATCTGCAGATATGCAACAGATCAGATGCCAGACCATCAGTCACATCTATCATCGATGAAGGTTTTATCCCTTCCTCCCGGAGTTCCTTAATTGTTCCGACAGGAATCTCCGGTTTAAGCTGTCTCCCGATTATGTATTCATAACCCGAAAGATCCGGCTGGGAGATTCTTTCTTTAACAAATAGTTTTCTCTCTCTTTCAAGGAGCTGCAATCCCATAAAGGCTGCTCCGAAATCGCCTGTAACGCAAATTAGATCATTTGCCCGTGCACCACTTCTTTTAACTATCTTATCTTTCCCGGCTCTCCCGACAGCTGTAACCCCTATGGTTAGCCCTGTGAGAGAACTTGTCATGTCACCACCGGCAAGGTCAATATTGTATTTTTCGCATGCCAGATAAATTCCTTCATAGATTTCTTCAACCTGCTCCAGGGAGAATCTGGAGCTGATCCCCAGGGAAACAAGTAACTGTTCCGGATCTCCGTTCATGGCATATATATCTGAGATGGCTCTGATAACTGCTTTATATCCAAGGTGTTTTAATGGTGAATAGATGAGGTTAAAGTGTATGCCCTCAAGCAGCAGATCAGTTGATACAAGTGTCATCAACCCGCCTGAATCAATAATTGCAGCGTCATCACCAATGGCTGAAATGGTAGATTGGTTTACAGGCTTATTCTTTCCTGTTAAATGCTCAATCAGCCTGAATTTTCCAAGCTCATTGATTGAAGTATTTTTGTTTTCAGATCTATCCATTTCAATTGTTATATTCTGCGTCAATCTGGGCAATATGCGGGAAAGTCATTCTGTATATCAAACTCTGTATATGTCTCTTCCAAAAGGACTTAAAGCTATCGCCGTAAGCTTAAAATGCTGGAGTCCAAAGGGTATTCCGATAATAGTTATACAAAGGACTACACCAAATATCAGATGAGTGGCAGCTATCCAAAGACCTCCTGTCAGAAGCCACAGAACGTTCATGAATATATACAGACATCCTGACGCTCTTGAATGTACCTGGGTATCCCGTCCAAATGGCCATAATGAAAGTGATGCCATTTTGAGCGTCTGAAGGCCGAACGGAATACCTACGATCGTTATCATAAGAATGATGCTCCCGATGAAGTATTCTATCGCTATTATTATTCCTCCGAATATCAGCCAGATAAGATTACCGAGTAAATTCATAGTATGATTGGATTTTTTATTCAAGTATAACCGTTCTATCTTTTGGATATTTAACTGAATAGGTCAATACTATCTGCCTTGATTCCTGTTTATTGATTTCCAGATCCCACCTTACCTCCCCCGTTTGCGCATTATGCTTTCCACCTGACAATTCAAGGGGATCAACGGTAATTCCGTTGTTGGAAGAAACAGGTATCTGGTCGTTAAGGGTTATTTTTATGGGAACAGGCTTATTGTTTCTTACAGTCAGCAGGAATGAATAGGTCTCTGTCTTGTTGGAGCCGATAATTCTCCTGCTGGTGAAATCAACCCGTTTCTCTCTCTTCACAATAATACTGTTGTCAGTTCCGAGAGACAGTGTTAAGGTATCTGTCAGCTGACTTACATTGACATTAGATTTTCCCACAAATGAATTCTCAAAATAGAGTGTGGCTTCTCCGCTCTGGAGGCTTAATTTAGCCCAGTCAGCAATGTTTGCTGTGAGGTAGGCAAACTGGGAGATCTTTGGTACAGTGATATATTTATACTCAGCAGGAGCAGTGAGGCGCTGTATTTCAACAGTCTGCAGCTTGCCATCCGCAGGGATCGTAGATGGCACGGCGACATCGAATGTGACTGTCGTTTCTCCGATCTTTTTCTCAACAATGAGAGGAGCAGCTTCTTTCACCATTTCAGCATTATCCGCTACGGCCATCTCCATTAACTCGGGAGCCTTGCTTTTCTTAACACCGGCTGCCTGTGGAGCTGCTCTATAGGAGGGTTGAGGAGGAATGTAATAGTCTATGAACCATGGGTATAATACAGGCATGTCACCCGCAATCCATGGTGTTGCATTGGAGAAGCTTATTTTTATATCTTTCCAGTCGACTCCGGAATTCTGAAATACATTTGCCTTATAGGAAATGGATACAGGATTTTTGATATCATCTACTCTTATGTCATATGAGGGATACCAGCCAGCATTACCAACTACATAGCTTAATGTCAGCTTCCCTGCAACCTGTTTCTCAGAGCTGACAGTAACATAGATCTCGCCAGACGGAAGCTGTTGACTTCCAAGCTTTTCGGCAATCTGCTTCTGAAGCGCTGCGATCTGTTTCTCATAGTCTTTTATCAGCCTCTCTTTCATCAGTGTTGTTACTGTAACCTGTTCCATGTTCTTGGTATAGAGATCCATGACGCTCTTAAGCTGTTCAATTGAAAATGTAGTCTCTTTTACAAGTATTCCTCTGTTGGCAATCAGGAAAGCCTCTTTTTCCTTGAGTATGCTGATAGCAGCCTTCTCATCTTCAACTTTCCTTTGAAGCGATTCAAGCTGGCTCCTGATACTTTTTATCTCGGGGGAGTCTTCCAGGTTCTGAAGATAGTTGTTCTGATGATTTACAGAGAGGATAGTGAAATCTCCAAATCCTTTTACCTGAATGCTTTGGATATCAATATACGGAGACAGCGCTGAAAGCTTCAACGTGGTTTTCCCGGGCTGGATAGAAACAGATGCTTCATGATTAATCTGTGCCCTGTCGGGGAATACGGTGACATGTTTGATTTCAGCCTTTATCTCCTTTTCAGATTGTGCGCTGATGTGAAACAGGGAAATAGAGAAAGCTAATGATGCAACAATGAACCTTTTCATATCCTTTGATTAAAATTAATTCCCTAAAGGTAAGACTTTTTTGCTACAAGGGGTAACCTGCAGGCGGATACAAAATGAGTGGGAAAGACAGGTATTTAAAACACAACTTTCTCCTCCTTTTGAAGGAGGAGTACCCCTGTCCGCTAATTGGCGAAAAGGGGGGAGGTGGTTGATTTTTAAACCAACCCTAAATAAACCTTCATTGCATTGTTATTTCGTCAGCTCCAGGTAACTTACCGTACCATTCTCAGCTCCCTTTTCTGCCTGATTTGCCATCGGACATCCGGGGACAGGACAATTTATTATTTTATGTTCTTTATTATCAGCAGGTTCCCATCCCATAATAAGATAGAGGGTAAAGAAACCAATAATATATGCGACTGCAACATGCCATCCGCTTTTAACCCAGAGAAAAACATTCCGTGATTCAGGAAATTTATTTGTAATGGCTACTCCTGCAGATGATCCGAACCATATCATTGAGCCACCGAATCCCACGGCATATGCTAGCATTCCCCAGTCGTAATGGCCCTGGTCAAGACAAAGCTTTGTAAGAGGAATGTTATCAAAGACTGCTGAGAGAAACCCGAGAGAGAAAGCTGTCATCCATGATGCATCAGGAAGCTCTTCAACAGGCATGAGGGATGCACATAATACCAGGCAAAGAAGAAAAATTGTTCCCTTTATTGCACCCGGTACTTCTTTCCATGGAACCGGTCTGAGGAACGCTCCAAGAACCAGGGCAATCCAGACTCCAAGCGCAGGCATGTCATAAAGTACATTTGAAATAATTGCACCTGAAAGAATCAGCGCTACATTAAATATTTTGACCCAGTCTATCCTGGCTGAGGGATCGGCATCCTTTTCTATTCTCTGATATTTGTCCTGCTGGTGAGATGCAAACCATGCAAAGAATAAAAGGGCAGCTCCTGCAGCAATAAAAGCATGCAGTACATTAAATGCGCTGACACCATCGATCCACATCATTGTTGTTGTCGTGTCTCCGACAACGCTTCCGCTTCCTCCGGCATTACTCGCTGCAACTATCGCAGCAATATACCCTATATGTACTTTTTTTCTGAAAACAACAAGTGCAATGGTTCCTCCTATAAGTGCTGCAGCAATATTATCGAGGAATGACGACAGGATAAATACGAATACCAGAAGAATAAATGGCCCTTTCCAGTCATTGGGGAGAAACCTTGGCAAAACATCAGGAACACCTGATTCTTCAAATATTTTTGACAAAATTGCAAATCCCAGCAGCAGCCCGAGAAGATTAACAAAAATACCCCATTCTCCCTGCCGCAAACCCTTATCCATCAGCTGTTCACCCATTGGCGTTGTTCCGAATATATGCTCCATCAGGTGAAAACCCGGGTCGAAAATAAGCTTGAATGTAAGTAAAACCGAAAGACCAATTACGGCCACCCGGAAAGTCTGGTTGTGAAATAATGCAACTCCCAGAAGAATGAGACCGAATATAATAAATTCCAATCTGATTGGTCCCAGTGAAGGGACATTGCCTCCCGCTGCAAACAGTGAGAGCGGAGAAAACAAAATTACCAGGGAAATAAATAATTTCTTGTTGTTCCCGGCGAGTAGTGAATTAAGATAATTTCTCATTAATGAAGATTTGGAACTGAAGAATAGTTATAATAACAAATCAAGCCGCGAATTTAATTATATTTTTATGTTCAGCATAATAAAATGGAATTTCTGCAAATCAATATTCAGAACATAAACAATAACAAATCCTATATTTTTTATACTTTTGCCTTTTTATTTAGATTAAATACAATTAGCAGGATTGAATTATAAAATGATACAGTATATCAGGGATTTAATAGAGAGATTTAAATTTTACCCCGACACTGAAATTTGGTAATTGATTTTCTTTGACCCCTTTGGGGTTGGGGAACCAAAGAAAATCAATTTTCCGGATAACTTTTCTATTTTCAACTTGTTTATGTATTAAGCGTAATACCGCTGTTGCAAACGATAAATATGGAGAATACTCAGGATAAGATAATAAGTGACGTTACCTCAGGTGAATATAAATATGGTTTCTATTCAGATATTGAAATGGAACGGATTCCCAGGGGGCTTAGCGAGGAGGTGGTGAGGATCATTTCTGCAAAAAAGAATGAACCGGAGTGGCTGCTTGAATTCCGGCTGAAGGCTTATCGACACTGGCTCACAATGAAAATGCCTAAGTGGCCAAATCTCAAAATACCAGAAATACCGTATAATGAGATTATTTACTATGCTGCTCCTAAAAACATGCCGGTCCTTAACAGTATAGATGAGATTGATCCTGAGCTAAAAAAGACTTTTGATAAGCTTGGCATACCTCTCGAAGAACAGAAGCACCTTGCAGGTGTTGCTGTAGATGCTGTAATTGACAGTGTCTCGGTTAGGACAACTTTTAAGGAGACCCTGGCTGAGATGGGTATAATTTTCTGCTCATTCAGTGATGCTGTGCAGGAATACCCCGACCTTGTAAGGCGATTTATGGGCTCTGTTGTGCCATATACAGATAATTTTTTTGCATGCCTTAATTCGGCTGTCTTCAGTGACGGTTCATTCTGTTATATACCAAAAGGTGTAAGATGCCCAATGGAGCTCTCGACCTATTTCAGGATAAACTCGGCAAACACCGGGCAGTTTGAAAGGACTCTGCTTATTGCTGATGAAGAAAGCTATGTCAGTTATCTTGAAGGGTGTACTGCTCCATCAAGGGACGAAAATCAGCTTCATGCAGCAATTGTTGAGATAATAGCAGAAAAAAATGCTGAGGTGAAATACTCCACAGTACAGAACTGGTATCCCGGCAATAAGGAAGGTAAGGGAGGAGTCTTCAATTTTGTCACCAAGCGGGGTCTATGCAAGGGAGAGAGTTCGAAGATATCCTGGACACAGATTGAAACAGGGTCTGCAATAACATGGAAGTATCCTTCATGCATCCTGCGTGGTGATAATTCCACCGGTGAATTCTATTCTGTTGCTGTTACCAACAACCATCAGCAGGCTGATACCGGAACAAAGATGATCCACATCGGCAAAAATACAAAAAGTACTATCATCTCAAAAGGGATCTCGGCCGGGCAAGGACAAAACAGCTACAGGGGGCTTGTAAAGGTCCTCAAAAATGCAACAAATGCGAGGAACTTTTCACAGTGCGATTCATTACTGCTTGGCGACAAATGCGGGGCTCACACCTTTCCATACCTTGAGGTTGACAACCAGACTGCTATTGTGGAGCACGAGGCGACAACATCGAAGATAGGTGAAGATCAGATATTTTATTGCAACCAGAGGGGAATCTCTACCGAGGACGCCATAGGTCTGATTGTAAACGGGTATGCCCGGGAGGTGATTAATAAATTGCCTATGGAATTTGCAGTTGAAGCACAGAAACTTCTTCAGATAAGTCTTGAAGGAAGTGTAGGTTAAATTTTAATTTTATTAGATTCATTTTTTGTCATGTTGATTATAAATAATTTGAAGGTCTCTATTAGTGGTAAAAACATTTTAAAAGGGATAAGTCTTAAGGTTAAACAGGGTGAAATCCATGCAATAATGGGTCCCAACGGATCCGGCAAAAGTACCCTGGCAGCAGTCCTTGCAGGACGTGAATTTGTTGAGGTTACGGAAGGTACTGTATCATACATGGGGAAAGATCTTCTTGGCATGTCTGCAGAAGAACGTGCAAAAGAGGGAATTTTTCTGGGATTCCAATATCCCATAGAGATCCCCGGAGTAAGTATGGTCAACTTCATGAAGACTGCCGTAAATGAGCATCGTAAACACAAAGGACTCGATCCTCTCTCTGCATCTGACTTCCTGAAAATGATGCGTGAGAAAAAGGAGATGGTAGAGATAGATTCCAAACTGGCAAACAGGTCTGTCAATGAGGGTTTTTCAGGTGGCGAAAAGAAGAAAAATGAGATCTTTCAGATGGCAATGCTCGAGCCAAAACTGGCTATACTCGATGAAACTGATTCAGGACTCGATATTGATGCACTCCGGATAGTAGCCAATGGAGTTAACAAACTCAAGCGGCCTGATAATTCATTTATTGTGATCACACACTACCAGAGACTCCTTGATTATATCGTACCAGATGTGGTGCATGTTCTGTATGATGGAAGGATCGTCAAGACTGCCGGGAAAGAACTTGCCCTTGAACTGGAAGAGAAGGGTTATGACTGGATCAAAAAAGAGGTAGAAAATAGTATACTGGCATGAACGGCAAATCTGAGATAACTGAAAAATACCTGAAGCTTTATCAGGAGAATATCGGAAAGATATCCGATAACTCTTCATCGTATATTAATTCGTTCAGGGAGGAGGCTTTCGGGAAATTCAGTGAATTGGGAATACCAACCAAAAAAGATGAGGCATATAAATATACCAATCTCAGTATCTTTTTTGACCATGATTATGCAACCTATTTCATGCCTGAAGCTTCCGATTTTGAAAAGGCAGAGGAGTTCAGATGCGATATTTCAGAACTGGATGCACACGGGATTGTCCTTCTTAATGGCTTTTATCCTACTATTAAAGAGAAGCTTCGCCAGCTTCCCAGTGGCGTCTGGATAGGAAGCCTCAATGAAGCTGCAAAAAAGTTCCCGGAAATAATTGAAAAACATTACGGCAAGTATGCCCACAGTGATACCGACGGCCTTGTTCATCTGAACTCGGCAATGGCTTCAGATGGCGTTTTTGTTTATGTGCCTGAGGGAGTGATCCTTTCAAAGCCAGTGCAGGTTGTCAACCTTGTACAGGCCGAGGAGGATTCATTCAGCCAGCACAGGAACCTTATTATTGTTGAAAAGAGGGCTGAATTCTCTATAATAGTTTGCGATCACACACTCTCTCCAAAAAAATTCCTTACCAATTCTGTAACTGAAATCTTTGTGGGAGAAGATGCCCATTTTGACATTATAAGAGTGCAGAACGAGCATAATGCTGCATGCAAAATAACCCATACTTTCATACACCAGGAGAGGAACAGTGTGGCATCTTCAAATAATATGACACTGCACGGCGGATTGATACGCAACAGCACCTATCATTACCTCGGAGGTGAAGGAGCAGAAAGTAATTCCTACGGCCTGTTTCTTGCAGATAAGTGGCAGCATATAGATAATTATGTGAATGTTGAACACGCTTTTCCTAACTGTACAAGCAATCAGCTGTTTAAAGGTGTCCTTGATGATATGTCAACTGGTGCCTTCAACGGGAGGATCCTTGTAAGGCCTGATGCTCAGGGTACACTGGCTTACCAGAAAAATAATAATATCCTGCTTACCGATGATGCAAAGATGGATACCAAGCCGCAACTTGAGATTTATGCAAATGATGTAAAATGCAGTCATGGAGCCACCGTAGGTCAGCTGGATAATGATGCCCTCTTCTATATTCAGTCGCGGGGCATTAACAAACGTGAGGCAAGACTTATGCTGATGTTCGGATTTGCACACGAGGTGATACAGAATATAAAAATTGAGCCACTTCGCGAAAGAATGGATAAACTGGTCATGCAACGCCTCAGGGGAGAGCTTTCAAGATGTGCCAGTTGTATGGTTAAGTGCGGATAATCTGAAAAAATGTGAAACCTATTGAAGAAATAAGAGCCGATTTTCCGATTCTTAACAGGAAAGTCTACAATAAGCCCCTCGTATATTTTGACAACGGAGCTACAACACAGAAACCATTAGCAGTTATTGAGGCTTTGACTGATATTTATAACTCCTACAATGCAAATATCCACAGAGGAGTGCACTTATTAAGCGACATGTCATCAGAAGCATATGAAAATGCACGCGAAAAAGTAAGATCATTCATAAATGCCGGCAAGAAAGAAGAAGTTGTTTTTACATCGGGCACGACCGGTTCAATAAATGGCATCGCATTTTCCTTCGGCGAACGATATATCAGGCCGGGAGATGAAATCATCATAAGTCACCTGGAACATCATGCAAATATTGTTCCCTGGCAGATGATGTGTGAGCGGAAAGGTGCTGTACTTAAGGTCATACCCATTGATGATACCGGGGATATCATTTTTGAGGAATACCTCAGGCTTCTCTCTTTAAAAACCAGACTGGTGTCAGTTGCACAGGTATCAAATTCCCTCGGGACTGTACTTCCTGTGAATGAAATAATTGCCGCTGCACATTCCCGGAATATTCCGGTACTTATTGATGGTGCTCAGGGAGTTCAGCATGGTGTTGTTGATGTCAGGGAAATGGATTGTGATTTTTATGTTTTCTCGGGACACAAAGTATACGGACCTGCAGGGATAGGATGCCTCTACGGAAAAGAGAAATGGCTTTCGGAACTGCCGCCGTATCAGGGGGGCGGAGATATGGTTGATCAGGTAACCTTTGAGAAGACTACCTATAATGAACTTCCCTTTAAATTTGAAGCCGGCACAACAAACTATCCCGGAGCGATTGGCCTTGCTGCCGCTCTGGATTATGTGACAGCCATCGGCAGGATTGATATTGAAGCCCGAGAACAGGAATTGCTCTCCTATGCAACCGAAAGGCTTACAGCCATAAAGGGATTAAGGATATTTGGAAGATCTGCCAATAAAATACCGACACTTTCTTTTCTGATCGATGGGATACACCAGTATGATACAGGTATGATCCTCGACAAGATGGGAATTGCAGTAAGAACAGGCACTCACTGTGCACAACCGGTTATGGACCGCTATGGTATTAACGGAACAGTAAGAGCTTCCCTCTGTTTCTATAATACAAAGCAGGAGATTGACAGCCTTGCAACCGGAATTAATAAGGTGATCAGTATGTTTGCATAAAGAAATTATATGACAATTAACGAGGTACAGGATAAGATTATTGATGAGTTCTCTTTCTTTGATGACTGGATGGATAAATACAACCTGCTGATAGATCTTGGAAAGGATTTGCCGGTTATTGATCCGCGGTATAAAGTGAAGGATTTTCTTATAGAGGGTTGCCAGTCAAAAGTATGGCTGTATCCTGAATATGACGGGAAAATTATAACCTTCACCGCAGACAGTGACGCAATTATAACCCGTGGCATTGTGGCGCTGCTGATTAAAGTTCTTTCAGGGCGCACACCCCAGGAAATAATTTCAGCCGATCTGTATTTTATTGAAAAAATCGGGCTGAGACAGAATCTTTCCCCTACGCGTTCAAACGGACTGCTTTCAATGGTACGGCAGATGAAGCTCTATTCAATGGCATATGATGCCAAAGGAAAATTTAATGAAATAAACAGATGAGAGAGTTTTCAATATACGCAGTAATAGTAATTACCATTGTTATTATGGTAAGATACATATTGCTCCTCGTAAGAAAAGAGATCAAGCCTGCTCTCGCAATGTGGCTGTTCTTTTCCGTGGCAATCATAATGAGCCTGGTAACATACAGATCGGAAGGAGGATATGGACTGCTTGACAATATTATGAATACTGTTGACCTGATATATGTAGTTACTGTCTGCGTGGCGATCTTTCTCTTTGGAGATAAGAGTTCAAAGTTTACAAGGTTCGACAGGAGTTGCCTGGCTGCTGTGATGATTATTCTGCTGTTCTGGATCTTTACACAGAATCACTGGCTGACAAATATAATGATGCAGGTAATACTTGTAATTGCGTATTTCCCGGTTGTTAAACGACTGCTTGATTCCAGGGAGAATACGGAACCGTTTTCTGTTTGGATAGGAATGCTGCTGGCTCCATCCATTGCGCTGATCTCAAGCAAGGGAACCCTTGCAACTATCTACTCTGTCAGAGCTATATTCTGCGTCAGTATTCTATTGCTGCTGATGTTAAGGATAGAATTTTTGAAACTAAGAAATAATAAAAATCTCCAGGAAAATGGATCCTTCTGAACAACTTGAAATAGAAACCCGTATTGGTGATGTGCTTAAAAGTATATTCGATCCGGAAATCCCTGTTAATATCTACGATCTGGGGCTTATTTATGACATAAGCCTTGATGAGGAGCATGTTGCACATATCACGATGACTCTTACAGCTCCCAACTGCCCTATGGCTGACGAACTTCTTGAGGAGGTTAAGTATAAGGTGGGCGGCACAAGAGGAGTAAAGGAGTGTGACCTTAAATTAACATTTAACCCTCCGTGGGACAGGAATATGCTGAGCGATGAGGCTAAGCTGGAACTTGGATTTCTATAGAACATACCGGATATGGCTGCTACAGGTGATGAAACCCTTTCACTCCTTATCAAAGAGAAAGCGAGCGAGCTTGGGTTTGATCTGTGCGGAATAGCTGCCTCGCGCTCCCTGACGGAAAGGGAAGATATTTTAAAAAACTGGTGCACATCCGGGATGAATGCCGGAATGAGTTATCTTGCCAGGGATATCGGAAAGAGGATCAATCCTGAATCACTCGTTCCCGGAGCAAAATCGCTGATCGTAACAGGGCTCAATTATTATACGGATAAAAAGCAAACTGAACCAGGAGTTCCGGTACTGTCAATGTATGCTTTTGGTGAAGCTTATCAGGATGTAATTAAAAGAAAGCTTGGTGAGCTTTTAGTCTTTATCAGGTCCATTAACCCGGAAGCCGATGGACGGCCTTTCTCGGATTCAGCTCCCCTTCTGGAAAAGGCGTGGGCAGCAGAAGCCGGTATAGGCTGGCAGGGGAAACATTCATTAGTGATAAACAAAAAAATCGGTTCATTCTTTTTCATCGGAGCATTGATTCTTAATATTGAACTTGAATATGATAAGCCTGCCTCTTTCGACTATTGTGGCAGCTGCAGGCTCTGCATTGAACAATGCCCGACGGCAGCTATTAATGAAGACCGTACAATAGATGCCCGGAAGTGTATTGCAAATCTTACTATTGAAAACAGGGGCCCGATTCCGGATGAGATAGTTCCAAAACTTGGAGGACGAGTCTATGGCTGCGACAGATGCCAGGAGGTGTGCCCCTGGAACAGGGATGCATTACCAAACAGAGTTCCGGAGTTTGAGATTAAGCCTGAACTGCGGCAGATGACGGCTGAGGATTGGCAAAATCTTTCTGAAGAACAATTTACAACACTTTTTAAAAAGTCTTCTGTCGAAAGAAAAAAATACAAAACATTCATTGAAAATGTTGCAATAGCCACAAAACAACAAAAATGATTCCGTATTCAGTTGTCGGCAATTATTGTAACCACAACTTCCCTTCGTTCCTTGGGACCATCAAATTCACACAGGAATATATTCTGCCAGGTTGACAAACCGGGAGCAGAGTCAATTATGGGAATTGTTTCCGAGGGGCCGATCAAACCCGCTTTCAGATGAGCATCCCCGTTATTATCCTGGCGGTCATGTTCCCATATTCCTGAAGGAACCATCCTGCCCAGAAGGGTCACCACATCATTCTGAACAGACTGATCCCAGTTCTCCTGTATCATAACTGCTGCAGTAGAACCTCTTACATAAACAGAAGCAATGCCATTTTTCACCTTGCTTTCCTTTATCAGGGATACAACTTCAGAAGTAATGTCATATAAACCATTTCTTTTATCGGTCTTTACGGCAATAATCTTTTGCATATAACAATATTTTTTCACACTAAAATTACTATATGTTTTTTACCTTGGAGATCTTTTGTCGTCTTTAATGTAAAGGGAGAAGAATTTTGATCGATTTAAGACTCATAGAAGAATGCAGGGGAGGAAATTTAAGCAATTTCAGAAAACTTGTGGAACTAACTTCTCCGTTTGCTTTCTCCCTTGCATTCAGGATGCTCGGCGACGAGGATCTGGCAAAGGATGTGGTGCAGGAAACAATGGTGACCATCTGGCAGAAATTGAAGAGTATCAAATCAGCAGAAGTCTACAAGACATGGATCTACAAGATTGTGATTAATAAATGTTACGACCAGCTGAGACAAAAAAAGAGAAACCGTGAATATGTGGCTGATGAGAAAACGTGGCAGATTCTGTCTGAAAGAATTTCACAGATGCCTTCATCTCAGTTGGAGAATGATGAAACTGCAAAGATAATCGGGATGCTGACAGACAAGCTGAGCCCAAAGCAAAAAGCAATTTTTATCCTGTCAGAAATTGATGAGATGACAAGCGATGAAATATCTGAAGTAACAGGTATCAGCAAAACAGTGATAAAAGCAAATCTGTACCACGCGAGAAACAGCATATCAGGGATGATCGAAAAATATTTATAACGATGGAACAGGAAAAAGGGAAATATGAAAAAGTGCTGGAGATCCTGAGAAGAAAAAATCCAGTGTTGAGCCAACCTGATGAAATTGAAGAAAAGATCCTGAAAAAGATTTTGGAAAAGCAGAAGCCTGACCAGGATTTCCGTGATCTGATCGGATTTATCTTTGGGTGGATTTATATTACATGGGTGAGGCGAAGCCTGATAACCGCCTCAGTTTTTCTTGTTATAACATTTGTCTTTCAGCAAAGCATCATGATGAAACAAATCACTCACCTTAGCCGCCAGATAGAATCCTACGAAAGAGATGCTTCAGGAGTTCCCGGAGAATACTCCGAAAGAAGAATGATGATGCTCAGGTTCTCGGAAAAGAGATTGCCGTTTTTTAAAAAGGCCAATTCTGATAAACAACTGGAAGAACTTTTCCGAACTATAGATCAGTTGAAAAAAGAGTATAAAGATCTGGATAAAATGATAAAGGAAGATCCTGAGCTTAAAAAATTGATTGAGAAGAAGCTGTCTGAAATTGATTGTAATAAAATAAAAATTTAAAACATGAAAAAAAATCATATAAGAATCATCGTTTTATTGATACTCGCGATAGCAGTTTCATGCGATGAACCTGACACGGTTGTTACAAATATTGTTCACCCCGACGGGTCGGTGACAAGAAAAATTGTAATGCGGAACACTAAAAATATTTTCAATAAGGCTGAACTCCAGCTGCCTTTTGACAGTACATGGAAAGTTACTGATTCCATGGAGGTGAGCAGCAAAAGTGATACCACCTGGATAAAAAGAGCTGAAAAACTATTTAAAAATGTTGAAGAGATTAATTCAGAATATAAAAATGATTCCTCTGTAAATGGAAAAATGACAAGGTTCGCAGGCTTTAATAAAAAGTTCAGATGGTTTAATACTCAATACCGGTATTCAGAATCTATCAATAAACTGATTCCATCAGGTTATTCTGTCAGAAACTTTTTAAGTGATGAGGATATCGATTATTATTATTCTCCTGATTATATAAAATTCAATATGGAAAATGGAGTTGACAGTATCAAATTCAAAATCCTTGCAGATTCAATTGATAAAAAATCAGAGAAGTGGATTATCAAAAACATTGCCTCATTATGGATTGATGAATTTTCAAGACTGACAGAGTCCACTGCCGGACCTGAACTGTCAAAGGAATCATTAAAGTCCAGAGAAGATGAATTGGCTGCAATTATAGACTCAGATAAGGATATTTTTGACAGCCTTTGGACTTCCAACATATTGTTTAGGAAATTTGTCGGGGAGGAAGATGCCATAAAATTCAAAACAGAAGCTGATTCAGCTATGTCTGTTGCTTTTGAGAAGTTTCTTGTGGACATCAGAAATTATTCTGTCGGGATAGTAATGCCCGGAAGGTTAATTGCGACAAACGGATATATTGACAGCACAAGGAACCTTCTCTGGCCTGTAAAATCCGACTTTTTTCTTACCGATAATTATGAAATGTGGGCTGCATCGAAGACAACCAATGTATGGGCATGGATTGTTTCCGGACTCTTTCTCGTATTTGTAGCAACAGGAATTATTTTAAAAAAAATGTAGGGACACAAAATTTTGTGTCCCTACATATAACCATAACCTGACCAAACTAAATAAACCTAAAACTATCTTACGTAATCTTTTAATATCAGCATCAGTTTCTGACGGGTAAAGAAGATCCTGCTTTTTACAGTCCCGATCTTCAATCCAAGTTCATCGGCAATCTCCTTGTACTTGTAGCCGTCAACATGCATCCTGAAAGGGATCCTGAATTCATCGCTTAAAGAATTAATGGCTTTTTCTATTTCATTTTCCGAGTATGAAGACTCCGGAGAGATAAATCCTTTGTCATGAGGCTGATTGATATAATAAAGATCCTGTGTACCGTCAATAATTGTATTTTCTTTTACATTCCGCCTGTAATTATTAATGAATGTGTTCTTCATTATTGTAAAAACCCAGGCTTTAAGATTAGTATAATCAACAAATTTATCTTTGTATGTTATTGCCTTAAGATATGTATCCTGAACAAGATCAAGTGCTGTATCACGATCGGAAGTCAGACTCATTGCAAACCTCTGAAGATTGGACTTCATTTCGAGGAGACTATTATTGAATTCATATTGTGTCATAGCTCTAAGTTGTTAATGTTGTTGAACAAAGTTCTGCAAATATAAAAAGATATACAAATCTTAATATCTTTAAATCGATATTTTATACCTGTAATATAAATAGCGATTATCCCTATATGTCATGTATTCAGGACATTATGGAAGAATATTAAGAATTGGTATAAATTTATTATAAATTATATTTTGCTTGTTTTTCTCTGTTTTTTAACATACTGGCCACATAAACCAACCAGCCCCGAGGGATCGGGAGGAGCTGATTTTTAAGATTAATTTGTGCTCCGCCTGATTCGGTTTTCATTATTATATTCTGAACTTTCGTACATTTATAGAAAAATCGTTATGGAGTTCAATATCAGACTGAGTAATGGTCAGGTTTTAAAAGGGATGATTCAGAGTCCCGGTGAAAATGCCAGGGCAGTTATTGTAATGGTGCATGGAATTGGGGAGCATATGCAGCGCTATACCTATTGGGCAGATTTGTTCAGGAAAGAGGGAATAGCCTTTACAGGAGTTGATCTGCCGGGTCATGGTCGTTCCGATGGCAGAAGAGGCAACATTAAAAGTTACACACTTCTGGAAGAGATGATCAATATAATGATTGACAGCTGCCGGAAGACTTTCCCGGGAATACCTGTTTATCTCTATGGACACAGCCTGGGTGGAGGGATTGTTCTTGATTATATATTACGCGTAAATCCGGGAATTAAAGGAGCTATTGTCACTTCTCCCTGGTTGCGCCTCTCATTCGAACCTTCAAAAGCTAAAGTCATCCTTGCCAATATTATGAAGCATCTGATGCCCGGACTTGTTCAGCCAACAGGGTTGAATGTAAGCCATATTTCACATGATGTGAAAGAAGTTGAGAATTACAAAGCAGATCCGCTTATACACGATAAGATTTCAGTGAGTCTTTATAATTGTGCAATGAATGCTGCAAAGTATTCACTTGAACATGCATCAGAACTTAAAATCCCTGTTCTGATAGTACATGGCAGTGACGATTTGATTAATTCCCCTGATGGCAGTAGGGAATTTGCGGAAAAATCAGAAAAAGTTACTCTGAAAATATGGCAAGGAGGATACCACGAACTGCATAACGAGTCTTTTAAAGATGAGGTTTTCAAATATATCCTTAACTGGATTAACCGGTAGAAGTTTATTTTGGATTTCGGATTGTGGATTTTGGATTATAGAGCCCAAATCCGCATTCTCAAATCCGCAATCCGCAATTAAAATATGGAACTAAGGACCACTTTTAATATTGAACCTTCACCATACAAGATCACATATAATGACAGGGTTATGTTCATCGGGTCGTGTTTTGCCTCTTCCATCGGCGAGCACCTGAAAAGAGGAAAAATGACCGTTATGATAAATCCCTCAGGTACAGTTTATAATCCTGTATCAGTATGCAATACTCTGGATTCAATTACAGCTGGTAAGGAATTCACAAAGGACAACCTTCATTTTCACGAAGGCATGTGGCTGAGTTTCTGTCATTATACCGATTTTTCCTCGGAAAATCCTGATAAATCGCTTCTTAAGATAAACACCAGATTGAAAGAGGCTTCATTATTTCTTAAGAACACAGGTTTTCTCTTTATTACACTGGGAACAGCCAGAATCTACCGGTGGAAAGAGACAGGTCAGGTTGTATCAAACTGCCATAAGATCCCTTCGGGGGAATTCAGCCATGAACTGCTTTCAGTTAATGAGATTGTGGATTTATGGACAAGGCAGCTGGACAGGCTCTCGACATTGTATCCTGAGCTTAAAGTTATATTTACAATTAGTCCGGTAAGGCACCTTAAAGACGGAGCACACGGCAACCAGGTTAGCAAATCGGTCTTATTCCTTGCTTTAGAGGAATTGCTTGGGCATTCATCCAAACCTCAGTATTTTCCTGCCTATGAATTGTTAATGGATGACCTTCGCGACTACAGGTTCTATGATGATGACATGATACATCCGTCAGATTCAGCAATAAGTTACATATGGGAAGCTTTTTCCGCCTGTTATCTTGATAATGCCACTGTTAAAATATGGAATAATGCTTTCAAAATTACAAAAGCCAGAAGTCACCGGTTTAATACTGACAGTATTTCAAAAAAAAAGGATTTTGCGCGTAATATCCTGAACCATATTTCTCAAATTGAGAATAAAGTTTCTCAGATTGACTTTTCAGAGGAGAAAAGTTATTTCCTGAACCTTTTAAATAGCTAGTCCTGACTTCATACATTATTACACTAGTATGACAAGAATCAGAATAAGGAGAACAGAGATGAACAATCTCTTTTTATATTTTGTTAAGGGATAAAAATAATGAAGATGAATAGGCTTATTTTATCAATATCAGTAACATTTATAGCAACACTTTTTTTATTCGCTCAGGAAAATTCAGGGGTCATCAAAGGAAGAGTCTACAATTCAAAGACTAACGAAGGTGTTCCATTTGCAACTATACAGATCTTTGGAACTACAATTGGGGCAGTTACAGATTTTGACGGAAATTTTTCGTTTACGGGATTAAAACCGGGTTTTGCGGAACTGCGTGCTTCTTCAATAGGGTACAAAACTTATATTTCAAGTGCGGTGATGGTTACAAACAGTAACCAGGTAAATCTGGAGATTCCCCTGGAGGAGTCAGAGATCAATATAGGCGAAGTTACAATAAAGGCTTCACCCTTTGCTAAAAAGATCGAATCGCCTATTTCGATCCGGATTATAGGCATTGATGAGATAGAGAAAAACCCGGGAGGAAACCGCGATATTTCCAAGGTTATACAATCATATCCCGGAGTTGCTTCAACACCTGCCTTCAGAAATGATGTTATCGTCAGGGGAGGAGGCCCTAATGAAAACAGGTTTTATATTGATAATGTAGAGATCCCATATCTGAATCATTTCTCTACACAGGGTTCTTCAGGAGGCCCGGTCGGAATCATCAATGTTGACTTCGTTCAATCGGTTGATTTCCTTTCCGGAGCATTCCCTGCTTCAAAAGGGAATGCATTAAGCTCAATACTTAATTTCAATTTTATTGACGGGAATAAGGATAAGATGAAATACCGAGCTACCGTTGGGGCATCTGACCTTGGCCTTACACTCAACGGGCCTGTTGGTGAAAAGGGTACACTCCTGCTGTCAGTAAGAAGGTCTTACCTGCAATTTCTTTTCAGTGCCCTCCAGCTTCCATTTCTTCCGACATACACCGATTTCCAGCTAAAGTACAAGATCAGGCTTGATCCGAAAAATGAAATTACGATACTTGGCCTTGGCGCCAAGGACGACTTCAGCCTGAACCTGAAAGCCAATGAGACAGAATTACAGCGGTATATACTTGACTTTATTCCTGTACAGGAACAGTATAGCTATGTTTTTGGAATAGTCTGGAAACATTTCAGGGAAAAAGGTTATGATACATGGGTTCTCAGCCGTAATTACCTGAATAATACGCAGAATAAATACCAGAACAATATTGAAGCTGATTCCAACAAGGTCCTCGATTATCTCTCAGGCGAAGGGGAGATAAAAGCTCGCTATGAGAGGACAATAATCGGAGAGCAGGGGTTCAGGCTAAGTTATGGACTCGGATATGAGTACGGGCATTACAGGAACTCCACCTACAGGCGTATTTATTCAGGAAGTCCGCTCGATACTGAAATAGATTATGACAGCAATCTGAAAATCGGAAAATTCAGCGCTTTCGGACAGGTAAGCCGATCCTTCATTGAAAGCAAGCTTAGCCTCTCTTTCGGACTGCGTGCAGATGCAAGTACATATTCGTCAGAAATGCTGAATCCTCTGCATCAGCTATCGCCCCGACTTTCGGCATCTTACTCACTTACCGATAAGCTCAGCCTGAATGCCAGCATTGGCCGTTACTACCAGCTCCCGCCGTATACTGCCATGGGTTTTTCAACCCCGGATGGTGTTTTGATAAATCAGGATAGTCTGAAGTATATGGCTGCCGACCATTTTGTGGCAGGCTTTGAAATTGTACCCATTGAAAATATTCAGTTTACAATAGAAGGGTTTTACAAGAATTATTCACAGTATCCGTTTTCAATACGCGATTCGGTGCCTCTGTCAAGTAAAAGCGCTGATTATGGCATATTCGGAGATGAGGCGCTCGTTTCAAAATCATCCGGGAGAGCATATGGATTTGAGATACTTGGAAGGTTTAAAGAGTTCAGGAAAATCAATCTGGTATTCTCCTACACATACGTGCGGAGTGAGTTCCGCGGTCTGGATTCAAGAATGATACCATCATCCTGGGATAATAAGCACCTTTTGAATCTTACTGCCACGAAGAAATTTAACCGTAACTGGGATCTTGGCATAAGATGGAGATTTGTCGGCGGGGCTCCATACACCCCATACGATTTCGAGAAATCTTCCTATAAAATTGCATGGGAATTACAGGGACAGGGCTACCTTGACTATTCTGAATTCAATACATTACGCCTGAAGTCATTCCATCAGCTTGACTTACGCCTTGATAAACAATACTTCTTCAAAAACTGGTCACTTCTGATTTATGCCGATGTACAAAACGTATATAACTTCAAAGCAGATCAGCCTCCGATTCTTGTTACGGAGACTGACAGCAACGGGGATCCTGTTACCGATCCTTTCAATCCGCTTAAGTACAGTCTTAAATATTTGTCCGATGAGGCAGGAACTGTACTGCCTACCATTGGTATTATTGTTGAATTTTAATTCTTTAACTATGTGCAGGAGGTTAATATTAATAAGTGTAATTGCTGCTCTGTTATCCGCATGTTCCGGCAAAACAGTTAAAGAGCAAAATATTACAGGTGAACCACAAACCATTATCAGTACAAATCCGGAGGGCAGAGGAGCTGAGATCAGTATTGAACTTTATAAGGGGAAAGCCTTCTATTACCCATTGATGGCAGCCTGGGTTGAAGATGAAGCAGGCAATTATATACAGACACTTTATGTACCGGTCACAATTGCCACCGGAGTATTTAAATATGGGAAGAAAGAAAATAACAAATGGGTTCCGGCTCCTAAAAGAGCTCCTCAGACATTGCCATACTGGTCGCACAAAAGAGGAGTAATCGCCTCCGATGGCCTTTATATGCCTGAACCGGAAAATCCGGTGCCTGATGGATATTCCGGTGCAACTCCTGTGAAAGGTTTTATAATAAACACCCGGGCTGATAATGAATTGCCTGCTGTTTACAGGATCTTATTTGAGATTAATCAGAACTGGGACTGGAATGAGTATTGGACAAACAACAAGTTTCCCGATGATGAGAATTATAAAATGTCGTGCCAGCCGGCACTGGTTTATGAGGCAGTAATACACAAAGATAAAGGCATCAGCTCAGTGGCTATGAAGCCAATAGGTCACAGTCATTATTCCGGAAAGACAGGGGAGCTTTTTCCCGACCTGAGTACCCTTACGACCGCACTTTATATTGCTGATTCAATAATTGTGAGGGTCAGATGAACTAAATAAGAGTATCCAGAACTTTTAAAAAACCAGCAGGATCTTTTGTAAGGATAACCTTGTCGTAAGATTTATTGCTATACTCCTCCGGAGAATCCGTGAAAACTGTTTTTTTGATCATAAGGGATTTCCCGATGCTATTGAAATAGGCTATTTTCTTCTCGCCAAAATCAAATGCACTCGAATTAACAATAAGAAATTCGAAGGGTTTTATTTTGTACATTTCCACTACTTCAGAGGCAGGCAGAATGCCTCCTGTAAATATTACATCAAATCCGCGCTTCCTGAGAGCATATTTATAAAACAGGAAGTTATTGTCCGTAAGGTTATCGGAAGTATTGATCATTGCTACTGCAGACTTAGATTTTCCGGCAGCAGGTTTAATAAGATCATCCTCAATTATAATGATCTGTTTAATTGTATTTCTGACAAATTGTTCCTGGGCCCTTGAAAGACTTCCTGTCTGCCACAGAATCCTGGCTTTTTCAAGCAGTGGGTGCAGATACCTGCAATATGCCTGCTCTACCCCCTGATAATTAATGAATGGAGCCAGAGTCTCCTTGAACAAAACTTCATTGAACCTTATTGCGGACATGAGAATCTTGCCAGGTTGAAAATCCTGATCCGGATTATCGTGTTTACTGCTTACAGTCATTACCAGCTGTGTCAGTTCATCCTCATCCAGCTTTGCAATTTTGGAAATTTTAAGGCCATTACGGTTAAGATAAGCAACATTGAGTATCTTCTTCAGTTCTGTCTCACTGTAAGTTCTTATATTTGAATCAGTCCTGTCAGGCTCAAGTATTTTGTATCTCTTCTCCCAAATCCTTATCGTATGAGCTTTAATACCCGAAAAATTTTCGAGATCCTTTATCGAAAAAACATTTAATCCCTCTTCCATGGTTTCCTAGAAATAACAATTCATGACAACTAATCATCACATAATAAAATTAACAATCACCTAACGGTTTGCTAACTTATCTTATAACCAGGTTTTTATGTGACAAATAAATAACCGCGGGTTCATTCCCCAACTAACCGCAGCCAAAGCGAAAGTAACAATTTTTTCCTATTCTGATTCTTCAATCAATATTTTTTTGACCACTCTTGTCCCATCACTGAAATTAACTGTTACAAGATACATTCCTCTTTTGGGATTGTCGAGCATTATTCTTATTTGCTGCTCCGGGTTGTTATATTTAACTCTGTAGATATCCTGACCTATAATGTTTGTAATTCTTACAAGAGAAATGTCCTTATCAGTTTTTATTGTAAAGTTGTTTTCCCTTACCGGAACAGGATATATTGTAATATTAACTGCTGATACTGGTCTGTTAAAATCCTGTTGAGGAAGGGCCCCGATATAGTTGATAGTATCCTTCTGGGCCTCCAGCCTTAGGGTAATAATAGTAAGAAGTAAAAAGAGTAAAATCTTCTGCATATATACCTTTTGAAGAATATCTATCAAAAACTGTGCTAAAGATAACAATTTACAGAATACTTTGTTCTAAAAAAAATAGTGCCCTATCCAGATCGCCGGGTGTATCAATCCCGATACTCTCCCAGATCGTGACTGCAGTTCTTATCCTGAAGCCGTTTTCTATCCATCTGTTCTGCTCAAGTGATTCAGCTATTTCCAGTGGGCTCGGAACTAATTTTGTGATCCTGCTCAGAGTCTCAGTCCTGTAGGCGTAAAGTCCGATATGCTTATAGTATCCGTGTTTTGCTGTCCATTCGCTCTTTTCTCCCTCTCTTTGATATGGTATTGCTGCCCGGCTGAAATATATAGCATCACCTTCGGTGTTAATAATTACTTTGGGCTGGTTTGGATTAAAAATATCTTCTCCCGGTTCAGCTTTTCTTATCAGGGTAGCGATCTGAACATTCTCATCCCTGAAGCACTCCTTTACAAGGTCTATCTGTTCAGGTTTTATAAATGGTTCATCGCCCTGAATATTAATAACGATATCAATCCTTCCGCCGCTTTCACCAGCAATAAGACCTGCAGCTTCAGCACATCGATCCGTTCCGCTCCGGTGATCTTCTGATGTCATTACAGCTTTCCCGCCAAAATTCATGACAGCATCATATATTCTCTCATCATCGGTAGCAACATACACAAGACTTAGTGATTTAGCTGCCTGTTCGTAAACTCTTTGAATCATTGATTTGTTTCCTATCATGGCAAGAGGCTTGCCTGGGAAACGAGATGATGCATAGCGTGCCGGAATAATACCTGCAAACAATGAAGGTGAATTTGCTTTCATACTGCGAATTTACGAAAAATGGATTTCCCATTGATTTAAAAATATCTTAATTTCGCACCAATGTAAAAACAGGATATGAAGGATCTGCATAGTATTAAACAAAGGTTTGGAATAATAGGTAATTATGAAGGGCTTAACCGGGCAATTGACATTGCCGCCCAGGTGGCTCCCACAGATCTTTCTGTACTGATTACAGGAGAAAGCGGGACAGGCAAGGAGATTTTTCCTCAGGTTATACATAACTACAGTTCCAGGAAACATGGACAATACATTGCTGTAAACTGCGGAGCAATTCCTGAAGGAACTATTGATTCAGAACTTTTCGGACATGAAAAGGGCTCTTTCACAGGGGCTACTGATAGCAGAAAAGGATATTTTGAAGTTGCTGACGGAGGAACGATATTCCTTGATGAGGTTGCTGAACTTCCTCTCTCTACCCAGGTACGTCTTCTCAGAGTGCTTGAAACGGGTGAATTCATCAGAGTAGGCTCATCAAAAGTGCAGAAAACAAACGTCAGGGTGATTGCAGCAAGCAATATTGATGTGCCAAGGGCTATCGACAACGGGAAATTCCGGGAAGATCTTTTTTACAGACTGAATACGGTCCCGATAAGGATACCGGCATTGAGGGAAAGAGGGGACGATATCTTTCTGCTCTTCCGAAAGTTTTCAGTAGATTTCGCTGAGAAATACAGGATGCCTGCCATCAGGCTGGATGCCGAAGCCAGAAACATACTCCTGGGCTATTCATGGCCCGGTAATGTGCGTCAGCTTAAAAATATCACAGAGCAGATATCCATTATCGAAAGCGAACGTGAAATATTAGGTGCGACTCTGAGTCATTATCTGCCCGACTATGGAAGTGTTAAGCTTCCTGCAGTTATTAAAAAGGATGATGAAAAATCATTTTCTTCCGAGCGGGAATTATTGTACAAGATACTTTTCGATATGAAAAGCGATATGAATGACCTTAAGAAGCTTGTTTTCGACCTCATTGGAAAAGGCGATGTCGACGTCCCCTTTCGCGAAGGCAATTCCCGTCTTTTAAACAACCTCTTCAGGGAAAATGATGGGGCGGAGGATAGGAATAATAATGCTGATTCCAATACCGCATCTTATCCACCTCATACAGGAAGGAGTGATATCCAGGACACCGAGGAGATAATTGAAGAGTCACTGTCACTTTCAGACAAAGAGGTTGAAATGATAAAAAAAGCTCTTGAAAAATTCAATGGAAAGAGAAAAATGGCGGCCAATGAACTTGGCATTTCAGAACGGACACTTTATAGAAAGATAAAAGAATATGGGATTGAATCTTAATAACCTGAAAAGTACAAGAGGCTTCCTGATTATCATGGGTGTGCTATTTTTCGCAGGCCTGGCAGGGTGCAAGGTGTCTTACTCATTCAGCGGTGCCAGTACAACAGGCTTGTCGACAGTGAGCATACAGTACTTTCAGAACAGGGCTCCTCTTGTTCAGCCCGGATTAAGCCAGTTTATAACAGATGCTTTGATTGATAAAATCAAATCTCAGACAAGCCTTAAGACCGTAAATGGTATCGGAGATGCAAATTTTGAAGGGGAAATAAGTGATTATAATACTCGGCCCAGGACAGTGGCTGCCGATGCTGAGGCTGCAATGAACAGGTTTACAATTTCTGTCAAGGTGAAATTCACAAATGCGGTTGATCCGGAGCTAAGTTTTGAACAGACCTTCTCCAGGTATGAGGATTATAACAGTAATCTTGATCTGAGCCAGGTTGAAAAAGAACTCTCTGACAAGATAATTGAAATGATCGTCGAAGATATCTTTAATCAGGCCTTTGTAAACTGGTAAACAGAATGAACAGGAGTGACTTCATAAATATGCTTGAAGACAAGGTTCCGCTGAACCGTCAGATGGTTGGTGAGGTTTATGAACTGATCGATATATTCCCCTACTTCCAATGCGCCCATCTACTCCTCCTTAAAGGGTTGCAAAATAATGGGGATATAAAATTCGAAAAGCAGCTGCGAACTTCTGCAATGCATATAGCAGACAGGGAAGTATTATATTATCTTCTCAACAGAAAGCCTGCAGTTGCCAGTGAACAGAAAGAGGTTATAAAAGAGAAGGCTGTTGAAACTGAGAACGGATCTGATCATCAGCAAACCGTAATTGAATCTGCAAAAAACAGTGAACAATTAATCAGTGAATTTGAAAAAGAGTCCGGGGGTCCACTGATGGATCAGGCAGATGACTCAATGAACCTTCACAGCCATTCAATACTTATATCCTCAGGTGCAGAGCCCGTGGATTCAGACGAGGTGATGCTGGTAATGGATGACGAGCCGGCTTCTGATGATGACAGGGTGTTCTATATGGATCCGGGATTTTCCGTTCCCGATTTCAGTGATCTTCTTGAACTTGACACCGATCCAGGCAAGACTCTGTCCAGCCCGGAGGACGATAATTCCAGGGAGCAGCCCGTTGATGATACAGGAAGGAATAAAAAGCTTCTGCAGTCAGAACTGATTGATAAGTTCATTCTGGCGAATCCGAGGATCGTACCTGTTAAAGATGCTTCAAAGGTATCACCGGAAGATATTTCAAAGCCCTATTATGAAAGAGAAGGCGTATTTGTAACTGAAACCCTGGCAAGGATCTATATAAATCAGGGCTATTACTCGAAGGCAATAGATATTTATCAGGAATTAAGTTTGAAATTTCCGGAAAAAAGCAGTTACTTTGCATCCCAAATTGAATTGGTTAAAGAATACTTAAAAAAGTGAACAGATGGGAATTTATATTGTTATAACAGCGTTGGTTATATTAGCATGTGTACTTCAGATACTTATCGTTCTTGTGCAGAACTCGAAAGGAGGGGGCCTCGCAGCCAATTTTACATCTGCAGGTCAGTCGATGGGAATCCGGAAGACAGCGGATTTTCTTGAAAAGTCAACATGGACCCTTGCAGGAGCGATACTTATTCTCTGTGTGGTTGCTACGGCTACTATACCCCGAGGTTCTACTGCAGGACGTTCAAGGATTGAGAATCAGATTCAGAATGCTGTTGACCCAAATGCGATTCCAACACTGCCTACAGCAGTACCACCAGCATCCACAACCCCTTCAGAAGGTCAGGAAAAGCCATCAAATTAGATCACAGGAAATCTTATTATACTTTGAAAGTGTCAGTTTGTCACCTGCTGACACTTTTTTGTTTTTATATAATATGCTGTATTATAGCGTTTTATGAATTTTGCCTATCTGTTGCGTCAGCAAATTGGCATGAGATGCTCTTAAAAATGTCCTCAGTCTATCCAAAATGTCATTTTTTCTTATTTGGCATGGAATATGATCGAAGAGGAAGTCAATAATTGATGTTTAACTTTAAAACTAAATAAAAATGGCACAATTAAAAGGAAAAATTTTAGCAGGAAAGGTTCTTGTGAAACCAAATGAAGCTGAAGAAAAAACAGCAAGCGGAATTATTATTCCCGATTCAGCAAAAGAAAAACCTCGTCAGGGAAAAGTAATTCTTATTGGCGCAGCAAAAAAAGATGAAGAGATGGAAGTGAAGAAGGGTGATGTTGTTCTCTATGGAAAATATGCAGGACAGGAACTTTCTATTGACGGAGAAGATTACCTGCTGATTTCCCAGACAGATATTCTTTTTATAGCTTAATTTCTAAAAACTACTTAAAATTATATTGATATGGCAAAACAGATTAAATTCAATATTGATGCACGCGCTCTTCTTAAAGAAGGTGTAGATGAGCTTGCTAATGCAGTGAAGGTTACTCTTGGTCCGAAAGGACGTAACGTGGTTCTTGAGAAAAAATTCGGAGCTCCTCATATCACCAAGGATGGTGTTACAGTAGCCAAAGATATCGAACTTTCCGATCCCTATAAGAATATGGGTGCACAGATGGTTAAGGAAGTAGCATCAAAAACTGGCGATATTGCAGGTGATGGTACCACTACCGCTACGGTTCTCGCACAGTCTATAATAAATGTCGGACTTAAGAATATCACTGCCGGTGCTAACCCTATGGATATTAAAAGAGGGATTGACAAAGCAGTTGAAAAAGTTGTGAAGCATCTTGCATCACAGGCTAAAGTTATTGGGGACGATCTGAGCAAGATTGAGCAGGTTGCAAGGATTTCTGCCAATGATGATGAGGAGATCGGAAAACTTATAGCTGAGGCTATGGGCAAAGTTCACAAGGAAGGTGTTATAACAGTTGAGGAATCAAAAGGTACAACTACATCTGTTGAAGTTGTTGAAGGAATGCAGTTCGACCGCGGATATATATCAGCCTATTTTGTTACCAACGCTGAGAAGATGGAAGCCGATCTTGAGAATCCGTATATTCTTATTTATGATAAGAAGGTTTCAACAATGAAAGATATGCTTCCGGTACTGGAGGCAACTGCCCAGACAGGCCGTCCTCTCCTGATTATTTCTGAAGATGTTGAAGGTGAGGCTCTTGCAACACTTGTGGTTAACCGTCTGAGAGGTTCATTAAGGGTTTGTGCCGTTAAGGCTCCGGGATTTGGTGACAGAAGAAAAGAGATGCTTGAAGATATAGCAATTCTTACCGGCGGTACTGTTATTTCAGAGGAGAAAGGTTTAAAATTAGAAAATACTACTCTCGACATGCTTGGCACAGCTGAAAAAGTTACTGTGAGCAAAGAGAACACCACAATAGTAAACGGCTCAGGCAGCAAAGATCTGATCAAGGCACGCGTTGCACAGATCAAGCAGCAGATGTCAACAACTACATCAGATTATGACAAGGAAAAATTGCAGGAGCGTCTTGCCAAACTTGCAGGAGGCGTTGCAGTTCTTTACATTGGTGCAGCATCAGAGGTAGAAATGAAAAACAAAAAGGACCGTGTTGATGATTCACTTCACGCTACACGTGCAGCTATCGAGGAAGGTATCGTTCCCGGTGGCGGCGTAGCGTATATACGTGCAATAAGTGCACTCGAAGGACTGAAAGGTGACAATGAAGATCAGACAACAGGTATCGAAATTGTTAAGCGTGCAATTGAAGAACCATTGCGTCAGATAGCAATCAATGCCGGCCAGGAGGGTGCAGTTGTTGCCCAGAATGTTAAGGCAGGTAAAGGAGATTATGGTTATAATGCCCAGACTGATAAATATGAGAAACTGTATGCATCTGGTGTAATTGATCCCGCTAAAGTTACCAGGGTTGCACTTGAAAATGCCGCTTCAGTAGCAGGTATGTTCCTTACTACAGAAGCAGTTATTGTTGACGAAAAGGAAGAACATCCTTCAGGTCCTCCGCAGGGAATGGGTGGCGGAATGCCAGGAATGATGTAGAGGTTATACCAGGTATTAAATTCGAACGTAGGGACATCACATGTGATGTCCCTGCTTTTTATATATTTGCACCAGATTTAAATCACGTTTATTTGATGGACAATATCCGGAATTTCTGCATTATAGCACATATTGATCATGGTAAAAGTACCCTGGCCGACCGCTTGCTTGAAACGACCAATACAATTTCAGAGAGAGAATACCAGGCCCAGATACTCGATGATATGGATCTTGAAAGGGAAAGAGGAATCACAATAAAGAGCCATGCTATTCAGATGGAATATGTAAATGAAGGAAGAAAGTATATTCTGAATCTGATTGATACTCCGGGACATGTAGACTTTTCGTATGAAGTCTCCAGATCTATTGCCGCATGTGAGGGGGCCTTGCTTGTAATCGATGCTACACAGGGGATACAGGCCCAGACAATTTCAAACCTTTACATGGCAATCGATCATAACCTTGAGATCATTCCGGTCCTGAACAAAATGGACATGCCTGCTGCAATGCCTGAAGAGGTTAAGGATCAGATTGTAGATCTGGTTGGCTGCAGTAGGGAGGATATAATTGAGGCCAGCGCCAAAACAGGTATGGGAGTGGAAGAGATCCTCCGGGAGATTGTAAAACGCATACCGCCGCCGGCAGGCGATCCGGATGCCCCTTTGCAGGCTCTTATCTTTGATTCAATATTCAACTCTTTCAGAGGCATTATTGCTTATATCAAGATTGTAAACGGTACAATATCCAGGGGTGATAGCGTAAAATTCGTCAATACCGACCATGAGTACAAGGCAGAAGAAATAGGTGTTCTCAAACTTAAACAGGACCCACGCGAAACCATGGGAGCAGGTGATGTCGGGTATATTATCTCAGGAGTGAAGGCCTCCGCCGAGGTAAAGGTAGGAGATACCATCACTCATGTTAAGAATCCATGCCTTAAGGCAATTGAGGGCTTTGAAGATGTTAAACCAATGGTTTTTGCAGGGATCTATCCTGTTGATGCTGATGATTATGAAGATCTCAGAGTGTCGATAGAGAAATTGCAGTTGAATGATGCTTCCCTTTCATTTATCCCCGAATCATCTGCCGCCCTGGGCTTTGGTTTCAGATGCGGTTTTCTGGGATTACTTCATATGGAAATTATCCAGGAACGCCTCGACAGGGAATTTGACATGGATGTTATTACTACAGTTCCCAACGTCTCATTTAAGGCGTATACAACCAAAGGAGAGGAGATAGACGTCCATAATCCTTCGGGTTTGCCTCCGGTTAACCATATTGACAGGATAGAGGAACCTTATATTATGGCCCAGGTAATTACTCTTTCGGAGTATGTTGGCTCAATAATGAATCTTTGCATCGACAGGAGGGGAGTCCTCAAAAACCAGGTGTACCTTACAAGAGACAGGGTTGAGGTTACATTCGAAATGCCGCTTGCTGAGATAGTTTTTGATTTCTACGATAAGCTAAAAAGCATTTCAAAAGGTTATGCCTCTTTTGATTATTATTATACCACCTACCAGAAGGCTGATCTTGTAAGACTGGATATTCTCCTAAACGGAGAGATGGTTGATGCTCTTTCAACGCTTATATACAGAGGGCACGCTTATGATTTTGGCCGCAGAATGTGTGAGAAGCTTAAGGAACTCATCCCGCGTCAGCAGTTCGACATAGCCATACAGGCCGCCATAGGCGCTAAAATAATCTCCCGGGAAACGGTAAAAGCTGTCAGGAAAGATGTAACTGCCAAATGCTACGGCGGAGATATAACAAGAAAAAGAAAACTCCTCGAGAAGCAGAAGAAAGGGAAGAAACGTATGAGACAGATTGGAAACGTGGAGGTTCCCCAGCAGGCATTCCTTGCTGTACTAAAGCTTGATTAACACGATCAGCAGATGAGCTTATAACCTCTTCCATGGACATTTACTATCTTAACTGACAGATCTTTGCTGAGATATTTTCTCAGACGCGAGATGTATACATCCATGCTTCTGGCATTAAAATAGTTATCATCTGTCCATATTGCCTTCAGGGCGAAATTCCTTTCGAGGATCAGATTCTCATTGCGGCAGAGCAGTTCAAGCAATTCAGTTTCCTTTGTAGTAAGCTTAATTTGCTGACCCTTGTAACTCAAAATTTGTTTGAGAGGCTCAAAGGTATAGTGTCCGATGGCATAAGAATCCTCCTTCCTGGTTACCGTTGCACTAACTGTCGTTCTCCTGATGATGGCTTCGATCCTGAGGATAAGCTCCTCCATTGAAAAGGGTTTTGTGATATAATCATCGGCTCCCGACCTGAAACCCTCCAGAATATCATCCTGTTGATTCTTTGCTGTAAGAAATATTACAGGCATTTCCGGACTTCCACGCCTGATTTCTTTAGCCAGAGTAAGCCCATCCATTTCCGGCATCATAATATCGAGAATACAGAGGTCAAATGATTTGTTTCTGAAGTCATCTAGAGCCTGAATACCATTAATATAAAGTGCAGTATCGTAATTCCTGGCAGTGAGATAGTTTTTCAGCAGGATACCAAGGTTGGTGTCATCTTCAGCTAGAAGAATTCTGATGCCTTTAGTTTTCATTTTGTATTTATTTTTGGAAGAAATATTGTGAATCTGGTTCCTTTGCCGATCAGTGCTCTCAGCCCTTATGGTGCCGTTATGCTCATCGATGATCTTCTTGACATAACTTAATCCCAGTCCGAATCCTTTTACTGTATGGACATTGCCTGAAGGTACACGATAGAATTTATCAAACACTCTCCTGAGATCTTCTCCTGAGATACCTATGCCGTTATCCTCAATCGTAATAAGGATGCCGTTCCTGCTATTGCGGGTTAAGATTTTAATAATTGGTTTCCCATTCGAATATTTAAGAGCATTATCGAGGAGATTGGAAACAGCATTAAGAAGATGAATTTCATCAATTGTAGCATATGACTCTGTTGCCTGAAAATCTTTGCTGATATGTCCGTCACGTATTCCTATCTGAAGTGTAAAATTATCAACTGCTTTTTCGATAATAGTGTGTACATCAAGATCAACCAGGTTAAGTTTCATTTTGATCCTTTCAAAGATCGCCATCTGAAGTACTCTTTCAACCTGGAACTTGAGTCTCATGCTTTCATCCGCTATTACCTGTGCCAGGTTATCGATGTTCTTGACGGACTCATCAATGGTCTTATCGGCAATCATCTGTGCCGCAAGCGAAATTGTTGATATAGGGGTTTTCAGCTCGTGTGTCATATTGTTAATGAAATCACTTCTTATTTCTGATATTTTCTTCTGACGGAAAATAACTACAAATGTTCCGGCTGAAAGAACCAGGAGTATCATGGTGAACAGAATCGAAAGGAACCCCAGATTCCCTATTTTCTCAAATTTATACTGCTGTTCCTGCAGGCAGTACAAAACAATCTGGTTTTGACTTGGCACAGGATCATTGGGAAAGAGCTGGATTATAAATTTATTGGTGCCCGGTCTGTCTGTAAATCCGGGTGTATTCCAGATATTTCCATAACGCCCCGACCGTATTGAGAATTCATAATCGAGATAAATTGCGACATTATTGAGTGCTGTTCTTATCTGCCTGTTTAAAAGCTCCGGGTCAATTCTCTCTCTGATATCGGGGGTGTTACGCAATATCTTCCCCATAATGTTCTCTAAAAAGACGATTTTATTACTTACCCTTCCTGAAATTTCTGAATTCATTATTTGCCGGGATGGCTCTGCAAGTTCATCAGTAGTATATGGAGAGATATCTTCGGAAGAAATGAATATTTTATGCCCTGCGCTTGTGATTGCTATTGGTTCACGAGGACTATTAAGTCCGTACATTTCCAGAAGAGACAAATTCGGCTGATATCCATGAAGTTTTCTGGCCAGAGGTGAATTCGCAGGAACAATTGCTGTTATTGAATCTGTGGAAGCAGGATCAATATCTTCTACAATATACTTTATAAGTTCTTTTTCTTCAAGATCAAGCACCACTGATTCAAGAGCTTTGTTAGCCAGATAACGGAATTGCTGATCAGTAATAGCTATTGCATTTTTAATCCAGTATAATTGAATGAGGATTAGCCCGGAGATAGCCAGGAAAAAAAATATTGCCAGTAAAACAATAGTTTTTCGCTTCATACTGATGCAAAAGTACTTGTATATATCTTACATTTCCACACTTTAACTTTCTTTAACAACTGAGCCAGGTTTATTATTGCAAAAATTTACTTACTGATAAGTATTGTGAATGATAAGAAATGGAGGTAATTTTGTTATGGTCTGTGTTAAACAATAATTATGACCTTTAACAGAAATTCCGAGGCTCAATAAACAAATAATTTTAACATTTCATTAAAATATTGTTAATATTCAACTATTTAGGTAAAATGATTTTTTTATTTCAATAACAGCGTTTATCTTTGTTAAGGTTTTGGCACGATATTTGAAATTAAAGATATAGAGGTTTTTTTCATAGGTTAGGTTAGTTTTAGGGTTATCAAAAGTGAGCCGCTCTCGTAGCGGCTCTTCTTTTTTTACTATACGGTCTGAAAGGAGAGATTTATTCAGGCCTTTATCTATTGGATTACATGATACAGGTTTTTATCCTTAATTGAATCAATATCGATATTGAATACTGCGGTAATAATATCAATTTCCCTGAGGCTTGAAGTTATTTCATTAACGATGTTTTTGTTTTCAGGGTCATGAATGTGAAAGATGTAGTCAATGTTTCTGAGCTTCTTTATGAGGAAATATTTACCAGAGCGGTTTGAAATCAGATTAAAGATTCTGTCAGGAGCTCCCATTGAATCGGAGAACCTGCTGAAAAACAGTTCTATTTTGTTTTCTCCGTGTACCATTACAGGGGAGATATTTCTAAGTGATATCGTGAGCTTTTTATTTAAGGCGAGTGAGAGTTTATAGTCAGGTTCCGATGAGACAAGTCCAAACAGGATAAAGTCGTTTATCTGTTCCACCTGAAGCTTTAACCTGGTGATTTTTTGTGTTTTTTTCATCTTTTATCATTGGAATTGATAAAGTTAGAAAAAAAACCTGACTCTGCTCAATAACCTTAGAAATTATCTTTCAGCCTTTTCCAGGCCTGATTGGCAGCTTCCTGTTCCGCCTCTTTTTTTGATGATCCGTGTCCGTTGCCCATCTCGACCTTATCTATGATCAGAGTTGTTGAGAAGACCGATTTTTTCCTGTTGAAATCATATTCCTCATTATAGGTGAAGATGAGGTTGGATTTATGTTTCTGGACCCATTCAAAAACGAGGCTTTTGTAATCTGTATCAGTATTGATAATTAAATCAATGTCAAGGAATTTATTCAGGACGTTCCGGATAAAGAGTTTTTTTGTTTTCCTGAAGCCTTTATCGAGGAATACAGAACCTATAAGCGCTTCCAGCGCATCGCCATAGAGATTTTTAGTTGGCTGAACAGAACTGATGTTGCTGATGAGAATATCGTTTATTCCCATTGATATTGCGAGCTGATTCAATACATCCCGGTTTACGATTCTTGACCTGATTTTGGTCATAAATCCTTCCGAGGCATCAGGGAATTTCTCAAAAAGGTAATCCGAGAGAATTGCATCAAGCACAGCATCTCCCAGAAATTCAAGTCTTTCGTTGTTGACTTTTTTGCCATCGGGCATTGTAAAAGTTGCAGACCTGTGAATGAAGGAGATTTCGTATAATATGAGATTGCCTGGTTTGAAGCCCAGGATTTTTTTCAGGCGGGAACTGAATGCCCGTTTTGGAAGAATATGAGTACCATTAATTCTTTTCCGGAATAATGACACTAAGCCTGGTATTTTTTAATTATAACAGAAGCATTATGGCCGCCGAAACCAAATGTATTGCTAATGGCTGCATTTACTGTTCTGCTCTGTGATTTATTAATTGTCAGGTTCAGTTTCTGATCAATATCAGGATCAGGAACCTTAAAATTAATTGTTGGAGGAATAACATCATTGACAACAGCCATGATAGCAGTAATTGCTTCCACGGCACCTGCAGCTCCGAGCAGGTGACCAGTCATCGATTTTGTTGAACTGATGTTAAGTTTGTAGGCATGCTCGCCGAATACCTCAACAATAGCTTTTGTTTCAGAGATATCACCCAGGGGAGTGGCAGTACCATGCACATTTATGTAATCAATATCTTCGACTGTTAGGCCGGCATCCTTAATAGCAAGTTTCATAACATTCTTCGCTCCAAGCCCTTCCGGATGCGGAGCAGTCATATGATAAGCATCTGCAGTCAGTCCGGTGCCGACTAACTCGGCATAGATCCTGGCTCCTCTTGCTTTAGCATGTTCATACTCCTCAACGATAAGCGATCCTGCACCTTCTCCAAGAACGAAACCATCCCTGGTCTTGTCAAAAGGTCTGGATGCAGTTTTAAATTCATCATTGTTTGTGGAAAGAGCCTGCAGTGCATTGAAGCCTCCTATTCCGGGTTCATTTACACAAGCTTCAGAACCTCCTGTAACGAATATATCAGCCTTACCCCAGCGGATATAGTTTATTGCATCGATTATTGCATTGGTTGATGAGGCACATGCTGACACCGTCCCAAAATTTGGTCCTCTGAATCCATATTTTATTGATATTACTCCGGCAGCAATATCTCCGATCATTTTTGGAATGAAGAACGGACTGAACCGGGGAGTACCGTCGCCCAGTACATGGCTTTTTATAGCCAGAAAAAAGGTCTCAAGACCTCCGATACCTGAGGCCCAGATCACACCAACCCTGTCTTTATCAACTTTCTCCAGGTCAAGACCCGAATCAGTTATCGCCTCATCAGTGGTAATCAGAGCATACTGAGCGTATAAATCCAGTTTGTTGACCTCTTTCCTGTCAAAATATTTTGCAGAGTCATAGTTCTTTAATTCACAGGCAAATTTGGTTTTGAACTTTTCAGTATCAAAACGAGTGATCATGTTTGCACCACTGACCCCATTAACAAGTCCATCCCAGAATTCATGCAAATTATTACCCAATGGAGTTAGTGCTCCAATACCTGTAACTACAACTCTTCTCATAAATCGGCTATTAAAAATGCAACCTATTTTGCATTTTCCTCAATGTACTTGATTGCGTCACCAACTGTTCCTATGGTTTCAGCCTGATCGTCGGGAATACCGATATTGAATTCTTTTTCAAATTCCATAATTAGTTCAACTGTGTCGAGTGAATCTGCGCCTAAATCATTTGTAAAGCTAGCCTCAGGGGTTACTTCTGATTCATCAACTCCAAGTTTGTCAACTATAATTTCTTTTACTCTTGTGGCAATGTCCGACATAATAATAAATTTTAATTAATATTAATTTTTGAACCATGCAAAGAAATATATTTGTACTTTATTTTTCAAGTGATTTGGTGTTTTTTTATTTGTGATATTGATTAATCTGTTGATAATTAGGGAAATAAAGTTATTTTGATGAATTTTAACTGTAATTATTGATTTAGCTAATTGTCAGAATATGAGGAATATAGCTATTTTTGCCTCGGGCTCAGGTACCAATGCTGAAAATATTATTAGATACTTTTCGAATAAAAACAGCGCTAAAGTAAGTTTAGTTCTGTCAAATAAGCGCCAGGCATTGGTTCTTAAAAGGGCTGAAGCGCTTAATATTCCTTCAGCATTTTTCGACCGCAAGGATTTTTATGATACACGGGCGGTATCTGATCAGCTTGAATCATACAAAATTGATTTTATTGTTCTCGCAGGATTCCTTTGGCTTGTTCCCGGCGATATTATTGAGAAATACCATGGACGGATAATCAATATTCATCCGGCTCTGCTGCCAGCCTATGGCGGAATGGGAATGTACGGCGATGCTGTTCACAAGGCGGTGATAGCAAACCATGATCGGGAATCCGGGATTACAATTCATTATGTCAATAAAATGTATGATGAGGGTGATATCATTTTTCAGGCACGCTGCAATGTTGATCCTGGTGATACACCTGAATCGCTGGCCCAAAAGGTTCATGCCCTTGAATACATGCATTTCCCTCTGGTTATAGAAGAACTTCTGCTTAAGGAGGCTGATGTCAGTTAATTGTTTCCAGAAGATTTAGAATTACAGTTTTGATCTTTTCAAACCTGGCAAGGTTCTCTTCTGAGACTGGCTCAACAGGAGGGGCATCAACCTTCAGAGGATCCACCGGGGATCCGTTCATATAGAATCTGAAATCGAGATGTGGTCCGGTAGACAATCCGCTGCTGCCGACATAACCAATTATATCTCCCTGTTTTACAAATACCCCGGGTGCAATACCATCACCGAACCGGCTTAGATGAAGGTATGCCGTAGCATACACACTGTTATGCTGTATCCTGACCATTCTTCCGGCTCCGTTCTCATTAGTTGCAGAAGTAACCCTCCCGTCGCCTATCGAGTGTACAGGTGTACCAATCGGGGCAGCATAATCAACACCGAAATGTGGTCTTCTGATCCTGAGTATAGGATGCAAACGGCTTGATGAGAAGCGTGAACTTATACGTGAGAATTGTAATGGAGCTTTGAGAAATGCTTTCCTCAGGCTGTTCCCGTCTGTATCAAAATACGACTCATTCCCGTCCTGAATAAAAGGTATTGCAGTTACTACCGAGCCTGTCCTGCTGAATTGTGCAGCATAAATCCTGCCAGTTCCGAGTAGTTTTTCGTCAATGTATAACTCTTCATATATCACCTTGAAACCATCACCTTTCTGCAATCCGAAGAAATCGACTGTCCAGGCAAAAATCTCCGATAGTCCGATAGCCAGATTCGGGTGAAGACCGCCTCCGATCATCGCATCCCACAATGAAGTTTCAATGGTCCCGGAGGCATATTTTATCTCCCTTTTTATATGCTTTTTAAAGAGTGTTATATTCAGAGAGTCATTAAAGCTGAAGACGTAACATGTTGTCGGATCATGTTCATAAACCAGGTATCTCGCCCTGGCAATACTGTCCCTGTCGCAGAAAAGAATATAATTATTGCCCGAACGTACAGTCCTTACATCAAATACCGATTTTGAGTTTCTTATTGTCTGATCTATATCAGTCATGCTTACTCCATGTTTCAGAAGGATATCAGACAGGAAACCGTTTGGTTTGATACGACCGGCAACCTGATCAAAGGAATCAGAAGGGATACCGTAGGGGAATTCCCGTCTTGGTGTATCCTTTTTTTCTAATGTATCGGATATTGACTGTATTGTCGCTTTATCGCTATTGCCTGAGTATTTGCATGAAAATGAAATAAATGCGATAAATGCAAAAAGTATGATTTTCCGGTATAAAAACATCAATAGCTGTAGATTAGTTTTTAATTACTATGTTAACAATACGGTTAGGGACAAAAATAATATTCGATGGAGTACCGTTTCCGATCCATTTTTGAGCCCGCTCATCTGCCAGGACTCTTTTAATGATCTCCTCCTTTGGCATATCCACAGGGAATTCAATATTGAATCTCATTTTACCATTGAATGAGACCGGATAGTTAAAGGTCTCTTCCTTAAGATATTCCTCATTGAACTGAGGCCATTGCTCATACGCTAGAGATTCATTCATTCCTGAAAGATGCCATAACTCTTCAGCCATATGCGGTGCAAAAGGAGAGAGGACTTTAAAAAATGTCGCTGCTGTTTCCGATGTGACTTTGCCTTTTTTAGCTGCCAGGTTTAGAAAGATCATCATCGCGGAAACTGCTGTATTGAACCTTAGATTCTCAATGTCGCCCTCTGCTTTTTTAATAGTCTGGTGAAGTCCCTTTAAAATATCCGGATCTTCGTCACCTTTTACAATATTTTCCGGATTTGAAAAGAACCTGAAAGTTCGGCCAAGGAATCCGAAAACTCCTTTGACACCTTTATCATCCCATGGCTTTGTAACATCCAGGGGTCCCATGAACATCTCATAAAGGCGTAATGAGTCTGCCCCGTACTTTGAGGTAACATCATCAGGATTTACAACATTCTTGAGAGATTTTGACATCTTGGCCACTATTTGTTTCAGAACTGCCCCGGTCTCCTTATGAAAATATTTTCCATCTCTTTCTTCAACAAAATCACCTGAAACTTTTGCGCCTGATTCGGTTTCATATGCAAAGGCAAGGATCATCCCCTGATTGAATAACCTTTTATATGGTTCATCGGTTGAAACTATTCCCAGGTCAAATAATACCTTATGCCAGAAACGGCTGTACAGCAGGTGCAGTACAGCATGTTCAGCCCCTCCAATATAAAGATCGACCGGCATCCAGTAATTTTCCTTAGCCTTATCAAAGATCATTTTGTCATTACCGGGATCAATAAACCGTAAATAGTACCAACAGGATCCTGCCCATTGAGGCATTGTATTTGTCTCCCTTCTGCCCCTGCGGCCATTCTTATCAGTTACATTCAGCCATTCCTCTGAATTGGACAGAGGAGATTCGCCCGATTCTCCCGGAAGATATTTTTCAAGCTCAGGTAATTCCAGCGGAAGATCATCATCATTTAAAAGGCTTATCTCACCATCTTCCCAGTGAATAACCGGAAATGGTTCTCCCCAGTACCTCTGCCTGCTGAAAAGCCAGTCGCGGAGTTTGTAGTTTATTTTTGCAGTTCCAAGGCCTCTGGCCTCAATCCACCTTGTAATATGTTCAATACCTGCATCTTTGCTCATTCCGTTGATATCAATACCTGTCAACGGATCGGATGAGTTTATATATTTTCCATCCTCAGTCCAGCACTCTTCTCCATCGAGGATTCTTTGTCTCTGAGCAGGATCATTTACATCAGGATCCTGTATGCAAATAATAGAAAGGTCAAATTTATTGGCAAATTCAAAATCCCTGGTATCATGAGCCGGAACAGCCATAATGGCACCGGTTCCATAACCAGTAAGGACATAATCGGCAATCCAGATCGGGATCTTTTTGTTATTTACAGGATTAATGGCATATTTTCCTGTAAAGACACCGGTTTTTTCCTTTGAAAGATCTGTTCTGTCGAGATCTGATTTCAGAGAGGTGGCTTTAGTGTAATCGGTTACTATATTTTTATAATCCGGTGTTGTAATCAAACCTGTCAAAGGATGTTCAGGTGCGAGTACCATATATGTTGCTCCGAAAAGAGTGTCGGGCCGGGTTGTGAAGATTGTAAGTTTTTCATCAGATCCTTCAATTTTAAAATCAACTTCTGCACCGGTAGAGCGGCCAATCCAGTTTCGCTGCATATCCTTTATACCTTCGGGCCATGCAAGATCATCAATTCCTTTCAGAAGTCTTTCTGCATAAAGCTGAATGCGGAGCATCCATTGTTTGAGATTCTTTTTCTCAACCCTGTTACCGCATTTTTCATGAGAACCATCCGTGAGTACTTCTTCATTTGCACAAACTATCCTGCAACTGGGACACCACCATACCTGTGCATTAGCGTAATATGCAAGCCTTTTTGAGTCGATATATTTCGTAATCTCCTTTGCCCCCGACTTTTTAATTTCCTCAGGTACCTGCAATTCTGAAACTGGTCTGCCCTTCTGCAACTTGTCATCGAACCATGTATTATAGAGGCGGATGAAGATCCATTGTGTCCATTTAAAGTATCCGGGATCAGTTGTATTGATCTCCCTGTCCCAGTCGTAACTTAAGCCAAGTTCCTTTATCTGTCTTCTGAAAGTATCACAATTGTTCCTTGTTGTGACTGACGGATGTGTACCTGTCTGGATGGCATACTGTTCTGCAGGAAGGCCGAAAGCATCCCAGCCCATGGGGTGGAGGACATTGAATCCCTTCATTCTCTTATATCTGCTGAAGATATCGGTGGCTGTATACCCTTCCGGATGGCCGACATGCAGGCCAGCCCCTGAAGGATAAGGGAACATATCGAGGACGTAGCACTTCTTCGGATTTGTCAGGTCTTCCGGAGTCTTGAAGGTTTTATTATCCTCCCAGTATTTCTGCCACTTCTTTTCTATCTCGTGGAAATTGTAGTCCATCTTATTCGTTACTTGATTAGGTTTATTATTTAGTCCGAAGTCATTCAATAGTCATTTGGTTGTCATTTTTTCTTTTGAATTTATTGCCAACTGCCAACTGCCAATTGCCATTTTCCGGCTTCCGGCATAGGTCTTTCGGTCCAGATATTTGGAGTGCAAAAGTAGAAAATCTTTGTTAAATATCGGCATTGAATTATTGCTGGAAGGGTCAACGGAAGGTAAATTTCCCGATTTACTTGTAAAACCGGGCTTTTGGTTTTACTTTTGCGAAGTAATATGGTCCCGTAGTTCAATGGATAGAATGACAGATTCCGGTTCTGTTGGTTGGGCGTTCGAGTCGCCCCGGGATCACAGGCAGAGGCAGTCTAGGTGGCTGCCTCTGTCTGTTTTCCTGCTCCTCCAGCCTTTTACTTACCCTCTCCTGCTCTGCCGGTCAAAATTGTTTTATCTGATTGATGCGGATCAATGACAGCCACAGCTTTGAATTGCCTGGCCAGATTCTTTAATTATTGGCCTGAGCAATCTAAATCAATGATATTCAATAAAATAAATTTGGTTTTTGCTGTCAGATTGCTTATCTTGCATAATGAAAGAATTAATATAGGTTGATTATTACACGCGATGTAATTCTATAATCATCTTTCATTTAATCAACTTGTGCATCTCATCCTCCCGGAACAACACACTGTGCAAATCTGTTGGTATTATAAGCTGGAGAATTAAAGTGAAGGAGAAATTTCTGACAGAATTTTCAAATTGCCATGTATGAATATAGAAATAGACGAAAAAACAATAGAAGAAACAACCCTGTGCAGCTGCAGATTTAAATGCCTGCATAATATTCTGGAGAGTTGTTGCGAAGTTGAAAATTGTGATAATGAGTTGGTTATTTTCATAAAATGCATTGGAAGCAAATATTGCATCTATAAAAGGTTTGTGGGATTTTCTTTATTCTCGTGTACCTGTCCCACACGAATTGCTATCTTTAACAAGTTGGCAGTCTGATAACACGCAATTTTTGATTCTGGCTTATGGAAAATATTGGAAAGACCCTGATAATCATTGGTGTAATTCTGGTAATTGCAGGACTGATAATTTATTTCGCCGGCAATAAGCTCAGCTGGCTTGGACATCTGCCGGGTGATATAAACATAGCCAGGGATAATGTGAGAATATTCATCCCGGTTACAACTATGATCCTGTTGAGCGCACTCCTGTCGCTTATTCTGTACCTGATCAGGAAGTTCTTTTAATCAGCCATTCATTTTGCTTAATGCAACAAGTAATCCACCTGTAATATAAGCTATTACCCACCAGGTGAATGCAATCCTGGTATAAATCTGGAGACCACGGGACACTATTGTGTCGGATCCCTGACTGCGATTATATCTCCATAATAAAATAGTATCAATCAACATACCAAGAAGTGACGAATACCCGATCATGCCATGCACAGTAATCATCCCTTTGCTGGAACCAATTATCATCATAATGGTTGCAGTGATATCAAGAAAGACGCCGATAGTATAAAAGAGCAGGACATGCCCGGTAACAAGTTTTTTTCTGTTTTCCTTTGAGAACCCGACAGAGTAGAAGATAAGAGCGAGGGTAACTACGAGCGAACCTATCATAGAAACAGTTTTCATAATTCAGTCATATTATTTAGTTACGAAGCCAATTTGAGAGCCAAATATACTACTTTTTGTCCGCCACAGATTGCAACTGAAGTTCTCTCTGAGGCAGTGACCAAATCTAACAAAATATTTATACTAGGCCTGTGACTCGACATACCGTCTGGCAATCTCAGAACATGTTACCCATTCCAGACTTGATCCGAATACTTTTTGTATCCTCTCAGCCAGGGAAGCAAATCCTTCCAGTCCAAGAGCGGTTCCCTGTGTGTAAAGGGATTGCCAGTGGCTCACTATTACAACAGGATGTCCGGAATCCATCAGCTGTCTGATACGTCCTTTTTTTCCGTCGGGAGAGACCAGCCGGTCAATACCGTCATTGATCATCTTAACTCTTTCCTGTTTGGAGGGCAGGTCCATTGACCAGAAAATATCCCCGGCGTTACCCGGAACGCTGACAACCAATTGTCCCCGGTCTGAGTCCTTATATTCAATTGAACACCCTATCGGTTTTTCATTGTCAGAGGCCATATGCAGAAAATACCAGGTCAGCTTCCGCTTAAAAACATTCCATTGGGCATCACCAAGGGCTTTTGCATATTTATTCTCGACATCTATACCCGATACCCAAGGTGAAGTTATGCCGGTGGCTTCGATTCCGACATTCTTAAGGATCTGGAAAGCAAGTGTAAAATACTCGACAATCTCTTCAGGCGGCGCCTGGGAGATCCATTTATCCTCGTACAAATGACGCTGAAAATTTCCGGTTTTGAGATCATATGCGCTGAGATGGGTAAGAAATTCCGGTGTTATATCAAAACGTGGATAAATACGTTCCCTTACAAGCCTCAGAAACTCCTGGAGGTGTTCCTGTGGTACGCGCTGGAGTGACTTATCAATACGACCGAGGCAGCTGGGCATCGGAATGAGGGTAAACTTACCGCGGATGTCGTACCGGTCAAAGGTATCAGCTACCCTTTTTGTGAATTCGGCAGGAACAAGAAAAGGAGTCTCATAGCCGGGTAATTCATAAAAGAGCGGATCAACTGGCGACCCGTCATCAATTATCAGTGAGATAGGTGTTTTCCCTTTGATGTTGGTTATTGATTTTGTATCATTTGCCAGAGGCAGAACTGATGCAAAAGCCTCCCCCATAGCTGAGGACAACATACCTGCTGCGACACCAGTTCCTGCATATTTAAGCATTCTCCTGCGGGTTATGTAATTAGTTCGTGAATTGTCAGTTTTCATCTGTGCAATTTGTTTTTAATAACAATGAACAAAGTTAATCATCGAAGTGTAAATATTGCAAAATAACATCTATATAGTGGCCAAACATGGATAATCCATTTCATGAGAATGCCCTTAATATCTCAATCATCTCCGTTATAGCCTCAGTGTCTATAGGGTCCCTGATTGGAGATAATCCCAGCAGAGGACGAACCCTGTTAAGATCATCGCCGGTAATAAAATCTTTTCCCACTAATATGCAGTATAAAATAGCTGACTTGAGTGAGTTTGATTTTACCCTGAAGGTATGCTGGCTTCCACGTGCCGGGAAGATATGTACGTACCTCAGATTGTTGTCATGATATTTCAGGGTCCATTGTGAGCCGTCTGATAATGAGATTATTCTGAATTCCTTCATTCCGGTACCTGTCCAGCCTGAAAATGACTCGCTCTTTGATAACTCTTTCTCCTTAAGAAAACCAATGACCTCATTACATATTTCATTTACCGGTAACGATCCGGTATAAACATCCATCACCGAGGTTCCAAGATGTTTCAACTCCTTTATCAAGGCGTTTTGTTTGCCTGGCTGGTTCCCTTCAGTCTTCTGATAAATGAATCCTCTGATAAACTCCAGATGGTGCTTCAGGGGATTGAACAGGACGGGTTCAGGTATTTCAGGATCTGCAATCATATTCAGGATAAAAGACAAAAGATAAAAGTAAAAAGATAAAAGTCAGGAGTAAAGGTCGTTCTGAAAATAAAACAATTCAAATCGGTAGTGAAGGTACATATTATGAAGAAAAAATTATCTTTATCTTTCAAAATTGAATAATAATTTAATGCTGTTTCATAATGATCTCGAAGGATAATTTCATAAAAACAATTAACCATAAACAGCCAGACAAGGTTGTCGTGGATTTTGGATCAACAGCCGTCACAGGAATTCATGTACTGGTAGTTGAAAAACTGCGTGAATATTTCGGTCTGGAGAAAAGACCCGTGAAAGTTATTGAACCATATCAGATGCTTGGGGAGATTGACTCTGATCTTCTAAGGGAAATGGATATCGATGTAATTGGGTTATATGGTCCGAAGAATATGTTCGGTGTTCCCAATGAAAACTGGAAAGTGCATAAAACACTTTGGGGACAGGAAGTATTGTTCCCCGGGAATTTTAATTATACAAAAAACAGCAACGGGGATATACTGATGTATCCCGAGGGAGATACTTCACAACCTCCAAGCGGCATGATGCCTAAGACTGGCTATTTTTTCGATGCCCTCAACAGGCAGGAGCCCATCGATGACTCAAAACTGACGGTGGAGGACAATCTTCAGGAGTTCGGATATATTACTGAAAATGAACTGGAACACTGGAAAACCCAGGTCCGTTCAATCAGTGATAATTCAAAGGCTGTCGTTGCATCATTCGGTGGAACAGCCCTTGGCGATATAGCACTTGTTCCGGCAATAGGGCTGAAAAATCCAAAAGGCATTCGTGGTGTTGAAGAGTGGTACATCTCTACCCTGATGAGGGAGGATTTTGTGAAAGAGCTTTATGACAGGCAGACAGATATAGCAATTGAGAACCTGAAACTCCTTAAGGATGCCGTTGGTAATAAGGTAGATGTTGTATTTACATGCGGAACCGATTTCGGTACACAGAATTCAACTTTCTGTTCTTCTGAAACATATGACCGGGTATGGATGCCATATTACAGGAAGGTAAACGACTGGATACATGGGAATACCAACTGGAAGACATTTAAGCATTCTTGTGGCGCTGTCGAATCTCTGATGGATCATTTTATTGACTCAGGATTCGATATTATTAATCCTGTCCAGATAAATGCTTCCGGTATGGATCCAAGAATTCTCAAGAAGAAGTATGGAGAAAAGATTGTGTTCTGGGGTGGCGGTGTCGATACCCAGGGCGCATTTGCCTTTGGTACACCGGCACAGGTTAAGGATCAGGTTAAATCCCAATGTTCAATTCTGAATGAAAATGGCGGATTTGTTTTCAATACAGTTCATAATGTCCAGGCTAATGTACCCTTCGCTAATGTTGTCGCCATGCTGGAAGCACTGAAGGAGATGTAGGGATGAATGGGAGATGGGGAGACTCAGAGACTTAGAGACTGAGAGACAATTTAATTCCATAAGACTTCGTGAAACTCAGTGATACTCAGTGCAATTCAGTGGTTAAAAAACTATTATGAAAAAAATATTGATAATCCTGCTGATTGCCACAGGATGTGCCAGTCCGAAGCTTGAAGTCAGAAAGAGTCTTTCATTGTCAGGAGAATGGAAGTTTAAAATTGATTCTCTTGATCAGGGAGTTCGGGAAAGCTGGTATAATACTGCATTTGATGAGACAGTTAAGCTTCCGGGCTCCATGGCTGAAAACGGAAAAGGAGACGAGGTATCACTAACTACAAATTGGACCGGCGATATTATTGACAGATCATATTTTACTGACAGGAAATATGAAAAGTATCGTCAGCCGGGAAATATTAAAATTCCTTTCTGGCTTAAACCGGTCAAATACTATAAAGGGGCCGCCTGGTATCAGAAAGAGTTTGAGCTGCCTGTTTTCTGGAGAGACAAGAATGTTATTCTCTTTCTTGAAAGGCCTCACTGGGAATCAACTCTTTTTGTCAACGGTAAAAAAGCCGGTAGTGAGAACAGCCTTGCTGTTCCTCATCAATATGATATTACGGACCTGCTTAAACCCGGAAAAAACCAGATCAGTATCAGGATAGACAACCGGATGGTGATTCCTGTTGGTGTGAATTCACACAGCGTCAGTGATCATACCCAGTCAAACTGGAATGGTATTACCGGTGATATAAGTTTGAGAGCTACTTCAAAAGTCTTTATTAGCAGTGTCGGTATCTACCCTGCTATAGCTGCCAATAGTGCAAAGGTTATCCTGAGACTTGCCAACAAATCAGGTATTCCCTTTAAAGGGAAAGTTGTTTTACAGTTTGAAAGCTTTAATTCAGGTATCACACAGAAACTAAAAAGTGAAGTTGTGAATGCCGAAGTAACTTCGGATGAAGCCATGATGGAGATCAATTTCCCCATGGGAAGCAAAGTAAAACTATGGAATGAGTTTAACCCCTCACTTTATAAACTGACTGTCAGTCTTAAAGGGCACCGGGGAGACCTTATAGATCAGTATCTGCAGGATTTCGGAATGCGTGATTTTAAGACGGATGGCACACGCTTCACAATAAACGGGCAGAAGACCTTCCTCAGAGGAACGCTTGAATGCTGCATCTTCCCCCTGACAGGTTATCCTCCAACAGATGTAAAGTCATGGCATAAGGTACTTCAGACATGTAAAGGTTACGGTTTGAATACAATCCGGTTTCACTCGTGGTGTCCGCCTGAGGCTGCATTCATTGCTGCCGATAAGCTTGGAATGTATTTTCATATAGAATGCTCCTCCTGGGCAAATCAGGGTACCGCACTTGGAGACAGCAGTGAAATAGACCGGTATATTTATAGTGAAAGTGACAGGATTATGGAGGCTTACGGAAATCATCCCTCTTTCTGCATGCTGGCATATGGTAACGAACCTGCCGGAAATAAGATGAGTGAATATTTTGGTAAGCTTTTAACATACTGGAAATCAAAAGATAGCAGGAGAGTCTATACTTCAGCTGCGGGCTGGCCATTCATCCCTGAAAACGATTTTAACCTTTCCCCGGAGCCCAGGATTCAACGGTGGGGAGAGGGATTGAAGAGTATAATAAATGGTCAGCCGCCACGAACTGATTACGATTATCGTGAATATGTCTCAAAGTTCACTGTACCTGTTGTAAGCCATGAGATAGGCCAGTGGTGCGCCTATCCGGATTTTAAAGAGATAGCAAGGTATACAGGGGTGCTGAAGGCAACCAATTTTGAGATATTCAGGGAAACACTCTCGGAAAATCATATGGGAGATCAGGCCGAAGATTTTCTCATGGCCTCCGGGAAATTACAAACCCTTTGCTATAAAGCGGATATTGAAGCGGCTCTCAGAACTCCCGGGTTTGCAGGATTTCACCTCTTGCAGCTTCACGATTTCCCCGGACAGGGGACCGCACTTGTCGGGATCCTAAATGCTTTTTTTGAATCAAAGGGATATGTTACTCCTGAGGAATTCAGGATGTTTTGCAATCAGACCGTACCGCTTGCAAGAATGAAGAAGCTTATTTTCAGGAATGATGAACTTTTCAATGCAGATATTGAGATAGCTCATTTTGGGGAAAAGCCGTTCCTTAATCAGGGGATAACGTGCCGTATTTTAAATATCAAGGGAGAAGTCATTAATAATAAGTCCTTTGCAAAAGATGTGATTGACAATGGTAATTGTATACAGGTCGGTTCTCTTACGTTTGACCTGTCTGGTATCCAAAGTCCGCAAAAGCTTACACTTGAAGTATCTCTTGTAAACACAACATTTAAGAACAGGTGGGATTTTTGGGTATATCCATTAAAGCAGGAGCCTGCGCCGGGCAATGTTTTAGTTACAGACAATCTTGATAAACAAGCAGAAGAGGTTCTGAAGAATGGCGGTTCCGTCCTGTTGCTGACTTATGGCAGGGTTGGAAAGGAAAATGGAGGACAAGTGGCTATTGGATTCTCAACAGTTTTCTGGAATACTGCATGGACAAATAATCAGCCTCCCCATACGCTTGGTATATTATGTGACCCAAAGAATCCGCTCTTCAATGATTTTCCTACAGAATATTACAGTAACTGGCAATGGTGGGATCCGGTTTCACACTCCCAGGCAATGATAATCAATGGGTTCCCTGCAGGTCTGAAACCACTTATTCAGCCGATTGATACATGGTTCGAGAACCGAAGACTCGCACTTGCCTTTGAATCGACGGACCAACGGCGGTAAGCTTTTGGTTTGCAGCATCGACTTAAAGAATAAAATAGATGAAAGACCTGTATCAAAACAACTGCTGATATCGCTTTTAAACTATATGAATAGCAAATCATTTAATCCTTCGAAAGAACTTGGCTTAAATGAAGTTAAAGGATTAATCTCAGACAGGCCCTGACCCTATTCATAAAAACAAAATAATCAATTTTATGGTTAAAACAACAGCTTCCCTTTTACTCATCATTGTGATCCTTAGTGGATGCATTCAAAGATCAGGTGATAAGAAAGTCTTCTCCTCATTTGAAAGATCAAAACTTCATCCGATAATATCTGATAAACCGGCAATAGATTTTTTTGAAGGTGCACTGCTGGGTAATGGTGGAATGGGAGTCGTTGTAACCACACGCCCCGACGGAATAGTTATTTATTTTGGCCATAATAACGTTTGGGATATACGCGTAGCTGAGAATAACAAGGCGAAAATAGGAACATTTGATTATGTCTTCAACAAGGTTAAATCAATTCCTGATACCTTATCGGTATTGACTAATGATCCATGGTACAGGGAATACAGCCGGATGGCAGCTGAGAATTATGGCAAACCATATCCTCGTCCTTTCCCGTGCGGATCAGTGCTTCTGGGTTTTGACCTCAGGAATGCTGAACTGTTAGGTCATAAACTGGATATATCCAATGGTTTGTGTGAAGTATATATGCTTACAAGTGAAGGCAATAACATTAAATTGCAGCTTTTTACCGATATGAAGGAGGATAAGCTATGGATGAGGCTAGTTGATCACAATGATAATCTTGTGAGTAATGTTTTTGACCGAGTGCGTGTTATGCCCGATCCTTCCACTCCTTCTGAATTTCCTTCATTTCAATCTGATGAAGACCTGGCTAAAGGAATACTCTCCTTCCATCAGATCCTGCCTTACCAGGAACCGGATAAATATGATCCGGAGAAAGGACATCCAAAGGATAAAGCTTTCCGTCTGACTGCAAGAGTCAGTTCTTCCCTGGAAAAAACCACCAGGATCAATTGGGATGGCAATCAGGAGAAAATGCGCAACCTTGAGGGCAGCTTTGCAGGCAAGGAACATTTTGTCGGTTCTGTTTCATTAGAAGAGGGACTAAATTCAAAAGTGAGCCAGGAACTTTCCGTATCAGAACCTCCAGCCAAATCCGGATTTGAAGCTTCACTTGATTACTCTGACCAGGTATGGAAAGAGTATTGGGACAAATCAGGAGTTGTACTGGATGACGATCTGCTTGAGAAAATATGGTATCATAACCTTTACTTTTTCAATTGTGCCGTAAAAGACGGGGTAAACACCCCGGGTTTATTTGCCAACTGGAGCTATAATGATATAGGTACTGCCTGGCATGGCGATTATCACATGAACTACAATACCCAGCAGCCCTTCTGGCTTACATTTTCCAGCAATCACCTTGAGAAAAATCTTTCCTATGTTAATCTGGTGGAGTTCCTATTTGATCTCAGCAAAAAATGGGCAAAGGAATATTATAATCTGCCAGGGGCCTATTTCCCGCATAGCGCATACCCTGTAGATATGACAATGAATTCATATCCTGTTCCCCACTGGGGCTGGGAGATATGCGAAACCCCTTGGACAGTGCAGGGTTTATGGTGGCACTACCTCTATTCCGGCGATACTGAATATCTAAGAACCAGGGCTTATGATCCTATTAAGGCCGCAGTCGAGTTCCTTGTTGGCTACATGAAGCGTCCTGAAGCAAGAGGACCGCAATGGAACGACACCAAATATCATATTTTTCCTACAATTCCTCCAGAATTATATGCTCTCCGTCCGGGCTTCAGATACAATTATGACTGTACTGTTGACCTTACACTGGTAAAATTCATATTTAAAGCCTTTCAGGATGCTGCAAAAGTACTTGGAAGAGAAAATGAGGAGGAACAGCTTTTAGCAGACGTCAGAGATATTCTTAATAATTACCCTGAATATCCGACTGCCAATTCAGAGAGATTTGGGAAAGTTTTAGTTTCGGTTCCGGGAGAGCACAGCCAGGTCGTTTATAATGTTCCCAATGCCCTGATTACCGTTTTCCCGGGAGAAGATCATGGGTTACACTCCGATTCAGCTACCCTTGAATTATTGAAGAATACTTTGAGGAATCAGCAGAATGAAGGCGGAAATGATCTTGTTTTCAGGAATTTACAGGCAGTAAGGTTAGGGATGCTGGATATTGGGAAATTTAAACGGCAGATTAACTACTGTCTGCTTCCCAATGGAACTGCTTCAGACAGGGCAATGCAGGTGCATGGCCGGTATGAGGACCGTGGGAATTATGGTTTTATGGATAAAATGGGTGTATGGTTCGAAAACTTTGCCCTTCCTGTTGTTATAAATGAATGCCTTATGCAGAGTTACGACGGGACGATACGGCTATTTCCAAACTGGCCTCCTGAAAAAAATGCTGAATTTCATAACCTGAGGGCTGCCGGTGCTTTTCTTGTGAGTGCAGCTCTGGAAAAGGAGAAAGTGAACGCAATTGAGATCACAAGTGAAGCCGGAGGAAGGCTTAAGGTAGTGCTTCCATGGAAGGATGGGGCAGCTATTAGAAGAGATGACGGGAATTTCACGGTCAAAGCGGAATTATTTGAAACTGATACAAAGAAGGGCGAGAAGATATATCTTAAACCATTATAAGAAACTATGCTGAAATATTTCAGACTTATATTTACCGTTATAAGAATATATATATCGTGAGCCTTAAAAGCAGAGATATGAAAAGAACAGTGAATTGCCTGGCTAAGCTAGAGAGAATGAATAAAGCTTTGCGGCACGTAGAACCTGACAGGATTCCGATCAGCGACTTTTTCTGGGGAGGATTTTTAAGGAGATGGAGAAAAGAGCTTAACCTGCCTGCCGATGCAAGTCCTTATGATTATTATGATCTGGACTTCATAGTAACCACACCCAATATGGATCCGGTGATCCGGTCTTTTGAGACCATCAGGGAGGACGAAAAAGAGGTGGTTATTAAAACAGGATTCCTGGCAACCCTGCGTAAACGATTTGATTTTCCTATGCCTGAATTTATGGCGTTTGATATAGATACCATTGAAAAGCTCGAAGCATTCTCCTTCGATGATCCTGCCGATCCCCGGCGTTTCTATTCAGCCGGCGATAACCAGATTGCAGGCGTCGGAGACGGTTTTGAACGAAACACTCCGGCCTGGATAGAAACAGTTAGAAAACTCTATCCCGATTTTCCGGTATATGGAAGTATTATTGAATGTTCTGAGTGCCTTACACGACTTGTAGGTCAGGAAAATTCACTTTTCTGGATGGGGATGTATCCTGACAGGCTGGGTGAATGCATCAACAGGATAGGTCAGTTTTACCTCGATTGTACCAGGGCGCAGATTGAAGCTGCCGGAGGGCTGCTTGACGGGTTTGTAATATGGGGCGATGTGGCCTATAAAGAATCACTTCTGTTTGATCCGGAGTACTGGCGTGCATATTTCAAACCATGGGTGAAGGCTATGATTGAAGAGTGTCATAAAAACAATCTCCCGGTAATCTACCATGGCTGCGGAAATGTGAATGCGATTTTTGAAGATTTTATTGGAATGGAACTGGATGCTTACAATCCGCTTGAGGTTAAGGCTGACATGGATGCAGTGAGGCTTAAGAAATTATATGGAGATAAAATCGGGTATTGCGGGAATAATGATATTCAGCTGTGGGAAACCGGTGATCTGGAACTTATAAAGAAGGAGACTCTGAGGAAACTGAATGCAGCTAAAAGGGGAGGATTTATCTTCCAGTCGGACCATTCAGTGTCAAGTGATGTATCAGGTAAAACTTATGACTATATCGTGAAACTTGTAAGGGAATATGGTAACTATCCTCTTAACCTTGGTGAATATGATATCGATATGAAGCTTTTAACAAAAGGATAGATTTGATCGATATTCTGCGAACATCTGAGGTATAACCTGTTTCTGACAAATTGAACTATTGGTAATTTTTTTGTTTAAATTGAAAATGAATTAATCCCTGATTTATGGATGTACGGCAAATTGTTTTGGCATCAAGGCCTTTGGGTCTTCCTTCAACAGGAAATTTCAGAACAGAAAACAGAGTTTTGGATAAACTTAATGATGATGAAGTTCTGCTTAAATCATTGTATTTCTCAGTTGATCCCTATATGAGGGGCAGGATGAGCAATGTGAAATCATATGCGCCATCTTTTGATGTTGATCAGCCCATAAGGGGAGGCGTAGTGGCTAAAGTAGCGGAAAGCAGGAGCAAAGGTTTGAAAGAGGGCGATACAGTGGTGGGTATATTGCCTTGGGCTACTTATTCCATCGCAAGTGCACAAAACCTGAGAAAGGTTGATACTCATGCATATCCCGCCGGATATCACCTTGGGATACTGGGGATGCCCGGGCTTACTGCTTATTTTGGAATTATGGACATTGGCAAGCCTGCAATTGGAGAAACAGTCGTGATATCAGGAGCTGCAGGTGCCGTTGGAATAGTTGCCGGACAGATAGCGAAGCTGCAGGGAGCAACTGTGGTCGGAATTGCCGGAGGAGAGGAGAAATGTACGCTTCTGACTGATAAATTCGGGTTTGATTCAGCGGTCAATTATAAAACATCAAAGACCCTTAGAAAGGATATTGCAGCAGCCTGCCCAAATGGAGTCGATGTGTATTTTGATAACGTGGGTGGTGAAATTACTGATGCAGTGGTCGCTAACCTTAATAATCATTCAAGATTTGTGCTCTGCGGACAGATTTCCCAGTATAACAATACAAGAATCTCAACAGGTCCGTCAATTCTCCCGGTATTTCTTACAAGAAGCGTTAAGCTTCAGGGGTTTATTGTTGGCAATTACAGTGCCCAATTTGATGATGCAATGAGACAGCTTACAAAATGGGTCAACGATGGTAAGCTTAAGTATACCGAGACAGTTATTCACGGTTTCGATAAATTGCCCGAAACTTTCATAAGTCTTTTCAGCGGTAAAAATCAGGGGAAAATGCTCGTAAAAGCTGAATAGCAGACACTAAAACCATTAACTGTCCTTCCAATGATACACAAAAAGTTGTTTTTTCTGATCCATCTTTTCCTGAGTATTGCATTTTCCTGCAATACCGAACTCTTTGCCAGCGATACAAATTTTAAACAGATACTTACCGATCAGGATTCAAATAAGCCTTCATTCAAAGTTCTGGTTGTAGCTTCTGCTGATCCGGATCATGACCCGATGATAATCAAGGCCAAAGCCTTTCTGGAAAAGATCGGATCAGAAAACAATTTTGAAGTCTTTTACACCAGGGATGCCACCCTGATAAATGATGAGAATCTGGCTCAATACCAGGTGTTTGTGCAGATGCATCTGGCTCCTTTCGATATGACACCTCCGCAGCAGGCTGCTCTGCAGCATTTTATCTCACGAGGTAAAGGCTGGGTGGGAGTCCATGCTGCCGGACTTAACCGGCACACAGTTTAAAGGGCCGGATGTTCCGTACTGGATGTGGTTTGAAAAGCTGATGGGAGACATTATCTATTCTCCCCATCCAAAAAAGCAGACAGGTACTATACTGGTGGAAGACAGAACCCATCCGGTGACAAAAAATCTTCCTCCTTCATTCAGCTTTTATGATGAGTGGTATGAGTTTAACAGAAGTCCGAGACCCAATGTGCATGTGCTTGCCACAGCTGACGAGACTTCCTATAAACAGGAGATCCCTATGGGTGACCATCCTATGATCTGGATAAATCCTGATTTTGACAGAGCTGTTTATATCGGAATAGGGCATGATACAACTGCCTGCACCGATCCGAATTTCACCATCCTCATGCGCGATGCAATTTTATGGGCTGCTTCACCTGTAACGGACAAATCCGTGCATCCTCCGGAATTCAGGACCCTTGTACTTACAGAACGCGGTGGCCAGCATGAAGGTTTTGTAGTTGCGGCGCTTGACTGGCTGAATAAATTGGCTGCCGAAAAGAATTTTGAGATCAGGGTGATAAATCATGCATATGAAATTAATGAAAGAATGTTGGCAGAATATAATGTCGTCATCCAGCTTGATTATCCTCCATACACCTGGAATGATACAGCCATGGCTTCTTTCGTGAAGTATATTGACGAAGGGAGGGGAGGATGGGTTGGTTTCATCATGCTACCCTGCTTGGTGAATTCGATGGGTACCAGATGTGGAACTGGTTTTCCGATTTCATGGGCGGCATCAGGTTCGAAAACTATATTGCTGCGACTGCTTCAGGGAAAGTAAATGTTGAAGACGGAAAACATCCTGTCATGAAAGGAGTTTCCAAATCATTTGTAATTGATGGCGATGAGTGGTACACTTTCAATAAGAATCCCCGTCCGAATGTTCATGTGCTTGCTACTGTAGATGAATCGAGCTATACACCTGCTTCCGAAATTAAAATGGGAGATCATCCGGTTGTGTGGGTCAACGAGAAAAAAAAGGCAAAGAATGTTTATTTTCTGATGGGACATGATGGCATCTTGCTGAAAAACAAGGACTTCACAACTATGGTTAGCAATGCTATTCTTTGGGCAGCCGGAAAATAGAAACAGCGTTGTTACAGAAGGTGTTCGGAATATGTTCTAAAAAATTCAGGGTAATTAAGAGATTATTATCCTAAATCCTTTAACTATGCAGTCGTAATGCCATTATTTGAATATAGGTGGCAGTTTGATTAGATCGAAACTTATTATGAAGGTAAAAAAAATGGAGAAGGTAATCTCTTTTGAAGCAATCGGTCAGTTTCTGGTGGATATTCTTGAAAAAGCAGGTATCCCGCGTGAAGATGCCATGATCGTGGCTGATGTTTTATCCAATGCCGACAAATTCGGGTTTGATTCACATGGTGTCAACCGCCTGAAAACTATCTACCTCGATCGTATTAATCAGGGCATTCTCAACCCTGTTACAAAAATTGAAATAGTAAGGGAAGGGCCTACTACAGCGGTTGTGGATGGCCATAACGGGATGGGACAGGTTATCGCATCCCATTCGATGAAGCTTGCCATTGAAAAGGCTAAAAAGTTTGGAATGGGAATGGTTGCGGTTCGCAATTCCACTCACTATGGTTTTGCAGGATATTATCCATTAATGGCAGTACGGGAAAATATGATCGGTATCACCGGAACAAATGCACGTCCGGCGATTGCTCCGACTTTTGGTGTGGAGAATATGCTTGGTACTAATCCGCTGACATTTGGTATGCCCAGTGATGAGGAATTTCCCTTTTTGCTCGACTGCGCCACTTCAATAATCCAGAGAGGTAAAGTGGAGCTCTATGCCCGCGAAGGCAAAGAGATGCCGCTTGGATGGGTTATAGATGAGAACGGTGAAAGCAAGACCAGTTCACAGGAAGTTCTTAAAGACCTTATTGCCGGCAGTGCCTCTCTCACACCACTCGGGGGGATTGGTGAGGAGACCGCCGGATACAAAGGTTATGGATATGCAACAGTAGTAGAGATACTTTCTGCAGCTTTGCAACAGGGTTCCTTTATGAAAATGCTTACAGGATTTTCTGATGGGAAACCAATTCCCTATCCCCTTGGCCATTTTTTTATTGTGATGGATATCAATGCCTTTACAGATATCGATAGCTTTAAAAAGACGACTGGCGATATTCTTCGTGAGTTGAGAGCCTCGAAAAAGATGCCAGGGCATGACCGGATATATACTGCAGGAGAAAAAGAATATGAAACATGGAAAGCAAGAAAGGACAAAGGAGTCACCTTCAATGATAAGCTTCTTGAGGAATTCCGTGGATTATGCAAATCTTACGGACTCATTGAATATTTACATCTTTTTTCTTAACGAAAGCATTGACTTTAGTCTTAACCCGATTATTTATGGCAAGTAGATTTAAATTGATACTTTTTTATGGTCTGCTGATACCATGGCAGTTGTCAGATGAAAAATATATGCAATGGAGAGGGCCGCAACGGAACGGAATCTATTCCGAGAGAGGGTTATTAAAATCGTGGCCTACAGGCGGCCCCTCAATGATATGGTCGTTTCAGGGTCTCGGTGCCGGACACGGTAGTATCGGTCCGGGGAAGGATAAATTTTTTGTTCTCGGAATGCATGGGTCAACCGGCACTATTTATGCCTTTGATTATAATGGGAAACTTGTCTGGAAAAAAGAGTATGGCGCTGAATGGTCTGAGAATTACACTGGAACCAGATCTACTCCTGCTGTTGTCGGGAACCGGGTTTATTTTGAAAGCGGCAAGGGAACTGTATATTGCTATGATGCAGGAACAGGCGCTAAAATATGGTCAGTTGACCTGTTAAAGAAGTTCAATGCTGATAACGTCACATGGGGAATGGCGGAATCGTTACTCATCGACGGTGATTATTTGTATTGCACTCCTGGAGGAAAGGAAGACAATATTGCCGCGCTGAACCGTTTTACCGGTGCGACGATCTGGACAAGTCCGGGAAACCGCCAGCCTGCTGCCTACTGTTCACCCGTACTGGTAAAACACAATAAGACCTCCTTAATTGTAACAATGACTGCCAGATCCATAGTAGGGGTGGATGCTTTAACGGGAAAGTTTTACTGGCAGGTGCCACAGTTCCAGGGCAATAAAATACATGCCAATACACCGGTTTATTACCAGGGCAGGATTTATTGCTCAAGTGATTATGACGAGACAAATTCAGGACTGGTTGCATTGAAGCTCTCCGACGACGGCAAAAGTGTCACTGTCGAGTGGAGAAATGAGAACTTCAGGAACCTCATGGGTGGTATTATAGTTACTGACGGACATATTTATGGTTCCATGTACAGGAAAGGATCATGGTGCTGTCTCAGTGCTGCCGATGGCAAGATTTTATATACATCCAATAACCTGGGTGACGGTAACATCATAATGGCTGAAGGCTTGTTTTACTGTTATAGTGAGAAGGGAGAGGTTGCCCTTGTTAATGCAACCCCTGTGTCGTTTAATGTCATCAGTAAATTTAAGGTTCCTCTTGGGACTGAACAGCACTGGTCGCATCCTGTTATTTACCAGGGAAGATTATATATACGGCACGGGGATGCACTGATGGTTTACAACATTAAGTTGAATAAATAAGTTTCTTGAACACAAGCTCGTTTCAGCAGGAGTATTTAGACCAGAGAAATCATCACTGAATTAAACATTAAATGAGATATTTAAAAATTATTCTTTGTATTTCAAACATCCTCTTTTTAACTGCATGCCGAAAGGCAGGCCCTGATGAAGCTGTAGCTCAATTGCTCTTTGAGGATAATTTTGACGGATCGGTTATTGATGGTTCAAAGTGGGAAAAATGCCCTGAGTGGGAACGTCAGGGTGCATCTCAATGGGAAAATGATAACAGCTACGTCGAAAACGGGAATCTGGTATTGAAGATCACACCTCACGATACAAAAGAAAACTGGGTTTACGCAGGAGCAATACGTTCAAAAGGCAAATTTGAAAGGACCTTTGGTTATTATGAAGCGAGGATTAAATTTCCGGTATGCGATGGTACCTGGGGTGCATTCTGGCTCATGTACGGATCCATAAGTATTGTGAACGGTTCCGGGAAGGAGGATACCGAAATTGATATAATTGAATCGATCTTCAACATTGAAGGTAAGGCAAACAGCGCCCTGCACTGGGATGGATATGGCACAGGTCACATGTCTGAGGTTTCGAGTTACTCTGGAACGAATATTTATAATGGCGACTTCCATACCTTTGCCGTGGAATGGAAAAAAGACAAATATATTTTTTATATAGACAATGTTGAGAAATGGAGAACGGCAGCCGGAGAAGTATGTCAGGTTCCGCTTTATATCAAACTGACTATGGAAGCAGCTCAGCTGGGCTGGCACAATAGATATGCTTGAACTTCCAAAATTCATGCTCGTCGATTATGTGAAGGTATATGACAAAAAGCCATAGAAATCGTTATTGATCTTCAAGTCCCTCTCCCCCGCCTTGCTCTGCCGAGGCGGCTAAGCGAAGGGAGAGGGTCCCTATAGCTATCGGGATAGGGTGAGACAGACCTTGAGAGGGATTTAGGGTGAGGCATACGAGAGAGATGGGATGCAGGTTTTGGGGGATTACCTGCGGTGATCCCTTGGGGGCACCCAGCAACACCTAATTACACCCTTGCGGGTTTTTCGTCAAGGTTTTTATTTTCCAGCTGTCTTCAGAAAGCAAGCATTCCTCAGCAACTTCAGTAAAATAAAAACCCCGCTGGCGCGGGAGTTTATTTAGGTGTTGCGGAGAGAGGGGGATTCGAACCCCCGGTACCCTTTTGAGGTACACACGCTTTCCAGGCGTGCCAGTTAAACCACTCCTGCATCTCTCCCTTTGTCCACCGTAGCCTTGGCGAAGGTGGATGTTCCGCATACAGAAATTATACTTTGGCGGCGCAAATTACAAAAATATTTTTACATAGCGCCTTGTTATGAGATTTCTCCTGCGAGAGAAATTCTTAATGATTCAACAACATGATCTCTTGACTGATACCTGCCAAGAAGATACATCAGCTTCGTAACAGATGCCTCTGAGGTTATATCCTTGCCGCTTACCACCCCCGCTGCCAGCATCTGACGGCTTGTTTCATATAATCCCATTTCAACACTGCCTCCATGACATTGGGTTACGTTAAGTATTATCCCTCCTTTATCAATAAAGCCGCTCAGATCATCCAGGAACCATTTATAGGTGGGAGCATTACCGGAACCGAAAGTCTCAACAATAAGCCCCCTCAGCCCTTTCGTATTTATTATTGCCTGTACCAGGTTCCTGTTGATACCGGGGAATAGTTTTAGTATTGCAACATTTGTGTCAAATGATTTGTGAACTGCAAAGTTTTGATTATCGGGAATACTTATGATCAGGTTTTCGAAATACTTCAGATGCAGACCCGCTTCTGCAAGCGGAGGATAGTTGGGAGAAGAAAAAGCATCGAAATGTTCTGCGCTCATCTTTGTTGTCCTGTTACCTCGGGTCAGTTTATTATCGAAATAAATGCACACCTCGGGTACAGCAGGCTCTTCGCTTCTCATTGCTGCAGCTATTTCAATTGCAGTTATCAGATTATCCCTGCCGTCTGTACGGAGGAGCCCGATCGGTAACTGCGACCCTGTAAAAATTACAGGCTTCTTAAGATTCTCCAGCATAAAGCTTAACGCGGAAGCAGTGTATGCCATAGTGTCGGTTCCATGCAAGATGACAAACCCATCGAAATGGCTGTATCCCTCTTCAATGATCTCTGCTATTTTTATCCAGACACCCGGATCAATATTTGAAGAATCCTTAACCGGATCAAAAGATACAGAGTGAAGCTGATACCCAAACTTACGGAGCTCCGGGACATGATCCGAGATATGGCGGAAATCAATAGGTACCAGCGATCCTGTATCAGGATCTTGTACCATCCCGATTGTACCTCCCGTATAAATGATCAGAATTGATATTTCACTTTTGTGTTTCATGAGCTCAGTTCATAGATTAAACAACCTGCACGAATTGGCATAGGTGATTGCAGCAACCTCTTCTTCCTCTGTTCCCAGTATTTCGGCAAGCTTTTTATTTATAATGGAAATATATGAGCTTTCATTCCTTTGCCCCCTGTGAGGTACTGGTGCCAGATAAGGTGAATCTGTCTCAAGAATCAGATAATCCGGTCCCAGGTGGTTCACCACCTTATCCAGTCCTGAATTTTTATAGGTCAAAATACCTCCTATGCCAAGCATAAATCCCAGACTGATAGCTCTCTCAGCATCCATGGCAGTACCTGTGAAAGCATGTAGAACGCCCTTTATGTCAGTTCCTTTAAATTCATCAAGAACTGAGAAGACCTCCGGAAAAGACTCTCTTGAATGTATTACCACCGGTAAGCATTTCTCTATGGCGAAAGCAATCTGCCGCCTGAGTGAATTTATCTGTTCTTTTATGAATGTTTTATCCCAGTATAAATCGATCCCTATTTCCCCGATAGCAATGAATTTATGGTCTGCCCATAACGCTTCCAGCTTGTAAAGCTGGTCAAGGTAGTCTTCTTTTACAGATGTGGGATGCAGGCCCGCCATTGAATGGCATATTCCCGGAAATTTGGCCTCTGTGCTGAGCATGGCACCAATAGAGCTGATATCGATATTCGGCATCAGGAGTTTTTCTATGCCGCTCTCAAGAGCCCTGTTAACCGCGGCATCCCTGTCGCTGTCAAATTCCGGAAGATAAATATGTGTATGAGTATCAATAAGCTTCATTAAACTACCCCCTGTGCAATCATGGCATTGGCCACTTTTACAAAACCACCGATATTGGCACCGTTTACATAATTAATAAATCCATCATCCCCGGTGCCGTATTTCACACATGTTGTGTGAATATTCTTCATTATTATCCGGAGTTTCTCATCAACCTCCTCGCGCGACCATGGCAGTCTCATTGAATTCTGAGTCATTTCCAGCCCGGAAGTCGCAACACCCCCTGCATTGGCAGCTTTGCCCGGCCCATAGAGTATTTTTGCATTAATAAAGAGTTCAACTGCTTCAGGAGTCGAAGGCATGTTGGCCCCTTCTGATACACAGCTGCATCCGTTTTTGACAAGCATTCCTGCCTCTTCTTCATTGATCTCGTTCTGGGTGGCATTTGGCATCGCTAAGTCGCATTTGATCATCCATGGCCTTTTCCCTTCGAAATATTCAACCCCGTATTTCTCAGCATATTCTTTTATTCTGCCCCTTTTAATATTTTTGATCTCCATTATGTATTTCAATTTTTCCCTGTCAATACCCATTGGATCATATATAAAACCGTTTGAATCCGACAAAGTAACAACTTTCCCTCCAAGTTCAGTAACTTTTTCAGCTGCGAACTGGGCCACATTGCCTGATCCTGATATGCAGACCACTTTGCCTTTTAAACTGTCTCCCCTGGTTGCCAGCATTTCCTGTGCAAAATAAGTAGCTCCATAGCCTGTCGCTTCGGGCCTGATAAGTGATCCTCCCCATTCGATGCCTTTACCGGTCAGTACGCCTGTAAACTCATTTTTAAGCCTTTTGTACTGACCGAAAAGATATCCGATCTCACGTCCGCCAACTCCGATATCACCTGCAGGGACATCTGTGTCAGCACCGATGTGGCGGTAGAGTTCCGACATAAAACTCTGGCAGAATCGCATCACTTCATTGTCTGACTTGCCCTTCGGATCAAAATCTGATCCGCCTTTTCCACCGCCCATAGGTAGCGTGGTGAGACTGTTTTTGAAAACCTGCTCAAATGCAAGGAATTTAAGAATGCCGAGATTGACTGTCGGATGCAGCCTCAATCCTCCCTTATACGGACCGATTGCACTATTCATTTCAATCCTGTAACCCCTGTTTATCTGTATCTCTCCTTTATCATCAAGCCATGGCACCCTGAATATGATTGTCCGCTCCGGCTCTGCAATTCTCTCAAGAATCTTTGCATGCTTATACCTGGGATTTTCTTCAATATAGGGAATAAGTGATTCTGCTACCTCCTGAACTGCCTGATGAAACTCGTTCTCTCCAGGATTTTTAGCCTTGATCATAGCCATGAATTGCTGAACTCTCGGATCCATATCTTATAATATTAAAGTTAGATGGTTAATAAGTGAGTTAAATTTACAAAAATTAATTCAAACCGTCTGATAAAGATTTCCCGGATAACACTTCAGCACTCCTTTTAATTCCATCTGAAGAAGCAGGGAAGATAATTTATATACTGGGATTCCTGTCGTCCTGCAGATAGAGTCTATATTCATCTCCCCCTGTTTGACAAGAAGTTCGTAGATCAGCTTCTCATTTTCATCAAGTTCGGAAAAGAGACTCCTTTGAACAGGTGGCTTTGATTTTTCGCTCTTCCAGTTAAGAAAATATTCAATATCATCAGAAGATTCAACCAGTGCGGCTTTATTGTTCCGTATAAGGGCGTTGCATCCGGCTGACCATTGGTCGTCAGGTCTTCCCGGAACGGCAAGAACATCCCGGTTATAAGAATTGGCGATATCGGCAGTTATGAGAGCTCCTCCTTTGACACCTGATTCCACTACAAGTGTGGCATCTGAGAGTCCTGCAATTATACGGTTTCTTTTCAGGAAGTTATTGCGTTCGGGGAGGGCGTCTGAAAGGAAATCAGTCAGCAGTCCGCCCTTACCGACCATCGATTTTGCAATTGAGGTATGGACAGAAGGATAGATTGTTTTAAACCCATGACCGAGAACTCCAATAGTCTGAAGGTTATTGGCAAGCGCTGCCTTATGGGAGAAGATATCAATCCCGTAGGCCAGGCCGCTTACTATTATAAGGTCGGGATTCCCGTCAGACAGGCCCCCGATAATCTTTTCACAGATCTCTCTTCCTCTGTGAGTGGCATTGCGGGTTCCGACCACACTTAAAATCTTGGCTGAATCAAGATCGCAGTCTCCCATGAAGAAAAAAACCACGGGAGAATCATCACATTGCCTTAATCTGAATGGATAATCATTGTCAAGATAGAAGTAGGTTTTTATCTTGTTCCTGGTTATGTATTCAGTTTCCTTCTCGGCAAGGTCGAGGTATGATCTTTCAGTAATACAGCTTGCAAGGCCTGTTCCTATTCCGGGTATTTTGACAAGATTCCTGTACGATTCCTGAAAAACGGCTTCAACGCTTCCGAAATGAGATACAAGCTTCCGGGCATTAATATCGCCAATACGCGGTATAAGTCCCAAAGCAATTTTATGCTTAAGGGTAATTTCCGACATAGCACTGGAAATTGAGACAAGTAAAGATAAAAAAAAAGAGCCGTATAGCCGGCTCTTCTTTTTAAAAATCTTTTAATATGGCTCAAGTTGCTAGATGCTGGGTGCGCTCTGCGCCCTGAGCCCTTTGCCCTGCGCCCTGCGCCCTCTGCCCTGCGCCCTGCGCCCTATATCACCCCCATATCGAGCATAGAATTTGCCACTTTAAGGAACCCGGCAATATTTGCCCCCTTTACATAGTCAACATACCCGTTCTCCCTCTTTCCATGTTTAACGCACTGTCCATGGATATTGCACATTATCTCATGAAGGCGGCCATCAACCTCCTGACTGTTCCATCGAAGTTTCATTGCATTCTGTGTCATCTCAAGACCTGATGTGGCAACACCGCCGGCGTTTGATGCTTTCCCTGGTGCAAATAAAAGGCCATTCTTCTGAATGATCTCTATCGCTTCAGGGGTGCTTGGCATATTGGCACCCTCACAGATGCAGATGCATCCGTTGCTGATGAGCATCTCAGCATCTTCACGGTTTAATTCATTCTGAGTGGCGCAGGGCAGTGCAATGTCGACCTTGACTTCCCAGGGGTGTTTATTTTCATGAAATTCAACTCCCTCAAAAGCATATGAGTACGGTTTAACAACATCCTCATTCGAAGCCCGAAGCTCGAGCATGAATTCAATTTTTTTACCTGATATTCCGTCAGGATCGTAAACGTACCCGTCCGGTCCTGATATAGTGACAACCTTGCCTCCGAGTTCAGTGGCTTTCAATGCGGCACCCCATGCCACATTGCCGAAGCCGCTTATTGCAACTCTTTTATCCTTGAATGATTCTCCCCTGGTGGCAAGCATCTCCTTGGCAAAGTAAACGCATCCGAATCCGGTTGCTTCCGGACGTACAAGAGATCCGCCCCAGTTGCTTCCCTTACCTGTAAGAACTCCTGTATGATCACCTGCCAGACGCTTGTACATGCCATACAGATAACCTATTTCACGGCCACCCACACCAATATCACCGGCAGGGACATCTGTCTCCGGTCCGATGTACTTCCAGAGTTCAAGCATGAAAGCCTGGCAGAAACGCATTACCTCGGAATTGGATTTTCCTTTTGGATCGAAATCGGAACCTCCCTTGCCTCCGCCCATAGGGAGAGTTGTAAGAGCATTTTTGAAAATCTGTTCAAATCCCAGGAACTTGAGGATCGAGAGGTTTACACTCGGGTGGAAGCGAAGGCCTCCCTTATATGGGCCAATAGCATTGTTATACTGGATCCTGTAACCAAGGTTTACCTTTACATTTCCTTCATCATCTACCCATGGAACTTTAAAGGTAAGAACACGATCCGGCTCAATGAGCCTTTCAATAATGTTTGAAGATTCAAACTGAGGATTCTCATTATAAACCTCCTCAATTGATTCCAGTACTTCTCTTACAGCCTGTAAATACTCAACCTCGCCGGGATGCTTCTTCTCGAGGTTATTCATGATTTTATCTACATTCATTATTCTGATAATTTTAATTATTAGTCCTGATATAAATGATATGTCAAATTTCTTCTTGTTTACAATTATTAAAAATGATAAAACTCATGTTATCAGATGATAACCTTCACTCCCTGACACTATACTGATTCAATGACCTGAATATTTTAGACCTCTCCTCTTTCGAAAGAGCACTGATGTAAACAGGCGGATATGTTGCAATACCTTTCTGAACCTTCTGATAAAGAGTAAGGCTCTGTATCAAGCCAAAGAACCTGGCTTCACTCTTATATCCTGCAAATACGGTTTTATTGATCTCAATTGAATTTTTCCTGCCTCCGATAATTCCTGCAGTAAAATATCTGATCACGATATTCTCCCCTTCATCTGAAAAATGAATGTATTGATAATTGAGAAACATTGGAAGGAGGGCATAGCCAAAATATATACCCACCAGAATAAGAGTCCAGACTGTGTCACTCATCCCCAGCAAGGGATATTTTATTATCCCGGCGATATAGGTGAGGACAATAAATGCCAGGATAATAACAGTTGCTCCGAAAAGCTTAATCCTCAGTCCGATAATCGTTTTGCTGTTGTCGAAAGTCATAATGTAAATTTAGATAAAATTATCGTCTTGTCTTGAAGAATTTAAGTAATACCTCCCTGCATTCATCCTCAAGGATCCCTGATATAACAGTTGTTTTGGGATGAAGCAATGGACCTGATATTCCCCTGTAACCTTTTTTTTCATCACTGGCTCCATAAACAAGTGCGGAAGCCTGGCTCCAGCCAATGGCACCGGCACACATCCCGCATGGCTCAAGTGTTACATATATGGTACAGTCAGTCAGATATTTGCCGCCAAGCCAGTTTGTGGCAGCCGTTATTGCCTGCATTTCTGCATGCGCTGTCGGATCTTTTAATGTTTCAGTGAGATTATGAGCCCTGGCAATTATCTTTTCATCACAAACCACCACAGCACCAACCGGGATCTCCTGTTTTTCAAAAGCTTTATAAGCTTCGGCAAGGGCTGCTTTCATATAAAGCTCCTCTTTATTTTGAGCCATTATAATCATTTTTGGTCTCTAAAAGTAGAAAGAAATTTGAGATTTCTATTTCCCTCTGCATCTGATAATTTTCTTATTTTTGCTGAAATTTAAAAATATTGCGATGTACAGAACTCATACTTGCGGGGAGCTGAATCTAAAGAATGAAGGCCAGGTTGTTATCTTATGCGGCTGGGTTCAGAAGTCAAGGGATCTTGGAGGGATGACTTTTGTTGATCTGAGAGACAGATATGGAATTACCCAGCTGGTCTTTAATATGGAAACAAACAGCGAACTATGTGAAAAAGCCCGTAAGCTCGGTCGTGAGTTTGTTGTTCAGGCTTCAGGTAAAGTAAGGGAACGCAGCAACAAGAATCTGAGAATTCCTACCGGAGAGGTTGAAATAGAAACCGGTGTGCTTAATATTCTTAACAGGAGCGAGATCCCGCCATTTACAATTGAAGAGGAGACAGACGGAGGCGAAGAGCTGAGGATGAAATACCGTTATCTTGATCTTCGCAGGACAAACGTCAGGGACAACATCATTCTCCGGCACCGCTTTGCCCAGGAGGTTCGTAAATACATGGATTCAATAGGATTCATAGAGGTGGAAACCCCCGTACTTATTAAATCAACTCCCGAGGGAGCACGTGACTTTGTAGTGCCTTCGAGGATGCAGCCCGGTACATTTTATGCTCTGCCGCAATCCCCTCAGACCTTAAAGCAGCTTCTTATGGTTGCAGGGTTTGACAAATATTTTCAGATTGTAAAATGCTTCAGGGATGAAGACCTGAGAGCAGACAGGCAACCGGAGTTTTCACAGATCGACTGTGAGATGTCTTTTGTAGAAAGGGAAGATATTCTCAATACTTTTGAAGGGCTGTCCAAATACCTTTTCAGACAAATAAGGGGCATTGAATTCAGTCATCCCTTTACAAGGATAAGTTATAAAGCGGCTATGGACCTTTACGGGTCGGATAAGCCGGATCTCAGGTTTGAAATGACATTCACCGATCTGACTGAAATTGTTAAAGGAAAAGATTTTGTTGTTTTTGATACAGCTGAGTATGTTGGGGGCATCTGTGCAACAGGTTGCTCCGAATATACAAGAAAACAGATAGACGAACTTACAGAATTTGTCAGAAGGCCGCAGATTGGAGCAAAAGGACTGGTATATGTCAGGTACAATACAGACGGGACTCTGAAATCATCTGTTGATAAATTTTATTCACCTGAGGAGATGAAATTATGGGCTGAAAAGATGAACGCTCAACCAGGTGACCTGTTAATGATTCTTGCCGGAGACAGAAAAAAAACACTCTCTGCTCTTTCAGAACTTAGACTGGAAATGGGCAGCAGGCTCGGCCTCAGGCAAAAGGATAATTTCATGCCTTTGTGGGTCATCGACTTTCCATTGCTGGAGTGGGATGAAGAGGAAAAAAGATTCTTTGCAATGCATCATCCTTTTACTTCACCAATACCAGAAGACCTGCCATTGCTGGAAAGTGATCCGGCACGGGTGAGGGCAAACGCCTATGACCTTGTTATAAACGGAGTTGAGATTGGCGGAGGTTCGGTAAGAATTCATGACGCTGCGGTTCAGAAGCAGATGTTTAAGGTATTGGGATTCAGTGAGGAAGAGGCGGATGAGCAGTTCGGCTTCCTGCTGAATGCCTTCAGATTCGGCGCTCCGCCTCATGGAGGTGTTGCATTCGGTTTTGACAGGTGGGTTGCCATGCTTGGAGGTCAGGATTCCATCCGCGATTTTATTGCATTCCCCAAAAATAATTCCGGACGTGATGTTATGCTTGATTCACCTTCACATATCTCGGCGAAACAGCTGGATGAACTGCATTTAATATTGGGAGAAAAGGATAAGAAATGACAGGTTACACCTTCCTTCCGATAAGAGTTGCGGAGGTGCACCTGTCAATAATAACATTCACATATTCTCCTGTTTTATTATTTCCGGCGGGAAAAACTACAACCTTATTCTGAGAAGTACGTCCAGACAGGAATTCATCAGACCTTTTGGAAGATCCTTCGATAAGCACCTCAAAGTTCTTTCCGATATCATGCTTCTTTGATATTGCAGAGAGCCTGTTTTGAAGTGATATCATTTCACTGAGCCTCTCTGATTTGATTATTTCCGGCACATCATCCTTGTACTTTCTTGCTGCTTTTGTTCCGGGTCGTTCACTGTATTTAAACATATATGCGAAATCATATCCTACCTGTTCCATAAGGGAGAGTGATGCCTTATGATCCTCAGCTGTTTCGGTGCAAAAGCCTGTGATCATGTCAGTTGAAAGGGCACATTCAGGAATGATCGAACGTATTGCATTAACCCGTTCAAGATACCACTCCCTGGTGTATTCACGGTTCATAAGCTTCAGGATGCGGCTGCTCCCGCTCTGAGCCGGCAGATGGATGTGTTTGCAGATATTATCATACCTGGCAATTACATGCAGCAGATCGTCAGAAATATCTTTAGGATGAGATGTAGAGAACCTTACCCGCATAAGAGGCGATAGCGCTGCAACTTCTTCAAGAAGTTCGGGAAATCCTGTGGTAATATTACCATTATCCCATTTATATGAATCAACATTCTGACCCAGCAGGGTAACCTCCCTGTAACCTGTCTCAAAAAGATCGCTGACCTCTTTCAGAACAGAGACTGGATTTCGGCTCCTTTCTGCTCCGCGTACATATGGCACGACACAATAGGCACACATATTGTTGCAGCCTCGCATTATCGATACAAAGGATGAAACTCCGTTCCTGTCCATCCTTACAGGTGAGATATCCGCATATGTCTCTTCCCGCGAGAGAAGGACATTCACGGCTTTATGCCCTGCCTCGGCTTCGGCAACAAGAAGAGGAAGCTCGCGGTAGGCATCGGGTCCGACGACTATATCAACCAGCTGTTCCGTCTCCAGCAGCTTCTCTTTCAGCCTTTCAGCCATACATCCTATAATCCCGATCTTAAGATCCTTTCTCTTCTTCCTTAGATGACTGATAGCCTTGAGACGTCCCCATATCCTCTGCTCAGCATTATCACGGATTGAACAGGTGTTTATCAATATTAACCCGGCGTCATTTATATCTTCTGTCGGATTATACCCTGCTCCCTGAAGAATTGCCACAACAACCTCGCTGTCAGCGACATTCATCTGACAACCATAGGTCTCTATATAAACTTTCTTATTCATCCCTAAAACTCATATAATTAGAATAGTCTCATGCTCAAATTTTCAGGTGCAAGGTGCAGGTTGCTTGTTGATTGTATAATGTTTTCCCCATTTCCCCATCTCCTCATCACCCTTTTTCCCCTTCTCCCTTTCTCCCCCTCTCCCTTTCATTTTGAAATCGTCACAAATCTATGAACTATGAATGAGGTATGAAAGAATTATTTAAATTTGCAGCTATAAATTCAATATTATAAGGTATGTCAGGTCATAGCAAATGGTCAACAATAAAGAGGAAAAAGGGTGCAATTGATGCAAAAAGAGGAAAGATATTTACCAAGATTATCAAGGAAATCATTATTGCAGTGAAGGATGGAGGAAGCGATCCTGAAACCAATGCGAGGCTCAGGCTGGCTATTCAGAATGCTAAAGGCGCCAATATGCCCAAAGATAATATTGAAAGGGCAATAAAGAAAGCTACCGGGGCTGATGCTGAAAGTTTCATCGAGACCTCATTTGAAGGATATGGTCCAAATGGAGTTGCCATCTTTGTGGAGTGCCTTACTGATAATAATAACAGAACTGTAGCCGCGGTAAGGTCTGCTTTCAATAAGCATGGAGGTAATCTCGGGACTAATGGATCTCTCAGTTTCCTGTTTGACAGAAAAGGCATATTTTCAATCAGGAATGAGGGGCTGTCACTTGAGGATGTGGAACTTGAAATGATTGATGCGGGAGCAGAGAATTTTGAGGTTGAAGGAGATATGCTCACAATAACATGTGCCAAGGAAGATTTCGGAAGTATAAACAGGAAACTGAATGAACTGGGAATAGAACCTCAGGAGGCCGGGTTGAAGCGTATCCCTAACGACACCAAGAAGGTTGAACTTGAATCTGCAAAAAAAGTTTTGCGACTTGTTGATACTCTTGAGGATGATGATGATATACAATATGTTTATCATAATCTTGAAATGACTGACGAGCTGGCTGAAGAACTGGGATAACAATCACATCGTGGGGAAAAATAATAAATCCGGAGAATACCTTTTTATCATGTCAGGGAATTATTATTTTTGCGCCATGATCAGAAACTTGTTCACCTTCTTTATTATACTTCTCTTTTCGGCAGGAATCACAGCAGCACAGGCTTTTGTCAGTACATCGGATCTCTTTAAGAGAACTGATGGCAATTATCGTACAGGACAGCTCAGGATTACCCAGGACCATGCTCTGGACACTCTCATAACCAGATATATTCTTGCGAGTCAAAGTAATATAACGTCTGAAGGAACTCGGGGAATGGATGGTTATCGGATCCAGATATATTATAGTTCAGTAAGAACTGCCCGGGAAGAAGCATCAAGGGCAAGAGCAGAATTCTTAAGCAAATTTCCTGAAATTAAATCATACGAGGAATATGCTGAACCCGGCTACTTCATGGTCAGGGCAGGTGATTACAGAACAAAGGCACAGGGATATAAGTATCTTCTGTTGATAAGGAAGGAGTTTCCGAATGCTTATTTTGTCCCAACGGTTATTAATTTCCCGGACCTCAACATAAAATAATTATGAGCGATAAAATCAAACATGAATGTGGCATAGCAATGTTAAGATTGCGAAAGCCGCTGGAATTTTATATTGAAAAATACGGTACCTGGAATTATGGATTACAGAAGATGTACCTGATGATGGAAAAGCAGCATAACAGGGGTCAGGATGGTGCAGGAATAGCAGGAATAAAATTAAACCTATCCCCTGGCAACAGATACATTTTCAGGCACAGATCAAATCTGGCAAACCCGATCAAGGAAATTTTCAGCTCTATTTATCAGGATATTGATGCATTAAGAAAACGAAAAAGCGAGGAGGAGTTCAGAAATCCTGACTTTATCAGGGAAAAGGTGCCTTTTGCCTGCGACATATATCTGGGGCACTTACGCTATGGAACCTATGGGAATTACAACATTGACTATGTTCATCCTGTAAGCCGCGAAAACAACTGGAAATCCCGAAACCTCGTTATGGCGGGCAATTTCAATCTTACTAATGTAGGTGAGGTATTCAGCAATCTTGTCAAGCTTGGTCAGACTCCTATTGATTTTTCAGATACTGTAACTATCCTTGAAAATGTCGGACACCGGCTTGATGAAGAGAATGAGAGACTATTCCGTAAGTTCAAGGATCAGGGATATTCAAAACACGATATTTCCCCTCTCATTGAAAAAAATATGGATGTTGCCTCCATTTTAAGAAAAGCCAGCAGGAACTGGGATGGAGGATATGCTATGACCGGCATGATCGGACATGGAGATGCCTTTGTGATGAGAGATCCGTCAGGAATCAGACCGGCTTATTATTATATTGATGATGAGGTAGTTGTTGTTGCTTCTGAGAGACCTGTCATTCAGACAATATTTGATGTCAAGACAGAGGATGTAATTGAGCTTCCTCCCGCCAGCGCGATAATAATAAAAGCTTCAGGCGAAACCTCAATTGAAAAGCTCAGGGAAGAGACCGAGCAAAGAAAATGCTCATTTGAAAGAATCTATTTCTCCCGTGGAACCGATGAAGCTATTTACAGGGAGAGAAAAAGGCTTGGAGAACTCCTGACGCACCCGGTTTTAAAAGCTGTAAACTATGATATTGACAATACTGTTTTTTCTTATATTCCGAATACTGCTGAAAGCGCATTCTACGGTCTGATAAAGGGAGTTGAAACATATCTGAATGAGGCAAAAATTGAAAAAATTGTCAGTCTGGGGAAAGATATTACCAGAGAGATGCTGGAAGAAATTATACAACAGAGGCCCAGGGTTGAGAAAATTGCTGTAAAGGATGCTAAGCTCAGAACATTCATAACAGAAGATAAAGGCCGTGACGACCTGGTAGGGCACGTCTATGACGTCACATACGGGGTTATCAGGCACGGATTGGATAACCTTGTTGTTATTGATGACTCAATTGTACGTGGTACAACACTGAAACAGAGTATTATCAGGATACTCGACAAACTTAATCCCAAAAAAATTATAATTGTTTCTTCATCGCCTCAGTTGAGGTATCCTGACTGCTATGGAATTGATATGGCAAAGCTCAGCGACTTTATTGCATTTAAAGCTGCAATAAGTCTTTTAAAGGAGACCGGAAGGGAATCTCTGATTCAGTCCATCTACCAGGAGGCTCTTGTGGAACTCAACAAACCTGTTGCAGAGATGAGAAACGTTGTAAAGGAAATATATAAACCCTTCTGCCCTGAGGAAATTTCAAAAAAAATCTCCACTCTGCTCAGATCAGAGGAGATAAATGCAGAGGTGGATATTGTATTTCAATCAATTGAAGGTCTTCATGAAGCTTGTCCGGGTCATTCCGGCGACTGGTATTTCACCGGCAATTATCCAACACCCGGCGGAAACAAAGTGGTAAACCGGTCATTTATCAATTATGTTGAAGGGAAAAATATCAGAGCTTATTGATTCTGGTGTGAAAACCAGGTTATCTGAAAGTCTTTTTTATATGAGGAGAGATGCCTGTTGATCTTTTCAACATAAATGTCCCTTAGTGTGATCATGATACCTGTTTCTTCAACATTTCCGAATTTGTGATTGATAAAAGTACCGAAAGTCCGCATTGTTGGAGAGAGATTCATATATGCATTGATTAGAGGCGGAATGTTTTCATTAAGATTTCTTACCTCCCTCGAGAGAATTTTATAATTCTCCTTATATCTCCAACCCCTGAAAATCTTTCTCATCTCCTCCTGGTGGATCTCAATGTTGGCAGGATCAATCGGAATTACCAAACCATCAGGATCATTGAAGTGCCTCTTGAGAAAATAAAGTATCATGTTCCTGGCTTTCTGATTAAAATGAGGATACATTGTAACTTTTCCGAACAGGTATTTAAGATGGTGGTTGTCAATTATTATAGCACCAAGGCCATCCCACAGGTTATCAAGGGCAAAAAGGCTTTTCCTTCCCATGTTGCGCGTTTGATAATCCGGATGAACAAATGACCTTCCCAGCTCCATCAGGTGAGGATAATACTTTTTCATGAATTTTTCAGAGAAATGAAAATAGGCTGAGGATGCAAGTTTCTTAATGTCATATTCTGCCTGTCCTTTTTCAGGAAAATAGAAACGATATCCGCCAATGATCTCCTTGTTCTCGGGATCCCATACAATCAACTGCTTCTGCGGATGCGAGCTCGCAGTATCAAATTCGTCAATATCGATTTCATAACCTGTGCCACCTCCGGCATGACGGAAGGTTATCTCCCTGACACGGCCAACTTCGTGCATCAGTGCAGGAGAGTTATTATTGTCAAAAACATAAACCTCATTGTTCCCGTTGTTGGTCTTGCGAAGCAATTTATCGGGTGTTAATTCGGCTATTAACTGATCTTTTGGAAGCTGTGCAACAACAGGTTTCATGCAATCCTTGTAAATGGTGAAAAGATATCAGAATAAGTTAAACGAAAATTAAAATGCAAGTTACTCTTTTTTTTGAATCCCTGATTATCCGGCAATGACAGATTCCAATTCATATGTTTTTGCATTGACCCATTCAGCCCAGTCTGCTGCTGATCTGCTCTTGTCAAAAGCCTGCCAGGGGATTCTTTGTCCGAAGACGAGATTGATCTCTTTGTCTCTTTGCCGGAACATCTCATCTGCCAGATAAAGCATCTCAATATTGGCCCTGATGCCAATCAGTTTCCTCAGGTTGGAAAGATTGTAGAAGAAATTGGAATTTCTCCCTGAAAAATAAGCCGGTATAACATCTCTCTTGTGTTGTATTGATTTTGTAATGAAGCTTTTATGCCACTTAAGGTCTTTAATTACACCCCTGGTCTTTCTGGAACAAAGCCCGGCTGGAAAATACAGTATCTGACACCCTGATGCATAAGCCTCTTCAAGCCGTCTGGCTGCTTCCTTTCCCTGTGGACCGTGCTTGTTTACTGGGAGAAAAATGCCTGAAAGGTTTTCAATATTTGTAAGAATATCATTTACAGGGAACTTAATGTCAGGATAAATTCTGGATAATTCATAAATAAAGACCAGTCCGTCAAGCCCCCCTAACGGATGATTGGAAACAAAAATATACCTTCCCTCCCGGGGAATGTTATCAGTTCCATAGACCTGAGCCTTGATCCCAAAATAATTCAGCCCGGCCTCAATTAATTCAGCATCCTTCAGATGACCACAGCTCTCAAGAAAATTGTTCAGATCATCCTGATGGACAATCTTTTTCAGGTAATTAACTATAAATTTCGGAACTACCCTCCTGAGCCCGGGATTTTTGGAATAAAGAACCTTTTCAACATCAATTTTGAGAACCTCATTCTTTTTCTTTTCGATAGCCATGAGTTTTGTGTTATAAATATCTCCGGATCAAAATTACCAAAAAAATATTAGTCATTCCCTTACCCATCTCAATACTTTCGTAAGCACATTACTTTGACCTTTAAGATTTCCATTGACCCACGCCTCTTGACCCCCCAACTCATTATTTCCATGAGCTCACACCCCCTCTGCCCACCTGAGTCCCAATGAACTCACCCCCTTCTTTTCCCCCTCTCTAGCTTCGTAACTACCCTTTATACACATCGTTTTTTGAAATCCTTTTACCACGGAGTATCACGGAGTTACACGGAGTTACACGGAATATACCTTTGTATATCTATTTGGTTATATTTCCGGATACAATAATACACAAACAGTGTACCTCCGTGATAACCCAGTGCTACTCCGTGGTTAAGATTGATTATAAATTCGGAAGATGTGTATAAGCATTTATCCATCCCGTCTAAGAAACCGTAATAAAAGTTATTAACAAACAAATAAAAAAGTGGGGCAAAGTGGAGCAAAGTGGATATTTTTTACTTATTTTAGCCTTTTTATATAGTCAGAGAGGATGGCCACATTTATAGGTGATTACACATGCAAGGTGGATGTTAAGGGAAGGATAATCCTTCCAATGGCATTTAAAAAGCAGATGCCTGCCGATGCACAGGATCATTTTGTTGTGCGCAAGGACATCTTTGAGAACTGCCTGGTGCTTTATTCAATTGAGGATTGGAACAGGCAGCTTGATAAGATCAGGAAAAGAATGAATACTTATAACCGTGAGCATAATATGTTCCTCAGGAATTTCTTCAAAGGCACTGCGGAGCTATCTCTCGATAATAGCAACCGGTTGCTGGTGCCCAAAAGGCTGATGGATCTTATTGGTGCTGAAAGGGATGTTGTGCTCGCCGGCCAGGATGGGCGCATAGAGATATGGGCAGAAAGTGTTTATGACAAGATTGATATGGCAGCAGGTGATTTTGCTGACCTGGCTGAGAAACTTATGGGTGGAAGTCTAAATGATCCTGAGAAATAATGGTTTACCATATTCCCGCATTGCTCAAGGAGAGTATTGATGGGCTGAATCTGAAGCCCGACGGGATTTATGTTGATGTTACATTCGGAGGAGGAGGACATTCAATGGAGATTCTGAGGAGGATAAAAAAAGGGAAGCTGATAGCATTTGATCAGGATGATGATGCAACTGTAAATGTACCGGTTGATAAAAGGTTTCTCTTCCTCAATCAGAATTTCAGGTTTCTCAAAAACAATCTTCGTTTCAACGGAATAGATGCGGTAGATGGTCTCATAGCCGATCTTGGTGTTTCCTTTCATCAGTTTGATGAGCCTTCAAGAGGATTTACCTTCAGACAAGACGCTCCGCTCGATATGAGGATGAATAAAAGTGGAACTATTACTGCTGTTCAGCTTCTCAATACATTGGACGAGCAGTCGCTCGCAGATCTCTTTTATAATTACGGCGAGCTTACAAATTCAAGAAGAATTGCTAAAGAAATTGTTGCCTTCAGGTTAGTAAAACCACTTTCCACCGTTAACGATATCATCGATGCTGTCGGCAAGCTTGCTCCTCACAGACAGGAGCATAAGTTTTATGCAAAGTTGTTCCAGGGATTACGTATAGCTGTGAATCATGAGATTGATTTTTTGAAGGAGATGCTTGAGCAGGCTCTGGAAGTTCTCAATCCCGGCGGCCGTCTCGTGGTGATAACTTATCATTCCCTCGAGGACAGGGTCGTTAAAAATTTTATGAAGACAGGAAATTTTGAGGGAGTTGGAAAACAGGATTTTTACGGAAATATCGAAACTCCCTTCAGAATGATTACAAGAAAGGGTATAACCCCGGGTGATGAGGAGATATCCCTTAACAAGAGGGCGAGAAGCGCGAGGTTAAGAGTGGCAGAAAAAATCTGACAGATGGCAGAAGATAAGGGAAATATTGTTAACAAGGCTAAAACTGCAAGTTTCATTAAGGAGCTTCTGAGCGGAAGTATGATTTCTGAAAAGCTTATCCTCAAAAATCTTGGATACGTTTCTCTGATAACCATTCTGGCAGCCATCTATATCGGCAACAGGTTTCATGCTGAAAAAGTAACCCGGCAGACATCCAGACTTCAAAGGGAGGTAAAGGATCTGAGGGCAGAGGCCCTCTCCACATCTGCCGACCTGATGTATGTTTCAAGACAATCGGAAGTGTACAGACTGGTTAGGGAAAAAGGATTGAAGCTTGAGGAACTTAAAACTCCTCCATATAAACTGCTTGTTAGTAAAAAATAGGATCAATGGCAATCAGGGATGATATAGTGTGGCGTAGTGGCGTTGTATATTTTGCAATAGCCTTACTTGCAGCTGCATTGTTAATCCGTATCCTTATCCTGCAATATGTTCAGCATGGAAAATGGGCCGACATGGGTGAGAAATATGTCTTCAAAACCGGAGAGGATCAGGCTAACAGAGGAGACATTCTTACTGATGACGGACGGCTGCTTGCCAGCTCGGTTCCATATTACACAATTTACATGGACACCCGGAGTACAGGGATGTCAGCCTCCACATTCGCAGGCGGTATAAGTGGATTATCAGCAGGACTGGCCCGCTATTTAGGTGAAAGATCTGCTGCAGGCTGGAAAGAACTGATCACAAATGCACGCAGGAAAGGCGACAGGTATCTCCTTATCAAACGCAAAGTCGATTATGAGACGCTTAAGCATCTCAAGGAGCTGCCTATATTCCGGGAAGGCCAGTATAAAGGCGGTATGGTGGCACAGGCTGACAATAGAAGAATACTTCCAAATAATGAGCTGGCTGCCAGGACTATCGGGTATCTCAATCTTGGAAATGAAGGCAATGAAGTAGGTATTGAAGGCTCTTTTGACAAGGAACTGGCAGGAAAGAATGGAGTAGTGGTAAAGCAAAGACTGACTGGAGGTGACTGGATCACCGTTGAGAATACTAACAGTGTTGAGTCGGTAGATGGAAATGATGTAGTTACTACATTGGACATAGATCTACAGGATGTTGCATCTACAGCTCTCCTGAACCAGCTGCGTAAGCATAATGCCCACCATGGCTGTGCAGTGCTGATGGAGGTGACAACAGGCGACATAAAAGCTATCACCAACCTTGAGATCGGAAGTGACGGAGGTTATCATGAATCATATAATTATGCTGTAGGTGAAAGTACAGAGCCTGGTTCAACTTTTAAGCTTCCGTCTCTTATAGCTGCCCTGGAAGACGGCGTTATTGATACCGGCGATATTGTTGACACAGGAACAGGCAGCATAAAATTCTATAATAAGATAATCAGGGACACGAAAGAGGAGGGATACGGCAAAATTACCGTTAAGCAGGTCTTTGAGAAATCGTCAAATGTCGGAACATCAAAGATTATCTCGGAACATTATAAAGACAATCCCAAAGATTTTGTTAACAGGCTTTATGCAATGAAGCTGAATGAAAAACTCAACCTCCAGATCAAAGGTGAAGGTACTCCTCTGATAAGATACCCGGGTGATAAATTATGGTCAGGGCTTTCACTCCCAATGATGTCACACGGATATGAGGTTCAGATGACGCCACTGCAGATACTCACATTCTATAATGCTGTGGCAAACGATGGTAAGATGGTTCGCCCCAGGTTTGTAACAGAAATACTCAGGAACGGTTCTGTTATAAAGCGATACGGTACTGAAGTAATTATTAACTCGATAGCGTCACGATCCACAATAAGAAAGGCAAAGAAGATGATGGAGGGAGTAGTCGAACATGGGACCGCCACCAATCTTAATAACCAAAACTACAAAATAGCGGGAAAGACAGGCACGGCTCAGATAGCAAAGGGAAAGTCTGGTTACCGCCAGGATGCTGTAATATCCTATCAGGCATCCTTCGTAGGTTATTTCCCTGCTGAGAATCCTCTTTACTCATGTATTGTTGTAGTGAACGCACCTTCAAATGGAGTCTATTACGGTAATCTTGTTGCGGGTGCTGTCTTCAAGGAGATTTCTGATAAAGTATATGCAACAAGATTCTTCCGTGAATATAAACCTGAAGAGGGCGACAACTTAATAGTGGCTGCCCCTGAAGTCGGTAATGGTTACAGGGAAGATATTAATGAGGTCCTTAGGAATCTTAATGTAAGATACAGGCGTACTGCAGATGACGACTGGGTAGCAACACGTGAAAGCGGCGATACAATAAGACTCGCAGGAATCAAACTCCAGAAAGGTCTTGTCCCGGACGTAAGGGGGATGAGCCTGAGGGATGCAGTCTATCTGCTGGAGAATTCAGGATTAAGAGTAAGATACAGCGGCAAAGGAAGAGTACTCAGACAGTCTCCGGAACACGGGGCCAGATATGCTGTGGGTACAGTTGTTTCACTGGACATGAATATGTGATATGATGAAGATAAAGGATTTATTGAATGGAATTGATGTTGTCTCAATGCTGGGAAATGAGAATACATTCATTTCAAATATAGAATTTGATTCGAGGAAGGTAACAGCAGGGTCTCTATTTGTTGCTGTGAAGGGTTACAATACCGATGGTCACGATTATATTATTGATGCTGTATCGGCAGGTGCATCCGGTATAATCTGCGAAACACTCCCCGAAGCACCGGATAATGATATATGCTGGATTAAGACAACTGATTCCGCCAAAGCACTGGGATACGCAGCTTCAAACTTTTTCGGGAATCCATCATCTCTCCTGAAGCTTGTTGGAGTCACAGGTACAAACGGTAAAACAACTGTTGCAACCCTGCTTTACCGGATGTTCATCGGACTTGGTTATAAGTGCGGATTATTCTCAACGGTCTGTAATTATATTAACGGGAAAGAACTTCCGGCAACACATACTACCCCGGATCCGGTTCAGATGAACAGGATTTTATCAGAAATGGCAGCAGCTGGTTGCAGTTATGCATTTATGGAAGTCAGCTCTCATTCAGCCCACCAGAAGAGAATAGCCGGGTTGGAATTTGAAGGAGGTATTTTTACCAACCTTACTCACGATCATCTTGATTATCACAAAACATTTGATAATTACCTGGCTGCCAAGAAAAGCTTTTTCGACTCATTGTCCCCGGCGACATTTGCTCTGGTGAATGTTGATGACAGGAACGGCAGGGTTATGCTTCAGAACTGTATCGCGCGGAAATATACATTTTCCACACGATCTGTGGCTGATTTTCGCTGCGGGATAATTGAGCAGGGATTTGAAGGGATGCATCTTAAAATTCAGGGTGAAGAGGTGTGGACGCGATTTATTGGAGATTTCAATGCATCAAACCTGCTTGCAGTCTATGCTGCTTCAGAATTGCTCGGCGCAGCGAAAAATGAGATTCTTACCATCCTCAGCGATCTGTATCCTGTTCCTGGAAGGCTCGAAGTAGTTAAATCCTCCGGCGGAATTTCAGGTATTGTGGATTATGCACACACTCCTGATGCTCTGTTGAATGTAATAGATACAATTAATAAGATAAGGGAGGGAAGTGCAAGGCTTATTACTGTTGTGGGTGCAGGAGGTGACCGTGACAGGACAAAACGTCCAAAGATGGCTGCTATTTCAGCTGAAGGGAGTACAAGGACAATCCTCACATCCGACAACCCCCGCACTGAAGATCCAGAAAAGATACTCGATGATATGGAGGAAGGATTAACACCCGATCTGAAAAAAAATACCCTCAGGATTACTGACAGGCGCGAAGCAATAAGAACGGCGGTAATGTTTGCAGAAAAAGGTGATGTGATACTGATTGCCGGGAAGGGCCATGAAACATACCAGGATATCAGGGGGGTCAAACATCATTTCGACGACAGGGAAGAGCTTAAAATTGCATTATCACTGAAATAATTACAGATAAAATGCTGGTATACCTTTTCAGATATCTTGATACACTTAATATCCCGGGAGCCGGAGTATTTCAATTTATATCTTTCAGATCGGCAATGGCCGTTTTAACATCACTGGTTATATCATTGCTGATTGGGAAAAAGATCATCCTCTATCTTCAGAAAAAACAGGTAGGTGAGGTTGTAAGGGATTTAGGTCTCGAAGGACAGTATCAAAAGAAGGGTACTCCTTCAATGGGCGGCATAATAATTCTCGCCTCAATAATTATTCCCACCCTTCTGTTTGCAAAGCTGGACAATATCTATGTCATACTAATGCTGCTTACAACTTTCTGGCTTGGGGCGATCGGCTTCCTCGACGATTATATAAAGATTTTCAAAAAAAATAAAGAGGGGCTGGCAGGCAGATTTAAGATAGTGGGTCAGGTTGGCCTTGGGCTTATTGTCGGACTGACACTTTTTTTGAGTGATGAAGTAATAATAGAAGAGAGGGTAAGTATAGCAAACCTCTCCCAGAGGGAAAAAATTGAGCTTCTGGACCCTTCGGTGCCTTATACCTCACAGTCGGTGATATCGATGACGAGGAAATCAACCAAGACAACAATCCCTTTTGTAAAAAATAATGAATTTGACTATTCCTGGCTGGTTCCATTTATGAATGAAGACCACAGGCAACCCTGGACCTGGCTGGCCTTTGTAGTCGTTGTTATATTGATAGTTACTTCAGTATCAAACGGGGCTAATCTTACCGATGGGCTCGACGGTCTGGCAACAGGTACCTCCGCCATCATTGGCAGCGCTCTTGGAATACTTGCATATCTGTCAAGTAACGTTATTTATGCTAACTACCTTAATATAATGTATATACCAAACTCCCAGGAGATGGTGATCTTTGCCAGTTCATTTATCGGGGCCACAATTGGCTTCCTCTGGTACAACTCATATCCTGCCCAGGTTTTTATGGGAGATACAGGCAGTCTGGCACTTGGAGGTATAATAGCTGTTTTTGCGATTGTGATCAGAAAAGAGCTTCTGATACCCATCCTCTGCGGGATATTTCTTGTTGAGAACCTCTCAGTTGTTATGCAGGTCGCATGGTTTAAAAGAACAAAACGAAAATTCGGAGTAGGCAGGAGGATTTTTCTTATGGCTCCACTGCATCACCATTATCAGAAAAAGGGTTACCCTGAACCGAAGATTGTCACCAGGTTCTGGATAGTGGCAATCCTGCTTGCTGTAATAAGTATTGTGACACTCAAGATCAGATAAAAGGATGAACAAGAAAATTGTAATACTGGGTGCAGGAGAGAGTGGTGCGGGATCGGCAGTACTTGCTCAGAAACAGGGCTTTGATGTTTTTGTCTCAGATAGCGGCATAATTAAGGAACAGTACAGGGAGATTCTTGATAGTCGAATGATACGATGGGAGGAGGGAAAACACAGTGAAACAGACATCCTATCTGCCGATGAGGTAATAAAGAGCCCGGGTATACCGGAAAATGCCCCGCTTGTAACAAAGATACGTGAGAAAGGGATCCCGTTAATTTCAGAAATTGAATTTGCAGGACGATATGCCGGTGGGAAAAAGATATGTATAACAGGTAGTAATGGAAAGACAACTGTAACAAACCTGATTTTTCATATGCTCAAAAAGGCTGGAATGAATGCAGTAATGACCGGAAATGTAGGAAACAGTTTTGCAATGGCCGTTGCAGAGGGCTCATACGATTATTATGTTATTGAACTCAGCAGTTTTCAGCTCGACGGGATGTACGACTTCAAGGCTGATGTGGCTGTACTTATGAATATTACTCCTGATCATCTCGACAGGTATGGCTATAAACTTCAGAATTATATCGATGCCAAGTTCAGGATTACACAGAACCAGACTAAGTCCGATTACCTGATTTATTGGGATGGAGATCCTGTAATCAGGGCTGAATTAATAAAAAAGCAATATGGAATGACACTCCTGCCTTTTTCTGATGAAAAGACAGAAGGTATGGCCGCGTATGCAGAGAACAACGAATTGATACTTGATTACCCGAATAAAACCAAGCTTATGACCATTCATGAATTGGCTCTCAAAGGCCGCCACAACATCTACAACTCAATGGCAGCTGCCATTGCAGGTAAGGTTCTGAATATCCGTAAGGATAAAATCCGGGAAAGTCTTGCCGATTTTCAGGGAGTGGAACACCGGCTGGAACCGGTTATTACAGTATGTGGTATTAACTTCATTAATGATTCGAAGGCTACAAATGTCAACTCGACCTGGTACGCCATTGAATGTATGGAAAATGATATCATATGGATTGTGGGCGGAATAGACAAGGGGAACGATTATTCGGAACTCTTTTCTGTTGTAAGGAAGAAGGTTAAGGCAATTGTCTGTCTTGGCAAGGATAACAGGAAGATTGTCGAAGCTTTCTCTGATAAGGTGCCGACTATAGTCGAAACCTCATCAATGGAAGAGGCTGTCAGATCTTCTTATTACCTCGCCAAAAAGGGAGAAACAGTATTGCTCTCACCCGCCTGTGCGAGTTTTGACCTATTTAAAAATTATGAAGACAGGGGACGCCAGTTCAAAATGGCAGTAAGAAACCTTTAATAAGCAAACAGAATGCAGCAGGGCTGGCTTACAAAAACATTCAAGGGAGACAGGATCATCTGGGGTCTTGTTGTCATCTTTATGATCTATTCCCTTCTGGCTGTCTACAGCTCTTCTGTTGGTGTGGCATTTATGAAGTATGGGGGAAATACAACATATTTTCTGAGGACTCAGTTTCTGATGCTTGCTCTTAGTCTGGTAATAATTGTTGTTATTCACTATCTGCCATACAGGATCTATTTCTCTCTGGCCGGTCTTTTTCTTATTATTTCTGCCGGATTGCTTATCCTGACTTTTGCCTTCGGTTCCCGGGTAAACGAAGCAACCCGATGGCTTGTGATCCCAGGCACAGGTTTCAGCCTTCAAACATCAGATGTTGCCAAGGTTGCCCTTGTTCTCTATCTGGCCAGATCATTGGCCAAATTTCAGAATGAACTTAATAATTTCATGCTTGTAACGAGAAATTTCATTCTGCCGGTCGGAATAATATGCGGACTTATCTTACCTGAGAACCTATCCACTGCAATGATGATATTCGGCATCAGTTTGATAATAATGTTCATTGGCAGAGTCCCGTTTAGATTTTTGCTGACATATGTAGGAATCGGAGTTGCAGGTGTTATCCTTTTTGCTGTTTTGCTTACAATGGTTTCGAAAGCCAACAGGGTGGAGGTATGGAAAAACAGGATAGAACATTTTTTCTCAGGTGCAACAGATGATGGCGGAGACTATCAGTCCAACCAGGCTAAGATAGCTATCTCAACAGGCGGCCTGTTTGGAAAAGCTCCCGGTAAAAGCACTCAGAGAAATATGCTTCCTCAATCAAACTCTGACTTTATTTTTGCAATAATAATAGAGGAATATGGCTTACTGTTCGGGGCTATCCCGCTTATCCTGGCTTATATGATATTGCTCTTCAGGGGAATAACAATCGCCCGGAAATGTGAGACAGCATTTCCGGCTTACATGGTTATGGGGCTAATTGTGATGATCGTCATTCAGGCCATGCTGAATATGTTGGTCGCAGTCGGACTATTTCCGGTTACCGGGCAGACTCTCCCGATGGTTAGCTGGGGGCGAACTTCAGTTCTTATGATGAGTTTTTCCATAGGAGCCATCCTTAGTGTAAGCAGGGTCGTAAATGCAAGAATTAAAAATGAGGAATTGCCTGAAGAGGAAGTTACTGATGAAGGAGAAAAGATATATGAACCCGCAAAGACATAAAAAGATCATTATCAGCGGAGGAGGAACAGGAGGACATATCTTCCCTGCCATCTCTGTTGCCAATGCTCTCAGGAGGATTGATGCTGAGACAAAGATCCTTTTTGTTGGTGCTCTGGGTCGAATGGAGATGGAAAAGGTTCCTGACGCAGGGTACAAAATTATAGGCTTGCCGGTTGAAGGTTTACAGAGACGTTTTACTCTTAAAAACATCTCCGTTATGCTGAAGTTTATCAAAAGCCTGACGATGGCTAAAAAGATTCTGACGGAGTTCAATCCGGATGTTGTTGTAGGTGTAGGGGGCTATGCCAGTGGTCCGGTGTTGAGGCAGGCTGGTAAAATGGGAATCCCGACACTTATCCAGGAGCAGAACAGCTACGCGGGTGTTACAAATAAACTGCTGGCCCGCAGGGCTTCAACAATTTGTGTCGCATACGAAGGGATGGAAAAGTACTTTCCGGCCGAAAAAATTATAATGACGGGTAATCCTGTCCGCCAGAATCTTGATAATCTCGGAAAGCTGAAAGATGAAGCTGTTGCATTTTTTAACCTGAGAGCCGGTCTTCCTGTTGTGCTTGTTCTGGGTGGATCCCTTGGTGCAGGAAGCATCAATAAAAGCCTGTCGGAGAATATCGCCACACTTGGAAATTCTGATTGCCAGTGGCTTTGGCAAACCGGGAAATACTATTATGAAAATGTAAAGGAAAGGGTATCAGCCACTGGATTCGCCAATATTGCTGTACACGGATTCATTAACAGGATGGATTATGCCTTTGCAGCGGCTGATTTAATTGTCTCGAGAGCAGGGGCAGGAACAATTTCTGAATTGTGCCTGGTTGGGAAACCGGTGATCCTGGTTCCTTCTCCCAATGTTGCAGAAGATCACCAGACCAGGAATGCATTGGCATTATCAGAAAAGGATGCTGCAGTGCTGATCACGGATCGTCAGGCGGCAGTATCGCTGGCTGATGAAACACTCAAACTGATTTCAGATCTTAAAAAAAGAATAATGCTGTCTGAAAATATTTCAAAATTAGCCTTTAGAAATGCTGACATCAGGATAGCAGAGGAGGTAATCAAGCTTGCAGAGAGATGATAGATTTTAAAAATATGGAAGGGATCTATTTCGTTGGGATCGGAGGCATCGGGATGAGTGCACTCGCTCTCTATTTTGTAAAGGGCGGCCATACTGTTGCCGGCTATGACAGGTCTGAAAGCAGCATTACTAGATCCCTTTCTGTCCTGGGGTGTGATATTTCCGATGAAGACAGCATTGATACAATTCCTGCATTCTTCCGGAATGGTCCTGATAAAAGCAAAGTACTGATTGTTTATACCCCGGCAATTCCCTCGGGAAGCAGGATATTGTCATTTTTCAGGGACAATGGCTATCGTCTTGTCAAAAGGGCCGAAGTTCTGGGAGAGATTTCACATCATACCGATACACTGGCAGTTGCCGGGACCCATGGAAAAACAACTGTTTCCACAATGATTGCCCATCTTCTCAAACAATCAAAGATCGACTGCTCAGCATTTCTGGGTGGTATTTCGAAGAATTATGATTCGAATCTTTTGATTGGCGACAGCAGGTATACAATTATTGAAGCTGATGAGTTCGATCGTTCTTTTCACTGGCTCAATCCTCTTATGGCTGTTGTTACTTCGCTTGATGCCGATCATCTCGATATTTATGGCTCCCGCCAGACAATGATTGAGGCATATAATATCTTCTGCGGAAAGATCAGGCAGGGAGGCACCCTTGTTGTAAACTGCAGTATCCGGAAGGATATAATAGTTCCTGCTGGAGTGACTTGCTTTACATATGGCAGTGATCCCGGTTCAGATTTCCATGCTTTTGATATCGAGAATCGTAAGGATTATTACTGTTTCAGTATCAGAACTCCGGATAAGGTCATCGGGGATTTGCATTTTACCTATCCAGGTATCATAAATATTGAAAATATTACTGCTGCCTCAGCCATTGCACTGATGTGCGGGGTAACGGAACAGGAATTAAGAAAAGGGATATTGCTGTTCAAAGGCGTAGGAAGACGGTTTGACATCAGGATCAATATTCCTGGCCTTGCATTTATTGATGATTATGCACACCATCCTGAAGAGATAAATGCCTGTATACGATCAGTCAGGGAGTTTTTCAGGGACAGAAGGATCACGGGGATCTTTCAGCCGCATTTATTCTCAAGAACGCGGGACCATGCAGATGGATTTGCCAGAATACTTGACGAGCTGGATGAAGTAATCCTTCTTCCTGTTTATCCTGCTCGTGAACTGCCGATTGAAGGTGTCTCATCTGCACTGATCTATAATAAGATGAAATTAAAAAACAAGCGGCTGCTTGAGAAGAAAGATATCCCGGGGAAAATTGATGTAAATAGTATCGATGTCCTTCTTACAATAGGGGCCGGAGATATTGATACTCTTGTGGGCCCCATAGAGGAGAAGCTTAAAAAGGAGAGAAGTTAATGAGGAAGTTTTTTAAGATACTTGCATTGATTCCTGTACTGTACCTTATAGTATTGCCGGTTTATTTTGCTGGCTCCACAAACTCAAAGCCTTGCGGAGGGATTATTATTGATATTAAAGACTCTTCTGATTATCATTTTGTTACAAGGAAGCATCTGCTCGATCTGGCTTATGGGAATTCTTCAAGGATCCTTGGACAGCCCGTAAAAAACGTAAATCTCCTTGATATTGAAAACAGGATCAATGTGCTTAGGGAGCTTAAAGTTGCAGAAGTATACAGAACGATCGATGGCAATGTTCATATCTATGCAGACCAGCGCGAGCCGTTAATGAGGATAATGCCCGATAACGGAGGCGATTTTTTCCTTGATGAGGATGGAGTGATCGTACGCAGAAGAAATCTCTATACGCCCAGGCTTCATATTGTTGGCGGAAATATAAATATCAGCGAAGCCATGCTCAATGGTGTCAGTGTATTGGATACGAGTATAAAGCATTCAATTCTGAAGGATATCTATCATCTGGTTAATTATATAAATGATGATGATTTCTGGTCGGCCCAGATTGATCAGGTTTACGTTGATGACGATAATAAAATTGATCTGATAACCCGGACAGGCAACCAGACAGTGCATCTTGGGACAGTTGAAAATTTCAAAGGGAAACTCAGAAACCTGGAAGCCTTCTATGATAAAGTTCTTCCGGAAGTGGGATGGAATAAATATTCTGTAATAAACCTGGAATATAAAGATCAGATAGTTTGTAAAAAGAGATAATCAGAAAACAATAGATAAGTTATGAATAAAACGGAACAGTATGTAGCAGCTATCGACATCGGGACCACAAAAATCGTGGCAATAGTCGGTAAGAAAAACGGGAATGGCAAAATAGAGATTCTCGGACTGAGCAAAGCTCCTTCCAAAGGAGTGAAAAGAGGAGTTGTTCTCAATATCGAAGAGACAGTCTCCGCTATAGAGACTACTGTTGAAGATGTGCAGAAAAGATCCGGTATAATGTTCTCCGAAGTCTTTGTCGGAATTGCCGGACAGCATATCAAGAGTATGAAGAACCGCGGTTATATTACACGCGAAGCTTATGACGATGAGATAAAAAAAGAAGAGGTCTTCAAACTTATTGAAGATATGCACAAGATCCACATCGAGATCGGAGAAGAGATTATTCATGTGATCCCTCAAAACTTCATTGTAGATAATGAAACCGGGGTAAAGAGCCCGATCGGGATGTGTGGCAGGCGTCTTGAAGCGAACTTCCATATTGTAATCGGCCAGGTTGCTGCTGCCAAGAATATCGAAAAGTGCATAAGGAAAGCAAATCTTCTGGTAAAGGATATGATACTGGAGCCTCTTGCATCTTCCGATGCTGTTCTTACCGAGGATGAAAAGGAGGCTGGCGTTGTTCTGGTGGATATCGGCGGGGGTACAACAGATGTGGCTGTATATTATGATAATATTATCAGGCATACTGCAGTAATACCTTTCGGGGGAAATGTTGTGACAAAGGATATCAAGGAAGGTTGTGCCATTTTGCAGCGGCATGCCGAGCAGCTTAAAATACAATATGGCTCTGCACTGGGGGATATAGCACCGGAAGATAAAGTTGTTTCTATCCCCGGCATAAGCGGAAGAGAACCGAAGGAGATCTCATTCAAGAGCCTGGCATATATAATCCAGTCGAGAATGGAAGAAATAATTGATGCAGTGAATTTCGAGATCCAGAATTCAGGTTATGCCGATAAGCTTGCCGCTGGAGTTGTCATCACTGGCGGCGGTGCCATGCTTAAGCATCTGCCCCAGCTTATGAAGTTCAAAACGGCTATGGACGTCAGGATTGGCCTGCCTAATGAACATCTTGCGGGTTCGGCAAAAAATGAGATAAATCAGCCTATGTATGCTACCAGTGTCGGCCTCATTATGCGCGGATTTGACTTCCTTGAGACATATAAGAAAACGTTTAATGCAGGCCCTCTCGAGGAGTACACCAAACCAAAGCCTCCGGTGGTAAGTCAGAAGACGGAAATGGTTGAAGAGATGGCAGAGGTTGAAAATGTAGCACCTGAACCTGTTCATGAGGAGGAAAAGATACCTCTGACTGAAAAAATCAAGACTATACTGTCGAAGATGTTTGAGGTTGAGGATCAGCCTATAAAGTGATGTACATTCTCCTGATATCTCTAATAATTGAATGCTGTTCATAATCAATAAATAAAATATACTATGTCAGACGATATAATGAACTTTGATCTGCCTGTTGAGAGGTCTTCCATTATTAAGGTTCTTGGAATAGGTGGCGGTGGCAATAACGCTGTAAATCATATGTTTGAAAAGGGTATAAAAGATGTCAATTTTGTCGTCTGCAATACTGACCATCAGGCCTTAATAACGAGTCGGGTCCCCGTAAAGGTTCAGATAGGTGAATCACTCACTGAGGGACGTGGTGCAGGCAGCAAACCTGAGGTAGGAAGGCAGGCTGCCATCGAAAATATCGATGACGTCATGGATGCGTTATCAGGAAACACCAAAATGGTATTTATCACAACAGGAATGGGCGGAGGAACTGGTACAGGGGCTACCCCTGTAATTGCAAAAGCTTGCAAAGATGCCGGACTGCTGACAATTGCTGTTGTTACTATTCCTTTTAAATCGGAAGGTAAGGTAAGGATAAGGCAGGCAATAGACGGCGTGACAGATCTTAAGGATAATGTCGATTCACTTCTTGTAATAAATAACGAAAAGCTCAGGGAGATTTATGGCAACCAGCCTGTTTCCACTGCCTTCGCAAAAGCCGATGATATCCTGACTACTGCAGTAAAGGGAATAGCCGAGATAATTACTGTTACCGGATATATTAATGTTGATTTTGCAGATGTTGAAACGGTAATGAAAAACTCCGGAGTTTCTATCATGGGTATGGGAAGGGCATCAGGAGAAAACAGGGCAATCAAAGCAATTGAAAATGCCCTCTCTTCCCCACTGCTTAATTCCAATGATGTGACAGGGGCAAACAGTATCTTGCTCAATATCTCTTCAGGGACCGGAGAGCATGAGATTACAATGGATGAACTGGGAGAAATAACTGATTATATGTATGAATGTGCCTCTGATGAGGCATTGATAATCAGGGGATTATCTAAAGATGAAACTCTTAGTGAGGAAATCAGTGTCACAGTTATTGCCACAGGTTTTGAATCAAACAGCATATTCCAGCCTTATAAGCGGAAGGAGCCCAGCAGGGTAGAACTGCTGCCAGCCAATAATGCCGTTCCGCGAAGACTATCTGCTGAAAAGGAAGATGATGTTTTCGCTGTGCATGATAAGGGGAAAAGACCCATTATAACAGATATGGACGAAGAGTCACAGGGAGTGATAGATTTCAGCCTGGAGCACAGCGAAAATCTTAGTGAATTCAGAGGAAGGAGGTCGGATGAGGAGGGTGACACCAGGGAAAAGCCTGAAGCTACACTGAGAAAGGTAAAACATATGCAGAACCTTCTTAAGAAGGAGGGGCTTTCCAATAAGACCATGAAGGAAAATATCGACACATTTGAAGATGTGCCTGCATATGTAAGGAGAAATCTGTCCCTTGGTGTACATGAAGGAAAAACAGAGAGTAAACTTTCAAAATTCACCCTGTCATCGGGCGAAAATGATGAACCTGTCCTGAGGGAAAACAACGCCTATCTGAATGATAATGTAGATTAGACCTGTCTTAACCACGGAGTTTCACAGAGTTTTCACAGAGTTACACGGAGTAGAACACAGAGTAACTTGAAGGGTTCCCCTCCCTGGAGGGGTCAGGGGTGGGTTTATACTGGAAGAGACACAATATTCTCTTTCATATTTTCTATATTTGCTGTCGATGAGCAGACACCTTTCTATTATATTTCTTCTTGCCTTCTCTTCAGGGTTATATGCACAGAAACCAGTTGACAAATCCGCAGGTTTATCTGAGCAGAAACCAGTTGCAGTGTCCAAAGGAAAAGCTGCACATAAGCCCGATTCTTTGAAAGCGAAAAGAATTTTGCGTCAATGGAATCTTTCAGCTGATTTCTCGGAAGAGGTTAATTGTCCGATAGATACTGTCTTTTCATTATTCAACCGTTTCAGGATCGCGGATAAATTCTCGCCGGTAAATGCTACCCTCGGTAATTATGGCCTGCCATTTTATCAGATCAATTTCTTTGACAGGATTACAGATCCTGACAAATTTCTCTACAGCACTTATTATCCATTCATGTTTGTTCCAGATAAAGCCTTGTTCATGAATACTCAGGTTCCTTTTACAGAATTGTTATGGACCTTTGCCGGTAAAAAGGAGATCGCAGAACAAACCTTCAGGATCAGACATTCACAAAATGTGAACAGATTTTTCAACTTCGGACTGATCTTTGATATTATTTTCAACCTTGGCCAGTATAGTTATCAGAGAGCTGAGGATAAGACTGCAACTTTCTATACATCCTATACCAGGGATAAATACAAACTTTATGTTTCATTCGGGATCAATCATATTCTGGCCCTTGAAAATGGAGGAGTAAAGAATGTCAGCGACCTTGGCACAGGGAATCCCCGTGATATCATTGTCAATCTGGAAGCGGTCAATAATGCAAAAAGCGCTCTCAAAAACCGTAACCTTTTACTGGTACAACGTTACACAATCGGAGGTAATAAGGTTGCCAAAGCAGACACTCTTCCGCATAAGAATAACGGATTGTTCGGTTTAAGCGGTACTATTTCTTACATTCTCACGACGGATAACAGCAGGAGAAGTTATCTTGATGAATATCCAACCTCAGGCTTCTATGACACTATTTATAAAAGCAGTGAATACACATATGATACTCTTACTTCCTCAGGGATCAAAAATACAGTCAGATTTGATTTCACAACAGATGAGACAAGAAAGTTCAGACTCGGTGGGGGATTTGGTTTCAGGAATGAAATATTCAATTATTTTCAGTATTTCAATCAGACTATACCAACTCAAACTGTAACTTCAGAAGATCCTGCAGAATGGAAACAGGTCAATAATGCATTGGTTGGCCGGCTTTATAATGGAATAGGAGAGAAGTTCAAATGGCATGCAACAGGAGAGTTGTATCTGAGTGGTTACAAGGCAGGTGATTTTAATCTCAATGGGGAGATACTGAAATCATTTGACATGAAAAAGGGCAGAGCATCATGGTTGATAACCGGTGGAATACTGAACAGGCAACCATCTTTCTGGTATACCCGCTGGCGCAGTAATAATTTTATCTGGGATGAAAATATGAAGAAGGAGTTCCGTACTGACCTTGGAACTGCTATTTTATATCCTGGCAGGACAACAACTATAAAATTCAATTACGCAGTTATTAAAAACTATACTGATTTTGATACTGCAGCCGTATCATCTCAATATTCAGGGGGGCTTTCAGTCGCTGCACTGACCTTAAGCAAGGGATTGAAAGCATGGAAGTTTCATCTCGATACCGATGTTATTCTTCAGACCACTACCAATCCTGAGATCCTTGACCTTCCCCTTGCCACCATTCGCGCAGCTCTCTATTTTGAGCATCTGTTCAAATTCGAAAAGACCAACGGAAAACTGAATACTCAATTTGGAGCGGATGTTACATATCATACCCTTTATAATGCATATTCATACATGCCTGCTACTGGCCGGTTTTACAGGCAGGATCAAACAGAAACAGGCAATTATCCTTTTGTGAATGTCTTTCTCAATTTTAAGCTCCAAAGAACCAGGTTCTTTTTAATGTTTGATCATCTCAACTATGGAATGATGGGAGAAGCGCTAAATAAAAACTATAGCATGGTACCCTATTATCCTATGAATATCAGGATGTTCCGTCTGGGGTTTGCATGGACTTTTTATAATTGAAAAAAAGCTCTATCTTTGCACCCGTAAAAAACTGGTATAAACTAATATTATATTTTGATAAGGAAATTATTATTTCTATTTATCCTCCTGGCAGCAGTTCTTGCCTTCCGGACCTTTAATCGGCAGTCATACTGGAAAATAGCAAAAGTGTCATCTATCGATCTTGATGCCATCAGAGAAAGGGGAAAGCTGATTGCCGTTACCGACTTTAACTCTATTGATTATTTCATTTACAAAGGGGAGCCGATGGGATTCAATTATGAACTCCTTAAATCCTTTTCCGATTTTGTCGGAATAGATCTGGAAATTATAGCTGAAAACAACATTGAGCGGGCTGTCGGGATGGTGAAATCCGGAGAAGCTGATCTTCTTGCCTTTGGATTAGCTGCCGGTTCGCCGGGGAAAGAGGAAATAGTGTTTACCTCTCCTGTTGATGAGACCCGTCAGGTACTTGTTCAGAGGAAGCCCCGCAACTGGCGTAAATTAAGCGGTACATCTATTGACAAGATGCTGATAAAGAGTCAGAAAGAACTTGCAGAAAAGATTGTTTATGTACAGGAGAAATCGTCATATTCTGCACGCCTAGCTGAAGTGGAGAAGGAAATCGGGCAAAAGGTAGAAATTATTCAGGTGCCATATGAACCAGAGAAGCTGATACAGCATGTGGCAAGCGGGGAGATTGACTACACGGTCTGTGATGAGAATGTTGCTATTGTTAATTCCACTTATTATCCCGATCTCGATGTAAGTACTCCTGTGAGTCTTTCTCAGGATCTGGCATGGGGCGTGCGAAAAGAAAATTCTGAAAAACTTCTTGGTGAATTGAACAGGTGGGTCTCCGTGTACAGGAGTACCACATCATATTCATTGCTCCATGCAAAATATTTCAGGAATTCACGTTCCAGCTTCATTGTCAAGAGCGATTATTACGCCTTGAATACCGGAAGGGTTTCCCGGTATGATGACTTGATAAGGGAGTTCAGTTCCAATATCGACTGGGACTGGAGACTGCTGGCTTCTCTGATCTGTCAGGAATCGCAGTTTAAACCTGATGTCACATCTGTGGCTGGCGCTTACGGATTGATGCAGATAATGCCGGTAACTGGCAGGAATTTCGGAATTGATATCACTGCTTCACCTGAGAATAATCTCAAAGCTGGTATTCTCTATATCAACTGGCTTTATTCAATCTTTGACTCAAAGATTCCCGATAAGCAGGAGAGGCTTTCTTTTGTTCTTGCTTCATACAATGCAGGACCAGGGCATGTCCTAGATGCAATGCGACTCGCGGAAAAGAACGGTATGGATCCTCATAAATGGGATGGGAATGTTGCTGTATGGCTGTTGAAGAAATCTGAACCTCAATATTACAGGGATTCAGTTGTCAGGAATGGCTATTTCAGGGGAAAAGAGTCAGTAAAGTTTGTAAGTGAGGTGCTCGACAGATTTGAACATTATAAAAATATTATTCCCCAGGGAAAAAGCGACATCTTCTGAGGATTACAAGCAATTCATGAAGTATCATTGCAGTTGCACCCCATATCATGTGTCCTTCATAGTCATAATATTTTACATCAAGAGTCTCCGTGCCGATTTTAACAGGTTTTACTTTTACTAAAGTGGTATCATAGAATCTTTTCAGATCTGCATCAAAAAGAAAGACCACCTCTTCAGCGTCGTGGCTGAAGTGAGGTTTTTCATTAATCCATGCTACAACAGGAGTAACAAGAATGTTGCTTACAGGAATAAATAAAGGTGTAAGGGTACCTAAAACAGTTATCTCTTCCGGATTCACGCCTGTCTCTTCTTTAGCTTCCCTGATAGCTGTATGTATAGCATTTTTATCTGATGGTTCCTGCTTGCCTCCGGGGAAGCTTATCTGACCGCCATGTACCCCGTTATAGTCGGGTCGTTGCATGAATACTGTATAAACAGATTCATTATATGGATAGAGAAGTATTAGTACAGAGGCGGAACGGGCATCCTTTCCCGGTGTCCTTGGGAAATTCCTTACCATCCTGTCTGAAGAGGCCATCTGCCATTGAACCTCAGTACCGGGTAATCCTTTCAGGATTTCGTTTTTTAAGTTATCAGCGAATTTATTCATACCGGAGTGCTTTAACAGGATTCCTTGTTGCCGCCCTCCAGCTTTGCCAGCTTACTGTCAAAATAGCTATAATAAATGCAATTAGGCCTGCCAGAGTGAAAATCCACCAGTCGAGTGATGTTTTATAGGCGAAACTCTTTAGCCAGAGATTCATTAAATAATAAGATATTGGGATAGCAAAAGCTAAGGCACCTGCAACTATTAGTATTATATCCTGAAGCAGCCATGGGATAATCTGAATTATTTTTGCTCCGTTTATTTTCCTTATGCCTATTTCTTTGGTCCTTGCCTCATAAATAATCCCGGTTATGCCCCAAAGTCCTAAACATGAAAGAAACATCGCAATCAGACCCAGTGCCAGACTCATTTTTTTCAACTGTATTTCGTTTTTATAGATTTTTGAATACATACCTTCTACAAATTCGTATTCCAATGGATAATCAGGATATAGTTTTTTCCATGTGGTCCTTATCTTGTCAAGGACAACAGGCAAATATTCTGAATCATATTTTATCTGCGCACTGAAGAGCCAGAATGACTTCTGAAAGAAAACGTATGGTTTTATAGTGTTTTTCATCGATGACATCTGAAAATCTTTGACTACCCCCACAACCGTTCCCCCGGAGAAAAGATTTTTATTCTCATTATCAGATATAAGTGAGAAGGGTTTTCCGATAGCTTCTTCCGGTTTCCACCCAAGATATTTCAGCGCGCTTTCATTCAGGATGTAATCTTCACGAATGGAATCATTCCCATGGAATTCCCTGAAATTCCTTCCGGTCAACAGCCTGAGATTATAAAAATCAAAGAAATTGTCATCAGCAGGATAAACATAAAGCATCTTATCTTTCAGATCAGTCCCTGATGTTTCAAAGGGCATCATGTCAAGGTTTTCGTCGGAAGGATCTTCAAAGGAACTTGTAACTTCCTTTATAACAGGACTTGACAATAAATCAGATTTAAACACCTGGTATTTGTTGTGTACCTGTACCGGGAGGTGTTTCACACATAGAATATTATTCTGATCATTCCCTAAACGATGATTCATGATGAACTGTACCTGTTTATTCACAACTACTACTGTAATTAATAAAGTAATAGAGAAAATATATTGAACGGTTATCAGGGTTTTCAATATTTTAAATCGCTTTCTGCTTAGTAATTGATTTTCTTTATTGGTATCATGTTTTTTTGTAACGGAACTTATCTTTTTCCTAACTTCCGATATCAGCATTGGATACAATCCTGCCAGGGAAATAGCCAGAATGATTAACGGCACCAGGAATAAAAATGTAGAATAGATTAATTCGCTTCCGGAGCCAGGGGGTTTTCCTAATAAATTATTAAAGTATTTATGCAGCCATTCAAAGATTACCATCCCTGACAGAGTTGACAATAAGCTATAGATGAACGATTCCAGAAACTGATTTGCCAGATGATTACCAAAACCGGCCCCGGCATAATTCAATACAGCTATTGCCTTTTGTCTGCGCAGAAATACTACATATTGAAGGTTCAGAAAATTCAGGGTTGACACAAAAAACACAAATATTGCCAGGGCTCCCAGCAAGAGCAGGACTTTATCGTTCCCATTTTCCTCGAGTTCACGGTCCTTTGATGATTCCAGATGTATATCTGTAATTTTCTGTAAATGAGGTGTTAGTGTTTTCACTTCATCAGACTCAATGTACTTTCCTGCAAATTGATTAAACTGCTCGATAATATCTGAAGGATGAACATTATCCTCAAGCTCTATGTAATTGTAATACCAGGTCCAATCTGTAATATCCGATTTATCCATTGCCAGAACAATGTCGAAGTGGAAGTGAGAATTAGACGGAAGATCTTCAACTAATGCTGTTATGCTGTATTCCTTACGTTCCCGGCTATTCATCAGGTAAACATGTATTATTTCCCCGACCGGATTTTTAGTGCCAAAGTATTTTGTTGCAGCGCTCCTGCTGATTATGGCAGTATTCGGTTCTTTAAGTGCATTTGCCTGATTTCCCTGGATGAACCTGATTGAAAATATTCGTATGAAATCTTCATTTGCTTTAAGAAGCCTGGAATTAAATACAGAGCTGTCAATTTTAATTGTCGTCTCACCCCGGCTTATAAACCTTCCGAAATCCTTTATTCCGGTAACATCATTTTTAATATTCCTTATCCATTCGTACCAGCTCCTGGCAATATGAGTATGATATCCTGTGGTTTCATCGTTTTTTTCGATTGTTAAACGGTAAAGCTTGTCTGAATTACTATATGAAGAATCATAGCTTAACTCATCTCTTATCCAGACAGATGTAAGCAATACGCATGCTATCCCGATTGACAATACCACTATACTGATTGCCGGATACAACGGTTTGTGAATGAAATTCCTTATGATTATTTTAATTTGTGAGAGAAACATAAGCTGTCGGGTAGATTGATTGCTGTCAGTATTTTAATCCTGAAACTTGAATTAATATTTTATCCATGAATATCTGAAATATAATTCTAATATTTCATGGATGTAATTATTTATATGGGGATTGATTATTCATACCGTAATGCCTCCACCGGATTTCTTGTTGCAGCCTTAAGTGTCTGATAGCTGGTTGTAAGCAGGATGATTACAAAGATTATCCCTGCAGAAAGAGCACATACCCATGGCTGTGTATGAAGCTTGTTTGCGCTTGGGATACCCTCATAGACCAGCCAGGCAGACGGCAAGGCAATAAGGGTGGAAAAGAGGAGCATGATGTAGTATTCGCGGCTTAACAGGAAAAAGATATTCAGAGTAGAGCATCCATTTATTTTTCTTATCCCGATCTCTTTTGTACGACGTACCACAGTGAAAGATACCAGTCCAAGCAATCCGATCATGGCAAGAAAAATATTGAAGACAGTGAAAAACATTATAGTCCTGTTGACTGAATTGTATACCTTAAATGTATTCTCGCTGGCAAATGCTGTTGGCAGATCGTTGAACTCGAACGGATCATCAGGAAATGTTCTTTCAAATTCCCCGACAAGGATCGATTTTGCCCTGTTTTCACTTCCGGGTCTTATCCTGAATGCAAATGTCCATTCACCTTCAGCCTTCTCCTTCGACAAGACCAGTATGGCTGGCTCAACACCGTTATGCATATCCTTATAAATATAGTTCTTTACCACGCCAACCACCGTAAGGCTGTTATTATTAAGTTTTTTGCCTATGGGATCAGCCCATTCGAAACATCTTGCAGCTGCCTCGTTTATCAGGCACGATTTGCCTATGTCACCGGGGAAATCACGTGAAAAATCACGTCCTGCAATGACCGATATGCCGAGTGTTTTTACAAAATCGTAACTGATGGTATTAAAGCGGCAGCTTATCTTTTCACTCGGATCGCCCCCTTCCCAGTTAGTCATGCCTCCGCCAAAGGTCACAAACGGCAGGTGCATGCACATAGTGGCATCAGTTATTTCATCGTGCTGAAGAACCCGTTCGCGAAGCTGATCAAAAGTTATATCCTTGTTTGAAATATTCATTCTGGTAAACAGGATATTCTCCTTGTCAAATCCGAGGTTCTTCCTGAAAAGGGACTTTATATGAAGCGAAAAGGACAATGTTAAAAGGATCAGGAAGATTGATATTGCGAACTGGAAACTTACAAGGATGTTCTTCAGACTTATCCTCTTGTTGCCGCTTTTTACCATCTGGTTCTTAAATAGCGAGACAACGTCCTGTGAAGAGAGGATCAACGCGGGATAGATTCCTGACAATAAGCCTGTCAGGACAGCTATGACAATAGTCAGCAATATGAATGGACCATCATTGGCCAGGCTAAGGGAAAGCTTCCTGTAGATAATCCCCGAAAAAACCGGAAGAAAGCTTATAGCAATCTCAAAGGCAAGTACCAGTGCAAGCATTGATGTAATCACTGTTTCTCCGAGGAATTGTGCCACCAGTGCAAATCGGCTGCTTCCGCTCACTTTTTTGAGAGCTACCTCTTTCCCCCTTACTGAAGCATTTGCCGTTGTGAGATTAATATAGTTGAAAGCAGACATGATAAGTATGAAGATTCCAATCAGGCCATAAAGGAGAAGTGCAACGATATAGTCATTCCTTCCATTGAAATTCAGATAGATATTTTTCATCGGACAGAGCTGAAGCTCTTCAAATTCAATACCCTTGAAACCGGAAAATGTATTTTTTATCTTGGCTTCAAGCTGTTTGTAATCAGCGCCAGCAGCTAGCAATACATAATTCATGCAGTCGCCTGACCAGATATCACTTCTTTTGATTCCGCCCACTTTGGCAAGTGATGAAAAGGATATAATGAAATCAGGACGCTGGCTCGAATTCTCCGGAAGATCCTCATAAACACCTGTAACATTCAGGGCAAATTTTTTCTCAAGCACTACCGCTTCTCCAAGCGCCTTTTTCCCGCCAAACAGCCTGTCTGCCATAGTCTTTGAAAGGACAATACTGAAAGGTTCATCCAGAGCACCGGACTGTGATCCTTCGATGAATTTGTAGGTAAAGACATCAAAAAAACAACTGTCGGCCGAGATCCCTTTGGTATTATAAACCTGTCTGGCCGGATCAAAGGCCATAAATACTCTGTCAATCTCACGTATAACTGTTACTTTTCTTATCTCGGGATACTGCTTCTCGATCAGTTGAGCAGTTATGGCACGGGAATGCGGAGAGATATCGTTGCCATTCATCGCAAACATTGTCTTTTTATAATGACGTTGAATACGGTAAATATTGGCATATTCCTTATTCGACTTATCCCAGTTGAGCTCATACCTGATGAAGAGAGCGATCAGGATAAATGCTGTAAACCCGAGTGCAAGCCCGAAAATATTAATGAGCGAATAAACTTTGTGCTTAAGGAGATTCCTTAATGAAATCTTGAAAATCATTCTGATCATAAAGTGATAATATTAAAGTTGTTTCAGATCATCTATATTTTATTATACCATAATAATGCCATGATTTTATATAATTGATAAAGAGCAGTATATAAGAAACAGCTATTGGTATGCGTAAATATATTTTACGATATAGTGTAAAAATATTTTACAAAATATTGGTTTTGATCTGGGGATGATTTACATTTATTGTCAGAATGACTTGCAGTAAGTAGTAGGTAGTAGGTAGTAGGCAGTAAGGTAGAGCAATGAGCGTGGTTGTTCAAAAAGTCCTTTGAGTTCCTTAGTGTAAACCTTAGTGCCCTTCGTGTTTAAAATTATATCATTGAAATATATGCAAAATCAGAAAGGCAACATCCTGATCGTTGATGACAATAAAAGTATCCTGAGTACTCTGGAAATTCTGCTCACTCCTGAATTTCAGACAGTGACAACCCTGACCAATCCGAACCAGATCCTTTCAGAATTAAGAAAGATGGATTATAACCTCGTCATTCTTGATATGAATTTCAGCGCCGGTGTCAATACAGGAAATGAGGGAATCTACTGGCTTGGGAGAATAAAAGAGATCAATCCTGAGATTTCTGTGGTTATGATTACAGCCTATGGTGATATTGATACTGCGGTTAAGGCTCTTAAAGCCGGAGCCTCCGATTTCATTCTCAAGCCATGGGATAATGAGAAATTACTGGCAACATTAAAACTTGCAATTCAGCTTAATCTTTCAAAAAAAGAGGTCGTACAGCTTAAAGAGAGAGAGACAGAACTGAAAAAAGAACTTAACCGTGATCAGAGATTCATAATTGGTTCATCTCCTCAGCTTCTGAAGGTGCTCAACCTGGCCAGGAAAGTTGCAAAGACTGAAGCTAACGTTTTAATTACCGGTGAAAACGGAACAGGAAAAGATCTGATAGCCCAGGAGATCCACCGGCTTTCGAACAGATCCAACGAGGTTCTGGTAATTGTTGATGTGGGTGCCTTGACTGAGACCCTCTTTGAAAGTGAGTTATTCGGACATGTAAAAGGAGCTTTTACTGATGCCCGCGAAAATCGCCAGGGTAAATTTGAAATTGCCGGAAAAGGTACCCTTTTCCTGGATGAAATCGGGAACATCTCCTTTCATCTCCAATCCAAACTTCTTTCGGCGATTGAGAACCGTCAGATTTCACGTATAGGCTCTAATCAGATGATCCCGATCGATATACGCCTGATCTGTGCTACCAACAAGAGTCTTGAAAACATGGTTCATGAAGGATTATTCCGTGAAGATCTCCTTTACAGGATAAATACTATTCAGATTGAGCTGCCTCCCTTACGGGACCGCGGAAATGATATAATCATTCTGGCGGAATTCTTCTTAAAGAAGTATGCCTTCAAATACAATAAGCCGGGTCTGAAGATTAATCAACAGGCACATGATAAGCTGTTGAAATATTCATGGCCGGGAAATATCCGTGAACTTCAGCACACAATTGAGAAGGCGGTAATATTAAGCGAAACCTCAATCATGAAACCCGAAGATTTACATCTAAGGCAATCTAATTACACCGGTACCAATAACACTTTCAATACTCTTGAAGAGATGGAAAAACAGATGATTCAACAGGCTCTTGAAAAAAATAATGGTAACTTCACTGCAGCTGCTGAACAACTTGGCATAACGAGGCAAACACTTTATAACAGAATTAAAAAAGCTGAAAGATGATATCCAGGAACTTTTCTATCAATATAATCCTCAGGGTTTCGCTAATAGTAGTTCTTTCAGTTCTGCTTGGGTATTTATTAGTTAAAAGCCAATCCTTACGATATATCTTATTGTGTGCAATAACAATTACTTTTTTGACAATCAATCTTATATCTTATCTGAATACAACCAACAGAAAGATCCTTTACTTCTTTGATTCTGTACGAAACGATGATTCAAGCCTCTCTTTTACTGTTGAGGAGAAGAATAAAACCTTATTGGAGATATATAAGAGCATGAACAGAGTAAACATGGAAATTCAGCAGTTGAAAATTGAGAACATACAGCAGGAGCAATACTTCAGGATATTGCTTGAGCACCTTGCAACGGGTATAATTACTTATAATAGCAAAGGATTCATCATGCATGCCAATTCATCGGCGAAAAAGCTGCTCTCAATGGATGTTCTTACTCATTTGCAGCAAATCGAAAGAATTGATCAGAAGCTTTATCAGGCAATAAATCTGATTAAACCGTCAGAGCAGAAATTGATCCCGATTACTACAGAACAAGGCACGATCCAACTATCATTGAAGGCAACTTCTTTCATAACAAATGAAACTGATTTAGTAATTCTTTCAATACAGGATATCAAAAATGAACTTGATGAAAAGGAGCTTGAATCGTGGATGAAACTGATAAGGGTATTAATGCATGAGATCATGAATTCCATTACCCCTATAACATCTTTGTCTGAAAGTCTTTTCAGCATTTTCAGTAAGAACGGACATCCTGTTCTGCCGCAACAGGTGACTGAAAAAACTATCACCACCACACTGCAGGGTTTAAATGTCATTAAGGAACAGGGAAAAGGCCTCATGTCGTTTGTTGATTCATACAGGAAGCTGACCCGTGTACCGGAACCGGAAAAGAAATTATTCAGAGTTGCTGATCTGATGAATAGGGTACAGATTCTATATAATTCCCTTGAAAAGAATGACAAGATTGAATTATCAATTTCACTGAAAGATCATGATCTTGAATTATATGCAGATCAAAATCTGATTTCACAGGTTCTGATCAATCTATTAAAGAATGCTCTCGAAGCGAATGAGAATAATCCCCGGGGAAAGATCATGATTATTGCAGCTGCTGATAACAGTCAGCATCCCGAAATATGTGTTACTGATAACGGACCCGGGATAGCTGAAGAAAATCTTGATAAAATATTTATACCATTTTTTACAACCCGTCAAAAAGGATCAGGAATTGGTCTAAGCATTTCAAGACAGATAATGAGGGTGCATGGGGGCAATCTGAAAGTCCGGTCGGTCCCGGGAAAGGAGACTGTTTTTTGTATGAACTTTTAATCGAACCTGATCGCCTTTACAGGAGTGATCCTGCTGATCAGCTGTGAAGGTACTAGCAGCATTACGACTATCACCGCCATTGTACCTCCATTTAATAACAGAATATGAGCAAGTTCCAGATTAACAGGTACAGTTTTTATATAATAAGAACTCGGATCAAGGGAGATCATTCCGGTCTTAAGCTGGAAAAATGAAAGTCCGATCCCAATGATATTACCCCACAGCAATCCTTTACCGATAAGGAATGCTGCCTGGAATATAAAAACCCTGCGAATGGTCCTGTCCTCAGAACCAAGCGCCTTCAGGACGCCTATCATATTTGTCTTTTCCAGGATAAGAATGAGCAGGCCTGATATCATATTGAAACCTGCAACTATAAGCATCAGGAGTATTATTATTATCACATTGATATCCTGGAAATTGAGCCAGTCAAAAATCTGAGGGTATTTTTCCCTGATATTTGTGACTTTGAATTTAGCCTCATCCTCTGTCAACCTGTAGCCTATGGCATCCTCCACTTCAAGGGTCAGTGCATCCAGTCTGTCAAAATCGTCGATGAATATCTCAAATCCGCTGACCATATCATCATCCCATCCGTTTAGCCTTTTAATATGCCCGATATCGCAGAAAACATACATCTTGTCGAACTCCTCAAGACTGGTTTCATATATGCCGCTTATTGTAAATTTCCTCATCCTGGGCGGATCCTGAATGAAGTGCATCACAAATGTGTCTCCGGTCCGGAGTTTGAGCATATCGGATATCTTTTTCGAAATTATCACCTTGTCGGACCTTCCCGTGTCAGCAACTGTAAAAACCGCTCCGTCTACCAGGTTGCTTTGAAAGTAGCGCCAGTCATAATCGCTGCCTATTCCTTTCAATACAACTCCCTGTATATCCTCATCAGTCTTAATGATGCCTGCTTTTGTAGCAAAGACCTGGATATGACTTATTCCTGGTATCTTTTTTATTTTGGGAATGAATTCCTGTGTGTCACTTATAGGCACGGTTTCAAAAGATAAATTTGAATCGAAATGCATTATCTGAATATTCGATCCAAAACCAACAACTTTTTCCCTGATAGTCTTTTTAAAACCGGTAAGAGTCGAAACGGCAAGTATCATTACTGCAAGTCCCATTGCAATGCCTATTATTGCAATGACATTTATGGGACGGGAGAAGGAGGTGCCTTCACGCCTTCCCCTGATAAGCCTCTGTGCTATGAAATATGGTAAATTCATCAGATATAAAGTTTTCAAATTTAAGAAATATAAGGTTATAATAAGTCTGTTCTGATAAATCATGCTTCTTTGTAACTTAATTGATTTGCCCCTCAACCCCTGATTTGCCCCCCATCCCCCCTAAAGGGGAGCTGAACTCGGGCATGCAGAGGGGCAAACTTGCACACAGAAATGAAAATAAGTTGTAGATTTACAGCTCATATTAAATAGTATGAAAAAATCTTTCGTATCAATCTTTCTGCTGCTTATCCTGATCAATCAAAATAGCTGGTCATCTGGCCATAGGCAGCCTGTTCCCGGCGCATCACGCATTGAACTCTACAGGGATCTTATTGAAGGCAAGTCAGTTGCCGTGGTTGCCAACCAGACATCTATGTGCGGGCAAAACCACCTTGTTGATAATCTTTTATCAATAGGGATTAATGTTAAAGTGATTCTTTCCCCTGAACATGGATTCAGAAATCTGGCTGATGCAGGCGAAACAATCGAAAATAGCAAAGATCCCAATACAGGTGTTTCAGTCATAAGTATTTATGGAAACCATATGAAACCTTCATCTGAAGATCTTAGAGGGATCAATGTTGTGATTTTTGATATCCAGGATGTGGGAGCGAGGTTTTATACATACATCTCAACTCTTCATTATATACTGGAAGCATGCGCCGAGAACGGTATTAAGTGCCTTATACTGGACAGGCCCAATCCAAATGGATTTTATTTTGACGGGAATATTCTTGATACTGCCTACAGTTCGTTTGTGGGTATGCATCCTGTACCCGTGGTGCATGGAATGACGGTGGGCGAATATGCACAGATGGTAAATGGTGAAGGATGGCTGAAGGGAGGAATCAGATGTGACCTTTCAGTTATAAAATGTAAGAATTATGATCACAAGACTTATTATACACTGCCGGTAAAACCTTCCCCAAATCTTCCGAATCAGAATTCTGTCTACCTATACCCCTCCATCTGCTTTTTTGAGGGGACAAATCTTTCTCTTGGCAGGGGAACCTCTTTCCCTTTCCAGGTTTATGGGTCACCTGATCTGCCCGACAGAGGATTCAGCTTTACCCCCGAAAGCGTTCCCGGAGCAAAAAATCCGCCTCTGCTCGGGGTGAAATGTTATGGTACCGATCTCAGGGATGCTTTAAGAATGAAGCTGGTGCCCAAAGGCGAACTTAATCTCGACTGGATTATCAATGCCTATAATGATTTTCCAAACAAGGAGAAATTCTTTATCCCATATTTCGATGTTCTTGCCGGTGGTCCTCTGCTGAGGGAACAGATACAAAAAGGTATGTCGGCAAAAGAAATTCGTGCAAGCTGGAAGAAGGGATTGGAATCATTCAGTAAGATAAGGGAAAAGTATCTGCTTTATAAGTAGAGGTCATTACGCTTCGCTGTCATTTGCCTTCGGCGTCATCAGGCCTGCGGCCGTCATTATGTGGTCATTAGCCTGCGGCGTCATTTGCTTCGCGTCATTAATTGTCGCTAATTGATTAACAACCTAATGACAACTAATGACAATTAATGACTACTTAATGACTATTCTCCCCGGATAAACCTTCAGAGCTTCTTCAAGAGTTCTCATGGCGTTCTTCAGATCAGCTATCTTCAGAACATAGGCGATGCGCACCTCGTTTTTACCCAGTCCCGGAGTGGAGTAAAATCCCGATGCGGGCGCTACCATGACTGTCTGATTTTCAAAGCTGAAATCCTCAAGCAGCCATTGGGCAAATCTGTCGGAATCATCAACAGGAAGCCGTACAATCGCATAGAATGCTCCTTTTGGCTTCGGACAATAGACACCGGGTATTTTATTCAGTGCATCAACCATGAAATTTCTTCTTGCGGTGTATTCTTCATTGACCTCCCTGAAGTATTCAGCAGGGGTATCAATTGATGCTTCAGCGGCAATCTGTCCCAGCCCGGGAGGGGAGAGCCGTGCCTGGCCAAATTTAAGAGCTGTTGATATCACCTCTTTGTTCTTTGTTATCAGGGCTCCTATTCTCACCCCACATTCGCTGTAACGCTTAGATACAGAGTCGAGTAAGATCACGTTATTTTCAATTCCATCAAGATTCATTGCTGAAAAATGTTCGGCGCCATCATAGCAGAACTCCCTGTAAGCTTCGTCGGAGAAGAGAAACAGGTCATGTTTTTTTACAACTTCCTTCAGATGAAGAAGTTCTTCCTTCGAGTAGAGATAACCGGTTGGATTGTTTGGGCTGCAGATTATAATGCCTCTGGTCCGGGGTGTAATCTTTTTTTCTATTTCAGCTATCGGAGGAAGGGCAAAATCTTCTTCTATCACTGATGTAACCGGTACGATCTTTATCCCGGCCGTAGTGGCAAATCCATTATAATTGGCATAGAATGGCTCAGGTGTAATAACTTCATCTCCCGGGTTAATGCATGACATGAAGGCGAACATTACAGCTTCCGAGCCTCCCGTGGTTACAAGAATTTCAGTGTGATCAATGTTTATTCCAATGGTCTTATAATAATGCGCCAGCTTGCGACGATATGACTCGTTGCCTGCAGAGTGGCTGTATTCAAGTACTTTGAGGTTGATATTCCTGATAGCGTTAAGGGCCACTTCGGGAGTGGGAATGTCAGGCTGACCGATATTCAGATGATATACTTTTACCCCTTTGCGTTTTGCTTCTTCAGCGTATGGGACCAGCTTTCTGATTGGTGAGGCAGGCATTGCCCTGCCTTTGTCTGATATTGATGGCATTTTTCTACAGGTTTTAAACTCTTGATATAACAGAATGACAAAAGTAAATTAATTATTGTATACAAGCAGGGCACAGGATATCTTAACAATTTCCCTGCAATATCCGAAATTGCAATTTGCTGAGAGGTCATTTAACGAATGATATCCAGGGTCCATTGTATCGGAGAAGAAAAAGAGCGCTTTAAATCCCTCTGTAAAAAAAGGATAACTGTCACTCTGCTGACTATAGGTATTGTCGTTCGTATGGCTAAGGGATGTATACTTTAAACACATCTTCTCAGCCTCCTTCCTCAGATCATGGGAATTGTCATAATCCTTTATGACAACATTCCATGCTGAAGGGTCGGTTCCTGGTTCATAGGCGATCATATCGTTGTTGAGCATCATCTTTATATTTTCTGAACTTCTATTTGCCTGTGCAGCATATGCTTTACTTCCAAACAAGCCCAGTTCCTCTGCTCCAAATGCGATGAATTCAATTCTGCTTTTCGGAGAGAAGTTGTTTTTCCTTATGACCCTGGCCAGTTCAAGAGCTGCCGCTACCCCGCTGGCATTGTCATTTGCCCCCGGAGCAACAGAGAAAGGATCACCCGTATTCAGATTATCATCATAATGGGCGCCAACGATGCAGACAGAATCAGGGAACACAGTACCATCAAGGGTGGCAATGACATTATATTGCCATTGCAGATATCTTATATTGTCATAGGTCCTGTCAAGCAAAAATGAATCGAGTCTGGTATTGGAATAACCAAGAGTTTTAAATTTCATTAATATAGCCATGGCAACATCCCGGTGATTATCCGCCAGGGCAAATCTTGTACCCATTCCTTCCATCCACGTTACATAAGATTCAAGGGAGTCGGCATTGATATCTTCCGTGAGCTTCCTGGTAAGTGATTCCCTGCGCACGGCTTCGGAATCTTCATCCCTTGTACAGGTAACAATAAGCAGGGTTAAGCCCAGGATTATTAACAGGAAGTATGCAGAATGATTTTTATTTACTGATTCCGATCTCATAATTTAAGTCTATTGAAGCACTCGGATTAAAAGGAGGTGGCGGACCTTTTTGCCGATATATTCAGCTAATGTAATGAATTTTTATAATTTTGCATTTCATTATTTTCTAAAGATATTATCAGCATATTATGGATATTCCCTCAAAATACGAACCGGGCAAGGCAGAGAACAAGTGGTACAGCTATTGGATGGAACATGGTTTTTTCAAAAGCACTCCCGATGAGAGAGAACCATACACCATAGTGATCCCTCCGCCAAACGTCACAGGGGTGCTTCACATGGGGCATATGCTTAATAATACTATTCAGGATGTTCTCATCCGCCGTGCACGGATGCAAGGTAAAAATGCCTGCTGGGTGCCTGGGACTGATCATGCATCAATAGCCACTGAGGCAAAAGTGGTGGCTAAGCTTAAATCAGAGGGTATTGAAAAACGTGATCTTTCCAGGGATGAATTCCTTGAACATGCCTGGGAGTGGACTCATAAACACGGTGGAATTATCCTTGAGCAGCTGAAGCGACTGGGAGCTTCATGCGACTGGGACAGGACGCTTTTCACAATGGATGAGAAGCGATATGGTTCAGTTATAAAGGTTTTTGCTGACCTTTATAATAAAGGCCTGATATACAGAGGTGTAAGAATGGTAAACTGGGATCCTCAGGCAATGACCGCTGTCTCGGATGAGGAGGTGAACTATACTGATGAAAAGTCGAAACTTTATTACGTACGATATAAGATTGTCGGAGAGGATGGATATGTCACAGTGGCAACAACACGTCCGGAGACTATTCTTGGGGATACAGCAGTCTGTGCGAATCCCGCCGATGAAAGGTATAAACATCTGACAGGAAAGAAAGTAATTGTCCCGATGGTTCAGAGGGAAGTCCCGTTCATATATGACAGCTATGTTGATCCGGAATTCGGTACAGGGTGCCTTAAGATAACACCGGCACACGATATTAATGACTATGAGATCGGATTAAGGCATAATCTGCCTTCAATAGATGTCTTTAATGAAAACGGTACCATTAGTGAACGGGCAGGGATGTTCGTTGGAGTTGACCGGTTTAAGGCAAAAGAGCTTGCAGAGATTGAGCTTCACAAAAGCGGCAGCCTGGTAAAAGTTGAGAACTATAATAATAAGATAGGTCGTTCAGAGAGAACCGATGCTGTTATCGAGCCCAGGCTCTCGCTGCAGTGGTTCCTGAAAATGAAAGAGTTGTCAATACCTGCCCTGGATGCAGTTTTAGATGGAGATATTCATATTCATCCGGCGAAGTTTAAGAATCTTTACCGTCACTGGATGGAAGGAGTACGTGACTGGTGCATAAGCCGTCAGCTCTGGTGGGGCCAGAGGATCCCGGCGTGGTATTTCGGTAATAATGATTTTGTAGTTGCAGAGAATATTGCAGAAGCCCTTAAGCTGGCCAGGTTGCAAAGCGGTAACAAGTTGCTTAAGGAAACCGATCTCCGTCAGGATGATGACGTTCTTGATACATGGTTCTCATCATGGCTCTGGCCAATAACATCATTTGATGGTATCAACGACCCTGACAACGTTGATATTAAATATTATTATCCGACGAATGATCTTGTAACTGCCCCCGAAATCCTGTTTTTCTGGGTTGCCAGGATGATAATTGCAGGGTATGAATACAGGGACGAGAAGCCTTTCAGGAATGTTTATCTTACTGGTCTGGTCCGCGACCAGAAACGGAGGAAAATGTCAAAATCGCTCGGTAATTCACCTGAACCGATTGACCTCATTGAAAAGTATGGTGCCGACGGAGTCAGAGTTGGAATGCTGCTTTGTTCCCCGGCAGGAAACGACCTGCTCTATGAGGACAGCCTGCCTGAACAGGGAAGGAATTTTGCAAACAAGATCTGGAATGCTTTCAGGCTTATCAAGAGCTGGGAAATTGATGAAGAAGCAGAACAGCCCGATTCGTCCGGGATTGCTGTAAAATGGATGGAGGAGGTGCTTAAGAGATCAATACATGATATTGATCTTAACTTCAGGAAATTCAGGATCTCCGAAGCGCTCATGATCACTTATAAATTGTTCTGGGATGAATTCTCGGCATGGTATCTTGAGATTATAAAACCCGGTTACCAAAAGCCGGTTGACAGAGTTACCCTCAATGCAACAATAGCTATATTTGATAAGCTCTTAAAGCTGATTCACCCCTTCATGCCCTTCATTACTGAAGACATCTGGCAGATGCTTCTTGACAGGAATAATGGCGAAAGCATTATGGTATCCTTAATGCCTGAAGGTAAAAAATTCAACAAGGCTCTTTTAGCTGACTTTGAGTCGGTAAAAGAGACAGTGAGTGCCATAAGGAGTGTCAGAAAGGACAAGGGCATTCCAAACATGGAAAAATTTGAACTTCTGATCCGGGCTGATCAGGATTCGTATGATGCTGCTCTTCTTCCCGTAATCCTTAAAATGTGTAATCTGACGCATATTTCTTTTGTGTCGGAGAAGCAGGCCGGGACAGTCTCATTTATGGTCGGAACAACAGAATTCTTTATACCGGTAGAAGGCAGAATAGATATAGAAAGTGAACGTATAAAACTGAATGAGGAGCTTGAATATAACAGGGGATTTCTTGAAAGCGTCATGAAAAAGCTTGATAATCAGCGTTTCGTTGAGAATGCTCCTCCCACTGTTCTTGATCTCGAAAGAAAGAAGAAAAGCGACGCAGAGTCGAAGATAAAATCTATTGAAGAGAGGATAAAGGAGCTGGAAAATTAATGCCTCCAACCACCTTTTATATCAAGGCATCAGCTTCCTGATGAAATAATTCTGATTTACTGCAACCAGTTCATAGTCATCGCTGAGGATAAGGACCCAGTCTTCACCTGAAATGTGTTTCTGATCTGCTTTGAATGCTTTTGCCGTAATTCGCAGGAATTTAAAATTATTGGAAACAAGGCAGCCGCCCTTGTTGACAGTGAGCCTGCCCCAGTTATCTGAAACCCTGATTGAGGTATAGAGAGTTCCAAGAGTATCAAGAGAATGAATATCTTCCGGTTCAAAGTCAAAATAGGGGCTCTCCAGCTCCACGAATACAACCGGCTTTTCCGTAAAATTACTTGTCTGCTTATGGATGCTCTCCTTAAGATCGGCCAGACGCTGATCTTCTTCTTTATTTATCTCCGCAATATTATAATTCATTGCAAGGCTTCCGGCAACATCTCTGCAAATAGATGGCAATTCAATGTTATAAAGCTTCTTAACGGTATTTCCAAGATCGATCTCATTGGTTTTAATCTTTGAAAAATCGAATCCCTCAGCGTACAGAAGCGAAGCATAAAGAGCACCATGAATGAAACCATATGATCTTGAATATGATTGCATCTGGTAAACACGGTCCAGATTTTCAAAGATCCTTGCCTTATATTCATCAGGAGACTGGGCGCAAAGCAATGTATATGTGAACGTTGCTAATCCTTCATAGTTTTCAAAAAGGTTTTCATCCCTGGCATATTTCTGATAAAGTTCCCTGTTCGATCCTCTGAAAATAAGAGCGTCCCTGATAGCCAGCTGCTGTTCTTCCCCTTCAGAGGTGAGTGCCTTTCTGAGAGCTTTCCACTCAAGCTTGATCCAGAGGCGTGCCTCTTTTTCATCCATATTATTTGTATTGTAGCCAAAGGAGCTGGTACCAGCCATTTTCTGAAACCGATGAAAAAGGCTATGAATGGCCTGGGTTTTTATCCTGAAATCATCCTCCTCAACAGGAAGGGGTGTCATGGCAAATAATGTCCCGCCATAATTTACAGGGGTATTGCTTATTAATAATTCCTTTGGATAAACACCTGTAAATACTCCATCTTTCCCCCTCAGAAGGCCCTCTTTATCAGGCATGTTTGATACCATTCTGCGGCTGGCCCTGTCGATGAACATTATAGGGCCGTATAGATTTTTCCCCCAAAGCGCTCCATTGTCACGGTCACAGACCTCCTGAATACCTTTAAAATAGTACAGCGCTTTCTGGGGAGTAAAGTATGTGGATGTCTTTTCCCCCTTGCAGCCCAGCAGGAATAGGAGGAGGAGAATTGCAATCCTGTTTGTCATTTTTACCATTTTACCGGCCCGAAATTACTAAAAAAAACTAAAAAATAGTATCGGTGTCAGAGCGATCTTATAACAATGGAGAATGGTAGTTAACTAAATATTATCTTTGCATGAACCAAGCGACAGTTTTGTTGTTTGAATTTTCAGGGCCTTAAGAAGGGAAATTTTAAAAATACTTTACACTGTTGAACGAAATAATAATCCTCATGATCAGGATTAATACCAGGAATAATGAGGGATCATAAAGATAATTTATCCATCCTCTTTCAGGTAAGCGAAGTGGTTGGGAAAAGCACTGACCTTGAGGAATGTATTCTGGAAGTTATGGAGGAGATGGCGAAGAAATTCGGCATTCTTCAGGCTATTCTGACTGTTCTCAACAGGAATTCTTCAAAAATTTATATTGAAGTAGCTTATGGTCTGACAAAAGAAGAAAAAGAGAGAGGAGAATATAAGATCGGGGAAGGTATTATCGGAGAGGTGGTGAGAACAGGTCAGCCCTACATAATACCTCATATATCTGATGAGCCCCGTTACCTGAACAAAACCCGATCGACCAGTAAAAATAAGGATGACGGTTCATTCATCTGTGTTCCTGTAAAAGCCAAAAACCAGATAATCGGTACTTTAAGCGTTAAACTTAAATATTATTCCGAAGATACATTTCAGAATGAACTGCAGCTGCTTACTGTTATGGCTTCCATGTTTGCACGCCTGGTGAGGTCTCGTCAGGACAAAATTGAGGAACTTGAGAAGCTTCATCACGCCAGGCTTATTGAACATGGACTTTACAGTTATAACGATCGTATCAACTCACTTGTAGGCGAGTCAGGAAAGATGCAGGCCGTATACGACCTTATAACAAAAGTTGCAATGACTAATGCAACAATACTTATACGAGGGGAAAGCGGTGTCGGGAAAGAGCTGGTTGCCAAAGCGATACATGACCAAAGTCCGCGGAGTAAGCAACAGATGATCAAGGTAAATTGTGCAGCCATTCCTGAAACGCTGATTGAGAGCGAACTGTTCGGATACGAAAAGGGGGCATTTACAGGGGCTGATAAGCTTCACAAGGGTCGTTTTGAATTAGCTGAGAACAGTACCATTTTTCTTGATGAGATCGGAGACCTCTCACCGGGTCTCCAGGTAAAACTGCTGAGAGTGTTACAGGAAAAAGAATTCCAGCGTCTGGGGGGAAGTGAAACGATCAGGGCCAATGTCAGGATAATTGCTGCAACGAACCGTAATATTGAGGAGATGATAGGGAAAAACGAATTCCGCGAAGATCTTTATTACAGGCTCAATGTATTTCCGCTGATAATTCCTCCGCTCAGAGACCGCCGGGGTGATATTCCCCTTCTGGTCAATCATTTTATTGAAAAACAGAATAAGATACATGGACTTAAGATAAAGAGGATAAGCTCAACAGCTATCGATCTTCTCATGACCTATCACTGGCCAGGAAATATCAGGGAGCTCGAGAACTGCATAGAACGCGCTTCAATCCTTAGCACCGATCAGGTGATACGATCGCATAACCTTCCTCCAACTCTGCAAAGTGCAGTGTCAACACGTTCAAAGGTTGAAGGGAGCCTTGGTGCCATTCTCGAAAATGTGGAAAAACAGCTTCTTATTGATGCACTTAACCTGTCAAAAGGAAATATATCAAAAGCTGCTGAACAGCTTAAACTTACCGAACGCATAATGGGATTAAGGATCAGGAAGTATATGATCGATCCGGCTGTTTTCAAAAGACAGAATGTCCCGGCAGGATCCTGATCTCCAAATAGCTCATATACATTACTTTATCAGAACACCTTAATAAATTAAAGGGAAATCCTACAAAAATGTATGATTTTTTCTGATTCTTACATTTTGGTAGGAAAAACTCACTTCACTGAAATCTAAAAATTTATTTCTAATCCAGGCATAGTTCTGTTCATCAGTGATTTATGCTGCCAGCGACTTTTCCTTTCTTTTTTAAAATGAATTAATGGCATGTATTTGGCCTTATAAGATGACTTATATGGGTAGATACAGTATTGTAGGTTTTTATCCCATGAGTAAAGTATGTAATAGACTAATCTCAAAATTAAAACTATGAAAAAGCTATTAATAATTATCGTATTCGTGTTTGTTGTAAGTGCTGAAAATTCATTTTCAACTCCTTCAACTCAGATTTGGATTCCATCCACAGATTTTCAGAAGTGGAAATCAATGCATTTAGGTCTTGATAATTACATCAGGACATCCAAGGTGGACGGCATAAGAGGTGCGGGGATGTTCGACATGGGTCTTACAACCGGTCTTTTACCCTTCGAGAAGTTTCAGGGAGAAATAGGGGTAGATTTTTTATCTTTGGGGGACAGTAATTATGATGACTATCCTGTATATTTCAATGCAAAAATAGGATTCCCTGAGAATGCGTTGTTTAAGAACGCCCCTGCCATAGCAATAGGCGGATATAACTTAGGATTGAAAAAGGATCTTACCAATTACAATATTGTATATGGTTTAATTTCAAAAACTATTCCTGTTATTGGCAGACTGTCAGCAGGTTATTATACAGGTAATGAGAAGCTGCTCGTTGACGAGGATCTTAAGAAATCAAATAGCGGAGTTTTATTGTCATGGGACAGAACGATGGCGGAAATATCTGATAAACTTTGGCTGGCTGTTGATTACCAGGGAGGAGAGAGTTATTTGGGGGCATTGAGTTTTGGTGCTTCCTGGGCTTTCTCCAAAAATGTTTCTGTGATCATTGGTTATGACATTTACAATAACAAAAATGCTTATTATAATACCAACAACCAGAATGCCAATACCTTTACCGCTCAGGTTGATATTAATTTTTAGTTTTCATAAATCAGAAGGCTTTAAGACTCATGTCAAGGCTTTTAATGTGATGCGTCAGGGCCCCTACGGAGATAAAATCAACTCCACATTCAGCATAAGATCTGATAGTTGCGAGAGTTATTCCTCCGGAAGACTCAGTCTCGCAGGAGCCCGCAATAGCCTGTACAGCCGTCAGGGTATCCTTTACATTGAAATTGTCAAGCATAATACGGTCTACCAAACCTACTGAAAGTATCATCCTGACATCTTCCAGATTTCTGGCTTCAATTTCAACTTTCAGGTTTAATTTATTCTTCCTGAGATAATCCCGCGTACTTAATATTGCTCTTTCAATTCCTCCGGCATAATCGATATGATTGTCTTTCAGCATAATCATATCATATAATCCCATCCGGTGATTAATTCCACCGCCGATCCTTACAGCTTCCTTTTCAAAATACCTGAACCCCGGTGTAGTTTTCCGTGTATCAAGAATCTTTGTCTTCAACCCTTTCAGTTTTTCTGCATATTCATGTGTAGTGGTAGCTATCCCGCTCATTCTTTGCATGACGTTAAGAGTGAGCCGTTCTGCTTTAAGTATTGATTGTTGTTTCCCGGCAATCAGGAATGCAATATCACCGGGCTTAACTTCAGTCCCATCCTTAATAAGAATATCGGTTTTCAGATCTTTATCTGCAACGGAGAAGATTTCAACCGCTGCCCTGATCCCTGCCAGAATCCCCTTCTCTTTAATAATAAGCCTCGCTTTACCGGTTGCTTCCAATGGAATACATGCAAGAGAGGAGTGATCTCCATTACCAATGTCTTCAGCCAGGCTCCTTAAGATGAACTCCCTGAGAAAACTAATTTCCATTGTCAGCTTCAATTCGTATCTGGTGAATAAGCAATGACTGGTCAACTTTTTTAAGGAGAAAATATACCCGGAAATCTCCTTTTTCAGTTTTAAGATTGCCTATAGCATACTGCGCATCGTTTTTTGCACCCTGATGGCGAATGGTAAAATCTTTGGTCCGGTATTCATTGAAAAAATCCTTCAGAATTGTTTCGGCAACATTCTTTTTATAGAAATCCTCTTTATCGAGTAAGAGCAGTTCGATAGTTGAATTCATATACTTTGCCAATTCAGAAGCATTGCCAGCTTTGATTGCAATTGAAATTCCTCCAGGGATATTCGCCTGTTCCTGTCCCGCGGCTCTAAGAAAGCTGAACGCAAGAATTATAACGGGCATTATTTTAAAAGATTTCATTTCACTCAATTTATATTTGCTGACTATTCTAATCGAAGCACTACAAATTTAATACTTATTTGTTTACGAATTCAAACCATTTCCTTTCTGGAAGGTTTTTAATTGATGATAAACATAAATTCACCATTTACAATAACCCTGCCATGATCAGGATTGAAAGTATTTAATTGTTATTTTTGCAAAGCAGGCTAACAATTATCTTATAGTATTTTTCATGAAGATTGCTCTGGTTCAGACAGGGAAGACAACAGATAAAGATGTTGCAGGTATAGCTGATCTTTATCTTTCGCGTATCAGAAAATACATCTCATTTGAAGTCATTACACTCTCCGATATTAAAAACTCGGGGAACCTCCCAGTTTTGGAGCAAAAGATAAAAGAGGGGAAAAAACTGATCCAGTCTGTATCCAGTGATGATTATGTTGTTCTTCTGGATGAAAGGGGTAAGGAATTCCGGACAGTTGATTTTTCAGCCTGGATGGAGAAAACTTTCATGATCTCCAGGAAGAGGATAGTATTTGTAATTGGAGGACCATGGGGCTTCTCTGAAGAGGTTTATGACCGGGCTGACTTCAGGATCTCACTCTCAAAGATGACATTTCCTCATCAGTTGGTACGATTGTTGTTTCTCGAACAACTTTACAGGGCATTTACAATCATCAGGGGAGAACCTTACCACCATGAATAAGATAGCATAGTATGAAAGGTAATCGTTATATATTATTCCTGGGTTTTCTTACAGCAGTTCTTATTCTGGCTGCACTGATTTCTGAATCGATTTATTTCAGTGATTTGGAATACCGTTTCCGAACGGGGAAATTCAACAGGATACTTGCTGATAAGGAAAGGATCATGGAAGAGTGCCTCAAAAACATGAAACCTGTTCTTGCCAGGGAAGATCATCATGGTTCGGTTACTGAAAATAATCTGTTTTCAATGGCAGAGCAGAACAAAATTACAATACTGGAATATATTGATAATAAGCTTGTTTACTGGTCGGATAATGAATTTGACGTACCCCCTTTTATAAATGATTCCATTTTCAACGGGAATATTGTTTTTTTTCAGAATGGCTGGTTCCTGGCTAAGACGGTCCAGGCAGGCAATGAAAAAATAGTCGGATTACTGAGGATCCGTACAGAATACAGTTTTGAAAATGATATAATAAAAAGCGGATTCGAAAAGGATTTTAAAATCCCCGGGAGTGTCGGTTTCAGCACTGAAAAAAGTGATTCGGATTTTCATGTTTACGACATGAACAAAAATTTCCTTTTTTCCCTTACCTTCCCGGAAATCAAGGTGAAAACATCTTTTATTCTCATCCCGCTTTTCCTGTGGATAATATTATATATAGTTGTTATCATCCTGATTCTTGAACTTGCAAAATTGCTTGTAACAAAGGGGAAAAGCATGCTGGCAGTCGTTTTTGTGCTCTTCTCCTTTTTACTTATATATACTGCTCTTCTGATCACCGGTAAGCCTCATGTCCTTTCTCAGACTGAGCTTTTTTCTCCTTACATATTCACACATAACTATATTATTCCTTCACTCGGGCACCTGTTGCTTCTCAGCATCCTTGCAGCTGCCTTATCTAATGTTTTTTACAGGCATTTCCCCCTGAAGGAATTAAAAAGCCGCAAAAGCGGCAATGACTTCCTGGTAATGATAGCATTACTGATTCCGGGGGCTCTGCTGATAATCCTATATCACCTGATTTTCACACAGCTGATCTCAACTTCCAATATCAATTTTGAAACTTATAAAATTATTGAAATAAGCATGTTCAGCATAGCAGGTTTCACTGCGGCTATATTGCTTGTACTGGTTCCGATGCTTTATCTTATGAAAATTTTCGAGGCTGCCAGAAATCTGAGATCCGGAATCATACTTTCTTCTATCATTGCTTCACTTCTGGTCCTTGCCGCTGCTTACCATGATGTTCCCGGTACTTTGATCCCATTATCACTCTTCTATTTTGTTGTAACTGTAAGTGTCTGGAGATCTGTACAGAGAAGGGTTGGGTTGTTTAATATGGCTGTTATCTTCTCCTTTATTTTCGGGATCTACTCTCTCTATTTTATTACCATACTCTCCGAGGAGAAGACTACTGATAATCTTAAAATCAAGGCGGTTTCACTTTCTTCTGAAAATGATCCGGATGCTGAACATCTTTTACTTGATATGTGGCCTGTAATCTCAAAGGATACTCTCCTTAAAGCGATGATGAAGACTGATTTTTTTCAGGACGATGTTGATAAGATATCGCGATATCTCCAGGATACTTACTTCGATGGTTACTGGAGCAATTTTAATTTCAATATTGTTCTCTGCCGTAACGATGAATCACTGAATGTTGGCCCCCGGAATGAAGTCTTTGAAAACTGTTTCAACTTTTTTGATGAACGTATAAAGAGAGATGGACATCAGCTTACAGGTACAGGATTTTACTTTATGGATAATCAGGGCGGAAGGTCCTATTACATTGGAAGGCTATATTATGAACACGGAAGGAAAAAATTCAAATGGTTTGTTTATAGAGCTTTACAGTGACATAAATGTATTTCAGCCGGGTTATTCTGAATTGCTGCTTGATAAAAAATACTATGGGTATTCAGGGATAAAGGATTATTCATTTGCAAAATATATTAATGGTGAACTGGTATGGAGCACAGAAGATTTTGCATATGATAAGACAGATGCCGAATATATTGATAAAATCGCCGATTACAGGGTATTCAATACTGAAGGTTTCAGACATGTCCTTTATAAAAACGGCAATGCAACAATCATGATCACAAGGCCACAGCTTACTCCAGGTGATATAATCATCTCATTTGCCTATATTTTTGCCTATGTTCTCTTCTTTTCAAATCTATTTATACTTATGATAAGATGGCCGGGTGTCAGACGGCCGAATATGTTTAACTTCCGTCAGAAGCTGCAGCTCTCGTTTATAGGAATACTCTTATTCTCATTTCTTCTGATAGGCATAGTTGTGGCTTATCTCACTGTAAATCAATTTCATTCCAAACATTATGAGAATATAAGGGAAAAGCTTAGCTCCGTTTATCTGGAACTTGATAACAGGCTTTCAATGGAAAAGCAAGTCTCGACCGACCTGAGAAATAATAGTTATTCATCTTTAAACGAGCTTCTTATTAAACTCTCAAATACATTCAATACAGATATAAACCTGTACGATCTTAATGGATTTCTGATGGCTACATCCCGTCCCGAGATTTTCTACAGAAACCTTACCAGCAGGAGGATCAATAATATGGCTTTCATTAATCTAGTCAACCTTACCAGGAGCGAATATATCCAAAAGGAGAAAGTTGGTTCACTGGAGTATATTTCAGCCTATGTACCTTTCATGGACAGCAACAAGAAAGTTATTGCCTATCTCAACCTGCCATATTTCAGGATGCAGAGTATCCTGGCCCGGGAAATATCAAACCTGATTGTTGCAATAGTAAACTTCACCCTGCTTGCTTATTGTTATAACTATGAGTATTGCTGTAATTATAAGCGGACGACTTACATCACCTCTGATGATGCTCGGAGATGGGCTGGCTTCCGTAGGAGTAGGAAAGAAAAGTGAACATCTTGTTTACACCGGGAATGATGAGATTGGCGCGCTTGTTAAACAATATAACCGGATGGTGGATGAGATTGAAGAGAGTACACACAAACTGGCCAACTCAGAGCGGGAATATGCATGGAGGGAGATGGCCAAGCAGATAGCCCACGAAATAAAAAATCCGCTTACTCCGATGAAACTGAATGTTCAGCAGTTATACAAGTCATGGAAGGATAAAGCTCCCGGATTTGACAAACTGCTGGAACGGTTTACAAAAAACCAGATAGAATATATTGATAACCTTTCCACTATAGCCACCGCCTTTTCATCATTCGCAAAAATGCCCGGGAATAATCCTGTGGAACTTAATCTCCTCGATCAGATCAGATCCATGCTGGAGCTTTTTAAGAATACAGCCAATATAACGTTTAATGTAAACTGGCCTCATGAAAGCAAGGTTATGATCTTTGCCGACAGGGAACATATTAACAGCGTATTTGCCAATCTCATCAAGAACGGTATTCAGTCAATCCCGCAGGGTCATGCGGGAGTCATAAGTGTTAACATGGAGATTCAAAGCGATAAGGTTGTTATTTCAATTGGGGATAATGGAAGCGGTATTCCTGAAGATCTTCAGTGGAAACTGTTCACTCCCAATTTTACCACCAAGTCATCAGGAATGGGGCTTGGATTGTCAATTGCGAAGAAATATATTGAAAATGCCAATGGCAGAATATGGTTTGAATCAGCGGCCGGTATGGGATCCGTCTTTTTTGTTGAACTCCCGCTTATATATACAGTTGAAAAACTCGGTTGACTTAAGCTGGCTACGGATTATTCAACAAAACGGTTAATAAATTTCCTGAATATTGGAAAAATCTGAAATTCAGACTATCCAAATTTGGTTATCTTTATCTGACAATAGTTCTTAATTCTGAAAATTGTTTAATATATTATTATATTAGCGGATAATATCGTGTTTTGATGAGAGGAAAATCGGATATCTATATAAGGAGTCTAATATTAAGTCTTTTATTTCTTTCTGGAGTGACTTTCCCGGTTTATTCACAGGGGACTTCCATCGGCGGAGTTATTAATGAATACATGGATGTGGTGGCAATAAGCGGCTCCGACAATGTAACCCTGAGTAATGCCGGAAGTTTTCAGATTGGAGATACAGTACTTCTGATACAGATGAAAGGGGCTATAATGCTCGGATCGGAAAGCAATGCCTACGGGACTTATCAGTACAGTCTTGGCACCCCCGGAGCATACGAATTTCTTATGATTCAGTCTGTCAGTGGTACCAATATTGTCTTTACCAGGGATCTTGTAAACGTCTATAATGTCGCCGGACTTGTCCAGCTGATAAAAGTGCCTTCCTATAATTCGGCAACTGTAACAAGTGAACTGACATGTCTTCCGTGGGACAGTGTTACCACAAGAACAGGAGGTGTTCTTGCGATGATAGTCGGAGGTACTTTAACAGTGGAAGCTGACATTAAAGTAAGCGGGAAAGGTCTCATTGGAGGTGTTCCATTTACGGGAGACGGGTTCTGTTTAAATACCAACCTGGCATTATATGACAAATACGCCTATCCCTTCAATTATACAAATTCGGGTTTCAAAGGTGAGAGCCATGTGAGCAGGGTATATATCTCATCCACAGATATACCCCCAGTTTATCCTGATTTCACCAAAGGTAAAGGGGCAAATTTCACGGGTGGAGGAGGAGGTAACGGTAGATATTCAGGAGGTGGCGGTGGAGCAGGCATCGGAGCAGGAGGCAAGGGAGGCAGGGAAAATGGCCTTTGCGGACCTCCGGGGGATGGGGGTCTTGGCGGGAAGCAGATTCTTAATACTGCCGTGGATGAGAATATACTCCTTGGCGGTGGAGGAGGCTCTTCAACTTCTGCAGCTGGAAGTACAGCTTCGGCCGGAGCCCGGGGTGGGGGTATTATAATAATTGTCTGTGACAATCTCAAGATCAACGGGGTCGATTCTATTTTAGCCAGTGGTGCTGCTGCAACGGCTGCCAGCGGGAATGCCGGAGCAGGTGGCGGCGGCGGAGGCGGATCGATAGCGATTTACCACCAAAGATTCTCTCTTCAAACTCCAGGTTCAAAGCTGGATATTTCTGCAAACGGAGGAAACGGAGGCAATTCCACCGGTAATAATGGTGAAGGAGGCGGCGGAGGCGGAGGTCTGATACGAAACAATCTTGCAATGCCCCCTGAGGTTACTATGAGTGCCGCCGGAGGGAACAGAGGAACAAGGATAGGATACTCATCAAGTGCATCCAATGGGAACATTGGTAAAAGCGTGGCAACATTCAACCCTTTGCTTAACGGATTCCTTTTCAATACTATTCGCTCCTCTGTAACAAATAACCAGGTTGATTCGGTATGTTCAAATATGAAACCGCCAAGAATACTGGGCACAATCCCTGTCGGTACTCCAGGTATTACTTACGAATGGCAGAAGAGTTACGTATCAACATTTACACCATTTGTAACACTGACAGTTAACCCGGACTCTGTAAATTATTCTCCATCCCTGGCTGATGCATCTACTCCAACTGGTACAGTATGGTTCAGACGTGTAGTAAGGGATGCCGGTCCGCCTGCAATTACAGATATCAGTAAGTCCGTTGAAATAATTGTTCATCCGGCCATCATCCATAATAATATCGGAAACCCTGAAACATTTTGTCAGAACGGCACTCCTGATACTTTAAAACAGATTGGAGTTGACATCATCGTTCCATCAACCAAATATCTCTTCTACTCCTGGCAGGACAGTACTAACTCTTCCCCCCTATGGAATAATATTTCCGGATTTGTAAATACAAAAGACTCAGTATACCTGCCCCCTGAACTGAATGCAACAACAAGCTACAGGCGGATTGTAACTTCTGCCAGTTGCATTGACACCTCAAAGGGTGTGAAAATGACCATTCTTCCAATAATAACCGGCAACTCAATAAAAAGCCGGGAACCAGCTGAAGATTCCATATGTTTCGGGATGCAGTTTCAGGAACTCATAAGTGCAAATACTCTGGGAGGAGGCGATAATACCTTTAAATATAAATGGGAAAGCAGTATAAACTATTCGGCCTGGGCAACCGCCGACGGAATAAGTGACAGGGATAGCCTTAATCCGGTTGAACTTCTTACTGAAAGGATCCCGGAGAACTATTATCAGTTCCGCAGAATAGTTTATTCAGGTCCGGATAGTGTTTGTACAGATATCAGTGATACTGTTCATCTAAGAGACTTTCCGAGAATCACCAATAATAACATATACACTGTCGATCAGACAATCTGCTCCGGCTCCAATATATTAATATCAGCTAATCTGCCGAATAACGGGAACAATGTCTACACCTGGCAGGACAGCACAAACTCTACCACACAATGGAAAGATATACCAGGATTTATAAATACACCTGAGCTTGAATACCAATCACCAAATCTTACTCAGACAACAAGTTACCGGCGAATTGCTTATTCGTCGGGGTGCAGTGATACCAGTAATTCAACAAAGATTACTGTTCAGCCCCCAATTACGGGAAATATCATTTATCTTGAGCAAATGGGAGGATCATCTGACACCACAATCTGCACAGGGCAAACACACGATCCTTTGATAGGAAGTGTTATCCCGGGCGGGATTTATCAGTGGTTTAATTCTACAGGATCAGGCAACCTGACTTTGATCCCCGGTGCAACCCAGGTTAATTATCCGAATCCGCCGCCATCTTTTAATATTACAACTTTATATAAACGACTGGCCATTTCAGGTGCATGCAGCGATACCAGCAGTTCTGCGATCACTATTAATGTGCTGCCTCCAATTTCCAATAACGTGATTACTGCTGGTCAGTCTGCTGTTTGCGAAAATGCTGTGCCTGATCAGGTTAACGGGTCATCAGTGGCAGGCGGCTCAGGCACCTATTTATATTTATGGGAACAGAGTACTGATGGAGGTACCAGCTGGACTGCTGCTGACGGAACGAATACTCTACCCAGCTATCAGCCACCTGTACTTATAAATAACACAACCTTTAGGCGCAATGTGACCTCCGCCGATTGCCTGCCCAACATTTCCCCTGCAGTGGACATAACCATAAATCCCTTACCACAGGGCCCTGTATTTGCAGGTGAGGATGAAAGCATCCATTCTATTGATAAAAGCTATTTCCTGAATGCCAGTCCGGCTGTTGTTGCAGGTGAAACAGGCTTATGGACTGCACCTCAACCGGCAACCGCTGTAATTATGAATGATTCTGACAGTAAAACTGAGGTTAATAATCTCTCCTCAGGAAATAATCTTTTTGTCTGGACTCTGACCAATGGTTTATGCACAATTGATGATTCCGTATATATTGAATTGCTTCCCTTTGTTATACCGGAAGGTTTTTCGCCTAATGGCGACGCCTGGAATAATAAATTCATAATTGAAGGACTGAATTTATCAGACCAGCAGATAGCTGAGCTGAATATTCTTAACGGAGCAGGTACGGTAGTATTCACCACAACCAACAGGGATGGACAGGAATGGGTTGACTGGGATGGAAGAAACAATAAGGGAAATGAACTTCCTGAAGGAACATATTACTATTTGCTTACACTTACAACCAATGAAAAGCGGGTCTTCAAGGAAAGCGGATTTATTGAACTCAAAAGATATTGATAGAGATATTTCAAAAACATGATTTAGCGAATTTTTGCTCATGAGCAAGTTAAAGATAATACTGTTTATTTTCATCTTTCCTGTTTATGCATCGATTCAGGGGCAGACAGGTTCCGGCTCAAAGGAGATAAGCCTGGGCTATCCTGTCTACAGCCAGTATCTTCAGAATGGGCTTCTGGTAAATCCGGCCTATACAGGTGCACGGGGAGCTTTAAGCGGATTCCTCTCGTATAGGATGCAATGGTTGGGTATAGCAGATGCTCCTGTATTTCAGACATTATCACTTCATGCCCCTATGAAAAATGACAGAGTGGCACTTGGTATAATGGGCCAGTTCATGCAGTATGGTTTTACAAGGTCAAAGAGTATTTATGCCACTTATGCCTATAATATCAGGCTTGGAGAGGGCAAACTGTCATTCGGAATCAAGGGAGGAGTGGATCTTTCAAATACTGATTATACTGGAATTGACCTTACGGACCCCGGTGATCCCCTGTTCCAGGAAAATGGGAAATATGTTCTGCCTAATATAGGAGCCGGAGTTTACTATTATACCACTAAACTGTTTGCCGGCATCTCTGTTCCCCGGTTCCTGAGCTATGAAAAGACAGAAACAAGTGGCGTTCAGGCTTACCATAGCTTCAGTAATTATGATTTTCTATTTACTGCCGGAGGCCTTATTGCATTTTCAGATTTTCTGAAATTCAAACCATCTGTGCTTGTGAATTATTCTCCCGAGGAGACAAAGAAGCTTATGCAGCTTGATATAAACGGAAATTTTATTTTGGGCGATGTGTTATGGGTCGGAGGCTCATGGAGGACCACAGAACAGGTGGCGGTGGGTATTTTGCAGATTCAGCTCAATCAGCAGCTGATGCTCGGATTTTCCTACGATTATCCGGTTGGTACAATGAGCTCTTATTCCAAGGGATCAGCAGAGTTTATTTTAAGATATGAGTTCGGATCTAGGATTAGCGCTGCTAATCCGAGATATTTTTAGTTTTATGGTAAAAAGAGTGTTTTTTTTAGTTGCAGTTATCCTGGCCTTGACATTTATTGTAATCCCGGCAAAAGGACAGCAACCTTCTGTCTATAAGGTTGAAAGAATGTCGTTTAATTCATCCGGGTTCAGTGAAATATCTCCGGTTATTGTAAAAGGAGGCCTCGTTTTCTGTTCCGACAAGCGCTTCAGTATTATAAAGGATCGTACAGCTTTTGATGGCCGCCGGCTTTATAATATATACCTTGCTGAAATGCAGGATTCATCAGACTGGAAGAAACCAATGGAGCTTAAAAGCGAGAGGAATTCACTGTTCAATAACGGACCTTTCTGTTTCGCACCCGATGGCAAAACAGTCTACTTTACAAGCGAAATTGAAACAGGATCAGCTGCCAAACAAAAAAACTTTAAAAATCATAGCGGCATATTCATAGCTGAACTCTCCGGAACAAATCTGATTTCACTGCATCCATTCAAATATAATAGCCCTGATTACGATCTTGCACAGCCATCTGTCAGCAGCGACGGGAAATATCTTGTATTCTCATCCAATAAACCTGGCGGACAGGGAGGATCAGATCTCTATTACTGCGATCTTGTGAACGGAGAATGGTCTTCTCCAATTAACTTCGGACCAGCTGTAAATTCTGCAGGGACTGAAAATTTCCCCTATTACCATTCTTCAGGCAGATTATATTTCACCTCTAACAGGTCAGGGGGAATGGGAAACCTCGATATCTATTACACTTCACTGACAGGAGGGAAATGGGATATTCCCGTACTGCTTCCGGAACCAATAAATTCATCTGCGGACGACTTTGCACTGGTGGCTGAAGGTGATCTGCAAAAAGGGTACTTTTCTTCCAACAGGAAAAATAGCGATGATATTTACAGATTCGTGTCGACAATAATGAGGAAAACAACATGCGACATGCTAACTGAAAACAGTTACTGCTACCGGTTTATGGAAGAGAACTCTGCAAAATTTGATACAATGCCCTTCAGATACGACTGGAGTTTCGGAGATGGAGAAAAAGCTTCCGGTGTTGTTGTTGAACATTGCTACAATGGTCCGGGAACATATGTTGTTCAGCTTGATGTTGTGAACCTTATTACAAAGGCAATATCCTATAATGAAAAATCTGACACACTTGTAATAACCAGTATTGAGCAGGCATATATATCTGGTCCTGACAGCATTGCAGCAGGACAACGTATTATGCTGAATGCGGACGAATCGAATCTGCCAGGGTGGAAAATTGCACAGTATTACTGGAACTTCGGGGATGAAACAGTTGCTATTGGCAACAGAATTGACAAGACCTTCGTAAAACCAGGATTATACAACGTTCAACTGATAGTATCAACAGAACCTGAACCCGGAGGGGCTGTAAAGGAAACCTGTGTGTCAAAAAATATTTTAGTGTTTAATAATCCATGATGGCTGAAATGATTAATTTTGACCTTGATGAAAGTTAATAAATCGAAATACAGATTTCTTATTCTCATATTATTACTGGAAATTTCCTGTACCTCCTTTCTGGGAGCTCAGGCAGTTCCCGGAAAGGATGAGAACATACCGTTTCTTGTGACATTCGGAAAATTCGGAAAGACTTCCTGGGGAGATAATGATTTCTACCAGATATTTTTCTTCTCTGTTCTTAAAGATTACACGAAACCATTCTATATCAGGGTCTTTGATCCGGATTGCGGCGGAGAGAATGATGAAATCCAGGGGGACTTCAATTCTAAATTTTCATTTTCAGTTTACGGAGGCAAGGGTGTTGACCCTGACAAAAATGAAGATTCAAAAGGACTGGAGAAAGGGGTTAATTATAAAACAGGCAATTTGCTGGCTTCGAAGATATTCGGGTCCGAGGCGCGTTATGATAATAAATACTATACATTCGGCCCATTTAATCCATCAGAGGGAGATTTTAACGAAAGATGGAATAGCTATATCTTTAAGATTGTCTGTGAAGGTGTAGGCGGTGATGATGGAAATCTATACAGATTTTTCCTCAGCCGTGACCAAAATAACAATCTTCCTATTGAAGGGGCCAATGCATTTACTTATGCCTACACTTTCCGTATGTGGAATGACTTTAAAAGTGTTGCACACATCTATCCTTTTGTTGATACCGGTATTGTCTTTATCAAGCAATCTAATTTTGACTGGGACAATGACGGGAAAATACTTGTAGTATCCAGGTACAAACAGGGAGTTGAAGTGCCCATTTCCAATGAAAATGTCTGGGAATCATCCAATATACCCATTGAACCTGCCGAAGTGAATTCTTCACTTGATTTTCAGTTCCATAAAAGACAGGGAGACCTTGTAAAAAACAATAATGTTGTTGTCACTCTTAAAAACCAGAGGGGAGATGCATTGAAGTTCTATAGTTCACCTATAGGAGGTGTTCCGGTCTATATTCCCAAGACTAACATTACTAAAATACCACCAAAAAAGTAGAGTGGATTCCGGATGAAATTTATACACACTATGAAAATATTTGCCGGCACTCTATTGTGCTTATATCTATTCTCCCAGGTCGCCTACAGTCAGACTTACAGTTTTAAGAATTATGGCGCTGAGAATAATATTCCCAGCGGATTTATTTATACTATTGAGCAATCAGCTGACGGCTTCCTGTGGGTAGGTACTGGAAACGGCCTTGCCCGATTTGATGGTTATAATTTTTATCCGGTTCAGTTCCCGGATTCATCTCAGTTAAGGATTATAACATCAAGCCTGAAGGATAAAAGCGGTACACTCTGGTTCGGTTGCAATGATGGTTCCGTATATCGCTCAAATAAAAACTCTCTCATCGAGATTAAGCTTTCCAATGAAAAAGCAATCAGCACTCTTGCAGAGGGACCCGATGGACTAATCTATGTTATCCCGCAGGGAAAGGCCATTTTCAGCATCAATCCTTCAATGTCTGACAAGGTACATAAATTCACTTTTTCAGAAGACCCTATAATGGAATCGGCTGTATTTGCCGGTAAACAAAAGCTGCTGGTTGGTACACAGGAAAACCTGCTTATCTGCAATCTTGATAAAGACGCAGTTGTGGTGTCTGGTGTTATAGAAGGATTTGACTATTCGGCCATCACTTCAATTCTTCAGGTGGGCGACAGCTCAGATTTTATTGTCGGGACAGATGGCAGCGGGCTGTTTAAGTTGCATCTTTCCGGTACGGGAAATACTCTGTCAAGATTTAAAAACAATCCGGAACTGGAATCATTAAGCATCTTGTCCATGATCAGGGATTCTGAAAACAACCTCTGGATTTCCACCAATGGATCAGGCGCTATGCAGTTTAGCTTTTCAGATAATTACGATGCAATAACATCCACACGAAGATATAATAATCAATCAGGACTTATTATTGATTTTATTAAGACAGTTTTTCAGGATATAGAGGGTAATATCTGGTTCGGTACAAATGGTGCCGGGATCTCCATGCTGACTTCATATGCTTTTGGATATTTTATGCCCGGTAAGAACTCTGTTACGAACAATATTCTTTATGTAAACAGCTATAATGATAAATATATCCTTGGAACTCCTTCAGGATTTCACATTTTTGATGCATTTACAGGAAATGCGGTCTCGTTCACTGATCTGACATCTCTTGTTGGGAAAGCAGAGATCACTTCATACCTTCTTGACAGGGATAATAACCTCTGGATAGGGACAGGCGGAAATGGACTCTTTCTGAGAAACAGTGCGGGTTCTCTGAGGAGGTTTTACAAGTCGGGAGACTCCGGAGCCGATTTTATAAAGGATATTGAAATTGAAAATCAAAATATCTGGCTGGCAACAACAAACGGGGTAATTGTTCTGGACAAAAAAACGGGAGCTGAAACAAACAGATTCGATATAAATAATGGTCTGCCTCATAACAGCATTAATAAAATACTGGTTTCCAAAGAGGGGAATGTATATATAGGCACAGAGAGTGACCGGATGTTCAGCATTGATAAAAATTTCAAGATAAGTCAGGGCAACAGTATTATGTACGGAAGCACCATCAATAAGGTCCTGGCATTCGCCCAGAGCCGGGCTGGTGAGATTTGGGCCGCAACCCAGAGCAACGGGGTATTCAGATTCCTGAATGATTCAATACAAGCCATTAACCGATCCAGTGACCTGATGTCAAACTATTGTTACAGCATCCTTGCAGATGCTGATAATAATGTATGGGTTGGTCATGAAAAGGGATTTTCAAGATACAATCCTGAAAAGGGTACAATGAGGGTTTTCGGGAATGATTTTATTAATTCAGGGGTATGCAATCCTTCTGGTATGTACGAATCAGCAGACAATAAGATCTTCATGGGAACCACAAATGGCCTGATTATATATGACAGACTGAAAGACCGGAAAACTGAAGTTGCTCCTTTTACAAACATTAATTCGATTATGATTAATGATGAAAAATACAATTATCAGTCATCGTTCTACCTTCCTTACAACAAGAAATACATAATCAGAGTTAATTATGTCGGGATTAATTTCAGCAATCCCGGCAAAGTATATTACAGTACCTATCTCGAAAATTTTGATAATGACTGGGGTAAACTAACCACTTCGAGAGAAGCATCTTTCAGTCTCAGGGACGGCAAGTATAAGTTCAATCTTTTATCAGTTAATGAAGATGGCATCTCTCAGGAATCGGCAGTATCGTTTGATATTCTGATCAGGCAGCCTTTCTGGAGAACCTGGTGGTTTATCCTTCTGGCATTTTCAGCGATGGCTGTCACAGTAATTCTCATCATCCGGCAGAGAGATAAGGCACAGAAGAAAATACAGGAATACCTTGAAAAAGAGCTTGATGCCAGAACCAGTGTTGTCCGTAAGCAGAAGGCAGAAATTGAGCTTCAGAATATAGAGATCACTGATAGTATTAATTATGCCAAACGGATTCAGTCGAGTATTCTGCCTGATATCAGCAAGCTGAAGGAATCATTCAGGGATGCTTTTATTTTTTTTCGTCCAAGAGATATTGTAAGCGGAGATTTCTACTGGTTCGACAAGCTTGATGAGGATAAGTTTATTTTGGTATGTGCCGATTCCACAGGGCATGGTGTTCCCGGAGCTTTCATGTCGATGATCGGATCAACCCTGTTGCAGGATATAATTGCAAGAAAGAGGATCTCAAAACCCTCCGAAATCCTGACTATGCTTGACAGACAGCTCTTTACCACACTTAATCAGAATGTTGAGTTCGGAGTAGCAAATGATGGAATGGATATGGTGGTATTTGAATTCAACCTCACGACCAGGCATCTGAGATTTGCATCAGCCATGCGCCCCGTAATACTGATTCTCGGAGGAGAATCATATTACATAAAAGGCAACAGGTCATCTATTGGCGGTGAGACAGTGAATGAGAAATTCTTTGATGATCAGGAATATTACCTGAAAGAGAATGATTCAATATACCTTTTCTCAGATGGCCTTTCGGACCAGTTTGGAGGACCTGACGGCAAGAAGATGAAAATTGCCAGGTTGAAACGGCTGATTGAACAGGTTTCAGATCTGTCTATGGATGAACAGAATGAAGCTATTTCTAACTTTTACGATGAATGGAAAGGCAATTTTGATCAGGTTGATGATATTCTTCTGATGGGTGTTAGGGTGTGATGAGCCTATTTACTGTAAACATCATTGGTTGAAATAATAATCTCGCTGGTAGTAGCAACATTACTATCATGCAAAGCCCTGTCCTTTAAGTAAAAATCATAACTGATAGTGTCGGTGGGCTGATAGAAAAGATAGAGGAAGGTCACTGAAATTGTGCCTCTTAATATTTTATTCTGCCCTAGTCTTACCATATAAGGAATCCTGTAGGCGGAAGGGTAAAGGGGGTCATCTTCATTTGCAGGTTCCATCGCCCCGTCGGTTTTCCTGTAAAGGGTAAAGAAGAGATTCGTAGAGTCAGCCTCACCTCCCGAAGGAACTTTTAATCCTATATCTCCATCGCCATCTTCAAAATGAAATTTCAGCCTTCCTGCTTTAGATTCGTTTCCAAGAATATCAGTTGTGTCGAAAATAGTGAATGAGGTAAAACTGATACTCGGGATAGGGGACAGGTGTTCTATTTTGGTGCAGGAACCCAGTACAAGCATGGATAATAAAAACAAGACCGGATACCTATTTATTCTCATAGTTGCTGACTTCATAACTTTTCAATAACAAAAACCACACCAAATTTGATCATTTTTTTCTGAAAAATATCCGAATCGGAACTCCTGTAAACTCAAATTTTTCTCTCATCCTGTTCTCAAGATACCTCTTGTAAGGGTCCTTTACATATTGCGGGAGATTACAGAAAAACGCGAAAGCCGGGGTATAGATCGGCAGCTGGGTAACATATTTGATCTTTACATATTTCCCTTTCAGGGCAGGTGGCGGATTATTTTTTACTACCTGAAGCATAACATCATTTAATTCAGATGTACTGATCTTTCTGTTCCTGTTCCTGTTAACTATTTCAACCAGTTCCAGAACTTTGTGAATTCTTTGCTTGTTGATCGCTGAGATGAATAGTATGGGGTAGTCGGTAAAAGGGGCTGTTTTTTCCCTTATATCCATTTCAAATTTGGTAGTTATATTGTTTTCCTTTTCAATGAGATCCCACTTATTGACAAGAACAATCATCCCTTTGTTGTTCTTTTGAATCAGTGACATGATATTCAGATCCTGTGCCTCTATTCCTCTGGTGGCATCGATCAGCAGAAGGCAGATATCCGAACTCTCAATTGTCCTGACAGCCCGCATCACAGAATAGAACTCAATATCTTCACTTACCTTTCCTTTCTTACGAAGTCCTGCTGTGTCAACAAGCAGAAAATCATGCTGGAATTTATTATACCTCGTGTAAATTGAATCACGTGTTGTTCCCGCAACCGGTGTCACAATATTCCTCTCTTCACCCAGAAGGGAATTTATAAGAGATGATTTTCCTACATTCGGTCTCCCGACTATTGCAATCCTTGGAAGCTCAGGGATAGCTTCCGGCACTGATTCCGGCAGATTCTTTACCACTGCATCCAGAAGCTCGCCAGTGCCGCTTCCATTCATCGAGCTCAGCGGAAAATAATCTCCAAGTCCAAGATTGTAAAACTCCGTGGCATCCATCAGCCTTTCGCCATTATCAACCTTATTGACTACAACCATGACTTTCTTCTTATTCCTCCTGAGGAGGGAAGCAACTGACAGGTCCAGATCGTGAATTCCGCATGTAACGTCAACCATAAACAATATGAGGTCCGACTCCTCAATGGCAAGAAGCACCTGTTTATTTATCTCCTCTTCAAAAACATCATCTGAATTCTGAACATAGCCACCCGTATCAATAACTGAAAAATCGACACCATTCCAGTTTGATGCGCCATAGTTGCGGTCACGGGTTACTCCGCTAACTTCATCAACAATAGCTTCCTTTGTTTCAGTAAGCCTGTTGAAGAGTGTCGATTTGCCGACATTTGGTCTTCCAACTATTGCAACTATTCTGCCCATTTTAAATTTAATTATAAAAAATTCTTCAAGTCCTCACGCCTCACACCTCATACCTCACACCTACCTGTAACCGAATCTTTTAAGCACAGCCGGCTTATCTCTCCAGTCTTTAGTCACCTTTACATATAATTCCAGGAAAATCTTCTTTCCGAAAAAATCTTCCATATCCTTTCTTGCTTCCGTACCCACCCTTTTCAGCATATTCCCATTATGCCCGATAATTATCCCTTTCTGGCTGTCTCTCGCAACATGTATCAGTGCTCTTATCCTGGTAATATTCTTCTCCTCTGAAAAGCTCTCTATCTCAATCTCAACGGAATAAGGGATCTCTTTTTTATAATGGAAGAGTATCTTTTCCCTTATTATTTCGGAAGCAAAAAACCTTTCGTATTTGTCAGTGAGCTGATCTTTAGGAAAATATGGAGGGCTCTCAGGTAATTTCTCAAGTACTGCGAATAAAAGTGCTTCAAGATTAAAGTTGTTAAGTGCAGAAACAGGAATGACAGGAGATTGAGGAAATGCCAGGTGCCACGATTCCACAATTTTTTCAAGATCACCCTGGTTGGTAAGATCAATCTTGTTAACGGCAATTATGACCGGAACCCCTGATACCTTAATTTTATCAATATATTCACCCTGATCAGCGGTTTGTTCGGTTACATCTGTTATATAAAGAATAAGGTCGGCATCTGACAGGGCAGAGTTGACCGAATGCATCATCGTCTCCTGAAGTTTGTACCTTGGTTTGAGAATCCCCGGAGTATCGGAATAGACAATCTGAAAATTTTCCCCGTTAACGATCCCCATTATCCGATGTCTTGTGGTTTGAGCTTTTGGGGATATAATAGAAAGCTTTTCACCAACAAGGGCATTCATTATAGTAGATTTTCCTACGTTGGGATTTCCAAGGATATTTACAAAACCCGATTTGTGACTCATACTATTTTATTAAAAAATGCCTCGTTTTAACATGCTCACCTCTTTATCGGTAAGGAATCTCCATTTTCCGCGTTTAAGATTCTTTTTGGTAAGTCCTGCAAAATAGACTCTGTCTAGTTTCTTAACCTTATAGCCCAGGAGCTCAAACATTCTCCTGATTACCCTGTTTTGTCCTGAGTGCAGCTCTATACCGATCTGGCTTTTGTCATCTGTATCGGCATAGGAGACTGCGTCTGCCGCCACAACTTCGCCATCAAGTTCAACCCCTTCGGTGAGCTTGAAAAGATCGGCTTTTGTAACAGGCTGATCAAGAAAAACATGATAGATCTTTTTCCTTTTATATTTCGGATGGGTGAGCTTGCCTGTCAGATCACCATCATTCGTAAGCAGAAGAACACCTGTAGTTGCCTTATCAAGCCTCCCTACAGGATAGACCCTTTCCGGACAGCCGTCAGCTATCAACTCGAGTACTGTGTGCTCTGCATGAGGATCTTCTACAGTCGTAACATAATCTTTAGGTTTATTCAGCAGGATGTAAACCTTCTTCTCGGCATTAAGCCTTTTATTCCTGAAGCGGACATCATCATCATAGGTAACTTTTGTTCCAAGGTCAGTGATCAGTTTTCCATTTACGGTTATGAGCCCGTTTTTGATATGCTCGTCAGCATCCCGTCTGGAGCAAACTCCGCTATTGGCAATAAATCGGTTGAGCCGGATTTCTGTTACGGGCTCACTATTCTTCCCTGCTTTTGATCCTTTCTTTCCTTGCTCTGACACTTTTTTCCAGTCAGCTTGTTTATCTCTTACGGATTGCCTCTCTTCAGGTTTTACTTTCTTTACTATAAGTCTTCCTGCAGGTCTGGCTGAAAGTCTGCCTGAAGGTTTTTTGTTCTCCATATCAATTAATTATCAGGGTGCAAAGGTACAATTATTTGGGGATATTTTAATTGGTGAATTTTTTGCACCTTTGTAAATCTGAAAATACTATTCTAATGGCACTTATAAAATCGATATCCGGAATTAGGGGAACTATTGGCGGCAAACCAGGGGAATCTCTCTCTCCTGTTGATATTGTGAAATTCACTGCAGCTTATGGTATCTGGCTGCAGCGAAGACATAAAAAGGAAGGGTTGCGGGTTATTGTCGGCCGTGATGCCCGCAAATCGGGCAGTATGGTAAATAATTTTGTAATAACAACCCTGCGAAGCCTCGGAATAAGTGTTACCGACCTTGGCCTGGCAACGACACCAACTGTCGAGGTTGCAGTCAAAGGGACTCATTCTGACGGCGGGATTATTATTACTGCCAGCCATAATCCGGGTGAATGGAATGCACTTAAACTGTTGAATGAGGAAGGTGAATTCCTTTCGGCAGATGATGGAACGGAAGTTTTGGAAATAGCCTCTAGGGAAGATTTTGTTTTTGTTGGTGTTGATTCCGCCGGAACTCTTGAACATGATGAAACATGGACTCAGAAGCATATAGACCAGGTTCTTGGATTAAGTCTTGTTTCTGTCAGGGAAATTAAAGCAGCAGGATTCACTGTAGCCATCGATTGTATAAACTCTGTCGGAGGAATCGTCCTTCCCCAATTGTTAAATGCGCTGGGAGTAGAAAAAATAATCGAACTTAATACAACTCCTGACGGAAATTTCGCACATACTCCGGAACCATTGCCTGAAAACCTCAGGGATATTTCGGAACTGGTTGTAAAGTCAGGCGCCGATATAGGATTTGTTGTTGATCCTGATGTTGACAGGCTAGCAATTATTTGTGAAGACGGGACAATGTTCGGCGAAGAATATACACTTGTTGCTGTTTCAGATTATATACTGAAAACTACTCCCGGAAGCACAGTCTCTAATTTATCCTCGACAAGGGCTTTAAGTGATGTTACAGTCAGTCATGGCTGCAAACATTATTCCTCCGCTGTTGGAGAGGTAAACGTAGTGGAAGAGATGAAGAAAAGGGGAGCAGTGATAGGAGGAGAAGGAAATGGTGGAGTTATTTATCCTGCGCTTCATTACGGAAGGGATGCCCTGATAGGGATAGCTCTGTTTCTTTCTCACCTTGCGAAAAGCAAAATGAAATGCTCAGCCCTGAGACGACAATATCCTGAATATGTAATAGCCAAGAAAAAGCTCACACTATCACCGGCTGCTGAGTTCAGCCAGATTGCAGATGCCATAAAAAATCATTTCACAGGTCATAAATTTGATGAACGGGATGGTTTGTGGTTTGAGGATCAGGGTGGATGGGTTCAGATCAGGAAATCAAATACAGAACCTGTAATGAGGATCTATGCCGAGGGAAAAAGCGTTAAGGAAGCCGGCGATCTTGCTGATTCGGTCATCGGAATTGTTAAAAATCTCTGATTTCTCACCATTTCCCTGTTTGATCCGGAATAAAAATGCCGGATGAAATGTCTTTAAAACATTAATACAAATATTATGTTGATGTTAAATATTGTTAAAGGTAATAAAGAGGGAAACCCTTTTAATACTTTTACAGTTGATTTTCAGGTTTCTATTAATTAATATTTCAGATGAAGCGAACGATTATTATTACAAGTGTTGTTGTTGTTGTTGCAATCATAATTCTTATAGTTTTCAGCAAGGCAACCTCGAAGAAAGATCTTGCAAATCTTTTTGTCAATGCGACGAAGGGTCAGTTTGATATAGTGGTCACTACTACCGGTGAGTTGCAGGCTGAAAATTCTACAGACATCAGGGGGCCTGAGTTTTCCCAGCTCAGGAACATAAGGGGTATGGATATAAAGATTCAGGATCTGGTGCCTGAAGGAACAGAGGTACGGACCGGTGATTTTATAGCGACTCTCGACAGGACCGCTTTTGACAACACCTTGAAGGATGAACTGGAGAAGCTCAAAACATTTGAGACAAACCTGGAAATGAAGATACTGGATACTGCAGTAACTCTTAGTACTTTAAGGGATAATATCAAAAATCTCCGGTTTACAGTGGAAGAAGCTGAGATTACCCTTCAGCAATCAAAATATGAACCACCGACAACGATAAGACAGGCTGAGATCTCTCTTGACAAGGCCAACAGGGCTCTTGAGCAGGCAATAAAGAGTTATTCACTCAGAGTAGAGCAGGCTAAGTCAGATATGAGAACCAATAAATACAACCTTTCTGAACAGCAAAGGCGTGTTAACGATCTTCAGCTACTGCTTTCCAAATTTGATATAAAGGCACCATCACCGGGTATGGTCATTTATAAGAGAGACAGGATGGGAAACAAACGAAAGATCGGCTCCACAATAAATCCGTGGGATAATGTGGTTGCAACACTTCCCGACATGTCTTCCATGATATCTAAAACTTATGTCAATGAGATCGACGTAAGCAAAGTCAAATCAGGACAAGTTGTTGAGATCATGGTGGATGCATTTCCTGAAAAATCATATACCGGAGAAGTATTAAGTGTTGCCAATATTGGTGAACAGTTGCCCAACGCCGATGCTAAGGTATTTGAGGTAATGATTAAAGTGGATCAATCGGATCCTATACTGAGGCCCTCGATGACAACAGGAAATAAGATTATCACAAAATCTATCAGTGACGTTGTCTATATCCCACTTGAGTGTGTCCAGGCAGGAACAGACAGCATTCCTTTTGTCTATCAGAAAAACGGAGATAAACAGGTTGTTATCCTTGGTGAGTCGAATGAAAATAATGTAATAATTGAACAGGGACTGAAAAGCGGAACTCAGATCTATCTGAGTACGCCGGAGAACCCCGAAAATTTTAAACTGACTGGAACAGAGCTTATCCCAGTGATAAGAGATCGCGAAAGAGCCAAGAAGGAAGAAGAACGGCGTTACAGAGAGGAATCTGAAATGGCCAGGGTACAGAGAGACAGTCAGCAGGGAGCTGGCAGAATGGATATGAATCCTGAAATGATGTACAGACGCAATCAGCAGCAGGGTCAGAAAGCCTCTGCCCGGGACACAACTGCCAGAGTGAAGAGACCGGTACAGCAACAGCAGTAGTCCAGCCAGCAAATAAAGTCAGAAAGTTCCTTAATAGCAAATTAGAAGTTCTAATTAAAAATGGAATAATATGTTCAGGTTTATATTAAGATATTTCCACGATATTGAAATTGCTGTCGAATCCATAATTTCGAACAAGCTGAAATCAATGCTTACTGCCCTGGGAATAATTTTCGGTGTTGCTGCTGTTATAGCAATGCTGGCAATCGGGAAAGGAGCCAAGATGGAGATCATGGAACAGATGAAAATGGTAGGGGTTAATAATATCATTGTCAATCCTGTTATCCCGGATGTGGCATCATCAACGGAAGATGGAGAGAAGCAACAGAAGAAGTTTTCCAGGGGACTGAATATGATGGATGTAGAGGCGATACGGGAAACACTTCCTTCAGTTAAGAGGATAAGCCCTGAGATATCTTTTAATTCTATCGCCATGATGAGTGGAGTGAAGTATTCCGCTAAGCTTGTAGGTGTTTCAAATGATTATTTTAAACTGTATAATCTACCTCTGGTAGCGGGTGGAGTTTTTAACAATTACCAGGAGGAGAATGGGATACAGGTATGTATCATAGGTGCTAACATCAGGGCCAAATTCTTCAGCAAAATTGATCCTTTGGGGCAATATATCAAATTCAATGGTATATGGCTTAAAGTTATAGGAGTGCTTCAGAAAACGAATGTCAGTGTTACCGGATTCGAAGAAAAGGGAGTTAATGTATATAATGACAACATATACATACCAATACAGACAATGCTTCTGAGATACCAGAACAGAGCGCTTATAACAACCAAAATGGTATCGGCAGCCAGTACTATGCAGTTCTTTGGGGGCCATGATATGGCGAGGGTTGTTACGAGCAGTTCAAGTGCAGGAAGTGATGCTGAAACCAATTATAACCAGCTTGACAGGATCGTTGTACAGGTAAACGAGACGGAACAATTACAGCCGACTACCGAAATTTTAAGCCGGATGCTCGCCAGAAGGCATTCAAATGTAAAAGATTTTGAGATAACCATTCCCGAGTTACTCCTCAAACAGCAACAGAGAACCAAAGATATCTTTAACATAGTTCTGGGTGCAATTGCAAGTATTTCGCTCATTGTCGGAGGAATTGGCATTATGAACATCATGTTTGCATCCGTTATGGAAAGGATCAAGGAAATAGGGACCAGAATGGCAATTGGTGCAAAAAAAATGGATATAGTTGTTCAGTTCCTTTCAGAAGCTATTTTAATTAGTGTATCGGGTGGATTTATCGGAGTATTCCTTGGAGTTATTATGGCAAAGCTGATTGAACAGATTGCAGGCATAATGACTATTGTCTCATTCTTTTCGGTATTTATTGCTTTCGGAGTCTCTGCAGCCGTTGGTGTAATATTCGGATATTCCCCGGCAAAAAGAGCTTCAGAAAGAGACCCTATTGAATCATTGAGGTACGAATAAATTTTAATCAGCATGAAGAGGTTTCTTTTATATTCCCTTTTAGTAATTTTTATTTCTTCAATTGATAAAATTGAAGGACAGGAGATCAAAAGCCTGACTTTCCAGGAGGTGATTAAGCTTTCGGAAGAGCAATCCCCAAATGCTTTGATGGCAAAGCACAGGTTCCGGGCCAGTTACTGGCAATACAGGACCTTTGTGGCCCAGTACAGACCCTCATTGACACTTACCGGGACAACCCCGGAATACAGCAATTCATATGACAAGGTCTGGAATTCAACGACAAATGGTTATGATTATCAGGCTACCAATACACTCAGCAACCTGGGATCGCTTGCTCTCTCTCAGAATATCGGATTTACAGGAGGAACAATTTTTATGAACTCCGATCTTACAATGTTCAATGATTTTGAGAACGATTCGAAAAAGTACATTACTACTCCGCTAAGTATCGGATTAACTCAGCCACTATTCAGGTACAATGCCCTGAAATGGCAGAAAAAAACTGAGCCATTGAAATTTGAAGCAGCCAAAAAGACTTTTCTTGCGAACATTGAGGCTGTTCATCAGCAGGCTGTAATGATTTTCTTCTCACTCGCCCAGGCACAGATAAACAAGCAGATAGCGGCAATGAACTATTCCAATGCAGATACCCTGTTCAGAATAGCCCAGGGAAGATATCAGCTGGGAACAATAGCTGAAGATGAACTCCTGCAGATGCAGCTTTCATGGCTCAATGCCGAGACTGCAAGAAAACAGGCGGATATGAATTTGCGCGACAGGGAGATAAGGTTAAGATCATTTCTCGGATTTAACGATAATATCAGGATCGAACTTATTATCCCATCAGAGATTCCTTCATTGCAGGTATCTACCCAGGAAGTCTTCGATCTGGCAATGCAGAATAATCCTGAGATGCTTAATCAGCAGCTGACGATTCTGACAGCACAGAGCAGTGTAGCACAGGCCAAAGCTGAGCGAGGACTTAATGCCAATCTTACTGCCTCTTATGGGTTGCGCGATCAGGATCCGGATCTTAATCTAGCCTACCAGGATCCAAATAAGCAGCAGAGAGTAAGAGTAGGCTTTACATTGCCAATCCTCGACTGGGGTCTGGGCCGTGGAAAATTCAAAATGGCCCAATCCAGCTTAGAGCTGGCCCAGGTGCAATCAAACCAGGCAATTGTTGATTTTCAGCAAAATCTTTATCTGGATGTGGAACAGTTCAATCTCCAGAAAAGCCAGGTTGAGATTGCTGCAAAATCCGATACTGTTGCGATGAAAAGGTATGAGGTTACAAAGCAGCGATTCCTGATTGGTAAAATTGCCGTTCTTGACCTGAATGATGCCGATACCAGAAAAGACCAGAATAAAAGAGCCTATCTTCAGTCACTCCAGGATTATTGGAACTATTTCTATAATATCCGCAGTCTCACCCTGTTCGATTTCATTAACAGGCAGCCGCTTGAAACGAATTACGAAAAGCTGATTCAGTAAGGAGCTAGTTTTGCCCCCCTGCCCCCCTGAAGGGGGGTTAAATTACTGTTTTGAAGCCCCCTTTAGGGGGTTTGGGGGCGAAAACAGGCAGGATTCGTTACTTTGTGAACAATCAACGGTTCTACATTTGCTTTACTCTAATTCATCTTATTATTAGTTGAGGGTTTTTGCAAAATTTTAATATCTTTGCGCCTCAATTGAGTAGAAATAAGAACAAAAGATCATAATAATCCCAAAAGAAAAGACAAATGCAGAATAAAGCGGCTATTATCGTTCTGGCAATTGCATTAGGGTTGGTATCAATCTACCAGCTTTCATTCACAGGTGCAACCTATAAGGTTAAAAAGGAAGCCAGAGAATTTGCGAAAGGAAGTCTTGTAAAGGAGACTCAATACATTGATTCAATATCGACTTTACCAAAGGAACAGTGGAGTTTTCTGAGATACACCTTCAAAGAGTGCCAGAAAAAAGAACTTAACCTTGGTCTTGACCTTAAAGGCGGAATGAGTGTAATACTTGAGGTATCAGTACAGGATATTCTTAAAGCTTTGTCAAACTACAATCCCGATAAAACATTCAATGATGCACTTGCTCGCGCCGGGGAACTTCAGAAGCAGAGCCAGTCTGATTATCTTACCCTCTTCGGCAGGGCTTTCCAGGAAATAGATCCAAATGCAAAGCTTGCCTCTGTTTTTGGTACTGTTGAGTTAAGGGAAAAAATAAATTTCAATTCATCTAATGAGGAGGTATTAAAAGTGCTTGACACTGAAGTGTCGGGTGCAATTACCAACGCATTTAATATCCTTCGTACAAGGATTGACCGGTTTGGTGTTGTTCAGCCTAATATAACAAATCTTGCGACCAAAGGCCGTATTCTAATTGATCTGCCTGGACAGACCAACCCCAAAAGGGTTCGTGAACTGCTTCAGGGAACTGCAAACCTTGAATTCTGGGAAACTTATGAAAACAGTGAGATAATTGGTTATCTCTCCACTGCAAATAATCTCCTTAAAGAGATAAATGTAAATACTCTGACATCAAATTCTGCTTCATCCACTGCAACGGCTTCATCAGATACAAGTGCTGCCACCGACACCTCAAAGACAGACCAGACGCTTCTTGACCTGATCGCGAAAGATACAACCAAAGCTGCAGATGCTTCTACCCGTGAGGAATTTACGCTTCAGAATCCCCTGTTTGGCCTTCTTAGTCCACGTGTGAACCAGCAGGGTCAGCCTCTGCCTTCATGTATGGTAGGTCTTGCAAGTTCAAAAGATACAGCAAGGGTTAATGCTATGCTGGGAATGAATCAGGTAAAAGCTCTTTTCCCCCGCGATCTTAAATTCCTATGGAGTCAGAACCCTTATAAATACGATGAGACAAAAACATTATATGAGCTTCATGCCATAAAGATCACCACCCGCGACGGACGTCCTCCTCTCGACGGAGGTGTGATTACCTCTGCCAGAACATCTTCCGGTGTCACAGGTTCAGAGGTAAAAGTTGACATGTCTATGAATGCTGAAGGAGCAAAGACATGGGCAAGAATGACCAGGGAAAATATAGACAGATGCCTGGTTGTTGTTCTGGACGGCTATGTAAGATCATACCCGAGAGTCCAGAATGAAATAACTGGCGGAAATACTGAAATAACAGGTGATTTTACAATTGAGGAGGCCGATGACCTTGCAAATATTCTGAAATCTGGAAAACTCCCTGCACCTGCACATATCATCTCCGACACCATCGTTGGCCCGACTCTGGGAAAAGAGGCAATCAACGCAGGATTCTATTCATTCCTGATTGCATTTACCCTGGTTCTTGCATTTATGATATTCTACTACAGCAAAAGTGCCGGAACTATTGCAAATATTGCCCTGATTGCCAACGTATTCCTTCTTTTCGGTGTACTTGCTTCACTTAATGCGGTATTAACACTGCCGGGTATTGCCGGTATCGTGCTTACAATGGGTATGGCTGTTGATGCCAACGTTCTTATATATGAGAGGATCAGGGAGGAACTCAGGGCAGGTAAAGGAATTAAACTGGCTATTGCTGACGGGTACAAACATGCTTATTCTGCAATCATCGACTCCAACGTAACAACTCTGCTTACCGGAGTTGTGCTTTATATTTTCGGAAGCGGTCCGATAAAAGGTTTTGCAACGACTCTTGTAATCGGGATACTGACATCACTGTTCACTGCCATATTCATCACAAGGTTAATTTATGACAGCCTGCTTAAGAAGAATGTAAATCTCAGCTTCTCGATCAAGATGACTGCTGAAGTGTTCAAACATACTAAAATCGACTTTATCGGGATGAGAAAATATTTCTACGTTATTTCCGGTGTTATACTGCTGGGCGGAGTAGTAAGCTTGTTTGTCAGAGGACTAAATCCGGGAATCGATTTTAGCGGAGGGCGTTCTTTCGTAGTAAGGTTTGATAATCCCGTTACCACTGAGGAAATTGCAGCCAGACTAAGTGCTCCATTTGGCGACCTGCCACAGGTGGTTACCTTCGGTAGCGTCAACCAGGTAAAGATCACAACAAAATACAGGATAAACGAGACTGGTGTCGACGACGAAGTTGATACTAAGTTGTATGATGGATTAAAAGACCTTGTTGGAGGAAATATCTCCAGGGAAGATTTTCTCAGCAAATACAGGGTAAGTTCTGAGACTGTCGGTCCGGTTGTGGCTGCAGATATAAAGATCAATGCTTTCTTCGCAGTAGGTATTGCACTGGTACTTATCTTCTTCTATATCTTCTTGAGGTTCCGTTACTGGCAGTATGGATTCGGTGCCGTAATGTCACTGGCTCATGATACACTTCTCGTAATAGGGGTTTATTCAATATTCTGGGGTATCATGCCATTCTCCATGGAAATTGACCAGGCATTCATTGCCGCGGTACTTACTGTGATAGGTTTCTCTGTCAACGATACTGTAATTGTATTCGACAGGCTCAGGGAATATATACCGCTGTATAGAAAAAGACCTCTGAAAGAGGTTCTCAATATGGCCATTAACTCAACCCTTAGCCGGACAATAAATACAACCCTGACTGTTTTGCTCACAATTGTGGCAATGTTCATTTTTGGAGGTGCAGTGATACGCGGGTTCATGTTCGCCCTTATGGTAGGGATAGGAACAGGAGTCTATTCCTCAGTGTTCGTGGCAACAGCTCTGATGTACGACACATCACCTAAAGGTAATGCCGAAGAGGAACTAAAGGGGAAGATAAAGGCTTAAACCTGGTAAGATCTTGTTCTGTCACAAGTAATAAGTTGACAGTTAGCAATGTGCAGTTGGCAATTATACTTTATGAATTATTATTTGCCAACTGTATTTTGCCCACTGCCAACTTTTTTATTCAGTCTTCTTGTTGGTCGCCATAACCATTTTTACCTTAAGCCTGTTCCCGATCTCCATCACATCAACCAGATCCTGAACGGTAAGGGAGCTTTCAAGTCTTAAAATAACAGTAGGTTCTTCAAGTGACCCGATCCTTGATTTCAGGAGTGGTTCAATATCGGAAAAGCTTATCTGACTGTTGTCTATAAAGTACTGCTTATCTTTTGTTATTGAAATTGTTATCTGCTGCTTGTTTAGATTCTGAGCGGATTTTGAGTTTGGCAGCAATAACTTGATCACGTTCGGATTGGCAAGCGATGACACAATGAGAAAAAACAGCAGAAGGAAAAACATAATGTCATTAAGCGAAGAGGTACTTACCTCTGCCTTAAAAGGTCTTTTTCTCTTAATGTTCATCTTATAAAGCTTTTACAACTTCATTTACCTGCCTTTGCATGCCAATGGAAAAACGATCAATCATCATCTGAAGATAATGGTATGAAGCATAGGCAATAACCCCGACAATCAGACCTGTTCCGCTGCAGATCATTTTCTGGTACAATCCGCCGGCAATAATGCCTATACTTATATTATCAGCAAGCGAAATGTTGTAGAAAATTTTGATAACACCTGAAATAGTACCTATAAATCCAAGCATTGGAGCAATCCCTGCAATAATCCCAAGGTAACCTGTATCTTGTTCCATAACGGAAATTTCAAGGTTTGCTGTAGCTTCCATGTAACTCTCCGTCTCCTTAGGAGTTTTTCCGGTAATGCTCAGCCCGCTTTCAAGGATTCTTCCAAGTGAAGAGTTGCTGTACCTTAACTGGTTCAGAGCTTCTTCATTCCTTTTGCCACGGATCCCGGTTATGACATTGCTTACCATAGTTTCGTCAATAACAGAGCTTCTCCTTATATATATGAATCTCTCAATAAAAATATAGATACTTACAATTGAAAGAAGGATAATGGGGATCATTATATATCCGCCCTTCATCAGAAGTTCAGCTACATTATCGACACTATTGGTGTCTCTCAGCTGGGGCTGGAGCAATAATACTAGGTTAGTGGCAAGACTCATTTTATTTTTCTTTAAGTTTTTGCGAAATTAATTAATCGGCAGTATCTTTTTGAAACGTAAAACAGAATTTCTTAGTATGCTGCCTCTTTTTTTCAACATGACTTTCTTTATTCATCAAAAGTTAAAATTAATCTCATTAATCAATAAAGAGGTATTATATCATTAAACTTTTCTAACTTTGCTTCTCTGAATTGAAGATAGGATCATTATGATATTCATATGAGCGGACAGGAAATATTTGTAATTATCATCGTGGCATTGCTGCTGTTTGGTGCTGAGAAGCTTCCGGATATTGCCAAAACCATCGGAAAGGGAATGCGTGATTTTAGAAAGGCCACCGATGATATAAAAAGAGAGTTCGAGTCAAGTACTCAGGATTTCAGGAGAGATCTGAATGATGCCACCGAATCGATAAAGAAAGATGTCACTGATTATACTAATAAAATAACCAGCGATGTAAATGATGTTTCGGATTCGATTAAGAATGATATGAATGATGTGACATCAGATGTGAGAAAAGAGATGAATACGGTTACTGAAACCGTCAGGCAGGATGTTACAGAGGTGAATGAAAATCTTCAGAAGAACGTTGATGAAGTGAAAGAGAACGTTCAGAAAGATGTATGATAAGAACGGCCGGGATAACGAAATCATATGGAGCTCTTAAGGTCCTGAAAGGTATCGATATTACGATTGAAGATAAGGAGGTGGTCTCAATTGTCGGTGCCAGTGGTGCCGGAAAAACAACCCTTCTGCAGATAATAGGCACTCTCGACAGGCCCGATAGTGGCGCAATTTTCTATAACGATTCTGATATCAGCAGATTGAAGGGCAAAGCCCTCTCCGCATTCCGCAATACCAATATAGGATTTGTCTTTCAGTTTCACCAGCTTCTTCCTGAATTCACAGCCCTGGAAAATGTTTGTATTCCTGCATATATTGCCGGAAAAAGTAAAGCTGCGGCTGAGAAAAAGGCACAGGAGCTTCTCGGTTTTCTTAACCTCTCTGAAAGGCTCGATCATAAGCCTTCGGAACTCAGCGGGGGAGAACAGCAGCGTGTGGCTGTAGCCAGGGCACTTGTCAATAATCCGTCAATCATCCTTGCCGATGAACCATCAGGCAATCTTGATACAGAGAATAAGAATGAACTTCATAAACTCTTCTTTAAACTGAGGGACAACTTTGGTCAGACAATTATTATTGTCACTCACGACCGGCAGCTTGCTGCAATGTCTGACAGGATACTGCAGATTAAAGATGGTCTTATCGTTAATGAGCCCTGAATTAATAAGGATGAAGTTAAATAAATCTGACCTGAAGGAGTTTCTGGATGAGAAGGCCGATCAGTATAATAATAGTAATTTCATTGAATCTGATCCGATAAGCATCCCGCATTCTTACACAAAGAAGGAAGATATTGAAATTTCCGGATTTCTTGCGGCAACAATTTCCTGGGGAAACCGGAAAATGATAGTTAAAAATGCCAGACATATGATGGAACTTCTGGGAGACGAGCCCTATGATTTCATTATGTGCCATGAAGATCATCATCTGGAGAAATTGGACAGATTTGTACACAGAACATTTAATTCGGATGATTTTATTTACTTCATTAAAGGATTACAGAATATTTATAAGACAAGGAATGGATTGGAAGGTGTTTTTAACAATTACCGGACAAAAGATTCCTTACAACCTGCTATACATGAATTGCATAAGATTTTCTTTGAACTTCCACATGAAAAGAGAACGGAAAGACATGTGTCTGACCCCTTAAAGGGTTCAGCGGCAAAAAAGTTAAATATGTACCTGAGGTGGATGGTCAGGAAAGACAAAAATGGTGTGGATTTCGGAATCTGGGATTCTATTTCTCCATCTATTTTATCCTGCCCATTGGATGTCCATTCCGGTAATGTAGCCAGAAAACTAGGATTATTAACCCGAAAGCAAAGCGATTCCAAAGCAGTATCGGAATTGGACAGGAACCTCCGGGAGATGGATAAGGAAGATCCTGTCAGATATGACTTTGCGCTCTTCGGATTGGGTATTTTCGAAGGATTCTGACTTTAAATAACGTAACATCAACCAACTATAATAAAGCTGTAATAAAGATTTATGGCCAGTAATTATTTCAGCTTTAAACAGTTTACCATTCATCAGGACAAAGCTGCCTTTAAGGTGGGAACTGACGGTGTTTTGCTTGGTGCCAGCGCTGACATCTCAGGTGCCGGACGGATCCTGGATATAGGTACCGGCACCGGATTGATTGCCCTTATGCTTGCCCAGAGATGCGAAGCCGAAATTACTGCAATTGAACCTGACTCTGACTCATATATCCAGTGCTGTGAAAATGTATCCCGGAGCAGATGGAAAGATAGAATAAAGGTTGAGAACATTGCTCTTCAAAGCTTTATCCAGACTGATAAATTTGATCTGATTATCACCAATCCTCCATTCTTTTCTGATTCCTTAAAGAATCCTGATCCCAGGAAATCAGCTTCGAGGCACAACGATTCTTTGTCTAACGATGAACTTTTGAAAGCTGCTTCAAGGCTGATGGCGGAAGGCGGAAGGCTGCAGGTTATAATGCCATATATTGAAGGGACTATTTTTATAGCTGAAGCGAATGAATATGGGTTCTTCTGTAATAATATTCTTAAAATAAGACCATTGCCGACCTCTGAGATCCGGAGAATGATATTGACGTTCAGCAAACAGCGGCTTACACCAACTGAAAGGTTCCTTACAATTGAACATGGTAAAAGACATGAATTTACTGAAGAATACAAAGATCTTACGAGGGATTTCTATCTGAAGTTTTAGCCCCCCTGGGGCAATGCGGTGCGGGAGTAAGCTATTTTATCATCTCACTTTCCGGCAATTCATATTCCTCATTCATTGCAATGCCAATTGATTTCAGTTCATTAAGTACCGGTGTGTATATATGAGGTACAACCGGCCGGTAAACTCCATTCAGCATTATCTTGTTTTCAAGGATGAGTCTTGCTGCAATTGCCGCCGGCAAAGCAACTGTCCTGGCTATTGCAGTGTTTGTTGAAGGTGAGCCGGAGTCAATCATTGAAGACTTTATCACCTCTCTGGTCCCGTTAGGGTAGGAGGCAAGTATTATATGCTGCAGTAATACAATATCCTTTTCATTATCATTGAGCATCATTCTGTCTATCATCCTGTCGGATGTTATCTCAAATGGAGTTGTCTCCTTGTGAGGAAGCTTTTCATCATCGAAAAATCCAAGATAATCCAGTGATGCAATTGCAGGTGAAGCTTCTGAAATCCCAAGCTTTAGTGCGAGATCTCTCCTTAGCTCACTTTTTCCAACTCCTGCTCTTTCTGCTATGAAATCTGAGTAGCTCATCTTTCCATAGTCTGCCATAGTATCGTCGAGCATGTTTATACTCTTCATTGCATCGAGTGTTTCACACCATCCTTTATACCGGAATGTGCCCCTGTATATGGTTCTGGCATAGGGGATATCATATATATTAAGGTAACTTATAGAATCCCTGTTGGGATACACCTCCAGATCTCCTATTCCCGGGAAGGTATAATTGAATCTGTCTTTAAAAAGATTAGCAGCATCGATATAGGTTTCTTTTCCTTTCTTCAGATACAGTGCGCTGTTTCGGCTTGCGAGAATGACACCTTTAGGACTCCATGTAAATTTGTATTTCAGTGGATTGTCTGCAGCTTCAGGTGAAGGCAATGCGCCGCAAAGTGAATAGAACTCCTCAACTTTTCCTCCTCTCAGGTGAATATAATCGATGATCTTCATAGCTGTCATATGATCGATACCAGGGTCCAGCCCCATCTCATTGAGAAAGAGTACGCCCGCATCCCTGGCTGCTTTATCAAGGGCCTTCATTTCAGGCTGTACGTATGAAGTTGTAACCAGGTGTTTTTTGTGCTTCAGGCAGATCTTTGCTACATCAGTGTGATATTTATATGGTAGAAGACTTACGGTAAGATCATATTCTTCCACCAGTCTGTCAAGGGCTATCGGATCAGCCATTGACCAGTCAAGCGAAGAGCCATTCGGATTTCCATTTATCATCTCATCTGCTCTTTCCTTCATTGGAGAGGCAATCAGCAATCTGAGCCCCTTCTCGAGGAAATATTCAACCATTGGTTTCGCAACAAGGCCTGCTCCAAGTATAAGAACTTTCTTCATATTGTTTATCTATTGATTTAAAAGCAATTACCCGCAATGTAGAAAAACAGATTGGAAGTTTTTATGATATTTATTATGGTTTTGTATTTTAATCTCTGTGGTTCTCTGTGATCCATAGCACCTCTCTTTACTAATCCTCATGAACTCACCCCCTGCCCTGCAGGCTGGCTCCTTCGCTAAATTTGCCCACCGGGCAAATTTTTAACGCTCGGGCCCCTCTCTGCTCCGCAAAGAGGGGGCAATGCCCTGTTCCTTAGAGTCTTCCCCCTCTACGGAGTAGAGAGAGGGAAAAGAAGGGGGTGAGTTCATGCGGAAGACATAATTAAATCCGAAAAGCCTTTCATTAATATTGGCTTGAATGTATCTTTGTCATTACCTTCAAATTGTTTACTTAATAAAATAAAAGCACCTGATACAATGTCTGATTTTCAGAAGTATGTTGAAACCCCGCTGATGAAGCAATATTACAGCATCAAGACCAAGCATCCCGATGCAATTTTGCTTTTCAGGGTAGGTGATTTTTATGAGACATTCGGAGAAGATGCTATCAAGGCCGCTGAAATACTAGGGATAACCCTTACCAGAAGGGCTAATGGTTCGGCTCAATTTGTAGAGCTTGCAGGATTTCCCTATCATGCCCTTGATACTTATCTGCCACGGCTTGTCAGGGCAGGACAGAGGGTAGCTATATGTGAACAGCTCGAAGATCCTAAACTCACGAAGAAAATCGTAAAAAGAGGGATTATTGAACTGGTTACTCCGGGAGTCTCGCTGAATGAGAATGTTCTGAATCATAAAGAGAACAACTTCCTTGCTGCAGTTCATATTGATAAGAAAATAGCAGGGGTAGCATTCCTCGATATTTCCACAGGTGAGTTTCTTACTTCTGAAGGTACTATTGAATATATAGATCAGATGCTGAGTAATTTTCAGCCCAAGGAGGTTCTGTTTGAAAAGGGGAAAAAAGAACTATTTCTGGATTATTTCGGACCGAAATACTATAACTTTAAGCTCGATGACTGGATTTTTACCCAGGAGGCTGCCAATGACAGGCTCCTGAAACAATTTGAAACAAATTCATTGAAGGGTTTCGGAGTACATAATCTCACTTATGGGATTATTGCAGCCGGTGCGATACTTTATTATCTGGATATTACACAGCATGAACAGCTGGGCCATATTTCCACCCTTTCGCGGATTGAAGAAAACAGGTATGTATGGCTCGATAAGTTTACGATTAAAAATCTGGAGCTTTTCCATTCCCCCTATGAAGGTGCAAAAACACTGATAGATGTAATGGACAGGACTATCTCCCCGATGGGAGGCAGACTCCTTAAACGGTGGATATCGCTGCCTCTGAAGGATATACAACCGGTAAATGAGCGCCTTGATATTGTCCAGTTTCTTGTTGAAAATATTCCGGTCAAAGAAGAAATTTCATCCCTGATCCGTCAGGTGGGTGACCTTGAAAGACTTATTTCCAAGGTTGCACTGGGAAGGATTAATCCGCGCGAAGTTGTCCAGCTCAAAAGAGGCCTGAAGGCAATCGGCCCGATAAGGGAAATTTGCAATAACAGCGGATGCCTTCCGCTTGTTCAGCTTGCAGAACAATTAAACCCCTGCCGGACAATTTCCGAGAAGATTGATAAGGAGCTTAATAGCGATCCACCTGTACAGATAAATAAAGGGAATGCCATAGCAGCGGGCGTATCATCTGAACTTGACGAACTGAGAACCATTCTGTACAGCGGCAAGGATTATCTTGTGGATTTGCAGACACGAGAGAGTGAGAGGACAGGGATTACTTCACTGAAAGTAAGTTTTAATAATGTTTTTGGCTATTATATTGAGGTAAGAAACACTCATAAGGATAAAGTGCCGCCAGAATGGATCAGGAAACAGACTCTGGTAAGTGCGGAACGATATATTACGGAGGAGTTAAAGGAATATGAAAGTAAGATACTGGGAGCAGAGGAGAAGATCATCTCACTCGAAACAAAGTTATTTTCAGACCTGGTACTGGCCATTCTGGAATATATACCGCCAATACAACTAAACTCATCTCTGGTAGCAAGACTGGACTGTCTTCAGTCATTTGCGTCCGTCGCACTGGAGCATTCTTATGTAAGACCAGCCCTGAATGAGTCCAGAGTTCTTAATATTACCGAGGGCCGTCATCCTGTAATAGAAGAACAGCTTCCCGCTGGAGAATCATATATTCCCAATGATCTTCTTCTCGACACAGAAGATCAGCAGATAATAATCCTTACCGGACCAAACATGTCAGGCAAATCAGCACTTTTGAGGCAGACAGCACTCATTGTACTTATGGCTCAGACAGGCTCCTTTGTGCCGGCTAAAGCAGCCGAGATTGGAATGGTTGACAAGATATTTACCAGGGTTGGGGCATCCGACAATATCAGCCTGGGGGAATCGACCTTCATGGTTGAAATGAATGAGACTGCCAGCATACTTAATAACCTATCTGAACGAAGTCTTATTCTCCTGGATGAAATAGGGAGAGGAACCAGTACTTATGACGGAATTTCAATTGCCTGGGCGATGGTGGAATATCTGCATGAGAGCAAGCTGAGGGCCAAAACATTGTTCGCAACTCATTATCACGAGCTTAATGAGATGGAGAATTCTTTCACCCGTGTTAAAAATTTTAGTGTCTCAATAAAAGAATTAAATAATAAGATAATTTTCCTCAGGAAGCTCAGACGAGGAGGAAGTGAGCATAGTTTTGGCATACATGTTGCACGGATGGCTGGTATGCCCAGAAGTGTTGTCAGCCGTGCCGATGAAATTCTTAAAGAGCTCGAACAGAGTCATGTGAAGCAGGAACTTGCTAAGCCGATTGCAGATCTTGCGGGACACAGGGAGGGGATGCAGCTAAGTTTCTTTCAGTTGGATGATCCGGTTCTCAAGCAGATCCGTGATGAATTGCTGGAGATAGACGTCAATAACCTGACTCCTGTTGAAGCATTGAATAAGTTGTATAATATCAAGAAATTACTGAAATAATTGGAATAATAAAAGCTAAAAAATATAATTCATTCAAACCAGGTATCATGAAACAACTCTTGTATGTTCTCTCAGCTATTATGGGTATTTGCCTCCTGCAGCCGGTCCAAAGCTTTTCTCAGCAAGGCTCTGTTAAGCAGGTTAAGTTAAGCAGTTTCGACCTGCAATCCTCAGCTTTAATTCAATCAACAGGTGAAGAAATATCAGCTGCAGGTTATAAGTCAAATGTATACTGGTTCCCGGTAAATGTCCCGTCTACTGTGCTCACAGGACTTGTAGCCAATAAAATTTATCCTGATCCTTATGCAGGCATGAATAATATGCTGATCCCTGATGCCTCGGATGAATTCAACACGAAATATAACCTTGAGCAGTACAGCCATCTGCCAAATGATCCCAATCCATGGAAGAAACCATACTGGTATCGTACTGTCTTTAATGTCCCGGCTGAGGATAATGGTCGTCATTTTCAGCTTATTTTCAAGGGGATCAATTACCGGGCAGCAGTATGGGTAAATGGAAAACAAATAGCTGATTCCACCCGGATGGCAGGAATGTTCGCTGAATACAGTCTGGATATAAGCAATGCGATTCTGGCAGGTAAAGAGAATGGCCTGGCGGTTAAGATCTACCCTCTTGATTATCCTGGTTTACCTGCCACAGAACAGCTGAAAGCCCTGGGCGACTTCTTCGATAATGGAGGACCAACCGGTGATATTGGAAAAAATGTGACAATGCTTTGTTCTGTTGGCTGGGACTGGATGCCTCCGGTACGCGACCGTAATATGGGTTTCTGGGCTCCGGTTTTCCTCAGAACCTCCGGTGGAGTTACAATATCTGAACCAAAACTTGTTACACAGCTTCCCAATCTGCCTGACACGACCGAAGCTAAGATCTCCCTGAATTTTAAATTACTGAACCATAATGCAGCAGATGAGAACGGGAAATTAACAGTTATCATCTCTCCTGAAAATTTTACAGGAGAATCATTTCAGTTTTCAAAGAACATTTCAGTACCAAAGAATGCCATGGCATTGGTTGATCTCAATCCTGAAAATACGAAGGAACTCAATGTATCAAAACCTAATCTATGGTGGCCCAATGGCTACGGAAAGCCTAACCTCTACAACATACGGCTGATCTATTCCGGCAACTCAGGAGTATCAGATGATACAACATTTGTATTTGGTATCAGAACTGTCGGTTCAAAAGCCCTTGATGTAAACGGGTCTTACCGCCGTGACTTCTATGTGAACGGCAGGCGCATTCACCTGACCGGTGGTGCATGGGTCCCTGATTTGATGCTTAACCGGGATTCATTGAGATATGATTATGAAATGCATCTTTGCCGCAACTCAAATATTAACCTTGTCAGGATCTGGGGAGGGGGTGTAACCCCGCGTAATGAGTTCTGGGATGCCACTGACAGGTATGGCTTACTGGTTTGGTCCGATTTCTGGGTGACAGGTGATACACAGGGTGAATTTAAAGGATCGCCTGACTGGCCTCTCGAGAGTGATATTTTCATCAATAATGTTAAAAGCACTATTCTAAGGATTAGAAATCACCCCAGTCTTCTTGTCTGGACAGGAGGAAATGAGGGTCATGCCCGCAAAGAGCTTTATGACGCTATGAGAGAAAGCTTAATCTCTCTTGATGGTACCAGGCCTTTTATTCCAAGTTCATCAGGATTTGCAAAGCTGCCTGAAGGATGGAAAGGATCATGGCCGGATAATCTGCCTTCAGGAGTCTACAGTGGAGGCCCATATACATGGAAAGATCCCAAAGACTATTATAACAGGGCTATTGCCGGCAAAGACTGGGTTTTCAAGGATGAAACCGGCTTGCCTTCCCAGCCACCATACAACATTATGCCCAAAATTATTCCGGATCTGGTTTGGGATAAAAATCTTCCTTTCCCTTTGAATAATACCTGGGGCTACCATGATGCAGCTACTGGCAACGGCCGATATGACCTTTATATGGAAGAAATGGTGAAGAGATTCGGTAAACCTTCATCTATGGAAGAATTTTGTGATAAGATGCAGCTGATGAATGCCATTGGCTACCAGGGTATTTTTGAAGCTGCCGGACATAAACTGAATGATATAGGCGGAGTCATGCTTTGGAAAATTAATGCTGCCTTCCCCAGCGTTGTATGGCAGGTTTATGACTGGTACCTTCAGACCAACGCAGGATATTATTTTATGCAAAACGCTATTGAACCGGTCCATATCCAGTTGAATCTTAATAATCTTGATGTTCTTGTTATTAACAGGACTTATAAAGAAGTTCCGGGCCTGGTTGTACAAGCAGATATTTTCAGCCTTGATTCAAAATCACTGTTTCATTTTGAAAAGGGCATAATTCTCCCGGCGACATCTGTACAAAAGTCAGCTTCCCTTGCAAAATCTCTGAAAGGAGCGCAGGGGGTAAATTTTGTGGTGCTGAATTTAAAAGACGGTTCAGGGAAGATTGTCTCTCATAACGTTTACTGGCTTTCAAAGGATGAAGACTTTAGAACACTGAAAAGTATGCCTGAAACATCATTGAAAGTTGACGTTTTGAAGGAAGGAAAGAGCCTGGCAGAAAGGAGCTGGACAGTTCAGATTACAAATCCATCTGACAGGATTGCATTCTTTATTCGTCCACAGATTATAGCTGATGGCAATGAAGTTCTGCCAAGCTTCTGGTCGGGAAGTTATTTTACTCTTTCCCCTCAGGAAAGCACCATATTAACAGTCACCTGTCCTGTTGCCGAGATGGGCAGTAACATTCCCTTATTGAAAGTATCAGGATGGAATGTGGCTGCCAAAGAGATAAAACTGGGAGAGTAATGTCAAATGGCCAAAATGAAAACGGATTAGCGTAATTGTAATTAAACCGACGGATAATGATAAAATATGTAATGGCAGTGGTGTTTTTGATATCAGGAAGCAATGGTTTTGCACAGGAAGCCGGATGTAAGGTAAAACTATTTGAGATTTCCGGATCGTATACAGGAGATTGCAAAAAGGGGCTTGCACATGGACATGGCATTGCGACAGGGATTGATAAGTATGAAGGCAATTTTTTTAAAGGATTTCCTGAAGGTCATGGAAAATATACATGGGCAAATGGCTCCTGGTATGACGGAGAATGGAAAAACGGAATGAGGAATGGGGAAGGAAAATTCGTTTCCGGTGATTCTGTCATTTCTGGCTACTGGAAAGCAGATAAGTATCAGGGTAAGATGCGTACCGCTTCATATAAGATTGTTGTCAGCAGAAATGTAGCACGTTACACCATAACAAAATCTGTCGAACAAGCTAATGGTGTAACAATCAAGGTTCTCCTGGGAGGGACAGAAAATACTGAAATTGAAGACTTCTCCCTTGCATATACAAACGGTTCAGAATACAGGAATGTAGGCACATATGGAATACAAAACACTAATGTGCCATTGGATGTGACAGTAAGGTACAGAACCTGGAATCAATTGCATTCTGCACAGTATGATGTATTATTTGAATTTACTATTATTGATCCCGGCACGTGGAATGTTACCATCATCAATATGTAGCCGGATTGAAAAACTAATATCTGTATCCTCTGTCATGCAGAAAGGGACACTTTGAAACAATATAAAATCAAATTATGGCTCTGTTAGGGATTGACCTTGGAGGTACGAAACTGGCTTTAGCCGTGCTCTCTGATAATGGAAAGATACTTTTTAAGGAGACTGCTGCACTGGAAAACCGAAAAGGAGGTGAGGCAGGCAAGCTGATTACTGATAAGGTAGTCAGTATTATTGCTTCAGGCAATAGCAAGGATTATAAAATAAGCTCGATTGGAATATCCGTCCCGGGTATAAGTCATTTATCCTCCGGAACTGTCTGGGCGCCAAATATTGCCGGATGGGAAGATTACCCGCTTCTGACTGAAGTACAGTCAGTATGCGGTAATATTCCGGTTACTATTGACAGTGACAGGGCGTGCTATATATTAGGTGAATTATGGCAGGGAAATGCCAGGGGTTGCCGGGATGCAATATTTTTATCTGTGGGAACAGGCATTGGTGCCGGGATTCTGATAAATGGTGAAATCTTACGCGGTAGTCATGACATAGCAGGGTGTATAGGATGGATGGCTTTACAAAGGCCATATAATGACCAGTATGTCAGTTGTGGCTGTTTAGAGTACTTTGCTTCCGGTGAAGGGATAGCAAAAGTTGCAAAAACATTACTGAAGGAGCAGAGCAGCTATTCCGGCGAACTGAGATATTTAAATAATGACACAATTAAATCATCTGATATTTTTTCGGCATATGATAATGGTGATACGCTAGCAGTGCAGGTGATAGATTTATGTGTGGAATTCTGGGGCATGGCTGTGGCAAACCTCGTAAGTCTTTTTAACCCGGAGAAAATAATTATGGGGGGTGGTGTCTTCGGCCCGGGAATAAAGCTGCTGCCGGCCATCAGGGAGGAAGCGACAAAATGGGCTCAGCCTGTAAGTATACATCAGATGAGCCTTGATGTCTCAGGGCTGGCAGGTGATGCCGGAGTGTATGGTGCAGGATTTTTAGCTCTGAAGAAACTATCAGATTTAAAAAAGCAGCGATAATCATGATTTACAATAAGAGAGTCGTCTTTTGGGCAGCATGTGCAGGTATGCTTCTCTTCGGTGTGAGTATGATAACCCTTGGCTCTGTTGCCTCCGACCTGAGAGAAAAACTGCACCTCAATGAATTGGCATCCGGCACTCTCTTCTCTATCCTGCCTCTGGGAATTATTGCAGGATCTTTTGTTTTTGGCCCAATAGCTGACAAGTATGGTTACAGGATACTACTGGTTATATCATCCTTATGCCTGTTTGCAGGATTTGAAGGTCTGGCCTTCACAATGTCTGCCAGTATGCTTAAATTGTTCATCCTGCTCATAGGAATAGGAGGAGGAGCGATTAACGGTGCGACAAATGCACTGGTCTCTGACATAAGTGATAAGGAGAAAGGTGCCAATATAAGTCTGCTCGGTGTTTTTTACGGACTTGGAGCACTTGGTATGCCGCTGGTTCTGGGGCTGTTAAAAAACATTATCAGTTTTGAAATGATTGTTGCCCTGGTTGGAGTTATTACATTCTCGTCGGGTGTTTATTTTCTCATTATTAAATTTCCTCCTCCAAAACAGGCGAGAGGAGTACCTTTAACCCGGAGCCTTAAGCTGGTTAAAGACAAGGTGCTGATTACCATAGCTCTTTTTCTTTGCTTTCAGAGCGGGTTTGAAGGGATTATAAATAACTGGACAACAACCTATCTTATTAACCGGCTTGCTGTCGGACAGAGCAGTGCCCTGTATGCCCTCTCATCATTTGTTGCAGGAATGGTTATAATGCGATTGCTTATAGGCAGCATTTTCAGATCTTTCTCCTCAAAAAAGCTTTTAGTTATTTCCTTTCTTATGATATTGCCCGGGCTGATACTCCTAAAGACAGCTCTCTCTTTCAACATTTCGATCGCCGGCTTAGTGCTTCTGGGAGCAGGCCTCTCAGGTGGTTTTCCGATAATGCTCGGATTTGTAGGAAATCTCTATTCTGAACTCTCGGGAACAGCTTTCAGCCTCGTATTTTTTATTGCCCTGATCGGCAATACCCTCATAAATTTGCTGATGGGATTTGTTGCACAACGATTTGGCATTGAACATTTGATTACTTTTGCCCTTGCCGAAACCGTGATAATGATTCTACTGGCAACTATAATAGTTAACAAAACAAAAAATATTGGGTAATCACTTAAAAACGACTTTTTATGTTAGCAACACAATGGCTTAATAATGCAAGGGACATAATGACCCGCATTGAGGAGACGCAGACAGATAATATCCGCAAGGCTGCAGAGGTAATGGCAGATACTATTGAATGCGGACGGTGGGTACATACATTTGGATGCGGACACGCTACAATTCCTATTGAGGAGATGTATCCGCGTATCGGAGGGTTTGTCGGTTTTCATCCAATGATAGAATTACCGCTTACCTTCTTTACAAGGATAACAGGAGAGATGGGGGTTCATCAGTTCTTGTTCCTTGAGCGCGTCGAAGGTTATGGTGTTGAGATAATGAAAGGGTATGACTTTGATAAGCGCGATACAATGTGGCTCTTCTCTCATACCGGCATTAACAATGTGAATATTGACATTGCTATCGAAGCCAGGAAAAAAGGGATGAAGGTAGTCGTATTCGGTTCTGCTGCCGAGGCAAAAGGCAAACAGACACGTCACTCCTGCGGAAAAACAATTTTTGATCTGGCAGACTATGTTGTCGATACATGCGCCCCTCTGCAGGATGCTTCCGTAACTCTCAAAAATCACCAGGATAAAATAGGCCCCGTTTCAACAATGGCCTTTATAACATGCGTATGGATGACAATTACAACTGTGGCTGAGATACTGGCCGACAGAGGAGTCAAACTCTATATTCATCCTTCTCATAACGTTCCCGGTGATACAACATCAAGAGAACGCCTTGATGGTGCCCTCGCAGAATATAAAAAGAGAATTACAGGGGTGTAATGGCTCAGGGCTCAGGGCTCAGGGCTCAGGGCTCAGGGCTACTAGGGCACTGGGCACTGGGCGCAGGGCTCGCTCTACGCTCACCTCTCACATCTCATCTCTCAAATCTTTTTATAGCTCCTTTATCCTTATGTTTTTCCATAAGGATTTTTTTTCCTTCTGCCACTCATAATAGGCTCCATGAAACTGCAGACCTATAAAACCTGTTGAGGTCAGGTCATCTGTTGTGTCAACTACCGGAACATCATTCACCCAGGTCTGGATCCTGTTTCCTTTCATTATAATTTTAAAATGGTTCCAGTCCATGGGTCTGAAAGCCTTGCGGGCAGGTTCATTGCCTTTAAGAGCCACCAGCCAGCCCCTGTTGCATGGCTCATAAAGTCCTCCGGACCAGGCTCTTGACGACGGATCGACCTCTACCTGGTATCCCCAGGCCTCTCCGGCCCGCCACTTTGAGTCATGCTTAGTCAGGTTTGGGTCACCTGCAACATAAATACTGGATGTATCCTTATCCCATAACCTTCCCCTGCATTGCACACCTGAATTAAGTGAAGTATCTATTTTAACATCCAGTTCCAGTATAAAATCAGAGTAAGATTTTTCAGTGATAAGATAACCGCCCTCATTACCCATAACAGTGTTACATACGATCATGCCATTCTCCACAAAGAAATCCGGTTTGCTGTCGGGATTTGTCCAGTCCTGGTTAAGTACCTTCCATCCGTTGAGGGTTTTTCCATCAAACAGCTCCTGCCACCCTTCCTTATCTGCAGATTTGTTTTTACAAGCCGTGGTGATTATGAAAATCGTGACTGCTATCAGAATTGATTTTCCAAGCAAATTTTGATTAGACATAATGAAGTGATTTTTAATTGTGGGTTAATATTTATTGAGTTTGGAGTGACTAAAGTGACTAAAGTGTTTATTTAAGGTTTCCGTTACTCAGGCGGAATTCCCTTGCGCGGTTTAGATAATCGTCCAGAATTTCGATTCCGAATTCCTTTATCATCCCGTCAACGGTTATTTTGTTCTCCTCACTGGTCACCAGGACTGATGCAAGTTCTCCTGGATCACTGACAGTTACACCGGTTCCATACTTCTCTTTCAGAGCAGTGAGTTTAGGCAAGTTATAATCAAGGTGTACCAGTTCGCAGTCAAGATTAATACGGGCTACCGCAAAATCAAAATAGTTGGTTGATGAGGCAACCACCTGGCCCATAGGGTTCCTGATTTCAGAAGGTGTCGGCCTGTAGACTGATCCTACAAAATAAGCTCTGCAGGAATAGGCCCATATGCTTTGTGCCACACCACCGTGATACATTGAGGAGAATAGTATCAGATCAGGTTTTTCCTTTACGTATCTCATTCTTAGCTCATCAAAATTAAGGTCGTAGCATATTGCAATGGCGACCCGACCAAAGTCGCACTTAATTACAGAAGCTTCATCGGAAGCTTTTATCCCGCTTTCCATCTCCCCGATGGTCGGGAAATTCTTATTGTAGATGCCGGCAATATCTCCATTCCTGTCAATAACCACGCAGGAGTTTCTCCAAAGGCCTTCCCTCTCTTCCCTTTTCATTCCGAAGGCGATATAGCAATGATTATTTCTTGCAACTGAAGAGAAATAGTCGAGAACCTGGTTTCTGCGAACCCTGAGATAATCTTCTCCCTCACCCGATAAGTCGCAGAATTCCGGCAGGACTATAATGTCAGGTTTATCAGGGAGAACCTGTTTAAGTTCTTTTTCCCAGAATGCAATTACATGGTTTACAATCTCCTGTTTGTTCTCACTCTTTAGTTCTGATGGAACATTACCTATTGTAGCTACCGTAACATGTCGTTCTGCAAGGGCAATATCAGTACTTAATATAAATATGACAGATGCAGAAATGATTTGTGTGAGCTTTTTAAAGTCTTTCGTTCTCATATTCTTGCTGGTAATTAAATATCCTGAATCCTGGTTTTATCAATAAGTTTAGGTTTTGGCTTAATTACTGATATGCTTATATCATCGAAAACCTTTCTTGCAGTTGTTATTCCTTCAGTTACAGGTTCAACATCAACAACACCATTTACCCACGTTGACTGTGAAATAATAACGGGCGCGAATTTCAATCCTTCATTAGCCTTTACATCAGCCCTGAATATAAGTGCAGGCTGACCATTGCTGAACTCGTCTTCCCTAAGGGTTTTAAGATCCACCTCAGGGAATGCATCATTGAAATCACCTGCAAGGTTCATTTCTATCCAGCAAATCCATTCGGAACCTGGTTCAACCTCTATCCTTAATGAAAAGTAGTCACCTTTGGGCGTTGCACCGGTAATTGCCATTTCAGACCTCTTGTTCTGCCGGGCAGCTTCCGGATGGTCTTTGCTTCCCCTGAACAATTGATACCAGAGAGGTAATGCAACAGGCACGCTGGCTTTTCCTTCCCAGTCGCCTTTTGCTACTCTGTGGGTTACAAAAACAGTTTTCAGCTGCTTTGTTACAGGATTTTCGAGCCATATGGCAAACTGAGGAGGTTCTGCAAAATTGGACAGATGGATTATCTTCTTATCCTGGTGGATATCAACCTGGATAACTGTTCTACCCCAGGTCCTTGCAATGGTTATACCTGCAATTATGAATATAATCAGCAAGCCGACCGACAGCAGTATTAAGCCTCTTTTAATTAATTTCCTGTCTGTAATCTTCATAAAATTATTTTATATCCGGAATCTCAAATCCCGGACGGTAACTGCCCTTCGAAATAATATTGGCCTCTTCGGAGTTGGTCACCAGTTCGGATGCACTGTCAAAAAACAGCTGTTTTTTACCAACACGGTATGACAGGTTTGCCAGATGGACAAGGGTAGCACTTTTATGACTTTGTTCAATATTTGCGTTCGGAACCTTTCCTGTGCGGATACAATTTATAAAATCCTGCTGATGTTCCTCATCAGGGAAATATCCATATTCCTGGGCCAGTACTTCTGAATCAGAGCCAAGCACCTGCCAGCCTGCGCCATGCCTGCCAAGGTACATCATTCCATCAGTGCCATATATTTCCATCCTGTCGCTGAGAAATGGCCAGTTCGGGAAAAGATTTCGGCCATATCTGACTTCAGGAGTAGCTTTTTGTAAATACTCTCCATATATTGAAGCCTCAACAGTCATCGGGAATTCTCCAAAATCAAATGTTATTGTTTGGTTATCAGGGATATCTCTTTTGTCATCGTATAAAACACGGCCCCCTGCGCAGAAGGCTGATTTAGGATTGTCAGGATCCCCTAATACCATCCTGGCAAGGTCGATCACATGGCAGCAATCGGCCAGAGGCAATCCGCATGAATAGGCCCAGAATTCGTTATATCCCTTGTGGCGGCTTACATTGTACGGCACCGTGGGAGCAGGTCCAAGCCACATATCCCAGTTTAAGCCCTCGGGGACAGGCTCATCTTCTTTGTATAACCATGGCTTATTGCCGGGAAGCATGCAATATGCTTTCAAGAAGTACTATCTTTCCAAGCTTCCCGCTCTGAATATAATCACGTGCATGCTGGTTATAGGCTCCACTCCGGTTCTGAAAGCCGCACTGTATAATTCTCCCGTATCTTTTTGCGGCCTCAATCATCCTCCTTCCCTCAGGTATGTTGAGAGAAATATTCTTTTCGACATAGACATCTTTGCCTGCCTGGCATGCCCAAACAGTTGCAAGTGCGTGCCAGTGCTCCGGAGTGCAGATCACCACGGCATCAACATCCTTGTCATCAAAGACCCTGCGCATATCCTCGATCCTCTGAGGTCTTACCTTCTGCTGCTTTTCAAGTTCATCAATAACACGTCCGCCTCTCTCTTTATCAACTTCACACACGTATTTCACTTCAATTCCCGGAGCGCATTTCTGCATACCGAGTATTACCTGGGTGCCTCTTCCTCCTGCTCCGATTAATGCAAGAACTACTTTGTCATTAGTGCTGGTCATAACTTTAAATTTTTTCCGGGACTACATATTTATCACGATACGGAACCTTAAGCAGTTTATTGGCTTCATCATTATCAATGAACATTTCCTTTTGTCCGTCAAACAGTAGTTGTTTATTGCCTGTACGATAAGCGATATTTGCAAAATGTACAAGAGAAGCGCTCATGTGTGCCTGTTCCATTGAAGCATTAGGTTGCTTCCGGTTCCTGATGCACTCAATGAAATTCACCTGGTGTTCCCTGTCAGGGTGAATACCACCGCCTTCAGCTATTTTCTGTTCACCAGGGCCAAAAACCTGCCAGCCGCCACCTGTTCTGCCCATGTACATCATCCCGAGTGTACCATATATCTCAATCCTGTCCGCATTTGTTTTCCATTCAGGGAATCTTGCCGGGTCCATTCTGATCTCCTGGGGTGTTTTCGACATGTAGTTTGTACCATTCCCGCTGTCCAGAGTAACGGTAAATTTATCAAAGTCATATGTTATTGACTGGGATTCAGGAGATTCCCGATCGGAGTGGAAAATATTCTTTCCTCCCCACCCGTAAATTGACTTTGGATGGCCCGGGTCACCCATAAGCATTCTGGTGATATCAAGCTGGTGGCTTGCATCATTGAGTGTGCCGGGATTATAATCATAGTAGTTGTACCATCCATTTATGATCCCCTCATTATATTCGCGATATGGTGCTGGTCCGAGCCATTCATTCCAGTCGAGTCCTTCAGGAATTGCTTTGCCGGGCGAGGCAATCCACTTTGTTCCGGTGAGTAGGTTAAAAATCCTGATATGGACAATCTGTCCCAACTTCCCGCTTTGGATGTAATCCCTTGCAGCTGTAACATAAACTCCACTTCGGTTCTGAAATCCTGCCTGAACAATCTGCCTGTATTTTTTTGCTGCCTCGGCCATTTTATTCCCTTCCCATATGCACAGGCCAGGAGTCTTTTCCACGTATACATCCTTGCCAGCCTGGCAGGCCCAGATAGTGGCCAGGGCATGCCAGTGATCCGGAGTTGAGATCCATACAGCGTCAATATCCCTGTCATCAAAAACCTCTTTCATAAAGCGTGTCACCTGCGGCTTATATCCAAGCTCCTTTTCAATTTCAGAAGATGCAGATGCTGATCTCAGATCATTTACATCACAAACTGTCTTAATTGTTACATTTACATTTGATCTGCAGCAACTGAGAATTGAGGGAACACCTCTGCCGCCTGCACCGATGAGGGCCAGGACAATTTTATCGTTCGCTCTTCTGCATGATGCTGTAAGCAGGGATGCCCCACCAAGCGCCACACCTGCGCTTCCGATAACGGTTTTTGTCACGAATTCACGTCTTCTCATCTTAATTAATGTTTATTATGAAATATGATCCTGATTTTTATTACGAAAGATGGCGGTTAAATATTGAATATGGAACTCGATTACTAAAATAGTGTATTTTTGCAGATGCGTAAAATCTTTTTTATTATTCTTATCTCGCTTGTTCCCTACTTATTTTTAAGCCTGTACTTCACCGTGTATTGCACAGGTTTCATTGGAATTAACTGAAATATCTCCGGCTTAAAAGAAAGTGTTATTACCAATATTTTATTGTACCTTTGCAGCGGATTCAGCTTCGCGATTTTGCGCACTTTTCTGCTAATCTCAAATCCGGTTAGTTAATTACTGCTCAATATCATTTTTTCAGCTGATTATTTAATATTAAAAAAAATCACTAAAACAGGTATATGGGCAGATCGCAGGAAACATTTGGTAAAAAGGAAGTAAGAAAGAAGAATGACAAAAAGAGAAAAGACAAGGAGACGAAGCGTGCAAAGAAGAAAAGTGAGGGAAAGAGGAGCAACTTCGATGACATGATCGCATATGTGGATGAATTTGGGATGATAAGCTCCACACCTCCCGACCCTGATAAGAAAAAAGTTGATGTTGAAGTTGAAAGTATAGAGCTCAATGTAACCAGAAACAATCCTCAGTCCGCTCCTGATTTTGTCAGGAAGGGAGTAGTTTCTACTTTTAACAACTCAAAAGGATATGGATTTATCCGCGACCTCAGCTCAGGTCAGAGCGTATTTGTTCATGCCAACAGTCTTTTGGAGGCTATCAGGGAAAACGATGTTGTCGTCTTTGAAATAGGCAGGGGAGCCAAAGGGCCATCTGCCATGAAGGTCAAAATATTCAAGGAATAAACCAATACAAGTTATCTGCCGGGATATTATGCATTCCTTCGAGAAATCCTGTCAAAGTAACGCTCCCTGGCCTTTTCAATATCTGCATCGGGAGCAATATATATCTTTGTTCTGTGGTCAATAATAACTTCCTTTAATTTCGAGAGATCGGGCGATTTGATAATATTTTGTTTTTTATCGAACATATTTCTTTGAATTTTAATGAAAAGTCCCGCAAATGGCGGGACCAGACATATTAGATGATTAAAAAGATAAACTAAGCAAGTTTAACATTTACTGCATTTAAGCCTTTTTTACCAGTTTCCAGATCAAAGGTCACCTCATCATTTTCTGTTATGCTTTCATTTAAACCGGATGAATGCACAAAATATTCTTTTTGTGTAGTCTCCTCTTTGATGAATCCAAATCCTTTAGAATCATTGAAGAACTTTACTGTTCCTTTACTCATAATTTGATTTTATTAATTTTCCGCAAGGTACACTTAAATATCGGATAAATACCCTAATAATTCATTTATTTTCAATAATTTAAATTTTATTTTTATATTGCCAGGCAATTCATTTCTCTCTTCAGTCTATTATGAGAGGCAGAGCTGCTATGCGAAGAATTTGACAAATCATTTAAATTTGATTATCTTTGCCTGATTATTAACCAGATTATTCCTGAGAAGCGTTGTCATCCATTTTGCCCGCTGTGTCCATGAGTCCAATCCAGCCTGAAGAAATCCTGAGCTCCGGAAATCATTTCATGAAACTCTTTAATGGTACCCTGAGGTAATAATCAATCATTTTTCATGGTAATATTTTTTTCTGCAGAGATAACTTTGCATTCAGGATTAATGAATAGGGTTTTTAAAATGACAAGAAAAAATAGATGAAAGCATTAAAAATCGGGGATATTTCAGTTGCTGTCCCTATAATTCAGGGCGGTATGGGCGTTGGTATTTCGCTTTCAGGTCTTGCATCCGCTGTTGCGAATGAAGGCGGAATCGGAGTTATTTCAAGCGCAGGACTCGGGCTTTTATATAAAGATTTTTCTGGAAACTACCTTGAGGCGAGCATTCACGGGCTTAAAGAGGAGATTCGTAAGGCAAGGGAAAAGACAATGGGTGTAATAGGTGTTAACGTAATGGTTGCAATGACCAATTATGTTGATATGATAAAAACCTGCATAGCTGAAAAGGTGGATGTCATTACAACCGGTGCCGGACTCCCGCTTGATTTACCCTCATTCTTAAAGAAAGACAGTACCACAAAACTTATCCCTATAGTCTCATCCGCCAGGGCAACTAAGATAATCTGTGAAAAATGGAAAGCCAATTACGATTATCTGCCTGATGCTGTTATTGTTGAAGGACCAAAAGCTGGCGGCCATCTGGGGTTTAAGGAGGAACAGATCAGAGACAGTGATTATTCACTTGAAAAGCTTGTGCCTGAAATTGTCGATGAGCTGAAAATATTTGAAGAAAAATATAATCAATCTATACCTCTGATCGCAGCCGGGGGAATTTATACAGGTGCGGATATAAACAGCATTATGAAACTTGGGGCATCCGGCGTTCAGATGGGAACAAGGTTCGTTACCACTGATGAATGTGATGCATCCAATGGTTTTAAGCAGGCTTACATTAATGCCGTTGAAAATGATATTGAAATAATTAAAAGTCCGGTAGGCATGCCGGGACGGGCAATCTTTTCCAATTTTATCCAGAAAGTAAGGGATGGTAAAAAGCAGCCCAAGAAATGTCCTTTTAAATGTATTAAAACCTGCGACATTGATAAAAGCCCATATTGCATAATTGTTGCACTCATAAATGCCCTGAAGGGGAATTTTGAGCATGGCTATGCCTTCGCAGGAAGCAATGCTTTCAGAGCTACTAAAATATCATCAGTAAAAGAAATCTTCCAGTCACTTCTTAAAGAGTATAAGGAAAGTAAACAGGCTGTTGCCGGGAAAGTCCGGAATGTTACTCATTAACAAAAACCTCAGGCATGAAATTCAGGATTTATTTATTGCTTATTTTCTCATCGTTAATGTGGGGATGCGGACCAACACAGAAGATTACCGGCTCCTGGGCCAGTCCCGAAGCCACAGCAAAAGGTCCGTATAACAAGGTGTTTGTTGTTGTCCTTTCTCCCAACTCAACTGCCAACTACGACATTGAAGCCCAGATGGCAAATACTTTGATCTCCAGGGGATTTAAAGTTTTAAGAAGCACTGATATTTTTCCTCCCAAATTCTCAATAACCCAGGATCTCACACGGGAACAACTTACAGAAGCCATTTCCAAAAGAGGATGCGATGCTGTACTGATGCTGTCACTGCTCGATTCCAAGGAAGTTGAGTCCTATAATCCAGGAACAGTTTACGCTCCTGTAAATTATGGATACTATGGAAGTTATTATGGCTATTATAACCATTATTATCCGGAGGTATACTCTCCAGGTTATTATTCTGTTGATAAAACCTATTATCTCGAAACCAACCTGTACGATCTGGCAGACGACAAATTATTATGGTCTGTTCAGTCTGAGGCAAGGAACCCAAAAGATATTAACACCTGGTTTAAAGGCTATTCAAATATGCTGATCAGCCACCTTAAAAGCAAGGGACTGAACCAGAAGAAATGATTTACTGAATCCTCTGTTCTGGTGTTTTTTATGCAGGTTCAAATAGCCAACTGCTACTGCCAAGTGCTATTGCCAGCTCCGGCCAGTTAAGCTACCTTAAGGCAAGTACGAATACCTATCTAAGGAAAAAATGTTCAGATAAAAGGTCCATTGAACTCCTCAGCATAATTGGATAAAGAAGGCTAATTTCAGCTTATTTTTTAAGAATTTTAAGTGCATTTTCCCTATAGAGCTTCTTAAGAGTAGGATCACTAAGTCCAAGGCCATACAGACACCATCGTGTATTTGAAACATCCCATGCATAGAAGTGCTCATCCAAAGTCTCGAGTATATGAAAGGAATTCCTGTACATCGGAAGACTATATCCCTGGTCTGTTCCCCATACTAATTTGTCGGAGTATTTTTCCATAAACTGTTTTGCAAAACGAGGGATGCTGGCCACATAAGCCTCTCTCTGCGATATATCAGCATAAAGGTTCGGATATTTATCGAATAACTTTCCCAGCTGATCCAGATCGTAGGTGAGATTCATGAAATGGCATGCAATGAAGGTGGTTCTGGGGTGTTTTTTAACTGCCCGTTCAAGGGTTGAAATCATTTCTTCAAGTACCAGAATATTTTTCTGGTTGTCAAGCCTGTAATAATATGCTTCGAACAGCAGATCATTTTTTTCATCCATCGGCTCGTACATCCATTTTGGATCTCCGGTATGCACATTTATCGGCAATCCAAGGTCGGCGAGCTTTTCAAGGATCGGATCCATTCGCGGATCGTCGAGGTGCATAGAAATACCTGTTCCCCGCAACAGGCCACTCCCTTTATCACTTATTTCGCCAATACCTCTGGCACCCAGACTGACACATCTTTCCAGCTCTGCAATTGCTGAAGGACCGAAACCTGGTTCATTATAACCTGTTAGATCAAATCCACACCAGAGTTCAAAACGGTCTGGGAATTTTCCATAGACTGAAGCAAATTTATCAAATGTCTTCCCTGTTCCGCAAAAGAGAATTGTTTTCTGTACGCCAGTTTCGTCCATGTTCTTTATCTGCGCCAGGACAATAGAATCCAGGTTGCCTCCCCGCGGGGCATGCATATGCATATCGATAGCCGGATATCTCGCTTTGAGAACCACAGTCTCAGGAATTACAAAAATCGACTCGGGTTTATAGTCCTTCAGAAGAAGGCTGTCCTGCAATCCGGGAGCTCTCATCTGACGCTGCTGTGCATGTGACAACAGCATGATTGATAAAAACAACATTGATATGAGCAATGATTTAATTAAGGTTTTCATTTAAGCTGGAATTTATATTATCTGCTGAAACATGGTTTAAGTCAACATAATGGGTGGTCGTGTTTTCCATTTTCCCTTGGTAAAGTCCGGAAAATCAATTGGTTTACCTCTATCTGCTACTGAAGCTTCAGTAACAGGAGAAATTGCACTGCTGGTTATCGAATCATATACATCCCAGTCGGGCAACCTGTTCTCCCGAAGAGCCCTTACAAGACGATCCCAGTGCATTGGTGTCTGTGTTGCTCCTCCTCCGTGACCCTGAATTGCTCCGCCTCTTCTCGGGAGAGGATTATAATTTTTTACTACAGGATGTTCATATTCCTTTAAATATGGTTCTGCCGGTTCCCATTCATGCTCAGTGGGGCTCATCCCCTCAATGTATATTTTTTTGGATGCTGAATCACCAATATATAATCCTTTGGTACCCTGTATGCGATAATTCTCTCTTGGATGAGGGGTGCTGGTATCATGGATCAGTGTTATCATTTTCCCATTCGCAGTTCTTATCAATGATGCGTTATAATTGCCAAGCGCTATCTTCTGTTTGGTGAGAGGATGATTTTTATCCTTATAATATATTGCTGCATAGTCGTTAAGCATTCCGCCAAATGAGCTCATTGAGACCAGATAGTCAATTTTGTCTCCGTGGTTAATGTCCAGGGCAGGCAGCATTTTATTCATCGGATGATCGGGATATAGATTGCCATTTCTGTCAATGGAGTGCTGAAGGCGCCATGGTTCTTCATCAGGGCTGAATTTCACAAATCTCAGGTCGTGGATATATCCTGTCTGCGCATGTACAATGTCTCCCAATAATCCCTTCCGGATCATATTAAGAACTGCAAGCTGGCCGAAACCCTCCAGACCAATAGTGGCCCATTTCCCGGTACTTTCATATGTTTCAATTATTTGCCATGCATCATCAAGTGTCAGAATAATAGGAACTTCCGAGACACAGTGCTTATCATTCTTCATTGCGGCCAGACATACCGGTGTGTGCCATTCCCATGATGTGGAGCAGATTACGGCATCCAGTTTTTCGGTTTCACACAACCTCCTGAAGTCAGTCACTCCTCTGTCATAGAGATTTGGCGTCGGCAAACCTGCCTCCTCTATCCATTTTTTTGCCTGCTGCAATCGTTCCGGAATTGGTTCACAAATGGCAGGCACCTCAATTCCTTCAATACCCAACGCTGCATTAAGATGATAAGAACCCCTGCCACCTATACCAACGAACCCAAGCCGGAGTGTGCGGTTACTGTTTTGATTAATAGCTGCTGCCTCTTTTGGGAATTTAATTCCGGACAGCATGGCAGTTCCTCCAACGGCTGCTGTTGTGGACAGCCTGACAAATTTTCTGCGGTTATAATATATTTTGTTCATGATTTTATCCTTTTCATTTTCTCATAATTTAAGATCTAAACCAGGTTGATCCGTGGCCTTGTTTTCCATTTTCCTTTAGTAAAATCAGGAAAATCAACTGCCCGGGATTTATTTGCAACTGATTCACATGACAATGGAATTATGGCACTGCTTGTTACTGAATCATAAACATCCCAGTCGGGAAGCCTGTTTTCACGAAGTGCTCTCACCAACCTGTCCCAATTCTGTGGCGTCTGCGTACCGCCACCGCCATGCCCCTGAATCGCACCTCCTCTTCTGGGTGGCGGATTATAATTTAAGGTCACCGGATGAGCATATTCCTTTAAATACTTGTCAGCCGGTTCCCATGTATGTTCTTTTGGGCTGATTCCTTCAATGTAGATCCTTTTCCCGTTGGAAAGATATACTCCCTTTGTTCCCTGGACACGATAATCCTCTCTTGGATGAGGTGTGCTCGTATCATGAATGATTGTCATCATCTTACCATTGACAGTTCTCAGTATCGAAGCATTGTAATCACCCAGGGAGACTTTGGCTTTGGCATAGAGAGAATCTTTTCCATAGTTTAATGCTGCATAATTATTTAGCATAACAGAATTTGTACTCATCGATTGAATATAGTCAAACCTGTCGCCATGATTAATATCCAATGCGGGCAGCATGCTTGCCATCGGGTGGTCGGGATAGAGATTTCCGTTTCTGTCCAATGAATGCTGCAATCTCCAGGGTTCCTCTTCAGGAGTAAATTTGACCATTCTGAGATCATGAATATATCCGGTTTCAGCGTGGACGATATCCCCGAACAACCCTTTCTGAATCATATTTAATATCGGGAGGTTATAAAAGAATTCCAGACCCATAGTTGCCCATTTTCCTGTACTTTCATATGTTTCCACGATTTCCCATGCCTCTTCCATGGTAATGCATATCGGAACTTCAGTAACGGCATGCTTGTTGTTTTTCATTGCGGCAACACATACCGGAGTATGGTACTCCCATGGGGTACAACAGATTATTGCATCGAGATCTTCCGATTCGCATAGCCTTTTGAAATCTTCCGGTCCGCGGTCATAAAGTCTCGGTGATGGAAGTCCTGCAGCCTCAATCCATCTTTTTGCCTGGTACAAACGCACTGGTTTGAGCTCACATATGGCAGGTACTTCAACGCCATCTATGCCTAATGCCGCGTTAAGGTGATATGAACCCCTGCCCCCGATTCCAATGAATCCAAGCCGCAGGGTTTTTCTGTTGTCCTGATTTTGAGGTTTCCCTTCCTCAGGTAAGCTGTCAATAAAAGAATCCTCTTTCTCAAAGCTGCCTCCTGCGGAAAGTTTAACAAACTTTCTGCGATCAAACTTCTTGCTCATAATGATATTATTTTATTTGTAATATAGAAATTATTATTGGATTCCCCAAATAGCAACTTGCAGAAGTCCGCCACAAACAGGACATTATGAGCTAAGCAGCAGAGGCTTAAGTTATTGTTGTTGAGAAAACTTTGTTTATCGTAGTCCTTCCGGAGTAACTGTGATTCCAGGTAAAAGCCTCTGAAGATCAGGATTGAGTGAATCATATAAATCTGTTAAAGAATTGTGTAACGATACCGGAGCTATAACAGCCTACCTTTACTATTAATTATTGCGAAATTGAAATATTAATAAAAGTAAAATCATGAGTACAAGAACGGACACTAGAACACTTTACTATGTAGTTGCAGTTGCGGTTATTGTAATTGCTTTTCTGCTGTTAGGCGGTATGCCCTGGATCAAAGGGTTGGGACATGGTAGCGGTTCGATGGGAATGACTAATCTGCACTGGGGACAGATACTGATTAGTCTGGGTCTGGGCTTTCTTCTGGGGTGGATAGCCTCCAAAAGGAGATGGTGAGTCTCAGCTTAAAGCTTAAAGCATGAAGATCGTTAAACAACCGGATATTATTCCTGGGAAATGTGTGAATAATGTAATTCTTATCTAAAGTTGTACAATACCTGTCAGTTTAATAGGGACTACTTTTGGTATTACATTAATCAGAGTAATAATAATATGAAGAAATCATTCATCGCAGCAGTATTTATGTCATTAAGCATATTCTCAATAGCACAGGATTTAACCTATTCTGTAAATCTTTATGCTGCCAGTGAAACTTACATTGTTGAATTGAAACAACCCGCAGAATTACCGAAAGATAATTTATTTTCCGAAAACATAACCAGTTTAATTGATAGAGACAGGAACTCATATAATGTGATAAAAATAGGAACTCAGATCTGGATGGCAGAGAACCTGAAAACCACCAGATTCAATGATGGTACTATTATTCCCGTTATATATGACTATAAACTATGGAGCGGTCTGTCATCACCAGGTTATTGCTGGTACAATAACGACGCTGTAAAATACAGATCAAAATATGGAGTTTTGTATAATGGCTATGCTGTAAGCACGGGCAAATTGTGCCCATTAGGATGGCATGTGCCTAGCATTGATGAATGGTTGACATTAACCAACTATTCCGGTGATGAAATGGCCGGAGGCAATCTGAAAGAAATTGATAGCTGGATGAACCCTAATGCCGGCGCGACAAATGCGACAGGTTTTAAGGCCCTTCCGGGAGGTAGTCGTGGCAACCGGGGATCGTTTCTGGATGTTGGTCTCCGCGGCCACTGGTGGAGCTCTACAGAGTATTCCAGTTCTGATATCCTGAATAGAACTATGAGCTACTCTGACAGCGATGTAACCGGAACCTCTGATCATAAGCAGAGTGGGTTGTCCGTCCGCTGCCTGAAAGACAACTAACCCAATAGGCACATTGTTTTTAAATATTGTTGCCATCATTACAATTAATATTTAATAATGCTTAATTTTACAACTATTGTTAAACCAAAAAGCCGGAAAATGAAAAAATCATTTTTATTTGGGATGCTATTCTTAGCACCACTGTTAATGAATGCTCAAGGTGTTGGAATTGGCATAAAAGCAGGAGCTAATTTTGCCAATCAGGATGTTAGCGATATCGATATAAGTTCAGCTACTGATTTTCACCTCGGGGCTTATGTTAATGTGAATCTATCTGATAAATTCGGGATAACGCCGGAAGTTTTATATTCGGCTTATGCCAGCAACTGGGATAATGTAAAGGTGGATTTTGATTACATATCCATACCTGTTATGCTGCGTTTCAAGCCAATTCCATTACTGAGCCTTGAAGCTGGTCCTCAGTTCAGTTTTCTGACAAAGGCTAGTGTTGAAGATATTGGTGATGTAACAGATCAGCTGAAAAACAACGATTTTGGCCTGGCTTTCGGAGCCGGATTACACCTTCCTCTTGGATTCAACGCCGGAGTCAGATATATTCTTGGTTTTACCGATATCTCCGAAGTATCTGAGCAGAGCATTAAAAACCGTACATTTCAGATTTATGCAGGATGGACGATCTTTGGAGCGAAGTAAAGATCTAAAAATAAATCCCTTCGGTATTTTGAAAATGAGCATGATTCATAACAGTGAATTCTGCTCATTTTCCATTCTGACGGGTTTCAGATAAAAAAATTGCCTTATTTGACATATTCCCTGATAAATTATTATTTTGCAATAATCGGTAGTTTAAAAGTAGTGCTATGGGTAATCAAAGGAATCTGGTCAGGACACTGGGTATGGGTTATGTCGTTATATTTGTGATTGCAAATATAATCGGCTCAGGAGTATATAAGAAAATTGCTCCGATGGCCGCAGAACTTCACTCATCGGGTTGGATTCTTGCAGCATGGATTGTCGGTGGAATCATTACACTCTTTGGGGCCCTGAGCAATGCTGAAGTTGCTGGATTGCTTGCTGATACCGGAGGGGAATTTGTATACCTGAAAAAGATCTATAACCGTTTTTTTGCATTTATGTACGGATGGTCGCTTTTTACGGTCATCCAGACTGCTACGATCTCATCGCTGGCTTATGTTTTTGCTCAGTCACTTAACAGTATTGTCCATATACCTCAGGTTTTCACTTCATTGAACCATTTTACAATCGGAGGTGTATTCTACCCATTCCAGGATTTTGGAGTCAAGCTGACCGCAATTCTGCTGATCCTGGTATTAACAGGACTAAATATGGCAGGGTTAAGAAGCGGAGCGGGAGTAAGCAGGGCCATAATGTTTCTGGTATTCACAGGCCTTCTTGCAATTGTAGTTTTTGGTCTCTCAGACACATCATCCGTACCGTCAGATGTTATAAATTTTAAAGAGCTGACAGGCAGCGCTGTAACACTTTCTTCGTTTTATACAGCTATGCTGGCAGCTTTCTGGGCATACCAGGGTTGGGTTTCAGTAGGATTTATCGGAGGAGAGGTCAAAGACCCCACAAGAAACATTCCAAAAGGAATTGTAACCGGTGTTTTTATAGTAATATTTATTTATCTGCTAGTTAACATCACTTACCTGACCCTCTTGACAATTCCCCAGCTGGTGCAGATTCATGAATCAGGCAATCAGATTGCTGCTGTTGAGGCTGTCAGAAGTTTCTGGGGAAGCGGAGGGGTTATGTTTATTTCGTTATTAATCCTTGTTACCACACTTGGATGTGCTAATGCCAGTATTCTTACAGGAGCAAGGCCTTATTATGCCATGGCCCGGGAGAAGCTTTTCTTTCGGGGTATAGCGAAGATTAACAAAGCCAATGTTCCGTCAAACTCACTCCTGTGGCAGGGAATATGGGCATCTGTGCTGGTGCTTTCAGGAACCTTCGATCAGCTGACTGACATGCTGATCTTTGCTGTTTTTATATTTTACGGGGCAACAGTGCTTGGGGTATTTATTTTAAGGCGCAGGATGCCGGAAGTTCACAGACCCTATAAAGTATGGGGATATCCTGTTGTCCCGGCCATATTTATACTTTTTTGCATAGGCCTGTTTTTCAATACCATTATAACAAGGCCACGCGAAGCGGCAATAGGCATGATCCTCATTTTCTCAGGAATTCCCGTCTATTTTTTTCTGAAGAGAAAATATTCAAAAAGTGAGGAAGATTAAGTAGGCGGATGCAGCCGTTTCCTGAACCAAATCCTCACTGAGACGCATCTTCTCGCGCTGGCCCGGAGGAACACGGCGATGGCAGGTAATCAGTTCATCACTGTTTTCAGGTGCCCCCCAGCGGATCTCGATGCCATCATTCGGATTATAGGCCATTTCAAAGGCATCAATTCTTTTAAGTATTTCGCCGACAGTCAGTCTTTGCTGAGAGCCATCTGTGCGGGTATAATTAACCGAAAGCCCGGAAACTTTTTCCTCAAGGATATCCTGAAGCTTTTTTTTCATCTGCTCCGGAGAGACTATTCCTGAGATTTTATAATCTTCAGGTGAACGGGCAACAAGATCGGGGAACCCCAATACAGCATCCATTGCAATAAGCAGCCTTAGGTCACGGTTAGGAGTCGAAAAGTCCTCCCACTGGCCACCTGTCTGAAAAACTCCCGCAGCGACTGGAAGGCATGGGGATCACTGCTCCGGGATGTAATTTGAAATATGCTTCTCCATTGGCTACAGAGATGACACGCACTAATAGCTGTTCGTGCAGTGCCTGTATGAGGCTTAGCAAAGACGTTTCAGGGTCAAGCGGATTAGGGTTGATCAGCCTTTCCATAGAGCGGTAAAAAACATCCGCTCCCATTTTCCTCTGCAGGAGAGAGAAGGGTACAAATCCATCTGCAGCTGTAAGTGATTTGTTTTGCATCAGCTGTTGTTCGCCATTATTTAAAGAAATTGGGCGAAAAGCCTTGAATCCGGGTTCTCCAATCACTCCTGTGGTATTAAACAGAAAATTCCCTTTCCAGAACCGTTTGATGCCTACCGTCCCATCGGGCTGGGCATCCACTGCAAGGAGTAATCCCGGATTGTCACTGGTTTGCGGTAAACGGCCAATGAGGATCAGGGTATGTCCGTAGGGATCGGCATAAACAGTCCCGGGACGCAGGGCTCCCTGTTCAAGCGGCACGGGGTAATAATCGGAGTTGTCATCATCCAGCGAGGTTCGGGCTGTTCCTGAATGGACACCGTCCGCAACTCTTCTGAGAAAGGAATTGAATGCCAGCACCGGATTGGTTTTTGAGCTGATAGTTTCATTTGTGACCCATTGACCGGTCCTGGGATTTCTTGCCAGGCTCCCCCTGTCGCACAAATGGTAGCCAAAAGGAAGTCCCAGCTTCCATGCAAAATATGCCCTGAGGTAAAATGGATTATCGGCACAATCAGGCTGCATGATCACCTTGTTTTTCCCATTCGGGTCATCTTCATCAAGAGAAAGAAAGTTGTAAAGGAAGTTCTGATTCTGGTTTTGAGTTACCTCGTGGAGTGCTGACCAGGAAGCCTGCTCATTGCAGCCAAAAAACAAAGCGCTTATCCAGGCAGAATAGATTGCCTCCGCACCGCTGTCCCATCCACGCTCACTCTTCCATACTTTACCCTCCCTGAGGGCCGTTTTCTCCTGAGAAATTTCAAACTCCAGGCTGGTGATCACCCTATTGCGACCGATTAATTCGACCTTATATTTACCGGCAGAGACTCCGGAAAAATCATCAATCCGCCAATGTGGAGATTCCTTCCCTATTTTGGTTTTAAGAGACTCTGAATTACCAGACGGGCCGGTTATGAGGATCTTTGCTTTTAGTATATTCTCTCCACCGGTTGACATAATGCGGAAAGGTTCTCCCGGCCTGGGTGTCTTTGGTAAAACCAGCATTGCATTAACCGGCTGGTATTCAGAAGTAGTTAAAATAAGACCGGTTGAATCTGATGGAGCAGAAGAAGCATGTCCGCTCTTTCGTTTTGGAGCATCATCATGGCATGCTATGGAAATGAATAATAATGTAATGATCAGGCATGATATCGTTGAGCGATTATTGAATCCAGCCATGGGTTTTACCTGGTATTTTGATTTAAAGATAACCGAAATTATTGTTCAGGGATGAAGTTATATATGGATCGCTTTATATTGTTTTTCATCACATGTTTCGGGCGATTTATCAAATAAACATCCGGAGACAATGTTATTTCGCATTTTTTATCCTATTTTTAAAGATTTGTTATTCTTAATGATATATAGAGCTAAAACGTTAATATTGAAGGAAGTATCATTTAGAAAATCTGAAAATTATCTTTATTTATTTTTAAATGGATATGAATAATTTGCAATTGTATAATCAGGTATTTATTGAGAGTTTCCAGGTGAATTCAGGTCAGCTGGATAATTTAGCTTATCGGTCAATATCCGGTTGGGATTCAGTAGGGCATATGGTAATGATAGCAGCGATGGAGGAAGCATTCAGTATAATGTTTGATCCAAACGATATTATTGATTTTACTTCTTATGAAAAAGGAAAGTTAATATTAAATAAATACAATATTGACTTCTGATTATTTTGATTGATAAATATGCAATTTCAAGAATCAGATATTAAAGAAATATGCTTAAATCAGCATAATCAGTCAAGAATAAATATGAGTAATTCTCAACTTTTAAAGGGTAAAGTATCTCTTATTACCGGAACATCTCGCGGAATAGGTCGGGCAATTGCTGAAAGATATGCCCAGGAGGGGGCTATCGTGTATGCAAATGCACGGGAATTAAACTCAATTGATGATTGGTCGAAAGAATGTTCAATGAAGAAACCAGACAACTGTGTCTCCGGTTTATTTTGATGTCACGGACTATATTGCAGTAAAAAATTCTGTAATGCAGATAGTGAAAGAACAGCAACGAATCGACATCCTTGTCAACAATGCAGGGGTAGTTACATATGAATTGTTAGGTATGATTCAATTCGAAACCCTCAGGAAAATGTTTGAAGTGAATGTCTTTGCTATGATCTACCTGATTCAACTTGTAGCCAGAATAATGTCAAGAAATGAGTAAAGGTTCTATTATAAATATATCGAGCATTGTTGGTGTAAATGGGGTAAAAGGTCAACTGGCATACTCTGCTTCAAAAGGCGCTGTAAATTCATTGACAAAATCAGCAGCAAAGGAGTTATCACCACAAAATATAAGAGTGAATGCAATAGCTCCAGGAATGGTTGATACAGAAAGATTTCATGATGTTTTCGAGAAGAACTTTAAAGACAAACTTTCAGAAATCGGAATGGGCAGATTGGCAAAGCCTTATGACGTAGCTAATGCCTGTGTATTTCTTGGATCGGATTTGTCGGATTACATTTCAGGGCAGATATTGGGAGTAGACGGTTGTACAGTATTATAAGGAGGCTAAGCAAACATGTTTCTTGATCTGGATAAAAAAAAGAAAACAGTAATCGCCGCAATTGATGACAGGGGGGCAAGCGTTACATATGGTGAATTATGCGGTTTTGCTGAAGAGTTTTTATCTGTAATAAAAAGGAGGACACTTATTTTTATTTTGTCGGAGAACTGCATAGGATCTTGTGCAGGATATGTCGCCTCATTGTCAGGGAAGATAGTACCCTTGTTGTTGAGCAGCAATATTGACAGGGGAATGCTGGCTAATCTGATTTCCATATATCAACCAGAATATCTTTGGGTCCCTGAAAGATATTCTTCTGAGTTTAATAACCGGCTGATATTTAATAAATTTGACTATCAACTTGTGGGAACAGGACTCAAGCCCCTTGACCTGCACGGCGAACTATCGCTCCTTCTTCCTACATCTGGGAGTACAGGTAGTCCCAAATTAGTTCGGCACAGTTATTTAAATGTAGAGGTGAATGCCCGGAATGTTGCAGCCTCAGCCGGGCTGGAACCTGAAGATAGAGGGATAGCAATTTTACCGATGCATTTTACAATGGGACTTTTTGTAATAAACAGTCACCTTTTTACAGGAGCAAGAGTCTTATTGATGCAGGCAGGCATTAACAGACAGAGGTTTCTGGCAATTCATAAAGGATCAGAGGGCAACAAATTTCAGTGGTGTTCCATACAATTATGAAGTGTTGTACAGACTCAGGTTTTTTCGAATGGAATTGCCTGACTTAAGACTTCTCATCCAGGGCGGAGGAAAACTTAAAAATGAACTATTCGTCGAGTTTGCTGAATCTGCCGGTAAGGCAGGTAAAAAATTCATTTCGGGCTACGGCCAGACAGAAGGATCTTCAAGAATGGCTTTCCTGAAACCCGATATGGCAATACATAAAACAGGAAGCATTGGAAAGGCAATAGCTGCAGGACACATTTCACTTATTGATGAACACGGAGCGGAAATAGATGAGATGGAAGCTGTCGGTGAAATGGTTTACCGGGGTCCAAACGTTACTTTGGGATATGCACAAAGCGGAACTGATTTAGCAAAAGGCGACGAAAACAGAGGAGTCTTGCATACAGGAGATATTGCAAAAAGAGATGCTGACGGATATTACTACATAGTAGGACGAATAAGCAGATTTCTTAAGCTTTACGGCCTGAGAATAGGTCTCGATGAAACAGAGCAAATGATCAGGTCAGCATTCGATATGGATTGTCTTTGTACCGGAAATGATGAAAAGATGATAATTAAAATAACTGACCATAATTTGAAAGAGGAAATACATAAATATGTAGTAGGGAAAACCGGATTGTTTCACGCAAGTGTTGAAGTGACTGTTATTGAGGAAATTCCAAGAAATGAAGCAGGGAAAAAAATATATTAACCTCAGGCATTCTCATTAACCAGAACTTATATCTGTTTTGGATTTCCTCACTCTATTAAGGCTATTTCTTGCTTTGACAGACTTCTTTTATTATTTATAGATACATTGCAAAGAATATGAATAAGATGGTACATCTAACTGATATGGAGAATTTACCTCTGTCGTCAAATCAACAGAGATTATGGATAATGGCACAACAGGATAAATCTGATCCAAGTTATAATATCCATATGGCTTATCATCTTGAAGGAGAAATAAATGTCGAGACCTTCAACAAGAGTATGAATCTCCTCTTTGAGAGACAATTTACATTATTCTCCTTATTCAAGCAGCATCGCGGAGTTCCATATATTACAATTACACCAGGGCCGGTGCTAATCGAATTGATTGATTTTTCAATGTTCCCTTTACAGACAGCCAGAGAAAAGATCCTGACACTGGCCGGTGAAAAATCAAGAATTCCATTTGATCTTGAGAATGGTCCTTTATACAGGATCTTCCTGTTAAAAGAGACGGATGAGAGCTGGTTTTTCTGTATGACGGTTCATCATATTATTTTTGACGGATTTTCAAGAAGGCTCCTTGTTCTGGAGCTGAGCAGGATATATAGTAATCTTTTACTTGGAGTTGATGAATTAGGTGAGCCACTGAAGTTTCAGAGTTATGATTTCGCTGCACAAGAAAAAGAAACATCTGCAGTAGTAAATGAAAAAGAGATCGCAGATTACTGGAAGGAACATTTAAAAGACTGCCCCCCTGAGCTTAAATTCCCGTATGATTTTCAAAGAAACAAAAATCAAACCTGGTTGGGTGGCAAGGAAGCTATTTCAGATCTCACCCGAAATATCTCAAAAACTGAGAACATTGAGTCATGAATCAAAAACCACGGTCTTTAAGACACTGCTCTCAATCCTGGGAATACTCTTTGATAAATACTCCGGGGTTAATGATATATGTATCGGAATTCCAGTCTCAAACCGCCGGGTAAGTGATTCTTTTAAGATATTTGGCTTCTTTGTGGACACAATACCTGTCAGACAGGTGATTGACGGGAGTAAAGATTTCAGGAAGCATATCAGTTATTCTACTGAAGTATTTGACAAAACGCTTCAACACTCCATACCATTTGACAAAATAGTCGGGATCCTTAAACCTGAAAGAATTCCGGGATTAAATCCATTTTTCCAGGTTTGCTTTTCCTGGATAAATAATTTTACAATTCCAATGGATCTGGGTGGTATCACCGGGAAAAGGTTTACAGTACCAGATGGGGTTGCCTCTTTTGATATCACTTTTTCCATGTGGGAAGATCGTGACATCATTGGCGGGGAGATAGAATTCAGTACTGATGTGCTCACGCGTGATACAATCATAAGGTTGCGGGATAACTTTCTGGTTCTTGTCAGGAATCTTGTTGAAGATCCTGATTCTCCAATAGACTCTGTTTCTATGATCACTGATGGAGACCGGATGCTGATCGATAGAATCAATGATACAAGTACTGACTATCCCAAAGATAAAACTATAGGTCAGCTGTTTGAAGAACAGGCCAGTCTGTATCCTGAAAAGACAGCAGTAGTTTTTAAGGGCAGCTCTCTTACATACAGTCAGTTAAACCAAAAATCAAATCAATTGGCCCGTGTTTTAAGGAATTCAGGAGTAAGGACCAGTGATCCGGTTGCAATACTTGTGGATAAGTCGGTTGATATGATTGTCGGGATATTTGGGATTCTAAAGGCAGGAGGAGCATATGTACCTCTTGATCCTGAATATCCTGAAGAAAGAAAAAACTTTATTATCAGGGATTCAGGATGCAGGATCCTTATCACCCAGGACAAATATATTAAATGAACCTACTGAAGGGATATTAAAGTACAGTCTGGAATCTTCTGCCTCTTATCACAACGACATGTCAAATGTTGAAAGAATAAATGTTGCAACAGACATGGCATATATAATTTACACCTCGGGGACGACAGGTAATCCCAAGGGAACACTAATAAATCACAGAGGCGTGGTAAGGCTGGTACGGAATACGAACTATTTGGATATCACCCCTGAAGACAGGATTCTTCAAACAGCGTCCATCGTTTTTGATGCCTCAACTGAAGAGATCTTCGGAGCACTATTAAATGGGGCAACATTATATATTGTTGATAAAGAAACACTTCTGAATCCGGATGCACTAGGTGAAGTAATGATAAACAACGATATTACAAAAGCGGACATTGCTTCAGCTCTCTTTACCCAGTTAGCAGAAATACGAACAGATATCTTTTGTAAGTTAAATTATCTGTTTGTAGGCGGGGAGGTGATTGTCCGCACCTCATGTAAACAAAGTGAGGAAAAGTAATCCTCATCTGACAGTTATCAATTGTATACGGGCCAACTGAAAACTCTTGTAATTCTACAACTTATGTGATAGAAAGAGATTTTGATTCCAACATTCCTATTGGCAAAGCCGATAAGCAATTCCACAGCCTACATATTTGATAAAAACATGAACTATCAACCCGTAGGAATTATCGGGGAGTTATATGTAGGGGGAGATGGAGTATCTCCTGGATATCTCAACCGGGATGATCTGAACAGAAGAAGCTTTGTTCAGCATCCTTATTTCCCTGGTGAAAGACTCTACAGGACCGGTGATTTTGCCAGATGGTTACCTGACGGGAACATTGAGTTTCATGGAAGGATGGACAATCAGCTAAAGATACGAGGCTTCAGGGTGGAGCTTGATGAAATTGAATCAGTAATATCCAAAATTGAAGGGGTAATCGAGGTTGTTGTTAAACCATTGAATCAGCAGGAAAAGGATATACGACTGATTGCTTTTCTGAATGTACCGCAGAGCTTCAGTATGGACAGCAGAGAAATTCTGGGACACCTTAAATCAAAACTTCCCTCATATATGCTGCCATACGGAATTAAACTCATGCATGGATTTCCGTTAACTGTGAATAACAAAACCGACAGGAAGGCACTTAAATATGATGAGAGCGAAGCAACAGATATAAGTAAGAAGGAAGAGGCCTTTTCTTCACCGACCGAAGAGAAGATTTTTCAAATCTGGAGTAAGGTATTGCGAATAAGTGAGATAGGGAGGAATGATAATTTCTTTGACCTTGGAGGTAACTCCTTGCTCGCAATAAGCCTCTTAAACAGGATGGAAGAACAACTTGGGGTAAAAATTAGTTTTAAGGATCTGATAATACACTCCTCGATAGGGGAACTTGGGCAATATGTTGATGAAAATTCCACAGGTACCGATATCATCTGCAGAATTGGTACATCTGACCGATTTAAATGATCTTCCGCTGACTAAGAGCCAGGCAAGAATATGGCTCATAACAAGGTTAAATCCAACTATTCCCAATTACATAGTTCCGTTTGGCTATCGGATGACCGGAACCTTAAAGATTGATCTTTTCCGCAGGAGCATAAATTGCCTTTTCTCAAGGCATCATGTACTTTTTTCCAGAATTATTGAGCGAGAGGGCATCCCATGTTGTGTTATCGAAAGCAGCGAGGTAAATATTGAATTTGTAGATTACAGTGACATCCCGTCAGAAGAAAGCGAATCCAGAATACTGGATTTGATCAAGAATGACTCCAGAAAAGCTTTTGACCTGAATACTGGCCCGTTATACCGATTATTTCTTTATAAGATAAGTGAGGAAGAGTTCTTTTTTTATTGTGCTATTCACCATATTGTTTTCGATGGCTGGTCATGGAAGATATTTATTAATGATCTTAATCAGATATACCAGGATCTGGACGCCGAACGTGAAATCTCGTTAAAGAAACTAACTTATCAGCAATATGACTTTGCCTATTGGGAAAAACAGCAGGATTTACAGAATGATGAAACCAAATCAATTGAGTACTGGAAAAAACAGCTGGAAGGATGTTCCTCGCTTATAGATTTTCCTTATGATTTTCCGCGGTTGTATGGTTCCTCAGGTTTTGGTGCCAAAGAGCAGATCAAATTCCCGGCTGCAATATCATCTGCACTCAGACAAATCAGCAAGAATGAAGGAGTCAGTCTGTTTGCAACCATGATGAGCGCTTTTGGGATCCTGATGCATAAATATTCGGGAGATCTTGATATTAACATTGGTACACCGGTCGCCAACCGGTCACATTCCTCCTTTGAGAATGTAATAGGGATGTTCGTCAATACTGTGGTTATCCGTATGCGGACTGGATCAGGAAATCTCTTTTAAGAATCTGTTGAGAGAAACAAATGAGGTGATTTTAGATGCAATCACCTACCAGGATCTGCAGTTTGAGAAGATTGTTGAAATAGTTAAGCCTGACAGGTCTTCTTATGCCAATCCTGTCTTTCAGGTGGCCCTTGCATGGGAAGGTGATCTGAGTGTTCCTCTTAACCTTGTGGGTATTAGCAGCGAACAGCTCTTTATTCAGAGTGGAACATCGCCCTTTGATATAACATGCACAATGTTCGATAATGGAGATACTATCGAGGGATCTATTATATACAATACAGACCTGATAAAGAAAGATACGGCAGCCGCTTTGTGTAATAATTTCCTGACCCTGGTATCCAACCTGGTTTCAAATTACGAATTACCAGTCACATCCGTTCCTCTTATTTCTGAGGAGGAAAAACAAAAGGTTTTAAGTTTTACAGAAACAAAAACACCCTATCCAAAGGACAAGACTATTATTGAGTTATTTGAGGAGCAGGTTCTGAAAAATCCGGATAAGACTGCAATTGTTTTCCTTAATGAGGCGCTTACTTATGATCAGCTAAACAGGAGATCGAATCAGCTGGCCAGGACACTTAGAGAAAAATGCGAGGTACGGAAAGATACTCCGGTTGGTATATTGGTTAACAGATCGATAGATTTAATAGTCGGGATCATTGGAATTCTGAAATCCGGAGGGGCATATTTGCCCATTGATCCTGAATATCCCCAGCATAGGATTAACGCTATTATAAAGGATTCAGGGTGCAGAATTCTGCTGACCCAGGAAAAATTTATGAATCAGGAGGTTGAAGATGTAATTATGATTAACCTGAATTCACCTGACTCTTATAGCCCTGATGAATCTGATGTCTATAACATAAACACCTCTTCGGATCTTGCTTATATCATGTATACTTCAGGTACAACCGGAGGCCCAAAAGGCAGTATGATAAGGCAGCAGAGTGTTGTCAGGCTTGTAAGGAATACGAATTATATCGATCTCACTGAAAATGACAGGATATTGCTGACAGGAGCCATTGTCTTTGATGCAACTACATTTGAAATATGGGGAGCCTTATTAAATGGAGGAAGTTTGTATATTGTTGAAAAGGAAACCATTCTGGACCATAAACTTCTGGGTGAAGAGCTGATTGTTCAATGAGATTACCGTTCTTTGGCTTACTTCTGCGCTCTTCACTTTTTTGGCTGAAGCCGGCACCGAAATCTTCAGGAATTTGAAGTACCTGCTTTCAGGCGGCGATGTTTTATCCGTGCCACATATAAACAAAGTAAGGAAGAATAATCCGCAGCTGAAAGTAATTAACGGATATGGGCCAACAGAAAATACAACATTTTCAACGTGTTACGAAATAAACAGGGACTTCGACCATAATATACCTATTGGAAAGCCAATCAGTAATTCGACAGCTTATATCTTCGATAAAAATCTTAATTATCAACCAGTAGGAGTGAAAGGTGAATTGTATGTGGGAGGAGACGGCGTATCCAGAGGATATCTGAACAGGGATGATCTTAACAAATTAAGTTTTATCGAACATCCTCACATCAGCGGAGAGAGACTCTACAAAACAGGTGATTATGCAAGATGGTTGCCGGACGGAAACATTGAGTTTCTTGGCAGGATTGATAACCAGGTAAAGATACGGGGATTCAGAATTGAACTGGAGGAAATCGAAACAGCGTTAATGGAGATTGAAGGAATAAAAGGAGCGGTTGTTAAACCGGTTAAAATAGATGCAAACGATGTCCGCTTAGTGGCTTTCCTGGATGTTCCACCGGGTTTCATCAACGATTTCACTGAGGTAAGTAACCGGATCAATGGTAAACTGCCCGCATACATGATACCCTTCAGCATACAAAGCCGTACAAGGTTTTCCAATATCAATTAACGGCAAAATTGACAGAAAAGCATTAACTATTGATTTGTCGGAAATATTAGAAAAAGAAAGCACGGTTGATCTGAAAGAATTAACGGACACTCAGAAACAGGTATTAAGCATCTGGCAGGATATAATCAAAGCCAAATCCATCGGAATAAATGATAACTTCTTTGATGCGGGCGGAACATCCTTCCTTGCAGTAAGGGTAGTTGACAGAATTGAAAAAGAATTAAACGTTAGTCTGGGATTACGGGAGTTTTTTTTCAGCCCAAAAATACAGAGTCTTGCTGAATTGATTGAATGGCAGAAGAATCCAAAGAGAGCTCCTGAAAGAACCGCTGAAATGCAACAGAACAAAGCAGGTGATAAAATAATTACAGGTGAATTATGAGGTTTAACGAATTTTTAGAAGAGCTTGATCAAAAGTCGATTAAGATATTCTACAGAGAAGGGAAAATAAAATATGAGGGACCAGAGAATTCCATAACTCCTGAATTAATTGAAAAGCTTAAGGAGTATAAAGGTAACCTGATCAGGCACCACTGGCCTCCGGAGTGTTCCAATCTGATGCCGATCAATCCTCTTGGGAACAAAATTCCGTTTGTCATGGTGTACTTTGAGGTTATGAATTATCCTTTATGCGATTACCTGGGGAAAGATCAGCCATTTTATGGATTTCTGCATAATGGATCCACAGGAGAGAAAATAAAATACAAAACCGTTGAATCTTTTGCAGCAGATTACATTATTCAACTGCAAAAAATCATCCCGAAGGGCCCTTATTTTTTAGGTGGATTCTCTTTTGGCGGAGTACTTGCATTTGAAATGGCCGTGCAGTTACAGAAGGCGGGATTTGAAGTTCCATTCCTTGCAATGCTGGATAGTATGACTGCATTATCGGTTGAAAAAATAAAATGGCATAATAACATATTTAAAATTATTAAAAGCAACATTTTAGGACCAACGCGGAGAAAAATCGGGAAACGTTTGCAGAGATATCTTTGTAAACTCTATTTATTATTTAATAAGCCTGTTCCGGTAATTTTACGGAATTTTTATATTGTGGATAAATACAAACAGCTAACCAGTAAATACCGACCCGGAAAATTTAAAGGTGAATTATTGTTATTCAGGTCAGATATTGCTGATTGTACTTTTATTTATAACGGATGGGAGGTTCATGTAGATAAAGTCGATGTGGTAACCTTCAAAGGATCACATCTGGCAATTGCACGTGAAAAGGAATATGCTGAATTGATAGGGAAGAAGTTCATGGATCACCTTTCAAGAGTATACAAACCCTCATAGCCGGAATTTCAATGCCCATGGTTTCATTTTCAAGATTTGTCAGGTGCAGTTTTTACCCCGTGGAAAACCCTGTTTCAGACACCATGCTATCAACTGCAGAGGTATTCTTCGGACAAAGTGAAGATTTTGCTTCAGGAATTTCACCCATAAATGGCTATATTAATAAAGATGATCAGGTAAAGGCAGGCAGATTGTCTAATGCTAAGGACAGAAAAACTGTTTTGATCTGTTATACCCTGCTCCGAATGATCCTGTCAAAAAAACTGAATATAGACCCGGATGAAATCTCATATCTTTATGGGATCCACGGCAAACCAGCCATTAAGGGTGATCCGCTTTTTTTTAATATCTCACATACCAGGAATTCATTTTCATTCGCCATATCTGAATATTTTTATATCGGCCTTGATGTGGAAGAAATTAACAGGGATATTAATTTCGAGTCAATTATAAGGAGATTTTTCAGTGGAGATGAGGGTGAATACATATTGAATTCCAAAGGGAAATCAAGAGAACGGTTTTTTCTATTATGGACGCGAAAGGAAGCTTTTCTTAAGGCGATTGGAACCGGAATAATTCCGCAACTAGCAAATATTGAGGTGCATAATCCTGTGAACCTCATAGAAAGGAACTCTATTGATGATTTAAAAGATGCTTCAATCTCCAATCATCATTATATTTATTCAAAGAAACTGCAAAACTATTACCTGAGTGTTGCTTTACCCCAAGAATCAAAGATCAGCATGTACAATTTAAATGAGAAAAATATTAATGCTTATTTCCAATAACCTGATCTGTTATTCCGGCGTCTTATTGAATATCTCCCTTAACTGGCCGTTTTTAATTCCCTGAATGTTAACAGTTATTTCCCGAAATGTTGTTTAATTAAATCAATTAATAAATCTACCTCAACAGGCTTAAAAAGAAAATAGTTACATCCTGCTTCAACCGACCTCTCTTTTTCCTCTTCATTCTGAGAAGCTGATAGTGCAATAATAACAGCATCTTTGTTGAATTGCCTGATCCGGCGGGTTGCTTCGTACCCATCCATTTCAGGCATCCGTTTATCCATCAGGATCAGATCTATCCCGGGATTTGTTCTGGCGGATTCAATTGCCTCGACTCCGTTTTTTGCGAATAAAATCTCCCAGCAGTAATTTTGGATCAGCATTTCGAGCAGAGTTCTTGCACGTGGTTCATCATCAACAATAAGAACTTTAAGCTTATTCATTACGCCTGATGTTTTTGAGGGTAAAATAAAATGTTGTTCCTCTGCCATACTCACTTTCAACCCATATTTCCCCATTATGCTTTTCAACTAATTCCTTGCAGATTAACAGGCCCAGTCCTGTTCCCCCTTCTTCTTCCGTGCCTCTGGTTGTGTATATCTGTGAAATATCGAAAAGCTTTGCTGAATTCTCCGGTTTCATGCCTGTCCCATTGTCTGAGACACAGATCTCGGTGAATGACTCCTTCTGCATTGCATCAATGGTAATCTTACCGCCTTTAGGGGTGAATTTTATTGCATTTGAAACAAGATTCCGCAGGATTGTTTTAAGCATACTGATATCTGCAAAAACTGAGATATCGGATGATGGCAAGATTATCTCAATTTTTTTTTCACTGATCTCATGGTTAAAGGCTTCTGTTAGATTTGTACAGATCTCACTCAGGCTGACAGATCCCGGATCAAAGGGAATTCTTCCCCTTTGGGCCCTGATCCACATCAGCAGGTCCTCCATTAGTGCATAGGACGCCTTTGCAGACTCATTGATATATTTTACATGTTTCTCTATGGTCTCAATATCATAATTACGGACATTTTCCATAAGGTTTTTTGAAAACCCGAAGAGTGTACTATACGGGCTTATCATATCATGGGAAAGGATTGAGATAAACCGGTCTTTGTCGGCATTGAGCTGACGGGCTCTTTTCTCACTCTCCTCAGCCCTTTTTCGTTCGGAATTGTAATTTTTGAGAATGTATTTGATTAATAAGTATATCAGTACAGCAGAAAGAAATGTGGTTGTAAAGCTGTCTATCCATCTGTTAGTCTCAGAATTATAGTTTGTTATTAATTCAGGTGCTGAACAACTGTATGAGATAAAAAATGACAATTAGTAACCGAGAAAACCTGAGATAACATAATGCTTCTTCCCTTCCGGAACAATTATCAATGAAAGAATTAGTATGACAAATACACGTACCGATATTTTGTCCGTTCATCCCTCCTCCGAATATCCAGATAGCAATGACGAGAAGAAAATAGGATAGCAGAACAGGTATAATAAAGGGTTTGATAATTCGCTTATATCTGATAAAATAATAGACAATGGCAAGAAAGGCAAGGTAAAGAAGATTAATGTAAATCAGAATATGCATGAATGAAAACAAGATGGCAAAGACCGGGCTTATTATTGCTCCGCCTATGGCAACAATAATTGATGAAATGAGCATTCTCTCCTCAAGTGAAAAGCTCTCTTGTTCAGCAAAAAGCTCGGAAAGTATTTCTTTTAACTTCTGCCTCATGATTGAAATATTTCAATGAAGCAAATCAACAAATAAATATTATAAATATTTGCTTTACATGATAATTAAGACCTCATGTGTTTGAAAGGCATGATAGTGCACTCTGATTCCGGTTAAACAGCTACTTTATTATAGTACCTTCCTTTGAAATAGAGGGCAACATTGACCAGGCCTATCATAACAGGTACCTCAACGAGGGGTCCTATAACTGCTGTGAATGCCTCACCTGAATTTATCCCGAATACAGCTATTGCCACTGCGATTGCCAGTTCAAAATTGTTACTTGCCGCTGTAAATGAAAGTGTGACAGTTTGTCCATATGTGGCACCTGCACTTCTGCTCATGAAAAATGAGAACATAAACATTATGACAAAATAAATGATTAGAGGAATGGCTATCAGTAGTACATCAAACGGCAATTTTACAATATATTCACCTTTTAATGAAAACATTACTATAATAGTGAATAACAATGCGATAAGTGTTATGGGACTAACCTTTGGAATAAACCTGGTATGATACCACTCCTTGCTTTTAACCCTTATTAAGATATACCTTGTCATAAAACCAGCAATAAACGGTATTCCAAGATAAATAAAGACGCTCTTCGCTATCTGTCCTATAGTAATATTTTCTACAACTGAATTAGTCGGCACTCCAAACCAGCCGGGTAAAACAGCAATAAAGACCCATGCATAAACTGAGAAAAGCAATACCTGGAAAATAGAATTAAAGGCAACTAATCCGGCACAATATTCCGGGTCGCCTTTTGCCAGGTCGTTCCATACTATAACCATAGCAATACAGCGTGCAAGACCAATTAAAATTATCCCGTACATATAGGGTAGGTTGGCATTGTCTTTTCCGGGGAAAAGCTTAAAAAAAAGTATTGCCAGGACAAACATTAAGACCGGACCAATGATCCAGTTCTGTACCAGGGAGAGACCGAGAATCTTAAAGTTCCGGAAAACACCACCCAATTCCTCATATTTGACTTTTGCGAGTGGCGGATACATCATCAGAATAAGTCCGATCGCAATAGGAATGTTTGTTGTGCTCTCAGGAGAAGCTTTTAATGAATCCCAGAACGAGGCTATTGACGGGAAGAAAAATCCTGAAAAGACTCCGATGAACATTGCAAGGAAGATCCAGAGAGTCAGATACCTGTCGAGAAATTTTAGTCTGGGTTTCATGTGTAATATTTGAAGATTGTACGAGGAGAAAATTGACAATTAATTTCTATAAAATCAAGAGTTTAAAAGGTCAGCAACAATTTGAGCCGGAGCAGCTGCAGGATGGTTCAGTATTGTTCAGAATACCGTTTATAATACCTGCTGCACAGCCGACACCGGAATTGACTGTAATTGCGCCAACCGGACAATTGCGTGAACATGCCCCGCATTCCATGCAATAATCGAGTCTGACAATATGAGATTTACGGGCGTATAGCTCAAATACTTCATGAGGGCATACTTTGATACACATTCCGCATCCGTTGCAGGTTTCTTCAGATAACTTTAATGTGACTACATCAGACAGATAAACAAGATCTTTCATTGTATTTGTTTAAATTAATTTGCCAATGATATGTAAAACAATACCTGTAATTGCAAACCCAATTTGCAGAGGCAAAGATATCTTCATCTCTTTTTTAACACCCGACAATGAAGTATATGTCGAAGAACCTGTAAAATTCATTGCCATAAACGAGGAAATTGCTGTAATTATGAAAAACCATGAAATTTTGATTAAAACAGTATCACCGGTAAAATTCAGCAGAAGGAGTATTAAATAAACAAGGGCTCCTGAGTAAAATCCTTTTAATGAAAAGCGTCTGCCGGGAATGAATGGAAGCATCAGCGGAGTTAGTAAAATACCTGCCAGATAGGCAAACAGAATATTAAATACAGGGGCTCTCATTTCTGAATAATCAGTGAAAGAAATTCCTTTTCCTGATATTCCCGAAAATAAAAAAAATAGCAGCATTGCCCCCAGAAGGTAATATTTACCATACATGAAATCGTTTGGGATAAGTTTAATACGATCTGCCAGATTAAATTTGACCCTCCTCATCTCCTTGCTTGACCTGTAACCTTCACTGATAAATTTTTTAATGTCGGATGCCCTTACAGGACCATAATGGACATTAAATCCTGTTTGTTCTTTTACTATATGTGCTGCTACCCCTGTTGCTCCAAGCTGTGGAAGAATTATTCTTTTATGGCTTACGATTTTTTCAAGCGAAATTTCCCGGATTTGATTAACAAGCTCTTCAGTCCCAAATGTCCCTTTGCCTGCTGCACACCAAACGTTAATCCCTTTTGTGTCGAGAACCAGGATCCATGCATTTATCCCTGAGAGGTTTTTTCGTACGTTATCAAATGAGAGTTTGTAATTTGCTGTTACAAACACATCTGAATCAGAAGTTGGATTTCCAATTGCAAAAATGCCTGGTTGTACCCGGTAATTATCACGATTAATACCCCATCGGACCATAACAGCTCCCAGAAAATCTTTAAATTTAAGTTCTGAAGAAACAGATGGTATCATAATATTCTGTACAGTGATATTTCCTGATATGTAAGCTTCCATTTATAAAATATTCTGGTCAGATTTTGTTCCTCATTTTGGTCTCATATAATGAATAAAACTCGTCCCTGATATCATTTCTTATTCTGTAGAATTCATTCAGTACTTCTGTATAGTTTCCCCTAACCTCGGAAGGATCCTCAAATCCCATATGCAGCCTGTTTCTGACTTTTCCGGGAAACACGGGACATACCTCATTTGCATGATCGCAGACAGTTATAACATAATCCCATTCTTCTTTAAGATATTTGTCTACATTGGTTGGTTTGTGATTACTGATATCGATCCCTGCTTTCTTCATCACATCGACAGCCATCGGATTTACTTTAAGAGCAGGTTCAGTACCTGCTGAGAAGACCTTTAATCTTTTATCAAACGATTGAAGAAAGCCGTGAGCCATCTGGCTGCGGCAGCTGTTTCCTGTACATAGGATAAGAATTTTCATAATATAGGGTTTATTAGCATGTTATTCTGGCGTTCTTAAGCGGTTCAAAGAATAAATCGAACAACTCAAGATATCGCTCTATCTTATCTGAGCATAAACAATAGTTTATTCTCAGACCGTCAATTTCACCGTGGATAAGGCCACTATCCCTCAGCTCCTTCAGGTGCTGCGAGACAGTAGTCCGGCTAAGGGGTATATAATCGGAGATATCACCTGAAATGCAGGTTTTGGTTTCGGCCAGGTACCTCAGAATAGCGAGCCTGGCAGGATGTGAGATTATTCTTGCAAACCGGGCAAGTTCCTGCAATGAATCGTCGAATTTTTCAGCTTTATTCATATTTTAATATCTAATGACGTAAACATACGACATAAATATTAAAATTCCAAAGATTTTTGTTATATTCTTTATAAACTTAGGGTTTTATTTTTTCAAAGAGGGCAATCAACTTGCTTCTGTATATTTCAGAAATCTGGGCTTCATGCTCGGCTATAGGTTTAACGGGTATTAGGTCAATTACCTCTTCCGTATTTAATTCCGATGTATACATCAGATTGATGGCTGCCAGGAGTGTTTGATGCACAGCATCTTCTGATTCTGATTGTGAAAGTCCGGTTTCAATACCTATCTTCTCCAGGTAATTCCATTGAAACCAGAAGTAGGTGGGCAGCATTGCTGAGACTATGGCATAGCTTTCAAGTTTCTCCTCTGCCGCCTCGAAGGTGTGACCAAGGTTTCTCAGGAGATCCATTATTGAATCCTTCTCTCCTTTGTCAAATCCAGAGGAAAAGCAAACAGGATTATATCCGTCATTAATATATGAGGTAGCATTAGGGATCAGCCTTGCAACATTATTAACCTGCCCCAGTTTCGATAATATCTTTGAAATGCTTACTTTGGGTGCGAGAGAGATCACAGTTGTATTGCTCTTGAAATCATTCTTCAATAGCTCAAGAGTATCCATTATTACAGGAGGATGAAGTGACATGAAAACTATATCCTGGGCAGCTGCAACTGGAGCATTATCCACCTCAATAAAAGGGTAAATATTTTTCAGTCTGGTTGTCACATCACTGTTTGTATCCGTTACAACGACAGATTTGAATTTTACATTCCTGTTACAGAATGCCTGCAGAAGAATTCTGGTAACTCTTCCGCCACCGATAAAACCAATTGACTGTTTCATAATGATTTGATTTTGGTAAATAAAATCTATTCTATTGCAGGTAATTGCATGCAATGACCCTGCTTTTGTCCTTTACTTTTTTCTTTTGTTTTTCTTCCGTTCCCTGGGCTTCAACTGACACATACAGGAACCAGATAGCCTTTCTTCAATATTTGTTTTAAGCGGCAACCCATCCCTCTCCCAGTCAACAATTCCACCAGCCATATTTGCAATTCTTATGAATCCTTTATCTTTAAGAAGAACTACTGCTTCTTTACTTCTTAATCCGACAGTATCAGCACATATGAGATACTTTTCCTGTGGTAATTCTGATATTCGCTGCACTAGTCTGCTTAATGGTATAAACAATATCTCAGGTACTTTAAAAATTTTAAAATTATTTAAATACTCTTCTCTTACATCAACAATTACAGCACCTTTACCGCATAATTCAAATGCTTCACGTGGTGAAACATTTAAAATTTCGCTGCTTATAAAACCATAATTATTAAAAAGATTATCCATTTAATTTGTTTTGACACCCTTCACTTGCAAAATTTTTATAAGCTCTTCCTCTGGGAAGAACCCAACGTGCCTGTAATATTCCTTACCAGTTTCATCTAGAAATATTTGTGTAGGTATGGCTTCAATGCCATATTTTATACCGAATGGCTTACCCGCCTCAGTCCAAACATCATAAAAATCAACTTTGACCTCTTTACCATATTTCGTTTCAATCGATTTCATAACTGGTTGCATCTGCTGGCATGGGATGCACCTTACCGATCCCAGTTCAATAAATGTAACCTTGTATTTGGTTTCTGTTTTTTGACTATTCTGGGATGACCTTTGAGAGGTCTTTGTCTCCTCAGTAATGGATGAATAATGACCACACGCAGTTGGTAGAAAAGATGTGATTAATAGAAACAGAAGAAGTGCTTGCTTAACTGTGTTCATATTAGTAGATTTAAAAAATTACATTAAAAATATACCCGACAATCATTATTCCTCCCCCAACAATTCCAATAAATGTAAATATCAGAGGTAGTTTCAGTACTTTGCGCAGGATTATCATTTCGGGCAGGGATAAGCCTATTACCGCCATCATGAAGGCAAGAGCAGTTCCCAGGGATGCTCCTTTTTCAATAAGAACAGATACAATAGGTACGATACCGGCAGCATTGGAATAAAGAGGAATCCCAATTAAAATTGATAAAGGGACTGAATACCAGGCAGATTTCCCCATAATCGCTGCCATAAAATCTTCAGGCACGTAACCATGGGCTCCTGCTCCGACTGCAATACCTAAAGCTACATAGATCCATACTTTACCTACAATATCCTTTATTGCATCATATCCGAGACTGACTCTGCTACCGAATGTTATTTTTTCTTCTTCCTCCCCACTATTACCCAGATGTGTCTCATATACCCACGGCTCCACCCATTTTTCAAGCCTGAGTAAACCAATTATCCATCCTGCAATAATTGCTATAAACAACCCTGTTCCAACATATATTGCAGCTACCTTCCATCCGAACATTCCGTACAGCAGAACCACAGCAACTTCATTGATCATTGGCGATGAAATAAGAAAGGAAAATGTGACCCCAAGAGGGACGCCGGATTCTACAAAACCCAAGAAATAAAGGGATAGCTGAACATGAACAAAATGGAGTTACAATTCCGAAGCATCGAGCCATAACATTACCTGTAAATGTCTTCTTCCCTTCAAGTGCTCTTCCGTGTTCGCTCAGGAGTGAAATATGTCCTGATAATTCCCACAAAGAAAATTATCAGTGTAAGCAACATCATGACCTTTGGGAATTCAAAAACAAAGAAACGCACTGCTTCAGTGAGATGTTCCCCTTTTGTCATTCCGAAAACCGAATCAATTAACCAGTCGGTAACCGGTTGGAGATTATGATATATAATGTACCACACAGGTAACAATGCAACAGGTAACCAGATATTTGTTTTAATGTTTTTCATTTCTGTAAAATTGATATTTCGTCATACTACGAAATAATCTTGCAAATTTTTTTATAAGTAAATCCTGAATATGTAATAGAGACCAACAATTATAAAGACAACAGCAATTATTCTTCTGAACCATAGTTCAAATATTTTAATCCTATTATAAACCACGCCTATTCCTGAAACAGTGTAAGCCAGAACCCATGCAAAAATGATTACCGGAATCCCTGTTGCGATGGCAAAAATAACCGGCAGATATAATCCAGAACCGCTTGATAGGGTTAATGGAACAAGCATCCCGAAGTACAAAACTCCGCTGTAGGGACAAAAAGCAAGAGCAAATACTATCCCAAGTAATACTGCATCAATATACCGCCATCTCTTTCTCTTTTCCATCTTTTCTGAGAGTCTGCCAAAACCTGGGAAATTTATCCTGATGATATCGAGCATAAATATTCCGATTAACACTAACAACGGCCCTATGATCTTCTCACCGTATCGCTGGAAAAATCCTGAGAATTTAAACTGGTCTGCACCAAAAAATATAATTAATGGAATCAGGGTATAAGTAATTGCTCTTCCAATGGTATAAAACAATCCATTGAAAAATACCCTGTTGCGGTTTTCCAGATCTTTGCTTATAAATCCGATCGCAGTAATGTTCGTTGCCAGCGGACATGGACTGATAGCGGTCATCAAGCCAAGTATTAAGGCTGTAAGCCATGACATGGAACTACTGTCAAGCAGATTTGTAAGAAAATCCATCAGGGAAATATTGAGTTACCTTGGTACTTGTTGCTTGTTGCTTGTTGCTTGAATTATTACTAAATTCCGATTACTGATTACCCGGCACCTCTTAGCCGCCATAGCTTAAGCGAAGGCGGCCGGCACCCAAATTATTTTATGAGGGGATCTATCTTCGATTTCATAACCTCAGTGAATTTTTGTGGCTGGGAAACAGCATAAAGGAAACCTTCATTTGTAATATTGATCTTCTCGTCTCCCTTGACAATCAGGAGTGTCTGACTGTTTACACCCAGTTTTTCACCCATCGATTTACCAGTTGCTTCTTCAAGATTTAAGGCAGTAAAGCTTATCTTACCTGATTTAACCTTGTCGGCATAAAGCATCTCAACGTTCTTTCTGGCTTCGGCTTCCACTGTTTTGCAGGTTACACAACGGGTTGTCATGTGAAAGTAATAAACCTCAACATCACCACTCTTTGTAACCGGGGAAGTGGGTTTCTGATCTGACTGGGCACTGCATGAAATACCAGCCAGTGCGATCAGTACGAAACTCATTAATAAGAATTTACTCATGGGTTAAATTATTATTTGGTTAAAAATTGTTTAATCTCATCAACTGATGGTATACGTCCTTTTGAAACAACTTTTCCGTTTACGACCAAAGCAGGAGTTGTCATGATATTGAATTTCATTATTTCAACAATATCCTCAACCTTTGTGATGTCAGCATCAATGCCATTATCTTTTACCACTTTACGGGTAATGTCCTCAAGGGTTTTGCATTTTGAACAACCGGTGCCTAATATTTTTATTTCCATAACTCGATTATTTACTATTTTCTGTTAAAGAATTTACCAAGCAACTCATTGGCTTCAGCCCATCCTGTCCTGTTTATACAATATTTGATATAGGGAGGATTTATTTCACCCTGGATCAGACCGGCTTCTTTCAATTCTTTCAGATGCTGAGAGAGTGTCGAACGGGCAATGGGAAGTTCTTCTGCCATATCACCGCTATAACAGCACTTGTCGGTATTCTTTACAAGGAAATCCATAATGAAAACTCTTACAGGATGTCCGAGTGCCTTTGAATACCTCGCAATTTTTTCCTGCTTAACCGTGAAAACCTTCACGTTTTCTTTTATATCCATTTCATTTAGTATTTCGTCTAATTACGAAACAAATGTATAATTTTTTATTATACAATCGGATCTTTATTGAAAAATATCGTTTTGGAGATGGAAATGTTTTAACGGGAATTAAAGGTCCTGAATTACAAATCAGCCATATATTGTTAAGAATGTCCCTGCTTTTTATTCTATTACCTTCTGAGTAAGTGTTTCACGTATCAGTTTACGCAGTTCCAACTGTTTGTTTTCAACTGCGTGTCTTGATGAGGGACGGAAGTATGCTGCATACCTGCATGCAGCCAGATCGTAAGATAAATCCGTTTCATTGCCTTTTATATCCACTCCAAGTTTGATGGGTAAAGGGCAATCAACTACCGATACATGATAATTGAAGGTCATGTCCAGATTATGGCGGCCGGCTATAACAGCCTTGTATTTATCCATTACGATCAGGAAGGGATAGACATCGATTTCGTTTTTGAAAATGGTGAATTCAGCAGATAAAGTATCAACTCTGTTTTGAGTTTTTTTATTGAACCTCAGTTTTTTGGCTATCTCACTGAATGTCTCTCCATCCATTAAAACCAGATCATTCCCATTTATGGAAGAGGCCCCCCTGAGAGTCGATTTCTTAATATTATATAATGAATCAAGATAAGTTTCAATTGCTATATGAAATTCACCCTTGCCGCTGAATGACCTGAGCATCGGCATAATGGTATCAATGTCAGGTATCATCCTGAGCAGTTCACTGATCTCAATATCGCGCATCTGGTAATCAAGACCAAGAAAGATATGATTCTTTCTTGGCGTCCGGTAGAGAGCGGTTAGCTGCATTCGTGCTGCGGGAGTATCAAAATTAAGTCCGTCCAGCACCAGTATGCCATCATGAACTTGCACATTTCCAGCAATATTGGTTGCTGTATCAACACCCATAGTAGCCTTTTTAATATCTGCATTAAGAATAAGATCTATTCCTTTGGGCACCATATACGGACCCGTATAAGGTGAATCAGTATTTTGAATATCAGGCTTCTCTGAGGAAATTGTATCCTTGTAGCCTATTCCATTTGTAAGAGTCAGTAATTGCGAAATATCAGTTGTATTGGAAGCAAAATTGAATTTTCCTCTTAATATTGAATCACCCCTGAAATAGGATAATATGTTGTTTAGAGTGCCTGAGAACTGGAAATCAGATTTGTCAATTTTGATAATACTTTCCTGAATATTGAATGTCTCGGGTTCGAAATTCATTTTTACAGAAGGGATCTCAATTTTGTGAGAAAACCCTGCTATATCGGCAGTACCATTATTCATGTCAATAAAACCTTTTGCAACCCATTGGAGAAAAATATCTTTTTGAGTATTGTCATTAAGAATATCGGTGTCAATGCTTATTGTTTTTACTGCAAAAGAGCTTTTCCCCATTATGGATTTTAACTGTTCACTGTTGTATGACAAAATTATCCTGGGTTGATCGGGTTTACCGAACCTTGGAGAGAATGAAACCATACCCTGGGGTTTTGAAATTGCAATACTCATAGTATCCATATTTGCTGCCAGGGAATCCATATTATAAGAACAGATAAAGTCGGGTATCCTGGTTGTATCTCTTGCATCGGATGTTTCGATAGTTATTGATGAATTCCTGAGGGATGCATTGTAATTATTAATTTTACCTGCAGTAAGATTGTCCGACATTATTGAAGCAAAAGCAAATTTTGTGTTTTTTGATGAAGGTGCATAATTGGGTAAAGCAAAGTCGATGTTCGAAAGTCCGGTATTAAGATAAATGCTGTCATAGGTAACTTTAAAATCAGAAATGGTTACTGAACCAGACAGCTTCATTTTTTCCAGTTGCATCTTCTCCATCTGGGAAACTGAAAATGCTGACTGAATCTTCCCTGATGCTTTTCCTTTAAGGTTGAGCTTCATACTGTCTGGTATTACATGATTAAACTCGTCAAGAGTTAATTCTGCACTCGTTTTAAGATCGCAGTAAATATCTGAAAAGAGGTGCTTTACCCGCCCTTTAATAGTAATTGTTGACAGGGGTGTTTTAGCATTGAATTCTTTTATGTTTAAGAAGGAGAAGGAGTCAGTTTTCAAGTCAGTATAAAGTGTAACATCTCCTGATATATCATGAAGCGGAAGCGGGAATTCATCATATTTCATGACCCCTTTTTCCATCTGCAGATTGATCTCCAAAATTGGCATAACCGAATCAGTCAGAAGGCCTTTGATGCTGCCTTGTGATGATAGAAGGCCATTTGCTTGAATACCTTGTAAGTTTGACCTGAATGAGGGAGGGACCAGTGCAAGCATATTTTCAACCGGCCATGTCGCAAACTGATAATTGAGGTCGGTAATAATACGCCGGTTGACTGTGTCGTTTTCAACCGAACCGTTCATCAATAATTCAAGATCATTGACTGAAACCTTTGCGTTTTTAAGATTAATGAGCTGACGCGAAAGCACAACCTCCGCCGGAATATCAAGCTTCACAGAAGTCCGCTGAAGGTATTTCTCTCCTTCATATTCCAGTGAGATCACCGACCTCTTAACCTTTATATCACCGGTAATATTATCCTGTGTAATTGTTCCTGAAATTCTGGCATTAAGGTTATTAATAACGGTATTAAGTTTTAGTGAAAGATCATTGTAAGAGAGACTGACATCATTGAGGATAACATTCCTGATCTCAATAAGCGGCATTATTGTTTCTGTCACCGGCGAACTGGCTGTATCTGTGGCAAGAATATCATAATTGGTATTTCCCAGGCTGTCGGTGAAAATATTAGCCGATCCGCCGGTAAACTCCAAGCCTTTCAAAATCAATTCATTCTTTTTCCACCAGGCAGCTGCATCAACAATGCCAATAAATTCATCAACATCAAGAAGGGTATCAGACTGCGATTCTGCAACAGGATTAATTAATGTAAACTTTTTGATCTTCAATCCAAAATCCGGGAAGGTGCTGAAAAAAGTCAGCTCAACTTCCCCTATTTCTGACTGACAAGTGATGAATTTTCCAACCTGATTTCGGACAATGGGTGTAAATCGTTCCGGAGTGAAGACAAGGAACAGAACAATACTTATTGTTACCAGCAGAATTGAAAACAGGGATAATAGAGTGATAAAAAAAATCTTTCCGAATTCTTTTCATTGCAGATCCAATGTAATCTCTAATAAGGAGTAATGTTGAAAGTGTCATCACTACTTGCTTACTTTGGTGAAAGAGAAGCTTGCGCCAAAATCATCCTTATATTTTAATGATGTATCGGTTAATTCAGTAACAGTATAGACCTTGGGAACAGTACCACCCATTTCCAGAACATGGATATGTGTGAGTTCAGATTCCACCAGTGTCCAGGTAAAATCCTGTGCCTCTGCTTCCGTGACATCATCGGCTGTATCCCATGTACCTCCTGTACCATCAGCCAGATATTTGTAAAATAGCGTTCCCGATTGCCATTTTCCTATCAGCAGGGCTTCGTCAAAAGATTCTTCTGTTGGTTCGCAGGAGACAGCGAGGAATGAAATCACCATATAAGCTGTAAGGTAGAAAAGTGTCTTTTTCATCGTAATTAGTTTATTTTATGAAACATAGGGGATACCCCGGGTAATTGATTTCACATCGCTTCCTTTATCAGTTCAAATATAAGAAAATCTCTTATTTTATTTAGCAACAAGCTTACTGTCCATAATAAGTAATATCCTGATTCTCTTTTCCCTGAACCAATGAGGCGAATAGAATACTTTGTACCCAAAGTTAATGGAAAAGTTGCAACCTGCATGCCAGAAGTCAGAAGCCGGAGAAAGTTTTATCGGGAATAGTAAGGTTTCGGCTTACTAAGTATAACTGCATGAAAATATAATTAGCGGTTATTAAAATCATAAGGCTGAAGAAGTTTCAATCCAGTAGCTTAAACTTCCTGAGAAAATCATCTGTAAGCCTTAATATTTCATCATCATAGTAGCGGGAATATTTCGGGTTTCCATCGCCCAGATAGTGTTTTCTCCCCTCATACATATGCTGTTCAAAATAGTTCCCGGCTGTTTTCATATCACCTGCAAAAAACTGGACAGTCCATTTGGGAACCTGTTCATCATCAGTCCCATGAAATTCTATCATTGGCGGTAATCCTGATTTTATATTATGAGCAGGGGAGATGCTCCATATCTTTGTTCTGCGATCGGCCAGTAAGCGGTCACACCATCCTTCTACAGTATTTACACATGCCGAGAAGAGTAAAATAGCATCGGGACGGCAGCTTATACTTAAGTCATCCGTTTTTTCATTGTATTCATCTATCATAGCTGTTGATAATGCCAGATGACCGCCGGCAGACTGACCTGCAGCAACAATTTTATCGGGGTCTATATGGAACTTCGCAGCATTTGCCCTAACCCATCGCATGGCAGATCTGGCATCCATAATGCACTCAATGGGACTTATTGTTTTACTTGGAGTTACCCCATTATCGATTGAGAGGCGGTAATCAACCGAAAATGTAACAATCCCCATCTTTGCATACCGTTCACATGTAGTAAAAAACTCATCCGGTGTACCATATGCCCATCCGCCTCCATGAAAGAAGACAATAGCTGTATTTTTATCTTTTCCAATAGATTGGCTTGTATAAAATACATCTGTCTTCAGTTTAAATGTGTCAACTGTTTTATAAACTTCCTGAATATGGATAACCTGATCTTTGGCTTCAACATTATTAGTTGTGGCCAGTCCTCCATCAATGGCAGCATGTGCCGGAAAAGATATGGACAGGAACAGGAAAATGATCAGGTTTTTCATGATTTGCAGATATTGTTTTTGCCGGTTTCTAATGGTTCTTAAAATTTATGAAGATACTTTAAAAATGTTACTCCGGCGTGATCTGAATAATGCGTCCGGGATTTTCGACTGATACATATATTGATCCGTCAGGTGCCTGAATGACATTTCTGACTCTTCCCGAATCACTTAACAAAATGTCTTCCTCAGTTATTCTATTATTTTTTACCACACATCTGACGAGTTTCTGTGAAACAAGTCCCGACACTAAAAGGTTCCCCTTCCATGATTTGAATTTATCGCTTGTAATAAAGGCTATTCCGCAGGTGGCTATTGAGGGTGTCCAGGTATAAACAGGTGCTGTGATCCCAGCCGCAATATGACCAGATGAAATGGTTGTGCCATCGTAATTGACCCCTATTGAATAAACCGGCCATCCATAGTTTGATCCTTTGGTAATGATATTGACTTCATCACCTCCTTTTGGACCGTGTTCTGTCTCCCAGATTTCACCAGTCACAGGGTGCATTGTCAAGCCCTGCGGATTCCTGTGTCCATAAGTATAAATGGATGCAGGTCCGGCATTCCCGATGACCGGATTGTCAGCAGGTATGGTGCCATCATCCTTCAATCTGTGTATCTTTCCACAGAGCGATGTAATATCCTGTGCATTAGTATTAATAGTATTGGGTCCGCCATAACTGCCAACGCCACCTTCCCCTGCACTCAGATAAAGATATTTTGCCTTGTCAAACACAATCCGGCTTCCATAATGACCATTCCATGTATTTGATCCATTTGTCGAAAAGATATTTTCAATATTCTGAATCTGATCATTGACGATTTTAAAGCGGATGAGTTTGAGTTGACCGCCTCCTGCCGGATTTGTTGCAGCGAAGCATGAATAGATCCAGCCATTTTTTGAATAATCAGGGTGCACCCTGATATCAAGTAATCCACCCTGTCCGGCAGAACGGACTTCCGGGAACCCTGAAATCTCTGTAATGGTTTCATCGCTCTTTCTGTAAATTCGCCCTTGCTTTTCACCAAATATCAGATCTCCATTTGGAAGGAAGTCCATGCCCCAGATGATTTCATAACCTGTTATAAGCGTTTTAATTGTCAATTGGGGAACTCCAGTTGTATCAGGAGGTAAATCTACAACCGGATCTCCGGCAGTTTCTTTGCTGCAGGAGTACACTGAAAACAAGCTTAAACACAATAATGTCAATATATTTATTCTCATATAAACTGAATAACAAAGTTTTAAAGGATATGGTTCATTAAGAGGGCCTGACTCAGAGGCATTGCATCATGTCCCTCCGGAATCAACTATATCAGGGAATATGTGAATCATGCAATATTTTCATAAAGTTGTGTAATACTATTAATTATAAAGAGTATCACCTTTACAGACTATTATTTTAATATAAACTTAAAAAAAAAGTTATGAAAAAAGTATTATTCGTTATGGTAATATTTATGGCAGCTCTTATTGTAAATGCGCAACAGGATACCTGCAAAACTACCACCAAGACAAAGGCCACTACTACCACAGTGACAACTGATAAAGCCATCCGCACTGTTGTCAAGGTCTCTGATCTTCAGAAAGCAATAACAGACAATGTGGCTAAAGACTATGTTGGCTTTACTATTAAAGAAGCAACAAGCGTTTCATTGGAAAGTGTCGTTACATATGAGGTAGTTGTTGTTAAAGGGACAACATCTGAGACTCTTGTTTATGACAAAGATGGTAATTTTGTTCAGAAGCTTGCTCTGAATGATGCGATGGATCAAATGCGTAAATAATTAATTGATAGCTGAAGAGCTATAAACATCTTGAAGACGGTGCTCATGGGTACCGTCTTTTTTTTGTCTTACTGATTCCTCTCCAGAATGCCCTTTAAATTTGTCAGCCCTTTTTCGATATCTTTTCCCAGCATTTTCTTAAATATTGGTGTGAATAATGACATAGGGAACTTAGAGGGACTGTCAAATATCCAGGTAACCGAGGAAAGGTCCTCTCCACGTGAGGTAATTTGAAATTTTGATTTGCCGGTATTCTTCATCGGACGAAAGAACCTTATTGCATAATCGATACTTTTTCCTTCCTCGATTCCTGTTATTTCCTGTTCGCCAGCACCGACATTCTTTAAAGTACTATCCCAGCTGTAGACAAAACCAACCGTTCCATCCTTACCATTATGGGTTTTCTTCATATCCGGATCATTCATGTTCCAGACACTGAAGTTGTCCTGGTTTTTTGTGATCCTGAGATAATCGAATACCAATTCAGAACTCTTATTGATTTCTATTGACTTTTCAATCTTCATAATTATAAACTAATATGGTTAGTTTTTTGAACTGTAATTTGCTTATAATAATTTCCAGCATATAAACGATTCACCAATAATTTTGTTCATTTTGGAGCGGGGCTTTGCCTTAACACCATGTTGGGAAAGATGAAAAAGTTGCATATTATCAACGTAAATGCTATATTTGTGGATAATATACAACATTATATATGAAAACAAAAAAGCAGGTTCTTTTCCCAAAACATCAGAAAATACTGGAAAAAGTAGGAGAGAACATCAAACTGGCGAGAAAGAGAAGGGCACTGACATCTGTTTCGGTTTCAGAAAGAGCAGGAATTGATCGTTCAACTCTTGTCAGGATTGAAAAAGGTGATGCCAGAGTGTCTATGGGAGCATATTTTAATGTATTACGGGTACTCGGATTACAGGATGATTTTTTGCACATCGCTGAGGATGATGATTTTGGAAGGAAACTTCAGGATCTCAAATTATTGAAAGAAAAATAATATGGATAAATCAAAAACAGATATCTGGGTATATGCTCATTGGCGCGGTATTCAGGAGCCAAAATCCATAGGCATACTTACGGCTCATTTTGCCAGGGGAAGAATGTCCTTCAGTTTTGAATATGACAAGGATTGGATCTCATCTCATGAACAATTGCTTCTGGATCCGGATCTGGGATGGTATTCCGGGCCACAATTCCCCGGTGGCAAGGAAAATTTTGGTGTGTTCCTCGATTCAATGCCTGATAGCTGGGGCCGGACACTGATGCAGCGCAGGGAACCGCAAAGGGCAAAAGAAGAAGGACGCATACCAAAAAAATTACACGACATTGATTATTTGATTGGAGTTTATGATGAGACCAGGATGGGGGCTTTGAGATTTAAAATGGAGCCGCAAGGACCTTTTCTGGAGACAGCATCAGTCACAACTGTGCCTCCATGGACTTCCCTGGCAGAGTTACAGAAGGCTGTAAAAGTGATTGAATCGGATGAGGAGGATGAAAACATAAGCGACTGGATTCTCATGCTTATGGCACCCGGAACTTCTCTTGGAGGAGCGCGTCCAAAAGCAAACTTTTCTGACAGATCAAATGATTTATGGATTGCAAAATTTCCCTCACGAAATGATACAACAGATAAAGCAGCCTGGGAGTTTCTTGCTTATAGAATGGCTATAAAAGCCGGGATCACTATGGCCAGCTCACAGATTTCAAAAATATCAGGTAATTACAGTACCTTCCTGACGAAACGATTTGACCGTATCAGAAAGGAACGTATTCATTTTGCTTCAGCAATGACAATGACAGGTAATATTGAAAGTAACCTGAGAGACAATAGGGCCAGTTACCTTGAAATTGCAGAGTTTATTAAATTTTCATCGGCTTCAAACAGGGAAGACCTGCATCAGTTATGGAAGAGGATCATTTTCAATATTTCAGTGTCAAATACGGATGATCATCTGCGGAATCATGGTTTCATTCTGACTGAGAGAGGTTGGAGATTGTCTCCGGCGTTTGATGTAAACCCCTCAATTGATAAACAAGGTCTTGCACTTAATATCGATACTGATAATAATTCATTGGATTTTGATCTGGCAAGAAATGTCGGAGACTTCTTTATGTTAGACAAACCATCAATGGATAAAATTCTGACAGAAGTAACATCTGTTGTCAGAGACTGGAAGAAATATGCGACAGCCATCGGCATCCCAAAACCGGAGCAGGACAGAATGGCTCCTGCCTTTAGTTTTTAGTTGAAAACAGCCAGGTGATTCTTAATGTTCAATAAGCCTTCTATAGAAATCATGTTAACAATACTTTTTATAAAACCCTCATCGTCAGGTGATATGACGATGAAGGTTTATTATCAGTAAACTATTTCATCCTTTCAATGGTTACATAGCTGATTTTTCCATTGAATTTTGCTGAGGTTCCATAATCTGCAACATGTGTGCCGTCATCAGTGCCAATATCTGCCAGATCATCAACTGAGAATATCCCTGGCTGTGTTTTTTCAATTCTCTTTTCCGCAGCTTTTTTCCCATTTACTGAAATGGTAGCGAGACCTCCTTTGCCCATTCCACCGCCATCGTATTTAAAGTCATAGACTAATTTGTAATTTCCCGGTTTCAATGCCTCCGAAGCTATGATCTGTGTTGATTCCATCCCAAGGTAATTGTAACTGAATGCAGGTTTACCGCTTTTAATATAGAAAGAGAGCCCGCCAAACCGGCCGCCCTGGCATACAATTACGCCGTTTCCTTTTTCATCGACAGCAACCTCTGAAGTGATCGTATAAGATGTATTTCTCAGGTCAATAAATATATCAACACCCATTCCTTTCATACCTTCTCCATATGTAACAGAGTTTCTGGAACCCATAACTGTTGGTCTGCCCATCAATTCAGCATTGGTTCTTTCCAGCAGGCGGTCATCCAAAGGTAATACATGATATTTTTCAGCTTCCGCCATAAACAGATCCTGCATGGCCTTAAGTTTGTCGGGATTCTGTGCGGCCAGATCATTTGCCAGACTGAAATCTTCGCTGCTATTGTACAACTCCCATTTATCTTCCTGCAGCGAATTGAGGGGTTTCTGTCTCCATGCGGGCCTGTGTATGGTCCGTGCAAACCAGCCATCCTGATACAGGCCCCTGTTTCCAAACATTTCAAAGTACTGAACTTTATGCTGCTCGGCTGCTCCTGCATCATTAAATGTATAAGCGAGGCTTGTGCCCTCGATAGGATCCTGCTGTATGCCATTTACCATATTGGGTGCAGGTATCTTTGTAACTTCATAAACAGTTGGAGCAATATCAATCACATGGCCGAACTGTGAACGCACTTCACCTTTAGCTTTGATACCGGCAGGCCATTGAATAATCATTCCGTTACGTGTTCCTCCAAAATCGGAAGCTACCTGTTTTGTATATGAGAAGGGAGCATCCATTGCCACTGCCCATCCGGCTGAAAAGTGCGGATAAGTGCTGGGGCCACCCCATTCGTCATAATGCTTTAACATATCCGGTACTGTTTCAGGCACACCACTGAAATAGGTCATTTCACTAAACATTCCGTTCATTTGTCCTTCAGCACTGGCCCCATTATCGCCAGCAATGAATATAATAACAGTATTATCCATTACCGCTAATTCTTTTATTGTTGAGATGAGCCTTCCAACTTCGTAATCAGTTTGTTCGGCAAATCCGGCATATACTTCCATCTGGCGGGAAAACAATTTCTTTTCGTCAGCCGAAAGCTTATCCCAGTCTTTGATATCAGCTGGTTTTGGTGCGAGCCTGGTTCCCGGAGGTACAATACCTAGCTTAATCTGCCTTTCCAGTGTTAATTCACGAATTTTATCCCAACCCTGATCAAATTTTCCTTTGTATTTTTCAATCCACGCTTTTGGAACATGATGGGGTGCATGAGTAGCTCCGGGTGCAAAGTACATAAAGAATGGTTTATCAGGAGTTAAGGCTTTCTGGAAACGAACCCACGAAATAGCCTGGTTCGTCATATCGGTGGTAAAGTGATAATCAGGATCATCCGGTGTTTCGACCAAAGTAACACCATCATAAATTAATGGGGCCCATTGATTGGTTTCACCGCCTATGAAACCATAGAATTTCTCAAATCCCGAACGGGTTGGCCAGCGATCCTGAGGACCTGAATTTGAGATTTCCCAGGGAGGCGTTTCGTGATACTTGCCAAAAGCGGCGGTATTGTATCCATTCTGTCGCAATACTTCTGCCATTGGTGTAATGGATTGAGGCCTGACCGAAGTATTGCCAGGAAAGGTTGTTGCAGTTTCCGCAATACTGCCCATGTTGTTGCTGTGATGGTTATACCCGGTAAGTAATGCTACCCGGGTTGGCGAACAGAGTGCAGTTGTATGAAACCGGTTAAATTTTAAACCGTTAGCAGCGAGGTTGTCCATAGTGGGTGTGGTAACAGGTCCTCCGAATGCTTCCGACACTCCGAAGCCCATATCGTCTATCAGGATCACAACAACATTGGGCGCTCCTGCAGGAGCTTTAACCTCAAATCTGGGGGGTGGTGTAACATTGCGTGCGTCCAGTTCTTTATAAAGAGGACGAATTGGTTCCTTAATAGGCAAAGCGGTCCGATCCATAGCATCTCCGGAAGGCACTAGCGGCTTGTCTGCTTTTTTCTGTGTGCAGGAAAGAAGGGCGAGCCCGGAAAAAATAACTGACAGGAGTAAAATGTTTTTCATATGTTAAATTAATTGAATATTATTTTATGCAAGTTACTAAATTCCTGGAAACTTTTCAGGAACCCGATTTTTAAAAAGGAGAAGAGGCGAAGGGGGAAAGAAAAAGGAAAGGCCATGGTCTGATAAGGAATACTTAACCTCTATTCAAATTTGAAATGGCATAACCAGGTATAACATCTATTCGATCAAACTTCGAGAAATTTTCTAAAGATGTCCGAATTCCTTTTTTGATCCCTTTTTCTTCCAAAAAAATAAAAAGACTTTGCATACTTCCTTTTGTACCGGATTTTACCTCTATAGGAATTATTTTTCCATTTCTTTGAATCAGGTAATCCACTTCAGCCTGACTGTTTCTTGCCTCACGCTGCCAATAGTACAATTCCTGCCTTTGTGAATGCGTAGCAGATTTAACTAATTCCAGTCCTGCGGCCAGCTCTGCCATCGCACCTTTATTAATAAGACCGAAATTGTCCTCCAGAAGAATCTCTGAAAGCTTTAGTCCCAGTAATCGTTGAAATATTCCCGAATCAGTAATTAAATACTTCCTTTTCGTTAAGTTCACCTCCGCTCCCAGTGGGATGCCATTAGCTGAAGTATGTGTAACCGGAATAATCAGTCCTGCCATTGTAAGAAGTTCCAGTGCATTTTTTACTTGCAGGCGACTTAATTCATTTGAAGCTTTTTCATACACAAATTTCCTTCCGTTCTGATTGGCAACTGCTCGGAATACTTCCCTGACTGAAGAAGCGGGGAATCGCTTTTTATATTTTGCAAAATCATCCTCATAAGTATTAATTAAATCATCCAGCAGCGTTTGGCAGGATAAAATATCAGCATCCCCTGACAGATATGCTGAAACTATCTCAGGCATACCTCCAAGGACGAGAAATTTCTTATAGTATTCCAGTGCTTTATTGTGCAATGCTTCATTAAGCGGGTGTTCAGGATCTGCTTTGGCAATTGCCTGATGGAGAAGGTCTGCATCGGAAGCATATAAGAACTCCTCAAAGGAGAACGGGTAAAGAAACATAGAACTAATGCGTCCAACTCCAAAAGAGGGTAATTCCTGTAGTGCGAATTCCAGTAAAGATCCTGCTGCAATTAAGTGCAAATCAGGATAATTTTCATAGAAAAAGCGCAAAGAAGAAATTGCAGGCAGACAGCTCTGAATCTCATCAAAAAACAGCAAAGTCTGACCAGGAATTATTGGAATGCCATATAAAACAGAAATTTGTTCACAAAGCTGAACAGGATCAAGGTTTTTTCCCTCAAAAATACGATGTGCATCTTTAAACTGTTCAAAATTTATTTCAATATAATATTTGAATTGTTTACCGAAAATCCTAACCAAGGCAGTTTTTCCCACCTGACGGGCTCCTCGCAATAAGAGAGGTTTGCGATGTTTGGACGTTTTCCAGACCAGTAAATCTTTTTCCCTCTGCCTATTATAATATTTCATTACAGTTGAGATTTTTAGGCAAAGATAGTTATTATTGATTTGCCAAAGCAATAAAGGTTAAAAAATGACGATAATCCAAGTCAATAATGTTATTCGCACATCTCATTTCCAAATCAAATATACGTGGAACATAGCATAAGGATCGATGGAGAAGTCCTGACCAGTTCTTTCATCCAACCGATAATACTCATTCTCAGGATTAGTGAGGTTCTCGTACCCCGGCATAATCTTTCGCAGCAGCTTCCATAAGCAGATAGAATGCCTGAGCTTCCGGTGAGAAATAGCTTCTGTCGAAGTTGGGGCATCCGCAGACATCATGTATATATCCAAGTTCATCAACCCTGTCGTTAGCTGCTTTTCGCATCAATTCAGCCTTCTCTATATAGCTTTGTTCTAGGAAACCGGCAGTTACACCCCTGAAAATAGAGTAAGCGAGCATTTGAGAAAGATTCACTTCAATAAATGTTTCAGGTTTATTCACTACATCATGAAAGGTTCCATCAGCATTCATATAACGTAAGCATCCGTCTATCAGTTCTTTTGTATACCCAATCAATTTCTTCTTTTCTTCAGGCATATTATCCGGGAGCATTTTAATTACCCTGCAAAATCCGGCTGCTGACCAGCCGCTTCCCGTTCCCCAGAACTCCTCCCGTTTGAAAGTCTGATTTTCGTAGTCGTAAATATGTGAGTATAAATGTTCTTTTTCGTTATAAATGTAGTGGCGCCATCCATCAATTTGTTTAATTGCCTCTTTGTATTCACCACATGCAGCTAGGAAAGGCGGCAGCATGTAATTGGCATCACTCATAATCCATTTTGCGGGTTCCTGGGTATGAAACAGAATACCTTCCGGTGTTTTGTGGTCCGACTTATGAAATACTTCAAGCATATCATCAGCCCCCTTTTTAAATAGTGGATCCCCTGTTTTTATTCCTGCATATAAAACAACTTCGCCGATGCTTGAACAATCGGTTATTGGTCCATTCCCTTTTAAAACTGAAAATCTGCCCTTTTCCTGCCTGAGAATTGCCCCGCGGGCAAATGATATAGCCAGGTCCAGCTCACCCATCTCCAATAACGCCTGACCTACTGTTCCCTGTTCCCAATCGTATCGCTGCATACCTAAAGCCGCAACTTTTACCCTTTCAATCCTGTCTTCAACTGAAGAAGGTTTACCTTTAAACAGAGTACCTGGTTTATACAACTCCTTTTTCTCTCCGGAACAGGCACAACCTGTTAATAATGAAGTGCCTGCCAATCCCAGTGACAAACCTCCGGCTTTCTTGAAAAAGTTTCTGCGTGAACGATTGTCCGATCTATACATGTTTAGAAAATTAATATAGTTTCTTAGTGTAAGATAGCTCTATTTCATGATCCTTTTCTTAAAGAGCCGGGTAGAAGCCAGTGTCATGACAAAACCTATGCTCATTAATACCAGTATTTTTGGAAGGATATCCTGCAATGGCAGTACCCTCCAGAAGAGGTCATAAAATCCCTGGATTCCCCAGTAATTTACACTTAAAAGAGCAATCTTCTGCAGTATTGAGGGCATTATAAACAAGGGGATCATGCTTCCGCCAATAGCTGACATGACCAGGATAATTATTGTGCTCAGATTCTGGGCTTGCTGGCGTGTTTTAGCTATTGCGGCCAGGAAAATGCCAATACCTGATACCGCAAAAGATGTAGCTATTATCATTAAGATTAATCCGGGGATATTAACACTCAGATCCATGTTAAATATGAGCCAGGCAAAAAGAAACATTGCTGTAAGCTGGAGTATTGAGATAAAAAAAGCAAACAGCATTTTGCTATAAAGTATTGTACTTCCTTTCAAAGGTGAATAAAGCAATCTGTTTATTGTTCCGTTTTCTTTTTCTTCAAGAATGCTTGTTCCCACTCCGGCAACGCTGAAGAGTAGCATCAGAATAGCGGTACCGGCAACGGCCTGTATCAGGCCAAGTTTGGTGTCATTCTTAATTCCAACTATCGGAGTCCATTTTATGACTTGTTTATTTCGGTTATTTTTTATTACATTCCCGAAGATGTCTTCGCTGATTTCATTATCGTCATCAGTGAAAAGTTCCTGCATATATTTTTCAATGCTCTTTTTAATCATTATATCACTTGTTGACGACATTAGAGTGCTTATCAGGTTCTGTTGAAGAATTCCGATTTCCATTTCACGTGACCTGTCATACACCAGTTCAACAGGAGTTTTGTTTCCGGCTTCAAGCGAATCCTGAAAACCTTTATAAATTATTAAGGCACACGCATATTTGCCTTTAATTACCAGTTCTTTTGACTTTATGGAATCTGATGCAATAATTCTTATATCTTCAAGTGAATCAATCTTATAGATAAGGTCTTTTGAAGATTTCGTCTGATCCATATCGGTAACCAGCAATTTAACAGGTTCAGAGCGGCCATCATAGGCTCCGATACTGCCATAAGCAAATGCAAAAAGAGTTATTAAAATTACCGGAAGCAGAAATGTAATAATTACAGAACGCTGATCATGAAAAAACAGGATCAGATCTTTTTTGAATAGCTTGAACATAATTTTAATCTCTTAATTCTTTCCCTGTTAATTTCAAATATATAGATTCCAGATTCGTCCCCTGGGTAACGATGCTTTCTATTTCACCACCCGAGCTCTGGATATGGTTTATAATCACTGAAATATCTCTGCTGATACTTGCACATTCCACTTTTAAGGTGTCAGATAGGCTGTCAAACATGAATAATGGATTTGCCGATGTAATTCTGGATATAATTTCATTATCTGAATCTGCCAGCTTAACAGTTATTAAATCTTTTACATCACTTATTTTCTTTAACTCTTTCAGTGTCCCCTGTGCAATAATTCCACCTACATCAATGATAGCAATCTTATCACAAAACCGTTCAGCTTCTTCCATGTAATGGGTTGTGTAGATCATTGTCATTCCTTCATTATTCAATCTCTCAATAACCTCAAAAATATGATTCCTGTTTTGAGGATCAACCCCAACCGTAGGTTCATCCAGGACTAATATCCTGGGATTATGAAGCAATGCGCAGGCAATATTGATCCTGCGCTTCATCCCGCCTGAAAATGTTTTAATTCTGTCATCCTTCCTGTTTACCAGATCAACAATCTCAAGCGTCTTATTGACATTCGCCCTGAGCTCCGATTTTGGGATATCATATAGTCCGCCCCAGAACATAAGGTTTTCATAAGCTGAAAGCTCTTCATACAGGGCAATTTCCTGGGGAACCACCCCCATAATCAACTTGATCGTATCTCCATCGTTATTAATATTGATCCCGTCGATTATAACATCACCCTTGTCTGGTTTAACCAGTGTATTTAATATGTTTACAATTGTTGATTTACCCGCACCATTTGGTCCCAGTATGCCAAAGATCTCTCCTTTATCGATCGTGAAACTGACGTTCTTCACAGCTTCAATATTTCCGAAAGATTTAGAAATGGACCTTACTTTTATCATCTTCAGAATTTTGGGAATAATTATTTTGATTTATAATTTTCAGGAAATTATGCGTTTTTGAGCTTCTTTAGTTCTTTTAAAGCCCGGTCAGCAGCAAGCTTGCCTGTTAAAACAGACATTGGCACACCAGCAGGACTGTAAGCCCATTGTCCTGCCTGATAAATTGAAGGTATTGGTGTCAGAACTGAACGAGCCGAGAACTGAATTTTGTTTATAACCGGCATAGATTTCTGAAATGCCCATCCGACAATAGCTCCTTCGGAACTGCCAACTCTGTTTTCAATGCTAAGGGGTGAAAATGAGAAGCGTGTTGTAATTTTATCTTTTAACATCGGATAGACAGAATCAGATATCACTCTCAGTACACGATCCTCCAGTTCCTTAATAAACTCATCATACCAGTCTGATTTGCTAATAAGTTCGAACAAATCATATTCAGCAAGGAAGCTGATAATTATGCCGGTTTTGCCCGGGGGAACCAATCCGGGATCTTTAAGACCGGGAACAGAAATCTCGTAAGTGTTTAATCGGGTAAATTTATCCATCCAGGTCAGAATCTGACCTTTTTCAGTTTTTTCAAAATTGTTAAGGAGGTAATCCAGCTCTCCCCGGTGAGTTTCACCCAATCCTGCCTTCGAAGGGGTATAGAAGAAGTGTCCGTTAGCGATCTTCCTGAAACTCTCAAGAGGTTCATCTACTCCAAGGAATATCGAAAACACTGAATCACAACCCCGGTTTTTCAGTATCATCTTCTTTGACTTCTCAAAAGCTGTTTTGTTTTTTGGCAATACGCCTTCTGTATCTGCAATTTTATAAAGTGTTTTTAAATCGGCAGCCCAGATAAGATTGTCATATTTATAGGTTATGTTATTTTGGTCTCTTGCAAGAGATTTGTCAGGTATAACTTCAATGATTTTTGTCTCCCTCTTTATTTCTCCGCCACATTCCAATATCTTGTTTTCCAGTGCATCTGCCAGTTTCCCTACTCCGCCTTTGGGATAGAAATAATCGAGATACAATGAAAAATAGCTCATTGCAAAAAAAGCAGGGGTATTTTTGAAGAAGTGCTGTGAAATAATATCGCGGAGCGAAGGATTTTTTACAATCTTTCCTAAATATTCCTCAACCGGCATGTTCAGCCGGTTTATTTTTCCAACGGTAAAAATAAATTTCGGCAGCCAGGGTAAAAGTTTTTTAAAAACGAAGGTTCTGTCGCGCTTTAAATTTTTAAATACTGGATTCTCTATGCCATAGAGAACATCCATCTCTTTCATTATTTTTCTTACGCTTTTTATTACCTTATAAATTTCTTCTTCACTTTCCGGATATAATTTTGTCAGAAGGTCGTTGTATTTTATTAAACTATCTAAATTTTCTATGTTTAAGATTTCATTTTCTATGCCGACAGAAACCGGACTTTTAACAATTTCTAACTCAATGCCTAAGTCCTTTAACATTGGTAAAATAATACCTGCATCTTCAAGGGCTCTGACTCCGGCATCAAAATGAAAGCCGTCACGGGTAAATGAATTAACCAGTCCTCCGCATTCCCCGTTTTTTTCAATAAGCAATACCTTTTTCCCTTCACGTGAAAGATAAGCTGCAGAAGTCAGTCCGGCAATGCCTCCTCCAACAATGATTGTATTGTATTTGTTTTCAGACATATTCTTTTAATTCAGAACTTTCAATAGTCTAATTCAGCAATAACATTTACTATTTTGAACCATGCAATCCGCCTGATTCCAGACTTTTTTCCCAAAGTTCGTAAGCTGCTTCTTTGTCCAGAGCCGGCGGTGCAGGTTCTTCCTGGGTGGTTAAATTAAAGAATTTTCCACTAACAGCTTCTATCTCTTTTGAAACTCCAAGATAATACAACGCTTCTGCAGATATTTCAGGTGATTTTAATGTTTTATCAATGAGATTCTTTTTAAACCATTTGTAAACCGGTCCGTTTTCCTGTCCTGTTTCAGTTTTAACAGCACCCGGATGCATTGCATTTATTGATACGCCTGTACTCCGGAAATGTTCCCCGAAAACTATCATTGATAAAAGCTGGGCGAGTTTCGCAGAACCATAACTTTTCAGGCCGGAATAACGACGTTTTTCCCAATTAATATCGTCAAGTCTCAATCCCCAGGCAGCAAACCGGTGACCTTCGGAATTCACCATAATAATTCTGGCCTTTTCCTGAGCTTTCAACTTTTCCATTAAAATGTGATTAATGATAAAAGAAGAAAGATATTGAACAACAAAGACCTTTTCAAGTCCATCGGAAGTTAATTCTCTTTTTGTCAGGTAGATACCGGCATTATGAATAAGAACATCAATTTCAGTTTTAAGTTGAGCCAGCTCCCTCCCCGCTCTGTGTATTTCATCAAGCTTGCTCAAATCAGCTGTTATATACTCACACTTAACCGCGAATTCACCAACAATCTCCTTCTTCAGAGCTTCAGATTTTTCAGGATTTCTATTTACGCAGATAAGGTTGGCACCCATGGAAGCATATTTTCTTGCAGTAAGGTACCCAATGCCTGATGTTGCACCTGTAATAACAACAAGTTTGCCATCGTATGTATTATCACATATTTTCGGATCAGATTTGTTGTTCCTGATCATTGCAAAAATGTTGGACCACTCGTATTCCCTGAAATATTTGGCAAACTTCTTATTTCTCATATATACCAGTTACCTGACTACCTTCTATAAATTTTATATAATTATAAAATGGTTCTTAAGCTTTTAGAAATACATGCCGACAGCAAATATATAATCCTGGTTACGCAGCGGGACCGGATCTGCTCCTGAAGCGTTTGGCATTGCTAATGTGTTCCACCCGATTGTCATGCGGTATTCAACGAAAAAATCCTTGTTAAGAAGTTTGAAATCGGTGCCAAGTCCGTATACGAATGAATAGTCAAAGGTATCGAGCCCTTTCATATCTCCGGATTCTTCAATTATTGTCGGAGGTCCGCCCACATTAATTGTAGTGGTAATATCGTATCCTCCGTTCATTAATAATGATAAAGCAATACCGGTACTGCCATAAATCCCAAAATTCTTAATCTTGACAAATTTGTATTTTATTACTATTGGCATCTCGAAATAACTCAAATTATATTCAGAAACAGTATTTATGTTAAAAGGGGTGGTAATTGTAACATCTTGCCTCGAACCTTTCATAGCATATAAAAACTCCTGTTGAATACCTACTGATTCAGTTATTGGAAAATATACGAATACGCCTCCTGCAAAGCCATTCCTGCCATGGCTATCAACCATATAGGTATTGTCGGCAGGAGTGATCCCATATTGAGTGGCCAGACTGTAGCCGGCTTTCAAGCCGAAACGAACTCCTGTCTGGGCATTTACTGAACCAAGAAACAGGAATGTCAGGATCAATAATAAGCAGTAAATTTTTTTCATAATATTCTTAATAATTTTTTAGATTAATGAACTGATATTTCAAAATACTAAGTTTAACCAAACTTTCTTATTAAAAATTTTCTGTAAGCTTTACCGAACCTGGGAATATTGTCAAAAATATCTCCCCATAAATCATAATAATCCCTTTGTTCTGCAATTTTTCCTTCTGCATTTAAAGTAAGCCGGCTTGAGCCATATAATATTGAACTCGGATATTTTTTAAAACTGAGGGTCATTTCCCATTCCATAAGAATTATATTCTCTTCCATAACAGCATTGACAATTTTCATTTTCAGATCTTTTGAACGTTTTGTAAGGCGCTCGGTCATTGCTGTAAATTCTTCGATTCCACGGATTTCCTGAATGGAATCCCTGAAGTATATATTATTATCGTAATATGGGAGAATGTGCGACCAATCGGGTTTCCCTTCTGTATTGTACGTTTTGCTCCATAAATCGAGTACTAGATCTTTTGTCAACATATAATGTCCGGGTTATATCCTGGTGTTTTAAATGTCTCGCTGTATAGATTACACAATTATCCAAATGTAATTAAATTATCATATGATTCGTAAATGCTCATAATAATGAGTTTTTAAAAAATAGTATTGCATGAAGTCAGATGGTGATACTAAAAGCAGATCCTTGGTTGCTACAGCAAAGGGCTCAGAGAGCAGCATTAGGGCAATACAAGAGGGGGGAGGGATTTATTTTATTGCCATCCTCCTCCCAGGCTGCGATATAAGGCAACAATTGACTGAAGCTGGTCTACCTTATCATTCACGCCATTAAGTTGTGCCGAAAGCAAGGTTACTTCAGATGTCAGTACATCTATATAGCTTGTTGTTGAAGTGTACTTTAAAAGCTCTGTTGTATAATCAACCGCCTTCTCCAGATAGCCTATCTGTTTCTCGCGGATTGACATCTTATCCGCAGCGGTCTCATAGCTGTACATGGCATTAACTACTTCATTTCCGGCATTGAGGAGGATTTTTCTGAATGATGCCTGTGATTCCTCAAAATCTGCTGTTGCAGATAAGAATCTTTGCTTGTTCAGTCCATAATTGAAAATTGGCTGAACAAGACCTCCAAATATGCTCCAGAAAAAAACAGGTTGATTAAAAAGTGCATTCAGGCTTGTTTCAGTCAGACCTCCCCTGGCAGTTATCGTGAGTGAAGGATAAAAGTTAGCCCTGGCAGATTTTGCAGTTTCATAGTAATACCTCAGCCTGTACTCTGCTTCCAGAACGTCGGGACGGTTTGCAAGAAGCTGTGCGGGTACTCCTGTCCGGAGATCCTCAGACAGATTCTGCTGTTCAAGTGAGGTTCTGTCTATTGGTCCGGGTTCCTGTCCTATTAAAAGCCTGAGGACATTCTCAGTTTCATAAATCCTTTGTTTCAGGTCAGGAATTAAGATCTCTGTCGAATAGCGGTTGGCCTGGCTAAGTACAAGATCAGCGCTGGTTATCAAATCATTATCCCTTAAGGCTTCCATCGTTTCGGCATTGCTGATCCTTTTTTCAAGTGTTCTCTCCGTAATGTCGAGCTGTGCATCCAGGGCAAGAAGGTTGTAATAATTCATTGCCACAGAAGCTATAAGATCGGTTGTTACTGCTCTTTTAAAGGCTTCGCTTGCCATAAGGGATGCAAGACTTGCCCGTTTTGCACTACGGAACTTACCCCAGATATCAGCTTCCCAGCTGCTGCTACCGAAAACCTGATAATATTCAGGAACTCCAATCCCTCCTGTTTCGCTTTGATATGTTGCACTGACACCGGCATTGAGAGAAGGAAAAAACTCAGCGCGGCTTTGCCTGAAAGCTGCTTCCGCTTTCTTTACCCTTGCAATGGCAACCTGCATATCGGGATTATTACTCACAGCTCTTTCGATTAGGACCTGAAGACAGGTGTCTGTGAACAATTCACGCCAGGGCACCAATGCAATAGTTGAGGAATCAGATATATCGAGATCTCTGTAAAGGCTGCTATCGGCTGTTATTTCCGGGAATTTCCCCAAATGCATTACTTTACAGGATCCTGCAAAGAATATGATTGTCAGTAAAATAAACAACGGCCATATTTTTGCCCTCATAAGAATTGATATTTCAGATCTTTTAGTCATCTATGCTTCTTTGTTCAACAACTTTATTTTTAGTGAATTTTTCCTGGATGGTCTGGAAAATGATAAAAAGTGCAGGGATGACAAGAACCCCCAGAACGGTACCGAACAGCATTCCTCCCACAGCAGAAAACCCGATTGACTTGTTTCCACTTGCGCCTGCACCTGTTGAGAACATCAGAGGCATGATCCCGATTATGAATGCAAGAGATGTCATTAGGATAGGACGAAGACGGACTTTTGCCCCTTCTGCAGCGGAATCAAGTATTGACATGCCCTTTTCTCTCCTTGCAGATGCGAATTCAACTATCAGAATGGCATTTTTGGCCAGAAGCCCGACCAGCATTATCATTGAGATCTGTGTATAAATATTATTGTCAATCCCGAAGATCGTATCAAATATGAAAATACCTGTCAATCCGATCGGAAGGGAAAAAAGGACAGCCAGTGGAAGAAAGTAACTTTCATAAAGAGCGCTCAGCAGAAAATAAACAAAGAGCAGACTCAGTATGAAGATATAAATTGTCTGTGAGCTGGCGTTCTGCTCCTCACGGCTTACTCCAGAATATTCAAATCCGTACCCCGCCGGGAGTGTCTGCGCTGCTACTTCACTTATGGCTCTCATGGCATCACCGGATCCGTAACCTTTATTGGGACTTCCATTCACTGAAATAGAGAGATACATATTGAATCGTGAAAGTCGTTCAGGCCCGTAAACTTTTGTAAGAGATATAAATTCTGTTATCGGAGCCATGATATTATTGTTCGTTCGTACCATTATCCTGTTAAGTGTTTCGGGACTTGTCCGGTATTCCGCATCGGACTGAACCATAATGCGGTATTGTTTTCCGAACTGATTGTAATTTGATACATAAATTCCGCCGAAAAATCCCTGCATTGCAGACATAATACCTGACACCGTTAAGCCTGCCTGTTTTACTTTGGGAACGTTCACAGACAAAAGGTACTGTGGAAAATTAGGATTGAATGTTGTGTATGCAGTCATTATCTCCGGCCTTTTGTTGAGTGCCGTGAGAAAATCCTGGGCTGCCTTGCTGAACTCTTCAATCGTATGTCCCTCAATATTCTGCAGCTCGAATGTAAAACCACCGCTTATGCCGAAACCCTGTATGGTAGGTCTGGAAAAAGGCAGCAGGCGGGCATCTTTTATTACGGCAGTTTTCTGAATCAGGGTTTGTATTATATCGACATTAGTGACTCCTTTACGCTCTTTCCATTCTTTGAGATCAAGGATAACCATTGCGTATGAGCTTCCGGATCCGGCAATAAAATTGAAACCCGTCAATCTCAATATATTATTAACCTGAGGTATGGTTCTTGCTATGCTGTCTACCTGTGCTGCTACAACTGCCGTTCTTTCCAGTGATGCGGCAGGCGGCAGGCTTATGCTTACAAAAACGGCCCCCATATCCTCTTCAGGAACAAAGCCTGACGGACGAAGTTTAAGCAGAGCGAAAAATGCAATGCTGAAAAGTACAATAGCAGATATCACAAGCCATTTCCTTCCCGAGAAAAAACGTACATACCGTACATATTTTGATTTTCCTGCTTCAAAACCGGCATTGAACAGCTCAAAAAATCTTCCCGCACCTGAATGTGCTTTCTGCTCGCGGTCCTTTGGTTTCAGGAATAATGCTGCAAGAGCCGGACTGAGAGTAAGGGCATTTACCGCCGACAGTATAATTGCAATGGCCAGTGTGACACCAAACTGTTTATAGAATACACCTGAAGAGCCCGTAATGAATGTAACAGGAATAAAAACAGAAGCCATTACCAGCGTGATAGAAACTATGGCAGGAGTGATTTCGCTCATAGCGTCGACTGAAGCCTTGTGCGCTGAAGGATAATTCTGGTCAAGCTTGGCATGAACTGCCTCAACCACAACTATAGCATCATCGACCACAATTCCAATAGCCAGGAGCAAGGCGAACAGTGTCAGAAGATTAATGCTGAATCCAAACAGATAGAGGAAGAAAAAAGTACCGACAATTGCCACTGGAACAGATATTGCCGGTATGAGAGTCGAGCGAAAATCCTGAAGGAAGAGATAGACTACAATAAACACAAGAATGAATGCCTCAAGTAGGGTCAACAATATCTTTTCGATCGACTCATCCAGAAAAACATTCGCATTTACCAGGTTTTTATAATGTATCCCTTCAGGGAATGACTCTGATGCTTCATCAAAAACCTGCAGGCATTCATTTATTACATTTCGTGCATTCGAGCCTGCAGTCTGGCTTATTGCAATAGTACTTGACGGCAGTCCGTTCATTATTACATCGCTGTTGTATGAAAGTGATCCCAGCTCCACACGTGCCACATCTTTCAGCCTTAGAAACTGGCCATTTTCTTCTGCCCGTATTATTACATTCCCGAATTCTTCAACAGTTTTCAGTTTGCCGGTGAACCTGATCACATACTGAAAGCTCTGATCCCCCTGTTCGCCGAAACGGCCCGGAGCAGCTTCTATATTCTGATCGTTGAGAGCAGAAACTACGTCAGACGGCACAATTCCATAAACTGCCATAAGATCGGGTTTAAGCCAGATACGCATGGAATAGATCGCTGAACCGAAAGAAAAAGCCCCACCCACACCGCTTACTCTTCTCAGCTTCGGCAGGATATTTATGTCAGCATAGTTCTGAAGAAACAGCTGATCATATTCGGGTTTTTCACTGTAAAGGGAAGAGATAAGGAGGTTTCCTGCCTGCTGCTTTCTTACGGAGACACCGGCTCTTGTTACTTCTGCAGGCAGAATCCCCGAAGCTGAAGATACTCTGTTCTGAACCTCAACAGCAGCCATATTCGGATCAGCCCCAACTTCAAAAAAAACATTTATTGATCCGCTTCCGTCATTTGCTGCACTTGAAGTCATATATGTCATACCTTCCACACCATTGATCTGTTCCTCAAGCGGGATGATGACACTGTTCAGCACTACTTCGGCATTCGCTCCGGCATAGTAGGCTGAAACACTGACAGTGGGAGGTGCAATATTTGGATACTGCTCGATTGGCAATCCGACAAGGCCCAAAATTCCGAGCATGAAAATGATTATTGAAATGACTGTACTGAGTACAGGGCGTTCTATAAATTTTTTAAACATTGTTCATGTTATTCTGACTGTTTTTCATTCTTTTCAACTATTTCATTTGGAATGATCGTCATGCCGTTTATCAGAGAATTAATTCCTTCAACAACTATCTTGTCACCAGGCTTAAACCCATTACTTACCAGGAAAGATTGACCGTCATCAGAGGGTATAGGATCAAAAGCCACTGAAGTAACTTTATTGGCAGAATCAACCCGGTAGGCAAAAACTTTATTCTGCAGCTCATATGTTGCGCTCTGAGGAATTACAAGAACACTGTGTTTCACTTCCGGAACTCTGATTGTAGCACTCGACCCGCTGCGAATCAATCCTTCACTGTTGGGAAATATTGCCTTGAAGGTCGCAGATCCTGTCTGCGTTGAAATCATTCCGCTCGCCATTGTAATGCGTCCTTTTTCCGGATACTCGGTTGCGTTGGCGAGAATGAGTGTTGCCTGAGGTATGTTTTTAATCTTCTCATCAAGACTTTCACCCGGTGAACCGGAAAGAAAATCCAGAAGTTGTTTTTCATTCCATGAGAAATAGGCAAACACCGTATCAATATTCGAAAGGGTGGTTAATGCCTGCTGACTGTTGCTGCTTACCAGTGCTCCCTGCTTGTATGGAAATGTTCCAATGATTCCATCCATAGGGCTTCTGATTACTGTATAGGCAAGGTTTGCTTCAGCATTGGCGAGTTCAGCTTTTGCCTGCTCCAGCGCTGCTTTTTTCGATTCAAGGTTAAGCTCCGCAGATTTTAACCTGTAATCGCTTACGATCTGTTTATCAACAAGCGGCCTGATTTTCTCAATTTCCATATCAGACGTGTGGACATCGGCTTCAGCGCGGCTGATGCTGGCTCTGGCTGTTATAACCTGCTGCTCATACATGGGATTCTTTATCTTAAAAAGAAGCTGCCTTTTTCTCACATGATCGCCTTCATTGACAAAAATATCCTGGAGATAGCCGCTTATCATAGGCCTTATTTCTATAACCTGCTGACCTTCAATTGTCGCCGGAAAGTCCTTATGAATTGTTACAGTTACAGGATTAACAGTCGTTACTGCATACTCTCGTGGTATTTCAGCAGTTGGACCACCTGCCTTTTCATGTTTACATGAGGTAATAAAAAAAACTGTTAAAAAAATAACAGAATAAGTAATTCTCATTTTTTTGATTTATTGGATTTTGTTTTCCTTATAAACAAAAATAATGTAAATCTGTTTAAGGATTCCCTGCATTTAGAAAATTTTAACAAAAGGACACCTGTGTATCTTTCCATCAATCACTGTATCGGAAAACTCTTTATTTGTGAGCTGTCAGACATTGTGACCGACCTTTGAAATAAAGGACCATATCGAAGTTGTCTGAGTCAACTCTAAAACCTTCCGAATTTCAATGATAGTTTTGCATCAGAAGTCCCTCTACAAACGCTTACGGCTGTTACACTGGCTCCTCATAATTCAAATTTCTGACAAAGTGTTCCGGCTTCTGTTTTTAAGATTTTTGAACTGAGAGGGTGTCATTCCCGTTAATTTTTTAAACTGGTTTGACAGATGAGCGAGGCTGCTGTAATGCATTCTATAAGCAATTTCTGTAAGATTGAGCTCATCATAAACAAGGAGTTCTTTGACCTTCTCAATTTTATGTTCAAGGTAGAATTGTTCAATTGTGCTCCCCTTGACTTCTGAAAAGATGGTGGAGAGGTGAGAATAGTTATAGTTGAGTTTATCACTAAGGTAATCTGAAAGGTTTATCTTGATCTGATCATCTGAATAATGTACAAGTTCAATGATAATTGTTTTTATTTTCTCAGCAAGTACACTTTTTTTATCCTCCATCAGCTCTAGTCCTACATTTCTGAGGGCGCTATCAACAAGTTTCACCTGGGCAGGTGAAATATCTTCCAGAATTTCAGCTTCACCCAATTCAATCCTAGTATGATGCAATCCAAGGTTCTCCAGTTCGGATTTCACCACCATTTTGCACCTTATGCAAACCATATTTTTGATGTAGAGTTTCAATCTTTTAAGCAATAAGGTTCATCCTGGGCCGGGAGGATATATTTTGCAAACAATATCTGTTCAGGTGGTTGTCGTCTTTGTCTGCTTTAATTCTGCTACTAATCTTTTAAGTTTGGTGATTTCTTTAAACAGTTCATTATTTGCTATCTCTAGTTTATTATTTCTTCCTTTAGCATCGAATGCCTGATTAATATTGTCGATGCGTAATCCCTGTAATGCTCTTATATGGTGGTTTAGAATAACTATTATTTCTTTAAGTTGAATTTCTTTCTCCTTCAGATCTGATATGTCTGTTGCTATAAGTATATAATTATTACCTTGCAAATAAGGTGGCAACAGGTGAATGGACAGTCTAAGGTGTAATGTATTGGTTAAGGATACAATTAAGACATCGTGTTTTCCATGAGTCAGCTGAGAGAGAAAGTGATCAAATTTTGAATTATCAATCGGATTTATAAAATTTCTAAGATATGAACCAACAACCTTTTCATATGGATGCTGGACAAAATCAGCAAATCTCTGATTACAAAAGAGAATTATGCCCTCCTTTGAAAGAGTGACAGCGCCTTCACCCATCTCCTCGATGAAGGTCCGATATGGCGTTTCAGAAGAACTGACTGAATAGACTTGTTCTCCATTTGCACCGGGAACTATAATAGCGTCCACCTCTCCGTTTCGGATTGCATTGAGAATCTCCTCTGTTTCAACCAGGCGGGAATGCAACTTTTCATTCTCAATAATGAGTTGTTCTTTTGTTCTTGTCATCGTCTTTCTAATAAAATAGATGTGTGAAAATATCAGAAAATTTTACATTTCTTTCATCTTTATCAGGTCCAATCCCATAAGCACTTTTTCTTTGTTAGACATATCTCCAATAATATGACGAAATGGAAGGGGCAGTTGCTTAATCAATGTTGGGGTTGCAATTATCTGTTCGTCTTTTGCCAGACGAGGGTGTTTAAACAGGTCAATAACCTGCAGTTCGTATTTCCCTGCAAGATATTCTTCGCAAATCTTTTTAAGGTTCGAAATAGCCAGAGCTGATCTACTAGTAGCGCCGGTTATATACAAACGCAAAATATATTTGTCTTTGCTCAATCCGGATATTGTAAGATTAAATTCATCGGTTGAGCTTTCTACTTTTGCTTTTTTCTCCTTCATAATTGCAGCTGATAAATATTTTATTCATAACTCAGTAACAGGCAGTAAATCCAATCCTACAAGAACACGCTCTGTATTTGAGAGATCACCGATTATCTTAATAACAGGGACAGGCAATTTTCTTACTAATGTTGGTAGCGCAAGAATCTGGTCTTCGGCGCCCAATTGCGGATTTATCAAAAGGTCAATTACTTCAATAGAGTACTTACCCATTAATTGTTCATCACATATCTTTTTTAGATTTGCAAATGCAGTTATCGCTTTTGGGGTTTGTCCGGCAACATATAAACGAAGCGTCCACCTATCATTTGCAGTTTTAACCGGTTTTGCTTTTTTAGTTCTTTTATCTGAATTCTCTTTCTTTGGTTTCATAGGATACTTCTTTTATTTTTCAGGTTGTTAAATGCAATATTTTTAATGTCAGCTTTTCTGCTTTCTGCAATTTCTATTTTATCCTGTTCCAGTTGTTTAATAGTTTCCTGTTCTCTTTCTATAATTTTAATAGCTTCAGATACATCTGATTCAAATTCGGAATGTAACCTTTTAATGGTAGCATCTAATGCCTTTCGTTTAAGTTCAATTTCACGTTTTTTTCGTTCAATCTCCTCCTTGCGAGTCAGCAATCCGGCATATTCAAGAGCTTCTTGTGCGATACGGGCTGAACCAGTTAACACTCCGCCCGACCCAATATACACCTCACGTAATTCTACTCCGTGATCAGTTAATATGAATTCGCGAATCTGATTAGAGTTGGCCATACCGCGCGATTTAAGTACATACATTCCCCTGTTTCGTTCGCCGTTTAATTCTAAATCACGAAGCAATAACCAGGTATCTATCAAAGATGATATTCCTGCATCAGAACTCTCCAATTCACTTCGACCTGAAGTCAGGCTGGTAAACAATGCTGTTATCTGATTTGCCTTAAGAAAATCTACAATTCGCACTAACATCGTTTTTACTTCTATATCCTTATCACCAATTACGAAAGTATTTATCGGATCCAGAATTACAATATCAGGTTTGAATAGATTAACAGCTTTGTGAGTGACAGCGAGATGCATTTCCAGACCATATAATGTTGGCCGGGTTGCGTGGAATTGTAAAAGACCTTTCTTCACCCATGGCTCTAATTTTATACCGATAGAAAGCATATTTCGCATTAACTGATCCGGAGATTCTTCGAAACAGAAAAAAAGCACACGTTCGCCCCGTTTGCATGCTGCTTCTGCAAAGTGAGCAGCTATACTGGTTTTTCCTACTCCGGCTGTACCGGAAACAAGCACAGTACTTCCGCGGTAATAACCTTTCCCTTCAAGCATATTATCCAATGCAGTTACGCCACTTGAGATCCTTTCATTTGATACAACATGTCTTAATCCCAGGGAAGTTACAGGTAATACTGAAAAACCAGTTTCATCAATCAGAAAAGGGTACTCATTAGTACCGTGTAATGAACCTCGATACTTAACTACCCGCAAGCGACGAGTAGAAGACTGTTCGCTAACTCTGTGGTCCAGCATAATAACACAATCTGAAACATATTCTTCCAAACCTTGCCGGGTTAGTGTTTCTTCTCCTCGCTCTCCTGTAATTATTGCTGTAACACCTTTATCTTTTAACCAGTGAAACAGACGACGCAGTTCAGCACGCAAGATCAGCTGGTTTGGTAAACCAGAAAATAGTGATTCAATCGTGTCCAGTACAACACGTTTAGCTTTGATTGAATCAATTGCGTAACCAAGCCTTATAAATAGTCCTTCTAAATCGTATTCACCAGATTCTTCTATTTCACTGCGCTCAATATGAACATGATCAAGAACTAATTTTTTATTTAAAATAAGATCTTCCAGATCAAAACCCAGTGAAGCAACATTTCTGGATAACTCTTCTGCAGTTTCTTCGAATGACATAAATACCCCTGGTTCTTTAAACTGAGTGGCACCCCGTACAATAAACTCCATTCCAAAAAGCGTCTTGCCACAGCCTGCGCCACCACATACCAGGGTAGGTCTGCCTTTAGGCAATCCACCGGAGGTAATTTCATCAAATCCCTGAATTCCCGTTGGTGATTTTGGAAAATCTTTATTTATAGAATCATGCGCTATTTTTTCCATTTATAGTTTTTATTAGTGAAGTGGCTGTGAGCTAAGATGTTTTTCATTTGATTTTCTAATGAATAGCAGCAAATTAATTCGAATAATAAAATTAATTTACTAGATAAGTATTACATAATTTTTCTTAAAAGTTACAAAATTCCCATATCTGCTTAAATCAGGCATTCTCAAATAATAAGAAAAAAATGACCTAACATGGTTTCCATTATTATTTGGGGATGATCTCTCATATTTCAGATATCCTGATGAAGAATTGCTGATGAAAGGTAATATTTTCTCGGAGCGTGAGTTTGAAATCATTAAACTGGTTAATGAAGGTCTTGATAGTGAGCATATTGCTGAAAAACTGTTCCTGAGTAAACATACAGTAAATACACATCGCAAAAATATCCTGGACAAGAGCGGTCTGTGTTTGTATTTCACCCCCCAGCGGGGAAAAATTGATCAGGTAAAAGAAAGTTTGCGGTTAGTTCAGAACCTCAAATGATAGTTCTATCAGGGAAAGGATTCTATGGAGCAGTTTATTTTTAAAGACAACTTATTGTCGGCCCTCGGAATCACCGGAGGCTTTACGAGTGTGAGAGCGGGAGCGAGCACACTCGTTCTGTTTTGGTACTACTAACGGACAAAAGTTGGGAAGCTTGGATTTTTTTCTTGAACTTGAGTAACTTAGAGCTCCGGTTCGAAACAGCCGGAGTACAGATTCAATTATATTGGTATGGGACATCTTGCAGGTAAGGAAATATATCAGAAATTAGGAGACAAACTCGATAATCTCCCTTTCAGAATCAGCAAGAACAAAGAGCTATACAGCATTCTTAGGTCACTGTATACTGCTGATGAAGCTGAGCTGATAGTTAAAATGCCATTCGGTCTGTCAACTGATGATCAGATTGAAAAGGTTGCAGGTTTTGAAAAGGTTAAGCTTGCTTCGGTTCTGGAAAGCCTTTGTATGAAAGGACTTGTTGTTGATATTTGGATCAAGGAAAGGTATTACTACATTCCTTCTCCTATGGTGGTTGGAATATTCGAATTTACAATGATGAGGACTGGCGGTGATATTAAATCAAAAGAATGGGCAGAGCTTTTCAGTAATTATCTTAACACAGGAGAAGCTTACAAAGTAAATTTCGGGAAGGGAGAGAAGATCTCACCAATGCGGGCAATGCCACATGAAAACACAATAATTGATTCAGATTATACAGAGGTGCTCGATTATGAAAAAGCTACATCTGTGGTGAATTCGCATAATAAGTTTGCCATTGGATTATGTTCCTGCAGGCATGAAAAAATGCACCTTGAAGAAAAAGGATGTGATGTCCCTCTTGAAACGTGCATTACATTTGGGGAAGGTGTGGATTTTATGGTGAGACGAAACTTTGCAAAAGAGGTCTCCAGGACAGAAGTTCTTGAAAGTCTGGCAGGGTCAAAGGAATTAGGATTGGTATTCAGTTGCGATAATGCCAGAAAAAATGTCTCCTTTATATGCCAGTGCTGCAGCTGTTGCTGCAATATTCTTCAGGGAATAAGCAAATTCGGCTATCCTAATATAATCGTAACTTCAAACTTTATAGCACATATAAATGATTTGACCTGCGAGGGATGCGGAAAATGCTCGAAAGCATGCCCAATCGGTGCAATCACAATGATTGATTCTGCAGATCCTGAAAAACGCAGAAAAAAAATTCCACTGATCAATGAAGCAATTTGCATAGGATGTGGAGTATGTTCATTAAAATGTGTCAAAACAGGATCCTTAAAACTTATAAAACGTAAAGAAAGAATTATACACCCGGAATCAACTTTCGAGCGGGTCATTCTTCAGTGTCTTGAACGCGGAACACTTCAGAACCAAATCTTCGGAAATCCTGATAAAATATCACATAAAATGATGAGGGGTATCATTGGTGGCTTCCTTAAATTGACACCGGTTAAGAAAACCCTTATGAGTGAAGGGTTAAGATCTCACTTCCTTGATGGAATGAAAAAAGCAGCATTAATAATGGGGAAAGATTATGGGATGTAAAAAACCAGCAATATTCACAATATGAATTCTTTATTTAAATGCCTGTGGTGGCAGGAACTACTGTTTATTATTAAATCTCATCGGTTCTTTAGACAAATACCACATCGTTAAGTATCCTGGGACCGATAAATGGGCTCAGTCCATTTTTTGTAACAATTTCAACTTTCTCATCTTTAAAGAGATCTTATGATTATCTCTGGTTGCAACTCTGACAAAAAACTCATTGAATGGCTCAGGCTTTGCCAGCCGAAGCTTCAGCGAAGGCTGGGCGCAGGGCTCAGGAAAAGTGTGAGGGTTTCAGGATGTCATAAAAAGAAACATGAGGTCGATTCTGACCTCTTGTGCCGTTTGGTGCCCCGAACGGATTTAAGTTGCAACCAGTTATAAATGTTGGCTAACAATCAATACAAATTGTTTTGAAAGAATTACTAAGTTAAGGTAAAGGCTTAAAGCGTATAACCTAGTCTTTTGCCAAGCCCTGCCATAAACTTGATGAGCCAATACGGAGGATGAACTGGTATAAATTCATTTCTGAACGCCATTGAATGCAGACTTAAATATATGATGTTTCGAAATCCAGTCATATTAGTTATTTTACCTTCAAAAATAAGATTTTGCTAGGTCAATCAGATAGGATTATTTAATAATTCTCTGTTTTTCTTAGATCACGCAGGCAGCCAGGTATCATATATGATACTATCGCTATGATAATTTGGAGCCTAATGCTTATTTATGCTAATTAGTATCATATATGATACATTTATGTTGCTTTTTAGTAAAGTTTATTATATTTTTGCCAAATAGGATCATATATGATGCCAAATTTATTTTTTAAGAAATGACAACCGATAAGATTATAAAGATAATAAAAGAAAGGAAGGATATTCTTAGAATAAATCAGGAATACCTTGCAGAGCTTTCAGAAGTAGGAATTGCAACATTAAAGCGGTTTGAGAGCGGTAAGGGAAATATAACATTAAAAAATTTACAAAAGATTGCAGATATATTAGGCTTAGAAATTAAACTTGAATTAAAGAAACCAAATAAATGAGAAAAGCTGAAATATATCGAAATGGTATCTTGGCAGGAATGTTAACCGAGACAGATAGGGGTGAATATGTTTTTACATATGATACCTTGTATTTTAATGATAACACAAAACCTGGAATCAGCTTAACATTATCCAAGAAACAATTGGAATATACATCAGAGCACTTATTTCCTTTCTTTTTCAACATGCTTTCTGAAGGAAGTAATAGAGCTGTTCAATCAAAGCAACTAAAAATAGATGAGAATGATTTTTTTGGTTTGTTATTGGCTACTGCCCGATATGATACGATTGGTGCAATAACTGTTAAGCAAATAAATTAGGAAAGAATGTTATGGAAATAAATAATTGCCCAGGATTATTGCTGGAAGGCTTTTCAGAATATAGCCCCCTTTTTCTTCGCAGAATGTTTGATGGACGAAAGGTTAGCCATATCTTACCTTATAATGCTCCGGAAATTGATGAAGAAGACCAAAAAAAATTTATGCAAAACAGGAAAAGAATTTCTATTTCCGGGGTACAGGAGAAATATTCAGTATTACTTGAGAAGAATAACCTTCGATTAACAGAAGAAAAAGAACAGGGTACATATATTCTTAAACCAAAACCCCACGGATTACAGAAAACGGCTATGGCACCTGCTAACGAACATGTAACGATGCAAATTGCCAATCAGGTCTATAAGATCAATACAGCAGAAAATGGTTTAGTTTTCTTTAGTAATGACGAACCAGCGTATATTACCAAACGATTTGATATTGGTGATCCTGGTATCAAATTAGCGAACGAAGATTTTGCTTCACTGGCCGAAAAAACAGAAGAAAATGCAGGTCATAACTTTAAGTATGAGTTTTCTTATGAGGGAATAGCCGAACTCATAAGGGAACATGTGGGAGCATGGAAAATTGAGATGGAGAAATTTTACAATTTGGTAGTTTTTAACTTCTTATTTTCAAATGGGGATGCTCACCTGAAGAATTTTTCTCTGCTGGAAACAAAAAGCGGAGATTATGTATTAAGCCCTGCTTATGACCTGATGGACACAGGAATTCATGTCGAAGAAGACGGCTTCTTTGCGCTGGATGACGAATTATTTAAAGAATGGCACTGGTCGGATTGTAGGATTAAAAATACCCGACACCATCCATGTAAGGAAGATTTTATTGCTTTCGGCAAAATAATTGGTATAAATGAGAATAGGGTAAAGAAATTGCTTGAGCCTTTTCTTATAAAACAAAAAAATGTTGAGGGTTTGGTAAAAAACTCATTTCTTGATAATGATACCAAATCACAATACTTAAATCATTATAATGAGCGTTTGACTATGCTAAAAGGAATATGAGCTAAATTTGATCAAAGATTAGGCGAAGCCTTTGGCCTTACAACTCAAAGGGAAGAGATTATGAACAAAATTATTTCTGTTGTAGCGAAAGGGAGAATTCATGCAAATGGGATTGTGCCAATAAAGAATATATACCATTTACTGATGAAGTAGTTTTACGGCACCTGCATGGAACAGAAACCGTTGGAATTTATCCTCTGCTTGAGGACAATACATCATATTTTATTGTTGCTGATTTTGATGACAAAAACTGGATGGAATCGGTTCAAAAGTTATATTCGGTATGCACCAACCATGCAATGCCATCATATATTGAGCGTTCCCGTTTTGGCAATGGAACACATTTATGGATCTTTTTTGAATAAACATCCGGCAGAACAACCCCGGAAATTATAGAATTTATCAGAGAGACAAATATGAAACAATTTCTCGGATTCTGATCCATGACACGCAACGTAATTATCTTATTGTTAATGATATTGAAAAGAATATCAATCGATTCAGAAAATTTCTGATACTTACTGAACGAAAAGCACACGTGGAAATCCTGAATCTTTATCTTAAGGATAAATATGAAACTATTACAATTCATGGGGAGGACTCAGAAATGCGTGAATGATCTAATTTGTTCACAGAGTTATGTAACAATTAAACAGATAAAGTGAATGACCTTTGGAAAGTTTATAAAATACTTCATACTCAATTGTAAATACGCACAATTATAATTATCAGATTTATTATTTTAATAACTAATAACAAAAACGATGAATAATATTAGAAAACTGGGTATCTGGATGGACCATTCAAATGGGTAAGCAAACCTGCGCCATCGGGTTTTAAATTCCGGAGTCATATCTTTAATAACCTGAGCAAATGGCCCCACATCAAGCATCATTGAAAAATATCTTGACTCGCTCTTTGTTTTTGCGTAACCCAGATCCATTTTTATCTTTTTCCCTATTGTAATTAATTCTGCTGCTTTGGCAGGATCATCGGGTATCCCGAGCTCAGATGCTAAAACATTTGTAGAACCAAAAGGAATAATTACAAGGGTGGCTTTTGAATTTGCCATGCCATTAATTACTTCATTTATTGTTCCATCTCCGCCTGCCACAATAATCAGATCGAATTTATTATTTGCATCCTTAGCTAATTTTGTTGCATGTTTTGGATATTTTGTGAATTCTATCTCCAGTTTTATGCCTTCTTTATCACATTTCTGTTTTACTCCTTCTAAAATGTCATCTTCTGTTATTTTATGCTTGTTTAATCCGGCTAATCTTTTTTCTAATTTTTTCATAGTCCACCTCAGGATAGGCGGCATTTTTCTTTTCATTTTCCCTGAGGAGGGGTTTATAATCAGAATTGCGTTCATTTCTTCTTCACCAATGGGTACTTTATCTCCACAGCTTTTTTCTGACCCGTTAGTACCTAAACCCGGTCAGTTCAGAACCTCAAATGTGATCTTGGCATTGACACGGAATTCAGAGATTTTATTATTCTCCACTAACGCACTCATGTGTTGAATGTAAACTGAGCGTATTCCTTTTAATGTCTCCCCCGCAGTTTTGACAGCGATTACTGTTGCATCCTCCCAGCTTTTGGGAGATGATGCCATGATTTCAATAACTTTAAGTACTGGCATGATTTGATGATTTTAAGTTAACATTTATGATAGTTGTATTTTTTGAATATAGAACCTGTTACAATTGCATATGCATTGTTAATTACAAAAAGTAATGCAAATGCAAATATCCAATCCTTTAATCTGAAAACCGTTACATAACTAAGTGAATTAATTACATAATTCACATGTCTGTTAAAGTGTTCCGGTTTTTGTTTTTAAGATTTTTGAATTGAGATGGTGTCATTTGCAATGGCTTTTCCAATATGGTTCAATGTTATGTTTAATTTCATAGTTATTCAATACGAGCAGTTCGGATTTTTGGAGTTCTGCAGGGAATCCTGCCTGGAGCGCGAGCTGTCATGCCTGCACTAATTTGACTTTGAAAAGAGATCTCAATAATGAATTTTGTATCCTATTTGTTTCCCATAATTGACAAAGCCCCTTACAATCAATAGAGTAGTGGGTTTTTACCGTACCCCGAACGGACAAAACCTGCAACCCCCGCAGAGATATTCTGACTAATTGGAAGTTTAAATAAAGGACAATGGAATTTTTAGAGAGATGACCGGAAATGAACGCTGGTTTATTAACTTGGCAAAATTGATTAAAAACAGAAATCTGTGATGAAAAGAGTTAAAATTTACCTGTCAATGCTTTTTTGTCTGCTTCAGCTTAGTTGTTCCACTTTAGAGGAATTTAAGGTAAAACGTGAAGTTACCGGTCCTTATCAGACCAATTGTTACCTTATATATGGAACAAAATCAAAAGAGGCAGCACTGATTGATCCGGGATGGCGGATAGATACATTAGTTGCATTTATTAAGGATAATACCCTGGACCTGAAATACATTCTCATAACCCATGGCCATTCGGATCATTATTATTATGTGCCGGAACTCAAAAAACAATTCCCAAAGGTCAAATGGGGTGTTAATAAGGAAGATTTTGAAAAGATCATTCTATGCCCAGATTGGCCTGCAAAAGCTTATGGTAAGGAATGGATGGAAAATACAAGAAAGAATGCTGAGGAAAATATTTACCTTGATTTTGATACAAAATCAGTAGAAGAGCCCGACTTTTTTATTGGAGGTAACCAAACATATAAATTAGGGTCAGTTAAAATCAAGACCATTCATACACCCGGGCACTCACCAGGATGCATTTGCTATTATACAGGTAATATATTGTTTTCAGGCGACATGTTGTTTTATAGAAGTGTCGGGAATCTAGATTTCCTGACGAGCAACACCGATGCTTTTATTAAATCGGTACGTGAACTGTACAGGTTTTTCCCTGATTCAACAATCGTTTATCCCGGACACAATCAACCAACTGACATTGGATCAGAAAAAGTGGGGAATGAGCGTATTTCACTGACTGGGGGATTAAAGACCTGGTGGCATTTACAATAAGTTAGTGTGAGGTACCTTGCATCTGTTTTAACGGGCTAGCAGGTATGATAACAGCCACATCACCGAAGCTGTAGTGTGAGTCCACACTTCCTTGTATGTTGCGTTCACCTGCATGGGGAAATAGGGCTTGTCTTCATTTTCGAAGGTTTCGATCCCCACGGGTACAGCTCCTGCCACATCACCAAGATAGCCACCGTACAGGTTCGGGTAATCGTATCCCTCCCCATAGATCGTACTCAGTGCAAAGGGATTATACCCCACTATGTATTCCAGCTGCCGTGTGGCAATATCCTTTAACTCCTTATCATTCAGTAATTCAGAAAGCATAAATGCAGCTTTCGCCTTGCCCATCAGTACTGCATGAAAACCACGGAACTGATATGCTACAGGGAAACGACGCAGATAGAAGTCATTTCCCAGATGAATACCATTTTTAACCTGGGCATTAAACTCTTCCATGGATGGAAGACCAACCGGCTTCCCTTCATGGTAGATCCCTCCGAAATCAGCATTGTTGAGCTGATATACGGCTGCAGGTAATATTTCATAGGGTTCAATGGTTTTGGAAATATCGCGGATATAGTCGGCATAAGCCTGACAGGAGGCCATCCAGCGTGGCGAATCCGGATGTTTTGGTGCATTTTTAAGTAACATGAACAGAGCCTGGATCATCAATTCTTCATTGCTGCGATGGAAAAACTCCAGAGGACGTTTTTTATCACGTGATTCGTAGAAGAATCCGTGAAGGGGTATGCTCCAGTCAGTACGTCTTTCGAGTTGCTGGCAATCCATTATTACATTTGCGTGGTGAATGGCATCGTTGAGGTATTCCTGCTTCCGGGTCAGCTCATAGACATGCATCGCAGCTATTGCGGCTATTGAATAAAGTTCCGTTTCATTTTTCTGATTCAATGACTGCCCCATCATTTCAGTTGCAAAGGTATAATCTTCAATCGCTGATTTTCGGCACCACTCCGAGAAGACAGGATCCATGGATGCATAAAAAGGCACTGCCAATGAAGTTGTAATGGACGAAATAAAATTGTCAGAAGGGTCATTTTTTGCAGGTGTTTCCATATCATCTTTTGTACCGATGACATTATCTGTCCATATACCCACAATCATTCCTCCATCACGGTATCCGTCACCGAACCTGGTGCCCAGCAACCAGTTGAGTCCCCAGCGGCTTTCTGCCAAAAGGCGGTCATAGAGATCGGGATTCCTGGTTTTAACACTATTTGCCAAATCAAGCATTGAGATAATGGCTCTTGCGGTATTGCCAACACCCTGGGTAAGATCAGCCGCATCATGCCAGCCACCATTTACAGGAATGCGCCTGCCATCGGGGTGAACACAAAAAATATCCTTGTGGCAGACCTGGTGAATACCGGGCTGATCAAACCCGCAACGTTCGGCATAGAAAAAATTGAGAGTGCGCCAGGCCAGAGACAACCAGGCATTTTCACCGATGGGGAATTGTCCGGATGTAATGCCACCAATTTTTATGCTATAGAAGCCTGAAATGTCCAGAGGGGTGAAATCCAGCAGCAAAAATCCGTTGTCAAGCTTTTTGCCGGTACCCTCAAAAGCCATCCGGCCTTTCTCATTAAGTACCTGAAAACGAGTATCCGTACAGTTCTGTACCAGTGCCTGTTTCCGTGATCCGGTGTTATATCCGCTGTGACAATATGCCATCGAATTCCCTCCCAGATCAAATCCACGGCTTATTTCAGGTGAAACCTCATCAATACTAAGCTTATCAATATAAAGCTTAAAACGATCGCTCGCTCCGTCGGGTGAACCGCTCAGCATGATACTCACTGAAACACCTGTAACCTTATCACGATACAAGTCAGGAATTTCCCATATGATCTGCTGCCACTGCCCTGGGTACACCGTAACATAATGCTGCCCTTCAAACCTTCCCGGTGTGGGCGTAATATTCTTTCCATTGTTGTACAAGGTAACTCCGACAAAGGCTGAGTAGAAGCCCTCTGCGTCTAATTTTACCCAGGCTGTTATCCGGTTATAGTCCTCCATGTTTTTATCATCAATGGATCTTATCATCTCGGCAGTTGCATAAGATCTGTTGTTGGGAGTTTTTACAGCTAAAGATGCCGGTGTTTCAAGCAGTATGCTTCCTTCTCCGGAAACCGTTATATCCTTTACAATTGTCAGGGTACCGGGGCCCTTGATCTTTAAATCATTAAACCCTGATACAAGTGGCAAGGGGTATGACCTGATTATTTCTTTCTTTTTCCACCTGGTAAATCCCATTGCTGCAGAGTCCGTTTTCATAAGCGTTTGAAGATAATTACTTTGCTTCAGCTGACGGGTGAACAGACTGTCCTGACAGCTACCCTGCTGGGAAGCGTGGCATAGCAGAGTAAAAATAATGATGAACCTGGTTGATGTAAACTGCATAATCTGGATTTATTTTAAGTTGAAAAAATAATTATCATGTCCAGGTACAATTATATCGGCAATGGAATCAGTCTTTTCCATACTCCGTTTTGATTCAGTCAAATCCTGTACATTGTAATAGGCACGTCGCTCGTCCCAGAAGTCTTTTGTAGCAACAGAATCGCCTGCTATGACAATAGACATACCTTTAAAATCGAAACGTAAACTCTGGTGATCAGGTGTATGTCCGGGAGTTGGAATAACATCAATAGTTCCAAACAGGCTTTTTTCTGCAGATTCAATTTGCTTAGGCAAGCTGGCTGAATTGTTCAGACCTGATGCTACATCTGATCCTGCAAGCCATCTGGCTTTCATAAAGTGTTTCAATCCCGCGACATGGTCACCATGCTGATGTGTAATAAATACAACATCTATTTTGTCAGGAGTCAATCCAGTTCTTCTATAAAGTTCTGTTCCCATTGCTTTCTCATCATCCAGAGATGGATCAATGATTACATGGAAATCTTCTCCTGATATAACACTGCATGTGCAAATTGCACTATGGATTGCGCGTTCGTCACTTTCACCCCAGTACCTGTTACGTGAAAGATTACCAATAGTAATTATATCCCAGTGAATGACTTTGGAGTTTTGTGCGCCTCGCAGCCTGATATTTCTTCCGGTTTGCTCTGGTACTTTTTGTTCTATCAAAGATCTTGTAATACCTGTATAGCCAAGGCTTGCCACACCAAAGAGGTTTATAACCGAGCCCATGAATTTACGGCGTTCCATATTTTTCATCAGAAAATAGTTTTATTTATGATGATTTATCTAACCCACATTTTAAGGAAATACTAATCATTTGTTTATAAGGTTACTAATATTCATGATGCATCAATCATAAGTTGTTCGATAACTATCTGCTCTTCTTTGGTTAATGGTTTCATTTTAGCCGAAGCCACGTTTGCTGACAATTCCTTAATCGATTTCATCCCAATGACACAGCACGATATTGGTAATCCGAGACAATAACGAATTAAAGTTGATGCCTCAACCTGGTTTGGGGTCTCGTCCCAATACCAACTTTTTTTGCTGAATTCCTTCCCTACTTCGGTTTTGGCAGGATTACCAAGAGCGAGGGCACCACCTCCTCCACCCATCACTTTCATGTTTATGATACCCATATTTTTACTTAATGCATTTGGAAGTACAATTTCTCTGAATGGCTTTCTTCTGGGGCACGGGTTGAAGGTCGTTAAAACTGTATCAAACTTGTACATATTAATTGCCCGGTTTATTGCCTCAGCATCAGTATGGCACGTTACTCCGATGAATCTTACAACTTTTTCATCGCGCATTTTATGGAAAGCCCTCAGCACTCCATCAGGCCTATCCCATAAGGTAAGGTCCTCATCAGGACTTAAACTGTGAATATTCCAGAGATCGAGATGGTCGGTCTGCAACCTCTTAAGACTTGTTTCTAACTCCTTCATAGCGCCGTCATATGTCCTGTTACCGGTTTTTGTAGAAAGAAAAATCTCGTTTCTCCTTTTTGCTACAACTTTCCCATAATTAATCTCCGATTGGCCGTTCCCATAAGATGCTGCTGTGTCGAAATAATTTATTCCTGAATCCAGGGCAGCATTAGCAAGCTCCGCAGGATCAAATTCTTTAGTTGGCATAGCCATCATTCCTGAAACGCCTCCAATGATTAAACAACTCACTTCAACTCCTGTATTTCCAAGAGTACGCTTTGGAAGGTCACTTTTCTTTATCTTAGATTCTTTTTCTTCAACATCTTCAAATTCCAATCTCATACCGGCTGTTCCGGCAACAGCTATCGTTGCCATTGTTCCCATAAATCTGCGTCTATCCATTATTGTAATTTTTAGCAAAAGTTTAATTGTTCATTATTATCTATCTTTTTACAGGATCAGCATAAACCTCAATCCAATCAACCCGTGAACAGGCATCACTCAGACCTCATAAGGTGTCATCACATCAAACGGTGGTAACTGGTTCCAGTCTTCTTTAAAAAGAAGTTCAGGTGGTTCGCCTTGCTGTGCGAAACCAGTAATAAATAAAATCAATCCTGAGAATAAAAGTCCTGATTTCATTTTCATTTTGCCGGCAATCTTAATCGTAACAAATCAAATCTTTGAGGCTGTAGTAAAATTAACATATAAAGTTAAATTTTTACGGGAGCTTTAATATAATGTAACAAACTAACATCTTCCGGGAGATGACAGACAATACATTCACTTTCATCCCGGACATTTCTTATAGTAGACGGGGTTCCTGGCAAACAAAATACAGATCACTAATATCTTAACGCGTCAACCGGATTTCTGGATGCTACCCTCCAACTCTGCAGGCTCACTGTCAACAAAGCGATAATGTACGCAATGCAGGGACCAATAATAAAGGGCCATAGGGGCATTGATGCATGAAAATTAAATCGTGATAGAAATATTTTACCTACCATAAATGAAACAGGTAATGCAGAAAGAAGCTGTTTTGGAAAGCGGTCCTTATTAAAATATGTCACGTTTGCTTCGACTGCCTATATTTTATCATAATTATCATGGAACTTGTCAAAACTTAGTATACGATTAATATGCAGCATCGCAATAATTGAAAAGGACAGCCCAAATGTAAGGCAAAGATAATTCAGTAAGCTGTACGTTTTGTTTCGCAGAAAAAGCGAAAAGCTATTTTAAGGAAATTCCAGATCATTTTTTAATTTTTATTCTGTTTACTTATCCGTAGCATCCAACATTATTTGCTTTATCTATTTCAAAGGTAAAAGGCTGTAATGATGGATTTTTAATTTTTTTCATATTCTAATTTTTATAAATACTTTTATTATGCCATAAATGTAACATAAATATATTAAGCATATTAGGTAATATTTGAGTTTTGTATCGTAAATATAATATACACTAAAGTGTCAAATTATTTTACGAATCATTTGAATTATCTTCAATATTAAATCTGACAAATAAATATTTATGGGTAAGACCAATTCAAAACATAATTTAATGAAAACCCCGGTAATAATACCGGGTCGACATTTAGTATCCATCTGGTATAGTCTGTTGCCATCTGTTACCGGACTTGCAAGTTTTTTGCCAGTCCAGGTAGAGGAAAAGGAGTTGAAATGCATGTTTAAGGTAGCTCGCGGACTACAATGTCCAGGTAATCAGTGAGGAGTTATCTTATTATAGAAAATTATCTAAACTATTTTGTCAATCATCATAGTGAGGTGGGACCTGGCCGGTTGTTTTTGGTCCATGCATCATTGCAACTATATGCATTGTAATGTGTGGAAGAATAGCAGCCAGTGGATTCATCGTCAGGAGATATGCTAAACTCAATACTCCATTACCAATGTTAGGCCAGATTACTTTTTTACCTCGAAATTCAGGGTATCCTAAATGATAAACTGTAGTGGTGAAAAAGCTAGCAAGTAGTCCAAGGACTATAAACAAAATCTTACCAGACCAAGTTTCCAGCCAAGCAGCATTTGTTGTTGCCACTTTTACGGAAAGTATCGGTAGAACAGATAATAACAATGCATCAATTAGTCCATAAGTAAATCCAGGCCAAAGAATATCGGATAATAGGGCAACCCCTTTTTGCCTTTCTGAAGATGGTTGAGAAAGCACATTCTTAATAAAAGAACATAAAACCGCTCAGGTCGGCGAAATAGAGAGCCAGTTAAAAACCTTCTCCCGGAATACGCTAAAAAAAGACCTTGCCTATCTGGTCAAAGAAAGGTTATTACTGAAAACAGGTGAAGGACGTGGAGTACGGTATCAGGTATTAGAATAACTTAGATATAATTGCCAGATTAATAATCAAAAAGATGAAGAGCATCCGGGACTGTCCCCTCCCTGGTTTTTAGTTTCGATTTCCAGTAGTCTGTCTGATTTTTCTTTTCAAGATATTCTTTCATGGATGGATGAGGATCGAGATATTGTTCTTTAGTTTTTATAGGAAGCTCAATTGTATACGGTTTACACTGATTTATTACACTCATAGCCCTTTTGGCTCCTTCGTAAAGAGCTTTTCTTGCTTCGTCAAAAGGATAAAGTACTGCAGCTTCCCTGCTGACCCCACGTTTAACCGGTACTGTGACAATCATATCTCCAAAAAACTCCCTTGCTTCACGGCAGGTTGCCTCATCACCGGTAACCATAATTGGCGGTATTCCGTAATATCCTGCAAACAATGCATTCTGTGCAAGCTCACCCGATTCCCTGCCATTATACCAGTACCTGTTTTCTACACTCTGTGTGTGATTCAGAACTCCATCGGGGGTCCCTCTCATAGCATGAAATCCAAGTAACACAATTCCTGCAAAAGATTCATCAAGTCCCCATAAGGCTCCCGGAGCAGGCTTCGGTTTCCCGGTAATGTATTTTGCCCCGGGCACCATCATATGTGGAATCACAGCCTGGTCACCATGACCATCAAGCACATACACTTCTGTAGCTCCACCGTCCCTGAGTCCACGGACAACCGCAGCCACATCTTCCATAAAATATTCACATGCCTCAAGATTCAATGGTGTGCCCTTTACCCATGCCTGATCGAAATTATAAACACCGCTAATACCTTCCAGATCTGTTATAATATAGATTTTCTTCTGGCCGGAAGCAGTATTTACATTTATAATTAATGCCAGAAAAGCAATGGATATAAGATTTAATAAATTCCTCATAAATCGATTATTTTAATTTTTCAAACTAAGATATAAAAAATATGCTTACTACAATACTGAATCGCTCAAGGCGATTGTGATATAGTACACAAACCACCACTTTAGGGTATACTAATGAAGCATTTCCTAAATCAGCTGATGGAGCATTAGAATATTTTTCTGCTATATATTATGATAATTACATTTTCCCTGGAGTACAACTTCAAACTACTACGATGATCGCTATTGATTTTTCAGGCATCTTTAATTTGATCTCTCCAAATGATATCCAGTCCGGTGATGCCTGTTTGCATCTCCCAGGATACGGCAACATTGACAGGTTAATTAGGTAACTTATTTAAAAAATTCATAACAGCTTCATTGAATAAAGCTGGCTGTTCTATTGGAATTAAATGCCCGGATCGGGGAATAATTTCCCTCTTCGAATTCCCGATTCCTGCATTGATTACACCTGCATGCGCCTGAACATCCGGAATATCGTATTCACCAACAAGAATAAGAGTAGGAACTTTAATTTCTGAAAGGAACCTTACTGCAATCCGGTCGGCAGGTTGGGTAGGTACCCTGTTCTCCCTGCCAAGATTCGGAAGTAATTTCATTACTTTTTCTTTTGCCAAGGTATTTTCTGAGTAAATTTCATAAGGATCATCCATTATAAAATATTCATTGACTTTTATGGGATCAGAAAATTTTTGAGGATTGAAATGGCCTCCCCGCGTATCCATATGTGATGTATAGCCAAATCCACTGACGACAGCGCCGACTAACACTAAACCATTTACTTTTTCAGGGTATTTTAGCGTATAGTCTATTGCCAGACGACCGCCCGATGACATTCCGAATATAATTGCTTTATCTATTTTTAACTGGATAAACAGCTGGTTTAAGTCATCGATATGGGAGTATTTTAATTGAGGATCCGACGATTTGCCATAGCTCCGGCGATCGTACCGGACAACTCTGAAATTCTTTGCCAGAAGGGGAAATTGCTCATCCCATATTTCGCGATTAACCATTCCGTCATGCAATAGTACGATATTCTTACCTTTACCAGCCAATTCATAGAATAGCTTTCCCCCATCAACAAGCACATAGCCTGAATCAACAGATACGGAATTAATATTTTCTGATTTCTGTGATAATAAATTTGTAACTGCTGAAAAAAGCAGACAAAGAATTATTACTTTTTTTCTCAAATAATTTTCCATTTTAGTTACTAAGCTGTAAGATTGATAATATCTATTTTGTACATTACAATTTACGACAGGATAAATTAAAAATCAATTTTTTTCCTCAAATATGTAATTGATGAAAAGGGCCCAAAGATCCTGGAGAGATCAATGATCTCCAGGAAATCCTGCAGGGTTATTTCTTCTGTTTCATTAAGATAGTCCAGAATATCTACACATTCAAATGCACTGCCTCTGGCTATCACAAAGAAATTTTTCCTGTCTTTGTTCCTGAATCGTGAAGTTCCTTCAGCAAAATTGAACATAATGCTGAAGGATGCTCTTCTGAGTTGATCGTTTGTTACCCTGTCAAAATTCTTTTCATCAAGGATCGAATTAATTTCTTTACAGAAGTTCTTTGACTTCTGATAGATATCAAGTATTAGAAAATCAGCACTATGGGAAATAAATTATCAGCAATACAGAGCTAATTTATAAAGAATCTAGAATATATGAAAGGATCAGAAGTGTGAGAGTGAGAGTGAGTTTTGAGGAAAAAGTACCCCGAACGGACAAAAGTTGCATCCAGTTAATAGATTTTTATTTTTTAAATAAACAAATCTCATTCATTCAACAGGGTGTTAATAAGCTACTTAGTATAAGAGGGGGCGCAAATTTTATAATAGAAATGATATATTAACAATATTATGTAAACAAAAATGTTTATATTTGTACTATGAAAACTGAATTGTCAATAATAAAAGGTATCCATCCAGGATTAATTCTTGAGCGTGAGCTTAAACAACGTCATTTGCCTAAAGGACCGTTTGCTATTTCTTTAGATGAATACCCACAAACTTTAGTATCGATTACTAAAGGAAAAAGAAGAATGAATACGAATCTTGCTTTAAAAATTGAAAAAGCTTTCGGAATTGAAGAGGGTTTTTTTATGACTTTACAGGTCTTTTATGATATTAAAGAATTAAAGAAACATCAATACAAATTACTTCCTGATTTTACTAAATTGAGGCGAGTTCTGTTTTGGGATACAAAAATGGAAAATATAGACTGGGAAAGACAAAAAAATGCAGTTATTAAACGAATATTTGAGAGGGGTAATGAAATTGAGAAAAACGAGATAATTCGATTTTATGGACAAGGGAATGTCAATAATATATTAAATACGCATGGGAAGTGAACTTCATTACTACGCTACCAGTCAACAGTTGTTAATTATATTAAAATCCCTAATGGCATCAAAGGAATTTAATGCTTTTAGGCTGGTTGGAGGGACTGCTCTAAGTTTGCTAAGAGGACACAGGAAATCAATTGATATTGATTTGTTTTCTGATACTCCCTATGATTCCATTGATTTTGGAGCAATCAATGCTTTTTTATGTAATACATTTTCTTATGTTGACACATCTGATTATAAAGTAGTTGGGCTGGGTAAGTCATATTATATTGGTAATAGCGAAAAAGATTGTGTAAAACTGGATTTATTCTATACGGATAAATTTATTGAGGACATTGTCCTAATAGATGGTATTAGATTGGCGACTGTTGAAGAAATTATAGCCATGAAAATTGATGTCATTTCCAGGGGTGGAAGAAAAAAAGATTTTTGGGATATACACGAATTAAAAGATAATTATTCAATTGATAAAATGCTTGACCTGCATAAACAAAGAAATCCCCACGCCCATGACAGGGAGCAAATCAGAAGAAATTTCACAAATTTTAAAAATGCCGACGATGATTTCGATCCAATTTGTTTAAAGGGAAAATACTGGGAGATAATAAAGCTGGATATTATAGATTTTGCTCAGCATCAGCAATCAAAAATTGAATAGAAACACTTTACATAGGTTTTTCCAGTAAAAAAATCACCTTAGTCTCACCAACTATCTTATTATAAAGAATTATTTTCTTGTATAAAAAATAAATGATTTACTCTTCTGACTTTATATGTTTATATAAATCCATCTTTAATGGAAGGCAGGATGTATACGCACTCCGATAGGAGAAAGCGAGTGTGAGAGCGAGAGCGAGCACACTCGCTCTTTTTCTGTACCCCGAACGGACAAAAGTTGCAACCAGTTTGGAGACTATTTTATATCAGGTATATTCAAATAATTCCTTAAATATGTAAATGAAATCAGAATATTTTAAACTAAAGCTGATGTTTTTTCAGCGTTTCTTCCTAAAATATTGGAAAAAATAAAAGCCAGGATAAGCGACCATATAACCCACAAAACGACCATCGCCAGCATGAGGGGATCTCTGTTCGGTATAGCAAGCACTCCTACAAATACTGCTGCAATATTACGTGTGCCCATACCCAGTGACATTATGCTTCTTTCAGACTGCTTCAGCCCGAAGCCGAATCGGTATGTTATGAATCCGATCACCAGCATGAAAATTGTCATTGAAAGAAGGGCAAAGCTGCCAGCTGTATTTAACATCGGTTTGCCATAAAGCACCAAACATAATATTACAGTCACAGCAGTTGTCAAACCTGCAAGTAACTTAACAGGCTTGAAGATCTTGCTTGCGAAAGATTTAAGATATGTCCGGATTACGGCTCCTATAAGCAATGGTATCAGCACCGTGATGATCAGAGGTTTTGCGAGAGCCATAGCATTAATTGCAAGACCTTTTATAAGTATTGGTGCCATAATTGGCATAAATATCACTGTTCCAATTGCTACCAATGGAACGAAAGCTCCTGCGAAGCTAATGTCGCCACGGACTTTATCGACCATTGGCGGCAGAAATGGTGCACATGGAGCAAGGGAGGCTATAAGCATCACCATTGAATATGGCTTTGCGAGCGGAATGATCAATGTGATAAGATAGCCTAGAGCAGGACCCAGTACCCAGCCCCACAGAAGGACGAGCACCAGGAACTTTAGATCTTTCAATTTTTCCAACACATCAGGGATGTTGACCTGAAGACCCATGCTAAAAAGGTTCAGAACCGTGAAAGCAAGTACGACCGGTCCGAATATTGTCTGAAAAAACTGCATTATTGCATCCATAATATTTTTTTTAGTTATACTAAACGATGTGATAGTGCAAGCATTCCTCCTGATATATTCTTTGCTTTGAAACCAGTCTGAAGGAGCATTCTTGCTTCGTTAGTCATATCTATTCGAAATTTAAAAAGTTAATCCACGGGTCCCTTCCTACGATGAATCCGTGGATTTCTGGTTCTTTTTGTTCTCAACTTTCTACCCAAGTATATTCCCGGCTGCAAGAGGCGCAGCAGTTTCAGGCAGTTTTGCAGTTGATCTCTTCTTCCACTCATCTTCCAGCAGTTCTCTGGCAGCCTGTTCGAAGAATTCGGGTGCAGCCCACTTATTTACATCAAAGTCATTCTTGATGTAACCATGGCTTAACATAAAGTCCTTGCCAATTTCGACTGTAACCAGGTTTTGGGGTGAAAGATTGGGAACCAGGTCAACATTCTTCAGAGCATCTAAGGTTCCTTCTACACCCAGATAGAATGTCTGCTTATCTAGAATCGCAGCAGCTGCATGCTTATGTTCGTTGCCCCAGCGACCAACTTTTATCATGGCTTTCATATAGGCAACCACAAGTTCGGGATGTTCCTCAGCCATCACTTCGGTGCAGGTAATTGCTGCAGGTAAGTTAGCCACCTGCAGAGTCCAGTCAGGATACCTGCCAAGATCCTCCACGGCTTTTAACTTGCCAGTAGCTTCCTGTAGATATCTCCACTGATAGCCCTGTGTATATATTGCATCTACTATGCCATTCAATAACGCCATCTCTAAAGGCCGGAATGCCAGGTCACGCTTATGATCACGCTTGAGCCACAACTCAGAAGCATTATCTATGGGCTCTAACATCATAGGATTGTTATACCAGTCATCCGCATATGGGAATTCCACTATCTGCACATCATCCATTGTCATACCGTTCATCCGCAGCATCAATTCAATTCCCTGATGTTCCTGGATGCGCCACCAGTCATTTTTAATTTTGTTCATGCTTTTAGACAATCCAATTTTTTTGCCTTTCAGGTCGCTCATTCGATAAATGTCGTCTCTGGAGCGAACCATCATGCATCCTCCTTCGTTTGGAGAATGTGTAAGACCCAATAGCTTTGTGCGGCGGATGTCAGCATGAACCTCGATTGGAGGAAATAAACCACCAAAACGAATAAGGTTGTCGAGGTTATGTATATAATGGGGGTAAAAGTCGTTTTCACGGACTGCGCGGACGAATTGATATTTGACACCAATCTTTTTGTACTCCTCTCTGGCCCAACCCAGCTCCTGATCAACATTACTTGCTGATAGAAGGGGACAATTTGTGTAGTATACCTCTTTCCAATTCAATGGAACTGTACTTAATTTGGTATTCTCAAAAGTTGTCTCTTTGATTTTACTTTCATTTTTATTCATAATTATTTGTTTTTAATGTACTACAAATCATTATATTATGTCTCTGTATTTTAAGTCTTTATGACATTTTAAAACTACAAAAGGATTCCTTTCCAAAATATAGTTAATACTCGCTATTTTTCATAGTTTTGTATCATCACTGATTTGGATTTATAAGAAATTGTGATGGATGATAATCATGATTATAAGGTTTTTCACGAGTTTATCAAAACCTTTATACCGTCCGGCTTTGATGGGATAGATCGTTGTCATCCTTTGATTCTAGAGCTTGAGGAGATTATGGAAGTTAAGGATCAGTTTTTCTATATCGCCGACATGCTCAAGCTGAAGGTCCTGTTTACCAGTAATAGAAGTGCTGATATGCTTGGGATTAATCCGGATGAACTAACTCCTTATCATTTATTAAAAGTTACGCACCCGGATGATATTCAACGACTAAATTTAGCAAAATGTAAACTGATTGAGAGGTCACAGGATCTATACGCTGCTGAGAAAGGAGATTTGTTGGTGTCGACTAATTTCAAAGTAAAACATCCTTCCGGAGAATATTTCAATATGATGACGCAGAACTTAATATTTTATTCCACAATACCTTATAAGACAGTTTTTTTAATTAAAGTTCACACCAATATCAACTGGTGCAAAAGGATTAAGCGTGGTTATCATTATTATATTGGAGCTGATTTGTCTTATTTCAGATATCCTGATGATGAATTTCTCAGTGTGGGCAATATTTTCTCGAAACGGGAATTTGAGATTATCAAGCTGATTATGTCCGGTCTGAGCAGCGAACAGATTGCTGAGAAATTATTTTTAAGCCCTTTTACAGTTAATTCCCATAGAGCTAATATTCTGAAGAAGGGTCATAAAACTCAAGTTTCAGATCTGATCTATGAACTTAAGGAGTGGGGATTACTCTAACTGATATTTTCAATTAAGGGTATATAAAACCTGACTGATTACTTGGTTATCCTCAATTTTCAGGTACACCACTTATTAGTAAACGATTAAAAGCGTCCCAGAAGCAACTGTTCGAGGCCGGGGAGGTATTTTGTGCAAATCACATCAAGT
>CAWALO010000010.1:0-16955 GCA_963782945.1 uncultured Bacteroidales bacterium
TCAGGCCAGACCAAGATCTATCTTTCTCCCCACTGCTGCAAGATTTTCAAGAACCATTTCTTCAGTATACATGCCGGCATTGACTGCAGACAGATCCTGATTCTGAAGTGCCCACAGGAATGCCTTCACCTGGAGTTTCATCTCTTCAGGAATTATCCTGTTGAGCTTGCTTACTCTCCATTCAGGTACAGGAACCTGTGCCGGATCATAAGGTGTTGCAACTGCCATGGCTGCCTTCATGGCTATGAGGCCGATACCTTTTTCTCTCGCACTTATAAGCAGATGATCGAGAAAAGCATGGTTTATAACATTGTATGCAAGCATAACAACATCAAAATAGTCAAGTTGAATGGCTGCTTTAATCAGTTCCGCCATACCATGATGTGAGGAGAACCCCAGAAAACGTACCTTCCCCTGCTTTTTCAGTTCATTGAAAGTTTCAATTATAACGGGATTGCTGATCTCTTCCGGTGTTGCTGCAGCATGAGGGCAATGCAGGACATCAAAATAATCTGTACCAACTCTTTTCAGGGATTCTTCAACACTATTTGCTATGGCTTTCTTTAGTTCCGGGCTTCTTTCAACTTTGTCCCCATATTCATCTTTCATGGCATCGCTCAAAAAGGTTCCATCCAACTGCTGCTGTTGTCCGGGCCAATAAACCATAAAATATTCAGATTTCTCTATGCCGCATTCCAGACGAAGATTTGTGGCTTTCTTCATTATCTCATCCTGTCTGGAACCGGAAAGCTTGTCAAATATTTCCCGGTAAAGACGGTTTCTTGTCGGGGTAAAAGCGGTAACCTTTGTTGCGATGAAAGCTTTATCTCTTTTTGATGGAGTGTTAAATACCTTTGCAAGAGCAGCTTCCGCCAAACCTTTATTGTAAGAAGGTGCTGTATCGAAATAATTGATCCCTCGCTCAAATGCAATTTCAACAGGGCGGATATTTTCAGGATTGTTCCTTTCAGTGCCGTAAATCAGTTCTGAAACCATCAGTCCTGTTCTTCCCAGCTGGCGGTAAGACATTCCTTCCTGTTTGTTTCGCCATTCAGGCGTTACTGTTTTATTTTGGCCTGTCTCAATATATTTTGCCTTTTCAGAACCAAGGCTTCCTGTTAATGGAACTGCAATGGCCGCCAGAGAGCTTTTTTTTATGAACTCCCTTCTGCCTATCGTATTTGATTCTCCTTTTATTCGCATATGGCTATTATTTAGAGTTTAAAAATGAAAATTTAGGAAAAAAAATCCATTCCGGATCTTATAGCGGAAACATTTTATCAGTATGAATATTATAATTAAGAGGCCTGATCCGGTTCATCTCTTCTGACCAACGCAAATAAGAACAAAATTCTTGCAGAAGACAATATTCTTGCTTATATTTTGGGAACGGATGACTATTACCCAGGAAGAAGAATAATTGTTTCGATAAGCACGATCAGGAAATATATTCCGAATAAAAGACCTGAAATTTATTAACCTTAAATGCCTAACACCATGCACCGAAGAGAATTTCTGAAGCAGGGCGCAATTGCCACAGTTACCGGACCTGCCGTTATCAAGGGACTTTACATGAACAGCTTGTTTGAAAGCTCCACCGGCATTCCTGTCAACATTGATATCCCTAGTCCATATCTGGACAAACTTATCGTCAAACCTGTCATGACGGCCATGTATCACACAGCTGTATGGGAAGGACCGTGCAGATGGAAAGGTGAATCGAAAGAGGCTGAACTCAGGGCAGCCACAGACCAGTTTGATTCATTCAAAAAAAGCATTGATAGCGGAATTTATGATAAATCACTGGCAACTTTTCTCGAGCCGGGACAGATAAACTTTGTTGAAGATTTCAAAATTACCGAAGAAGAGTTCCGCAAAATAGATGAAGATGCCCGTAAGGCAGATGTAATTTATCTCAATCCTTATGGCTGTTCAGTGGCAGACTATGCTGTTGCCGCCAGGTATAACAAACCGGTAATTCTCAGCTGGGGTCCAAACTGCAGAACCGTTGATGTGGCAGCATACTGCCGAAGCCATGGACTGGAATGCTACATACCGGATGAAGTGGAGAACCTGACCCAGATTCTGAGTCTTCTGAAAGCAAGGAAAAATTTCTCACAAACAAGGATCCTGTTTCCGACTGACTGGAAATGGCCTTCAGTCTGCAGTGTGGCAGGGATCAATGACCCTCTCTTTCTAAAAGAACAGTTCGGAATTGAGCTGGCATTGATCTCCTATGCAGAAATGGCAAAAGAGATGGACAGGATAAGAAGTGACAATTCTGCCAGAAAAAATGCCTCGGGAATGGCGGATACTGTATATGAAGGTGCAAGCCGTTCATTCATTGACAAAAAATATGTAGCCAACAGCATGGAATTCTATCAGACTGTCGTAAACCTGATGAAAAGACATAATTGCAACGCCTTTACAATCGAATGCTTTGAATTCTGCACAAGCAGGTTGCCGCAAAAATGGAACATCACTCCCTGCCTTGTCCATACGATGCTGAAAGATCTTGGAATTCCATCTGCCTGTGAAGGAGATCTTGGGGGCTTGCTTCCAATGCATATGCTTATGCTGCTATCAAACAAATCTCCTCACTTCGGGAATATGTTCTATTACCCGGAAATGGGCAAAGGTACCATGGCGGTTAACCACAGTGTCCCCGGTATTAAAATGAATGGGTTTGACAAACCCGGATTGCCCTACCAACTTTCACATTTTGTCGATTCAGGATGGGGCACCAAAGCCATTGTCGATTTTATGAATAATGACACAAAAGAGATCACAATAGCCAGGATGAATCCTTCAGGAAAAGGAGTTTTAGTCCTTAAAGGGATCCTTGTTGATTCAAAAGGCTGGGATGATGAGACCATCGGGTGCCATGACATCGCCTACATGGTCGGCAAAGAGAGCGGCACAGCCAGGGAGTTTGTGCGACACCAGGCTGACTACGGGAACCATCTGCCATGGGTGTATGGCGATTATTCGGAGCAACTGGTCAGACTTGGCAATCTGCTTAACATTGAGGTTGAGGTTATAAAAAAAAAGAATAATGAATGAAAACAGAAGTTAATTATTTAATAAATAAATCCAAGAAGAGGAAGTATTGAAAAATAGATTAAAAAGAAGGAAAAAAAGAATATAATAGTAAAGTTGAAAAAAGAGAAGATAATAAAGGAAGAACCAACATTCAATTTTGTGATTCAGGATGAGGAAAAAGCATTGTCGATTTTATGAATAATGACACAAAAGAGATCACAATAGCCAGGATGAATCCTTCAGGAAAAGGAGTTTTAGCCCTTAAAGGGATCCTTGTTGATTCAAAAGGCTGGGATGATGAGACCATCGGGTGCCATGACATCGCCTACATGGTCGGCAAAGAGAGCGGCACAGCCAGGGAGTTTGTGCGACACCAGTCTGACTACGGGAACCATCTGCCATGGGTGTATGGCGATTATTCGGAACAACTGGTCAGACTTGGCAATCTGCTTAACATTGAGGTTGAGGTTATAAGCTGAACCAACCTGGTCTTACCAAACCATTGTTATTAAGAATTATGTGCTTTGTATTTTCAGACCTTCTTATAAAGAGGTCAAAGAAGGAGGGATTTTACACTTCGGTTCAGGCTCCAGGAGGTTTATGGTCAAAGAAAAGATAATTCCCAGAAAGGTTAAGGCTGAGGCTATCACGACATCCGCCTTCGCTGAAGCTACGTTGGACAAGTCTACATTTCCTACCGCCAGAAGGAAAGCAAAGGCGACAGGTGGGTGATTGAAGCCTTACTTCTCTCCATAAATTACAAACGCGTTGGAATCTATTGCAAGCGCTCCGTCCGGGTAATATTGTTTAATCTGATTAAAGACTTCACTCCTTATTTTTACCTTCATCTCACAATCAGCATTACTGAGTGCTGCTACAACAGGAGCTACAACTTCAGTCATGAAATTCCAGTAAATCTTTCTATTTCCGGGGTTCAGTTTTCCTCTGACTTCTGTTTCCGAAATATTCTTTAACCCGGCTTGTTTAAATAAATCCGGGATCAGGCCGCTTTTGGCGCAACGAAATAATCCCGGGGCACCCTGAGGTGGAGGTGCCATTTGCATGTTTTTATTAACAATATTTAGAACAGAGGCAGCCCATAGATTCTTTGCAGCCTCATTCCAGACTGTCACAGCAATTCTTCCCCCTGGTTTCAAAACCCGTACCATCTCTTTTGCAGCAAGTAACATATCAGGGAAAAACATAAATCCAAAACGGCAACTGATAGCATCAAAGCTATTGTCAGGGAATGGGAGCTCGCAAACATCACAGATATGAGTTTCAAAATTTTTTATTCCGCGTCTGTTTGCATTTTCAAGAGCTACTTCAAGCATTCCTTCAGCAAGATCAACTGCAACTACCTTTCCACCTCTCAGCATGGTTGCAATTGTAAGTCCTGGTTCTCCTGTTCCTGATGCTACATCCAGGACAATATCTGTATCCTTTGGTCTTAACCGGTGAATGATAGCATCGGCCATGGGTTTTAGGAAGTCCATCGTCAGATCGTCCCATTTCTTCCAGCCGGGAGAAAACCTGTTCCAGACTTCCTTTTGCTGTTCCCTGATTTGTACAAGTTGTGCTTCCATTTTTCTCTTGTCAGTGATTATGGTGCTGACTCCGCACCCTTTAAGTGCACATTTTTAATTTTACTCATTGCTGTTAGCATGTCCATAATAAAAACTATTAAACAAATGCGGTTCATAATAAGTTCAATTCTTCCGGCTGCTGAGTCTCCATCCAGCTGGCCAACAAAAGATAAATCATCCCCAAATGGAGTTAAATCCTTTTTGTTTCTTAATGTATATTAAGTGATTTCAGACTATCTTATAGTGGTCAGGGAAGGACGGACTTTACACTTCGTTTCAGGCTGCAGGAGGTTTGTGGTCAGATCAGCAGGCAGGCTTTATTCCATAGCTATGACTATTTTCCCTTTATGAACTCCTTCACCAAAACGCCTCAACGCGTCAGGAATCTCATCTAACGTGCAGGGGCCATCTATCACTGGTTTGATTTTTCCTGTTACAAAAAGCTCGTTCAAATAATCTAAATCTTTATTTGGTTTCAGAGCAACAATACCTATTTTCTTTTTACAGATCATCGAAATCCATGGCCCCAGGAATAAAGCCTGAAGAAGCCTTGACATTTTACCCCCGACAGTGACATAAATTCCATTTCGATTTAATGCACGGGTATAATCAAATATCGAACGATTCGTCTTAACATCGAGAATCAAATCATAACACTTCCCGCTTTTAGTGAAATCTTCCTCTTTATAATTAATGACATGATCAAAGCCCATTGAACGCATCATGTCCAATTTCCCTGAGCTGTCCACACCAGTCACCTCGACTCCGTATAATCTGGCAATCTGTACAGCAAAGGTACCTACACCTCCACCCGCACCATTAATCAAAAGTTTTTGTCCTGAGTGGATCTGCCCCTTATCACAAAGACCCTGTATCGCCAGCATAGCTGCCTGAGGTATTGCAGCTGCTTCCACAAAGCTCATACCGGCCGGCTTTAAAGCCAACGCATTTTCACTAGCACAAACATATTCAGCGAAGCCGCCCCAGCGTCCGCTTAGGTCTCCATACACTTCATCCCCGGGCTGAAACTTCCTCGAATTTTTGCCCACTGCTTCAATTCGTCCTGCTATGTCGGAGCCGAGAATTTTTATTTTAGGTTTCAGCAGACCACTGATGAGGCGATTTATGAAGTCTCCCTGAAGGAGACCCATGTCCCAGTCATTTATTGATACCGCATAAACTTTTATCAGGACTTCATCTTCCTTTGGAATAGGTTTGTCTGTCTCTTTTAATTCAAGAACATCAGGTGTTCCGTATTTGGTGAAGACAATCGCTTTCATATCATATTTTGAATCTGTTGAATTGTATTCCGATGCCAGGGTACTACCTGTAAATTGTTTTGTAAATACTAAAGATAAATATTTTTGACCGATTATGCAGTTATAATACACTATACTAAAACATAGTACAAAAGTCAGATTCTATGTATGGCTGACATGAACCTGCCGGGATTTTTTACCATGATTTCCCCTTTACTTAAACGTATTGCAAAAAAAGCAAAGAAATCAGGTCTTGAACAGCAATTAATTGACAGGTACTGCAGGTGAAGACATCAAAGCAAAAGGACACACACGACTGCTGAAGAATAGAGTATAAAGTTCTTTATTAATACTTCAGCTATCAAGATAGCGGATATAAAAATTCTTACCTCTGTAGGTCCAAACAATCCAGAATCAATGGTATATTTTCCTGTAATTTTAAATCGCATTAAAGTAGTAATAATAGCCCATCCATACATTACAACAAATCCAAATCCCAGCATCTCCCAGTTACCTTCAGCATAAAACACAAATCCCCATCCTATGAGTATTGTACTTATCCAATCTATAGTAAGATCAAGCGAAAATCCGTACCACTTACGGGATTGGTTGCGATATATTGCGATTCTGCCGTCCAGAGAGTCTCCAACCCAGTTCACTGCAAATCCAACGATACCCAGTAAAAGATAATTTTTGTGAACATAAGTGGCTAAAACGAAACTTAACAGTATTGTCAAACTCCCCAAAATTCCGATAAAAGTGAGCATATCTGATTTAATCCAGGCAGGAATACGCTGAACCAAAAAAACGAGAGCATCCTGTTCAAGTTTTTTAAACAGATTGGTTCTTACTCGATCACTTGAAATGATTTTCAGAATTTCCTTTGTTTCCTGAGGAAGAATGGATTTCATATAATATATATGTTACAATTGCTTCATTCATGTTTCAGGTTCCTCTGTTTGATCGTAAATCCTCTGCTAATAGTCTGCCGGTAAAAGTATAAATTTAAGATGTTTTTCAGGAAAAATTGACTGACAATAAACAATTTAAAAAATGAAATAAGAGAAAAAGAATCAGAACTTATCTCAAATAATAAGACAATAGCTTGACGGCTTCTGGCAATAATAAACTGACCATCCACTCCTGGAGTTAAATCCTGGTCGTTTTTTCTAATGATTGCCAGGTGCCATCAGACTATCTTTTGAAGCGGCCAGCGAGAGCCTCCCGCACGTTTTTTTTGCCGATAAACCGCTGCCCCCATGGTTCACTGCCCCTAGGAAAATCAAAGGAACAATCATCGGAGAAAAATTCCATAATCGCATCCAGGTCATGTTTATTGAATGCTTCAAGAATCTGCTTTAAAGTTTCGACTGTAACGGTCATGTCTTGTGAGTTGGCTTTAGTTTGCGATATCTTATCAGGTGTTCGAATGTTACAACCTGGAATTCCTGACAGGTAAGTCAATAGTATTATGATTGAGATTCGTTGTTTCATTTATCTGAAGTATAATGCAATGCTGTCACACCGCAAGGAAATACTTTTATCATCAATTGTAACATGTTTTGGACTCAATCAAGGGGAAGCATCCAGGCTTCCCCGAAGCTCAGACTGGCAGGCTTAAGGACCAATGCATTTTCACGAGGACTTTGACCACATGTTCAGAAAATTGAACCTGTAAAATGTTACATTTTTTTTTAAATAAGACTATATTTAGACACTCTAATTCAAAAAAATATTGGTATGATTAACCGGTTTTTGCTCCCTCTGCTTTTAATTCTGGTCAGCTGCTCTTCGCCCAACCCTCCTTCAAATCCTGTAAAACCCAAATCCCACTCAAAACATAAGTCAACTGTGTCCAAACCCTCTATAAATCCGTGGAAGGTCATGTCTTATCCCGGCAAGCAGGGCGAACAGTCAGCCCGGAAATATTTAAAGATTGAAACAGACGGCAACTTTTCAAACCCGACTGTGTCAAACGTTTACCTGAATGCCGATATAATTGTGGACAAAGTGAATGCCGGAATACTTCTGCACAAATTAAAAAAATCCAGCCCTTCAGAAAAATTCAGCGGGCCAGTCATTATCAGGATGAAAAACTCTGCAGGAAATGAATTAGAGCTGACTTCATCGAGAGCATGGAATAAATCCGGAGGCATACTGATAGAAAGGAATAACAATGATTACAGCCGTTTCAGGATATTCATGCTGCAGAGTGAGGGAGTAATTAATTTTGAGATTCGTGATGACTCTGCCTCAGTATATAATTTCGATATAAACGGAACAGGATTCTCTGACGCATTCAGCCAGATTTAAAATGTACCTACCACACAGGTATTAATCCCGGATTATCCCCTGTTATACTTACGCCTCCCTGAGGTGTAACAATGTAGGTATTTTCCGTTCCGACAAGGCCAATATCCGGAATACCCTTCTTGGGCTCGACAGCAAAGACCATCCCTTCCCTTACCGGTTCATTAAAGCCATTCGAAATTACAGGAGGTTCATCGATTGTAAGTCCGATCCCGTGCCCGATAAATTTCACACTGCGTTTCCCGTAGCCCATAAAATTGTCCCGGAAAGCGGAGCTCATGGAAGACATTATCTCATTATAAATGACGGAAGGGATTGCCCCTGGCCGAAGCATTGATGCAACCCTGGTCATAATATCAACACACTGCTGATGCGCTTCAATGGCTTCATCCGGGATTGACCGCCCGAACATGTATGTCATCGTCTTGTCTGTATGATATCCCCCGACCCCGCATCCTGTATCGATATATATCAGATCTCCCTTGCGTAAGCGACGATCAGGACTGCCATTCATCGGTACAGCCGGACTCATTCCATAATTTCCGCCGGGACTGTTCATTGCAGTCGGATAGAGTGAACTTTCTCCAAAAGCGGCATGTCCCAGGATAGATTCCGCACCGAACATTCCCCACCGTACAATTCCCTGATGCCCCTCATTGATAAATGCAGTGAACATATCACAAAATAATTCCAGCTCACTCATCCCCTCACGGAGCATTCCCGGGATCAGCTCTTCCATTACCCTCTGATGAATCTTCCCGGATTGCCTCATCAATGAGAGCTCATATTCGCTTTTCACGGATCTCACTCCGGAGATCTGGACATCAGCAGACTCGATAATCTTGCAAACGGGAAATACCTGAGAAACCGTTCAAGCATTGCCACCGGAATAATCTCTTTTTCCAGATACACAGTGCCGGGAAGATTCACCATTACTGAAGCAGGGTCCCTGTAAGTCCCCATTGGCCTGATCAGCGGAAATTCCGACTCCTCAACTGCCCGTTCATAACTCCTCCTGACCCAGAAAACTGCCTCATCGTAACGAGGGATGAACAGAACTCCATCCTGCATCGTGCCGGTAAAATAGTATTGATTTATCCTGCTGAAGATTACAGTTATTTCCCATCCCGGATTGCTCTGGTCCATCCGTTCCCTGAATCTGGCGATCCGGGAATTCAGTTCTGCTAAAGGTACACTAGTCTGCATTCTGTTTCTATTTATTTTTTATTTTAAGTTCAAAACCCGGCATTCCCCGTAAAAATCCTGAAAAGGCGGATACTCTTCAGTTTTCCGGTACCAATTTAATAAGTATTTGTAAAAGGAAAAGCTTATTCACCAGTACTGGACTCATCCTGCCCCGGAAATCATCTCCAATGGCTTCTTGTTACCTTTTAAAGAACAATAATTAGTCAACTTATTTCAGGACTTGAAAATGTTATATCAACCGAATTAAAGAATTCGTCAAAAGGCGGGGGTAGAGTTGTCAAAATCAATATCCTGATTATGAAAAAATAAATTAAATTTCGTTTATGAGACAATCAAAAAGAAAGACAATACTTAAGAAATCAGATAGGGAACAACAACCCTGTTTAAGAAATCCTGAATTTCCGGGATGCAATTTTTTACCATCGGATCTTGAAAAATGTGTTCCTTTAAATTATCTGGAAGTCGATATCCTGATAGTCAGGCATTATTTTTTCAATTAAAAGCAGGATTTTAGTAATGAGCTCTTCAGGAAAGTTCATCCAGAAAATTTTTCGTTTAAGCAGTATCACATGCCAGAGTTCACTTTGACCGGATTTTCCAATATATTTTATCCCTGAATTTTTTCGTTTATATTTATAGCAAAATATTAGACACAATTATGGATTCAAGATTTCATTCACAATCAAGCACTCACTCCTCTTGCCCGGGGTCACGCTATTCATCGTTAATATTCTTTCTGTTAATAATAATACCTTTTTCAAATCTGGCATCGCAAAAAGCAGGGGAGTGGCCTTGCTTCCATGGCATAGACCGGACCAACCTTTCAGATGAGACAGGCCTGCTGAAAGCCTGGGATGTAACAGGACCTGCCCTGCTGTTCACAATCTCCGGGCTTGGTGAAGGATACAGTTCAACGGCAATAGCCGGTGGACTGATATATACTGCCGGAAGCACCGGGAATCAGTCATTTCTTTACGCCTTCGATCTTAATGGCAAGCTCGTATGGAAGAAACCCAACGGCCCTGCCTGGTCAGTGACAGTATCCTGGGCCAGTTCATACAACGGTCCGAGAAGTACCCCGACCATTGATAACGGAGTTGTTTACCATATTAGCGAAGCAGGCAGGCTGGCAGCATTCAGGGCAAAAACCGGTGATCTTATCTGGTCGAGGGATTTGCCAAAAGACTTCAACGCAAAGATGCCTATGTACGGGTATGCCGAATCAGTTCTTATCGACGGTGATAATCTTTATGTCAGGACAGGTGGTGAAAAAACTTACCAGGCCTGCCTGAACAAACGAACAGGTGCAACAATTTGGACGAGCGGTAGTATCCCCGGAGGCTATGGCTATAACTCAATGGTAATTAATGATTTCGGCGGGTTCCGCCAGATAATCGGCGCCACAAACACATGCTATTACAGCCTGGATACCAGAACTGGCAAACTATTATGGAAAACTGATTTCATAAACCAGTATGAAATCAACTGCACAGATGCAATAGTTTTAAATGATTATGTCTTTCTTACAAGCGGGGAGGGCAAAGGCAGCATGTTAATCAGGCTTAAGAAAGCCGGCAACGGGATAACGACTGAAAAGGTATGGGAAACCAAGCTGATGGATAATTATCATGGCGGTGTTATCCTTTACAACGGAAATCTTTACGGAGCAGGCACTCAGGCCAGAGACTGGTACTGCCTCGACTTCCTTACCGGCAAACAGATGTGGAAAACTAATGGCAGCGGTTCCCTGACCTATGCCGATGGAATGGTTTACCTCTATGATGAAAAGGGGAGCATGAAACTTGTAAAAGCTACGCCTGAAAAATTTGAAAAAACTGGTGAGTTCAGGGTACCTGAAGGAGGAAAAGGGCCATACTGGGCACATCCTGTGGTATGCGGAGGAAGACTTTATCTTCGTCATGCCGATAAGATTTTTGTATACGATATCCGGCAGAAATAGAAAAGAGATGTCTACGCTGAGGCTTAATAAACTGATACTGGTTCTAACAGGGATCTTCCTTTTTTTCTCATCGGCATCCCAGGACTGGCCCGACTGGCGTGGAAGCAATCGGGATGGGATCTGGTGGGAAACGGGAATAGTAAAGAAATTCAAAAGCAATAAAATCCCTCTGAAATGGAGCATCCCATGCGGACCTGGCTACAGCGGTCCAACTGTTGCCGGGGGAAAGGTATACCTGACAGATCGGATTGTAAAGCCGGAAGAGTCCGAGAGAATTCTTTGTGTTGATGCCTCTGACGGAAAAATTATCTGGACATACACTTATTCCTGCCTTTATGGTGGTATGAGTTATCCCAACGGTCCGCGCGCTTCGGTAGTGGTCAGTAACGGGAAAGCTTATTCCCTGGGCGCCATAGGGCATCTTGTGTGCCTTGATGCGAGTACCGGCTCCATTTTATGGAAACATGACCTGAACCAGGAATACCAGATCAGGATGCCTGCGTGGGGCATAGCTTCCACACCCCTGATATTTGAGAACAAAATAATAATTCAGATAGGAGGAAGTAAAGGAGCCACAGTCCTTGCACTTGATAAAAATACCGGAAAAGAACTCTGGCGTTCTTTGGATGAAGAGATCTCCTACTCTGCCCCTATTCTTATCCAACAAGCAGGAAAACCAGTCGTTGTTGTCTGGACAGCTGAAAATCTTAACGGACTGGATCCGAAAACGGGTAAGGTGTACTGGAAAATACCTTTTCGTCTGGGCATGGGAATGGGCATTGCCACACCGGTTCTGTATAATGAATACCTTTTTGTAAGCAGCTTCTACAGTGGTTCCCTGCTGGTAAAGCTGAACCAGGAAACCACAACTGCCAAAAAGATCTGGTTGCGGGCGGGAGAAAGCGAACGGAAGACCGATGCACTCCATTGTGTCATCAATACGCCGCTCATTAAGGATGGATTCATTTACGGGGTTGACAGTTACGGAGAGATGCGATGCCTCATACTTGAGACAGGAGACCGCTTATGGGAAGATCTTTCAGCCGTTAAAAAGGATAGATGGGCAAATATCCATTTTATCCGGCATGGACAACAAACGTGGATGTTCACTGAGCATGGAGAATTACTCATTACGGAGCTCTCACCGAAAGGTCTGACAATAATCAGCCGTGCCAGCCTTATCGAGCCCACCACAGGCCAGTTAAACCGACATGGAACGGGAGTGGCCTGGAGCCACCCGGCTTTCGCAAATCGCTCTGTTTACGCCAGAAATGACAAGGAACTCATATGTGCTTATCTGGGGGAATGAATTTTCAGCAATTATCCAGTCCTAATTAAGATCAAGCCTCAACCTGGCCGGCACCTATTCCCTCTGAAAGACATAGAAAGAATTATGAACCGAATGAGCTCATCTGATCAATATTGATTTAAATCATATTCTCACCTATTATATTGACTAAATTTACAATCAATATATAACTGTATACATATTAGAAAATGAAAAAGTACATCCCCCTATTCTTATTTTGTGTTGTGATAATTTCATGCAAAGAGGATATTTCGATGAAAAAACAGGTATTGGGCTCTCTTCAAATAGAGGTTGCAGATTCTATGGATTTAACCAACAATTTTTATGATAATGTCGAAACATTTTCATTGCCAGTTAACAGCCTGTCTATTGAGGGAGAAATCTTAAATCCTGGAATTGTCGATTTAAATAAACTCCCAAAAAGATCAGTTATCGTTAAAGAGGCCATACTGGATGAAGCAGGAGGAAATAAATTCACAGGAGCCTTCCGTTATGATGGGTATTCGCTGTTGGATATCCTTGATAATATAAAAATCATCAAAACGAATGCTGAGGAATTTCAGTCTGTGATTGACCTGTATGTTGAAATCGGGAATGCTTCCGGAGAAAAAACAGTATTCAGTTGGGGAGAAATTTATTACCCGAATAATCTTCACAAAATAATTCTTGCTTCCGATGTTGCCCGAATTGTACCATCTAAAACCAGGGATTTATGGGTATTGCCCAAAACGAGTAAGTTAGTTTGCGGGAATGATCTCGTTACAGAAAGAAATATTAAGTCCCCTACAAAAATAACTGTCAGATCTTATCCCAAATCTTTTAAAACTGTAAAAGGAATGTCTCCTATGTTTTCAGATGGATTTTCTGTTTTCATAAATAATAAAGAATCTGTAAAAATTAATGATTTTGAATCTGAATTGAATGCACATACCTATAATACAATATTTTATGGACGGGGACGGGGTATCCATAGTACCATCCCATTCAATGGTGTATTTCTGAAAAGTATGATTGCAAAATACTTTCCTTCAACCAAAGAAAATTTAATGACAGGGCTGTTCTGTTTTGCAGGGAAGGATGGATATAGAATGACGGTTTCCTTTTCCGAATTATTTAACAGAAATGATCAGCAGGAATTTTTACTTGTTAAAACTGCTCCCGATGAAGATGGAGGACTTTTTCGTCTGTTCCCGGCTTGTGATTTTTTCTCTGACAGGGCTATAAAGTCACTCAGTGAGGTTCATTTTATCAAATAGGATCTTAAACAAATTCTCTCACATTTCAATTCAAAATCAATATCCTGATTCTAATAAAATAAATTAATTTTCGTCTATGAGACCATCAAAAAGAAAGACAGTAATTAAGAAATCAGATAGGGAACAACAACCCTGTTTAAGAAATCCTGAATTTCTGGATTGCAATTCTTTACCATCGGATCTTGAAAAATGTGTTCCTTTAAATTATCTGGAAGTCGATATCCTGATAGTCAGGCATTATTTTTTCAATTGAAGGCAGGATTTTAGAACGAACTCTTTCAGGAAAGTTCAGCCAGCGAATTTTTCGTTTAGGTATTATCACAGGCCAGAGTTGACTTTTGACCGGATTTTCCGGTATATTTTATCCCTTAATTTTTTGTTTATATTTATGGCAAAATATTAGATACAATTATGGATTCAAGATTTCATTCACCAGGAAGCACTCACTCCTCTTACCCGGGGTCTCGCTATTCATCGTTAATTTTCTTTCTGTTGATTATTATACCTTTTTCAGATCTGGCATCGCAGAAAGCAGGGGAGTGGCCTTGCTTCCATGGCATAGACCGGACCAACCTTTCAGATGAGACAGGTCTGCTGAAAGCCTGGGATGTAACAGGACCTGCGCTGCTGTTTACAATCTCCGGGCTTGGTGAAGGATACAGTTCGACGGCAATAGCCGGTGGACTGATATATACTGCCGGAAGCACCGGGAATCAGTCATTTCTTTACGCCTTCGATCTTAACGGCAAGCTCGTATGGAAGAAACCCAACGGCCCTGCCTGGTCAGTGACAGTATCCTGGGCAAGTTCATACAACGGTCCGAGAAGTACCCCGACCATTGATAACGGAGTTGTTTACCATATTAGCGAAGCAGGCAGGCTGGCAGCATTCAGGGCAAAAACCGGTGATCTTATCTGGTCGAGGGATTTGCCAAAAGACTTCAGCGCAAAGATGCCTATGTACGGGTATGCCGAATCAGTGCTTATCGACGGTGATAATCTTTATGTCAGGACGGGTGGTGAAAAAGCTTACCAGGCCTGCCTGAACAAACGAACAGGTGCAACAATTTGGACGAGCGGTAGTATCCCCGGAGGCTATGGCTATAACTCAATGGTAATTAATGATTTCGGAGGGTTCCGCCAGATAATCGGCGCCACAAACACATGCTATTACAGCCTGGATACCAGAACTGGCAAACTATTATGGAAAACTGATTTCATAAACCAGTATGAAATCAACTGCACTGATGCAATAGTTTTCAATGATTATGTCTTTCTTACGAGCGGGGAGGGCAAAGGCAGCATGTTAATCAGGCTTAAGAAAGCCGGCAGCGGGATAACGACTGAAAAGGTATGGGAGACCAAGCTGATGGATAATTATCATGGCGGTGTTATCCTTTACAACGGAAATCTTTACGGAGCCGGCACTCAGGCCAGAGACTGGTACTGCCTCGACTTCCTTACCGGCAAACAGATGTGGAAAACTAATGGCAGCGGTTCCCTGACCTATGCCGATGGAATGGTTTACCTCTATGATGAAAAGGGGAGCATGAAACTTGTAAAAGCTACACCTGAAAAATTTGAAAAAACCGGTGAGTTCAGGGTACCTGAAGGAGGAAAAGGGCCATACTGGGCACATCCTGTGGTATGCGGAGGAAGACTTTATCTTCGTCATGCCGATAAGATTTTTGTATACGATATCCGGCAGAAATAGAAAAGAGATGTCTACGCTGAGGCTTAATAAACTGATACTTGTTATAACAGGGAGCTTCCTATTTTTCTCATCGGCATCCCAGGACTGGCCCGACTGGCGTGGTAGCAATCGGGATGGGATCTGGTGGGAAACGGGGATAGTAAAGAAATTCAGAAGCAATAAAATCCCTCTGAAATGGAGCATCCCATGCGGACCTGGCTACAGCGGTCCCACGGTTGCCGGGGGAAAGGTATACCTGACCGATCGGATTGTGAAACCGGAAGAGTCCGAGAGAATTCTTTGTGTTGATGCTTCTGACGGAAAAATTATCTGGACATACACTTATTCCTGCCTTTATGGTGGTATTAGTTATCCCAACGGTCCGCGCGCTTCGGTCGTGGTCAGTAACGGGAAAGCTTATTCCCTGGGCGCCATGGGGCATCTTGTGTGCCTTGATGCGGGTACCGGCTCCATTTTATGGAAACATGACCTGAACCAGGAATACCAGATCAGGATGCCTGCGTGGGGTATAGCTTCCACACCCCTGATATTTGAGAACAAAATAATAATTCAGATAGGAGGAAGTAAAGGAGCCACAGTCCTTGCACTTGATAAAAATACCGGAAAAGAACTCTGGCGTTCAATGGATGAAGAGATCTCCTACTCTGCCCCTATTCTTATCCAACAGGCAGGAAAACCAGTCGTTGTGGTCTGGACAGCTGAAAATCTTAACGGACTGGATCCGAAAACCGGAAAAGTGTACTGGAAGATACCTTTTCGTCTGGGCATGGGAATGGGCATTGCCACACCGGTCCTGTATAATGAATACCTTTTTGTAAGCAGCTTCTACAGTGGTTCCCTGCTGGTAAAGCTGAGCCAGGAAACTACAACTGCTGAAAAGATCTGGTTGAGGGCAGGAGAAAGCGAGCGGAAGACCGATGCACTTCATTGTGTCATCAATACGCCGCTCATTAAGGATGGATTCATTTACGGGGTTGACAGTTACGGAGAAATGCGATGCCTCAGACTTGAGACGGGAGACCGTTTATGGGAAGATCTTTCGGCCGTTAAAAAGGATAGATGGGCAAATATCCATTTTATCCAGCATGGACAACAAACCTGGATGTTCAATGAGCATGGAGAATTACTCATTACAGAGCTTTCACCAGAAGGTCTTACAATAATCAGTCGTGCCAACCTTATCGAGCCCACCACCGGCCAGTTAAACCGACAGGGAACCGGTGTGGCCTGGAGCCACCCGGCTTTCGCAAATCGCTGTGTTTATGCCAGAAATGACAAGGAACTGATGTGTGCTATCTCGGGGAATGAATTTTC
>CAWALO010000011.1:0-192252 GCA_963782945.1 uncultured Bacteroidales bacterium
TATCCCTGAATTTTTTCGTTTATATTTATAGCAAAATATTAGACACAATTATGGATTCAAGATTTCATTCACAATCAAGCACTCACTCCTCTTGCCCGGGGTCACGCTATTCATCGTTAATATTCTTTCTGTTAATAATAATACCTTTTTCAAATCTGGCATCGCAAAAAGCAGGGGAGTGGCCTTGCTTCCATGGCATAGACCGGACCAACCTTTCAGATGAGACAGGCCTGCTGAAAGCCTGGGATGTAACAGGACCTGCCCTGCTGTTCACAATCTCCGGGCTTGGTGAAGGATACAGTTCAACGGCAATAGCCGGTGGACTGATATATACTGCCGGAAGCACCGGGAATCAGTCATTTCTTTACGCCTTCGATCTTAATGGCAAGCTCGTATGGAAGAAACCCAACGGCCCTGCCTGGTCAGTGACAGTATCCTGGGCCAGTTCATACAACGGTCCGAGAAGTACCCCGACCATTGATAACGGAGTTGTTTACCATATTAGCGAAGCAGGCAGGCTGGCAGCATTCAGGGCAAAAACCGGTGATCTTATCTGGTCGAGGGATTTGCCAAAAGACTTCAACGCAAAGATGCCTATGTACGGGTATGCCGAATCAGTTCTTATCGACGGTGATAATCTTTATGTCAGGACAGGTGGTGAAAAAACTTACCAGGCCTGCCTGAACAAACGAACAGGTGCAACAATTTGGACGAGCGGTAGTATCCCCGGAGGCTATGGCTATAACTCAATGGTAATTAATGATTTCGGCGGGTTCCGCCAGATAATCGGCGCCACAAACACATGCTATTACAGCCTGGATACCAGAACTGGCAAACTATTATGGAAAACTGATTTCATAAACCAGTATGAAATCAACTGCACAGATGCAATAGTTTTAAATGATTATGTCTTTCTTACAAGCGGGGAGGGCAAAGGCAGCATGTTAATCAGGCTTAAGAAAGCCGGCAACGGGATAACGACTGAAAAGGTATGGGAAACCAAGCTGATGGATAATTATCATGGCGGTGTTATCCTTTACAACGGAAATCTTTACGGAGCAGGCACTCAGGCCAGAGACTGGTACTGCCTCGACTTCCTTACCGGCAAACAGATGTGGAAAACTAATGGCAGCGGTTCCCTGACCTATGCCGATGGAATGGTTTACCTCTATGATGAAAAGGGGAGCATGAAACTTGTAAAAGCTACGCCTGAAAAATTTGAAAAAACTGGTGAGTTCAGGGTACCTGAAGGAGGAAAAGGGCCATACTGGGCACATCCTGTGGTATGCGGAGGAAGACTTTATCTTCGTCATGCCGATAAGATTTTTGTATACGATATCCGGCAGAAATAGAAAAGAGATGTCTACGCTGAGGCTTAATAAACTGATACTGGTTCTAACAGGGATCTTCCTTTTTTTCTCATCGGCATCCCAGGACTGGCCCGACTGGCGTGGAAGCAATCGGGATGGGATCTGGTGGGAAACGGGAATAGTAAAGAAATTCAAAAGCAATAAAATCCCTCTGAAATGGAGCATCCCATGCGGACCTGGCTACAGCGGTCCAACTGTTGCCGGGGGAAAGGTATACCTGACAGATCGGATTGTAAAGCCGGAAGAGTCCGAGAGAATTCTTTGTGTTGATGCCTCTGACGGAAAAATTATCTGGACATACACTTATTCCTGCCTTTATGGTGGTATGAGTTATCCCAACGGTCCGCGCGCTTCGGTAGTGGTCAGTAACGGGAAAGCTTATTCCCTGGGCGCCATAGGGCATCTTGTGTGCCTTGATGCGAGTACCGGCTCCATTTTATGGAAACATGACCTGAACCAGGAATACCAGATCAGGATGCCTGCGTGGGGCATAGCTTCCACACCCCTGATATTTGAGAACAAAATAATAATTCAGATAGGAGGAAGTAAAGGAGCCACAGTCCTTGCACTTGATAAAAATACCGGAAAAGAACTCTGGCGTTCTTTGGATGAAGAGATCTCCTACTCTGCCCCTATTCTTATCCAACAAGCAGGAAAACCAGTCGTTGTTGTCTGGACAGCTGAAAATCTTAACGGACTGGATCCGAAAACGGGTAAGGTGTACTGGAAAATACCTTTTCGTCTGGGCATGGGAATGGGCATTGCCACACCGGTTCTGTATAATGAATACCTTTTTGTAAGCAGCTTCTACAGTGGTTCCCTGCTGGTAAAGCTGAACCAGGAAACCACAACTGCCAAAAAGATCTGGTTGCGGGCGGGAGAAAGCGAACGGAAGACCGATGCACTCCATTGTGTCATCAATACGCCGCTCATTAAGGATGGATTCATTTACGGGGTTGACAGTTACGGAGAGATGCGATGCCTCATACTTGAGACAGGAGACCGCTTATGGGAAGATCTTTCAGCCGTTAAAAAGGATAGATGGGCAAATATCCATTTTATCCGGCATGGACAACAAACGTGGATGTTCAATGAGCATGGAGAATTACTCATTACGGAGCTCTCACCGAAAGGTCTGACAATAATCAGCCGTGCCAGCCTTATCGAGCCCACCACAGGCCAGTTAAACCGACATGGAACGGGAGTGGCCTGGAGCCACCCGGCTTTCGCAAATCGCTCTGTTTACGCCAGAAATGACAAGGAACTCATATGTGCTTATCTGGGGGAATGAATTTTCAGCAATTATCCAATCCGAATTGAGATCAAGCCTCTAAGCTGGCCGGCGCCTATTCCTTCTGTAAGACTTAGAAAGAATTATGAACCGCAGGAGTTCATCTGATCAATATTGATTTAAATCATATTCTCACCTATTATATTGACTAAATTTACAATCAATATATAACTGTATACATATTAGAAAATGAAAAAGTACATCCCCCTATTCTTATTTTGTGTTGTGATAATTTCATGCAAAGAGGATATTTCGATGAAAAAACAGGTATTGGGCTCTCTTCAAATAGAGGTTGCAGATTCTATGGATTTAACCAACAATTTTTATGATAATGTCGAAACATTTTCATTGCCAGTTAACAGCCTGTCTATTGAGGGAGAAATCTTAAATCCTGGAATTGTCGATTTAAATAAACTCCCAAAAAGATCAGTTATCGTTAAAGAGGCCATACTGGATGAAGCAGGAGGAAATAAATTCACAGGAGCCTTCCGTTATGATGGGTATTCGCTGTTGGATATCCTTGATAATATAAAAATCATCAAAACGAATGCTGAGGAATTTCAGTCTGTGATTGACCTGTATGTTGAAATCGGGAATGCTTCCGGAGAAAAAACAGTATTCAGTTGGGGAGAAATTTATTACCCGAATAATCTTCACAAAATAATTCTTGCTTCCGATGTTGCCCGAATTGTACCATCTAAAACCAGGGATTTATGGGTATTGCCCAAAACGAGTAAGTTAGTTTGCGGGAATGATCTCGTTACAGAAAGAAATATTAAGTCCCCTACAAAAATAACTGTCAGATCTTATCCCAAATCTTTTAAAACTGTAAAAGGAATGTCTCCTATGTTTTCAGATGGATTTTCTGTTTTCATAAATAATAAAGAATCTGTAAAAATTAATGATTTTGAATCTGAATTGAATGCACATACCTATAATACAATATTTTATGGACGGGGACGGGGTATCCATAGTACCATCCCATTCAATGGTGTATTTCTGAAAAGTATGATTGCAAAATACTTTCCTTCAACCAAAGAAAATTTAATGACAGGGCTGTTCTGTTTTGCAGGGAAGGATGGATATAGAATGACGGTTTCCTTTTCCGAATTATTTAACAGAAATGATCAGCAGGAATTTTTACTTGTTAAAACTGCTCCCGATGAAGATGGAGGACTTTTTCGTCTGTTCCCGGCTTGTGATTTTTTCTCTGACAGGGCTATAAAGTCACTCAGTGAGGTTCATTTTATCAAATAGGATCTTAAACAAATTCTCTCACATTTCAATCATTCGCGTCGCTTCTGCAGATCATAGTCCCATAATGGTGTGAATAATATAAATAATTTCTATAATTTTGTAACTTAAATCGTAATTGGTGTATTTATCTTTGTATTGTTTATTTGACAGATTGAGTTAAAATAAATATGGCGACACTCTCTCTTTCCTGCCCAACAGGATAATATTGCAGATTTTGACTAACACATCAAAGTAAAAAGAGTGTCGCCTTCTTTTATTAAATAGCCCCCGGAGATAATCGCCGGGGGCTATTTCATTCATGATGGGGTCCATCAGATTAGCTTTTCCCTGAAGAAATCTATCGTACGCTGCCAGGCAAGCTCAGCTGCCGTCTTATCAAACCGGGGAGTTGTATCATTGTGGAATCCATGGTTTACTTCCGGGTAAATGTATACTTTATATTCCTTTTTATTCTCTTTCAAAGCCTCTTCATAAGCAGGCCAGCCTGCATTAACTCTTGTATCAAGACCGGCATAGTGGATAAGTAAAGGGGCCTTTATGCCGGGAACATCTTCAGGAGCAGGCTGGCCTCCGTAAAAAGGAACTGCTGCTGCCAGATCCGGAATTCGTACTGCCATCATGTTTGCTATCCAGCCACCAAAACAAAATCCAACCACCCCTATTTTCCCGCTACATCCAGGATGGTCTTTAAGATATTCAAATGCGGCAATAAAGTCTTCCAGCATTTCTGACTGGTTTCGCTTTCCCTGTAACGTTCTTCCATCGTCATCATTTCCAGGGTAACCACCCAGTGGAGTAAGAGCATCCGGGGCTAAAGATATGAAACCCTCCAAGGCTGCCCTTCGACCAACATCTTCAATGTATGGATTAAGTCCCCGGTTTTCATGAACAACAATTATTCCCGGCAATTTTGTTGGAGCGTTAACCGGTTTTGACAATAATCCACGAATTTTCCCTCCTCCTTTCGGAGAATTATATTCTGTGAACCCGGAATTCAGTCTGGGATCATCAGGTTTAATCTGAAGGTTATCTGCATAATTGGGAAGCATAAAGCCCAGAATAGATGGCAGAGTAAGGCCGCCTACAGCATATACCGATAACTTCTCCAGGAATTTCTTTCTGTCTATGTTACAGTGTACGTAGTCGTCATATAAATCATACATCTCCTGATTTATATCTTCTGCTGTTACCTTTTTCATTATGATAGCATTTTAATTAAATTTCAATTAAAAAATGTCTTTTAATTTGATTATGAGACCATTAAAAGAATACCTAACTAACAATTCATGATGATAAAAGTTCACCAAAGAGGTCGCCTTCCGATTATCGTTGAACCTGATACAACAGAGGAGAAAGGACACTTCTTTGATACTCTTTAATTTCAGGTATTTATCAAGGAAAGCAAGAATCTGACTATATCCTTTTATCTCTTCTTTTTTAAACCGCGTCCTTCATCTGGAAAGATTAAGTATTCTACCGGGACATTATTCTTCTTTACGGCAGCTACTATTTCATCTCATTCTATCTGTAAAACGCGTGGATCATTAGCGCCCTGCAATACCATAATTTGGTTTTTAATATTACCGGCATGGAAAAGGGGAGAAATGTTATACAATCTCACTCAGTCTTGAGTCAAGGGATTTCCCTGTTCCTGAAAAAGGACATCTCTGTAGGAAGCCCACCACGATGGAGTGGATTTCAAAGTTGCACTAATTGATGCAAATATTGTTGAAATGATAGTTTTTTCATCTGAATGATTTGATTTTTATACTCCATTCCATCATTCTGAATAATCTGATAAAAAGAACCAATTCAAGTTTCTTTGCATTTAATTTATCCTTATATCTTACTGCAGAAGTATTAAAATACTCACTGGCACTGAATATTTTATGCCGCCCCATTTTTTCCAGAATTTCACAATTCTTGTATGCTAAAAACGGCGCAAAATTATTCCCTCTATAAGATTCCATTGTATACATGTCAGTAATGTAAGCCTCATCCTTTTTCAACCGGAATTTTCTTGGTTCATATGTACATTCATTGAGGTATATCCACATAAACGAAACGATACTTTGCCTGTGTTTTAATCCCAGACATAATTTACCATCCTGTAAACGTTTCTGAAAATCCATTGCTGAATATCCACGAGCATTCTCTGCAATAATTTTCATGTCGTTTTCACCCAGGAATTCCACCGAATATTCCGAGTTTAATCCCTTTATTTCTGGTTTTGCATTATCGCTTATTCCCGCCTGAAACCAATAATAAGGTGTAAATTCTATTCCAACTTTTGCAAGTTTATTCCTGAGAACCTGGAAGACCAGCCCATAACGAAATTTATTTAAAATCCGTTTGAACTGTGAGACTTCGCCAGATTGCCTGGCGTCAGACACCAATCTATGATTGACTTCGAAATTTATTCCGATATGGCCCTGGTCTGTTGACCATTGTGCTTTTGGTGTAGCTAATACTGTTTCCATGAATAATGTATAAAATTTAAAGCATAAAGATAGGTTCCATCATTCCGAGAAATGTTACATACTTTTTGCGTTAAATTGCATAATTCTCACTTTATCAATCTTACATGATCATTTATTGGGATAACAGTAATTTTATAAAAAGGTTCTAATCGGCTATGAAAACTTTGTTAATAATAACAATTATGGCCGTGAATCATTCCCATTTAAGATACCATTTTCAATTTGAAAGCAGCTGATGGTTAGTTCCCCTATATCACATTAATTTAAGCAAAGTAGACTCCATGCCTGACCAGCATGATAATATTCACCATCTTTAAAACCATCATTATCTAAATCTGCAATCCAGCTACGAATAATTTTACATTAAGAATTAACTAAGTTAACTCTTTGTGTGCAAAAAGTAAATAACTAACTTTATATAAGTTAGCAGATAATTGACTTTTTATATTGATGGAAGGACTTTTTGATTACAGCCTCTGGGGATTATTCCTGGCCAGCTTCCTGGCAGCCACGGTTGTGCCTTTCAGTTCCGAAGCATTGCTCTCCTACCTCATAATCAACGGAACAGACGCCTATACTGCTGTTCTGGTGGCCTCAGCCGGTAACTGGCTCGGCGGGATGAGCAGCTTTGCCATTGGATATCTTGGTAAATGGGAGTGGATTGAAAAATACCTGAGAATAAAACGCGAAACTATTGAAAAGTGGCATAACCGGCTTTACAAGAGAGGAGCCATTTTTGCTTTCCTGTGCTGGGTTCCTGCAGTAGGAGATATCTTTGCGGTCGGGCTAGGCCTTTTACGCGCCAATATCCTGATAACTGCCATAGCCATGCTGGCCGGGAAATTTGTACGCTATGTTATCTGGGGCTGGCTGACCGGACTGGTATTCTGAGCTAAATGGTACAGGAGCAAAGAATCCTGTTGTTGTTCTGACCGCACGGGACGGATAAGTCAAATTTAGTGGCATTACCTCCTTAAATTATTTTACTTTATCTTAATGGGAGATTAATTATTTCTCCGGGATCTGGTTTTAAATACTTAGCTTTTAAATCTTTAATATATGGCAGTGAATCATCAGGGTCACAGCCTCCATAGGAGCCCGGGGGAAGATCAAATGTGCCATAATGATATGCAATCATTGCTTTGGCGCCTGAGGTCTCAGCCAGCCTGGCGGAACCCTTCGGCCCAAGGTGCGAATCAACTGCAGCTACATCAAAAAAGAGAATGTCAACATTTCTAATTTCTTCAAGCTCAGGGATGAGGCGGGTATCTCCCGGATGCCAGATTGTGCCATCCGGTGTTTTAATAAGATAACCGCAGCAATCTTCCCTTTTCCATGGATTAACATCCTGCCAGTCATGCAGGGCCGGAGTTATTTTGATCTCTATATCACCAAAAGAATAGGATGCAAAATCTTTTATTTCAATTATACGTCTCTTTTCAATACCAATTTTATTTAAGCTTTCAATAACCGGTCCGGGACATATAAATGTCGGAGCCAGCCGGGAATTAAGGATTCCTGCTGTCTTTTCAGCGAAATGATCGCTGTCGGCATGTGTATAACAGATAATATCTGCTTTAGGTACATTTACAGCAGTAATTGGAAGTGGCAGAAGCAGGCGGTTTCCTGTCTCACATATTTCATTCCCGGTACCATAGCTAATAAGCGGATCAATGAAAATAATTGTTCCTCTGCAATTAATAAGGGCTCCCGCCATTCCAAGCCAGGTAAAGATTGTATCTTCTCTTCTATCGAAAAAAGAATCAGTGATATGAATTGTTTTTAATTTTTCCTTATCAGAAAAATTCATATGCATGCCAAGTGTTCCAGAAAGAGTTGTAAACAAAAATTCCCGTCGTTTCATAGCTTTTCCCGAGTCTGTTATTTCCCTATTCTTAAATCTCAACTAAAGACCGGAAGATTATTATTTCTTAAGAAATCCCTTCTTCTGGAGCTCCTTTCGTACTGTATCAACTATACCCTTGATCGCAGGGTCAATCTTTTTTGCACTCATTGATGCCGTAACTCCTGACCAGAGGAGCATTTTTGATTCGAGTGAATAAATATTCGTTTCAATGATATAATCCTTTGCACTGTTTACATCTACATTGGAGGTTGCATTTCTTTCGTAACTGCCAATTTCATATGAGACACCGGAACTATAACCACCGTAGGGAGAACTATAACCATACCAGGTCGAGTATGATGTACCCGGATTGATAGTCTCGGTTTGTACAACAGCTTTTACCCGCATCATTATAACTCCGTCGAATCCATCTTTTATCAGCTTCTCAACAAGCTCTTTTTGTGCTGTATCAGCTGGTGAAAGATAACTATACGCCGGAATAGCATTGCTATTCTTAAGCTGAGCAACAAGCTGGTCCTCTGCAGGTTTTTTGTACATTTCATTTCTCGCCTTGACAATAACAAGGACCTTTTTAAATGGTTTAACCGGGTTGTTCGCCAGTGACGGATCTGACCAGCTTTTCCGTATCTGGGTTGATGTGGCACAGGCAATCATTAGGCCTGTCAAACTCAAAAGCAAAAGCAATTTCTGATATGTTTTCATATTATATTGATTAATTATTGTTTACAGCTTTCCAGTCTCCTTATAATTCAAATATAATTTAATTTCTCCAATTAACTTGTTTGCCTCACCAGCTCCCGGAGGCACCTCCGCCCCCTGATGATCCCCCTCCGCCTGAAAAGCCACCGCCTGAACTGCCGCTGCCGGAGCTCCACGATCCGCCCGAACCACCTGATGTAACTACAAAACCTCCTATGGAAGCTTTTCCTTTTGTACTCAAATCGACTTTTGCTTTCTTGTACCAGCTTTTATTCCTTAAAATGAGCTTTGCCACCGGATAACCTATAAGATAGGTGATCAGACAAACCAGAGCTCCCTTTGTGCCGACTACCATTATCGGGAACATTGCCCAGAATGGTATCAGGAAGGCATAAAGGAACCATCCCACGCCAGGTGTAACAATCCCCAGAAAAGTAAACAGACCTATGATTCCAAAAATAAATGCTCCTAAAAGTATGCGGGTGGCAATCGGGATATCAGGATTATCAAAATCTGCAAAACCAGATTGCTCTGATGAATTGCCTGTTTCATTAATTTCCACTCTTTCGGGTAAGTCATTTCCGTCAAGAATGGAAATAACGGTAAGTGCACCCTCGGTAATACCACCGTCAAAATTTTCTTCCCTGAACCTTGGTGCCATAACTTCCTGAATAATACGACCAGCCAGCAAATCCGGCAATACACCTTCAAGACCATAACCTACCTCGATCCGCATTCGCCTTTCATCCGGCACAACAACTATAAGAATACCGTTGTTTTTGTCTTTCTGTCCTATTTTCCATTCGTTGAAAACATTATTGGCAAAATCCTCTATGCTTTCACCTTCCAGTGAAGATATGGTGAGGATAACGATCTGGTTGGTTGTCCTTAACTCATGTTCCTTAAGTGTTTCAGTCAGTGATCTGCGTGAACTGTCTGAAAGGATTTGCGCATTGTCGTTAACCCGGCCGGTTAAATAGGGGATATCAGTGCTATGGCCAATTGAAAACGTCACAATTAGCGTAAACAGGACGGATATATAATTTTTTTTCATACTCCCTCCTCCTCGATAATTTTGTCTGACAATTCGTTTATATCCGGACCTGATGATGCCATAGAACTTAGTTCAAAGATAAGCCCGTTCAAACCGGTTTCCATGGCATTTCTTACCTCATCCTTCCTGAGGTATTGTGTCATTTTTAAAATAATATTATTCATGACCTCGTTGCTCAACCGGTCTCTGACCCCCTTGTCGGGAAGGATGACCACCTGCCGTTCGAATTGGCTTATTAGAAGGAGTATCCCTCTCCGGCCCTCGGTTGCAAAAAGTTCCCTGGAAAGGAAGAGCGATTCCGCGTATTGCATCGTCTCGGTTTCCCTGCGGCCTTCGGAAAGAAACAGCCTTGCAAAGCCCTGAAATAAAATTGTCAGGAACACAAATAAGGCACCTGTTGCAAGAATTGTTGCAACCGGGAGAAGGAACGACGCCCCCATTCCCCATCCCCGGACTGGCAAATCCAGTAAAAATACCGCCAATCCTGCGATGGACGATCCAAAGGCGAATGCCTTCCAGGGAATTTCTGCATAATTGTCACTTCGTTTAACTGTGGCCAGCACAATCTGTGCCTTAGTCTGTAACTCAGCTTCTGCTATAAGCTTGTCAAGATGAACCCGATCGGTTTCTGATAGAATTTGTTTCATTTTAATATGCCCAGCTTGAATATTTAGTTAAATGTCAACCAGCGCCCTTTACTTACTCCTCCTGGCCTTTTATGGAATATTTGACCTCAAACATTGGAAAACTTCCTACATTTTTCGGTGCATCTTTATTTGAAATTGTGGTATAGATCCCGGTAGAATCGTTCTTCGATAAAAGGTATTTCTCAATCTGTTCCTTTCTGACGGTCGTATTCAAATTCAATATCGAATCAAGCAGGAGAGGTTTCGCCATCTTCAATGCAGCTGAATTTATATCCATGGTGTCAACTGCAGCTTTTGATCTTAAAAATTGCCTGAACCCTTCCTCATCTTTCGTGTAATCCTTTGATGTTTCCTGAAGGAAGAGTTTCCCTGCCTCAGCAATGGCAATGGCTTCCTTCTCCTTATCACTATCATTGAAATAGACAAGTTCGATCTCCAGTCCTTCTTTTTTCTGCTCCAGTTCAAGCAAAAGGTCAAGCTGTCTTTGACGTTCAGCTGTCAGTATGGTATCATTATATTGATATTCAATGGCCTTAATGTCCTTCGGATCGACACTTAGCAATCCTGCCAGCAGGTCAAAAGGGGCTGCAGCTACTTTTATGATGAGATTTTTAAAGGTATTCCATACGATCTTGCCGATCTTCACAGTTGGATCTTTCAGGTCGCCCCTGACAGGTACATCCAGGGTGATCACACCATTACGGTCTTTTAATAGGAACAGTGCAAATTTCATCGGAAGATCATAGAGCCCTCCTGATTTCTCTCCCAGTTCAACATTTGTGATTATGAGCTTATTTTCACTTGTCAGATCCCCGTTTAGAATACTGGTTTCAGATTTATAATACATATTCCCGTAGACGATAGGGAATCCCATGTAGAACCGGGAATAGATGTTCAGGTCGCTGAGCATAAAATCCTTGACCACATACTGGAATTTAATATCCATGGGATTGGCCGGGTTAAACCCAACCTGTGCCTTGAGTGATCCTCTTTTATTAAGCAGCATCTGAGCGTACAGATCTATCCATTCTGAGGTACTTTCAATACTATCCGATGCCAGTTTTATTCCGCTCAGGTAATAATCAAAGGGTTTTCCTGTAAGATTGTCGCGGTAATCAATTGTACCGTCGTTGATTATGATGTGGTTTATGGCATAATACAATGAATCGGCAGTCTCGCCGGAAAGTGTATCCGGCTTATTTTCTGCAAGGTGCAGGCTGTCGCTGTTTTCATCTGTGAGGTTAAAGATCTTAAAATAGTTATTGGTTACAGTGTCCATTTCAAAATAGACGTATGGCCGGGTAAGGATCAGGGAATCTATTATATAAGACATGTTTGCTGCATCAATTTTCTTAATCAGACATTCCATTTTACCGGCACCCAGGAACTTTTTATCCTGGTTGTCAGTCATTTCAAAATCAATGATCTCAGCGAACCCCGATAATACTGAGTTTTGGAACTCATTGATGTTACCGGTTATGTTTATCCTGGAATTGAAAATACCATTGATGGAATTTATGTTTATTGAATTCGCAGCGTACTCCTTAAAGTTATAAAGAAGCAGGTGATCAATTGTTATCCCGGCCTTGTAGTCACCACCCACCGGATCAACATTGATGGAGGATTCAAAATAACCTTCGTCCTTCAATGAAAACCTCAGACCTGCTTCGCTGTTTTCTTTCTGGTTCCACCCTATGTAAGGCACAAAGAATGAAACATCCTTAAGGTCCATTGTTTTATTTACATTCCGGTCGTCAAAGATAAATTCGGAGCTCTTCAACTCTATGTTTGACAAATGAAAATGGAATGGCTCTTTAGCTGAAGTATCAGCTGCAATACTATCCTTGTCGGTGTTGTAAAAAGCTATAAGATCGTCAAAATTGAAGGTTGAGTCACGCTGGATAACTTTAGCTTTCAAACCCTTCAGATAAAATTTCTGCATTACAAATTCACTGACAAAGAATTGAAACGGCTTCAGTTTAACGATGAGGGTGTCAAAGGTGACAAACTCCTCTTTTTCATCCGCTTCGAACATAATAAAATCCGTGATGCGGATCAATCCGGTGAAATAGTTCAGTTTAAGCTTATCCATTTGAATCTGTCGGCCGATAAGTTCCTTGCTGTGTTTTATGACGTGCCGCCTTGCGATCCCGGGAAGCAGGATCAATGCCAGCACAATCAAAAAAGCGAGAACCATCAGGGACCTGAGGATTATTCTTTTAATCATTGTTAAACGGTTCAGTTTGTTACGACTAATTTGGGAAGATAACAGCACAAATTTAATAAAATGGAGTTAATTAACCTTATAGGTGTACCCGTTTGATCCAATAAGGATTGTATATCTTCGGACTTTTGAAAAGTGAATATTATTGCAATTGACTGTAGCGTTTCATCCAAAACTTGCGTATTAGGGAAGAAACGTCAAACTTTAAAACAATTAATATGAAAAGGAAAACTTTAAAAGCAGCTGCTTTCTTTACCATCCTGATTGCCGTAATAATTTCCTGCGATAAAAATAAGACTGAAAAATTTGATCCGGTTGAAAGTGCGAAAAAGCTACTGGAACTTGAAACGCGGATGAATGCAATTAACTCAGGCAATGGCAAAATGAGTAATTTTATGTCAGTAATCGGCTACAGCCAGTTAAAGGATGGGACACTTAGTATAGAAGGTTCAGATTCAGCAACGGTTTACGTCGACAGTGTTTATAAGGATTCTACCGACTACTGGACACCAATTACATGTGCCAAAGTTTCTGAAAGTGATAATGAAGATGGTACGCATACCACTATCTATGATTACGGAGATGGCTGCGATGAATACGGAACACTCTTCAGAGGCAAGATAACATACATCTGGAAAAATGAAAATAATACCTACTATTCAAAAGTTATTTATGAGAATTACTATTCCTATGGTGTCGAAATGAATGGTGAATCGGATTATACCTTCACTTCTGACGGATACTCCTACATCACTGTTGATGGCACAGAAAATTCCGGTGATTCAACTGTAACAATCATGCCGGTTGAATTCAACTGGTCAGGTACATCAACGGGACATGAAGAGATAACAATGGTTTATGATGACGGAAACTCTGTTTCTTATTCTTCAGATTATTCAAACGCATGGGATAATAATTCATATAAAGTATACGTAGGAGAATACAATTATGTAAGTGAAGCTGACGGATATGAATATCACTATCTTGTGTCAGAACCTTTGATCACAGATTACACCTGCACCGAATCATGGGTACCGGTTTCGGGTGTTGAAACAATAACCACCATTGAAAACGAGGGAACAACAGTTTACTCTCTGAATTACGGATCAGGCAATTGCGATAATCTTGCTGAACTGACTGAAAACGGAAAGACTTCAGTCATCGATTTCAGCGAGATCTTTAAAACAATAGAAGGTGGTGATGGTACTGTAACTCCGATGAACGGACGAAAAGGACATAAATAAATTGGTGTTACCTTTAAATCTGATTTAAAGGATGAGTAGTCACAGGATGTCATAATCTACCTTGTTCATTATGACATCCTTATTTTAAAATTTTATTTGCGTGGCTGATACGAGGAACGATAATCTGGATGAAATAATTCAGGGGTGCCTTAAAAAAAAATTAAAGTCTCAGGAGATGCTGTACAAAAGATTTTTTGGCTATGCATTGAGTGTTGCAATGGTGCATAACAAAAACCGCGACAATGCTCTTGAAATTGTAAATGACAGTTTCGTTAAGGTATTTGATCAGATAGGCCGGTTTGACAACTCATTACCTTTCAAGGGCTGGCTGAACAAAATCGTTATAAATACATCAATTGACAGATTCAGAAAAAATAACAAAAATATCCTTTTCGACGATAAAGAAGCGTTTCTTGTCCCGGATGAGTCTCCCACTATTGTAAACCAGCTTACTGCTCAGGATATTCTCCTACTGCTCAACCTGCTGCCTGATATTCACCGACTGGTGTTCAGCCTTTATGAGATTGAAGGTTACAGCCACCAGGAAATAGCCGGATTGCTTAAAATTCCTGAGAATACATCAAGGGTATATCTTACAAGAGCAAAAAAGAGATTAAGGGAACTTTTTCAGATGTACTTTAATACAAACTATGAAAAATTCGGAAACTGATAGAGATTTTCTTGATTTAGTCAAAAAGACCCTGGATAATTATGAAGAACAATATATCCTCGGTTCGTGGGAGAATTTTGTAAAAGCCAGAAGGAGAAGAAGGAAAGTGATATTCTAGCGGATTGGCGCTGGAATAGCTGCCAGCCTTCTGATAGGATGGCTGGGATTCAGGCTCATCCCTTCATCTCCTTTCATAAATAATGCTGTTACAGGTCATGAATCCGGAGAGTACAGTAATCTTGTCATCCCTGCAGCAAAAGATACCCTAAGCAAATCAATTCTGATCGAACTGGGTCCCCAGGCAAACAAAGAAACACAACTTATCAGTAATGATGTTTCCGGCCGTACAACTCAAAGCAAATCAGGAGCACTTTCAAAAGAAAGAGCCTATGAAAATAGCACTGGAAGCTCAATAAGACCGAACGCCCCACTGGCCGTCAATGAAGTATTTCAGACTGGCACTTTAATACCAGCCGGGGCAGATGCAAAAACTCTTCCCGACACGATAAAAGCAGTTAATTCACTGCACCCTGACTATACTGACCCTGTCAAATCCGGATCTGCAGCTGAAAGATCCGATTCGTCAGAAGACAAAACTCTTTACAAACAAACTGATCCTCTGATCAGCATTGATAATGATATTACAGATCGCCCCGGAGAACAAAAGTTCAGATTTGGTGTCAATATCTCACCCGGAGTCACTTCTACCTCCACTGCCTCATCATTCAATTATTCAGGCGGGGTAAACGCAGATTTTGCATTTCTCCCTTCTTTCAGATTATCAACCGGCCTTCAGTTTGAACACCTGAGTGTTGTGAACACTGACCCGTCCGACGACCCTTCTCTCCCAGAGGGAGAAACAAAAGCAGAACTGTTGGACCTCGATATTCCCCTTAACATAACATGGAAGTTCCTGGTCAGAAAATCGACAAGCTACTATGTATCCGGTGGAATATCTTCTGTGGTTTATCTCAGTGAAAAGTATGTCAATACAAATTATTCCCAACAAATGGTTGCAGTGGTGGAAGTAAATAACTTTAAACCAAGTGTTACATACCAGATGGAAGATGTTAAAACCACAGAACAGACAACAGAAGATCCATTAAGTTCCTTTGATTTTGCCAGCCGGGTGAATATCATTTTTGGATTTGAACAACACCTCTCATCAAAACTGTTTCTTCACGTAGAACCTTACCTTAAGATCCCTATCTCGGATCAGGCTACACAGAATATAAAATATACTATAGGCGGCATTACATGTAAAATTTCATTTTAGCTTTCTTTTAGAATTGCCTGTAGCCATGCCTAAAGCAGATTTGAATAGAACAACTATTCAATAGTCGAATTTGTTACAACACATTGCGTATCGTCATGCATTGATATCCCCGGATAAAGAGGATACCACGAACCACCCATATTACTGCGGATTATGGAGTTATCAATGCGAATATCTCCCGAATGATCGTTGGTGACAAAAAAGATAGCTGACCCGTAAGCATTTACCTGGTTATTTTCAATAAGGCTCCCCAGGATTGTCAGGGTCATTGTGTTGCCATCATTATATATGGCTCCCCCGCTGCCACCTCCGCTTGTACCGGATTGCTGGGGGTTGCCTCCGTTGCCAATAGCCCGGTTATGGGAGAAAAGGCTGTTTATTATTGTCCATGAAACGCCAATACTGCTTATCCCTCCGCCGTTGGAACCGAAATTCCCATATCCGGGAGCTCCTCCAAATGTAGTATTCACAATATATACAGGCAGATTATTATACTGACTGAATACCCTTATTGCGGCTCCTCCAACATCCGGTCCGAGGCTGTCGCAGGTGTTATTGAAAAAGCGGCAGTTAACAGCCTTGAAGCGACCTCCCCTGACCCAGATTGCACCTCCACCGTCGTATTCGCTTTCGCTCCTGGAATTCCCGTCGGCAAAGGTAATGTTCTGTACAGTCAGCCTCGGATGATCCTGATTCTGACAATGAGAGGTTGTCCAGTGCTGATTCTGATCGCAGGTGTTCATATAGAGGATCCGCGTCTTCCCCCCACCGCTCAGAGTGATTAATCCCTTACCGTCAATAACAATATCGGGGTTTGCGTCATTGAATACCTTTGCCGGCCTGTCGAGAGTAATTGTAACCGGGTCAGGTCCACAGTTAAAAACTATCTTCCCTCCCTGAGCGACTGCATTTATAAATGCATCAGCTGTACAGCTCCCGGGTGTACCGTCACCAATTATATGATCCGGGGCAGAAACATTTTCCGGTCCGGCTTCCGGGGGAACCGGAGAATTTCCGTCAGGATTTCCGGCCGGTGGCCCATCTTCAGGATGTGCAAGAGGGTTGATAAACTCAGCGTTTGGAGCGGGATTATCACCCTCACAGGTGACCATGAATACTGCCATTAAAAGAAACAAATAAAAGCTGAGCTTATTGATGTCAATATTCCGTATGTAGTCTCTATTTTTCCGATCGTTCAGCACCATAATTAATAAACTATCGGGCTATGAATATTATTGTATCGGAATGTAGGGACGGGTCGCGACCCGTCCCTACTATACATTTTCAGAACCTCAGGTCTGAATAAATTTATAACCCGTTGCGCCAACATATGCAGATTATCGATATGATTGCCAACTGCTCTTTGCCAACTGCTCTTTGCTCCCGATATCTATTCGGACGAACATTTAATATTGAACTGACAGGATCCTAGTTCAGACTCCTTAAATTGGCGATTGCTTCAGGCGCAAATTTATGAATCCCTGCTACTATGCTGCATGTTTCCAGCTCCCGGCATTCTCCGCATGTATTAAATCCTTTGGTTTCCACACAATTTCTGACCTGGCACACACTGCAATGACTAAACGTCACGCCCTCTTCTTTGCACCCTGTGCAGTTTATCATATCATATGACAGATCAGGTGCACTAAAAGCAACCCGCCATTTATCGGCAGTTGCTTTTCTCAGTTCATCATCATTGCTGATTGTTGCAATTCTTGCGTCACATGTGGCGCAGTTTAATCCACAACAAGAAATAAATTTTTCCATGATCGTAAATATTATGATAAATTATCTGACTGAAATCCGTTAACTGGTTTTAAATCAATTTCTACCAATGAAGTTACAAAATTTCAACGATTTAAACCTTAACTTTGGAAGAATAATGAATGATATAAATTTCTTCATAATGTCAAAACTATTTTCTCCTCTGACAATAAAGAATATCACTCTCAGAAACAGGATTGTAATGTCACCAATGTGCCAGTATTCATCAAAAGACGGATTTGCAAATGACTGGCACATTGTACACCTGGGAACCAGGGCTGCAGGTGGTACAGGACTGGTTATCACAGAGGCAACAGCCGTTTCACCTGAAGGCCGTATTTCCCCGGGAGACCTGGGTCTATGGAATGACGAGCATATCCATGGGTTGGCAAGGATAGTCAATTTTATACATTCACAGGGCGCCGTTGCAGGAATACAGCTTGCCCATGCAGGAAGAAAAGCTTCATGTGAAATTCCCTGGGACGGCGGAAAACAGCTCGATGAAAACCGGGGCGGATGGCAAACCGTTGCTCCTTGTGAGATACCATTCCTTCCCGAAGACCGGACACCTGTTTCTCTGAACCAAGAGGGTGTCCAAAAAGTTGTTTCCGATTTTAAAGCAGCGGCCGGACGCGCCCTGGCTGCAGGTTTTAAAGTTGTTGAAATTCACAGTGCCCATGGGTATCTGTTGAATGAATTTCTCTCTCCCCTCAGCAATCAGCGCACCGATGAATACGGAGGCTCTTTTGAGAACCGGATCCGGATATTAACCGAAGTGATCGAGGCAGTAAAATCTGTGTGGCCGGCTGAAAATCCGCTTTTTGTCCGCATCTCTGCAACTGAATGGACAGATGGCGGATGGACGCTGGAAGAAAGCATAAAGCTGGTTTACATATTAAAAAATATGGGTGTTGATCTTATAGATTGCTCTTCAGGTGGGAATGTATATAATGCCAAAATACCTGTAAGTCCGGGTTACCAGGTCCCCTTCTCTGAAGCAGTCCGGAAAACCGGTATATTGACCGGAACCGTCGGATTTATTACCAATGCCCAGTCAGGCCGAATCAATTCTTCAGGAAGAAAAGGCGGATCTTGTGTTTTTGGCCAGAGAATTACTGAGAAACCCCTATTTCCCATTACATGCCGCTCACGAACTGGGTGTGGAGGTAGCATGGCCGGTGCAATACCTCAGGTCCAAAAAAAAGTGATTGAAAATATCCAGGTAAATAAAATAAAGCTTAAAAAAATAATCATGAAAAAGAAATTTCTGGCAGGTTTTTGTTTTATAGTATTATTAATGATTAATGCCAAAGGAGTCAACCCTGAACAAATAGCGCTGATACCAAAACCATTATCTGTTCAGATGGAGAAGACCTCACTGAGACTGAATAAGGTTATAAGGATAAATGATAGTTCCCTCCCGGGTCATGATTATGCTAAATTCCTAAACACTGCCAGTCTGCAGAGAATTGATTATAAAAGTATTAATTCATCCGATGACAGGAGTGAAATAATTATTAAGAAATCTGCAGGCTCCGCAAAAAAGGAAAGTTACACACTCAGGATCCATCCGGGAGGCATTGAGATCAATGCCGTTGATAACGGGGGTGTTCTTTATGCCATTGAAACACTCAAACAAATACTTGTCCAGACATGGAATGGAAAGGAGTTCCTCATTCCCTGTATGCTTATTCAGGATGAACCTGCTTTCGCTTTCAGGGGTTTCATGCTTGATGCAAGCCGTCATTTCCAGCCGGTTGCTACTGTGAAGCATGTGCTGGATTATATGCTTAGCATGAAGCTGAACATATTTCACTGGCATCTGTCAGACGACCAGGGATGGCGGGTTCAAAGCCTGAAATTTCCGGAAATGAATATCAGCGGCTCATTTATGATTGACACCGACAGGGTGCAGACTAATGGCTTTTATACCCTTGAAGAGATCCGTGACATAATTGCATATGCCGGCGAGCGCAATATAAAAATCATACCTGAATTCGACATTCCCGGACATTCACTGGCAGTTCTAAGTGCATTTCCCCAGCTTAAGTGCCCCTACAAACCTGAGTCAAATGCCTTTTGTGCCGGAAATCCAAAAACCTATGAAATTCTAAAGGACATTTTCGAAGAACTAATAGATGTTTTCAAGCCTGAATATATCCATATAGGAGGTGACGAACGTCAGAAAGATCTGTGGAACAAGTGTGATCTTTGCCTGGCTAAGATGAAGGAAACCGGGGTAACCAATGAAAACGATCTTCAGAGTAAAATGCTTATCGAGATATCTGACTTTATACACAGCAAAGGTGTGAAAACAATAGCATGGGCTGAGAACATCGAGGGAGGTGTGGCAGAGGGACAAATTATCCAGTCATGGCGCCTCAGGGATGAAGCATATAAAGCAATAAAAAAAGGACATTATGTAGTTAATTCAGACAACGCTGAGACCTATCTCGATTATCCTGAAAATGCTGAGGATGCAAAGCGCAAACCAAGCTGGATGATTGTTTTGCCGGTTGAAAAAGTTTATAACTTCAATCCTGTTCCTGCCGGATTAACCAAGGAGGAAGAAAAAATGGTGATCGGCAGTGAATGTCCGCTCTGGACTGAATCCATAACGATTGATAAGATTTATCCCCAGATATATGCCAGACTTGAAGCACATGCGGAAAAATGCTGGACCAGGAAGGAGCTGAAAAATTACCCTGACTTTATCAGCCGCCTGAAGGTTCTGCAGGAATATTTCAAATTCCAGTTCTACGGAGAAGTTACAAATATGTTCTAAAAACTCTTACTTCTGGTCAGCATACCTCCAAAGTGCAATAGTCCCGAATAATCCGGCCAGACATGTCCCGATCAGAATAATATAACTCGCACAATTCAGTTGCATATTTTCTGATCCGGAAGGGATGCCGTATAATCCTGGAACAGCCCACGGGAAATATGGACCCCACCCGACAAGACCTGAAAAATTGGCCAGTATCATAGTGATAATTACAAATCCTATCGGGAAAATATATCCCCTCGAGTAACTGGCTAAAAATGCTACCGGAGTACAAAGCAATATCAGAAGAAAAGAGGTTACAGAATATATTCCTGCATTCTGACAGACCATTTCAGCAGATAGCCCGGGAAGATCAACCAACAGTCCGAATAGTAATCCAAAAGTAAAGTATATGAAAGAGAGTATTACTGACCATAGTACAACCATAATAAATTTTGACAAGACAATATATTCCCTTGATACCGGTAACGCAAGTATATCTTTTATGGTATGGTCTGAAAACTCCCGGCCAAAGATCCAGCTTGTAACAAATCCTGTGCCGACAAGTCCGACTCCTGCCATACCTTCAATAAGAAGCCTGAAATAATTCTGCCAGTTGGGTTCGCCGAATCTCAGCATTTGTGCTTTATCACCGATCATACCAAGCTTGCCTGAAACTTCAGGATGTAATTGTACAAACATTACCAGGCTCATCATGGAAGAGACTAAAATGAAAAAAAGGACGGTCGCCCAGAACATTTTAGACCTCCTTATTTTCAAACTTTCAACCCAGAGTGTTGCCATCATGAATTTCATTTCACACCTCCTTTCGCTCCAATTGTTCTTAAAAAATAGGTTTCCAGATCTTCTTCGTCCACCTTCAGTAATGTTGGCGGACAGCCGCCATTGACCATCAATCGTTGCAATAGTGTCAGGCCTTGCAATTGCATCTTCATTTTTGATTTCCAGCAGGTTCCGTCACTATTTCTTTCCACAGAATATCCCATCCCGGAAATAATTGCATGCGCCATATGCTAATGTCATTCGCATTTATTAATAGCCGCTTTTTTGACAGGGATTCCATTTGAACTGAATCAAGCTCCTCTATTAATTTACCCTCATGGATTATTCCGATGCGGGTTGCAAAACGCGATATTTCACCAAGTATATGACTGGATATGAAGATTGTAACTCCTTTGTTTTCAGCCAGATCGTTGAGCATCTCCCTGAATCTCGAAAATGCCTGCAGGATCAAGTCCGTTTGCGGGTTCATCCAGTATTAAAATATCCGGATCATGAATTAATGCCTTTGCCAGACCAAGTCTCTGATTGTTGCCCAGAGAGAGATTTTTTGCTTTCCTGTCTGCTGTATGATCCTAGCTTAAGTTTATCCATAACCTGATCAACAGCTTTTGTGTCAGGTAAGAAACGCAGCCGCCTGAAGATCTCAAGGTTTTCCCTGACGGTAAGTTCAGGATAGGAATATGGCAATTCAACCAGTGAGCCAACATGTTTCCACAATCCGTATTGTCGGCAGAAATCTTTATCCCATTTATGTAAGCAGCTCCGGCAGTAGGCCTGATCATTCCAAGGAGCATCCTGATGGTTGTTGTCTTTCCGGCTCCGTTAAGTCCCAGGAAACCATAGATTTCACCTTTTCCAACACTAAGCGACATATCCGAGACTGCCCTGACATCCTCGTAATGTTTTGAAATGCTTTCTGTCCTGATTATTTCAGTTGTCATTTTTCTGCATCTATTCTTGCAATCCACCCTCCTCCGGAAGCAAGCCGGAGCTTCAGAACATCTCCTGCCTGAAAAGTGGTTTCTATTTTTCTGTAATCCTCAGCCCTCGTACCGGCGTTTATACCGTCTTCAATTGCCACAAGCCTGTATTTGCCAGGTGCCAGAAAAGCGGTTTCAATTGTCAGATCGCGTTCATCCCAGTTTGTGATTGCCCCTATGTACCATGAACTTCCCGATCTGCGGGCCATTACTGTATATTCAGCAATTTTGCCTTTGAGCAGCTTTGTTTCATCCCATACAACAGGTAATTTCGTCAGAAATTCTGTACATTCCTTTTCGCGGTAATAGTCGGACGGTGAATCGGGCAGCATTGTCAGAGGGCTGTTCAGCACTACCCACAGGGCCATTGCATGTGCTCTGGTTCCCTGGCCCATCGGATAATCGGCCAGTGTACGGAAATTATCTTTTGTAGAATTGCGCATTGTTGCCGGTATGTAATCCATTGGACCGTTGAACATCCTGATATAGGGAAGCAGATTATGATGAACAGGTGAGTCGTGTTGTGTCCAGCCGTTGTACTCAAATTCAATCAGGGCTTCATATGTAAGCACATTGGGATACTTCCTGCTCAGCCCTGAGGGCTTGTAAGCCCCGTGAAAATCGACAATCATTCTGTTTTCGGCAGCTTTCCTGGCAGCTGCTTCATAAAACTCAACCATAGGCTGGTCATCGCGGTTCATAAAATCAATCTTGATACCACTTACCCCCCAATCCTTAAACTGTTTAAAAGCATCATCCCATTGCCTTTCAAGTGAATGCCATAACACCCAGAGGATGATATCCACTCCCTTTGATTCAGCATAGGCAGTTACCTCGGCCATGTTCAGTCCGGGCCTCGGATGAAGCAGATCTTCTTCAGGACACCAGCCATCGTCAAACATGAAATACCTGAATCCTTTTTCAGCGCAGAAATCTATAAAATATTTGGCTGTCGCGGTGTTGATCCCTGTTTTAAAATTGACTCCGTAAATATTGAATTTTGCCCACCAGTCGAACATTACAACACCAGGATTTATCCATGATACATCTTCAAGAAGAGATGGTGATGAAAGTAAAAAAACCAGATTATCTGAGACCAGCTCTTTTTCGTCATCTGCCACTGCAAAGATCCTCCATGGATATGTCCGGGTGCCTTTTACCCTGGCAATATAATTCTGGATCTCGGCAACCTGCCCATGTTCAAAGATGCTTCCCTTGTAGCTTAGAGTTTTGGGGTAAGGAGGATTAGTCGCTGACAAGTGTTCACTCCCTGTCCCTTTTAACCATAAACCGGGATAGTTATAAAGGTCTGTTTCGGTAATCATAACAAAAGGCCCGTTCTGTTTTTTTACCAGAAATGGCATATTACAAAGCTTGCCATTTTCAATATCAGTCACCCCTGAATACTCATAAGGCGTTTCCCAGCATGAATTAAATGTTGCTGACGACAGGAACCTGGCTGAATCGTTTTTCTCCAGAATAAGGTCAAGGTTTTCACGGTAAATTGTCAGACTGTCTTTTGATGAAGTTGAGAAACGATAGGCCAATCCTTCATTGAATAATCTGAAAGTTATTGATCGTCCGGCTTTAAACCTTATTTCAAGCTCATTGTAAGCATTAACATATGATTCTGCCTTCTCTCTGATCTGTGGTTTAGCAATACCGTTCACTGAAGTGCGGGTGGTTTTCTGTACCTTGAATTCCGGATCCTGCAATTTACTATCAGTTTCAAGGGATATGTTTCCGATTTTAGCGGCAGTAATATCACCCTTTTTAAGCGTAACATTAATCCCGTCAATTATTTCAACTGAGGCTTTTAGCTTTGCATCAGGGGAACTTAATTCGTATTTCTGCGAATAACTCTGTATCACCGCAAATAAGAGAGAAATGATCAGGAAAAGTTTTTTCATTTTAATGGATATCAGGATAAATTTATTACTCTCTACAATTTATTCAATGCATTATTAATAATCCAGTGTTATTATCCTGCCTTTTGTGAAGTTGAAAAACTTATCTTTCTGAGCTACCTGTACACCTTCCATAAGATCTGCAGGTTCTATCCCGGCGATCTTCATACAGGTGGGGCATGCGTATACTCCTACTTTCATTTCGATAAGCCTCTTAATGTATGTATGTGCCGATTCAAAATCTGCAAAGATCAGGTCTTTTGAGTCCTTGGTCAAAAGATGGACAGCATGAATATCCATGTATACAAGTACATCTTTGTCGGCGGCCATCATTGTTGCCATTTTCAGTGGCATTAAAGCTCTGTGAGGATCATCATAACACTCCGTAATATGAATGAATACCCCATCTTTAACAGGTCCTGCTGTGGTCGGATTATCAGCCGGAGGAGCCGTGGTGACTTCATGATGAGGAGACTGATTGCATGACATAGCAAATAAGCAGAGAATGACGAACAGAGTTAATTTTTTCATGATCATTAAATTTATTAATTGTTATTAAAGGATTGAACTTAAAAACTCAGAATTTGGGTTATAGTGATAATCCTTATAAAATTATAACTTTATGGCCTCTTACAGGTATAAAAAGAACTTAAATAAAAAATAATCTGCTATGAAAAAACAGTTCCCTCTGGTTTTGATAATTGTACTTGCAGTATCGGTTATCCTGGAGACCGGTTTAACCGGCTTCACCAACTCCATCACTCCTGGAAAATCAACAATTAAGCTTTTCAACGGGAAAAATCTTGACGGCTGGTACACTTTCATAAAGGAGAAGGGAAAAAACATTGATCCCAACAAGGTATTCACAATACAGGATGGAATGATCCGTATTTCAGGCGAAGAATTTGGCTGTATTACAACAAATGATGAATTTGAGAATTTTAAGCTGACTGTCGAATTCAAATGGGGTGAAATTACCTATGATCCAAGAGTTGATAAAGCAAGGGATAGCGGGATCCTGCTCCAGTCAGTCGGTGAAGACGGGGCTGTTGGAGGGATCTGGATGAATTCACTTGAATGCCAATTAATTGAAGGAGGAACCGGAGACTTCATCGTTGTTGGTGACGGCAGTAAAAATTTCTCTGTAACCTGTCCGGTTGCTCCGGAAAAGCAGGGTGACTCATACGTTTTCCAGGCTGGCGGTAACAATGTAACTATAAATGAAAACAGGATAAACTGGTATGGACGTGATCCGGAGTGGAAGGATGTTAAGGGATTCCGCGGAGCAAAAGACCTTGAGAAGCCTGTCGGGAAATGGAATAAAATTGAATGTATCGTAAAAGAGGGTGATATCAGCATTTATCTCAATGGTACTTTGGTAAACCATGCCGTTGATTCTCAGCCGCGAAAGGGAAAAATTCAGATCCAGTCAGAAGGAGCTGAAATATTTTTCAGAAGAATTGAGATTGCCGGATTATGAATATCCTGAACAACCAGACTTCAGTAATTCGGTCATTTTTCTGTCGAGCAGCAAACCTGCCGTTTAACATTCCAAATAGACCTGCCACAGTTGCTGTTGCCAGAAATTTTCTCCTTTTCATCTAACGTGTTAATTTTTAAGTCTTACAAATTGTACTACTCCAGGATCAGCTGGATCAAGGATATTGTTCCTGAGTCGGATGGATGGAACGGGACTCCCCTTTCCGGCATATATCATTGCTTTTTTCAACTCTCCCTTTTCCCATTCCATATCAATTTTATATCCCCCTCTGGCCTTCAGACCCTTCACTTTCCCTGTTCTCAATTCATCCGGCAGGGCTGGCAAAAGATGGATCTCTCCTGTATGAGACTGTACCAGCATCTCGGCAATGCATCCGGGAAGTGAGGCAGAGCCATCCAGTTGAAAATGGCAATACAATTCACCTTCCATAAAAAGATCATTGCGTTCCCATCCATACTCGGCATGCTGAAAAGTCAATCCGTTTTCAAATCCCTCTTCAGTAAGCATCTCTGTCATAATTTTATCTGCCCGGTTTCCGTCCAGCAACCTTGTCCAGCACCACATACGGTGAGCCCTCGCCCAGTTTCCGCCTGCAGCCAGTTCCTGTTGGGGAAACCGCCCGTCTCCCCTCATATCCAACGATTTTTTTGCCGCTTCCGCAAGCTCCGGGGTAATAAAAGGGCTAATCTGGTTACCCGGACAAACTGCATATAAATGAGCTATATGCCTGTGATGACATTCCGGATCATCAATATCCTCATACCACTCCTGCAGCTGACCATATTTTCCTGTTTTAAGTGGCAGGAGATCCTCCCTTATTTTCAGAAGCGAATCGGCAAAGATATTATCTCCGGCTATCCTGGCTGCCTTAGATGTATTGGTGAATAAATCCCATAACATTTCAATATCCTGATATACCCCGGGCAGAGAATAATGGTATTTTGTACTTATGGAATCATGAAAAGCGGGATTAAGTCCATTTTCAGTCATTAGGGCTCCATGTTCAGCTGAAACTGTCGGTGCCGTGATCAGATATCCTTTATACCTGACCATATTTTCAAGCCAGAAAACAGAAGCATCCTTTAAAAGCGGATAAGCCTGTTTTTTGAGATACTGGGTATCCTGAGTGAATGCAAAATGGTCCCAGACAACCTGGCAATGCCACGCTGCCCCCATAGGATACATCCCCCATGGATGATCACCAATAGGTGCTGCATGTCCCCAGATATTTCCTGTTGTATGACTGACCCAGCCACCGGTACCATAAACTAGCTTTGCAATTTCTCTTCCCGGGATGGAGAGGTTATCGATCCAGTCGATATATGCCTGCTCACATTCTTCCAGATCAGTGGGGCCACACGACCAGTATATTTCCTGGAGGTTTATATTGCTCTGGTAATTACCTGCCCAGGGCGCGGCCATAAAGGTATTCCATACTCCCTGAAGGTTAGCAGGGAGGGTCCCCCGACGGGATGAACTGATAATCATGTATCTGCCAAGATTAAAAGCAAGTGTTTTATAGCCCGGATCGGATTCACCCTGCCTGAGCTTATTGAATCTTTCATTTGTCGGAAGTTTTTCAGCTTCTTTATTGCCTTCAACTGAGAAAGCAACCCGATCGTATAAAGATTTATAATCTGTTTGATGACGCTTCTTAAGCCCTGCAAAATCATTTCTTATTGCATTCCCGATGATCTCACTGGTTATTTTTTCAGGATCAATACCCTTGTAATCCGGATATTTCATCATATAATCAGTTGCAACAGTCAGATATATTTCAACAGAATCTGATCCTCTTACAGTTAAAAATCCACCACTGCTTCCTACAATTCCTCCTTTATTTCTAACATATATCAAAACATTGAAGGGCCTGTGGTTTTTATTTATGAATCCTTTCACCCGGAAGTAATTTCCTGAAATTTCGATCTCTGATGAATCCTGAAATATATCCATTCGAAGATCAAATGAGATTTTTGCAGGTTTATCGGCGGAGAATTTTAACGCCAGAACCCGGTCGGGATAAGAACAAAGATACTCTCTTTGAAATGTTGTTTTATTAATATCATATTCAATCGTTCCTGAGGAATTTGCAAGGTCCAATACTCTCTGATAATGGTCTGGTTTCGTTTCATGATTAAGGAACTTTACTTCAAGATTCCCGACAGAGGTAAAATTGCCGAATAGTTCTGAAGAGCCGAAAAAATTGGCAGACACCAGGCTGTCTGCCAGCTGGCTTTGACCGTTCAGTACTGCTTTTCTGATTAAGGGAAGAGTAGTTTTAGATTTTGGATTTACCCCTGCATTCTGCCAGTTCCCATTTGCCGGACCGCCTGTCCACATGCTCTTTTCAGAAATAGCAAAGAGTTCTTTTTCAATCCCCCCAAAAAATGAGGCACCAAAATAACCATTACCGAGATGTAAAGCCTGGCTGTTCCAGTACTTAGCAGGATATCCGTACCATAAACGGCTGTTATTATCAGGAATGCTCTCCTGCTTTGCACATGAAAACTGAAGGAATACCGGCAAAATCAGGATAATGAATGTTCTTGTTTTCATATGGATCGGGCAAGGGAAGGATTACTGATTGTCGAAAACATCCGAATTGGTAGTAATTTTTGCCTGTTCAGCGTATCTCTTCGATTCTTCAGCCAGTCCCATTGTTTTAAGCATTGTGCTCAGCTCCAGGCAGTCTTCGGAGAAAAAGAAAGGCTGTTGGTTTTCGAGCCTGTAAAACAGTGTTTTTGCTTTTTCAATATCTCCTTTTTTCAATGCCCGTTTTATGTGTGCCAGTTCAACATAATCATATTCCATAACGAAGGTATCATCTGCTTTCCGGTTAACAAATTCAGGGTAGTTTATTACCCTGTTAGCCGCTCTTGCTTTATCAACAAGAACAGGTATGGCATCATTGCCGTTTTCGTCGATATGTGTCAGGAACATATCTGTGTAAACACTCAATCCCTTTGAAGCAAAGACAATCCATTTGCTGTTGGGTGACCAGGCATGCCATGAGTTCATTGAATATAAATTACTGTTAAGCAATCTTGCTTTTCCTCCGCCAACAGGAACAATATACAACCGGCTGTCAGGCATCAGAAGCATAAAGTTTTCAGCCTGGCAAAATACGAGCCATTTACCATCAAGTGAAACTGCCGGAAAAAAATTGCTTTTTCCATTGTCTGAAGCTCCCTTGACCGGCACAGCTTCTCCTCCGTTTCCGTTGTTAAAAGGGATTATGCAAATATTGAATTTAAATGGCCTTTCCCTTCTGACAAACTGGTTGATAAGATCCTCATCCTGAACATTGATCTCAAATATATTGGTGTCTCTTGGGAGTGCATCAGCCCTGGAGAAAATTATATTTTTCCCGTCGGGAGTCCACATGGCATTGCTTTGGACATATTCCTCAAGGTTGGCCCCCGGCAGTTCCTTAAGTATATGTGTCTGCCTGTCATACACAGCCAGATGACCATTTACAGGGAAGAACAGTTGTGAAAAGATAATGTTTTCAACAGGACTTATAGGAAAATTTTTAAGTACCACCCTGTCTTTAACTGTTGTAACAATATAACGTCCGTCAGGAGATATTTTAGAAAAGAGCCCAAATGTCCTTCTTTTTTCAATTTTTGACCACGACATATAATTGCCGGGGTCAAACAATATTGTATCCTTAATCTGCGATACGAAATACCCCCCCTTATCCCTTAACCCGGCGTCAAGATCCAGACCAATGGTACTACCATCAGCATTGAATGAATGACAATTGCCGCAAACCGGAAATCCTTTCATGGCTGTATGAGGACGATTTTTACTCCCTATATTAATCAGCATATAGTTCATTGAATCTAGATTCCTTTCAGCTATAATAACCGGAATGGGCATCTGTCGGTATAATATTGGGGCACCTACCGAATCATGACTAATGCTGAAAACTATTTTTCCGGCGGGTCTCTTTTCACCTGATTTTCTTATTGTGAAATAGATCCTGTCAAATTCTGAAAGTACTTTAAGACTATCCCATTTTGATTCCTCAGGGGTCCAATTTGTCTGTTCAGTTATACTGTTTATTGTATATTTCTTATTGCCTGTAAAAAGTGAAACTTCCCATGGTGAAGAATCCTTAATTTCACTCTTCCACTCAAATGTGGGAGCTGGAAACTCCGGCGGAAAAAGTGCATTATCAAATGGATATCTTATTGAAAAACCTGAGCTATTCTCCTTCTTTTTCAGGAACACAAAAAGTACTGCTACACTCAGTACAGTAAATACAAAAACGGATATTATTATCTTCAATCTACTCATAAATGCCTTTTTAACAAAGTTTTCTGAAATCAGGATTTAAATATAAAGAATAAAATCTAAACGATAATATTTGGACCAATTCAGCATTATGAGAATAAGATAATTGGAGTGGAACTTATAACGACTTATTAACCACTGAGTTACACTGAGTTTCACGGAGTAAGACACAGAGTATAATTGCCTTAAACAACAAATTCATTGTGTTATTCTGCTTATTCAAAATGAAATAATAATACTAACAGTGTTACTCTGTGAGCACTCTGTGTAACCGTGTTTAAGCTTAAAATTTAGACACTGATTAAGAGCTGTCATCAGAATTAAAAATATTTTCTTTATATTTCAGGCAGACTGATACATTCGGTTTTGAACAGAACGACTAAATTGATTAACATGATATATAACAGACGTACATTTGTGAAAACTGCTGGAATGGGAAGCATCGCTCTTTCTGCCTACCCTGGAATTAATCTGTCACCTGAAAAGGCAATAAGTGTAAAGGTGGTAAATCCATTTAATCGCTCACCTGTAAGTCTGATAATTGATGATTCAACCTGCCTGGTAAACATGGCTCATTTTGGAATACCGCAGTTTGGCGAAGTATTTCCTGATCAGTATAAGCAGGATTGGCGAAAGCTGCCCCGGGAAATACCTGACAGCTTTGTCAGGGAATTTGGTGAATGGGCACATGAAAACGGAGTTAAAGGCAAATACAGTATAGTTCCCTATCCGGCATGTACAGGATGGGTAAACAGGTTTATCCCCGGATGGACAAAACGGGAACTCGAGGAGAGCTTGAACCTTGTCCGGGAGGTAATCGTTCCAAACTGGGATATCCACCCTGAAATGGTCAGTCATACACGTGTAATAGATATTAAAACCGGAAAACCTTATCCCTTTCCCACTCCGGATTATATGGAAAACTGGGAATGGAGCCAGACAAAAAGCGCTGATGAGCTGGCGGCTTATCAGGCTTACGCTCTGAGAATCCTTAAAGAAGCAGGTTTAAACTGCGATGGACTCACAACTCCCGGCGGGTATGGCAGCAAAAACCAGAATAATCTGGCGCTTGGCACAATGGAAGCCGTAAGGGATGTTTATGGATCCGAAATTCCCCACTTCTTCAGAGATCTGTTTACAGAAAAAGGCAAAAGTGTTGCTCCCCTTGTATTACACCCTTCCGGATTAAACGGACCGGACCCGAAATGTGTTGTTTCAATTATTGGCTGCACTGAAGACTGGTTCGGAGACTGGGATGGATTAAATCCCGGAAGCACTGACCTCTTCATTACAAAGGATCTCCTTTCGGGACGTATGGTGGAAGTTATTGACAGCGGCGAACCGGCAATAATGGTATGCCACTGGCCTGGTATCTATTTCAACGGGGAACATGTCGGCTTCAACATCCTGAAAGAGATTAAGAAAAGACTTGATGAGAAATATGATCATCTCATTTGGATGAAGCTCAGTGAAATTGCAAGGTATTGGGCTGCCCGGGAATTAACAACAATTATTCCCCTGGAGACCGGAATTGTATTAAAAGCTCCATTCGCTGCTCCGGGCTTCACCCTGAAAATGAATTCCCAAATAAAGAACCAACAGCTGAGAATTGAAGGTAAAGAACCAGCAATTCTAATCAGGGTTAAGGATAAGAAGGAAATAAAGTCAGGTACCTGGTACTCAGATAAAAATGAAACTATACTCTGTATCGATCTGGTTAAAGGAGAAAGCAAGCTGGTGTTTTAGCTACCTGGTCTCAGCCCATGGCACTTGCCTGGAAGCATAATAGTTTATCTGCATGACAGTGAAGCGGTCTGCATGCTTTCCAAGCCTGATCCTGTAATCTTCCCAGTTCCTTATTGAAGCAGGGCTCCATCCTATTTCTGCTATCCCCGGAAGCCTTGGAAAAACCATATATTCCAGCTCTTCCATATTGGTGATGGTCTCTGTCCATAAAGGAGCTTCAACACCCAGGATCTTATCTTTGCCAATTCCCGGGACAAGAGTCGCCGGATCCCATATATACGAACTGTCAACTTCAATAAACCCGGCCCACTTCTGCCCTAAAACTGTCGTGGAATCGTACTTCATGTCAATATATGTTTTTGCAGCAGGCGACATAAGGATCTTTGCCCCTTTGGTCACTGCCAGATTTGCATTCTCAGCACTCGACCAGTACTGGGCAACAGTGTTGGGATTTAATTCAGACAGGGATATCTCATCCCATCCCATAACCTGCTTCCCATTAGCGAGTACAATATCCTGGACTCTTTTAACAAAAGGTATGTAATCTTCTTTTTTTGTTACATGAGATTCATCGCCTCCTATATGAATATATGGCCCGGTTGTAAGCGCTGCCAGTTCCCTGATAACATCATTTACAAATTTATAGGTTATCTCTTTATCTATACATAAAGTACTGAATCCAACTTCAATACCGCTATAAAGTTCTGTAGCCTTCCCGCTGCAGTTAAGTTCAGGATAGGATGCAAGGATAGCATTTGTATGCCCCGGCATATCGATCTCCGGGATAATAGTTATATATTGGTCGTTTGCGTACTGCACAATTTCAGCATATTGCTCCTGGGTATAATAACCTCCAGGACCTCCGCCCACTTCAGAACTACCTCCTTTAATTGCCAGATTTGGCCATGACTTGATTTCTATCCTCCATCCCTGATCATCTGAAAGATGCAGGTGCAGGGCATTCATTTTATAATAGGCAATGAGATTGATATACCGCTTTACATCATCCACGCTAAAGAAATGCCGTGCCACATCGAGCATAGCACCGCGATAACCGTAATCCGGATAATCACTTATTGTTCCTGCAGCAATTTTCCATTCACCCTCCTGTTTTGTGCTTAGCTCTATATTTGGAGGCAGAAGCTGCCTGATAGTCTGGACACCCCTGAATAATCCTGCAGGACTTCCGGCAGAAAGAAGTACCATTTTTTTCGTTATGGAAAGCTCATAAGATTCATCTCCGGATTTTGTCTCCGTTCCCGAAAGAGAAAGATATATGTTTCCCGGACCCGGAACCTTTTCAGCGGATATCACCTTTAAAGCAAAACCTGTCGAAGGTCTCAATTTATCAGCCAGGTAATTTCCGATCTTTCTAAGCTCTTCCGATTCACCCTGGACATAAATCTCTGAACTGGCTTTAAGTTCAAAAAAGCCTTTCGCGGAATTTATTGAAACAGGTTTTGGGATTAAACTCTCACTGGCAAGATCTGATGTTGAGGTTGTACTGCATGATATACTGATTATTACCATGGCAGTAATAATCAGTACAATGGTTGCTTTTTGGTTCCTTTTCATAGCTGTTAAAATTTGTGTGAAAATATATAAAATTTTTTATTTTAACTTTATAAACCATTGATCCCGCATTATTGTTTCCTGAGGGAGTATATTAACAGGCAAGATGATGACTAATAGAGTGCTTTCAGAAAAAACAGTTGATCCGGATCCTTTCAATCAGTTCAGTAAATGGTATACTGAACATCTTGAAGCAGGCATTGCTATTCCTGATACGGTAAGTCTTGGCACTGCCTCAAGGGCCGGACGGGTCTCAGTCAGAACTGTTTTGCTGAAAGGCTATGATGAAAATGGGTTTGTCTTCTTCACAAATTATCTGAGTAAAAAAGGGAGTCATTTATCGGAAAATCCTTTTGCTGCCTTGCTGTTTTACTGGGCAGAATCGGGACGTCAGGTAAGGATCGAGGGGATAACTGAAAAAATAACCGAAAATGAATCCGCTTCATACTTCGGTACCAGGCCACGTGACAGCCAGATTTCAGCATGGGCAAGCGAACAGAGTTCAGTTATTCCCGATCGCCAATACCTTGAAAAAAGACAGGAATTCTATAAATCGAGGTTCGAAAATATACCTCTGCAAAAGCCTCCTCATTGGGGAGGATTCAGGTTAATTCCTGATATAATGGAATTCTGGAGCGACGGAGAATTCAGACTGCATGACCGTATTGTTTATACCAGGAAAGACGATGTCTGGACTATAAGCCGTCTGGCACCCTGATACCTTTCATAATAAAAGATCACAGGCATCAGGCGGCATCCAGTGCGCATCTTTGCCTTCCCATTTAATATTACAGCCAATAGGATTGGTCATGGGAACCGATATTTTTTTCCCCGCCGTCAGCTCACCAAGAACATTATCAAGATTATTGACAGTCATCTTTGATGTATCCCTTGGATTATCAACCGCGCGACCGGTATAAACCAGTTTTCTTTCATCATCAAAAACATAAAAATGAGGTGTCCTTAAGGCGCCATATGATTTTGCCACTTCCTGGCTTTTATCATAGAGGTAGACCCAGGGGAAATTATTCTTTTTCATCCTTTTTACCATATTCGGAAAACTGTCCTCTGCATAGGTATTCTCACTGTTCGAATTAATCCCCGCAAAACCTACTCCCATGCTGCTATACTTCTCAGCAGTTGCCCTGGTTACTTCATCTGAACCAATGACATAAGGACAGTGGTTACAGGTAAAGAAAATCACCAGGTACCTGAATTTATCAAAATCCGACAAACTATATTCCTTACCCTCGGTCGATGGAAGTCTGAAATCTATAGCTTTTTCTCCGGGTTGTAATGTATATGCCATTTTGTAAGAATTTATGTTTAACAGAATATCCTATTTTTAAACCAATCAGGTTTATTAAAAACAACAGATTAAGCAAAAATGTTTACAGTTCAAACAAGCTTTTCAGGAACAATTATTTTATTTTAAAAGAGGGTTAGCAGCCTTTTTAAAAAATTCTTCCTGAAGTTGTTGAATGGAATTGTCTTTTTTAAGGAATCTGATCAGTTCAGCAGCCTGTGAAGCATCGCCGGTAATTAATAGTTCTCCGAGTCTCTTGTCCGGGGTATTTATATCGCTTGCAAAATGGTTGGGATATTTGGCAAACCACCAGATTCCGGTATACCCGTATGGCAATTTACTTAGCCTGTCCTGGTCCAGCCCGGATTCATTTTTCAGAGCATTCTGATCTACCAGGGAAGGATTGATAAAATAGATCATTGAAGTTTCTTCCTCTCCGGCATGTCCATCAAGCTTTGCTTTCTTTAGTGACTTTATCTCCCGGGCAGTATCGTCATTCCCTCCAGGGGTGAAAAGAACAACTATATAATCCTGTTTTTTTTCCAGTTGTGACTGACAAAAAAACTGGAGAAAACTGTTGTTACCACCATGTCCGTTCAGAAGGATTATCTTTTTCAATCCGTTTCGGGAGAGTTCCCTGCAAGTTTCGTCCAGCATTTTCCACATCAGGTCTGTACTGTAGGCAATAGTGCCGGGCTGATGTCGCGCTTCAAAGATCTGCCCGATATAATATGGAGGAAAAACGATGGCATATTCATTTGATGCAGCTGTAAATGCAATCTCCCTGGATTCATATAAGTCTGTTCCAAGAGGCAGATGCGGCCCATGTTTTTCGAGTATGCCTATCGGAATAATGCAAACTCCTTCAGCCGCCTCAACTGCCTGGGCAAACTTTGGTGAGGTTAACTCCTCCATTTTGAAAGAAAGGTTCTCGCCTGTATGCTGCGCAGAAATTGTTAAAGAATAGAATAAAACTGCCAGGATTAGTTTTAATGTTTTCATGGTATGAATATTTGAATTTTTAATTTATGCTGATCTGCTTTTCTGTAAAAGCATTACAAAGAACCTTAAATATCTGATTCCTGAAAGAAACAATGCCAGTCCTATTCCAATATATAAAATTGAGAGATAGCGTTTGGGCAAAGCTGAATGTCGGAGTGCTATCCCCATTGAAATCATTATCAGAACAATTATGTAGCTTTTCCATGTCATAAATGAAAACAGGCATTTTTTGACAGTCAGAGGCAGTAACCTGCTGAGGTTTTTGTCGGCAATTTTCAGGAAGCCAAAATGATGAATCGGCATAGCGGCCAGAAAGCCTGCAGAATAATATATCCATGCAATTCTGATTCCCATTGGAGACAGCCATATAACTGAAAATCTCATCAGCATAATTCCTACACCACACCACATAAGCCCGGCAAGAAGCACAAGAATCCTCTTATCGACCGATGGGGTAAATTTTTCTATCTCCATGTATGAGATCCTTTTTCACTCAAATGTAAAACAATTAGAGAACAGAGCCACCCGGGATCCATGATAAAAATTCTCATAATCATTGATTATCTTTGTTATTAATTCCGGTTTGACGGAAGTAACCATTATAAAGAATTGATAATTATTAGATATGCAGAATATTAAGAAGATATTCAATTTTTTCGGGTTTTTCAAGGATCTTATAAAGGATGATCACGCCCCTGCATATGGCGCACTTGACATTTTCAAATATATCGGACCCGGACTTCTGGTTACTGTCGGATTTATCGATCCGGGTAACTGGGCAGCTAATATCGCAACTGGTTCAGGTTATGGCTATACTCTTTTGTGGATTGTGACGTTATCAACAATAATGCTGATAGTTCTTCAGCATAATGTTGCACATTTAGGTATTGCAACAGGCCTATGCCTTGCAGAGGCAGCAACAATCTACATCCATCCGAAAGTCTCTAAAGCCATTTTATCTTTTGCAGTACTTGCCTCCGTATCGACTTCGCTTGCTGAGATCCTTGGCGGAGCAATCGCTTTGAACATGCTTTTTGATATTCCTATTAAAGCCGGGGCGGTTCTGGTAACTCTGTTTGTGAGCATAATGCTGTTCACAAATTCTTACCAGAAAATAGAGAAATGGATCATCGGATTCGTGTCAGTTATAGGGTTGTCATTTCTCTATGAACTGTTCCTGGTCGATGTAAACTGGCTGGAGGCCGGGATATCATGGGTTAAACCATCTATCCCTGAAGGATCAATGCTTTTGCTAATGAGTGTTCTCGGTGCTGTGGTAATGCCCCATAATCTTTTTCTTCATTCTGAAGTTATACAAAGTCGTCAGTGGAACCTGCAGGATGAAAAAATAATTAAGAAACAACTGAAATTTGAATTTGCAGATACCCTGCTTTCAATGATCATCGGATGGGCCATTAACAGCGCCATGATAATACTGGCAGCAGCAACCTTCTTTAAAAACGGTCTGAAAGTTGATGAGCTTCAGCAGGCAGAAAGTCTTCTGGAACCCTTACTCGGTACCAAGGCATCTCTTGTCTTTGCCATTGCACTTCTCTTTGCCGGGGTAGCATCATCCATCACCTCGGGAATGGCCGGTGGTTCAATAGTTTCAGGTATGTTTAAGGAACCATACGATGTTAAGGACAACCATTCCAGGATGGGAATTATAATTTCACTTATAGGAGCCCTGATTCTTATATTCTTCATTACAAATCCTTTCAAGGGACTTATTCTCTCCCAGGTTTTTCTGAGCATTCAGCTCCCGTTTACCGTTGCGATACAGATTTATCTGACCTCATCAAAAAAGGTGATGGGAAAATATGTCAACAGTCCTTTTCTTATTGGAGTTTTATCAGTCATCGCAATGATTGTAACTTTTTTTAATATTAAATTGCTTATTGATTTTATAATCAGTTGATAATTCACTATAACCCTTCAAATGTCTGAAAAAGAGTATAATATCGGATTAGTTTTAAGCGGCGGCGGAGCAAGGGGATTTGCTCACCTGGGATTAATACAAGCCCTCAATGATTCCGGTATATTCCCTGATATAATCTCGGGTACAAGCGCCGGAGCCCTGGCAGGTGTATTGTATGCAGACGGTTATACTCCAAAAGAAATCCTTCATATGATGAATACCGGTAGCAGGCTCGATTTTATGAGACCTGCAATGCCACGCGAGGGGTTGCTTCAGATTGGAGGAATAATCAAAATATTAAAATCCGGATTGCGTGCCCAAACTTTTGAAGAGCTTAAAATCCCGCTGTTTGTTGCTGCAACTGACCTTAATAACGGCAGGGCAGAATATTTTTCAAAAGGAAAGCTTCTTGAGCCGGTAATTGCCTCAGCAAGCATCCCTGTCCTGTTTCAGCCGGTAATAATAAATGATGTTTATTATGTCGATGGCGGTGTCCTTGATAACCTTCCTTTAAAACCGATTGAAAATAAATGCAGATTTCTTATCGGATCCTTTGTAAATCCTGTTGGCTATGTAGAAAAGTGCAGCGGATTGATAAATATTGCTGAAAGAACTTTTATGCTAAGCATGTCAAAAGAGATTAATGAGAAAGCAAAAAAATTTGATCTTTTCGTTGCTCCCATGGAATTGAGAAATTACAAAATCCTCGATCCGGAAAAAGCTGAAGAGCTTTTCGAGGTCGGATATAAGGCAACTATGGAAAAACTAAAAGATGCCGTAATAAAATCACTCATCGATTTGCAGTACCGAATACCCGGTTAATGTTGAAATTCAGTTAGGTCACAATACTCTGGGGCTGTACCCTCTGCAACCCAATCATTACTTGTCAACTAATGAATAGAGCATTTTTATCTCTTCTTCCCACAGAGATTCATCAGGTGTTTCAAGAATAAGTGGCATATTATCAAACCGTTCATCATTCATCACCATTTTGAAGAGATCCTCCCCAAGAAATCCTTTTCCGACATTATCATGACGGTCAACCCTTGTTCCCATCTCTTTTTTGGAATCATTCAGATGCATCCCTTTAAGGTATTCAAAACCAATAATGTCGCTGAATTTCTTAAATGTCTCCTCAAAACCCCCCGGTGTTTTAACGTCGTATCCTGCCGTAAATGCGTGGCAGGTATCAATACAAACCCCAACTCTTGATTTGTCCTCAACATTGTCAATTATCATCCTCAGCTGTTCAAAGGTATGTCCCAGATTAGTTCCCTGGCCTGCCGTATTTTCAATGACTGCGGTAACTCCTTTTGTCTTGCCGAGAACAATATTAACAGATTCCGCAATTCTTTTCAGGCATTCTTCAATGCTGATTGAATTCAGATGGCTGCCCGGATGAAAATTCAGCCTGTCGAGTCCAAGCTGTTCGCATCTCTGCATTTCATCCAGGAATGAAGCCCTTGACTTTTCAAGGGGTTCCTCTTCAGGATGTCCCAGGTTTATCAGATAACTGTCATGAGGAAGAATCTGAAATGGCTTGTAATCAAATTTTTCACAATTGGCTCTGAATTCCTTAATGCTTGCCTTTGTAAGCGGATTTGAAAACCATTGCCTCTGATTCTTTGTAAAGAGTGCAAAAGCTTTCGCTCCAATTGATTCTGCATTTAACGGGGCATTTTGTACCCCTCCCGATGCACTCACATGAGCTCCAATGTATTTCATATAATTTCTTCCTTTTGTCTTTTAACTTTTATCTTTTGTCTTAATAATAACTGGAACCATCCCAGCAATGAGTACACAATTTCTCCTTAGGGAGTCCTATTGCTTCCACCAGGTCGTCTAACCTCTGATACATCAGGGAATCAAGATCAAGGTTTTTTGCAATCTGCTGCACCATCTCCGAATATTTCTCCGAATCAGGATCAGCATATTCCCTGATATCTGCTTCATCGCCGCCAAGCTGTTTGACTGCTTTTCTTCCGGCCAGCTCCAGTATTGACCTTGATTCTGAAAAATTCAGAAAATCACAGGCAAAAAGAAGTGGAGGACAGGCAATTCGCATATGCACCTCTGAGGCACCTGATTTACGAAGGTCAATTGTATTATCTTTCAGTTGTGTTCCCCTGACAATACTGTCATCAAGAAAAACCATCTTCTTTCCTTCTATAACAGATTTGTTGGGAATAAGTTTCATTTTGGCAACAAGATCCCTCTGATTCTGGTTTTGAGGCATAAAACTTCTTGGCCATGAAGGGGTATATTTGGAATAGGCCCGTTTATAGGCAATCCTTTTTTCATTTTGATAGCCAACAGCATGACCTATGCCGGAATCCGGAATACCGCAGACAAAATCAATTTCGACACTATCACGTCTTGCGAGGGCTGCTCCGCATCTGTTACGGCATTCATCCACATTGATTCCCTCGTAAAACGAGGGAGGATAACCATAGTAGACCCAGAGAAACGAACAGACCTGCATCTTATCACCCGGCTCCTTCAGCCTTTTGAATCCTGAAGGGGATATATGAACAATTTCCCCCGGTCCAACAAAATAATCCAGTTCAAAGCCAGTATTCGGGAATGAACAGGATTCCGAGGCAACTGCAAAAGCATTATCTTTTTTACCTATCACAACAGGTGTTCTTCCTAACTTGTCCCTGGCTGCAATTATACCGTCATCAGTCAGAATAAGTATCGAACAGGAGCCCTTTATTTTTTCAAAAACATTTACAATTCCATCAACGAAGCTCTCTTTTTCACATATTAGATTGGCAACAACTTCCGTAGGATTAATATTACCTTCGAAATTCTCGGTAAAATGCTTTTTTGCACTTAGAAATATTTTCTCCAGGTCTGACAGATTGACAATCCTGCTTACAGTCACTATCGCAAATCGTCCCAGATGGGAATTGAACAATATTGGCTGCGGATCAGTATCACTTATTACTCCAAGTCCGGAATTACCTTTAAAGCCACCGAGTTCATCTTCAAACTTGCTCCTGAAATATGCATTTTCAAGACTGTGTATCGACCGCCTGAATCCTTTTCCTGGTTCAATAAAAACCATTCCTGCTCTCTTTGTACCAAGATGGGAATGATAATCCGTCCCATAAAAAACATCTTCCACACAATCTGTCATGGAAACTACTCCAAAAAAACCACTCATATAACTGATTATTAATTATTTCACTATCTCCAGCCAGTTGTAAAATTAATCATTGAATCGGAAATTATTATAATTATATGGAATTTATTAAATTTGAAAACGAAATCTTGTAAATACATATGGAAAAATGACAACCAACAACAATTTTAATCCGGCCGGACAGGAATCAGCCAAAGGGACACCAGTTAAGATGTTAGCGGCAACAATTATACTGGGAGTAATACTAGCGTTCCTTGTTATAATGTATTTTGTACAGCGCCACAATATGGTTGAGATGGAAACGGTTCTTACAGAGGAAAAAGATTCCCTGGCAAATGAGCTTAGACGCATATCGTATGCCTTTGATACTTTAAAGACAAATAATGATACCCTCAATGCAAACCTGGCAAGGGATAAGGAGAAAATAGTCCAGATCCTGGCTGTTAATGAATCAAATGTCAGGCTGATAAGACAGTATAAAAAAGAGATAAAAACAATGAGAGAAATTATGAAGAGCTATATAGTTCAGATTGATTCACTCAATACAAGGAATAAAATGCTGGTAGCCGAAAACACAGAGATACGACAGGAGATAACACAGGTAAGGAATACAAATACCGAGCTTTCAAAGGCAAAGGATGAACTCAGTACCAAAGTGGAGGTGGCTTCAATAATACAGGCTAAAGATATAGTTGCTGTTCCCCTGAACAAGAAAAGAAAGGAGACAAACCGGATAAGTCTCCTCGATAAACTCAGAATCTGTTTTATACTCCGGGAAAATCCTATTGCCAAGGGAGGCCAGAAAGTTGTATATCTGAGAGTGATAAGACCTGATTCCCTGGTAATTGCCACCAGCCCTGATAATCTTTTTGAATACAGGAAAAACAAGATAATCTATTCCGCAAGCCGTGAAGTTGATTATATGAACCAGGATATTGACATGTGTATCTTCCTTGATAATTCGGGTGATTTTATTGTAGGCAACTACAGCGCAGAACTTTACCTTGAAGGCACTATTATAGGCCGTACGAATTTTTTGCTTTCAAAGAAATAACTATTCGTCGACAGGTAACATAAATTCGGATATGATATTATCGGATATAAGTTTGCCCTGGTTCGTAAGAACCAGGCTCTTTTTGTCCTGTGTAATCAGACCGTAATCCTTGAATTTCCCGGCTAAATTAATAACATAATCATAACCTTCCTTTTCAAATGTCCTCTCAACATATTCAAGATCAATTCCCCACATAGTTCTGAGCGAAGTCATCACATATTCATTAAACCTGGCCTTCAGATCAAGGTCTTCGTGTTCATAATATGATTTGCCGGCACTCACATACTTAATATAACCTTTGAGATCCCTGATATTCCACTGACGTGAATATCCGTTGAAGGAGTGAGCAGAAGGTCCCAGTCCTATATAGTTAACCTGTTTCCAGTAATTTGAATTATGTATTGAAAAATATCCGGGCTTGCCAAAATTTGAGATCTCATAATGGATAAAACCAGCAGCCTCAGCCTTGTCAATCAATGTATTGAAAAGCACAATACTCTCCTCTTCATCAACTTCAGAGATGAGCCCCTTTTCAAGCATCTTGCCGAAAACCGTGCCCTTTTCAAAGGTAAGGTGATAAGCCGACAGATGCTTTATGTCAAATGAAAATGAATAATCAAGAATCGAGGCCCATTCTTCCTGGCTCATCCCGGGAATTCCATAGATCAGATCTATGGATAAATTTTCAAAACCGGAAGAGATAATTTCCTTTAAAGCTTTTGCAGCCTGCGCCGAATCATGCCTCCTGTTCAGCATTTTGAGATCTGCATCACGCCACGACTGGACACCTAAACTGATCCTGTTGATATTAAGTTGTTTCAAACCTTCCAGATAGGCCGTATTAACATCATCGGGATTCAATTCAACAGAAATTTCGCAATCCTCCTCCACCCTGTAGAGTCTTCTGATCTGTTCAAGAATAGTACCCAGTTCCTCAACTGATAAAACAGATGGTGTTCCTCCCCCAAAATAAATAGTGGAAACAGTCTCATTGGCAATATAATCCTTTCTCAATGCAGCTTCTTTAATAAGCGCACTGATTAATGATGTATTGTCGCCGGTTGAAATAATGTGATAGAAATCACAATAAAAACAGAGCTTTTTACATAAAGGAATATGAAGATAGATGCCTGCCATCCTTTAAAAATCCAAAACTGAAATGTATGAATAAATTACCATAATAATAATTAATTTTGCGACAAACATTAATAATGATAAGAAAGAATATATTCTCAATACTTGTAGCTCTTTTATTATTGTACCTCAGCCTAGCAAATCCTGAGAGATTTGCAAAATCAGAGCTTACCAGGATCCAGAATATTGATAAAATAGTCCATTTTGGAATGTACTTCATAATGATGTCAGTGATTATTATTGAACACAGGAAAAGCTTAAGGAATCCGGCTAACCTCTTCTTAATGGCTCTGATTCCTCTCTCATACGGGGTTCTGATGGAAATACTGCAGCTAACGCTGACTTCAACGCGTTCAGGTGATTTTTATGATGCCCTGTTCGATGCCGCAGGAGTCATGGCTTCTGTGCTGTTGTGGCTTCTGATTAAACCTGCTGTTATGAAACCTGTCAGATAGAAATAAATTCTGAACTGTCGGCCTTCATTACAAGATCATAGATTGTTCTATTGCTGAAAAGTTCTATCAGCTCTGTTCTTGTTTTTTCATAATCTTCATGCAGCGGACAGAATTTCTTTTCCCTGTTTATTCCTTCACAGGTGCCTTTATGCATAACACAATTGGTAAAAGTATCATAACCGTCAATAGTGTTTACAATATCAAGCAATGTGATATTACGAGGATCTTTTGATAAAGAAAACCCTCCATGCGGACCCTTGGAAGAACTTAGAATTTTCTGCTTCGCCAGCTGCTGAAGTATTTTTGCCAGGAATGGAGTAGGCAGATCAAGATCATTACTTATCTGCTTAATACCTGTTTTAGAATCTCCTGACCGCTGACTGGCTAAGTAAATTACCGCTCTTATTCCATACCTGCATGAATTTGAAAGCATAGTTAATACTTTTTTAATGAAATCTTCTCCACCCTTCTCTTATGACGCCCACCTTCAAAATCAGTATTAAGAAATGCTTTAACTATAAGCAATGCTTCGGATTCTGATATAAACCTCCCTGGCAAAGCACATATATTGGCATCATTATGTGCCCTGGCCAGTCGACTGATCTCCTCGTTCCAGCAGAGTGCGCTTCTGATACCCGGATGCTTGTTTACAACCATATTAATTCCATTTCCCGTTCCACATATCGATATCCCCAGGTCAAATTCTCCTGAAGCAACAGCCTCGGCCAGGGGATGTCCAAAATCAGGATAATCTACAACCTCTTCTGAAAAACAACCAAAATCCTTAACCTCATATTTCTCATCAATAAGGTATTTTAACAGTTTTTCTTTCAGTATATACCCGGCATGATCAGAGACTATAGCTATTTTATTCTTTTTCAATGCATTAATGTTTAATCTGAATTCTTAATTAACATCGCAAATTAATACAATTGATTAATTTTAAGAAAAAAGTATACTGATATCTTTTTAAATACTATGAAAACCACATAATTGACCACAATCACAAATAAATATAATTTACAATCATGTTCGGTTCCCTGTCTGCCGCCAGGCAGCCATCATACCCTTAAAATCAAAATTATATTATAATGAAATGTGTATGAATAACAAAACAGCAGGATTATTGTTTGTTATTCATCAGATAAATCATTATTCCAATTAACAATTCATGTTAATAACATGTAAAAAAGAAAATATTACTTTTTATAATTTGCATCAGTCAGACCATTTTTAAAAAATTCTGAGGTATTTAACATCACCTGATAAAGTTTTAAAAAAAGAAAGGCTATATATGAACCTGAAATCAACCTTAATAACTATAATTTTGTCCTTTAAAGCAGGTGGTAATCTAATCTTAACAATTGTTAATTAGTTTGCTAATCATCTGATTTTCAAAAACGGTATATTTTTTGATCTGTTGAAAAGATGTTTGTATAGTTTTAATGTCGGAAAAAACAATAAAAATCTTAATTTTCTATTAACACTATTAACAGCATAATATCATCATCATTAGAGAAAATTTATAATTAATATTTTAAGAAATATGATGTTAATAAAAAGAGCGAAAGCATTTTGATCAGAGATACCGTTATAACTATTATGATTAAGTTTACAGAATGAAATATTAAAAGGAAAATGGAAAATAAGGATCCTGAAAGAATTATTTCTGAAATTAATACCCTGAAAGAAAAAAAGAATGCAATAATCCTGGCTCACTATTACCAGACAGGAGATATTCAGGATATTGCCGATTTCGTTGGAGACAGCCTGGCTCTTTCACAAAAAGCTGCCTCAAACAATGCTGATATAATTTTATTTGCGGGTGTTAAGTTTATGGCAGAGACGGCTAAAATACTAGCTCCTCATAAAAAGGTTCTTCTTCCTGATATGATGGCAGGCTGCAGTCTTTCAGATTCATGCAAGGCAGTGGATTTAGAAAAGTTCATTCAGGAGAACCCCGGACGAACAGTTGTAACGTACGTAAATTCCAGTGCTGAAGTAAAAGCAATATCTGACATAATCTGCACTTCATCCAATGCTGTTCAGATAGTTGAGTCACTACCTGCTGAAGAAAAAATAATTTTCGCGCCTGACAGGAACCTGGGTAATTTTGTATTAAATAAAACGGGACGTGATATATTGATCTGGAATGGAACCTGTCATGTTCATGAGGAATTTTCACTTGAAGCTATCATTAAACTTAAGATAGAAAATCCGGAAGCCAAAATAATCGTTCATCCTGAATGCGAACTGCCTGTAAGGATGGTTGCAGATTTTATTGGTTCTACTTCAGCATTATTGGCGTATACAAAGAAAGACACCGGAAATTGCTATATTGTAGCCACAGAAGCAGGCATTATTCACCAGATGAAAAAAGAAAATCCGGGTAAAACATATATTCCTGCTCCACCAAGAGATTCTACATGCGGATGCAGCGAGTGCAGTTTCATGAAGCTGATTACTTTGGAGAAAATATTAAATTGTCTGAAAAATGAAACTCCTGAAATTAAGCTCGATGATGAAGTGCTTTTGAAGGCACAAAAACCTATCAGGAGAATGATGGAAATATCAGAAAAGCTGGGTTTGTAAAATATGAAGAAGATTAAGTTATTAATTTACTTTGCTTTAATATTTAACCTTGTTGACGGACAGGAAAATAATACTTTGCAAGATGGATTACAGGTTTTCAAATACCCAAATGGCACTGTATCAAGCGAGGGTATGATTAAAAATGGAAAACCTGAAGGTTTCTGGAAAAGTTATTATGTAACAGGGGTTAAAAAATCAGAAGGAAAAAGGACTAACTTTCTTCTGGACAGCATCTGGATATTCTACGATCAGGCTGGTGATACTACGGAGAAAATAAATTACCTCTACGGGAAAAAAAATGGATGGTACTTCAAATATAAAAAAGATCCTGCTGTAGGACTGTACAAATGGTCAAAAGAGCTTTTCGCGGGTGACAAAAAAGAAGGTATTTCATATATCTATTATCCTGATGGGAAAGTGCAGCAGACAATAGCATATAATGGAGGAAAAAAAGAGGGTCTTTCAAAAGAATATGATAAAGAGGGTAATATAATTACTCTTCTGGAGTATAATAATGATTTCCTGATAAGCCGGGAAAAAATAAACAGGACAGACACCAAAGGTTTAAAACAGGGAAGCTGGAAGGATTTCTATCCGAACGGTGGTATAAAATCAGAGAAGAGTTATAAGGATGACCAGTTGAATGGCTATTATAAAGAATACGATAACCGGGGAAAGCTTGTACTTACAATGCTCTATGAAAATGGATCCATTGTGAAGAATAAGGTAGAAGATGAACCTGATATTGAGATAGCCAATAAGTATGACCAGGACGGAAAGCTTATTTATAGCGGCCCTTACCGTAATAAGATTCCTGTTGGCATTCACAGGGATTACGGAAAGGATGGAAAAGTCACAAATGCCTATGTGTATAATGATAACGGGTTATTGATATCAGAAGGTATTGTTGACGAGGGAGGAAACCGTAACGGTAAATGGAAAGATCTTTATCCGAACGGAAAGGTTCTGGCGGAAGGTCAATTCATCGATAACAGAAAGACTGGTGTGTGGAAGTTTTACAGTGTATCGGGAAAAGTTGAACAAACAGGGTCCTTCAATAATGGCCGTCCTGATGGTTTATGGCAATGGTATTATGATGACAATTCATTGTTGAGGGAGGAGGAATATTTTCAGGGAAAGCGTGACGGTGCATTTACTGAATATTCAATTTCGGGAGATATAATAACTCAGGGTCAATACTCTGACGGGGAGAAAAACGGTGATTGGAAATACAAATCAGGAGATAACACTGAAGCAGGAAAATATATCCTTGGATTGAGAGATGGTGTCTGGAAAAGCTATTATCCTGAGGGTAAGATCAAATCAAAGGGAAATTGGGTACAGGGTAATCCTGACGGTGCGCACACTTTTTATTATGAAGATGGCAGGGTCAGGGAGGAAGAGTACTACGAGATGGGTATAAGAGAGAAAACCTGGAAAAAATTTGATGAAAATGGCGACTTATTACTTACCATAGCATATAAAAATGATGTGGAGGTCAGCATAAATGGAGTTAAGATAAAGCTCCCTGAGGGCGACACAAAGCTCATTAAATAGCGGGTATTAACATGGATGATAATCTCAATATCAGTAAGGATGCAATAGCTTATACCGATAAGGAATTCGAAAAGCAGTTAAGACCTCTTAGTTTCAATGATTTTAAGGGACAAAAACAAGTTATTGAAAATCTGACGGTGTTTGTAACAGCTGCTAAACAAAGAGGAGAAGCCCTTGACCATGTGTTGTTATTCGGGCCTCCTGGTTTGGGAAAAACTACCCTTGCTTCAATAATCTCCAATGAGCTTAATGTTAATCTTCGCGTAACTTCAGGACCCGTTCTCGATAAGCCAGGCGACCTGGCAGGATTGCTGACAAATCTTCAGGAAGGTGATGTTCTTTTTATTGATGAGATACACAGGCTGAGCCCTGTCGTTGAAGAGTATCTGTACTCTGCCATGGAAGATTTCCAGATCGATATTATGATAGATAAAGGACCGAGTGCCAGATCGGTGCAGCTTTCACTTAATAATTTTACACTTATAGGTGCAACGACACGTTCCGGACTGTTGACAAGTCCTTTACGCGCAAGATTCGGAATAAAGTTTCATCTGGAATATTACGATCAGGAGATACTTACAGGGATTGTCACAAGATCAGCTGGAATTCTTAAAGTGAAAATTGAGACAGAAGCCGCAGTTGAAATTGCCCGACGAAGCAGGGGGACTCCGAGAATTGCAAATGCTCTTCTACGCAGAATACGTGATTTTGCGCAGGTCAAAGGCTCAGGAATCATTGATCTGGACATTACAAGATATGGGTTGAAAGCACTCAATATTGACCAGCACGGACTGGATGAGATGGATAACAGGATCCTGTCGGTAATAATTGACAAATTCAATGGAGGACCTGTTGGATTAAATACAATATCTACAGCCGTGGGAGAGGAAAGCGGTACAATAGAGGAGGTTTATGAACCATTTCTTATAAAGGAAGGATACCTGAAACGAACACCTCGCGGCCGGGAAGCAACAGAACATGCATATAAGCACCTCGGAAGGCAGTTTGGATTCAACATGCCTGGAACCCTTTTCTGATCAATTGAATACGTTACTGATCTTTTCGAGGCCTTTGGTATTGATGATCTTTATTCTCCGCCCATTTAATTCTACCAGTTTGTCAGACTTAAATTCAGACAGCAGCCTGATTACAGATTCAGTCGCTGTTCCTACAATGTTGGCGAGTTCTTCACGGGTAAGTGATATATTCAGAAACTGTTGATTATCAAGACCAAAATCATTGACAAGGAAAAGAAGTACCTCTGCCAGACGTTCCCTGACTGTTTTCTGTGCAATATCGGTTATAAATGAGTTTGCTTCACCAAGTTCATGACATGCAAGTTTCAATAGCTCCAGTGCGAAACCGGAATTTGTTTTTATAAAGGAAATAAGTATTTCACTGGGTATGAAACAAACCTGGCAATCTTCAATGACTTTTGCAGAAGTGCAGGCCAGCTCGTTGCTCAAAACACTGCGGTATGCTATAATATCTCCCTTTTTCGCAAACCGTATTATCTGCTCCTTACCGTCAAAACCTGTCTTGAATACTTTAATGATTCCACTGTTAATACAGTAAAAGCCGCTTATGCGATTGCCTTCCTGGTATAAAATATCGCCTCTTTTATACTGTCGGAAATCCTTTTCATAATTTATCGAAGTGACTTCATCAGGTTTAAGATGTTTGAAAATTGATGAAGATTCGAGAGAACATCTATCACATAAAGGTAACTGTATATCCTGGTGTTTCATATTTCTGATTAAATTATGTAGTGGACAGAATATTTATTCTGTAAAGTAAGATTGTTGTTAAAATGCTGTTTTAAACTGATCGAGGAACCTGGTGTCGTTTTCAAAGTATAAGCGAAGGTCATTAACCTGATATTTCAGCATTGCGAGTCGTTCAATTCCCATTCCAAAAGCAAAACCTGTATATTTATGGCTGTCGATATTGCATGATTCAAGTACGTTGGGATGCACCATTCCGCATCCCAGGATCTCAAGCCAGCCTGTATATTTACAGACATTACAGCCTTTTCCGCTGCATATTTTACAGCTGACATCCATCTCGGCCGAAGGTTCCGTGAAAGGAAAATAGGAAGGACGTAATCTGATCTCTGTTTCCTTGCCAAAGATTTCCCTGGCAAAGAATAGTAATGTTTGTTTGAGATCTGCAAAAGATACGTTTTCATCAATATAGAGACCTTCAACCTGGTGAAATATGCAGTGTGCACGGGCTGAAATGGCTTCATTGCGAAAAACCCTTCCGGGAGAAATCGTACGTATCGGAGGTTTTACACCTTGCATAACTCTCACCTGTACAGAGGAGGTGTGAGTTCGAAGTAAGATATCACCAGGGTTCGAATCTTCACTTGAAATTCTGGAAATATAGAATGTATCCTGCATATCTCTGGCCGGATGTTCAGGTGCAAAGTTCAGTTTTGTGAATACATGATCATCATCTTCAATTTCAGGTCCCTCGGAAACAGTAAATCCGATACGCATGAATATATCTATTATCTCGTTTCTTACAATTGATATCGGATGCCGCGCACCGGCAGGAAAAGGATATGAAGGCCGCGTAAGATCCATTCCGCTTGATTCATCATCTGTTGCCTGAAGTTCAGACTTGGCTTTGTTATATTTTTCCTGTGCACCTGATTTCAGAAGGTTGAGTTTTTGACCAACATCTTTTTTTTCAGAAGAAGGTACATTCCTGAAATCATCAAATAACTCCGATATAACACCTTTTTTGCTGAGATATTTAAGACGATATTGTTCCAGTTCTTCTGACGTAAGAATTGTTAAAGAACTTATTTCATCAATTAGAATGGTGATTTTTTGAAGCATAAAGATGATTTAAATAGTTAACTAATTCCTGATAATTTTAATATTCAGAATTCTGATATCAGTTAATGGTTTATCGTTGGCATCAGTGCTGGCGGCTGCTATTTTGTCAACAATTTCCAGCCCTTCCGTTACTTCGCCAAAGACTGTATAAGTTCCATCAAGCCTGGGTACACCACCGATATTTTTATAGATCAGACGCTGATCTTCCGGAATTTTGTAGTTACTGTTATTTGAGAGATATTCGAACATTTTAATTGATGCAAGATCCTGAATTTCTGCTTCTGAGAGCGTTTTTCCGGATAATCTCAGACTATCTGATGTCTGTCTGATTATTTTATTAAACAGTGCTTGTTTGATATTGGTGTTGATGACATGTTCCGAATGATCAAGTTCAGAGTCGCTCAGTTTTACACCCTGGACAATGTAAAATTGTGTGCCGGATGAGCGCATGTCAGGATTTTCTGAATTGCCTTCCCTGGCTGCTGCCAGTGCCCCCTTTTTATGAAAGTACGACGGATTGAATTCTGATGGTATAGTATACGTAATTAAAGAATCAGGAGCAGTTTTAGCACTGGCCGGACGGGTAGAGGGATCACCGGCCTGTATCATAAAATCTTTTATGACGCGGTGAAAAGAGACATTTTCATAAATGCCTTCTTTTACAAGATGTAAAAAATTATCCCTGTGAATGGGAGTGCCATCATATAATCTTATTTTAATATTTCCGAGAGTTGTTTTAATTAAGACGGAACTATTATCATTCCCTGTTGGGCCATTGCAGGAACAGATAAAAAGAATAACAGGAATAATAACCAGCTTTTTAAAAGGGTTGTTCATGAATATAATTATATGGTTAATAACGTCACGCAAAGTAATGTGCAAAGATATTTAACTTTGGGGTATACACGAAAATTATCATAAAACTATTGCCATATTTTTTAATCGGTGTTTTTGTGGTAATTTTCGGGCTTGTTTTTGATAATGGAGATCTGATTTAAGATTAATTGGTTAATAGCTGTTTTTTAAGCTTAAATTTTATAATTTGAAGAAAATAATAGTGTTAGAACTCTGTTTATTGAATGAAGTCTTTAAATGCTCAATTGATACAAATGGAAAGCCATGTTGAAACAATCAGTGGTGAAGGGGATTTTAAACAAACGGGAATAAATTAATGATGAGAAAACTCTTTAATCTGATAATATTCTTTTTTCTTGCTGCAATGGTGGTAGCGGGATGCACAAGAAAAGCAGCACCAGTTGATGCTGTAATTGACGGAAAAGATAGCTTTGATAAGGCTAAATTCAATTATGTCTACGTGGAAGCTATTAAGCAAAAGCTTATGGGCAATGGAGGGGAAGCCTTAAAGAGACTTGAGGAGGCAATAGAGATTAATCCTGAAAGTGATGCAGCTTATTACCAGATGGCACAGATCTTAAGTGCAAATGGTGATATTGCAAATGGTAAGAAATTCCTTAAGAAAGCTGTTTCTATTGATCCGGAAAATATCTGGTATCTTATGATGATGGGAGGCTTTTATTACCAGGAAAAAAATATAGATAGTGCAATTATTTACTACGAAAATGCTGTCAGGTATTTTCCGGATGAAGAAAATCTGCAGTTAACTCTGGGGAACCTTTATTCCGAAAATAAAAATTATGATAAGGCAATAAAAATATTTGATTTATTTGACAAGAAGTATGGTGTTAATGAAAATTCCACTGTTTCCTCAATCAGAACACTTGCTGATGCCGGTAAGTTTGACGATGCTCTTGTGAAGGCTGAAATGCTTATTAAAGAGTTTCCTGATGAAGTTATTTATAACGGATTGCTTGCTGAAATTTATGTTGCTAAAGGAGAGACACAGAAGGCAAGGCAGGTATATACTAATTTGCTTGAAAGAAATTCAGATGACCCACGGATTCAGTTAGCTGTTTGTGATTTTCTGATTGGCGAAAAAGATTATAAGGAACTCTTTTTGTTGATGAACAATGTCACTCTTAATGCAAATATAAAAAGGGAAGATAAGATTTCATTATTTGCCAGGATGATTGAACTGCCTGATCTGGTTAAAAATAATAGTGATGAATTGATTATTGCCCTGATGGTTTTTGAAGCGAATTTCAGAGATGATGATATTGTTCCGCTTTTGAGACCGGAGGTACTGATCAAGATGACGAAACTTGATGAAGCAGCATTGAGGCTAGAGGAAATTATTAAGGAAAATCCTGAGAATTATTATGCATGGGAAAAGCTGTTACTCGTACTTAATCAAAAAAAGGATTACAAGAACCTGGAGATTAGAGGTGAAGAGTGCGCTTCACATTTTAACAGGTCGTTCCTGGCAAAGATCCTATATGCAAATGGCGCCCTTGAGAATAAGAACTTTGATGTTGCACTGGAGGAATTGAGAAAAGCTGAAATTCTTGCTGGAGATAATAAGGAATTCATTGCACAAGTGCTTACTATGCGTGCAGATGTATACTACAGGATGAAAGATTATAATAAGGCATTCGAGACATTCGATATTGCAGTAAGAGAGAATGGAGATGATTTAACAGTTATGAATAATTATGCCTACTACCTTGCTGAACAGGATAAAAATCTGAAGGAAGCGGAAGCAATGGCAAAAAAGGTTATAGAAAAGGAAAAGGGGAATACAACTTATCTTGATACATATGCCTGGATTCTGTATAAGAGAGGTAAACTTAAAGATGCTGCCAGAATTATGGAAGAGATTATAAATTCCGGTGAAACACCAGACGCTGAGTGGTATGAACACTATGGCTTCATTCTTTCAAAGCAGCGTAATTGTTCAAAAGCTATTGAAAACTGGAATTATGCTATTAGACTCGACAGTACAAAAACAGAATTGCAGGAGGAAATAAAGAATTGCGGAAAATAACCTTTATATTAACTGTTGTTATCCTGAATTGGGGTTGTGCTGTTCATAAAAAGAGCGCTAAAACCACAGACTCAGATATTAAAGGAAAGAAACCGGATATATATGCGAGTATACTGAATCAAAACCTTACTTGCAGAAGTTTTTTTATTGAAAAAGCTGAATTCAGAATAAGAAGTGGAGATGGTGAGAAATCGGGTATCGGTACTGTAAAATTTCTGATGCCTGATAAATTTCTTATAAGTATTAAAAGCAATGTTGGGATTGAAGTTGCAAGAATCTTTCTAAAGGGAGATTCTATTTATATAAATGACCGGTTCAATAAAAGATTATATTACGGTTCAACATCTTATCTGAAGAGCAAATATGGTATCACAACATCATTGCTTCCGGTATTGCTGGGAGACTATGTGAATGATCAGAAGCTTGACAGCACTAAAATAAGGTGTGTTGAAGGAAGATTGAAGATATTGGGCATTATTAATGATGTTAAGATTAAGTATTTGATTGATTGTGAGATAGGAAAAAGTATTCTGACAGTTCCGGAGGATATGAGAGATGAAAATTCCTTGGAAATTAAATATAGTGAGTTTTTCGGCTCCGATAGTATAAATACACCGGGAAAAATTGAGATTACTGAAAAGCAAAGTAACACTACAATAGAAATTTTTATTCAGAAAATGATTTCACCCTGGGACGGGGGGATTGATTTTATCCCTGGAAAACAATACGATAAAATTCACCTCCAATGAGATTTCTGCTTATAGTCGTAATATTCTTATTTTTTCTGAATAATATTTTATCAGGTCAGACAAAATCTGAGCTGGAGGAGAAAAGAAAGAAAACCCTGGAAGAAATTAATTACGTTGATAATCTCCTGAAGACTACCGCGAAAGAAAAGACAGAAGGTATAAATTCTGTAAAGATAATTGGACGGAAGCTGGATCTCAGAGAATCAGTTATAAGAGGAATGCGTGAGGAGATCGATCTGCTTTCGGACAGAATAGAGCTTAATAATCTTGCTATAGAAATGATGGAAAGCGATCTGGTAAATCTGAAGAATGATTATTCAAAGGCGATTATTAATTCGTATAAATCAAAGAAAGGAAATCCGGAGCTTATCTATGTACTTTCGGCAAGGGATTTTAACCAGGGATATAAAAGGTTAAAGTATCTGCAACAGAGTGGCGAAGTTCAGGACGAAGGGAATCGGAGATAATTCTGGAGCTTAAAAACCAGATTGAAACTTCAAAAATGAAATTGGAGGATGATCTCCACAGGATTTCAGATTTGAAAACAAGGGAAGAAAGACAGAAGAGATTACTTGAAAATGAACAGGTAAAGAAACAGGAGATGGTAAAATCTCTGACAAAACGAGAACGGCAATTGGAGAAAGAACTTGGCGGAGAAAAAAAGGGTAGCCAGAAAGATTGAAAGGGAGATAGAACAACTGATTGAAGAGGAGAGGCGTAAAACAGTTAAAACTGAAACTACGCCTGAACAAAAATTAATCGGAGAAAATTTTTCAGAGAACAGGGGACGATTACCATGGCCTGTGGAAAAAGGCGTTATTACAAGTCATTTTGGAGTTCACCCGCATCCGGTATTTAAATACCTGACCGAAGATAATATCGGAATAGAAATTACAAGTTCTGGTAAAATGAATGCAAGAAGTGTATTTCAGGGACAAGTAGCAAAGGTTTTTGCTATTTCAGGAGCGAATATGACGGTTATTATAAGGCATGGGAAATTTCTGTCAGTTTATGCTAATATTTCATCCGTTAAGGTCAAGCCAGGCGACAAAGTCGTTGCAAAACAGGATATCGGGGAGATTTATCATGATCCGGCCAATGGTAATAACAGTGTGCTCAAGTTTATGATATTTGAAACAAATATGAAATATCTTGATCCGGAAATCTGGATATCAAAAAATTAATATTCATTTTGTAACAAAAGTTCTATTATTCAGTATAAAGATAAGTTTATCTTAAGATATGTATAAAAGATTAAAAATTGAATCGAGTATTAATAATATCAGGATTGTAGAGAACGCAATCGATGAGGTAATGAATGAAATTGGAATAACGGAGGAAAACTACGGAAAGATTCTGGTTTCTACACTGGAAGCTGTGAACAATGCTATTATGCATGGTAACAGATACGAAAAGAATAAAATAGTTGATGTTGAGATTTCTTACAAAAATGAAAAGCTGAAAATAAAGATTTCTGATCAGGGAAAGGGTTTTGTGCCGGAGGAAGTTCCTGATCCTACTATTCCGCAGAATCTGGAATCGCTTAACGGACGAGGTATTTTCCTTATGTCGAAACTTGCGGATGAAATAAAATATAGTAAGAGAGGAAATGCAGTGACTATGTTTTTCAAAAATATCAGGTCTTGAACATCAGAGTATTTTATGACAATACAGAATTCCGCCTGAAGGGATTAAGAAAGACCTGCAGGATCATGGAAAAGGTCATTTGGAACGAGAGTAAAATTTCCGGAGACCTTATTTTTATTTTCACTGATGATGAAACTCTGAGAAAAATAAATGTGGAATTCTTAAACCACAATTACTTTACAGATGTTATTACTTTTAATTACGGAACTGATGCATTTATCAAAGGCGAAATTTATATAAGTATTGATAGCGTTAGAGAAAATGCTGTTAACTATAATGTTAGTTTAAAGAATGAAATTTTGAGGGTTATGTTCCATGGAGTTTTGCATTTATTGGGTTTCGATGATAATACTGACCATGAACGGGAGAGAATGAGATCAAAGGAAGATCAGTGTCTGGAAGTTTTTTATAAAATGGACGATGAGCTATAAATACGATATTATTGTAGTGGGCGGAGGCCATGCAGGCTGTGAAGCTGCTCATATTGCTGCAGTGATGGGAGCTGAAACGCTTCTTATAACTATGGATATGACGAAACTTGCACAGATGTCTTGTAATCCGGCTATGGGTGGTATTGCTAAGGGACAGATAGTACGGGAAATTGATGCATTGGGCGGTATGAGCGCTGTCGTAACAGACAAAAGCATGATACAGTTCCGGATGCTTAACAGGAGTAAGGGACCTGCTATGTGGAGCCCAAGAGCACAATGTGACAGACAGAAGTTTACAAGTGAGTGGAGAAAGATTCTCGAGATGACTGATAATCTTTCTATCTGGCAGGAACAGGCAAAAAAGTTATTACTGGAAGGAGAAAAGGTAGTTGGTGTGGAAACATCATTTGGCACAAAGTTTTTTTCAGATGCTGTTATACTCACCAATGGAACCTTCCTGAACGGTTTGATGCATGTAGGATTCAGTAAAGTAAAGGGAGGAAGATCGGGAGATCAGTCTTCAAGCGGATTAAGTGAACAGCTGGAAGAAATTGGCTTTTCTGTTGAAAGGATGAAAACAGGGACCAGCGCGAGGATAGATGGAAGATCTATTGATTTTTCCATGATGACCGAACAGAAGGGGGATGAGGATAACAGAAAATTTTCATATGGTATTGGAGCTGTCAGATTGGCTGAACAGAAGAGCTGCTATATTACGCATACAAACGAAGATGTGCATGAAGAAATAAGAAAAGGACTGGAATTCAGTCCGCTTTACACCGGCAGGATTAAGGGAAGAGGTCCCAGGTATTGTCCGAGTATAGAGGATAAGGTTGTTACTTTTAAAGATAAAACCTCTCACCAGATTTTTATAGAACCGGAGGGTACGGATACAGTTGAATATTATATAAATGGTTTTTCAAGCAGCCTTCCTCTGGAGGTACAGTTAAAAGCTCTGAGTAAAATTCCAGGATTGGAGAACGTCAGGATTTTCCGTCCGGGATATGCTATTGAATATGATTTTTTTCAGCCCACACAATTAAGGCATACCCTGGAGACAAAGAGAATTTCAAATTTATATTTTGCCGGCCAGATAAATGGAACGACAGGTTACGAGGAAGCTGCTGCTCAAGGACTGATGGCCGGGATTAATTCGGTATTAAAGGTACAAGGAAGGGAAAGTTTTATTCTCGGTAGGGAGGAATCTTATATTGGAGTCCTGATAGACGATCTGGTTACAAAAGGCGTTGATGAGCCATACAGAATGTTTACTGCCAGGGCTGAGTACAGAATTCTGCTGAGACAGGATAATGCGGATGAAAGGTTGTCCAGAAAGGGATTTGAGATTGGTACAGTCGATAAAAGCAGGATCGACTCGCTTGAAGAGAAGGAGGAGCTGGTTAAGGAAATAATTGATTTCTTGAGCGATTATAGTGTAAGTCCGGATGAGATTAATGAGCAACTTGAAAAATTGGATACAAATCCTTTGACGCAAAAAGTTAAAGCCATTAATCTTGCAGTGAGACCTCAGGTTCAAATTAAGGCTTTGTTGAGCTGGTTAAAAGGTGGTTCGAATCTGAAGGCAGCAGGATCTGAAAGATTTGCTGAGATTGCTGAATCAGCAGAGATTAAAATCAAGTACGAAGGCTATATTCTAAGAGAAAAAATAGTCGCTGATAAAATTAAAAGACTGGAATCTCTCAAGATCCCGGAAGACGTTGATTATAATGAATTATTATCAATATCGACAGAGGGTCGCCAAAAACTGGGAAGAATTAAACCGGTGACTGTAGGACAGGCGGGCAGGATAAGTGGAGTTTCACCATCAGATGTGAATATTCTTTTACTTTACCTGGGAAGATAAATTTTGGTTCCACGTGGAACATTTTATCAAATTTTATTTTATGAAAATATTTGGGAAGCTGGTGGATATTCATTTCAGGGATATTTACCCGGCTGAAATAAGCATCACCAACGGATATATTGATGGTATTGTACGGTGTTTGGACGCTCCGGATGTTTTTATTTTACCAGGACTCATAGATTCCCATATACATATTGAAAGTACGATGGTAACCCCGGGCGCATTCGGGTATGAGGCAGTTCGCCATGGGACAATCGGCGTAGTTTCAGATCCGCATGAAATAGCAAATGTATTGGGATGGAGGGGTGTGGAATTCATGATTAAAGATGCTGAAAAATCACCACTAAGGTTTTGGTTTGGCGCTCCATCATGTGTTCCCGCAACCGCTTTTGAAACTAATGGTTCTGCAATAACCGGAGACGATATTGAAATAATTCTAAAGCGTACCGATATTAAATATCTCTCTGAAATGATGAATTTTCCGGGAGTTGTTAATGGTGATCCGGAAGTAATGAAGAAACTGGAGGCAGCAAAAAGATTGGGAAAACCGGTTGATGGTCATGCTCCAGGCCTGACCGGAGAGGATCTAAGGAAGTATGTGGATGCCGGAATCACAACTGATCATGAATGCAGTACACTGGAAGAGGCGAAGGAGAAAATTGCTCTTGGGATGAAAGTATTGATAAGGGAAGGAAGCGCTGCAAGAAACCTTGATTCATTGAAAGAATTATTTAATTTATTCCCAGGAATGATAATGCTTTGCAGCGATGATCTCCATCCTGAAATGCTCGTGGAAAGACATATAAATAAATTGATCGGAAAGCTGATTACAGAGGGGTTCGATCTTTTTGATGTGATTAGAAGTGCTACAATTAACCCGGTAATTCATTATAAGCTTAATGCAGGATTGGTGCGACAAGGTGATATTGCCGATTTTATTATCGTAGAAGATCTGAAAACAATGGAAGTTGAGGAGACATGGATCGGAGGGAAAAAGGTTTTCAGTAATGGAGCAAGACATTTCAGGTATGAGCAGGGGGAAATACTGAACAATTTCAGCTGCAAGGAGATTGAATATAATGATATTATTGTAAAGAGGTCTGAGAGACAGATAAGGATAATAGAAGCTTTTGACGGAGAACTTCTTACAGGGGAGATACTGATGGATGTACCATACGATGATATAGTAAATACAAACCTGGATATTGATATTTTAAAAATTGTTGTTAAGAACAGGTATAGGGAGGCTCCACCGGCAGTGGGATTTATAAAGGGGTTTGGACTGAAGGCAGGGGCATTTGCGGGCTCAATCGCTCACGACAGCCATAATATAGTATGTGTGGGGACAAATGATAAGGATATAGTCACGGCAATAAATGAGATAATAAAAATGAAGGGAGGGCTTTCCGTCTCTGTAAACTGTAGTACAGATTCACTTCAGCTAAATATTGGTGGAATAATGACGACAAGACCCTGCAGTGACGTTGCCTTAGAATACAGCCGGTTGAATCAGAAGGTCACGTCGCTTGGTTGTACAATGACTGCTCCTTTTATGACACTGTCATTTATGGCGCTTCTTGTGATCCCTCTTCTTAAAATCGGAGACAAGGGCTTGTTTGATGTGAATCAATTCAAGCCTGTCCCATTATTTGTAGAGCATGCAGATTAGAATAATATCATTCCGAAATGTCTGTTGTTGAAAACTCGAAATCAATAATTTCTCTGCTTCCGGATAAGCCAGGTGTTTATCAGTTTATTGATTATTCTGATAATATTCTGTATGTAGGGAAGGCGAAAAACCTGAAAAAGCGTGTAACATCCTATTTCTCAAAGAACCAGTCGGGGAAAACGGTACTTCTTCTGAGACGGGCAGCTGACATAAAACACATTGTTGTTGAAAACGAATCTGATGCACTGTTACTTGAGAATAACCTTATTAAAAAGCATCAGCCCAGGTATAATATACTTCTTAAAGATGATAAAACATTTCCGTGGATCTGTATAAAAAAAGAGCCATTCCCCCGGGTGTTCAGCACAAGAAGCATAATTAAGGACGGTTCTGCATATTTTGGACCATATACTTCTGCCATCATGGTTAAAACCCTGATAGCCCTCATCCGGCAACTATATAATCTTAGAACATGTTCTCTGGTTCTTACAAAATCAAATATTGCTGAAAAAAAATTCAAAGTATGCCTTGAATATCATCTCGGCAACTGTAAAGCTCCATGTATTGGCCTGCAGACAGAGCAGGATTATAATAATAATCTGCAACAGATAAGAGATATTCTAAAAGGAAATAGCTCATCGGTTATTGATCATCTTAAAGCTTTAATGGTCAAATATTCAGGAGAGTTGAGATTTGAAGAGGCACAGCTTATCAAGGATAAGATTGATATATTGGCAAGGTTCAGAAGCAAGTCTGCAGTAGTCAGCAATACAATAAAGAATGTGGATGTATTTGGAATTGCATTCGAAGCTGACAGTGCATATATAAATTATTTGAAAGTTGTACAGGGAGCAATTATACAAGCATATACAATTGAACTCAAGATAAGGATAGATGAGGATAAGGAATCAATACTGGCTTTTGCCGTAACAGAGATCCGGCAGAGACTAAGTTCTGATTCACCTGAAATAATACTTCCTTTCAGACCTGATATACTTATTGATAAAATTAAATACACTGTTCCGAGGATGGGTGAGAAGCAAAAACTGCTGGAACTTGCGGAGCGAAATGCAATCTATTATAAGCTCGAGCAGAAAAAAAAGAGGATGGAGCATAAACCTCAGCAGAGAACCGGCAAGAATCTCGAGAAACTAAAGAATGACCTTCATATGTCTTATATACCCATACATATTGAATGCTTCGATAATTCAAATATAATGGGAACAAATCCGGTGGCTGCGTGTGTCGTTTTCCGCAATGGACGCCCCAGTAAAAAGGATTACCGCCATTTTAACATCAAAACTGTCACAGGTCCGGATGACTTTTCATCAATGGAGGAGATTGTCTACAGAAGGTATAAAAGAGCTATTGACGAAAAGACGGAGCTTCCTCAGCTTGTTATTATTGACGGAGGCAAAGGGCAGTTGTCATCGGCAATGAAAAGTATAACCAGACTAGGACTTCGTGAAAAAATAACTGTAATTGGCATAGCAAAAAAGCTTGAGGAGATATATTTCCCTGGGGATAGTGTTCCTATCTATCTTGACAAAAATTCAATAAGCCTGAAGATAATCCAGCAACTCAGGAATGAGGCCCATAGATTTGGCATTAATTTTCACCGTGGAAAACGTTCCTCGGATATGATAAAATCAGAACTTGATCAGATAAAAGGAATCGGTGCCAAAACGAAAGAAGTTTTGCTGACCCATTTCGGATCTGTCGATAAAATTAAAAGTGCTTCATCAGAGGAGCTGGAAAAAGTTGTCGGCCTGTCAAAAACGGCGGTTTTATCAGAATACTTCAGGAATTAGCCCTGGTTTCCACGTGGAACATATTAGAGATTAATATGTTAATACGCTCTATATCAAATATATAATATATATTATCTCACCTTTAAGTCCTTGAGAATTGAATATTTTTCACTCTGCCGGAGAATGGCAGGGAATAGTAAAAGGTCATGGAGGAAAAAATTGTATGGACACGACATGTCGTGTCCATACATGTCATGTCCATTTGTTTTTCAAAATAATTACAGAAGGGAATTTTTCAGAACCGCAGCCAGCTCTTTTGAGATTTCCTCCGACCCGTAAGTAACGAGACCTTTCATGCCTGATGCTTCAGCAGCCCTTACATTAATCTCAATATCATCAATGAAAAGAGACTCTTCAGGAGTCAGAAGATATTTTTCAATGAGAATTTCATATATACGCCTGTCAGGTTTGGAGAATTTTACTTCGGATGAGATAACTCCGCCGTCAAAATATGTGAAAAAGTAATAGCCGGTTTTAATCTCCTCGAAAATATCAATAGGGAAGTTGGAAAGGAAATATAACTTAAAACCCTGTTTCTTTAACTCAGGAAGGAGTCTGACGTTCTGATCGAGTGGAAACATAATCTCCGTCCTTAAATGAAAAATGTGGGCTATTTCTTCCGTTTTGAGTGACGATTTCAGGGATATGGCATCTATAGCCTCAGAAGTGCTTATATTTCCATTGTCAAGTTTGAGCCATTCCTGGCTCCTGAAAATATCAGAAAGAATCTTGGATTTTATTGTATCAGGATAACCTTTAGAGTCAAAAAATTCTGAAGGCCGGAAGCTGATCAGAACATTTCCAAGGTCAAAAATGATATTTTTTATCATATCAGGGATTCTTCATACTTATAGGCTGACCTGTTGCTTCTAGAACGTTCCACCACAATTCACTCCTGATATCTATTTTCTTGCGTTTTTCAACAGCCATAGGTATTGGCAGGAGGGTGAACTGATCATTCCAGAATCCGACGACGAAATCTGTTTTGCCTGCCAGTGCTGCATGAACGGCATTTTGGGCAAGAAGATTGCAGAATTTACTGTCATTTGGATTGGCAGGGGCACTCCGTATAATGTAACTTGGATCTATGTATTTTATTGAAAAGGGAAACTCTTTATGCTTAAATTCTTCAGAGATTTTTTCCTTCAGGTAAACGCCGATATCCTTGTGCTTAATATTTCCGGATGCATCCTTTTCCTGACCTGACTCTGTGAAAAATTCCTGTCCTGCCCCTTCTGCAACAACAATTACTGCATGATGTCTTTCCTCCAGTCGTTTTCTAAGGATCTTCAGAAACCCCCTTGGTCCGTAGAGATCGAAAGTAATCTCAGGGATCAGCACAAAATTTACCTCTGAAATTGAGAGCGCTGCACTGGCAGCGATGAAGCCTGAATCACGTCCCATAAGTTTGACCAGGGCGATGCCATTGTAAGCACCTATTGCCTCATTATGGGCATTCCGGATAATATCATTGGCTATTGAAAAAGCCGTTTCAAAACCGAATGATTTCTGAATGAGGTTGATGTCATTATCAATAGTTTTCGGAATTCCGGCTACACAAATTTTAAGATTACGCTTTTCTATCTCATCATGAATAGCATGAGCTCCTCTTAATGTGCCGTCCCCCCCAATGCAAAACAGCACATTAATATTCATAATCTCAAGCGTATCAACCATTTGTTTTACATCCTGATCCCCCCTTGATGATCCCAGGAAGGTTCCTCCTGTCAGATGTATATCCCGGACCATTGATGCAGTAAGTTCAATGACGGGATGATTATATTTTGAAATCAGCCCTTCGTAACCGTATTTTATCCCGAGAACTCGTGAAATGCCGTACCTGTAGTACAGCTCATTTACCAGGCTCCTGATTACATTATTAAGACCAGGGCATAACCCTCCGCAGGTTACAATGCCAACTTTTGTTTTTGCAGGTTCAAATAACAGATTTTCCTTTGGACCAGCTTTTTCAAATGAGACGGGAACTTCTCCTGTTTCGCGGCACCTGTTGAAATTTTCAAGCGAAACATCATATAGTATTCTTTCGCTGTCGTCCACAAACTGGTAAACAGGGCTATCTTCCCTTTGCGATTGCCTAAGCGGGGAAATGACACCTCCTCTTCCAAGAGATGATACCAAGAAATCCTCGAATTTCATTTTCGTGAGATTAGGAATATATATAAAATTATCAGAATGAAGGGAATCTTATCCTCTCATCAATCAAATTTAAATATATTTTTGACAGAATATCAAATAAGAAGAGTCAGATTATCTGCTTGATCCTTCCAACAAGACCGTTTTCGAGCATAACTTTAATCCCGTGGGGATGATTTGGAGCTGAGGTAAGTACTTCTTTCACCTTGCCGCCTGTCAGCCTGCCGGTACGCTTATGCTCTGCCAGCTCAACCATTACGTCGATTCCTGGTTTTATGTCAGCCCTTCTGGTTCCTTCCATTGCCATTAAATTATTGATCATTTTAGGGTTATTTTATCGCAGTGCTAAAAGTAATAACAAATTCTATTATGCAATGATATAAAAAAAAATAATAAGCTTATGCAACGAAAATTATTAAATTTTCACATAAGATCTGCAAAAACAAGATAATGTAAATTACTATCCTTTTGTTCCGGGAACTCTTGTTCTGATACAATAGAACCCTTTGCTGGCTGTAATAAAGAGGGTTTTCATATCATGACCGCCGAAACAGACATTGGCAGTCCATCCTTCCGGCACATCAATGTGTCCGATCTGTTTTCCTTTTTTGTCAAAAATGGTGACACCATTCCCTGTGAGGTAGATATTCCCTTCAGTATCAATTGTCATTCCATCGGATCCAAGCTCACAGAAAAGCTTTTTGTCAGTGAGGCTGTGATCTTTATTTATTGTATATGACCAGGTTTTACCGGCTCCGATATCCGCTACGAAAAGAGTTTTTCCATCCGGAGTACCTACAATCCCGTTAGGCTGTACCAGATCATTTATTACCCGGATAAGTGTTTTGTGGTCAGTATCCAGGTAATATACACCCTGAAGATCCTGGGGCATAGATTTATGGTTCCACCAGGGTCTCTGATAATAGGGATCAGTAAAGAATATTCCCCCGTCATTGCTGATCCAGAGATCGTTTGGCCCGTTGAGAAGGTTTGAAGTGTACTTCAAAGGAAGAGGTGTAACCTTTTTTGTCCGGTCTATCTGCCAGAGCTCATTTTTTTCATCTGCACACGCCCACAGCACTCCTTTATTATCGAATGCGAGGCCATTTGAACGTCCGCTTGGCTGAAGAAAGGTAGAGAGTCCTCCGGATATGCTCCATTCCATTATCCTGTCATTTGGCTGATCGGTAAAAAAGATATTCCCTTCTGAATCGGAGGTGGGACCTTCAGTAAATGAGAACCCGTCAGCAAGCTTTTCAAGTTTAGCCCCAGATTCTAAAACATCCTGTTCATCAGAATTATAACCCGGGAAAAATCCGATTGCTGCCAGTGTGACTGCTATCAGACTAAACAGAATTTTAATCATTTTATTCTATATTTTATTAATTAATGATAAGAGAGTATTAAATTGACTTTGCATTTTTCTGAATCCTGGCGATATAATTGTCAATCTGTTCAGGCAATTCAAACCCGATAATTATCATGTCGACAGTACCAAGGCCAAGTACAAACCGGAGCGATTCATCAATTTTATCGGGCTCATTTTTGAATTTCCCGGCTCCTATCAGCTTCATTCCGATAATCCCTTTGCCTTCGTTATGAAGTTTTTCAATAACCGGAGTTACAGCTGCAGGATCATTTTTATCCATTGCCTCACCAAAGGAATTGATTCGTACATGGACAAGATCTACCCATTTATTTCCGATGCATGCCTCCATTGCTTCCAGCGAATGAACCGAGACTCCGTGAGCTCGGATTATTTTTTTAGCCTTCAGGTTTTCAAGAATATCCATCTGCTTCTTTTCCCTGTCAGTCCATCCGGCATCTGTCATACAATGTATCTGTATCAGGTCAAGATAATCAGTGTTCAGTTCTTTCCTGAAGCGATCAACCACTATATCCGCATCTGGCCGTTCAGGTTCCGGAAGGCCTCCCTGGCTGACCCAGATCTTTGTGCCAAGTGTATAACTTTCCCGGGGAAAACTCCTCAGGGCAGATGCTGTATAGGTATGGGTTCCATAGCTGTCAGCACAGTCGAAAAAACGGATGCCCTTTTCGTAGGCCTGCCTGATGACAGATTCAGCAACTCCGGCCCTTGTAATGTTGGAAGAACGGTTATAACCGCTGAAGCCGGTGCCCATTCCGAGAAGAGTTGTTTTTAATCCGGACTTGCCCAGACTGACAATCTTCAAAGAATCAGAAAGAACTACAGATCCGGAAGCTGGTGAAGTGAGTGCAGATTTCCCGAGCAATACAGTTCCCGCTCCAGCTGTTATTGTAGAAACAAATTGCCTGCGTGTGAGTTTAGTTTTACCCATAAGGCGAAAAAATAATATTAATATTTCAGAAATCTATTTTAATCCCAGTAGTTCCATAATATTTGCCGGTGATACCGGTTTGCCATTTTTGGTCGCAACACCTGTTACCCTTGCTGTGACAATAAGTTTTTCGTCAGGAATCCTGCAAATTTCCTGAATGAACAGAATCCTGACATTGCCTGCTCTCTCAACATTCAGCCTTACAACAAACCTGTCGCGGCTCCTGAGAGGATATTTATAATCTATTTCAACTTTTGAGACTATTAAGTCAGTCCCTTCTTCATGCAAGCGGGTAAAACTGACTCCTTTGGAGAGAAGGAACTCATGTCTCGCGTGTTCCAGATAGTGCTGATAATTAGCATTATTTACAACACCCTGAATATCACATTCATAATCCCTTACTGTAAATTCAAGGCTGAAATTGAAACTGGTTTCCCTCATTTTATAAATCTTTATGATATTAGAGACGTAATGATGTTCAGATAACAGCCTGATATTTCAATAAAGTACTTCCTTATTTTGGGAACATTCTGAAAAACTTTTTCAGATTTCCGTGAAACTTATGAATGCTGTGAGGTTTGTAATGCATCAATATACATTCCCCGGTGATAAAATTAATATCAGAGCCTTTGAGTTCACTCAAAGCCTCTTTGCTGTCAGCCATCTGTTGTATCCATATCTCCTTTATCCCTTTTGCCACAGCCTCTTTCACGACAGATGCCGTTTTATCCTTTTTGGTCATTATGATTATTCCTTTTACCTCCTCAGGCAGGGCTGTCACATTGTGGTATGATTTTTCACCCATTATTTCATCAGCTTGAGGATTGACAGGAATTATTTTCATCCCTTTTTCCTTAAGTTCTTTGAAGGCTGTATAGCCGAACTTCTTTGGATTACGTGATACACCAACCATAGCAATCGGTTGTTTATCAAGGAATTGATTAATTTGTTTTAGTGTATTCATGATCAGTTGGCGGGTTAATATTTGAAAATGGAAATTAATGATTTGATTCCTATTAGTTAAATAAGTATAAAGACTTAAAAATACAACAAAAAAATAAACTGACATTTATTTTTGTTTACTTGGTATTAAGGTTTAACAAATAGGCACATTCTCATGAAAAAAGCTGAAGACCGAAGCGGATATCTTTTTTCGAAAGGCTACTCAAATTATGTATTTATTCTTTTGTTTCTGTTATATATGTTTGATTATATCGACAGAACAGTAGTCACTTCAATGTTTACATCAATTGAAAAAGACTGGGGGATTTCACATACCCAGAGCGGTTTACTGGTCTCGGCTGTTTACTGGGCTATTGTTCTTCTGACTTTTCCTGTATCTATTCTTGTTGACAGATGGAGCAGAACAAAGACTATCGGGATTATGGCTATTATGTGGAGTCTTGCGACAGCATTATGTGCTCTTACAGGTAATTTTGTCCAGTTATTTCTGGCACGCCTGCTTATAGGTGTTGGTGAAGCTGGTTATGCGCCCGGAGGAAGTGCAATGATCTCGGGTCTGTATCCAATTGAGAAAAGAGCCAGGATGATGGGATTATGGAATGCATCAATTCCCCTTGGTTCTGCCATAGGTGTTCTTATGGGTGGCATAATTGCCGCCAGGCTTGGCTGGAAGCATGCGTTTGGAATTGTGGCAATACCGGGTCTGATTGTTTCTATACTGTTTCTTTTCGTTAAGGATTACAAAACGGTTGATTTGTCATTTGTTGACAAGAACAGTAACGTTGTAAAAATGGAACGAAAAGATATAATAAAAGAATTTCTCTCAAAGCCATCAGTTCTCTTCACCTATTTTGGCATTGCATGTGTTGTTTTCGTTACAACCTCAATGCTTACCTGGCTTCCTTCATATTTTGAAAAAGTGCGACTAATTCCTCCGGAAAAAGCAGGCCAAATGGCAAGTTCGGTAATGTTGCTGGCAATTATCGGTGCGCCGCTTGGGGGCCATCTGACTGACTTATGGCGTAAATCAAATATGAATGCTCGTTTGTTGTATCCGGCCCTTTCAACATTCCTTTCAGCAATTACCCTTTTTATTGCACTGGCACTTCTTAAAGGAACGATTCAGTATATTGTACTGCTTGTTTTCGGTATTCTGGTTCTCTCATTTATTTCAGGAGCAGCGGCAGTTACACAGGATGTTATTCACCCCGGGTTAAGGGCATCTTCATATGCAATAGCTGTTGTGGTGCAAAACCTGCTGGGCGCTTCGACAGCGCCTATAATAATGGGTAAAATTTATGACCTGACAAATATCCAGACAGCATTATCAGTCCTTCCTATAGTGCTGCTGATGGGAACCGTTCTCTTCTGGCTGGGATCAAGGCATTACTCAAAAGACCTCCGGAAGGTGCCAAGTATCGAATTGCATGCCGGCTGATTGTAAGGAGGACTATTTTTTCCTTGAAGTTGTATAGTATACAAATTCCTTCATAGATTCCCTGACTTCGGAATCAGGATAAACATCAAGTATTGCCAGTGCCTTGTCCCTGTACTGATTCATTTTGAGTTCAGAATACTCCATTCCTCCATTTTCGGATACAAAGCTGATTACCTCATTTATTTCTGCCTTTGTCTTTTTCCTGTTTTTTACTATGCCAAGGATATGTCTTTTTTTCAGGTACGAGGTTTGTTCGAGAGCATATATTAATGGAAGAGTTATTTTTCTCTCCTTGATATCGTTACCAGCAATTTTTCCTGTCAGTCCTGTCGCTTCATAGTCGAGAAGATCATCCCGTATCTGGAAGGCAATGCCAATATTTTCACCGAAATCCTTCATCATCTGGATAGTTTCGGGGTCTTCTGAAACGGATCTTGCACCACAGGCTGTACAGGCAGATAGTAATGCTGCTGTTTTGCTTTTAATGATCTTGAAATAATCTTCTTCCTTTAAATTTAACTTTCTTGACTTTTGTAATTGAAGCAGCTCTCCCTCACTCATCGATTTTACTGCGTCAGAAACAATTTCAAGCATATCGAAGCGGTTCTTTTCAACACTGATAAGCATTCCTTTGGATAACAAATAATCACCTACCAGTACTGCAATTTTTGAATTCCAGAGGGCATTTATTGAGAGAGCGCCGCGTCTTTCATTTGCATCATCAACAACATCATCATGGACTATAGAAGCTGTATGAAGAAGTTCAATAAATGTGGCGGCGACAAAAGTGGCTTCAGTGATCTCCCCGTTCAATCTGGCTGTCAGAAATACAAGCAATGGTCTCATTTGCTTTCCCTTGCGACGGATGATATAGTTCAGAATTATATTCAGCAGGGGAATCTCACTACGCATTGTCTTGCTAAAGTAGGCCTCAAATTGAGCCATTTCTTTATCAACCGGTCGTCTTATTTGTGTGAGCACAGCCATTTCAAATTATTTCTTTCAAATATAGTAAAATCATTACATTAAGATTAAGAAGACGTTTTTAGAATTGGTTTTCTGCAATTTATACCCGGTAAGCGGCAGGTTCCTTTCATCATATTTGTATATATTTGCAAAGCAAAAAGTTGATGAGATGGAATTTAAAGAACTTACACCGGAAAACCTTGAAATGGCAGCAAAAATGCTTAAGGCAATTGCCCATCCGGTGAGGATATCCATAATGGGATGCCTGGAGGACGGGGAGAAAAGAACAGTCACTGAAATTCACAACCAGCTTGGAATTGAGCAATCAGCTGCATCACATCACCTGGTAATTCTGAGGGACCGGGGTGTACTGGCTTCAAAAAGGGAAGGCAAGAACACCTGGTACTATCTCAAGCATCCAAACCTGAAATTGGTCCTGAGTTGTGTAAGCAACTGCTGCCAGCCGTAGAATTATCTTCCCTTAGCTAAAAAAAGATTCACGAGAGATCCCTGAACATTTTCTTCTGAAACAGCACTATCGAGAGAACTCCGCATGTTATAGCAGAATCAGCAATATTGAATACAGGTCTGAAAAAAACAAACATCTCCCCTGGTCTGAATGGCGACCATTCCGGCCAGTGGGTGTTAATAATCGGGAAGTAGAACATATCAACAACCCTTCCGTGCAAAAAAGAAGAATAGCCACCTCCCGGAGGAAATAATATTGCCGGCTGATTGAAACTCTCACTGAAAATCATCCCATAAAATGCACTGTCTATAATATTGCCAATTGCTCCGGCCATTATTGCGCTTACGGCAAGTATAAGTCCGAGATTAGCTTTTTTATCCACCAATGACCTGAGAAACCAGCCAATACCGAAAATTGCAGCGATTCTGAAGATGCTAAGTATGAACTTTCCGGTTTTACCTCCCATTTCCATACCAAAAGCCATTCCGTTATTCTCAATGAAATGTATAATACCCCAGTTTCCGAGAATATGAATCTCCTGTCCGATCTCCATATGAGTCTTAACCCATATTTTAAGAATCTGGTCAGAAACGAGGATAAGCAGAATTAAAAGGAGAGATTTTTTTCCTAATGACATATTTGCAAAGTTAAAATAAGGGGTGCAAAATAGTAAAAAAACTGATAGCCTGTTAACTGAGGATAAGAAGGGATTTAAATAATTCCGGGTCATCCCATGACATGACCGCTTAAGACAGAGTATGGTTCAGTCCGTATCAATCTTGATTCTCCTCAGCCCCGTAGGGGCACTATACGATAAAACAGGGCAACGCCCTGTCTGAGTCACCACTCTAATCCATAGCCCCGGAGGGGCGAGATAGTCTCTGAACATAAAATATCACGCTCCTACGGGGCTTAGAGACGGTGGGAGGAGCCCATCAGCAGGGCTTCGCCCTACCTTACCATATCAAAGGCCTACGGCCTTGACGATGAACTCAAAAAATGCCTTCAAGCGATCAGGAAGCCGGAATCCTGTTAAATTGTAATCCCATTAATATGATTTCGTATCATAATAAATGCATTTATTTTAATTTGGCAAAATGAATTATCTTTAATGAAAGTTCCGAGATCAAGTTAGGAAGAAAAGATCCGGAGCCGGAAGTCAGAAGCCGAAGGTCAGAATTGCCAGGCCGGATGTTTTTAATCTCTGAATCTTCAGACTTCGGACTTCGGACTTCGGATTTCCGACTTTCTATCTTCAATTATTAAAACCATGGAAAAAAGAACAGCGTTGGTATTTGGAGCAACCGGATTAGTTGGCAGAGCCCTTATTGAAGAGCTTTGTAAATCTGATCGCTATGATCTTATAAAGATTTTTGTAAGGGGTAAGACTGACTTTGCAGGAAGGGAAAAAGTTCAAAAATTCATAACAGACTTTGACAACCTGAAAGCGTGGTCAGATATGATTTCCGGCGATGATCTGTTCATTTGCCTAGGTACAACAATAAAGAAAGCCGGCTCTGTAGCCAGGATGGAAGAGATTGACAGAGAACTGCCAGTAAATATTGCTTCAATTGCATCAGGAAATTCTGTGGAAAAGCTGGCAGTTATTTCTTCAGTTGGTGCAAATCCCGATTCATCCAACTACTATCTCAGGATAAAAGGTGAAATGGAAAGTGGGTTGATGAAATTTACATTCAGGACGTTAATAATTCTGAGGCCTTCTATGCTGCTTGGGGAGAGAAACGAAAGACGCACAGGTGAAGGGATAGCGAAAACCGTGATGAAGTTTATCGGCGTATTTTTCATCGGCCGGCTATCAAAATACAAGGGGATAGAAGCTAAGAAGGTCGCTATTGCAATGGTAAGAGCAGTCAATAGTAAAACCGGAACAGAGATCCTGGAGTCAGATACTTTGCAAAAAATTGCAGCGAATTGATAGAGTGAGACTGGTTTTTACAGGCTTGCTGTTTATTAATCACAAACTTTATTTATCTTATTTGTATCCCAGCAGTACCAGTTTTCATCCCCCAGGTAATCAACGCATTTGAGCCTGCCATCAAAAGTGGTTATATTCCATTCAATATTGGAATCAGAAGGCTCCCCATTGGAGAAGTGAATAGTATAACCCGAGTCGAAACTTCCGGAAGAGAGTATAATATAGTTTATGTAGCTGTCTTTATATGTATCATTCTTTAAATAGGTATATTTCACACTGGTAACTTCATCACCGCTTTTTGTCCAGTCATCCTGGAACATTTTTGGTGTGGATTGGGGACTTTGACTGAATTGCCACTGTCCTCCTGATCCGTCGGTTTTGGATGTACCTTCAATCCATAGAAATTCCTTGTACCCACCTGTACCTTCATAGGTTATATACATTTTCCAGGTGACAGTGCTTGTGGAGATCTTACCCTGCAGTTTTGCTTTATAGCCATCGGCACCCTGATTGAAATCATAGCTCCATTGCCATAGATTTTCGGAAACATATTCAGGTTTATAATTAATTGCAGCTTCAAATGCAGCAAGAGGAACTTCAAGATTTGTGGATATAAGTGAGTTCCATACGCCTGCAACACCTGCAGCAAATTCCCATGTGCTGTTTTCGGTTCCTTTTCCTGAGGCAGTCAGATCAGCGGATTTCTTCTTTGATGTAAAGTTGCTGAAGTCAATTACCATAGACGCATAGGGCGGGAGGACCGGAGGATCTCCTTTGTCCTTCTTGCAGCCTGTGAAACAGAATGCAGGCAGAGAGATTATTAATGTGATTAAAAACAATCTTTTCATACAGTTTTGATTATGGGAAAGAATTTATATGGTTCACTATAATACAGTATCCGAAACAAAGATATAAAGCCGGAATTAATAAACACATTAAAATAAATTATTTATTCGCATACATATCATACCATTACCTGTTTATATTCCATTCTATGCATTTAACTATCTTCTGATAAATATCATCTTTCCCGTGAGTACCAGGATCTATTGCCTCTGTTATATTTGTCATTAATTTAAAACTTATCTGAAGTGAAAAAGTTTTAGTTTTTAAAGCATAACCGGTGGGCTTCAAAAATTTTATTGGTAAATTGATAATTGGGTCTAAAGATTGAACGCAGATAAAACGGAATAATTATCTTTATGGAGGAAAAATTGCGGGAAGATAATTTATTCGCTTGTGAGCAAAGCACATAACAAATTTTAATATAAAAGGTTTTGAAAGATTATTAAAGTAAATATTAATCTGAATCTGGTAAATAAGTTAAAAATTTTTATAGAAATTTTATAAATGTGCAATTTTTTGGATATTAAAAAGGTTAAATATTTACTTGCTGTACTTTTCCTGACATTTGTAATAATCCCTGTCCGTGCAAATATAATTCAGGATGCTGATTCAGTCTTCACCAAAGACAGAACCTTAAAAGCTGAAGATCTCATAAGGGGAGAGAGGCTTTTCTTTGGATTGGTATATCTGGAAAACAAATCAGTAAATTGCGCCGCTTGTCATAATGTGCGTGAATCTGACACGTTGAACTGGAATCCTGATGCTCTTGAAATCTCAAAGAAGTATCAGTCTAAAAGTGCCGGTGATTTGAACACTGTTCTGCTGAAGCCTGCGGGAAAGAAGCTGGCTGAGGTTCACAAAGAGTTTGAGCTTAGTCCTGAAGATGTTATTATGATAAAAGCATATATGGACAGGCTGGTCGATTCAGGGCTTAAACACAATAAGCCAATAATTACAAATCTGCTGTTATTCATAATTGCATCGATTCTCTTTCTCTTTTCTATGACTGATCTGATAATCAGCAAAATATTGAAAAGAAGCTGGATCAATTATGTCATATTGTTATCAACCGGCATATTTATCACATACACCCTTGTTGTTGATGGAATTGCCTTAGGACGTTCGCCTGGTTATTCTCCTCTTCAGCCTGTAAAATTTTCGCATGCAGTTCATGCGGGACAGAATAAAACTGATTGTATTTATTGCCACAGTTCTGCCAAAACGAGTAAATCCGCCGGAATTCCTCCTGAAAATGTCTGTATGAATTGTCATATAGTTGTGAGAAACGGAACCCGCTCCGGAGTGAGTGAAATATCTAAAGTCATTAGTGCTTACGAGAACATGAAACCTATTGAATGGATCAAAGTGCATAATCTCCCTGATCATGTTTTCTTCAGCCATGCACAGCATGTATCCGCCGGAGAAGTCACTTGTCAGGAATGCCATGGAAAGGTAGAGGAGATGCATGTAATCAGTCAGGTAAATGACCTGTCAATGGGTTGGTGTATAAATTGCCACCGCACTAAAAATATCAATTTTCAAAACAAATTTTATTCGGAGTACAAGGATCTGGGGGACAAATTTCATAAGGGGGAGATTGACACTGTTACTATCAGTATGGTAGGTGGAATTGAGTGTATGAAATGCCATTACTAATTACGGAATTTCGAAAACGGGCTAAGAAATGGAAAAAAACGGACAAAATCCGGCTAAACTTGATGAACCGGCTTCCGGCTATGATAAGATGAATGAGATAGACCAGCATACCAGGTTGCTTGAAGAATTGGAGAGCGGAGGTGTTATAAGGCAAGGCACTTCCCGGCGCGATTTTCTAAAAGTACTCGGATTCAGCTTTGCTTCTGCTGCAGTTCTTGCAAGTTGTAAAAGACCTGTTCATCAAGCCCTGCCATATGTTATTCAGCCGCCTGAAGTTACTCCTGGTAAATCTTTATATTATGCCACAAGTTTTTTCGATGGACACGAATATTGCAGCATTCTTGTAAAAACAAGGGATGGCCGGCCAATCAAAATAGAGGGGAATGATCTTTCAGTCTTTAACAGGGAAGGAACAACAGCAAGGGTCCAGGCATCTGTATTAAGTCTCTACGATGATGCGAGGTTGAAAAATCCTGAAATAGATAATAAACAGGCTTCATGGAGTGAAATTGACGGGAAAATTATAAGCGAGCTTGGAAAGATCAATGCTGAGGGTGGGGAAATTGTCCTTCTTACATCAAGTATTATTTCTCCTTCAACAGTTAAACTGATAGGTGAATTCGGAGCCGGATTCAAGAATTTCAAATGGGTACAGTATGATGCAGTTTCCTACTCTTCAATTCTTGAAGCCAATTCATTATGCTTTGGGAAAACAGTAATTCCTGATTATCATTTCCAGAATGCAGATATTGTCGTTTCTGTCAATGCTGACTTTCTTGGTACATGGCTTTCACCTGTTCATTTTATCCCTGCTTATGTATCGGTGAGGAAGCTGAATAACGGTGAGAAAAATATGCTCAGGCATATTCATTTTGAATCAGGAATGAGCCTCACGGGTGCAAATGCCGACATAAGAAAAAAAATAAAACCTTCTGAAGAGAAGACCCTGCTTTTGGATTTGTATAATAAGATTGCTCAAAAAACAGGTGGTGAAGTTTTTCCTGCAACCCAATATAGGGAAGACCTTTCCGATCTGGCTGATAAACTGATTGCTTCAGCAGGCAGATCCATAATAGTCTCGGGAACAAATAATGTCGGGATCCAGGTCATCGTTAATGGAATAAACTCCCTTCTTGGGAACTATGAAAAATGTATTGATCTCAATAATAATCTTAATATAGCATCAGGGATTGACAGTCATACTGAGAATTTTGTCAATGATTTAAATAGCGGAAAGGTCAAAGCTCTTTTGATGTATAATGTAAATCCAGCCTTTGACTATCCGGATAGCCAGAAAATCCTGTCAGGCTTAAAGAATACAAGGCTTACGATAAATATGGCAGTTACCCTGAACGAGACTGTCGGAAAAGCAAAATATGAGTGTCCGGTAAATCATTACCTTGAATCATGGGATGATTCCGAACCTGTTCCGGGGCAGCTGAGTTTAAGCCAGCCTTGTATTAATCCGCTGTTTAATACACGCTGCTTCCAGGATTCATTATTAAAATGGACCGGAAGCTCAATGCTCTATCACGACTATCTTAAGGCTAACTGGGAAAAGACGTTCTTCCCCCTTTCAAAAAATTCTGATTTCACGAATTTCTGGAATCAGTCTTTGGGGAATGGTGTATTTAACTATACGATTCCGGCGGGTAGCCCATTGAAGTTTCGGGGAAAAGAACTCTCGGAGGCAATGAAGTCTGGGCCGGTTACCAATGAGAATGGATATGAAGTCATTATTTCCGAAAGTGTGGCGCTGGGAACGGGTATGCATGCCAATAATCCGTGGCTTATGGAGTTGCCTGATCCTGTATCGCGTCAATGCTGGGAAAATGTCGCTGCAATATCAGCAGGCGATGCACAAAAGCTTGGGATAGAGACCGGGACGCTGGTAAAAATCGCTGAAGGATTGATACTTCCGGCCTTTATTCAGCCTGGTCAGGCCGAGGGCACAGTATCAATTGCTCTTGGTTATGGTCATACAGGTTCAGGCCCCGTCTGCAATAATATCGGAGTCAACTTATATCCTTTTGTAAAACTGACTGACGGAAACAGGATATATGGATTCAGAGCGGATAAAATAGAGAATACTCATAAAAATAGTCAGCTGGCTCTGACACAGGTACACTATTTGATGGAGGGAAGGCCTATTGTGAGGGAGGCCGGACTCAGTGAATATCTGAATAACCCGGCAGCTGGTAACGAGTTTCATGGTGAATTTGAATCACATCATAAATCTCTTTATCCTGAAATAAAGTATGATGGCTTTCACTGGGGCATGGCGATAGATCTCAATGCGTGCATCGGCTGCAATTCATGTGTCATAGCCTGTCAGGCAGAGAATAATATACCGGTTGTCGGCAAAGAGGAGGTAATAAAAAGAAGGATTATGCACTGGATCAAGATAGACAGGTATTATTCTGAATCACCTGATGATCCAAAGGTTTACTTTCAGCCGCTTGCATGCCAGCACTGTGACAATGCTCCCTGTGAAAATGTTTGTCCCGTTTCTGCCACAAACCACAGCAGCGAGGGATTGAACCAGATGTCCTACAATCGCTGCGTAGGAACTAAGTATTGCATAAATAACTGCCCTTATAAGGTAAGAAGATTTAACTGGTACCGGTATACAAATAATAAAGAATTTGATTTCAATACCGCATCCGATCTGGGTAAAATGGTTTTAAACCCGGATGTTACCGTCAGGGAAAGAGGTGTTGTTGAGAAATGTTCATTCTGCGTTCAGCGGATACAGGAGAAGAAATTGCAGGCAAAGCTGGAAAACAGAACTCTTAAGGATAATGAGATCAAACCGGCCTGCATGCAGGCCTGTCCTGCCGGAGCAATTGTATTTGGGAACCTGAATGACAGGAACAGTATGGTCTCGAAACTATTTGATGATCCGAGACGATATCATCTGCTGGAAGAGTTGCATACGCTTCCTTCTACCGGGTACCTGACAAAAGTCCGGAATGATGAAAAATTGAACACATAAATATTCAGAAGCCAATAGATGTATAACAAGAAAATCAGAGGTCCGCTGGTTGAAGGAAATAAGACTCTTGGTCAGATCACCAAAGATGTCATACTCCCTATGGATGTTCGACCGGGAATGTGGTGGTTCATTGCTTTCGGTGTTTCATTGCTGGCAGCACTCTTTGGCGGATATGCCATTTATATAACTGTTTATAAAGGAATTGGAACCTGGGGCGTAAATAATTCGGTTGGATGGGGATGGGAGATCGTCAATTTCGTCTGGTGGATCGGAATCGGCCATGCGGGGACAGCTTTTTCTATTTTCCTGCTGATTCTAAGACAGAAGTGGAGAACATCTATTAACAGGGCAGCCGAAGCAATGACTGTTTTTGCAGTCCTCTCTGCCGCACTGTTTCCCGCCTTACATATGGGCCGCGTATGGCTTGCATTTTATATTTTCCCCTATCCGAATACACGCGGACCGTTATGGGTAAATTTCAATTCACCCCTTTTCTGGGATTTTACAGCTATTACAGCTTATCTTCTTATATCAGCCTCCTTCTGGTATCTCGGAATGCTGCCTGACCTGGCGACTGTCCGTGACAGAACAACTTCCAGGATCAGAAAGGCCCTTTACGGATTTTTCAGCCTTGGATGGACAGGCTCAAGCCGCCACTGGATAAGATATGAATCGCTTAGCTTTATACTTGGTGGTATAGCAGCAGTTCTTGTGGTTTCAGTTCATTCAATAGTTTCTACTGACTTTGCCGTGGGAGTTGAGCCGGGATGGCATACAACCATATTCCCGCCTTTCTTTGTTGTTGGGGCTATCTTCTCGGGATTTGCTATGGTTATGACCCTGATGGTTCTTATCCGGAAAGTTTACAAGCTTACAAATTACATCACTGATAACCATATGGATGCCATAGCCAGAATACTGATCTTTATATCTCTCATTATGGGTCTTGCCTACCTGACTGAAATTTTTATAGCATGGTACTCAGGAAATGAGTATGAAATGTTTACATTTTTCAGGAACCGGATTACAGGCGATTATGAATTGCAATTCTGGGGAATGATTATTTGTAATGCATTGATCCCCCAGCTTTTCTGGTTCAGAAAGGTGAGGAGAAACTGGATCTGGCTGCTGGTGGTTTCTCTTTCCATAAATGTCGGGATGTGGCTGGAACGCTATAATATTGTAGTAACTTCGCTTAGTAAGGATTTCCTGCCATCGAACTGGGTTTCATATAGTCCGACAATTATCGACATCGGAGTATTTGTCGGGACTATAGGATTATTTGCCTGCGGAGTATTGCTTTTCATGCGGTACATACCAATGATGGCTATCAGCGAATTAAAAAGTGTGGCCAATATCGGCAGTAAGAAAGAGGATTAAGTGGCTTAAGCTATGACCAAGAGATTTAAAATAGGGATTTTTGATGATGAGGAAAAGTTCCTTTCTTCAATCAGATCGTTGAAAGAACAGAAATTCACAATTCACGATGTATTCACTCCTTATCCGGTTCATGAGGTATTTCATCTGCTGAAACGAAAGTCAAGACTGCCTACTGCAGCCTATTTCTTCGGACTGTTTGGAATCATTGTGACACTTGCATTTCTCTACTATACGTCGGTAATTGACTGGCCGATTGTCTATGGCGGAAAACCTTTCAACTCCTTCCCGTCCTTCATTGTTGTTACAATAGTAGTAACCATCTTTACTGTTACAATAGCCAGCCTTGCTCTTTTCTCGGCGAGGTCAAAGCTGTTTCCGGGAAGGGATAATACAATCTTTGATCTCAGGGCTACAGATGATAAGTTTATTATTGTTGTGGAATCTGATGGAGTGGAATTGTCAGCACCTGACTCAGCAGGTGATATAATGAAACAGCTTGGTGCCGTTGAAGTTATGGATAAAGAATTTGGAAGTGTTAATGAATGAAAAAGATCAATATGCAGGGTACTAACATCAAAGGAGTTTTTCTCATCCTCCTGACAGTGATCTTGTCAGGATGCAACAGAGACCGGAATAATCCCGGTTGGGATTATTTCCCTGATATGTTCTATTCTACTGCCTATGAAACATTTTCAAAAAACCCTAACTTTGAAGACGGGATGACGATGAGAATGCCTGTACCCGGAACAGTTCCCAGGGGATTTATACCCTTTAACTATACTATTGATGCTGCTTCACGAATTAAGGCAGGAAATGAACTGGTTAATCCATTTTCCTCTGACAATGAATCGGTTGTGAAGGGGAAGGAAGTTTATACTGCATTTTGCATCGGCTGCCATGGCAGCAAGGGAGAGGGAGATGGTAATCTGTATACCAGCGGGTTATATCCGGTTAAGCCTCGTTCCCTGATGTCCGGGACAGCGTTTCAATTGCGTGACGGGGAAATTTATCATTCTATTACACTTGGATTTGGTTCAATGGGTGCGCATGGTTCCCAGATAGTACCGGATGATCGATGGAAACTGGTACTGTATTTAAGAAAGCTGCAGGAAGAAACAAAAAGTCTGCAGGGTACTGAAGAAAAAAAATAGGAGAAATGAAGGAGAATATAATCGTTTCCAGAAATTTTAAGTTAGTAACTTTAATACTTACAGCCATTGGAGTCGGTACCTTCATCTATGGGCTTATTTCAAATCCTCAGCTTGCCTGGGCAAACTACCTGGTGGTAAACTATTACTTTTTATCGCTGTCAATGGGAGGCGTCTTCTTTTTTGTATTGCAGAGCATCTCACAGTCAGGATGGTCATCTGCATTCCAGCGTGTTTCTGAAGCAATGATGTCATATACGCTTTTTGCAGGAATATTTTTTCTTCTTCTCTTCTTTGGAGTGAATGACATATATCACTGGGCTCATAAGGAAGCAGTTGCCCTTGATCCTCTGTTGCAGCACAAATCTGCCTTCCTGAATGTTCCTTTCTTTGTTGTAAGGATGTTTATCTATTTCATTTTGTGGATTGTTCTGATCAGGAAATTAAGAAGTATTTCACTCAGCGGAGATATGACCGATCCGGCGGATATGAATGGCATTCTCGCATTATTCAATAAAAGTGAACTGTATTCAAAAATATTTATCTTCATTCTTGCAATAACTTTTTCCCTTGCGGCTTTTGATTGGATAATGTCTGTTGATCCACATTGGTACAGTACTATTTTTGCGTTAAAAAACTTAGCTGCAGCTTTTTTGCATGGAGTATCTGTATTAACACTTATAGTATTTATCCTGCATAAGAGAGGATATTTTCCCTTTTTGAATAAATACCATATGCATGATTTTGCCAGATATATATTCATGCTTTCAATAGTGTGGGGATATTTCTGGTTCGCACAGTTTATGATAATTTGGTACGGGAATATACCCGAAGAAACAACTTACTATTTTGTCAGATGGAAGGAGGGATGGAAGGTGTTGTTTTTCCTTGAGATTATTCTGAACTGGGCTGTTCCCTTTATGATTCTTCTTCCGGTGAAAGCCAGCAGAAACATGACAGCAATTGTCATTGTTATTATTTGTCTTATTATCGGGCAATATGTTGACCTTTATGTACAGGTGATCCCCGGAACAACCGGCTTGCTTAGGTTTGGACTGGTGGAGGCGGGGTTATTCCTGGGATTTGCAGGATTATTTGCCTTTATTGTGGCGACTGCTCTCAGCAAGGCAAAGCTTATACCTTCGAATCATCCCTATCTGGAGGAAAGTCTGGAACATCGCTTTTAGAATAAGTTCATTTGTTTTTTCTCTGTCTCCCTCTGTGGCATACTCAGTGTTGCTCTGTGTAATAAAAAGGAATATCAGATTCCTCATGTAATTATTCTGTCTGCAATCAAAAGAATCAGCACGAGCAGGAAGTATGAATCAAGGAGTATAGAATATTTCCGGGAGTTGTCAGCATTTACCTGGTTTTTTAACAGGTCAGAAAAGTTCCAGATGAGATAGAATGATGCAACCAGAAGAATACCAACTATTAATCTTGTCTTGATAATCTCAAAAAAGCATAAAAACAGAGCTGAAATTACTGACGATACTACCCATGTAAAAGTAAGCCTGTTGATCTGCGCCTTGCTGAGTATATCAGTAAGGCTCGGAATTCCTGCATTCTTATACTCCTCGCCATATTTCAGGATTAGAAGCCAGAAATGAGGAATCTGCCCGATAAAGAAGAGAAATTCAAGAAATACTATGGGTTTATCCCATATTCCTCCCCCGGCTGCCACCCATCCTATGAGCGGAGGCAAGGCACCTGTTATTGCGCCTGGCACCACTGCAAAGGCGCTGAACCGCTTTGAAAAGGTATATATGCCATTATACCAGACCAGGGTAATTAAACCAATTATAGCTGCTCTAAAGCCGCCTGCTGAATAAATAAAGGCGCTACCTGCAATCAGGTTTGCCAGGAAGAACAATATTGCCCCTGATTTGCTTATATTCTTTGCCGGAATTGGCCGCTTGTGTGTTCTGTTCATCTTAATGTCAAGCCCGGCTTCCTGGATCTGGTTAAGAACGGAGGCAGATATTGCCATTAAGAGAATTCCGATACTAACAATGAATATGTTTAATGTAATATGCGGGTTAAAAATAAAATACCCGGTGAATCCTGTACAGACTCACCGGTATCATTATTTTCAGTTTACTTAGTTCGAGGTAATATTTCAGATTATTTCCTGAATTATTTTTCATTAAGGGATTTCAGATATTCAATGATTTTTGCAATATCATCATCGTTAAGAACATCCTTGTAGCTCTGCATCAAATCTTTCGGGTATCCTTTAACGACCTCTGCATTTGGATCGTATAAAGCTTTCTTAATGTACTCTTCATCAACTGTTACCTGGAGCTCTTTTCCCTCAGATATAACAATCTGTTTCTCACCGAACAGGTGCAGATAGCTTGGACCAACTATTCTTGAACCATCGGAAGAGTGACATGCATTACAGCCCTGGTTTATCATTATTTTAAGTCCTTCAGCTCCGGGAACTGTTTTTTCCGTACTATCGGCAGCAACAGTTACAGAATCAGCATACCATGTATCATAGTCTTGCTGCGACAGAACTTTTACATTTGAGTTCATATAGGAGTGGCGTAATCCGCAGTACTCTGCACAATAAAGATCAAACTCACCAATAGTCTGGGGAAGAAACCACATCATTTTCTCTGTTCCCGGCATCATATCTGATTTTACCTTGAAAGCAGGGATAAACAGGCTATGAATAACATCAAGGGAGACAAGTTTTATCTTTACAGGAGTATTGACAGGTATGACCAGGTCCGGGCTCTGCTTTCCATTTTCATACTGAAATGAAAAACTCCACATTCTGGCAACACTTGTAACGTTAAGGGCATCTTTGGGGGCTTTGGTCATCGGTTTCCATCCTGCCCAGCCAAAATAGAACATTACAAGCACCAGGATGATGGGCGTTGTGGTCCAAATGATCTCCAGGACGGTATTGCCCTCATTTTGTGTAGCTGTCTTATTCTTTTTTTTGTTATATCTGTAGACAAAATAAAGCATAGTCACTGTGAGTCCGATAAGCAGGATCACTGAAATAACGGCAATACTGTAAAATGCAAGATTGTAAGTATTTACAAAATTCGAAGCATCTGTTGCAGTGGTTGAATACATATTGATTATCTATATAGGTAGTCCAGAAGGGTTATAAATATTACTATGCAAATGATAGCTATTACAGCTATAACCATCAAGACTAGCATTTTACTCTCAAACTTAAGGTGCATAAATATGCTAAGAACGAATGAGGATTTAATTGCTGCGATCAATAGTGCTGCGGCAACTGTCAGTGCGCCCAGAGAAATTTGTGTAAGAGTCACCGAAACAAGCGTTAAGACTATTAATGTTGCCAGCACATACAGAAATGTACTATAAGGGACTATATGATTTTTTTCATTCTCCATAGCTTACAGATAATTATGTAATTAGATAAAACAGTGGAAAGAGGAAAATCCAGATTAGGTCAACCAGGTGCCAGTATAATCCGCTGTTTTCAAGTAATACAAAATTGTCATGACCGATTTTGTCCTTGATTATTAATCGTGCGATAACACAGATAAAGATCAATCCGATTATGATATGCAGGGCATGAAGTCCTGTCATAAAGAAGTATAATCCGTAAAACAGAACATCTCCCTGACCGCGCAGGGCAAGCACTGATGAACCCGGATATATGTGTTCCCTGATATGATGTCCCCACTCAAAGTATTTATTTACCAGAAAAGCAAGCCCGAGGAGGACTGTAAAACCGAGAAGCAGAAGTGTCAGTTTCTTGTTATGTTTCTGTATGGCTGTAATCGACATGGCTATTGTGGCGCTGCTGATTAACAGAATAATAGTATTGAGAGTTCCGACAAATACGCTTAATTCTTCGGCTGCAAGGTGAAAGGCTGCAGTATTCCTGAAGCGATATACGGAATATACAATAAATAGTCCGCCGAATAACAGCATTTCCGTAAACAGAAATAACCACATTCCCGTTTTAGATGCCAGATCGTCCCGATGTATTGCTGTTGTCATACTTAATTATAGTCATAAGGTCCTTTGGTAATCACAGGAGTTTCTTCAAAATTCTCCGTAGTTGGGGGTGAGGCGATTGTCCATTCCAGGGTCTTCCCGCCCCAGGGATCAGCAGGGGCTCTTGAACCACTTTTTAATGATGAGAACAAATTAATGATTATAATGGCCAACCCGGAATATAGGACAAATGCTCCCATTGATGAAACAATATTTCCTGAATGGAAGACTTCGTCATAGTCAAAATACCTCCTGGGCATTCCATCGATGCCAAGGAGAAACATTGGTCCATAAAGGGTAACAAATCCTACAAAAAAGAGGACCAAGCCAATATTTGCCCATTTTGTGTCGTACATTTTCCCGGTAATTTTGGGATACCAGTAATGCATTGCTCCAAAAAAGGCGAATCCTGTTCCTCCGAATACTATAAAATGGAAATGAGCTACCACAAAATGTGTGTTATGTAAATGCACATTTGCTGCAAGCGATCCAAGAATAAGTCCTGAAAATCCGCCTATCATGAATAAAAAGACAAAAGCCATCGACCAGTAAAATGGAGTTTGAAGATCTATTGAGCCTTTATGCATGGTGGAGATCCAGTTGAAGACCTTAATGGCACTCGGGATAGCTACCAGAAATGTAAGAAGTGAAAATGTATACAAAGCTGTTCCGCTCATCCCGGATGTGAACATATGGTGTCCCCAGACGAAGTATCCGACAAAGGCAATAGCCAGGGTTGAAGCAACCATGAAATTATATCCGAAAAGTGTTTTGTGAGAAAAGGTTGATATTATTTCAGAAATTGCTCCCATGGCGGGCAGGATCATTATATAAACTGCCGGATGGCTGTAAGTCCAGAAAAGGTGCTGATAGAGGATAGGATCACCGCCAAGAGTTGGATCGAAAAATCCTATATGCATGGTCCTTTCAGCAACAACCATGAGCAGGGTTATACCAACAATGGGAGTGGCTAACAGCTGAACCCAACCGGTAGCATAGAGTGTCCATGGGAACAAAGGCATCTTTAGCCAGTTCATACCCGGAGCACGCATCCTGTGTATCGTAACTAAAAAGTTCAATCCTGTAAGGATGGACGAAAATCCCAGGACAAATGCACCAAATACCGCTGGCAACATATTACCCGCAGTTCTGAAGCTGTAGGGTGCATAAAAGGTCCACCCTGTATCAGGCGGTTCCTGGCCTGCAAACTGCGATACCAAAACCAGGCTGACCCCGATCACATAAAGGTACCACGACATTAGATTAAGCTTTGGAAATGCAACATCCTTCGCTCCGATCATAATTGGCAGCAGGAAGTTCCCAAAAACAGCAGGCAAACCAGGTATGACAACAGCAAATATCATTACAATTCCGTGCAGTGTAAAGAATGCATTATAGGCCTTGGCATCCATTATGGTCTTGCCTGGGGCAATAAGCTCAAACTTCATTAAGAGGCCCAGGGTAGCTCCAACGACAAAAAACAATAGGATAGATAAAAGATATAATAAAGCTATCCTTTTGTGATCAGTAGAGAAGATCCAGGAAAATAATCCTTTGTATTTTCCTTGGTGTTCAAGATAGCTGGGTTCCTCTATGGTTCTCTCAGTGCTCATTTATTAACCTTCCTTTTAAGTTTAATCCGTGACAGGGCCAATGACAGAAATACTAATAATCCGATGAAAGATATGACTATTGCTGAAACTCTTGTAACATTGAAGACAAACTGATTGCCTTTCTCATCATAGGAATAACAAACAGCGAGCAGACGATTGATGCTTGGGCCAATTTTGCCTTCACCGGCTTCAACCATTGTGATTTTGATATCAAACGGCAGAAAATCAATTCCGCGGAGGTACCGGACAATCTTCCCATCCGGTGCAAGAGCTATAAGACCGGTAGGATGCACATATTGATCGTTTATAAACTGATAATTGAAACCAACGGAATTTGTTATTTTTGCAATGTTCATACTGTCAGCAACAAAGAAAAGCCAGCTGGCTGCGGCCTCTTTCTTCTTCATGGTACTTATGTAGCTGGCTTTCTTCTTAATTCCCAGATCAATCCTTTCAGTGGGATCAAAGCTGATCGTAATTACATCATAGTCTTTGCCCAGCTGAAGATCCACCTGATCTATGAATTTGGAAATTCCCCACATAAGCGGACTGCATGTCCCCGGACATCTGTAATAAACCAGATTCAAAATTGTAGGTTTGTTAATTACATTCTTTAAAAGAATTGTATCTCCATTCTCATTAACAAGCTTCGCCGTGAGATCAGCATACTGGCCCTGCTTTTCAACAAAGCCTATCTGCATCTGCTGGTCAAACAGAGATGTCTGAGTAAAAGCATTATAGCTTTTCAGACACATTACTAGTATTAGAAACAGTTTAAGACGGGCCATTATAAACGTAAAAAAATTATGGTTATAAAGATAAAATATTTTCATTCGGAAATTAAAAATTGACTTTATTTCTCCCGGTGAAGACATTTTATTGGTTTTGCATTTTAAAGTTAACCTTCCTCAGTATAAATGCCGGCAATCATTAATGATCCACCCATCAGTGAAATATCTTTTAAAAGGGCTATAATAGTCACAGTTTTATCAGAATCTGCAAAGAGATGAGGAATATGAATTGTTATAATAAAAATAAAGAGAAGGATTGCCAGCATTATTGTGGAGAATTTCACAAATTTCCTTGTCATAATACTAATGCTTGCCACTATAAGCATTATTCCTGTAAGTATAATCGTGTAAGCCCCCAGGGGTATAAACGAGGTGAGCATCCCAAGATAGTATTCTTTCTGCACGAAATGGTTGATCCCGAAAAGTGCAAATGGAAGTGCGAAAAGGATTCTCCCGATTGTTGTAATGTTTTTCATTTCAGTTATCAGTTAAAGACAAATTTGAAGAATTTTATTTCTCATCCTCTTGCTTTACGGGGGCAATGAAGTGTTTTACCGTGTAACCGGAGCCGGTTATGGCCTGTCTGATTGCTGTGGTGTCGACAATACCGTCAAAATATTCAACCATTGCAATACCCGTTGAATAGGACGCCTTCACAGACTTGATTCCCTCCAGCTTGCCAACATTGTTCTGGATTGTCTGTTCACAGCCCGTGCACGACATCCCGCCAATAGAAACTTCTATGACCGAAACCTCCTGATTATTCTCGGTTGCAGCCGGCTGTTTGCCGTTTCCGCTGCATGATACTGCAATTAAAATATAAAAAGTGAGAATCAAACCGGCTGATAAATTCTGTTTGTACATTTTCGATGAATTAAAGTTAAGTGGTCGAGTATTAAATTAACCTCTATAAAAATATGAATTTTTTTTGACTCAGTCTATATGTGTCAAAAAACATACTGTTCCTGCATATTTCGTAACTTAGCTCTGAACAAAAACAGGATTTGAATGTTATTGATAAAAAATATTATATCATGCAACGAAGAAAATTTGTTAAGTCAGTTGGGTTATTAACTGCAGCTGCCTATGTCAGTCCAAAAGTAATTGGTAGTAACCAGGTTACAGTTAGTACTTCAGGTAATGAAGGTGCCCCGGCGCCTGAATTTCCTCCTCTCCCTTATGCGTACGATGCTCTTGAACCGTATATTGATGCCAGAACAATGGAAATTCACTATGATAAGCATCACAGGGCATATTTTACCAACTACTTAAATGCAATAAAAGGCACTCCCCTTGAAGGGATGGCAGTGACAGATGTTTTTGCCTCAATCTCCAAACAGTCTGATGCTGTAAGAAATAATGGCGGCGGTTACTATAACCATATCTTCTTCTGGAATAATCTTGCTGCAAAATCAGCAGGACCTTCATCCGAATTATCAGCAGCAATTGCTAAAGCCTTCGGGTCATTTGATAAATTCAAGGAGGCTTTCAGCACCGCAGGTAAAACCCGCTTTGGAAGCGGTTGGGCATGGCTGTATCTTAACAGTGATAAAAACCTGGCAATAGGAAGTACCCCGAACCAGGATAATACTCTGATGGATATTTCACCGGTAAAAGGAATTCCCCTGCTGACCCTTGATGTATGGGAACATGCATATTATCTTAAATATCAGAATAAAAGAGCCGATTATATTGATGCTTTCTGGAATGTTGTGAACTGGGAAGAGGTTAATAAGAGATATCAACAGGCACTGAAAGTATAAAGGGATACCATATGAGATAGACCCCCTTTGTATTTCCCCCAAAGGGGGAAAAAAATCTGGTATTTTAATATAATTATAGTAAATACCACAGTTTTTCTCCCCCCTGGGGGAGATGCCGCGCAGCGGCAGAGGGGGCTTCAATCCGAATCAACAGCCCCCTTGGGGGAGATCCCGCGCTTCGCTCACCGATGCTTCAGCGAAGGTGAGCAGCGGCAGAGGGGGTTTTATCTATATAGAAACCTCTTAATCTTTAGGGTAGCCGTTTTCTGAAATGGACTGGGTTGATTGACCACCTTATTGATCTGGCTGAATTTATTGACTTTGGAATTTACGTACTCCTTGAGTTCTGCCAGCAGTTCCTTTTTCTTTTCTTCGAACTGCCTGCTCATATCCTCTTTCAGATGGTGATATTTCTTTTCAAGCTCTTCCATATTCAGGTGGACATAGGCTACAAGCTTCCCTTTTTGCTGAATTACAAGTGATTCAACAACAAAGCGGTAATTGTTAATTACTGATTCGATCTCTTCAGGGTAGATATTTTCACCGCTGGCTCCGACAATCATATTTTTCAGCCTGCCTTTAATGTAAAGGTTTTGATTTGTATCAAGGGTTCCAAGGTCACCGGTTTTAAACCATCCATCTGGTGTCAGTACCTCTTTTGTCATTTCAGGCTCCTTGTAATAACCCTTCATAACATTTGGCCCTTTTGCCCATATTTCTCCTTCACCTGTATTTTTATCCGGGTTGTGGATTATGAGTTCAATGCCCTCAATTTTAGGTCCGGTTGAATCAAAGACAGATTTTTTTGGATTAGCGCCGGCAAGCAGAGGAGCTGTTTCTGTAAGGCCATAGCCAATGGCATATGGAAATTTGGCTTCGATCAGGAATTTCTCGACTGATTTATTGAGTTTGGCCCCACCTATACCAAAAAACTTCAGGTTGCCTCCAAATGTTTTAAGAAGTTTCTTCCCGGCTGCCGCGTTCAGTTTTTTCCTGAAAAACGGGATTTTATAAAGAAGTTTCAGAACCATTTTATCATTGAATGCCGGCATTATCTTGTTAAAGTATATTTTTTCAATTATCAGGGGAACCGTCAGCATCATAGATGGCCTTACCTCGGCAAGTGCAGGAATTAACACAGCTGGTGTGGGAGGTTTTCTGAGATAGTAGACGCATGATCCGGCAAGCATTGGTAATATCAAACCAAGAGTATTTTCATATGTATGAGACAACGGAAGGACTGACAAAAAGCGATCTGTCTCGTCAATAGGTTGTATTACCATGCCTTTCATTGCATTGAATACAATATTTTTGTGAGTGAGCATAACTCCCTTTGACCGGCCAGTTGTCCCTGAGGTATAGATAATCGATGCAAGATCTTCTTCATCAACCTCATAATGCCTTGCAGGAAGAGCATCAGGCTCGAATACTGCTGCTCCCTCTTCCGAAAAGATAAGTGAGTAATCTTCAATAAGTATGGCGGTCTTAAGAATATCTGATTTAAAACCTTCAATCCGTGCCAGCAATGATGTGGAGATGAAAATTGCTTTGGCTTCGGAGTGCTCAAGTACATTTCCTACCTCGGTATTGGAAAAATCGGGTAAAACAGGCACAGCTACTGCACCCATAAAGGTTACAGCAAAAAATGCTATCCCCCAGTTAGGCATATTGGAGCTAAGTATAGCAACTTTATCACCCGGGCAGATGCCATTTTTCTCAAGCATCGACATCACGGAGTGAATTTCCTTATTGACTGCCTCATAGCTCCTCAGATCTTCACCTGCGAAGGCATATGCACCGCATTGCCCGTACTTTCTCAATGTTTCACCAAACTTTGAAGGGAAAGTCAACCTGATCCTGTTTTCTTCCATTATGGCCTATTCTTATGCAAATTATACACTGCAAAGTTATGAAATAATTGCTTCCCACAGCTTTCGGATGATATATTAAGCTGCATTTACACAAAAGCAGGATAAAACATACAATCATTATCAGTTGTAATGGTTATTTTTGTCAATTATTTACTATGCGAATACTATGACTTCAATTATACGGGTAACAAAGGAATTTTCTTTTGAAATGGCCCATGCATTATGGAAGTATGATGGCCCTTGCAGAAATGTTCATGGCCATTCATATCGTCTTTTCGTCACGCTTTACGGGAAACCTTTGGAGGTACCCGATAATCCAAAAAATGGCATGGTGATTGATTTCAGTGACCTTAAGAAGATTGTTAAGAAGGAGATTGTGGATGTTTTTGATCATTCCGTGGTTGTAAGCCGGCATTTTGACAAAGAGAAGAAGGATATGTTTTCCGTACTTTTCGGAAATACTGTGCTGGTTGATTACCAGCCTACCTGTGAAAACCTTGTATCAGATTTTGCAGGCAGGATAGCCAGGCTCCTGCCGGCAGGAATTAAGCTGCACAGCCTGAAACTTTATGAAACCGCCACCTCATATGCGGAATGGTATGCTGCAGATAATGAAACAAGTGCCTAAAGTGCCTAAAGTTTTTGAATAGTATCATATTGCTTCTTTTAAACTTTAAGTACTCTAGTCACTTAAGTCACTTCAAACTTTTACTAATATGACAGATAACAACCAAAAACGGCTTTTCCTGCTCGATGCATATGCCCTGATTTTCCGTGCATATTATGCATTTATCAAAAATCCGCGGGTCACCTCAAAAGGGCTGAATACTTCAGCTATTTTCGGATTTCTGCTGGCCCTTGAGGAGGTACTTCAAAAACAAAAACCAACCCATATAGCTGTCGTTTTTGACACTCCCGCTCCAACATTCAGGCATGAGATGTACAACGAATATAAAGCTCACCGTGATGAGACTCCTGAGGATATAAAGAAGGCAGTTCCATATATCAAAAGGCTTATTGAGGCTTATAAGATCCCGGTTATTGACTATCCGGGTTTTGAGGCAGATGACGTGATAGGCACCCTCGCCAGGAAGGCATCCGAGAGGGGATTTACAACCTTTATGGTGACGCCTGATAAAGATTTTGCCCAGCTGGTCTCAGACAATGTATTTATGCTTAAACCATCAAGGAGCGGTAATGAATCCCTGCTCTGGGGAGTTGATGATATAAAACAGGAATTCTCTGTTCAGCGTCCTGATCAGGTTATTGATGTTCTTGCCCTGATGGGAGATACTGCAGATAATATCCCGGGTGCTCCGGGTGTGGGTCCGAAAACAGCAATGAAGCTGGTATCGGAATACGGAACCGTTGAAGAGCTGTTTAAACATACTGCTGATCTGAAGGGTAAACTTAAAGAGATAATTGAAAATAACAGAGAGCAGATTGAACTCTCCAAGAAACTGGCTACCATTGAACAAAATGTGCCTGTTGAACTGAATGAAACAGCCCTGGAACTTGAAGTGGCTGATCCTGTAAAATTGAAAGTACTATTTGATGAGCTGGAATTCAGGACTGTGGCAGCCAGGATACTTTCAGAAATTGATAAATCGGAAAAACCAAGGCAGCCCCAACAATTATTTACTCCCGAGGCAGATTCCCAACAGGGATCTCTTTTTGCTGATGAGAGAGTTGCACCGGTTACCAGGAAGGCCTCAATCGATAGCGTTGAGCATAATTATATCCTCCTTGAAAACAGCTCAGAAATAAAAGAATTTGTCAAAAAAGTAAACACACTTAAAGAATTCTGTTTCGATAGTGAGACTACAAGCATAGATCCCCTGGAGGCTGAACTTGTGGCCCTGACTTTTTCGTGGGAAAAAGGATCAGGATATTTCATTTATTTCCCGGAATCCCAAAAGGAGACAAAAGACATTCTCGAATTAATCAGACCGATCTTTGAAAATCCTGTCACTATCAAGATAGGGCAAAACATGAAATTTGATATCCAGGTGCTGATGAATTACGGGATTGATGTTAAAGGACCTTTATTCGACACAATGATAGCCCATTATTTGCTTGAGCCTGATATGAGGCATAACATGAACCTATTATCGGAATCATACCTTGGCTACAGCCCTGTGCATATTGAATCACTTATCGGTGAAAAAGGAAACAATCAGAAGAATATGAGGTCGGTTCCTGTTGATAAGCTGATGGAGTATGCAGTTGAAGATGCAGATATTACATATCAGCTGAAAGAGCTTTTCGAACCAAGGATTATAGCTGAAGGATTAAGTGATCTGGCGACAGATATTGAGATGCCACTGATTAGCGTACTCGCGGCAGTAGAAAGAAATGGCGTGATATTGAATCTGGAAGACCTGAAGGCAATCACTGTAAATCTCAGGGAGGATATTATCTCTCTGGAGAAAGAGATATATGAACTTGCAGGGACAGAATTTAATATTTCATCTCCGAAACAGCTTGGCGATATTCTTTTTCTCAGGCTTAAGCTTGACGAAAATGCAAGAGTCTCCAAAACCAGACAATTTATTACAAACGAAGAGATTTTGCAGCGTCTCAGCAGTAAACATCCGATAATTGATAAAGTACTCGAATACCGGGGACTAAAGAAACTTCTCTCTACATATGTTGATGCACTCCCACTTCTGGTTGACAGGAAAAGCGGAAGAATTCATACTTCCTTCAACCAGGCTGTAGCAGCAACAGGCAGACTCAGCTCAAATAACCCAAACCTGCAAAATATTCCTATAAGAGATGCAAGAGGAAGGGAGATAAGAAAGGCGTTTGTGCCGGCAGAGGGACATATCTTCCTCTCTGCCGATTATTCGCAGATTGAGCTGAGGCTTATGGCCCATCTCAGCAAGGATAAGAGTATGACTGATGATTTTCTCTCAGGGAATGATATTCATGCTGCCACAGCGGCAAAAATATTCGGGGTGGAAATAGGGGATGTGACAAGAGAGATGCGAAGCAGGGCAAAAACGGCAAACTTTGGTATCATTTACGGGATCTCATCATACGGACTTTCTGAAAGACTTACAATAGGAAGAAAAGAGGCCAAAGAGCTTATCGATGGTTATTTCAATTCTTACCCCGGAGTTAAGATTTATATGGATGAAAGTATTCGGAAGGCCAGGGACGTTGGGTATGTAACTACAATGTTTGGACGAAGAAGATATCTTCCTGATATACATTCCAGGAACCAGGTTGTAAGGGGGAATGCCGAGCGGAATGCGATCAATGCGCCAATACAGGGCAGTGCAGCTGATATCATTAAGATTGCTATGGTAAGGATCCATGAAAAGATGAAATCGGAAAACTTAATGTCCTTAATGGTTCTTCAGGTGCATGACGAACTTATTTTTGAAGTGGAATTGTCGGAACTTGAAAAGGTGAAGGAGCTCGTCTTGTATGAAATGTCCAATGCTGTCAAACTTGATGTGCCGTTAAAGGTAGACTGGGGTACGGGGAAAAACTGGTTTGAGGCACACTAAAGGTACGACGGTGTGGCGGTGGAACGGTGCAAAGGTTCGACGGTACAATAGTGTTAAAATCCCGGGAGTTATTCCAATTGGTTCCCCTCCCAGGAGGGCCCGATAGCTATCGGGAAGGGGTGGGTTAATATTAAGATAAAATTATTAATATGAAAGTCAAAGTTTTGTTTTTCGGTGTCCTCTCTGAAGTTGCTGGTACCGATTGCAGGCATTACAATGATGTAAAGTCAATTAATGACTTGAGACTAAATATATTGGATGAGTTTCCGGAAATTGAACATTACAATTACAGGATCTCTCTTAATAATGAGATCATTAACGGTGACATGCTTCTCAACGACAGGGATGAAGTTGCCCTGATGCCACCTTTCGCAGGAGGTTGAGTAATTTTATAAATAATAGCAGTACAATATGCAAAGGAATTACCTGGTAAACGGTCCGATATCCGGCGGCTCAATAACAGAGCTCCTCGATAGGATGGGTGGCGAGACAAGCTGCGGAGGACTCTCGTTTTTTATTGGCCAGGTGAGGGCCGACATAATAAACGGTAAGATTGTTAAAGCTATTGAATATTCGGCCTATGAAGGGATGGTTGAGGCAGAGGCTGATAAAATTAAGACAACAATCCTGAGAGAATTCGGGGACGTCAGATCAATAGATATTCTTCATTCAACAGGAATCGTTAAAGCCGGGCAAATTTCACTTCTTGTAGCGGTCTCTGCGGGACACAGAAAACAGGCAATAGAGGCCTGCAGTAAGGCAGTTGAACTTATCAAGGAAGGACTGCCTGTGTGGAAGAAAGAGATTTATGAAGATAACTCACATACCTGGAAATAGCTTTGCCAGATTTTAGATGGGTTCCTGGTAATTACTGTTAACCGGTAAAACCTGTTTGCTTTTGCCATTGCCATTGGCATTGTCTCTTGTTATCAGGCTTGAACCAGTCTTCCCTTTAAGTAACGAGTTATATGTGATTTTATTATTAAGTATTTCCAGGGCTTTTAAAACCTGCTCATCTTTTTTAAGGGTCCATGAAATTGCAACGCTTTCATAGAAAAACCTGCTTATAATCTCGTCCTCAATTAGTTCGGTTATCTCACCCCTGAATAAGGTTAGGTCCTGGTCCAGATCGTGGGTAAGGTCTTTCTCAAGGGCGGTAAAAAGATCCTTATGCATATCATAGTATTTCTCTTTTTTCGCATTATCTATCAGTTCATTGAAGGATTCCTCTGTAACAGTTTTGTAACTGAAGTTACGCTTCAGAAGAAATGCTTTAAAGTCAGCATAATCCTTATCTGAGAAAGAGAATTGATCTATTGATTTAATCTGCTGATGTGCCCAATAATAATCTGTAGCAAAATCGAAAATAAAATTCCTGAGATACAATTCGGTAGCGATCTGGCTTAATGGTTCAGGAATAATTACAACGTCAGGAGCAATACCTCCTCCGTCCATAACTTTCCTTCCGTTCTTGGTTTTAAATTCAGAAATAAGGGAATCAGGGATCATTCCCACGCTTCCATCTTCATTAGGGTGAGTAAAATCACGGGCCTGGATACATCTTCCGCTGGGGATGTAATATTTGGCGGTAGTTACTTTTAGCTGGGTATTATAACTAAGAGGACGGGTGACCTGCACAAGTCCTTTGCCATATGATCTCTGACCTACTATTACTCCACGGTCAAGATCCTGAATGGCGCCGGCAACAATCTCTGAAGCCGATGCGGAGCCTCTGTTAATAATTACTGCAAGTGGTATTTTGGCATCAACAGGCTCTTTTGTTGTTTTGAACTCTTCATCAAACTGCTTTACTTTTCCTTTGGTTGATACAATCTCACTTCCCTGGGGAACAAAAAGATTAACAATTTCAACCGCCTCAGTAAGCAGCCCTCCCGGATTACCCCTAAGGTCGAGGATGATCTGCTGAACATTGTTCTCCTTTAGTTTGATCATTGCATTTTTAACATCTGCAATGCAGTTTTGTGTGAATCCTGTAAATCGTATGTAGCCGGTTTTTGAATCAATCATACCGTAGTAGGGAACAGGAGGCATGCTGATTTTTTCGCGCTTAAGCTGATAATTTATCTCATTTCCGTTTCTCTCAATTGTTAAGCTGATATCAGTACCCGGCTTACCCTTAAGTTTGTCACTGACCTTATCGGTCGATAATCCTTTAAGGGAAACGCCATCAACTTTTTTAAGAAGATCGCCGGCTTTGATGCCTGCCTTGTCAGCGGGAAAATCTTTGTAAACTTCGCTTATAATGGTATAATCGCCGTTGTTTCTGACAAGTGATCCTATTCCTCCGTATTTTCCGGTTGTGAGAAACGCAAAGTCATCGATCTCAGATTCCGGATAATATACAGTATATGGATCGAGTGTCTTTAGCATGTTATCCAGGCCTGACTTTATAAGTTTATCAGGATCTATCTCATCAACATAAAAGGTATTCAGCTCCCTGAAGAGTGAAAAAAAGATGTCGAGGTTTTTGGCTATCCGGAAATCCCTTGTCTCCTGTGTGATGAGGAATCCGGTACTGGTCCCTGCAACAAGAAGGAGAGTAAACGCTATGATAATCTTGATTTTATTTATCCTTTTCATTCTGATCTGTCTTAAATATGACTGGCGAAAGTAATAAGAAAATTTGTTAATGAATTTGATTATTAAACAATTAAAACAACTTTAACAATTTACTCCTTCATCCTGATTCTGTCAATTAGCCTGTTAAGCATCTCAATTGTTGATTTTTCGATTGCCGGGAAATCAGGTACCTTGTTCCCTCTTACTATTGCAGTAAAAACAATCTGCTTGTTTTCCGAAGCAAGGTATTCATAGAGAATGTATTTGTTTTTTCTGTAGGCTTCCCTCATTCTTCTCTTTATAAGATTTCTTGTGACTGCGAGCCTGAAGCCTCTTTTAGAGACACTAAATGCTATCTGGGCGGGAGAAGGAATAATAACGGGACTTATAATCCAGACAACCTTAAAAAGAGGAGTATAGAAAATATTACCATTTTCAAACAGTCCTGATATGATTTTGGTGCTGCAGAGCCTTTCGGACTTTTCAAATGTCTCCCTTCTGGTATTCATGTTAAAAAACCTGTCCTGTAGCATTACGAGAAATTATTTCCGCAGCATCGGGGCAGGTTAGTACTGATAAAATATCTTATCTGTAATTCTTGTTGTGCTCCTTCAGAAAGTCATCAAGAGCCATTGTCATTGAGGGAGCCTTCGCATTGGGAGCATTGATATCGAGCCGGAGTCCTTCATGTTCAACAGCACAGGCAGTTGTCGGACCGAATGCGGCAATTTTAACCTCTCCCTGAATAAACCCCGGGAAATTTTCTTTCAGAGATTTTATCCCTGAAGGGCTGTAAAAAACAAGAATATCATAATCGAAATCATTTACATTTGAAAAGTCACTGCTAATCGTTTTATAAAGGGTCCCGATTGAATAACGGATCTGATGACTGTCAAGAAGGTCAGGAATTTCAGCATTATGAGGCTCAGAAAGCGGAACAAAGAAATTGTCTTCTTTGTGCTTTACAATAACATCGATAAGATCCTGAAATTTAGCTTTGCCATGGAATATCTTCCGTTTCCTGTAAACAATATACTTCTGCAGATAAAATGCAACATTTTCCGTAATGCAGAAATACTTCATAGTGTCAGGAACTACTGTCCTGAGTTCTGAACAGATTCTGAAAAAATGATCTATCCCGGTCTTACTTGTAAAGATGACAGCGGAAAAGTCAAGAATATTGATTTTTTGTTGTCGGAAATCTTTTGAGGGTATTCCTTCGATTTCAACAAAGGGCTTAAAATCAATTTTCAGATTGTATTTTCTTGCCAGTTCGAAATATGGAGATTTCGGATTGTTTGGCTCTGGCTGCGATACTAAAATCTTCCTTATTTTCAACTCTTTACAGTTTAGTTTTCACTCTCAAAGTAACACTCGCCAATCTTAAGTCAGGCCTGAAAAATATTTCACGGATATTAAAACAGGCAGAATTTCCAGCGCACAAAGGTATAAAATCAAATAGAATAATGAAATATTCTTGTTTATAAAAATTATGCTTAGCCTTATAACCCTTATCAGATAAAGGGTTCCAAGAGCGATTGCTCCAGCTGTAAAACATGATTCCAGTGGAAATATTGTTGAATAGGAGATAAGGATTATTATAACAAAAATTAAAATTGCACTGAAACGGTAAAACTGGTAAATGCCAAGCAGATATTCAGAGAACAGTTCTCTCTCCCCGCTTGCAATACCTGTAACCATACAAACCAGATGCCTTATAGAAACAGCTGCTATTATTACTATGACGGCGATGAGCCAGAAGATTATTCCGCCTATTGCAGATGGAATAATGTTATAGTATGAAGCTGCAGAATATCCGAAAAGGCCTAAAATAAGAAATGAGATAAGGTTTTTTATTGTGGAATCGAAAGTAAATAGACCACCTATATCCCTGGATCCAGGATAATTGACTCCCTTGAAAAGGAAGAACCTCTCCACCCCCTGAAATACCGGTTCTGATGATTTTCTTATAATGGTGAACAAAAATGTTGAAAATAGTATGACCAGAATTATCCAGTCATCATGGAGTGGTCTTAATGGGATTTCATCCCCTGTTCTGAGATGTTTTACAAGGGAAGCCTTAGCCTCTTCCTCGATTACCCTGCCTTTGGCAGTGAAAAGAAAAGGAAATGCATCTCTGTGAGGGGGTTCAATTCTTCCGACTAAATTATCGGGATCATAAAAAGTAACATCCTCGATACTGTTCCTGCTGCAAACGGAAATGGTGTCAATTATCTCCGGGACTGGTTTTGTCACCATTGTTTTTATTCTGCGGGGAACAGAATCCGTTGATTGAATAGTAACAGGTATAGATGCTGAGTCAGATTTCAGACTAAGTGAATCACGGATCTGAATATGATTCACCTGAATAGTATCTTGCTGATCTTCCTGATGTGGTAGTAGCATCATCTTTTATGATTCAAACCACAAAAGTAATTATAAAAGCACTACCTGCCCAATAAGCGGAGAAAGACTTTTAATCCGCCTTCGCATAAAGCTTCGGCGGACGCGAAATCTAGGTTTAATTCACTGGTGCTTGCTCCGTTTTTTGAGTCCGGGGCTTACTTTAGGGTTAATCCCATTTGATTCAGAAATGTTCGACAATGCAGCCGGATATTTCCGATAAGATATTATTGGCAAGCTTGCTTGAGCCAATCCTGAAAAGTGAATTGTTCAGCCATTCTTCACCGAGACAGTGCTGGACGATGTGGTAATAGACAATTGCATCAGAAGGATTGACGATGCCTCCGGCAGCTTTGAATCCAACCCTGATACCTGTTTCTGAATAAAAATCTGAAATTGCCTTACACATAACATAGGCTGCCTCGGGTGTGGCTGAAACGGGTGTTTTCCCTGTAGAGGTTTTAATGAAGTCAGCTCCTGCGTCCATAGCAATCATTGAAGCCTTGAATATCTGTTCATAGCCACCCAGAAGACCTGACTCAACGATTACCTTAAGCTGCTTAAATCCAATCGCTGTTTTTATTTCCCTGATCTCATCCGCAACAGCTGCAAAATCATTCCCAAGGAAAGCTCCCACCGGAATTACTATATCAATTTCATCAGCTCCGGCTTCAACAGAAAGCTTGCATTCGGTAACCTTAATACTCCGGAAAGTCTGTGAGGATGGAAAAGCTCCGGCAACAGCAGCTATCTTTATATTTTTGGCTGTTAATTTTTCCTTAACAACAGGGACAAAATTCGGATAAACACATATTGCGGCAACATTCGGAATATTTGAATAACGTCCTGAGAAACTATTTACCCTGCCTGTAAAATGAAGAATCTGACTTTTATTGTCTGTTGTGTCCAGTCTGGTGAGGTCAATCATATTCAAAATGCTCATCAGCAGATGTTTATCTGCTACTGTTGGTATAGTTGAATATGCTTTTTTAAGACCCTTCTTTATTTCTCCCTCGGAAGGACACGATTTTATCAGTTTTTGATATAGTTTTGTCATATCTAATCTGTTATGTTAAATCAAAATAACTATATGAGAAAAAAGAGCGGGTTCAATATAATGCTTTTTGTATTCATAATTAATTTAATTTTCAATTTAAGTTATATCAAAGCTGGAAATTTGTACTTGACACGGGCACTCAGGGCTTACCTGTCCTGAGTGCTGTTTCCCAGCTTCTCATTTCTGGCGAGGGAAGCAAAAATACCAAAAACTGACAAGGCAGAAAAAATAATAAAGCCAGTTCTCATGCTTGCTATGAGCCCCGGATAGGTAGCCGGATTAATTGTTTGGTTACCAATATAGAGCGATATCAGCATCATCGCGATGCCCATGCTCATCATCTGGCCCACCATCCTCATTGTCCCGACAACTCCTGAAGCTACGCCAAGATGGCGCTTTTCAACAGAACTCATAATTGCATTTGAGTTAGGCGAGGAAAAAAGTCCGAATCCGATACCCATCATTATAAGCAGCAAAACAATAAGATAATTTGGTGTAGTATCTTTTATGAAACAAAGTAAAACTAGGCCTGTTGCCGTCAATCCCATTCCTGCTGAAGCAATAATACCGGGATTTTTTCTGTCAGACATCTTTCCTGCCAGTGGAGAGAGAAGTGTCATGGCAATCGGCTGAGATATCATTATGAGTCCTGCGGTTCTTGCATCGAGCCCTTTAAGATACTGCAGGTAAAGGCTGATAAAGAATCCGGTTGCACTGGTTGCTGAATAATGGATAAGCGCGGCAATTCCCGAAAAGGCAAAGACTCTGTTATGGAGTATCAGGTTTATATCAAATACAGGATTAATAGTCTTTTTCTCGGTAAAAAGGAACAAGATGGCCATAAAAAGGCCCAAAATTATAAAAATCCATCCGGCTGCTGAGGGAAGCCGTGAAAATCCAAACATGAAAGATGAGAGAGCAAGTGCATAGATGACTGCTCCCCTCCAGTCGAACCTTTCTCCTGATGCATCAGCCCATTCTGTTTTTATCCGACTTCTGATAAGTATCAGTGATATGATTGCAAACGGAACCAGGAAGGCAAAAATGCTTCTCCATCCGAAATACTGCGTGAGCAATCCACCGATTACCGGCCCGCACGATAGTCCCAGGTAAACCGCTGTGATATTGATTCCCATTGCTTTTCCGCGCTCTCCGGGTTCAAATACCGATGTAATAATTGCCAGGCTTGTACCAAAGATCATCGCGCTCGACAGACCCTGGAATACCCTTAAAACTATCAGGGAGGTGATGCTGTGCGAGAAAATAATAAGGGAGGTTGAAATTGTAAACAGAAGTATTCCGAGTGAAAAGACCTTTTTCCTTCCAATTATGTCGGCGTATCTTCCGAATGGCAGAAGGAATATTGCTGATGCCAGGATAAAGCTGCTTATTACCCATCCGAGCTGAATTGCATTTGCATTAAGGTCTTTCCCGATTGATGGCAAGGCAAGATTCACGGCAGAGCCAAGAAAGGGAGTGAGGAATGCGGCAAACGTTGCGACCAGAAGAACGGATTTCTTGGTAGCTTTTTCTTCAGTCATTTTAATTCTATTTTTAATATTTAATCCTTCTAACCAGCTTTATTGCTATTCCTTTTCTTTTGTATCGATAATAATTGTTACTGGTCCATCATTAATCAGTTCAACCTGCATCATTGCACCGAACTCTCCGGTACCTGTCTCCTTTCCAAGCAGCAAGGAAAGCCTGTTGATGAAATCGTTATAAAGCGGAATGGCAACTTCCGGCCGTGCTGCTTTTATATAAGATGGCCGGTTGCCTTTCCTGGTTTTGGCATGGAGAGTGAACTGGCTGATTGCCAGTATGCTGCCACCAGTCTCCTGAACAGATAGATTCATCACTTCATTGCTGTCATTAAAAATTCTGAGCTGTACAATCTTGTTACATAGCCATTCAATGTCAGCTTCAGTATCGGCTTCCTCTATGCCGACAAGAACGAGTAATCCTGGTCCGATCTCAGATTTAACCTTGTTTTTGATTGAAACAGAAGCCCTGCTTACCCTTTGGATTACAGCCCTCATTGCAGTTATTATGATATTCAAATATATACAATCCGGTTTAAAAACTTATGAGTCGATTTATATTATATTTGCCACATTCATAATTAAGACATGGACGATTTCACAATTCTGGCTATAGCACTGGGATTATCATTTGATACATTTGCCGTTTCATTATCACTGGGCGTTGTCAGAAACAAAATCCTTTTCCGTCAGGCAGCTGAGATTGCAATACTGCTTGCACTTTTTCAGGGAGGGCTAACGATACTTGGATATTTTCTGGGATCAATTATTTCCGGCGCCTTAAAAGCAACCGATCACTGGGTAGCATTGATTTTACTCTCTTTTCTCGGAATTAAGATGATCATTGAAGGCAAGAAGAAATCGGAAGATCTGTCTTTATCAAAGGATTTTAACAGCAGGATTGTTCTCTTTACCATTGCCCTGGGGACCAGCATTGACGCATTTGCGGTAGGGATAAGCTTTGCAATACTCGATGTCCGGATCTGGAAAGCCGGAATCCTGATCGGATTGGTAACATTTCTTGCTTCAATGACCGCAATAAGAATTGGGAAATCAGCTGGTGAAAGACTTGGCAACAAGGTGGAAATTATTGGAGGACTGATCCTTATTGCTATTGGAATTAAGATCTTCCTGGAGCATATTCTTGCAGTGTAGAGCCTCACCCCCTCTTATCCCCCTCTCCCAAGTTACGTTTGCCTCACCCTAAATCCCTCTCCCGGGGGAGAGGGACTTAAAGAGCCGACTGCCTGTTAGTCTCACTTCCCCCTCGCCCTGGGGAGAGTGGGATAAGAGGGGGTGAGGCAAACGTAGAGAGGGATTTAGGGTGAGGCGTTTACATCAGAATGGAACCATTTTTCTGACTCTTTTTTCAAAAACAGCCATTTCCGTAAACCCCATATATCTTAAAAGGTCGTACGCTTCATCGAAATACTGCCCAACTCTGGCAGGCATGTGGGCATCGGAATTAACGCATACCGGCACGTTCTCTTCATGAAAAATGTTCAGAAACCTCCTGTCGGGATAAAAATCCGCAAGGGGCCTGTTCCTTCCATTGGTGTTCACCTCAAAGACAACATCATACTTTTTCATAATTCTGGCCAGTTTCCTGTAGAGAGGTTCCATATCAATAGTTGGTTTATAACCATAGATCCGTATCAGATCACAATGGCCAATAATATCAAATAATCCTGATGCTACTGCTTTGGAGACCAGGTTAAAATATGATTCGAATAAATTATCAATATTTTTTCCTTCATAAAATTCCGGGCCAAAATCAACAGTTTTTTCACCAAGATAGTGCACTGATCCAATGACATAATCGAGTGCCAGCGGGGAGAGGAAGTCACCGATCTCACTCTCTTTTCCCTCAATGAAATCCACCTCAAGCCCGGTTCTGATTTTGATAAGATTTGTACTCTTCCGGATAAAATCAAGATGGTTGATATACGAGGAAACATTTGCCGGATTCATATTCCAGTTCTCAAGTTCCCTGAAAAGGGTAAGGTGCTCTGAAAATCCAATCTCTTTAAGTCCTGCAGCCAGTGCCGGTGCGATGTAATCCTCCGGAACCGACCGTCCGTCACTGAAAGAGGAATGCATATGGTAATCAGTTTTGTATATCATTTCATGCAGAAAGTAGAAATTATGCTATTCAGTCACCAAAATAGGCCCAAATTTGCCAATAAAACAAATTGAAATTTGATAATATGTTCAGGAAAATGGTAAATTTGCTAAAAATCATAAAAAATTGAGCGAAAAGAAAAAATTCTGCGTGTGTGAAAATTGTGAATTCCGAGATGTAGTATTCTCATATCTTGATGATTCCTCGATTCAAGAGCTGTGCAATAACAAAGAGGAACAGTCATTCCGTAAAGGTGAGGTTATAAATCATGAGGGAGAGAAGATTGTCGACTTTAAATATCTTAAAAGCGGCCTGGTAAAACTATACAGAAGAACATCCACCGGAGAGGAGCAGGTAATAACTATAACCAGGCCTTTTGAGTTTGTCAGCAATATGAGTATTTTTTCGGAAGAGAAGTATCAGTATTCGGTTTCAGCACTCGAAGATTCAGTAGTCTGTCTGGTAAGACTGGAGTTTATTAAAGAGCTGTTCATGAGAAACGGTGGGTTTGCAATGGGTCTTCTTTCAAAGATATCTATGATCAATGATAAGATAATCAGCCAGACTCTCGATATCAGGCAAAAAAACCTTATTGGCAGGGTGGCATTTGTGCTGCTGTATTTTACAAATGATATCTATAATTCAAGGGTTTTTGACCTTCCTGTTTCAAGGAAAGAGATAGCTGACTATATAGGAATGAGTACAGCAAATGTTATCCGGACAATGTCTGATTTTAAAAAGGAAGGTATAATAAGGGTATTTGGTAAGACAATTGAAGTTGTTGACTTAAATAAACTGGAGGTTATCTCAAAAAGAGGTTAACCAGGGATAACATTTTTGAGGGCTGCATCAAGCTTTTCAAACCGGAAATTATACCCGGCTTTAATGATCTTTTCACTCGAAATTCGGCTTCCTTTAAGCACAATATCAGACATTTCACCCATTACCATTCTTACTATTCCGGAGGGAACCGGCGGAAGAAAAACAGGTATATCCATCACCCTTGCCATGGTTCTGACAAAACCATTATGATTTATGTGTTCCGGAGCAGCTGCGTTGTAGGCTCCTCTTATATTCTGATCTTTCAGCGCCATCAGATAAATATTGCAGAGATCATTTATATGGATCCAGGGAAAATATTGCTTTCCATTGCCCAGTCTGACCACAAGGCCAACTTTTGCGGGCTTCATCAATTTGCTCAGAGCACCGTCACTCTTTTCCAGAATAACTGCTGTCCTTATCTTGACGGTTCGGATTCCCAGATCTGCAAACAGATCAGCTCCCTCTTCCCATAATCTGCAGGTAGTACCGAGGAAATCTTGACCTGGAGGATCCTTCTCAGTGAAAATCCTTTCAGAAGTTAAAGATCCATAATAACCTGTTGCTGAGGCAGTAATATAGCCTTTAAGAGTTATCCTGTTTTCAGTTATTATTCTATGCAGAAGCCTGGCAGTTGCAACACGACTGGTGACAATTTCCTCTTTTCTTTTTTTTGTCCAGCGCTTATCGCCGATATTAGCGCCGGCAAGATGTATTAAATAGTCCACACCATCAAAAATTCCCGGGTCAACAGTTTCTTTTTCAGGATTCCATCTGAAGACTCTCACTTTTGCGGAAGTGCCATTATTTCTGGAAAGATGGGAAACCGTATACCCTTCAGACAATAATACTGCTGTGAGATATCTCCCTATAAGACCACTTCCTCCTGTAATTAGCACGGAAGAACCTGCAGATGCATTTTCCGGAGTTTGAGTTTCAACCATAAAAAGAGTTAATGAACCTTATCGTCAAAATTAGGAAAATCAATCAGGAATTTGGTCTTTCTGAAGAATGAATATTAAAAAGATATTGTCATATTTGCTCCTTAAATTTTTTGTGCTTGAGAAACATTAAAGGACAAATTAAAAATAATCATCAATTGTATAATAAGTAATGAAAAAAGAACCTATGAAAGATGCAGTTGCAATCCTATGTGCCGGAGGCCCTGCTCCGGGAATCAATACGGTAATAAGTGCCGTCACCAAAATATTTTTACAGAACGGGTACACTGTTCTTGGTATAAATGGCGGCTATAAATCACTTTTTGCAAGCGAGCCTTCTTATGATTACCTTGATTTTGAATTTGCCGACCTGATTTACAGCAGAGGAGGTTCTGCACTGAAAATGAGCAGGCATAAGCCTAAGGATGATGAGTTTAAAGTTGATTTTTTCAAAAAGAATAACGTAAAAATCCTGGTTACTATTGGTGGTGATGATACTGCTTCTTCTGCAAACCGTCTCACTAAATATCTTTCGGGACAAAAAATGGATGTGAAGAACATTCATGTCCCGAAAACAATAGATAATGACCTGCCGCTTCCTGAAGGATCGCCTACCTTTGGATACCACTCTGCAAAAGAGGAGGGTGTCCGGTTGGCAACAACAATATATGAAGATGCCCGCACCAGTGGTAACTGGTTTGTTGTATCCGCCATGGGGCGCGAAGCAGGTCACCTGGCCTTTGGTATAGGAACTGCATGTCATTACCCGATGATTATTATCCCCGAAATGTTTAACAAAACAAAAATCACCTTCGATAAAATTACCAGACTGGTTATTTCATCAATGGTGAAAAGACGGCTTCTGGGGATTGATTATGGGGTAGCGATTATATCCGAGGGAGTTTTTCATTTTATGAGCGAAAAAGATATTATCGATACCGGAATTAATTTCACCTATGATGAACATGGTCATCCCGAACTGGGAAATGTGAGTAAATCACATATTTTTAACATGCTTACACAGCAGGCTCTTAAAGGGTTGAGAATCAATGTTAAATCTCGTCCTGAAGAAATGGGTTATGAGCTGAGGTGCTGTCGTCCTGTAGCCTACGATCTGAACTATGCTACCAGGCTCGGACTGGGTGTTTACAAGCTTTTCAAGGAGGGAAGAACTGGCTGCATGGTTACTGTTGACAGAGGAGGCCGGATTATGCCTTTATACCTTAAGGATGTGGAGGATGAGAATGGAAAGGTTAAACCCCGTTTGGTTAATATTGAGTCCGAGAATGTGCAGCTGATTTACAGGAATAATCTTCATTATTTAACTAAGGCCGATTACAGGGGAGCCAGGAAATATGTTGCTGATCCTGAAGAATATGATTTCTTTAAAATCCTCGAATGGGATGAAACGGCAATGTTTTGGAAATTCTGCTGTAAAAAGGATTAATTGCTTCTTTCGTTATTTTACTTTAAATTTATAGGTTATTCAACCTAAATTAATTAATGTAAAATTCAGATATTATGGCAACTCAAAAATCGATAAAAGGGGTAATTGCTATTCTGACCGGCGGAGGTGATGTTCCGGGACTAAACCCGGCAATACGTGCAGTTACAATACGTGCCAACAGGGAAGGTTACAAGGTAATCGGGCTACGCAGGGGATGGGCAGGTATCTCTGAAATAATACGTGATCCCAAAGCAGACAACAGCAACAATTTTCAGGTCCTTACTGATGATATAGTTAATAAGGCCGGACGTACCGGGGGAACATTTCTGCACACTTCCAGGACAAGGCCTAGCCATATGTCAAAAGATAGTGTTCCGGAACATCTGAAAGGCACCTATAATGCTGAATATAATGATATTACTCCGGATATTATAAAGAATCTGGAATGGCTTGGTGTTGATTATCTTATTCCGATTGGTGGTGATGATACTCTCAGTTATGGAGTTCATCTTTACAAAAAGGGGGTGAATGTAGTTGCAATTCCAAAAACAATGGATAATGATGTTCCGGGGACAGATTATTGTATCGGCTTCAGCACATGTATCTCAAGAACTATTCAGATGACAAACAGTCTCAGAACATCTGCCGGATCGCATGAAAGGCTTTTGGTTCTTGAGGTATTCGGGAGATATGCCGGTTTTACAGCAATGCTTCCTACTCTTGCAGGCGCTGCAAACAGATGTGTGATACCTGAGTATGAATTTGAAATTGAAAGCCTTGCACAACTTCTGGTTGATGACAGAAATCATAATCCAAGTAAATATTCCGTCGTACTTGTTTCTGAAGGGGCAATGTTCAAAGGGGGACAGATGATATTTGCTGACAGCGAAAAAGATGCTTACGGGCATGCAAAACTTGGAGGTATCGGCGATATGGTTTCGGCTAAACTGAAAGAACTTTCCCCCAAATTTAATAATGGGAAAATTATAAATGTAATTAACCAGAAACTCGGATATCTGGTACGCGGCGGAGATCCTGATGCACTCGATTCAATTGTTCCGATGGCTTATGGAAACCTGGCGCTCGACCTTGTTCTGAAAGGGGTGCACGGAAGAATAGTGGTATTGAAGAACGGACGATATGATAATCTCCCGATCGACGTCGTAACTGCTACAAAAAAAATAGTGAGACTTGCTGACTATAATACCGAAAGGCTCAGGCCATACTATCATAGTTTTGAAATGAAACCCTTCCTGCTTATGGCTTCGGATAATTAATTAATAATCAGAGATCTTGATCTGGGGCTGTCTGGTTGGACAGCCTTTTTTTATTCCCGCCTCACCCCAACGGGGCTAAAAAAGTGAACGGCAGTGGAGATTCAGTGGGTTGTCAAACCGGATGAAATAAGGGGGGATAATTATCTAATTTTCTTTACTTTTGTTCCAAACATTTGCTGGTTTGGAAAAAGGAGTCGTACTAAAATCTACGGGAAGCAATTACAAAGTTCTCAATGATGAGGGAAATGTTATTGATTGCTCCGTCAAAGGGAAGCTAAGGATCAGAGAACTACGTACTACCAATCCGGTTGCTGTCGGAGACAGAGTGTTGTTCGAATTTGACAAAAAGAATAATACAGGTATCATCACTGAGGTACTTGACCGGACCAATTATATACTCAGAAAATCCTCGAATCTCTCAAAGCATTCGCAGATAATTGCGGCAAATATAGATCAGGTATTTCTGATGATAACGATCATCCTTCCGGAAACACCTGTTGAATTTATTGACAGATTCCTGATAACAGCTGAAGCTTACAGAATACCTGCTACAATAGTAATAAACAAGACTGATCTGTATGGTGAAGAGGAACATGAAAAAATGGCATACCTCGTGTCAATGTACAGAAAAATCGGGTACGAATGTGTACCGGTCTCTGTAACGGAGAAGAGGGGACTGGAAACACTTAAATCACTGATAAAAGATAAAATAACTCTGGTATCAGGCAATTCGGGTGTTGGGAAAACAACATTGCTTAACACCTTTGATCCGGCATTGAATCTGAAAACAGACGAAATATCAGATTATCATAAGCAAGGCAAACATATAACAACGTTTCCGGAAATGCACCGGATGCCTTTCGGAGGATTTGTAATAGATACTCCCGGAATAAGAGGATTCGGAGTAGTCGATATGGGCCGGAATGAGATCTACCATTTCTTTCGTGAAATATTCAGAATTTCAAAAGATTGTAAATTCAATAACTGTCTTCATCTTGATGAACCCGGATGTGCAGTACGAAGCGGAGTAGAAAATGGAGAGATTGATTTTCTGCGGTACAGAAGCTACCTGAATATAATGGATGGCAATGATCGTAAATACAGGTAAGTTGACTGTTAATGTTTTAAAGTTATCTTTAGATTCTCAGATATACCAATAATTTTTCCCGGATGAGAAAACTGCTTATTATAGTTTATTCAGCATTTCTGATGATAATGCTTTTGAATTATTTATTTTATAAGAATCTGTATAATAGGCAGATACAATATATAACCGAATTACTCGACAGACAGGTTCAGATAGTCGGGCTTTCTGTAGATAATACAAACAACAGTTTTTCAAGTGATCTTAACAAGATAATGTTTGAAGAGGATCTCAACAGTTTCTTTTCCAATCCCGAAGATCAGTACAGGACGAAGGAAAGGATGAAACTTTTTTTCACTCAATACCAGAACTTTGTCACAAGCTTAAAAGTGTATGACAATAACAGGCACGAATATACCCTGAAAAAAAATGACCCTGAAGGAGTAACGGGTGAGTGGCTGGAAAGTTCCTATATACTTCGTGAACAGGGTGTGATCTCAGACAGGGAAGAACTGATCAGCAGTAATCATAATTATTCCTATATGCTGCCTGTAATTCAGGGCAACAATGTTATCGGCAATATAGTGGCTTCAGTTGATTTCAGGAGATATTTTTCTGAAATATTCTCGGAGTTCAACCTTAAGGATTACCAGTGGCAATGGGTAGTCAGTGATTCAGGGCAGATTATTTACGACAACAATAAGAACAGCATAAAATACTCCAGGCTTGATGTAATAACAAAAAGCCTGGCAGACGGTTCAGTTGAGAACATTGTTCATAAAGCATACAGTAACGGAGAAAGCAGGGAAATAATCTCTTCATATTATTCCACACAGCTTCTGCAGAGAGATCTGGGACTTGTTTTTTCTGCCCCAACTGATTTCTTCCAGAAATATATTATCAGAAACTCCCTGTTTATTGTGCTGGGAACACTGCTCCTCGTTCAGATCATAATATTTATTTTCTGGCGCTATTTAAAGTCACAGAAACATGAAATGTCCAGGTTTGAAACTTCTGAGAAAATGCTGATTAAGCTCATTGAAGAGATGCCGGCAGGTGTGATAATTCATAATGAAAACAGGGAAATAATAAAGGCGAATAAAGTAGCTGCAGATCTCTATTCATATACTGATGAAACAGATATGAAAGGTAAGATTTTCCCTGAGACCTCACTGCCAGATGATTCTGATCATTTTCTGAAACAGGTTGGTGGTACTTTTAATCCCGACCAGTTTATTATAATCAAAAAGGAGATAGGAGAAACCATTTTATTCAGGAATACTATTCCTGTGGTTTTTATGGGTGAAAAGGCAATAATGGAGATTTTGATTGACGTAACTCTCCTCGAATCGGCGCGGAAACAGGAAGCCAAAGCCAATATTGCAAAGTCTGAATTCCTGACCAGGATGAGCTATGAGATACGGACTCCTCTTAATGGAATTATTGGCATGACCGATGTTCTGAATAAGTTTGAACATCCCAGGGAAGTCCTGGAAATAATCCGTTTATTAAGGCGTTCAACGGAGGTACTCCTTAACATTATTAATGATATACTTGACTTTTCGAGGATCGAATCAGGGAAAATGATACTTGATGAGGTTCCGTTTAATTTAAGAGAAGAGATAACGTATTGTACAGATCTTACAAAGACTTATATAACCGATAATGATCCAAACCTTGTATGCATTGTTGATGAGAATGTTCCGGAAAGCATAATTGGTGATCCTTACAGGCTCAGGCAGGTTCTTACGAATCTACTGGCGCACTCTGTAAAGAATACTGAAAAAGGGGAAGTGAAGCTAAGGTGCTTCGTTAAACAGGATAATCGTGGAATGATTATCCTTGGATTTGAATTGGCAGATACTGGACTTAGTTTCGACAAGGCAAGCCTGAAAAAGATATTCGGGGACTATATCAATATTGAGTCGAAAGCTGTTACACGGAATGAAGGATCAGCTTTCGGGACGATCATCTCAAGGCAGCTTGTTGAAATGATGGGCGGAGAACTGCTGGCAGAGAGCCCTTCAGGACTTTCCGGCGATCTGGGAACAAAGGTAACCTTTACTATTATTACATATTCAAACGACAGGCAGATAAAGAATCTTTCATTTGAGAAGGTCAGGAGTTATGATAAGGTTAAAACACTTGTAATAACAGGGAATCAGAACAGGGATGAGGAGGTGCTGGGCCACCTTCACAGACTCGGAGTTACTTTATCAATAACAACATTCCAGAAGTCAACAATAAACCAGATAAAGGCCAATTTAAACTCCCCGGATGAAAAGTACAAACTTGTTGTAATATTTGATGATGAGGAGTTTAACGGATTCGGAGCTGCAGAGGCAATCTGGGAAAGCTCTTTGTCAGATAAGTTTATAATGTTCCTGATAAGCTCAAATGATAAAAAGGGAAATTATAAGAAGTGTATTGCAATGGGAATAGATCACTATCTGATAAAACCATTTGCAATAAGTGATATGCTGGATATTGTAAAGACCAGTTTTCCATATATTGAGGATTTAACCAGGTCTGATGATCTTTCGGAAGCCAGGACAGATATCAGCATACTAATCGTTGAGGATAACGTTATGAACCAGAAAGTTATCGGAACCATGCTGAAAAGCCTTGGCTATTCATTTGACATCGCAAACGATGGCTATGCAGGATATCTGCAGGCTAAAACACGGAAATATGATCTGATTTTCATGGACCTAATTATGCCGGAGATGGATGGTTTCGAATCATCCAGGAAAATTCTGGAATTTGACAAATCAGCATTGATAGTTGCCTTCACGGCAGACAATATGCCTGAGTCAAAAAGGAAAGCAGAATTATCAGGCATCAGGGACTTTATCTCAAAACCGGTTAGAATAGAAGAGCTGAAGAAGTTAATAGCAACCTATTTCAGAAAATAAGGAATATAATAATCAATCAGGAGCCATTTTATAGGCTCGTAATAATCTATTCTTACCTTAGTGTACCTTTGTGAAACCCTTAGTGTCCGTCGTGTTTAATATTAAATCATTTAAACACAAAGGATCACAAAGGACATCACAAAGGAACATAAAGGATTTCTCGAACAGCACCAATATCCAAAAAAGGATGACTCAGAAAAAAATCCCGGCTGAAAGGTTTCTGGAACTGGCTGAAAGCATACCTGTTATTGATGTCAGGTCTCCTTCAGAATATGGATCAGGACACATCCCCGGTGCAATAAATATCCCCCTTTTTGATGATAAAGAGAGAGAGGCGGTTGGTATAAAGTACAAAAAAGAGGGACGGATACCCGCAATTCTGGAGGGGCTTAAACTGTCATCTCCCATGATGTCAGATAAATTGTCTCAGGCACTCTCCACAGCTAAAAACGGAAAGCTACTTGTACACTGCTGGAGAGGCGGAATGAGATCGGAAGCTATGGCCTGGCTCTTCTCTCTTGGAGATATCAGAACTGAGGTTCTTGAAGGCGGTTATAAGTCATACAGGAATTATATACTTGAAAGTCTCTCTGAAAAAGGGAAAATGATAGTCCTCGGAGGTCTTACAGGGAGCAGCAAGACATATATCCTCAGATATCTTAAATCAATAGGCCAGCAGCTTATTGATCTTGAAGGACTTGCCAATCATAAGGGATCTGCTTTCGGAGCTCTTGGAGAGAAGCCCCAGCCATCCACTGAACAATTTGGCAATAACCTCTATGATGAATGGAGAAGGAATGACAAAAATATTCCTTACTGGGTTGAGGATGAAAGCCGTAATATCGGTACAGTATTTATTCCCGATTGTTTCTATGAAAGAATGCAGGATTCTCCAGTAATTGTACTTATGATGGACATGGAACTAAGGTTGCCCAGGCTTATAAAAGAGTATTCAAACTTCCCCAGGGAGTCGCTTAAAGAATCAGTTTTGAAGATAAGCAAGCGCCTCGGGGGAGACAATACAAGAGATGCCCTGGATGCTATTGAACATGACGATTATTCAAAGGCAATCGAAATTTCACTCAGATATTATGACAAAGCCTATCATTTTGGATTAAAGAAGAAGAAAATTAAAAATCTGATTTTTGTTGAAACCGATACTGATGAAATAGCATCAAATGCAAAGAAGATACTTGATGCAGCAGGTAAGATAACCTGGTGAAACAGCTCATTTATTGATTCTTAATGTCAGAGGCATTAACCCATTTATAGACCTTGTCCGATCTTCTCAGCTGATCAGTGGTTTTAATGGAACAGAGTTCCCCTTTAAGAGCTTTTTCCGTAACTTTAAGATCAACCCTGATCTCATCCGCCTCATAGTATATAGCTCCTGTTGTCGGACCTGTGACAAGGATAGTATCACCTTTGCTCAGATCCCCGTTCTCGAGTTTTATCTCTGCAACATTAAGCCTGTTAAAATAATTGGTGATCTTTCCTATATAAATCTTTCTTTTTGTTGCACTTGAACCATAGTTGGTATTCCATTCCCCCAGCTTCTGACCAAGATAATATCCATCCCAGAATCCTCTGTTAAAAACAGCTGAGAGTCTCTCTTTTAAACCATCGGTTTTTTCCCTGCTGTAGGTTCCTTCCTCAAGGGCAATCACTGCCTCATTATAGCATGATGTAACCACCCTTACATACTCAGCTGATCTTGCCCGCCCCTCTATCTTAAGAACCCTGACACCTGCATCAATAAGTTTATCAAGGAATCCGATAGTGCAAAGATCTTTCGGCGACATCAAATATTCATTATCGATCTCAAGCTCATAACCCGTTTCGCTGTTAGTGGCAACATATGATTTTCGGCAGGTCTGATAACATTCTCCCCTGTTGGCTGACTTGTTATTTTCATGCAGGCTCAGGTAACATTTACCCGATATTGCCATACATAATGCACCATGGGCAAACATCTCAAGCCTGACCAGTTCCCCTTTAGGGCCTTTGATATCCTGCTCCCTTATGGTGTTGTAGATATATCCCACCTGATCAAGGTTCAGCTCCCTCGCCAATACTGCCACATCTGCCCACTGAGAATAAAATTTAAGCGATTCAATATTCGTTATGTTCAACTGGGTTGAGAGATGAACCTCTATACCCTTTGAAAATGCATAATTTATTACCGACAGGTCAGATGCAATGACTGCTGAAATACCACAGGCGACTGATGCATCTATTATCCTCCGCATCTGGTCAATTTCGTGGTCGTAAACGACAACATTTAAAGTAATATAGCTCTTTATACCGCTATTATTACATATCGAGACTATCTTCTGCAGGTCATCAAGGGTAAAATTATTTGAGGAGGCAGCTCTCATATTTAGTTGTTCCGCCCCGAAATAAACAGAGTCGGCGCCTCCCTGTATGGCGGCAATCAATGATTCATACGATCCGGCCGGAGCCATTATCTCAATATCTTTCCTGTGCATAGAAATGTGCTAAGATAGAATTCAGTGTTTTCCTTTATTCATAATAATCCTTATACAGGAGCCCTTTTCCAGTTCGGAGTTCCTGACAAAGATCCTGCCTCTGTGATACTCTTCAATAATCCGCCTGGCGAGTGAAAGACCCAGACCCCATCCTCTCTGCTTGGTTGTGAAACCCGGATTGAAGATCTTTTTAAATGCTGTCTTAGGGATCCCCTTGCCTGTATCAGTGATGTCAATTATTGCATTTTTTTCCGATTCCGTAAGTTTTATATTAAGTTCACCGCTACCTTCCATAGAATCAATGGCATTTTTAAAAACATTTTCTATAACCCATTCAAAAAGTGCGGTGTTCAAAGGAATGACCACAGATTTTCCGGGATCATATTCAAAGCTGAACCTTACTTTCGAGGAGGTCCTGGATTTAAGGTAATCAATTGTGCGTAATATAATCGGGACAATCTTTTCATATGTCAGAGATGGTTTTGATCCGATACGTGAAAATCTTTCAGTCACTTTTTCAAGCCTTTCAACATCGAGAGCCAGTTCTTTTGTAATCGAAACTTCAGGGTGTTTGTGCTGTAAAACCTCTATCCAGCCGGCAAGGGATGAGGTTGGTGTCCCCAACTGATGCGCAGTCTCCCGTGACATGCCAACCCACACCTGGTTTTGTTCAGCTTTTCTTGATGAGCTGAATGCCAGGTAAGAAACCAGGATGAAGAGAATAATTATTGCAAGCTGAATATATGGATAGTATATCAGCATTGTAAGTATTGTACTGTCCTTATAGTAAATCAGATTGAAATGTGTATTTTCCAGGCTGATCATTATCGGATTATTATCAGCTTTGATTTTTTTCAGAGACCTCTTCAGATAACCGGGATCATTTATCTTTTGCGGATCAAAATTCCTGGCGGAAATTATGCTGTCTGATTCATCTGTCAGTATGACCGGTACAGTGTTATTATTATCTATAACCGAGGAGAGAAACTCAACATTCTGGTTTGTATCGGCTACTGAAATAAGCGAAGTGGCCTCTGCCCACATCCTGACATTTTCTCTCTCTTCAACCTTTAGCTTCCGTACCAGATAATCTGTATAGATAAGAGATCCCATGCCTATGCAGATGGCGAAAAGGAGCAAAAAAAGCTTCCCCAGGGATTTATGAACAGGAATAAGCAATTTGTTTGATTAATTATTATTTATCATCCCAGGTGACTTTGAAACGGGGTTTCTTTTCAGCTGGTTTCTCAATGCTGGCAGTATCATTTTTAAACCAGCCATATTCCTGGTTAAGTATTGTCTTAATTGTCTTCTTTTCAGAATTGAGATTGTTCTTAACTTCACTTGCTGCAGCCTTCATGTCATAGCTTACCTTGATATCATCGCCATACTCCGGTTTATAAACGATCTTCAGTAACATTGAGGTCCGGCCCAGTCCGTCATCCTGAACTTCACCAAATTCCGTAACATTGGTTTTGTTTTTCTTTCTTTGCCTGCTAAGAATTTCAGATAAAAGTACTTTAACATGGTACTCATAATCATTGTCGAAACTATGCTTGCCATTCACAGACAGATCAACCGCTGAGGACCTGACTTCCATCTGGGGAATATAAACATAATAGCTCCTGATAAAAAAATCATTCTCCAACTTCTCAAAATGGATATTTTCAAGTTCAGAAACTTCAATATATGATGAAAGTTCTTTCACAGGTTCAAAATTTATAAGAGCCCCGTTGACCAGAGTATATTTTCCCGCTGCTGTCAGCGAGTTGACCTGCGGGTTAAGCAGCGAATCGAGTGGAAGAAGAAGTGAAAAGGAACCTGAGAGGGAACCTGCAATATTTTCCGCTTTCAGAAAGTTCTGACCGAAATTCTGAAATGATGTGAATGCCATGTTTACATCTGCGTTTGTTACATTGAAAATTCCTTTCGAAAGGACTGATTTATTATAATTTTGAAGAATATAACCATTACCGGAGATGGTTCCTTTTAAAGCTTTCATATTAAATGACTTAAAAGTCAACAGCTTCGGTTTGTAATTAAGTGTTCCCGAAATTCCCGATGATAAAAAAGTTTTGTATTTCATACTGTCAATCTTAAAATTGATATCCAGTACCATATCGTCTGGGAGATTAAAGGCGGTTTTTTTTGAAACCGGTGCGGCCGTCACAGAGGTATTTTTCAAAAATGCTTCAGGAATTAATCTGTTAAATGAAATATCAGCTATTGCTATCAATTGAACTGGTCTGCCATCAAGCCAATGCAAAAGATTTCTGAATTCACCGTTGACAGATATTCTTTGCCCTTTATACAGGAGTTTCAGGTCTTTTGCCAGAATGGTATTGCTCATCAATAAGCTTCCGTTTACATCATTTACCAGTAAACTGTTGTTCTTGAATCCGATACTGAAAGAGTTGAACCCTATGGTTCCTTCATTTTTAAGATCTGTGAGATTTGATAATCCAAATTTATTCTTTAAATCAATCTTTCCCGAAAGTTTCAGGTCAATATCAGCTGACCCTCCAGCCTCAGATATATTCTTAAGCCCGAAAAACTCGCTGATCTCCGCAGGAAGAGCCCGGCCTTTTATTATTAATTCAGCATAAGGATCATCAAAGCCGGATATAGAAAATGAACAGGTATATTCGGCAGAACCTAGCTCTGCCCGCAAATCTTTAATTCTCAGAGATCCGGTTGACGGACGGTTTTTTGATCCGTTTGAGTAGATCCCATCAAAAGAGAGATTTCTAATTGCCAGATTGCTGTTGCCATAAGTTATCTGACCTTTTTCAAGCCGGAAGGTTGTTTCTGTATGAGGATTGGACGTACGTGTCATCAACCCTTTTATCCTGCTGTCAATTACAAGTATTCCTCTCGGATCATAGCCGGCCAGCATCTCAAAGTATTTATCCGGCAGGTAATTCCTGATTTTTGAGATATCGATATTATGGCCTGTGACTTTAAGGTCATAAATGTTATCTGAAGAGATAAATCCTGAAAGCCCGAAATCATAATTGTCAATATGAAAATTGCTTTTTTTGAAATTTATTCCGCTTTTACTCTTTTGCAGATCAATGTCAGCTTCGGTGACAATCGTTTTATTTATTCTTGTACTGTGTAGCTGAATGCTGTCTATCTGTATTTCCCCTGATGCATTAAAGTCGATATTATCTCCGTGAATCCTGCTTTTAAGGGTCCCTTTTCTGACAACACCATTGATAATAAGTTTTGTGGCAAGGTTATTATAATAGGCTCTGATGCCAGCGATGTAAATTTTTTCGAGATCTATAGTGAAAACGTCTGACTCAGGTTTTCTGACGCCTGTCGAAATATTATAATTTACCCTGCCATCAGAATCAGTAAAAAAGTTCATTTTACCACCTCGTGCCCGGATTCTTTCGATAGTATAGTTTCCTCTAAGTATATCAGTATACTTGAATTCAATGGATACATTCCTGGCTGCCAGCAAAGTATCGCTATTGATTCCGGAAAATGCAGCGGAGTTGAAATTTGGGGAAGAATAAACGATGACATCTCTCAACTCAAGGGAAGCCCTGGGGAATTTGCTGAGGAAAGATAATCTGAAGGTTCCTACTTTCAGTTTTGTTGAAATATTCTCATTCAGCGATTTAAGAATTATAGCTGCTACCTTATCCTGCATCAGTCTGGAGGCGGCAAAGAGAACTATGAATGCAATTAAAATAAGAATTGAGAGTAGCTTAAGTATTTTGGATACAATTTTCATTATAAAAAAGTATATCAGCTATTTAAACTGCAGGGAGCAAAGTTAGTTCATTTGAATAATATAAAGCTTCATTACTTCAGCAGGAAGGATAAATCGTCTGAAGCTGCATATTCTGCGGGTATTTCTCCTTTTTTGAATATCCTTACATTTCCGTTACCTGTCAAGTTTAGCTTATTATTCTCACACAGCAGCATAGTGCCTTCGCGTAAACCGGCAACAAAGATTCCCGGATTTGCCTCGGTAAATTCCTCAATCCTCTGTTCTCTTGTTTCCCCGGCATGGCCCGGCAAAATCACATCTGTAAAATGAGGGTTAATCTGGAATGGGATCAGATTGAATGCTTTGAAAGAATCAGGCTCAACCACAGGCATATCATTGGTTGTCATAATTGTCGGACAGGCAACATTGGCACCTGCACTCCATCCTATATACGGTGTTCCTGAAGTTACCTTCTGCTTAACGATATCAATAAGATTGTTTTCCCTGATCATTTTGAGAAGTTTCCAGCTGTTTCCTCCTCCAACAACTATAGCTGAAGCCATGTCTATTGCTGCAACCGGATCAGTGAAATGGTGAATGGATATAATTTCAAGACCCAATTCCCGGAATCTGTCAGATACTTTTCCTTCATATTCATCGTATGAAAATGTAACAGCTGCATATGGAATGAATAGAACTTTTCCCGGAATTTTGCCTAAAAATGTTTTTATAAACTCCCCGGGATGATCAAGATACCTTCCTCCGGGGCTTGTTGAGTTGCTTATAAGTAATAGCCTCATCTTTAATTTATTATATTTACGGTTGGGGCATAACGGAGCCTGTCAGGTTTTTTATTTCATGATTCTCCTGAATATTATTTACGGAGAATGTATTGAAAGTATTGTTCAGGATATTAAATATTAAAACTTTTCCACTCAAAATCTCACCGGTTTCCGTAATTATCTTGATTACCTCATTTGCCATGAGAGTTCCGGTTATTGCGGGTAGTACACCAAACAGACCAACCTGAGCCGGTGCAGGATTTTTATAGATTTTATCCGGAGCAGCAGGATTATAACATCTGTAAGTTGCCCCTCCCTTAAAATTAAAAACTGAGACCAACCCCTCATATTTATAAATTGATCCATGAACCATCGGCTTATCAAGGATAACGCAGGAATCATTAATTATATATCTGGCTTCGAAATTGTCGGTGGCATCAACAACAATATCAAAATTTTCAATGATTTTAAGTGAGTTTGCGGAGTTAATCCGCAGGTTAAATGATTCAATCTCAACGAGAGAATTGAGATGTTCAAGCCTGTTTTTGGCAATAATGGATTTTAGTTTACCGACGTCATCAGATCCGTAAAGCACTTGTCTCTGGAGGTTAGACTCATCAACCATATCAAATTCGGCAATTCCGATTTTACCTGTACCGGCAACAGTGAGATACTGTAATACGGCACAACCAAGTCCCCCTGCGCCTATAACAAGGACCTTGCATTTTTTCAGCTTTTCCTGCCCTTTAATGCCGATCTCCCTGATCATTATCTGCTTGGAGTACCTCCGTATTTCTCTTGGAGAAAGAATTTCATTTTCCATTACCGGCAATTTTCAGTTATTCACAAATATAGGTATTTGCAAAACCCCTGAATAAGTATACCATGTATAAAATAATTGTAGGGACGTTGCATGCAACGTCCCTACCTATGGAAATATAAAAAATTAATTGTTAAATGTAAAAGCTATGCCTACTTCAAAAGGATAGAGCTCGGGTCCTTTTCCGTTTTCAAACATTGATGTGAAATAGCAAGTTCCATAGATCTGAAAAAATTCATAGCCTATCCTTCCGGTGGCTCCCCAGCGAAAAGTATTCAGACTGAAATCATCCTTATGCTTTTCTTTCTCCTTGCCACCTGTATAGTAGGTAGCCTTTGTGTGTGATCCAAGTTTTGCAGCTCCAATGACACCTGCTCCGATATTGATAGTTCGGTTGCTGTTCGCCAGAGGGATCTGTGCCTCAAGAATTACCGGCAAAGTGGCATAGGTAGTTACCAGCTTGGATTTTGTATAGGTAATGCCCTGTTCCGGATAATAGGGGCCAATTACCCCGTTTTCATCTTCGACAATGGAATTATTTCCGTCAAAACGATATTTATTGAAATTAATTCCAAGTGTTGCTGCAACGCCAAAGTGCCTTGTAAATCCAATGCTTACACATGGAAGAGAAAAATTCCAGGTATATGACTTTGCCGTATTAAGGTTTAAATAGTTATCCTCAGGATTCAGGGTTGTACTCCAAAAGTCAGACAGATAAGAGTTTAGCCCTAGTTCAAGTCCGCCAAGATGACCTTTGAACCTATCCTGGGGTTTTTTATGTGATCTTTCACCTGTACTTTTAAATACGACCACACCATCATTGTTTTCAACGACCCTGAATTGTTTCTTGCCGATCTTTATCCTTGTTTCATCTCCCATTTCCTTAACGGAGAAAATCTCGTCGCCAAATTCAACTATTACTGTATCCTGTTTTACTTCAGGTTCACTTTTAGTTTTAGTCACAGTTTCAGATTTTGCTGTACTGTCGCTAACAGTTTTAATTCCGGTATTATTCTCTAGGTTTTCCAGCTTTTTTAAATTGTCCTCCTGAGACATCAGGGGTAATGCAATCAGAATTGCGATTGTGATGAATATTAATCTTTTCATTGTGTTATAGAATAAAATTATTAATTGTTTTCAGGGATGGGACGAAGAGAGGTTGCGAAAAGTTACGGCTGAGCCTCTCTTTTTTTAACCGGTGCATTGACTTTCAGAATTTTTGAGCTGAAATAGACTGATTTGGGCTGTCCATTGTCGTCATTCTTCATATCAAGAGCCATTTGCCATCCGAATAATTTATTGAGTCCTGCAACTCCGGCCTCGGCAATCTCAAATCCTTTCAGAGGGGCGTCATGCGGTGTTTTTTCTTTTAGAAGCTTTTCCCTGAAAGTTCTTGAAATGAACTTTCCTACCTGACTTCTTTCATCCCCGGCAACAGGGATATTAATAATCTGATTGGATGCAACAAGGGTATTGCTGACAACTTTTTTCCCAAAATCAAGCTCTTGATTAACAGGCACTTTGATAATTGCTTCCTCCTGCTTGTTAAATATTCTGAGAGATGAATCATTTGAAGAGGTTGTCTTAAAAGATCTTTCAGAAAGATTTACCCCTATTCCGACAGCTTCCCGATAGCTATCGGGAAGGGCCCCCGCGGGGGACTTACTTATAGTCGGCATTTTTCTATACCCCAATTGCGGGGCAGGGGGTAAAATGTGAGCTTTTGAGACAGTTGCCATGATCTCGGATGGCCTCTGAACTGCACTGTCAGGCATAATGTTATTAGCAGTATTGATCTGCTTAAAAGGGGCAGTCCCAGGCATAACAGAATAAATAATTATGATGATTGAAATTGCAGCCGCTGCACTTAGACCCAATACTGAAATCCGTATAGCATTTTGAAGAGTTGTTCGTTTCAGCAGGCTATTGTGTTTGTAACTTATTCCTGCCGGGGCAATGATTGTTTTTTGTATCAGATCAAAAGTCCTTTTCCTATCGGGATAGATATTAACAATCTCCTGCAGTTCTGCTTTCTGGCTTTCAGAAAGATCATTTTCAAGGTAAGCAACACACAGGTATTCAAACTGATCCTCAGAGATATCGGGAGGAGTTTTTTTCAAATATTCTTTGTACCTGAAGGAAACCGCAGAGGAAACAAGGCTCATTGTAGTTTGGTCGTTCAATTCTTCCCTGAGATCAGGATTCTGGTCAAGGAATAGCTTTAGCTGCTCAACCTGAAGGCTGTTCAGATTGCCATCGAGCCAGTCGGTAAACCATATTTCATAATTTGATCTGTCGATTTGCATCATTAAATCACTGTTTCGATTTTGCCAATGAAATTCTTCAGGGAAATCCGGGCCCTGTAAATGTTAATTTTTACCTGGGCTTCACTGAATCCTGTTATATCGCTAATTTCCTTATAGCTGTAGCCTTCATAATCCCTAAGCATAACAGAGGTTTTCTGTTGTTCGGGAAGCCGCTGTAAAGCCTCATTAAGAATATCCTGGAGATCGCTGTACTGAGATTCATAAACCAGTTCATTTTCATGAGCCGTTTCAAGGGTGGTCATTCTTTTTTCTTTCCTGATTATGTCGATCATGTTGTTATAAGCCGTTGAAAACAGCCACGACTTTACAACTGTGTAATCAATTTCTGCAACACGACACCATAACTTCTCAAAGCTGTCCTGCACGATATCGCTTGCCCTCTCTTCATCCTTAAGGTTACCACGGATAAAGCGGTAAACCGGATCGGCATACTCCTCTACAGATCTGTTATATTCTTTTACTGTCATAATGATGATGCAATGCAAAGACGGATGAAACTTCAGAAAGTTACATAAAGTCAGAAAAAAATCCTTCTGACTTGTCGGACAATACTTGATCACTAAAGATTATTGTTCTGTCTCTGCAAGGCCACGCCATGGCGTGGCCCTACAGATGCGCCTTTGCACAATCGTAGGGTCATGCCATGGCATGACCCTACAGCTGCTATTTTGTATTATAGACCCTTACCCAATCAATCTCCATTGAAGTCATTCCGTTGATTGGTTTATCAAGGCCTCCGGAAAGAAGGACATACATTGGTTCCTGAGGTACATTAGTCGTCTGAATAAATATCTCAGTATTATTTATCATCCAGGTAAGACTATGTGGTGTCCATTCCAGGGTAAAAATATAAAAGTCATTTGCGTATCTCGATCCGATAGAGGTTTTGGAATGATTTGATTTATTTGAGAAGAGGTCGACCCATACTTTTCCCTTCGATGTACGGCAAATGTCAATATGAGGTGTGATTGTGTCGGCGAGCATCCAGAAGGCGTTTTTAGCTTCAGGATTTCCAAGCTTTATCTTAGCTGAGAAAATACCATATTTCTGCCTGAAGATGTTGCCCGAATTGATAATGCCGGATGTATAGCTGAATTCTTTAGTGCTGAAGCCCTTGTCTGCGGACCAAACCTTGCCGGTGACTCTTTGCGGCCGTGTATTGATCTTCAGAATGCTGTTCCTGAGCTCAAAATTATCTTTCTCAGTATATGCCTGAAGGTCTGATTCAACGGAGTATCTGTCCTTAAGCAGCTTTTCGCCCCAGTAATAATTGGTCAGCCATTTTGAGGTATCAAGCCTTTCTCCGTTAAACTCATCACTGAAAGTCAGTTCCCTCTGTTTAAGGATGTCAAATTTATTGGAGTCCTTTACCTTGAAATACCAGATTATGTCGGAGTTCTTTTTTAATATATCATATTCCTGTACCTGCCTGAACATTTCCGTCTTTTCAAATCTTTTTTTGTCAAGCAGATAGGCTTTTCTCTCCCTGAATTGCGATGATGCCACGTATTCCTTGAGCTCGGAATATCTCTCCAGCCGTTTTGAATCATGGGTATTGAGATAATTTGCATACTCCTTTGAGACCCCGAACCTGTAGAATTCTTTTATTTCCGGGCTCCCTTTTATCCTTTTGTACTCAAGAAGCTTTTTATATTCTTCTGAATCTTTAAAACCGATAGGTTTCATATTCTTTTTCGCCAGGAATGCAGAAGATTTTACAAAAGAATCAAGTTCTTCAAATCTGTTTACGGTTTTTGTTTTAGTAAATTCTCCTTTTCCTTTCGATTTGTAGAAGGCCTTTATTTCGGGGTCTTTCTTAAGAGACTTATATTCAAGGAATTTACTGTACTCTTCGGTATCCCTGAAAGTGAATGGCTTCATCTTCTGTTTTTCCCTGAACTCAGTGGATTTGATGAAATTTTCAAGTTTTTCAAAGGAAATTATTTTATCAGATCCGTCCATCTCCTTGAATCTTTTCAGTTCATGCCCTCCGATGGTCTTGAAATAGAGTACAATATCCTTTGCCTTGCGGAGTGAAAGAAACTCTTTCTCCTTTGCAAATTCTTCAGAGGTTTTATATGCGATGGATTCAATTTCTTTTCTTTTCTGAACAAAATCAGAGGAATTAACCAATTTGTCCAACTCATTGTATTTTGCGAGCAGATCAGAGCCTGCAAAGAGAGGGAGTTTCTCAAATTCTGTTATCAAGGCCTTTTCAGCTTGCTCAATTTTAGAAGTTGAAGGGATCATTCCCAGTAAAAGCTTGAGACTTGCCATTGTTAAATTGGTTTATGTACAACTGATAAAGATAAAAATCTTTCCAGAATAATCAGTAACCAATCTTCAAATATTTGTTTTTTGGAGATTGGAGAAGGAGAAGGATTAATAGTACCACACTTGACTAAGATGAATCATTCTAAAATATTTTGTAATTTTAAGAGACATTTCAAATATAAATGTGATGAGAATTCAGCTCCTTCCAGCCCTGATCCTGATTGGTTTATCAGGAAATTATTCAAGCCTTGCAGCTCAGGAAATGTCAGCAAGGGAGATCGTAAAAAGAGCAGATGAGAAATTCAACGGCGAGAAATCGGGGATCAGCATTATGGTAATGACTATTGTCAGGCCTTCATGGGAACGTACTGTCGAATTTAAAAGCTGGACTATGGGACGTGAGAATTCCCTCACTTTGATCACTGCACCTGCCAAAGACCTGGGGCAGACATTCCTGAAGAGAGGCCAGGAGATGTGGAACTGGAATCCTTCCATAAACAGGCTTATTAAACTTCCTCCCTCAATGATGTCACAGGGGTGGATGGGCTCCGATTATACAAATGATGATATCCTGAGAGAATCTTCCGTGGTGAATGATTATTCTCATGAGATTGTTGCGGAGGAGATGGTTGACAACAGGTTATGCTATAAGATCAGAATGGTTGCAAAGGAAAATGCTTCAGTCGTCTGGGGACATCAGATAAGGTGGATAGATAAAAAAGACCTCCTTGTGCTGAAAGCAGAACTTTACGACGAAGATGGATATCTGGTGAGAACTGAACTGGGTTCCGAAATAAAACTGATGGATGGACGTCTTATCCCAACATTGCTGGAGCTCCTTCCGGCGGATGAAAAGGGGAACAAGACAATTGTCACTATTAAAGATATTAAATTCAATGTTCCAATAGAAGACAGCTTTTTTTCACAGCAGAATATGAAAAGGGTGAGGTGATAAAGGGCGGAGGGCGCAGGGCGCAGGGCTCAGGGCTCAGGGCTCAGGGCGCAGGGCATAAGGTGGTTAAATAAGGGTCCCTTCCCAGAAGGGGGCCAGCTTTGCCTGCTGAAGCTTTAGCGAAAGCAGGGGGGATGTATTCAAATAATAAGATATATGCTATCTTAAACTGAAAGACCGGCGAGATGAAAGAAAACTTTAAAATAGCATGGCGTAATCTCTGGAGGAACAGAAGGCGGACCCTTATTACGGTTGCATCCGTATTTTTTGCCATATTTTTTGCGATTATAATGAGGTCGCTTCAGCTTGGAACATATGACCACATGTTCAGGAATGCAATCGAATCATACACTGGCTATATACAGATTCAGCATGAGGATTTCTGGGACAACAAGATTGTTGATAATACATTCTCGTACACTCCGGAACTTGAACAGATGGTTATAAGTCTTGCAAATGCGAAAGGTACAATTCCAAGATTCGAATCATTTGCACTGGCATCCTCGGGAGCTTTTACCAAAGGAGTTCTTGTAATGGGGATCGATCCTGAAAAGGAATCTCTTTTGTCAGATGTCAGGAACAAACTGGTAAAGTACTCTCTTAATGATAATAATATTGAATCGCTTGGAAATTCTGAACTTCCGCAGGAAATAAAAAAAAATCTTGAAATTTTCAGGGGAAATTCGTACAACAGCAATTCCTCTCTGGTAATTGATTTTAATATTTCAGATAAGGATTCCTCATCAATATTATCCATTTTCAGAAAATACGCATCTTTCAGGAATGGCTATATAAATTCCGGTGAACCCGGAGTCCTGTTAGGAGATAAACTGTCACTCTTTTTAAAAGCCGGGATTGGTGACACAATAGTCCTTCTCGGACAGGGATACCATGGGACAACCGCTGCCGGTAAATACAGGATTAATGGTATCGTAAAACTGCCAACCCCCGACCTTGACAACAAAATTGTTTATCTTCCTTATGATATCTGTCAGGAGCTTTACAATGCACCAGGATTGCTGACCTCCCTTGCAATCAGTATTAAGGATAATGATGATGAGAAGATTGACAATATGATCTCAGAAATTGGAACAAAGGTCGAACCGCCTCTGAAGGCAATCAGTTGGCGGGAAATGAATAAGCTTATGATTAATCAGATGGATGCGGATAGTAAAAGCGGGATGATAATGATAATTATTCTTTATCTGGTAATTGCATTCGGAATCTTTGGAACCATTCTGATGATGACTGCCGAAAGGAGGAGGGAGTTCGGCGTATTAGTCGCCATCGGAATGCAAAAATCAAAGCTTGGAATAGTTGTAACGCTTGAGATGATATTCATGGGTATCCTGGGAATTGCATCAGGGATTATTGCTGCTCTTCCGGTGATTTTTTACGGATATTCCCATCCGATAAGATTTCATGGTGAAATGGCAAAGATGTATGAGGATTATGGAATGGAGGCTGTTATGCCTTTTCTGCTTCCCGATATCTATATAGTATGGCAGGCTGCCACAGTTGCCATAATTGTAATTGTTGCACTTGTCTATCCACTGAGGAAGATAAGCAAAATGCAGGTAGTTAATTCATTAAAGGCTTAATAGACTTGATATGATCTGGAAAACAGCCTGGAAAAATGTTTGGCGTAACCGTGTCAGAAGTCTCGTGGTAATTGCCTCGGTAACGATCGGAATATTTGCCGGGGTATTTGCTGTTGCTTTTATGAACGGAATGATTGCCCAGCGGTTTGATGCTGCCATAGATGAGGAGATCTCTCATATCCAGATCACCGGAAAAGACTATATCCTGAATAACGATCCTCAGATAATGATTACAGGCGGGGAGCGTATTATACCAGCAATCAGAAGCATATCTGGTATCTAATGGAATGGTACAGCGGACATTAGTAACCGGCATGGCCGCAACTGCTTCAAAAAGTGCTGGAGTGCAAATAGTTGGAATTGTGCCGGAAAAGGAGAAAGAAATTTTCTCACTCTATGAGAAAATAATTCCCGGAACTGGTGATTATTTTGAAAGGGAATCTAAATATGATCTTGCGCTGATTGGTCAGGATCTGGCTAAGGAGCTGAATATAATCCGCTTTGCTATTGACTCTGCAGTGCTTAAAAAACTAGAGATACAGAAGGTTCCTGCTGATGTTTTAGATAAAATCTCAATTCTTGCCGGTAACAGATTTCCCAACGAAAAGAAATTCACCTCCACTGTAACTTCTATCCTTTCAAAAAGTGAGCTGAGGAAATATGGGTACCTGATCAAGAAGGAGGCATGGTCATTCCGTGAAAATTCAAAAATGACACTGACATTCCTTGATAAGGAGAATAATCAGGTTTCTGCCGTATTCAGGATTGCCGGTATCTACGATATAAAGAATGCCATGTTTGAGCAGGTACAGGTATTCGTAAAAAAGGATGTATTGTGCCAGCTAGCCGGAATAGATGAAAATTCCTTTCACCAGCTGATTATAAGGATAAATGATGTAGGCCAGACTGAAGGAATTACAAATGAGATCAGGACAAGATGCCCCGGACTGGATGTGAGAAACTGGAAGGAGCTTCAGCCAGATCTGGCTATGATGACTGATTATGTTCACCAGATTTACGGCTTGTTCATGGGCATAATACTTGCAGCACTGGCCTTCGGAATAATTAATACTATGCTGATGGTTGTGCTGGAAAGAACAAAAGAGCTGGGAATGCTTACAGCTATCGGAATGAATAAACGCAGGGTCTTCTCAATGATAATGCTTGAATCTGTATTTCTTTCGCTGACCGGAGGTGTCGTTGGTATGATTTTCGGTTGGATATCTGTAGTGCTGTCTGCCAAAAACGGGATCAATTTTGCTCAATATGCTGAAGGTATGGAAGCATTCGGTTATTCAGCGCATATCTTCCCTGAAATCTCATTGAGCTTTTTTATACTTATCACCATCCTGATTATAATTACTGGTATTGCCTCTTCCGTATATCCGGCTTTAAAAGCTCTCAGGCTTGATCCGGCAGAAGCAATCAGAACGGAATAACAGATTTCTGAAAAAAATAAATTGGAACAATGAAAATACTTGAATTAAAGGATGTCAATAAAATTTACAACAGTTCAGAAATAAAAGTGCATGCCATCAATGGCGTTACGCTCGATTTTCAGGAAGCTGAGTTTGCTGCAATCGTGGGGCCTTCCGGTTCAGGTAAAACAACACTACTTAACCTCATTGGTGGCCTCGACATGCCCACGTCAGGCAAGATAATTATTGACGGTACTGACCTGTCCAGGTTGAAATCCTCTCAGCTTATTGACTTCCGGATGAGGAACATAGGGTTTGTTTTTCAGGCTTATAACCTAATTCCCGTGTTAACAGCTAAGGAGAATGTGGAGTTTATTATGAACCTTCAGAAATGGTCGCGGAAGGAACGTGATGAAAGAACATTTGAGTTACTGAAAGCAGTAGGACTATCAGACAGGGCAAACAGCAGACCTGCAAAAATGTCGGGAGGACAGCAACAGAGAATAGCTGTTGCAAGAGCCCTTGCCTCAAGACCAAAATTCGTACTTGCAGATGAACCTACCGCCAACCTCGATTCAAAATCCGCAGCCAACCTCCTTGAGATAATGGAAAAGCTTAATCATGAAGAGAAAATAACTTTTATCTTTTCGACACACGATGCCAGGGTGGTTAAAATGGCTCATCGCGTGATTACGCTTGAAGACGGAGAAATAGTTTCTGACGACATCAGGGAATAATGATATTCCGCTACACTTATGATTAGAAAACTGATTTTAATATTTTTATTATTTCTGATAATTTATTTTCAGCTGTTCTCTCAGGAAAAGCCAGAATTCCTGACACTTAATGGCTATGTTTCAACTGTGCAAAGTGTTATGTATGATTCCCTTTCAGGACCTTTTGTAATTGACAATCTTATACATAACAGGCTTAACCTGAAGGGATACATTAATGAAAATATAACATTTGCGGCAGAATTCCGGAACCGGCTTTTCACCGGAGACATGGTCAGGAGCGGACCAGCATATTCAGAGATGATCGGGGAGGATCAGGGATGGGTCGATCTTTCCTGGAATATACTTGATGAACAATCATTTTTTCTGAATACCACCGTTGACCGTCTCTGGGTCGATTTCAACTATGGAAAATTCCAGGCAAGGGTGGGCAGACAGAGGATAAACTGGGGCCAAACTCTTGTTTGGAATCCTAACGACGTTTTCAACACATATTCTTTTTTCGATTTTGATTATGTTGAAAGGCCTGGTAGTGATGCAATAAGGCTTCAATATTACCCAGGGTATTCCTCGGCACTTGAATTTGCAATTAAAGCAGATTACAATGACAATATTACAGCCTCCGCTCTATACAGGTTCAACAAACGGGGGTATGATATACAGTTCCTTGCAGGATTTGTTGAATCGGAAGATCTTATGGCAGGTGCAGGATGGTCAGGGGCATTTGGTTCTGTCTCTTTCAGAGGGGAAGCTTCCTGGTTCCAGCCATATCAGGATTTCAAAGATTCAACCGGGACCGGGATATTAACATTCGGATTCGATAAAACTTTTAAGAATAACAGCCTGGCACAAATCCAGCTGATGTTTTGCAACAATCCGGTTGAACCTGAAGATTTCAGTGAGTTTTATTTCGGAACACTTTCCGCAAAGGAGCTGGCATTTTCAAAGTTTACAGCCTTCGGTCAGTTTACCTGGCCGGTAACACCCCTCTTTAATGCTTCACTCTCAGCAATGTGGTTTCCTGATATGAAGGGTTTCTATGCAGGACCTTCATTTGATTATTCTGTTGCTGAGAATGCAGACCTTTCACTTTACTGGCAGCATTTCGAAAGCAAAACCGCAACTTCTGCCGAGAAAATTAATATTGCTTTTTTAAGGGTTAAAATCAATTTCTAGAATTTTAATACTTTTGCACAAAAAAAAGATGGCACTGGTACATGAATTTGAAAATTCCGGGAACTGGTTATTTAAAAGAAGAAGCTGGTTACCTGTTGTTATGGTTGTTGCTGGTATTATTGTAATGTACCTTGGCAACAGGCAGGCAATACTGTTTGATATGCGAGATGAGCTTATTTTTCTCGGGGTAAGTCTTTTAGGACAAGTAATAAGAATCCTTACCGTGGGATTTACTCCGAAAAACACCTCCGGACGCAACACCATTAACGGACAGGTGGCCGATGAACTCAATGTTACAGGGATATACTCATTATTGCGGCATCCCCTTTATCTCGGGAATTTTTTCATGTGGCTCGGACCTGTCTTATTTCTTCGCTCATTCTGTTTTACGGTGATTTTCGGACTTATGTACTGGATATATTATGAGCGTATTATGTTCGCGGAAGAACAATTTTTAAGAAGGAAATTCGGAGATGTATATGACAAATGGTCAGAAAAAGTAGGATCTTTTATTCCCCTGTCTCTGAAATTCATCGCGCCAAAACTTCCTTTTTCAGTGCGGAATGTCCTGAAGAGAGAGTATAACAGCTTTGTAAACATATTTGCCATATTTATTTTGCTCGATCTGTTCAGAAACTACTTCCTCTCACAAAGGATTTATCTTACACCGATGTGGATTTATCTTACAGCATCAGCATTTGTCATCTGGATTGTAACAAGGACAATTCATAAGCAGACAAAATGGTTGGAGGTTGATGGACGTTAACCCCCTCTGCACCGCTAGCGGGCGGCGATCTCCCCCAAGGGGGAGAAAAACTGCGGTATTAACCACAATTATATTAGATAGCGGATATTTTTCCCCCCACTGGGGGGAATTAAAGGGGGGGTTAACTACAGAAGATAAGCTTATCTCCTTGACCCCGTAAAAATCATTATATAATACAGCAGTGTGGCAAGAGAGCCGAGAGCTGCAACCACATAGGTATATGCTGCCCATTTTAGAGCATCCTGTGCCTTGTCATGGTTATTATATGATGTTACTCCTGCATTTGATAGCCAGGCAAGTGCCCTCCGGCTTGCATCAATCTCAACTGGCAATGTTATGAAGCTGAAGATTGTAGTAAAGGCAAATAAAATTATGCCTGCAAGCAACAATGCAGGAAAGGTCTGAATAAGCAGAACACCTGCAAGAAGTATCCACTGTACCCATTTCGAAGAAAAGCTCACTACCGGTACCAGTTTGGATCTGAATCCGAGCCATGCATAAGCTTTTGAATGCTGAACAGCATGACCGCATTCATGAGCTGCCACAGCAGCAGATGAGATACTGCGGCCATTATATACATCAGGGCTCAGGTTAATTGTTCTGTCAACAGGATTATAATGGTCGGTCAGCTGCCCAGGCACACTCTGAACACTTACATTGGTGATCCCAAAATCCCGAAGCATTCTCTCAGCCACATCGCGGCCCGACATACCATTGTCTAACGGTATTTTTGAGTACTTGGTAAATTTAGATTTCAATACCATGCTCACGATCCAGCTCAGGATCATAAAACCTATAAAGATTATCCAGATATTCATTTTAATTTTCCTCCTTTAATTTCTTTTCCTAACCACAAAAGGCCTGCCAAAAGTATAGCTGAAATGAAGAATGGTCATTTTGTCATGTAATTAATCTGACGAACAGACAGGTAATCAAAGGCATCCTTTGGCAGCTATTATTATCTTTGCACAGCTATGAATTCAATAAACAGAGTCCTGTCATTTATCGTGTCGCTCCCTGTTCTTTTCTACAGGTATTTTATTTCTCCGTTTTTGAGACCCTCATGCCGTCATGTCCCAACCTGTTCTCAATATATGCTGGATGCGCTGAAGATCCACGGACCCTTTAAAGGAGTTATTATGGGAGCGGGAAGAATTCTAAGGTGCAGACCGGGAGGCACTCACGGATATGATCCTGTTCCTTTATTCCGCTTCCGGAGATACCATCCATTTTCAGAGATATTTACCAGATGGGAAAAAGAAAACCGACTTAAAAGATAAAGCCCCCCAACCCCTCTGCTATTTCGATCCTTTTTAGCCCCCCAACCCCCCTAAAGGGGGGCTAATGCTCTGATGTTAAACAGAATATATTATATATCGTGTATTAACCCCCCTTTAGGGGGGCAGGGGGGCAAACCACGATAGTGGAGGATCACTTTATGTGGGGCAGGGGGGCAAACCTAATAGAGAAGGAGCACTTTCAGGGGGGTCTCAAAATTTAAGCTCCTCCTTGAGATGTTTGTACCCCGAACGGCTTACAGGAAGTTTATCTCCTGAATGTAATATCGCAACATAGTTGTCTTTTCCATACGGCTCGATACGGTTGATCTCCCCGACTTTTACAATATATGACCGGTGAATTCTGACAAAATCAGCCTTTGAAAGATTATCCTCGCAGTTTTTCATTGTCTGCTGCTTGAGAGCTTTGCCGGCGGCATGGTAGATCATTACATAATCATCCTGTGCCTCTATATACCTTATCTGTTCAACCGGTATCAGGTTAATTGCATTTCCTTTACGTACAACCATTCTGTTTACCGGAGAGGCATTTTCAGGTTTTTTTGTGAGCAGATTACTTGCCGGCTCTTTGTTTCCGGTTTCTGACCGGATCTTATTAGTGGCTTTTTTGACTGCTTCAAGGAATCTTCTTTTAGGAAAGGGCTTCATAAGATAATCGACAGCATTAAGTTCAAAAGCTCTTAAGGCGAACTGATCATATGCTGTAGTAAAGATTATCTCCGGTTTCTCTGTAAGTACCTCAACCAACTCGATACCCGTAAGCCGGGGCATCTGGATATCAAGGAAAACCAGATCAGGTTTCATTGACGAAATTGCTTTCAATCCTGAAAAGCCATCCGCACATTCGGCTATCACTTCTGCGGAATCCACCTCCTGTAAATAAAACTTAATTATTTCACGTGCCGGAGCTTCATCGTCTATTATTACTATTCTGATCTTTTCCATTGGTTTCTTATTTCTTCCCCGATGGGGCTGTTGAAAAAGTTATCCAAAATGCTATTTTTGCCTTTGTGTTCCTTTGTGAGGCACTAAGGTAAGCACTAAGGCACACAAAGGACTTTTTCAACAGCCTGAATATCCCATTTGGAGGACTTTTCTACCCCCTAAAATTATATATTATTTTCAATTAATACTTAACAAATAATCTTGCGGTATATAAAGTGTTACTGTAAAAACCCCATTTTCCTTCAATGTTTTTATTGAACCCTTATTGCCGTAGAAAAGTTCAAGCCGCCTTGTGACATTAAGCAATCCTGTTCCGGTTCCACTCCTCGAGATTGCTTCCGGGTCGTAATTGTTGCTTATGATCATTTCAAAGAAACCGTCTGTAAACTTTGCCTGTGTCAGGATCCTGACACTTTCAGTACTTTCGTATACCCCGTGTTTAACTGCGTTCTCATAAAGAGGCTGCAGAAGCATTACCGGGATTTTAAAATCGAGACAGCCGGGCTCGATATTCTCTTCCAGTGTAAGCTTATCCCCGAATCTTACCTTTTCAATATCAAGATAAAGGCGAAGGTTTTCCAGCTCATTTTGCAGTGAGACAGGTTGTTCGTCCTTTCTTGAGAGGGCATATCTCATAAACTCTGAAAGCTTTATGACCATATCCCTTGCTTTTTCAGGATCGGTAATTGTCAGAGAGCTTATTGAATTAAGGCTGTTGAAAAGAAAATGAGGATTGATCTGTGACCTCAGCATTTTTAGTTCGGTCTCTTTGACAATTGTTTCAAGCCTGGCCTCTTTTGCATTCTTTTCAGAGAGATTTGAGAGGCTGACAAAAGAAAGTAGGAGAGGACTATAAGCCCATAGATAAAAACGCCGGTCCCGATCCTGTAAGGGAAGGTTGCCTCCCAGTAGGCCGGGTAGTTGTTCTGTTCAGGCAGAAGGAGAAGTACAATATATTTTGTAATCAGAACCCATAATGTGATTGAGATGGCTCCGCTGAGGACGAGATTTGAAATAAGTGGTAAGCGGGACGTATTTCTCCGGTGTTGAAAAAGCTGAAGGGGTACCACAGGGAGATGGCTATACCTGAATAGATTACCAGTGAAACTAAACTGTCAACAATACCAATATATGTGAAATCCCCGAATGCATAGTAAAAGAGAAGTGACTGGCCCATCGCAAGGAAGAGCCAGACCAGCCACCAGACTATCAGTCTTACTTTATCTGCAAGTACCGGATGTCTCATTCGGATACTAGTAACTTTTTACTTCACCGCCGCCGAATACCACTGCACCTTTTATCACAAGCTGCCTTGTTGTATCTATTATCCTTCCGGGATTCAGTTTACGTGCGTCTCCAAAGCCTCCAAGCACAGGTACTACTTCGATTTTCACATTCCAGTCGTCGGGGACAATAATTGTAGTGCCTCCAAAGACACAGGCCAGCTCCAGTTCTGAAACGCCTGCTGCAAGTTTTGCTTTCGTAAGGTCAATTTCGCTGCCTCCGAATACTGCAGTGACTTTTCCCCCACGGAAATTGTCGGAGACGATCTGTCTTTCACCGCCGCTGAAAACATGCACATAGTCAATATAGTCATCACCTGACTGGGGGATTGTTGAAACCGAGTTCCATCCCTTACGTCTTGAGAAGATGAATATTACCCCGATAATTATAAAGATTGATGGCCAGAACATGTTAACATCAAATGTCTCCCTGAAAATATGAGGGATGAGGAAAAATGCGCCGACAGCCATTACAATGATACCTGAGGTTTTGCCTCCGGAAGAACCGATTGTGATTACAGCTCCAATAGTGATCAGAAGCATGGGCCAGCTGAAAATAATATTGTCAATAAACCCTGGGAAGAATCCTGTGTTCCTCAGAACCAGAAAGAGACCGACAAGAACCAGTATCACACCGATAACAGGTCTGTTGTTTGTAAGATGATTATGGTCGTGCCTTTTATCAGGCTTACCTTCACGATAATTATCATTTGTTTCCATAGCCGTAAATTTATATGTTTCTGTTTAAATTTATTTGGTTTTTAGTTTAAAAACGGAGGAGAGAATAAAGGAGAGGCCGATAAGGATAATAACGCCCGGCCAGTAGATAGTTTTTACAATTTCCGGGGTGACAATAAATATGTCATCGAGCAGAAACCATACTCCTCCTGCAATCATCAGTAAGCCTCCGGTGAAATGAAGGTTCAGCAATAACAGCAATCCGATGAATATCAAAGCTGTTTCCCAGGTGAAATAATTGCTTATGCTTCCAAGGTGAAGAAGGTCGTTGGTTGCAACCAGAAGTGCTACTCCAAGCAGGATGAAGAACAATCCTATTCCCAATTGGGGATGATGTTCCATCTTTACCGAATATTGATTATCTCTGTTTCTCATAATATTGTTTTTTAATCTGTATCAAAAATAACTCACTGTAAACAAGCTTCCGAGAGAAAATCGGTGAATGGCTATTTTCAACCGGTAATATGTCATTTCAGACAATAAATGTTACTTTTTTGTTGATAATTTTTTTAATTGAAGAAGGATTCATATTTTTGCAAACCAAAATTTGAAGAGATGTCCGGTTCATACACTATTGGATTAAGCGGATTGAAAGAAGGACGCCACACAATTGATTTTGAGATTGATAATAAGTTTTTTGAAAGTTTTGAAGAGTCGGAGATTAAGGAAGGAAGCCTGTTTGCAAATATTGAACTTGAAAAAAGATCTTCTCATGTCGACCTGATTATCAGGATTTCAGGCGATGTAAAAGTTTGTTGTGACAGATGTCTGGAGATGTTTTTTTATCATTTGGAATCGGAAAGCAGGCTTCTGGTCAAATTCGGGAAGAAAATTGAGGATAGTGATCCCGATATAATTTCTCTGACAGCTGACGAAAATGAATTAGATTTGCAGCAGCATTTTTATGAATATATTCACCTTGCGCTGCCCATAAAGAGAGTGCATCCGGATGATCAGAATGGTAATAGCACATGTGATCCGTTGATGCTGAAAAAGCTTAAAGAGCTTATTGTTGAAGAGGAAAGTGATTATGATCCCAGATGGGATGAACTGAAAAAATTGATGAACGATAATTAAATAGAATTAAAATGGCACATCCTAAACACAAACATTCGAAGACCAGAAGAGATAAGCGCAGAACACATTACAAAGCAACAGCACCTACAGTAGCCAGCTGTTCAAACTGCGGATCATCAGTTCTGTACCACAGGGTATGTCCTGAATGCGGATACTACAGAGGCAAACTTGCAATAGAGAAAAAGGTTACAGCCTGATTTTCCTTAACTTAATAGTTAAAATATGAGAATTGGCCTTGATGTCATGGGTGGTGATTTTGCACCCGATGCAATCATTGAGGGCGCAGTTGATTCCCTCGGTCATTTAACAGAGAAAGAGAAGCTTTTTCTTATCGGAGACGAAGGCTCCATTTACAGGAAGCTTGATGAAATGCAGGCTGACGCATCCAGATTTCATATTGTGCATACAACACAGGTGATTGAGATGGCAGATCATCCTGCAAAAGCTTTTGCTCAAAAACAGGACTCAAGCATTGCCGTTGGATACGAGATGCTTAACAATGGTGAGCTCGATGGCTTTTGCAGTGCAGGAAATACAGGTGCAATGCTTGTCGGAGCAAGTTATACCGTCAAGCTTATACCAGGGGTATTGCGACCGGCACTCGCTACAATTCTTCCATGCATAGATAACCGCGATTCAGTAATTCTTGATGTCGGACTTAATCCTGACTGCAAGCCGGAAGTGCTGTTACAGTATGCCATACTGGGGAGCATCTATGCAAAGTATGTACTGGGAACCAAAAATCCGACTGTAGGCTTGATAAATCTTGGTGAGGAGGAGACTAAAGGTACTCCCGCCATAAAAGCTGCCTATGAACTTATGAAAGAATATCCGGGAATAAATTTTGCCGGAAATATTGAAGGCAATCATCTCTTCAGGGAAACAATGACTGATGTCGTTGTTTGCGATGGATTTGTGGGAAATGTCATTCTGAAACAAGGCGAAGCCTTTCATCATATTTATAAAAGCAGGAATCTGAAGGATGAATATTTTGACAGGCTGGATTTCGAAAATTATGGAGGTACTCCTATTGTTGGAATAAACGCTAATGTTGTCATCGGACATGGAATTTCAAAAAGAAAAGCCATTATGAACATGATTCTTTCAACAAAGGCTGTGGTGCATGCGAATCTCGCACAAAAGATCAAAGAAGCTATTTAACTATGGAAAAAATACGTGCAGCTATTACCGGAATCAATGGATGGGTGCCGGAATACAGGCTGACAAATCATGAACTCTCTAAAATGGTTGACACCTCTGATGAGTGGATAATGCAGAGGGTCGGAATAAAGGAGAGGAGGATACTTAAGGGTGAGGGCCTTGGTTCTTCGGATTTGGGTGAGCAGGCTGTGCGCGGGTTATTGTTGAAGACAAATACTGCTCCTGAAGATATTGATCTTTTGATCTGTTCCACCGTTACACCTGATATGCTATTCCCTGCAACTGCAAATATCATATCAGATAAATGCGGCATAAAAAATGCATTCAGCTTTGATCTCAATGCTGCCTGTTCAGGATTTCTTTTTGCCCTGCAGACTGGAGCTGCCTATGTGGAAACAGGCAGGTATAAGAAAGTGATAGTGGTAGGTGCTGATAAAATGTCATCCATAACTGATTATACCGACCGGACTACTTGTCCTCTGTTCGGAGATGCAGCAGGTGCCGTTCTCCTTGAGCCTACAAATGAAGAGTTTGGGATAATGGATTATCTGTTTCATACCGATGGTTCAGGAAGGAAATACCTGCACCTGAAAGCCGGAGGCTCCGTAAAACCCGCCAGTCATGAAACAATAGATGCCAGGGAACACTTCGTATACCAGGAAGGTCAGAGTGTGTTTAAATTCGCTGTATCAAATATGGCAGATGTTGCAGTGGAGATCATGGAGAAAAATAATCTTAAACCTGATGATATCGCCTGGCTGGTTCCTCACCAGGCAAACCTACGTATTATAGATGCCACAGGAAGGAGAATGGGACTTTCCGCAGAAAAGGTAATGATCAACATTCAGAATTACGGCAATACAACCTGTGCTACAATTCCTTTATGTATATGGGAATATGAGAATAAGCTCAAAAAGGGAGATATCCTCATTCTTGCTGCATTCGGAGGAGGATTTACCTGGGGGTCGATATACCTTAAATGGGCTTACGATCCGGTCTGAAATTCTTTAACCACAGAATATCCCGGCGTTGCACGGAGTTCCCCTGCGTATCACCATTCGCGTAGCCGCTATCAGGCGTAAGGCAATGGCAGGGACGGAAACAATATACGGTATTTATTGTAACTTGTGGTTAATACCGCAGTGTTTCTCTGCCGCTGGAGAAAGTAAAGCCGCACTTCACTAACCGAAGCTTCAGCGAAGGTGATATGCAGCGGCAGAGGGGGTCTCATCCCGACAAATAATTGAATCGTAAATGTCTAACCACTGTCTATTTTTATCTGCAATAGTTTTTATATTTGTGAGTTATTACATATAAATCTCATAACTTTTAAAACCAATGGCAAAGTACAACGAGACTGATAACAACACCATAAATCTTATAAGTAACGGAACTGATATTACAGGAGATGTCAAATCAAACGGAGATATCCGGATTGACGGTACACTTAAGGGTAATCTGAATACCAAGGGCAAAGTAGTTATTGGTCCTACAGGTAAAGTCAGCGGAGAGGTGTATTTGTAAAAACTCTGAAGTTTCAGGCATTGTTGAAGGCAAAATAATTGTTGGACAGCTGCTTAACCTGAAAGCATCTTCAAAAATCTTTGGCGATATTGTTACAGTTAAACTATCTATTGAACCGGGAGCTGTCTTCTCCGGAAATTGTAAAATGAGTGACAGCGAAAATGACAGTGCCGCAGCCATTAAAGAAAAAGAATCTGAAAAACCCGGAAAATAAGGGGTTAAATGATTTTGCAAGGTATTCCGGAATGGCTTTCCAGATGATTGCTATTATCCTTATTACTACCTGGGGCGGCATAGAACTGGATAAACTGGCAAAATTCAATACCCCCGTCTTTACAATAATTCTATCCCTGTTAGGCGTTTTTGCTGCAATATATACAGCCCTGAAAGATTTTATAAAGTAATTATCAGTATGAGACAAATATATAAATATGTCTTGCTACTGATAGTGTTCAATTTTCTGATCCTGAGTATAGGTCTGCTTATCAAGTCAATAAACCCGATAAATCTGTTTATTAAGGATATTGTCATTCTTTCTTTACTCTTTTCGGTAATTTCAGCCATCACTCTCATAATTTTTTTCAGAGGCCGGACGCGCGAACCAGACTCAGGTACTATGCATACCCTTGTAGCTGTCAGCCTTAAGTTCCTGCTTGATATGATACTAGCCCTGGCATGGTTTTTTATTTCTAAAAAAACATCGCTCGCAACTGTTTTTATATTTTTTGTTATATATTTAACACTCACTTTATTTACACTGTTTGTTATATTAAAGGTATTGAGAAACAGGTCTTTATAAAAATTAAACCACGTTGAAAACAAAGGATCTTATTAGTCTTGTCTTTTTTCTTCTGTTTGCAGGAACAACAATTTCAGCTTTGGGCAGAGATGCCGGCGAAGAGAGCAATGAGGAGAAAAAAGGTGATTCAGAGGAAGCATTTGATGCAAGTACATTCATTATGGAGCACATTGCGGATTCACATGAATGGCACCTGCTTACAAAGAGTAATGGAGAGAGCGTCGCTATTTATCTTCCGGTTATTCTTTATTCAAGTGAGAAAGGGCTCGATATTTTCTCATCAAAAAAGCTCTTTCACGGAAATACTTACAAGGGGTACAAGCTTGAAGAGGAGGGCGACCTTAAAGGAAGGATTGTATCGGTAGATGAAGAAGGCCATGCCGACGAGCAAAATCTTCCTCTTGATTTTTCAATTACCAAAGCTGTGGCTGGTTTGTTCGGCGCTGCAGTAATTGGCTTGCTACTGTTTCTCTCGCTGGCAAGGTCCTATAAAAAAACCGGGATCAGCCATCCTAAAGGAATTCAGAGTTTTCTCGAACCAATAATACTGTTTGTACGTGATGATATCGCAATTGCCAATATAGGAGAGCATAAGTATGAGAAATATATGCCCTATCTGTTGACGGTCTTCTTTTTCATACTTATAAACAACCTGATGGGACTTATACCTTTCCCTCCTCCTTTCGGAGCAAATGTTACCGGAAATATAGCAGTAACTTTCGTACTGGCTTTCTTTACATTTCTCATCACCCAATTCAGCGGAAACAAGAATTACTGGCGACATGTTTTTGCAACACCGGGTGTGCCATTCTGGCTGTTGCCAGTGATGATACCGGTTGAGATTATAGGTATTATTTCAAAACCATTCGCACTTATGATACGTCTCTTTGCCAACATAACGGCAGGGCATATCATCGTCCTCAGTCTCGTCTGTCTTATCTTTATATTCAAATCATTGGGCGTCGCCCCGGTTTCAATTCTGTTTGTTATTTTCATGGATTGCCTCGAACTTCTTGTGGCATTCCTTCAGGCATATGTATTTACATTACTGTCAGCACTGTTTATAAGCCTGGCAGTTCAGGATCATCATTAATTTTTATTGTTTAATTAAAAAAACCAGTTATTATGACAGGTACAATGGCAGCAGTAGGAGCAGGTCTTGCAGTAATAGGCGCAGGACTTGGTATAGGAAGAATCGGCGGATCGGCTATGGACGCAATTGCACGTCAGCCCGAAGCTACCAACAAGATTCAAACAGCCATGATCATAGCAGCAGCACTGATTGAAGGTGCTGCATTGTTTGCTATAGTGGTTGCTCTTATTGCAAAGTAAAAATCAGGGAGCACTGTTACGGTTGGTAACAGCGCTCCATTTAAAATTCATTTTTAAAAAATATAAGTTATGGTCTTATTAGCAAACAGCCTGACAACACCCGCAATCGGCACAATCTTCTGGACGACATTCATTTTTGGATTGTTTTTCCTGATCCTTGCAAAATTTGCCTGGAAACCCATCCTTAATGCTGTCAAAGCCAGGGATGAGATGATTAAGGGCTCTCTGGAATCTGCTGAGAGAGCAAGAGAGGATATGTTGAAGCTCCAGAGCGATAATGAAGCAATCCTTCGCAAGGCGAGAGAAGAGCGTGAAGGGATACTGAAGGAAGCACGGGAAGTGCGCGATAAATTGATCTCGGAGGCAAAAGGCAAAGCAACGGAAGAGGCTGAAAAACTCATCGAAAAGGCACGAACCAGTATCGAGGGCGAAAAGAGAAAAGCTCTTTCGGAGATCCGTGAACAGGTCGCAACATTATCTGTGGAAATTGCATCCAAACTCCTCGGTGAAAAGCTCAGTCAGACAAGCGAACAGGAGAAACTGATCGACAAATATCTGAAAGAGGCCAATTTCAATAAGAATTAGAGCGCAGCAAAGTAATGAACGACAGTAAAATTTCAGTCAGGTATTCAAGAGCTTTATTCCAGTCAGCCCTCGAAAAGAAAATCCTTGACAAGGTAAATCAGGATATGATACTGATTACAGAGATCTGCAAGGTGCCTGAAACAAAAGAATTTCTTCAGAGTCCTGTAATTGTCCCGTCTAAAAAGATCGATATATTCCACAAGATCCTTGGAGAAAATGTCGAAAAGATCACTCTCTCTCTTATCGATCTGGTAGTCAAGAACGGGAGAGAGAGCTTCCTTCCCGCAATCGCAAGGGTTTTCATCAATGAAACGATGAAGTACAAGGGGATAACAAAATCTGTGCTCACAACTGCAACCGGAGTGGATGAAAAGGTTAAGAAACAGATAAGCGTACTTATTTCCGATCTGTTCAGGACTAAAGCCGAACTGGAAGAAGTAATAGACCCTGAAATAATCGGAGGGTTTATCCTGCGTGTTGATGACAATTACATTGATGCAAGCGTAAGGACCAAATTAAATAAAATAAAGAAAGAATTAATGAGAAGTGTAATACCTTCATAATAGCATAATTTCAGGAATCAGGAATTTTAAGTAAACTATGATATGAGTAATATTAAACCAGCAGAAGTTTCAAAAATCCTCAGGGAACAACTGGAAGGCATTCAGACAGGTGTTGAACTGGAAGAGGTAGGGACAGTGTTACAGGTTGGAGACGGGATCGCCCGGATTTACGGCCTGTCAAATGCACAGTCCAATGAATTGATTGAATTCGAGAATGGCATGGAAGGAATAGTTCTTAACCTCGAAGAAGACAATATCGGAGCAGTTTTGCTCGGCCCCACAGAAGAGATCAATGAAGGTGATATTGTAAAAAGAACAGGCAGGATTGCCTCCATACCAGTTGGCGAAGGGCTTTTGGGAAGAGTAATAACTCCTATCGGCACGCCTCTCGATGGTAAAGGCCCGATAACCGGAGAACTTTTCATTCTTCCTTTTGAGAGGAAAGCTCCCGGGGTTATTTTCAGGCAGCCGGTTAAACAGCCTCTTCAGACAGGTATCAAGGCCATCGATGCAATGATCCCTATTGGACGAGGGCAGAGAGAACTTATAATAGGTGACAGGCAAACGGGAAAAACAGCCATTGCAATTGATACAATAATAAATCAGAAAGGCAATTTTGAAAAGGGAAAACCCGTCTATTGCATATATGTCGCAATCGGACAAAAAGGGTCAACTGTTGCCAACATAGCAGCTACTCTCGAAGAACATGGCGCACTTCAGTATACCGTAATTGTGCTTGCCACAGCTTCCGATCCGGCTGCTTCACAGTTCTATGCACCTTTTGCCGGTGCTGCCATAGGCGAATTCTTCCGCGATACAGGCCGTGACGCCCTTATCATATATGATGATCTTTCAAAACAGGCTGTCTCTTACAGAGAGGTGTCACTCCTGCTTCGCCGTCCACCTGGACGTGAAGCCTATCCTGGTGATGTCTTCTACCTCCACTCACGACTGCTTGAGAGAGCTGCGAAGATCATCGAATCTGATGAGGTTGCACAAAAAATGAACGACCTTCCTGAAACGATACGGCATCTTGTCAAGGGAGGAGGTTCACTTACAGCCCTCCCGATTATTGAAACCCAGGCCGGTGACGTTTCAGCATATATTCCAACAAACGTGATCTCCATTACTGACGGACAGATCTTTCTTGAATCAAGCCTTTTCAACTCTGGTGTAAGGCCGGCAATAAATGTTGGTATATCAGTGTCAAGGGTAGGGGGAAATGCGCAGATAAAATCGATGAAGAAGATTGCAGGTACCCTGAAAGTTGACCAGGCTCAATATCGCGAGCTCGAGGCATTCTCGAAATTTGGTTCCGACCTCGATGCATCAACACTTGCCATACTTAATAAAGGAGCAAAAAACGTTGAGATCCTGAAGCAGGGTCAATATAACCCGATGGCCGTTGAAAAACAGGTCGCAATTATCTACTGCGGGACAACAGGCCTTCTGAAAGACATTCCTACAAATAAGGTCAGAAGCTTTGAAAATGAATACCTGGAGCTGCTCGAGCTCAGATACAGAGATATTCTTGATAAGATCCGCGATGGACAGATAACCAGCGAAATAACCTCAGTTCTTGAAAAAGTTGCTTCGGAGTTAGTTATTAAATTCATTCCGCAATAGTCAGGATAAACTGCTTAAATTAATTCTAAATGGCGAATTTAAAAGCAATAAGAATAAGAATCACCTCTGTAAAATCGACACGGCAGATCACCTCAGCTATGAAGATGGTCTCTGCTGCCAAATTGCGCAAAGCCCAGGATAAAATTGTCAGGCTGAGACCTTATGCCGGCAAACTTCACGAAATCCTCGTAGGTCTGTCACAGAGCCTTGCAGATTCTGAAGTCGATAATGCATATGGCAGAGTGTCTCCTCCTGACAAAATTCTTATTGTTGTAATAACCTCAAACAGAGGTCTTTGCGGAGCATTCAATGCAAATGTTATTAAAGAGGCCAGGAGAATAGTATCTGAAAAATACTATGATCAATTCAAAAACGGCAATCTTAAACTACTTACAATAGGTAAGAAAGGATTTGACTATTTCAGGAAACAGTCTGTGAACATGCTGCCGGAACAGAATAGATTGCTGAACGATCTTACATTTGATAATGTTGCAGTGGTTGCTGATCAGATAATGAAAAGTTTTACTTCAGGAGAGTTTGACAGAGTGGAGCTTATCTATAATCAGTTCAAAAATGCCGCCGTTCAGAATCTTACCTGTGAGATGTTTCTGCCGGTACAGAGTGTTATTACGGGGAAAGATAAAAAGTGTTCCGGTCGATTATATTTATGAACCTTCACGGGAAGAGATTGTAAAAGAACTTATCCCAAAATCACTGAAGATTCAGTTTTACAAGGCAATACTCGATTCGTTTGTTGCAGAACATGGCGCAAGAATGACAGCAATGCATAAAGCTACAGATAACGCAACGCAAATGATCAGGGATCTGACGCTTCAGTACAACAAGACAAGACAGGCTACAATTACCAACCAGATACTTGAGGTTGTGAGTGGTGCAGAAGCGCTTAGAGGTTGATGGTTTTGGATGTCCAGGATCGAAATAGATTATAATGTACAATCCGTCTGAGCTAAAAAAAATAGTCGATAAGGCTATAATTAACCTTTCATACAATACGGAAGCTGAGAAACTTATTGAGCCCGTAAAGTATATACTTTCAATGGGAGGGAAACGACTGAGACCTGTCATTGCACTTATGTCACAGAACCTGTTTACAGATTATATTGAAGACGGAATAATGCCGGCTGCCGGACTTGAAGTATTTCATAATTTTACCCTCATTCATGATGATATAATGGATCAGGCCCCGGTAAGAAGAAATTTCCCTACCGTACATACCAAATGGAATACCAACCAGGCTGTATTGTCAGGTGATGTGATGGCATTCATTGCCAATGAATGTTTCCTTCAGGCTCCAGCAGGCTGCCTCGCAAAAGTATTCAGTGTGTATAATAAAGCTGCAATTGATGTCTGCGTGGGACAACAGCTGGATATTGACTTTGAAAAAATGGCAGTTGTAACACTTGATGAATACCTCAGGATGATTGAGCTGAAAACCGCTGCACTTATTGCCGCTTCAGCCAGGATCGGATCTATTATCGGTGGTGCCGGTGATAATGATTCGGATCTGCTTTACCAGTTTGGCAGGAATCTCGGACTGGCCTTCCAGATACAGGATGATCTGCTTGATATTTACGGTGATGCCAGGGTATTTGGTAAAGTCCCCGGGGGTGATATTGTAGCAAATAAAAAAACATTTTTGCTGGTAAAGGCTTTCGATATCGCTTCTGTTAATCAGAGGAAAAAACTCCAGGAATTGTTCTCCTCAGGAGATATTGACCCCGAAAAAAAGGTGGAGGAGGTTACTGATATTTATGACAGCCTCAATATCCGAAATACTACGGAGAATCTGGCAAATGAGCATATAAACATTGCATTCGGCAAACTGGATGGTGTAAATGTAAATAAGGAAAGAAAAGAGGAAATTGCACGGATCACAATGTCGCTTATTGGTCGGGATCAATGAGAATTAATGCTTCAAACAGTCACTGCTGATTATAAAAAATATTTTAAATTTGTATCTTCTTAAAAACAAAAATAATTAAGCTCTATGTCACAGAATACCGGAAAAATCAGCCAGATCATAGGACCCGTGGTTGACGTTACTTTTGAAAAACAGGGTCTTGAGATGCCTGATATCTATGATGCTCTCGAGATAATAAAGGATGACGGCTCCAGGCTTGTCGTTGAATGTCAGCAGCATATCGGTGAAAAGACAGTCAGGACAATTGCAATGGATTCAACAGACGGACTCCGCAGGGGGCTGGATGTTGTTTCAACCGGCTTGCCGATAACTATGCCTATTGGAGAACAGATTAAAGGCCGTCTCATGAATGTGACAGGAGAAGCTATTGACGGTATAGGATTCCTCGATAAAACCGGAGGATATCCCATACACCGTAAACCGCCAAAATATGAAGATCTCTCAACAGAAAAAGAGATTTTGTACACTGGCATTAAAGTGATCGACCTCATCGAACCTTATTCAAAGGGAGGAAAGATCGGACTCTTTGGAGGTGCAGGTGTTGGAAAAACTGTTGTTATCCTTGAGCTGATAAATAATATTGCAAAGGCTTATTCAGGGCTCTCTGTATTTGCAGGTGTTGGTGAAAGAACAAGGGAAGGAAATGACCTGTTGAGGGAAATGCTTGAGGCAGGTGTTATTACTTATGGAAAGGATTTTCTGGAAAATATGAAATCGGGTGGATGGGACCTCTCAAAAGTAGATATGGACGCCCTGAAGGAATCAAAGCTTGCACTCGTGTTCGGACAGATGAATGAGCCTCCCGGAGCAAGGGCCAGAGTGGCATTGTCAGGATTGTCAGTCGCTGAACATTTCAGGGATGGAGATGGTAAAAGCGGTGGCAGGGACATTCTTTTCTTTATGGATAATATATTCAGGTTTACCCAGGCTGGTTCGGAAGTGTCAGCCCTTCTGGGAAGGATGCCTTCTGCAGTGGGATACCAGCCGACTCTGGCAACAGAAATGGGTATAATGCAGGAGAGGATCACATCAACAAGGCATGGTTCAATTACTTCAGTTCAGGCAGTCTATGTACCCGCTGATGACCTTACCGACCCCGCTCCGGCTACCACATTTGCGCATCTCGATGCCACTACTGTGCTGAGCAGAAAAATTTCTGAGCTGGGTATTTACCCGGCAGTTGACCCTCTTGATTCAACATCCAGGATCCTCACTGTAGAAGTAGTCGGGGAAGCCCACTATAACTGTGCCCAAAGGGTAAAAGAGCTTCTTCAGAGATATAACGAACTGCAGGATATTATTGCAATTCTTGGTATGGACGAACTTTCTGAAGAAGATAAACTCGTTGTTCACCGTGCAAGAAGGGTGCAGAGATTCCTCTCGCAGCCTTTCCAGGTGGCAGAACAGTTTACCGGTATCAAGGGAGCCCTGGTTTCAATTGAAGATACCATCAAGGGATTCAATATGATTATGGATGGCAAGGTCGATCAGTACCCGGAGTCTGCCTTCATGCTTGTCGGAACAATTGAGGATGCTATTGAAAAAGGCGAAAAAATACTTGCCCAGTCAAAATAATACCAGGAATGAGAATAGAAATTGTCACACCTGACAAAAGAGTTTTTGAAGGCGATATTAAGTCAGTAAGGGTCCCGGGCAAAAAAGGATCCTTCCAGGTACTTAAAGACCATGCTCCGATTGTTTCAACCCTTGAAAACGGTCCTGTTATTCTTGTTGACCCGGAAGGAAAAGAGACAATATTCGAGATCAGCGGTGGAGTGATTGAAGTAAAAGCCAACAAGATAATTCTTCTGGCGGATAGCGTGAGATAAGATATGTCAAATGAGTCCAGATGAATTTCGCAAATATGCCCATGAGCTTGTTGAATGGATGGCGGGCTACATGGAGAATGTTGAAAATTATCCGGTAAAGTCATCAGTAAGCCCGGGTGAGATTAAAGGGAAGATCCCCGATAATCCGCCTGTACACCCTGAGCCATTCAGCTCAGTTATGAGGGATTTTGAAGAGATTATAATGCCCGGAATAACACATTGGCAGAACCCTAGCTTTTTTGCTTATTTTCCGGCAAACACCAGTCCCCCCTCCATTCTCGCTGAAATGTTGATTGCTGCTCTTGGCGCCCAGTGCATGATTTGGGAAACCTCTCCTGCAGCCGCTGAGCTTGAAGAAAAAATGATGATCTGGCTCAGGAATATGATCGGATTGCCAGCTCTGTTTGAAGGAGTTATTCAGGATTCTGCATCCACCGCCACCCTTGGAGCAATTCTTACTGCAAGAGAGAAAATCACCGGTTTCATCTTTAATGATGAAGGAGCATCCGGTGCCGGAGTTTGCAGGGTGTATTGCTCTGAGCAAACACATTCATCAATTGATAAAGCGGTGAAGATTTGCGGAATCGGCAGGAAAAATCTCGTCAAGATCCCTGTCAGAAAGGATTTTTCGATGGATCCTGAAAAGCTGAAGGAAGCTATTCTCCTTGATAAAGCAAAAGGTTATCTCCCTTGCTGTGTTGTTGCAACAATCGGGACGACCGGTACAACAGCCGTGGACCCGATAAGAGCCATTGGAGAGATCTGCAGAGAAAATGGAATATGGCTGCACGTTGACGCGGCAATGGCCGGATCGGCACTTATTCTGCCCGAATTTCAATGGATGCTCGATGGCAGGGAATTTATAGACAGTTTTGTTTTCAATCCGCACAAATGGCTGTTCACCAATTTCGATTGTTCAGCATATTTTGTGAGAGACGCCGTTTCACTTATCAAAACTTTTGAAATACTGCCTGAATACCTTAAGACCAGAACAAGGGGAAAGGTGAATGACTACAGAGATTGGGGAGTTCCTCTCGGACGCAGATTCAGAGCCATGAAACTATGGAGTGTAATCAGGTCGTATGGGATTGAAGAGCTGCAAAACAAGCTCAGATACCATATTCAGGCTGCAGCAAGGCTTTCGGAAATGATTGCCGGAGAACCTGATTTCGAGATACTGGCCCCTGTAACAATCTGTGTGGTTTGTTTTCGCTACAAGCCTGCAGGGTATAATGAGAAACAGATAAATTATTTAAATGAAAAGCTGAATCACCAGCTGAACGATTCCGGCAAATTGTACCTCAGCCACACAGTCCTTGAAGGCAAATATACTCTCAGAATGGTAACTGCCCAGACAAATGTTACAATGGGACATGTAGAAAGAGCATGGTCAGCTATTAAAGATAGTGCCCGCAGCCTCAACTCCTGACTAATTACATCCTCGTCCTGTCCAATAGCCATACCGAAAAGGTCGATATTCAGAAGAAATTTGAATACCGGACTATTATCTTCTCTTGTCCAGGCACTTTGAAGGCCGCATGATATCATATAGGGGATCCTGAAAAGATGAAGATCAGCCATAAGTTCAAACCCGGCAGAGCTGAAAGTTTCACTGTAGTCGTGAAATACTGTTGCCTTTAACCCTTCTTGAGTATTCTCGTAATATGTATTGCCGGTACCAATTGCATAGTCGTAGAAAAGGGCAGCCCGGATCCTTTTTATATAAAGCAGACTGGTAATATTAAAATCGGGATAGGCCAGTGGGGCAGCATAATCAATTGAAAGAAAATTAAGATCCCTGGAAATAATGTTTTCATAACCGCGGGGCAATGAAATCCTGCTTCCAAGCATGTATTTTGCGGGGTCCTGCTTCTCTTTTTCAAAGCTAATCTTTATCCCGTTGCTGGGAAGAAAACCGGGGAAATAGAAGGATGTCAGCAGCGAGATTTCCGTTCCATAGATATTCCTGTCGAAGGGTGCAAAAGAGTAATTGATATCAAAGGCCTGGGCCCACCTGGGATAAATATCCCGGTATGCAAACCGGTGATAATTGGAAAAATATAATCTTCCTGATATTAAATTCTGGCCGTAATCATACACCCCGTCTTCTTTGATATATATGTAATTATTCAGGTAGTCTGAAGACAGAGAGGGACGCAGATACTGGTAAAATCTCCCTGTGGTGAAGTTCAGCGGTACTGATACGGTATTTGAAAATCTGAATCCGGGCTGAACCGGTGAAGGATCTTCTGTTGTCTCTCCGAATTTCGCAATGGATGGATTGTACCCATAATCAAGCTGCGATTCAAAAACAGGATACCATCCCTGCCAGGTAACTTTTGAATGAAATACATGTTTTTTTTCTTCGGTATACTCATATCCTATTGAGGAGATCAGAGTACTCAGATGATTCTGGGTCAGCAGAGTTATGCCGGGCCTTACAGAAGCCGGGTCAGTTTTTATCTGATCGAGGTCTGCATAGAAGGGCATCCAGCTGTGGAATTTGAAAAGATGCTCCCATTTTCTATAAGGCTGAGGTGTATAAACTTTGTCAGCAATATCCTCAGAAACCTTCGGTTTAATGTCAAAGCGGTTAATCAGAAATGATGATGAACCGGAAATTGTATCCGGTGCTGCCATGACTGATGGGAGCGTAATGCTGCAGATATTATTCCCCAGCGAAGTATAGTCGCTGAAAAGAATATTATTGTCATTCATGCATAGATCTGTCGCTCCAAACCTGGAATTTGTAATGCTGGCTATTTTACTTTGCGGGGTGAGAAGGTAAATATTATCGGTACCTGATAATGAACTGACAAAGTAGAGTGAATCATTTTTCAGCAATGAAGATTGAAGATCATTTTTGCCTTCATTTATAAGCGTCTTCCACTCATGGCTTGAAGGAGAATAGGACAATATACCCTCACCATCCGCTGTAAGAGAGATCACAGTAATCTGTCCGCCTCCTGCTGACCACTGCGGACGCTGGAGATAGGCATTCCCCGGTGATGGAATGCTTTTTAGTACATTTCCCCTGTTTTAGTATCAATAAAGACCAGATTGTTTTTGTTGTCAGCAGTGTTTTCGGATGCAGCAATGACTTTTCCGTCAGGAGAGACTGATGCGGAGAGGTATCTCGATCTTCGGGTGAGGCTTCTGATCCTTGTTGCTTCTGAGATCCATCGTCCTGATTATTGAATATTGCCTGTTAGCCCATCTTGGATCGTTCCTGGTTTCAACCCATACCACGATCCCATTGCCGAAGGAGATATACCAGGGGTACATCTGACCAGGTATATGAATTGTCTCCTCTTTCTTCTCAGAAGGACGAAGCAGTACAAATGCCGGTGATTTTGATAATGTTGTCCTGACAGCAATTACACTGTCTTTCCCGGCTACGACGGGAGAATAATAATTAATATAATTATCTTTCTTCGCAGGGTTAATCTGAGAGTAAAAGACTGATCTGGCTTCTTCCACATCACCTGTCCAGATTGTTTTCAGGGTATCGAAGGCTTCCCTGTAAAGAGTTTTCTTTCTTAAACCGGTGCTCTTTGAAAGGCTGATGTTGACAGGGTTGACAGTGAACGGGTTTTTTGCCGTATAGTCGAGCATTTTGTTCCATACCTGCGGATCATGTTTCGCCATTGCCCAGGTAACTATCTGGTATCCGGACTGATAATGATCAGGAATAAATTCCCTGAATGATCCGCTGACAATCTGGTCGTACTTATACATCTTATGTTTTTCGACTGAAATGGCTTTCATCTGTTTCTGAAAGGAGGGGCTTCGGCCCCTGCCTGATTCAGTCAGTGCAGATTCGGCAAAAACGGCATCCCCCTCAAGGTACCAGAGAGGTAATAGAAATGCAATAACGCCGTAGATTTGTTCACCAAACAGGTATGACATACCCTTTGAGAATCCTTTATTCAAGTGATTCCATCTGCAGCACGTGTGTCAGTTCATGTATTGACAACTGCTTGTTCGGATCAAGTGGTATTGTGTTTTGTTCAGGAGTCGGATAGATCTCCATTCGTCTTGGAGCCCAGGCAACATAACCATTTGAAATGGTAGTATAATTATGAATAACGACTGGAATTCTGAATTTTTTCTGCGGGAAGAGAGACTCCAGTTTCGAGTATGAATCATCAAGGGATTTTGCAAATGCTATTCCGGATTCACCATATTTCTCAGGATAAATAATCTTGAACCTTCCGGTTTTTATCTGGACCCATTTTAATGAAGCAGGATCCTGTCCGGTATCATAGTATTGTGAGAATATATTCTGAGCCGATAATAAAAGTGTTAAATATAAAATAATGAAATGATATCTCATGTAATTTAATATTGCTCAAAAGTAACAAAATTAGTCCGTACCGGCCATGTTGCTGAAATATCAAAAAAAGCACTAATTTCGTCACCTGATCTATTGCAGGTATTCTGTTTAATAAAAGACATTGGAGAATGAAGAATTATAAGCTGATTAACAACATATCAGGTTGGACAGTTTTTTTAATTGCAGCCTTTACCTTCCTGATGACCATGGAACCTACTGCAAGTCTTTGGGACTGTGGTGAATTCATAGCATCAGCATTTAAACTTGAAGTAGGTCATCCTCCGGGGAATCCTGTCTTCATGGTGATGGCCAGGTTTTTCACTCTGTTTGCCGGAGGTGATCTGTCAAAAGTATCCGTTATGGTTAATGCCATGTCGGCTCTTGCAAGTGCATTTACAATTCTCTTTCTTTTCTGGACTATTACTCACCTGGCAAGGAAAATTATTCTTAAGGAAGGAAAGGACTATAGTGCTGCAAGGATAATTGCTGTTATGTCTGCTGGCATTGTCGGAGCTCTTTCATATACTTTCTCCGACTCATTCTGGTTCTCTGCCGTGGAGGGGGAAGTTTATGCCAGTTCATCACTTTTTACGGCACTGGTTTTCTGGGCTATACTCAGGTGGGAGGATGTAGCTGAAGAAAAATTTGCCGACCGTTGGATTATTCTGATAGCATTCCTGATGGGGCTTTCAATAGGTGTTCATCTATTGAATCTTCTGGCGATTCCGGCTATCGTGCTTGTCTATTATTTTAAGAAATTTGAGTTTTCCTGGCGAGGTTTATTATTCTCCCTGGCAACATCAGTGATGATTCTTTTTTTACTGATGTACGGGATCATGCCCGGAGTGGTAACAATCTCCTCAAAATTCGACTGGGTATTTATTAATACACTGGGTCTTCCAACAAACAGCGGAATGGTTTTTCATGTAATAATGCTGTTTACTCTTCTGATTCTTGCGGTATATTTCTCCTTCGTTTCGTTTAATGCCAGGAAAAATGCTGTTTTTGCTATTGCAGCACTTCTTCTCACAGGAATCTGGGTAATTTCCGGATCAGCTTTTCTGAATATTCTGGTTCTGGTTATTATCTCCGCGTTTACCTGGTATATCGCCGGTAAAAACAGAGCAGTTCTGAATATTGCCCTTACAGCAATACTGGTTATTCTCATTGGTTATTCCTCAAATGCAATTATTGTGATCAGAGCTTCTGCCGGGACTCCGCTTAATGAAAACAATCCTTCAAATCCTTTTAACCTTCTTTACTTTCTTAACAGGGAGCAGTATGGGCAGCGCCCTTTGTTCAGGGGAGCGGTATATAATGCCCCTGTAATAGATTACACCGAGGGGAAGCCAAAATATGCTGTCGAGAATGGAAAGTATATTGTAACAGGTCATGACCTTGAAAGGGTATATGATCCAAGGTTTATTACCCTGTTCCCGCGTATGTGGAGTGATCAGAGTGATCATGAAGCCATATACGAGGAGTGGGGAAAAGTAAAAGGCACACCAATTCAGGTCGAGGACCAGAACGGAGAGAAGAAGGTTATCAGGAAACCCACATTCATTGAGAATATGAGATTTATGTTCTCTTACCAGTTTGGTTATATGTATTTCAGATATTTTATGTGGAACTTCTCGGGTAAACAGAATGATACCCAGGGTACGGGAGGGGCTTTAAACGGCAACTGGATCACAGGGATCAGCTTTCTCGATGAGCCAAGGGTTGGAACCTCCGACTTACCCGCTGATTTAAAGAATGACACCTCAAAGAATAAATATTATCTGCTGCCATTCCTGCTTGGACTAGGAGGGTTGTTCTATCAGTTTAACCGTGATAATAAGAACTGGGGCATAATTCTTCTGCTTTTCGTTATGACAGGCATTGCTATCGTATTCTACCTGAATCAATATCCCAATCAACCCAGAGAGAGAGACTACGCTTATGCTGCATCTTTCTATTTTTATTCTGTATGGATAGGGCTTGGGGTACTTGCAATCTTTGAAGTAATCTCTAAAATTATTAAAGAGAAAATAGCAGCTCCGCTGGCAGGGGGCTTATGCATATTAGCAGTTCCTGTCATTATGGGAGCTGAGAACTGGGATGACCACGACAGATCAGGAAGGTACCTGGCCAGGGATGTTGCTTTCAATTATCTGAATTCCTGCGCTCCGGGTGCAATTCTTTTTACAAATGGCGATAATGACACATTCCCTCTGTGGTATGCCCAGGAAGTAGAAGGCAAAAGGACTGATGTGAGGGTCTGCAATCTTATGCTGCTTAATACGGACTGGTATATCAGCCAGATGAAGAACAAAGTATATCAATCTGAACCATTGCCTGTTACCCTTCCTCAAAATAAATACTATGACGGAATAAACAACCAGGTATTTATAGTTGAAAAAACAAAGGATCCGGTTGACATATCGACGGTTATTGATTGGGTGAAAAGTGATAATAAGGGTACAAAAGTTCAGGTCTCTACCTCAGAAGTACTTGATATTATACCGACAAGAACAATCAGGATCCCGGTGGATAAATCAAAAGTTATTGCCTCCGGTACTGTCAGAATTCAGGACTCTGCCAAAATTGTTCCCTATATTGATATTAAGCTGAAGGGGAGCTCAATCCTTAAGAGTCAGCTCATTGTCCTTGATATCCTGGCACATAATAATTGGGAAAGACCGGTTTATTTTGTTACCGGATATCATAATGATGCTTTCGGCCTTGAGGAATATTTTCAGCTTGAGGGGCTAGCTTACCGGCTCGTGCCAATCAAGTCGCAGAATAAAAGCTGGCTCGACTATGGAAGGATTGATACGGATATCCTGTATGACAATATGATTAAAAAGTTTGTCTGGGGCGGAGCTAAGGAAAAAGGGGTAAATATAGATTATAACCATAAGCGCACCCTGATCGTTGTAAAGGCAAGAATGAATTATGCAAGGCTGGCAAAGGCATATGTTGCGGAGGGTAAAAATGAAAAGGCACTTGAAGTCCTTGATTATTGCATGGAAACCCTTCCTCTAGATAAACTATCATATGATCCGTATGTTGCAGATGTGATTGAAGCATATTTTGCAGCCGGAGCAACAGAGAAAGCTCTTGCAATGAGCCAGGCGATGACAGGATTTTATTATGAACATCTGGATTATTACCTTAAGCAGAATCAGTATATAATAAGTTCAGCTGAGTTTGAAATTCAGACTGCCATCCAGTACACCTCAAGGGTTGCAAATGCATGCAAATTAAACGGTAAACCGGAACTGGCAGAGGAGATTAATAAGAAACTGGAAGGTTATTATACTAGTTATGTAAGGATCGTTCAGCCTGATCTGAAATGATAGTGAAATATCATTTTCTGAGGTAAGCAGGTACCTCATTAAGCAGGTATTTTTCCAGAAGAAAAATTATTTTCTCGGGGTAAATGGGTTTAAGTACAAATTCATTGCACCCTGCAATATATGCCTCAGCTTTTGCCTGTTCAGACGAGTATGCAGTTATCATTAGTACAGGTATGCTCTTGCTCTCCTTACGGAATACTCTCACGCATTCAATTCCGTTTATGAGCGGAATAAGAAAATCCATGAATATAAGGTCAATCTTATTATGTTCCTCTGTAATATAATCAACAAATTCCTTGCCTGTGCGAAATATATCGATATCTGCACCTGAATCCTTTAAGAGAGTCTCATAGTATTTTATCGAGGGACGATCATCCTCAACAATAACAATGTGTTTGCCTGTAAGTTCTAAGCTGCTGATATTCAAAAGCATTTGCAGATCTGATTAAACTTTGATAAAATTAGTATAAGAAGAGGTTTTACAGGCAATTAATTATCCCAATTATTAACATTTTATCAACATCTTCGTCTTTATAAAGATAAGAGATATTTGGTATAGATAATAAAAATTTGCAAATTCGTAATAATATATTCCGGAAATTATGCTAAGACAAATTTCTTTTGTTAGAACTGCAATCCTCTTTATTGGAATGGCACTTTTAACGGGGAAATCTATTTATTCTCAGGGAGGATTTGACAATGCGACAAGGGCACTCTATATATTTGACCTTGCAAAATATATTGAATACGGATCCGGGTTTGTCGATTCTGCTAATTTTAAGATCGGAGTACTGGTTGGCGACTACAACCTGATAAATGAGATGGGAAATCTGGCCAGGACCAGAACCCGTATTCAGGATAAACCTGTCCTTGTTTCAGGATACAGAAATCTGGAGAGCCTGACCCATTTGCAGGTTCTCTATGTGGATAAAAAGGCCGGATTCGATCTGGGCAGAATAAAATCGGTAATAAAAGGGAAACAGACAATGCTTATTACCGAAGGATATGAATTCAGGGAATCTATGATAAACTTCATCGTCGTTGATGGTAAGCCCCGGTTTGACATAAATGAGGAATATGTAGAGCAGGAAGGGATGTCTGTGCCACAGAGTCTTCTTTTTACTGCCATCAAGACAAAAGAGGACTGGCAGAATCTGTTTGATATAGCCAGTAAGGAAATTGAAGTCCAGAAAGTAACTATTCAGCAGCAGCTTGAAACCATAGAAATCCAGAAGGTGGAAATACTGAAACAGAAAGCCCTTCTTGACAGTCTGGATAAAGAGATCATTTTAAAAGAAAAAACCCTGACTGAAAAACAAAAGATTCTTGCCACACAGCTTGCCCGGATAAATAAGCAGCAGGGGGAAATATCTCTGCAGAAGCAGACAATACTGGTTCAGCAGAATGAAGTCCTTGTTCAAAAGGACACGCTGGCCCGTCAGAAGGGAAAGATCGACATCCAGCTCGGAAAGATAAATGAGCAGCTTCAGAGAATTTCAGAGCAGGACAAAAAAATCAAAATGCAGCTTGAGGCTATCGGGAAACAAAGGCTAATACTCTATTTTGTTCTCTTTGCCCTTCTTATCGTAAGTATTCTGGGCTACTACATTTACAAGGGATATAAGATTAAAAAGGAAGCCAATATCAGGCTTGAGGAAAAGAACCGGACCATTTCCCTGCAAAAGGACGAAATTGAAAAACAAAGAGATGTAGCTTCTTCCCAGAGAGATCAGATAGCCTATCAGAAAAGGCATATTGAAGACAGTATTATTTATGCCAAAAGGATTCAGACAGCACTGATACCCTCTCTTGAATTATTCAGTGATAAGCTTGAACACTTTGTATTGTACAAACCTCTTGCAATTGTCAGCGGAGATTTCTACTGGGTATCCGATCATGGAAATATTCAGGTCATTATTGCTGCCGACTGTACAGGTCATGGCGTTCCCGGTGCATTCATGAGTATGCTCGGGGTTACAATGCTGAATGAACTGGTGAATGGGAAGCAAATTATTATGCCGGATCAGATCCTGGAAAACCTCAGGCAGGGGGTAATAAGGTCATTAAAGCAGGTGCCTGAAGAAGACAGTATTAAGGACGGAATGGATATGGCAGTTTGTGTTGTTGATTTTGAAAAGGATATCTTATGGTATGCTGGCGCCAATTGTCCCCTTTATCTTATAAGGGGAAATGAATTGATACATTACAGGGCAGATAAGATGCCGGCATCAATTCATTATCGCATGGACCCATTCAAGCTGCATAAGATTGATATTAAGAAAGGAGATGCCTTCTACATATTTTCCGATGGTTTTGCTGATCAGTTTGGAGGTCCGAACCAGAAAAAATTTATGACAAATCAACTCAGGGAGACACTTGTGGCAATAGCAGGGGAACCGATGTTAAAGCAGGGCGAAAAACTAACCGGTATATTTGAAGGATGGCGTGGCGTCAATCCACAGGTTGATGATGTAATGCTTATCGGGGTAAGATATTAACGGCACTCTACTTTGGTCGTCAGGGAACCAACGGTAACAGGTGGAATGGCTTTTTGTTTTACCAGATCTGCCCCGCAGTATTCTGTTTCGCTACCTTCATTTACCACTGAACCATTCTCATATGTTACATTCTTGCAAAAACCGCAATCGGAAAGTGCTTCGCATGATGTGAAAGCCCATGCAATAAACAGAAATGATGCTCCGAATAATAACTTCCTTTTCATAAGCTGGAATTTAAAATCAAATATAAGAAATCTCACCAATCGTAAAACAGAATAATACCAAAAAGGTTGCAGATATGAAAAAAGTTCAGGCAAATGCATCAAATAGGAAAATGAACAGTCCTTTAGTCAGGAATGAAAATATTTATAAATTGCATAAAAAATTATTGTCATGGAAGATTCTAAAATGAAAAAGCATGTTACCCTGGTTGGTGCTATCCACATAGGGATCGGTATCTTAAGTCTGATTGGAGCAGTTGGTACTTTTTTTGCCCTTAGGTTTGCAATGGGAATGGCCGGAATTGAGGGAGATAATCCAGGCGTGGCTGTTATAAAATTCCTGTCAGTAAGTCTCCCGATTCTCATAGTAGCTATGGCAACTCTCTCACTGGCAGGTGGAATAGGTCTTCTGGCCTTTAAACCCTGGGCAAGGTATCTTGTTTTAGTTGTTGCTGCTCTTGGCTGCCTGTTCATCCCCATTGGTACTCTGAGTGGAGTCTATGCTTTATGGGTTCTGCTGCAGGATGACACCTTAAAATTATTCGAAAATAATTAAAATATTATATTCATTTACCGTAGTAGAGACGCACGGCCGTGCGTCTCTACTACGGTAAATATATTGAACAAACCATAATTTGATTTATTTTTGTTCATCGAATAAATTTCAATATTATGGCTGAAGACAATAAAATCATTTTTTCAATGTTCCGCGTGGGGAAAACATTTCCACCGCACAGGCAGGTATTAAAGGATATCTCACTATCATTTTATCTTGGAGCCAAAATAGGGATAATTGGTCTGAACGGTTCCGGTAAATCAACACTTTTAAAGATAATTGCAGGGCTTGAAAAGGAATATCAGGGGGATGTTACTTTTCTTCCAGGATATACTGTCGGACACTTATCTCAGGACCCGCTGCTGGATGAGAACCGCAGTGTGAGAGAGATTGTTGAAGAGGGCGTGAAGGATACTCTGGAGATAATCAGGGAGTTTGAGAAGATCAATACCAGCTTTGGCGATCCGATTGTTTATGAAGATCCTGATAAGATGCAGCAGCTTATGGACCGCCAGGCTGTAATTCAGGAGAAGATCGATTATCTCGACGGCTGGAATATTGAGTATAAGCTTGAAAGGGCTATGGACGCCCTCAGGTGCCCCGAACCCGACGCAAGGGTAAATGTCCTCTCAGGCGGCGAACGCAGGCGCGTGGCCCTTTGCCGCCTGCTTCTGCAGCAGCCTGATGTCCTTTTGCTTGATGAACCTACAAACCACCTCGACGCTGAATCGGTGCAATGGCTCGAAACGACACTGAAACAATACAGCGGAACAGTAATATGCATTACCCATGACAGGTATTTTCTTGATAATGTTGCAGGCTGGATACTGGAACTTGACAGGGGTGAGGGCATTCCCTGGAAAGGTAATTATTCATCATGGCTGGAGCAGAAGACAAAACGACTGGAAATAGAGGAAAAGGGTAATGTCAAGAGAAGGAAAATACTCGAGCGCGAACTGGAATGGGTGAGGATGTCTCCCAAAGCCCGGCAGTCAAAATCCAAAGCCAGATTAGGGGCATATGAAAACCTTCTTAACCAGGATGTGAAACAGAAAGAGGAAAAGCTTGAAATATTTATTCCAAATGGTCCAAGGCTTGGAGATAAGGTTATAGAAGCAGGTAACCTTTCAAAATCCTTTAATGAGAAGCTGCTTTTTGAAGAGCTTGAATTCAGCCTGCCTCCCAATGGGATAGTTGGAGTTATAGGACCAAACGGGGCTGGAAAAACAACACTCTTCAGAATGATAATGGGTCAGGAAGAGCCGACAAAGGGTACATTCAGAATCGGTGAAACAGTAGTCCTTGGATATGTCGATCAGGCACATGCTGCAATTGATCCTGCCAAAACAGTGTATGAAGTGATCTCAGGAGGGCAGAATGACGTCATGGTTGGTAACCGTCTGGTAAATGCCAGAGCCTATGTGGCACGTTTTAACTTCACAGGCGCCGATCAGGAAAAGAAATGCGGAGTACTGTCCGGCGGGGAAAGGAACAGGTTACACCTGGCTCTTACACTTAAATCCGGGGCAAATGTCCTTCTCCTCGATGAGCCTACAAATGATATTGATGTAAATACTCTCAGAGCACTTGAGGAGGGACTGGAGAACTTTGCCGGATGCGCTGTCATAATTTCTCATGACAGATGGTTCCTTGACAGGGTTACCACTCATATTCTCGCCTTCGAAGGCAATTCAAAAGTGGTATGGTTCCAAGGCAACTACTCAGACTATGAAGAGAACTATAAAAAGAGAGTTTCCGATACCACGCCGAAAAGGATAAAATATAAGAAGCTGGTTTAGGAAGGAAAATAAGACAAAAGACAAAAGTTAAAAGATAAAAGGAGAACACCGGGTAGAGTCACCCCTCTTCGCGAAGCAGAGAGGGGAAGGGGGTGAGTTCATGTTGAAAATGAGGGGATGAGGCCTAAAGCTGGTACTCCAGCGCTTTTCGTGTTGCCTCTGGCGTGGTAAGTCCCCTGTCGCCAAGATCAAGCCATTTCCTGTCCTTAAATCTTCTTACAATTTCTTCGATTGTATCCTGTTTCACTTCATAGTCGCTCAAACGTGTTTTAATGCCGAGGGATTCAAAAAACTCTTCTGTTTTTTCTATTGCAGCATCGATACGCTGCTCTTCAGTGCCTTCGGTAATATTCCATACCCTGCTGCCATACTGAAGCAGCTTCTGACCTTTTTCTTCCCTTAAAGCCTTCCATAAACCCGGTAAAACAACAGCAAGCGTTCTTGCATGATCGATTCCATGCAGGGCAGTCAATTCATGCCCGATTGAATGTACCGACCAGTCTCCGGGTACTCCGCACATGATTATCCCGTTCAGGGCCATGGTAGCACTCCACATGAGATTTGCCATGGCATCATAATCAGCAGGGTTGGCATATGCTTTGGGCCCCTCCTCAATAAGAGTTATCAGAATTGCTTCCGCAAACCGATCCTGTATAGGAGCATTTACCGGATAGGTAAGGTATTGTTCTATAACATGCACAAAGGCATCAACAATACCATTTGCAACCTGCTTCCGTGGCAGCGTCGCAGCAGCCTCGGGAGTAAGAATGGAAAATAAAGGGAAAGAATATGGCGATGAAAATGCGAATTTTTCAACTGTTGATTTGCGGCTTATGACAGAGTTTTTGTTCATCTCTGTCCCGGTTGCAGGCAGCGTGAGTATAACACCGAAAGGAAGAGAAGCTTTTACAGGTTCATTAAGGGATAGTATCTTCCATGGATCCCCATTTTCAAAAAGAGCGGCAGCTGCTATGAATTTTGTGGCATCAACAACTGACCCTCCTCCGGCAGCAAGAAGGAAATCTATCTTTTTCTCCTTAATGATTTCAACTGCCTTCATCGAGGTTTCGTAAGTAGGATTTGGCTCAATCCCTCCAAATTCAGTTACCCTGAAATCTTTCAGAGCCATTTTCACTTTATCGTAAACTCCGTTTTTAAATATGCTGCCACCTCCGTAGAGAAGCATAATATTAGCCCTGGAAGGGATCTGCCCCGTAATCTTTGCAATCTGGTCCTTGCCAAAGAAAATCTTTACCGGGTTATGAAATTCGAAATCATTCATGATATTTTAATTTTAAATTATGATCATCAAATTTAACAAATATTCAGTACAATTGTTAAAGAAGGAAAAGAGAGCGACCCGCCGACGGTTGTTTCGACCTGGCCAACCTGATTATCATTTATCATGGAAAAATAAAAATGTTATCTTTGACCCTTAATAATTTCATTATGACCATAAAATCTTTAAGATTATGAAAACAATGAATTTCAAGTTCCTGGCTATTCTGCTCATTTCAATAGGATTCATAGCCGGTTGCAGCGATGATGAGAAGAAAGTTTCACCATATGTTGGTAATTATGTTATCACTGAGGCAGCGGTTGGTGAGACTTTTACTGTACCAGTGACAGGCCTGGGAGATATCCCTGTTCCCATAGGAACTCCAATTACTGAAGCAATTCAGACGGCTTTGTTAAGTGCAGTTACCTGTTCCTCACCGGATAAATCATACGTTGAGATGAGAGAAGACTTTTCCCTTTATATGAGTTGCGAAGGAGCTAATCCTTTGAATGCCGGAACATGGACAGAGGTATCCTCAACTGAGTTACTTCTGAACCTTAACAGCGCAGCCATTCCTTCATCACCTACCGGTATAGCTCTTACAGTGACCAATGTGATGAAAAGCAACGGGATCCTGACGGGAGTAACTAGTGCACCACTGCCGAAAGAATTTATTGCAGCCGCAATAACTGCGATAAACCCTGGTTTAACCCTCGATCCTTCTGCACCGGATATTTTTGTGGTTAAATTCTCACTGAAATTCACTCAGAAGTAATAATGAGACACCCTCATCCAGAGGGGACTTATTGAAATCCAGTGATTTAGAAAGCTCTCACAGGGGGTTTGAGGGTCTTTCCTATCAGCGCTTTATCACATAGTCAAGTATATCCTCATATACAAGGCTGATGTAATATAATCCACCGATCCGGGCACTTCCAAAACTGGTTGTATAATAATTATTCAGAATATTTGATCCGCCAAGTTTGAAGGTGGTTTTAATTGCAGGAACCTTATAGGAAACATGAGCATCAAGCGTGGTAAAAGCGGGGATATTGCCGGCACCAAAGCCTGACTCCCATAGGAAACCGCTTTGCCAGTGAAGATTTAAATTAAATCCAAGATTTGGAATTATAGCATGGTGACCAACAGAGAAATTTGTCCGGTATGCAGGGGAGTTAAACCTGGCCTCTACTCCCGGGGCATCAATACTCTCAAGCAATTTGTTATACGCCACATTGCTTTTAATCAGAATACCGACAGGGGTCATATAGTCGAGACTCAATGCCCATCCAAATGATGAGACCGGCTCATCGGTCGTAAAATAGGTCTGATATAACAGATCATTATCGGTTCCGGCGTCGGCGGCTAACTGAGCGACAAGCTGAACTGCTTCAAAACCTTTGTATTTATTATAATATGCATAGGTATCCAGAAAAAGCTTCTTCCCCAAAAACAATCCCTTATATCCGATTTCTGTTGACAAGACCTTTTCCGGACTTAATCCCGGTAAAGTAATAGGTCCATTCTCTGTAACAGGTTTATCCGTAACAGGATTCCTGCCCGACATAGGATAGAGTGGAATTGTATTAAAGTTATAGCTATCCTGAACTTCCGGCATTCCTCCTATTGTCCTGAATACTCCGGCATTTATGTCTACCCACTGATCTGCAATGGCAGGGAAGCGGTATGCTGTCTGAAAAGTCCCCCGGATACTGTGTTCCTTTTTTCCATCCAGAAAACTAATGAGAGAAAACCGGGGTGTGTACTGAGCTTTGAAAAACTGATTCTTATCGAAACGGAATGCTCCTGTAATCCTGAGACGATCGTTGAGGAAGTCCTTATTGATCTGAGCAAAGGTTCCAAATTGATTAATATTTATCGGATGCCCCGGGGTGTCATAAAATACCGTTCCATTACTGTTTATCTTGGTAAAGCGGTTGGAAGCACCAACCTGCAACTCCATAAAGTGTATCAGATGGGTAAAATTGTACATGCCCTCCACCTGATACAGTTTGCTGTTATCATACACTCTGGCTCCGCCTTCATCTATGGATTTGGAGGTGATATCATTCATTAATGTATTGAAATCGGTACTGCCTGGCAGAGGGAATGCCGGCCTGGATTGGTCAAATATTATTCCGGTTCTGGGATCCCTGTTATCAGAGACTAATCGTGCAAACTGATGGGCACCATTCATATCACCCGATATAAGGGCAGTTTGCGTGTATGCCGTCAGATAATCCGCGAACCATGACTGGGAAGGTTTCCATGCTTCATTCAGCCTGAGTGCCGCGCCTCCGATATCATATGAGGAACCTGAATTTTCAGTCACCGCCCATGCCCGGGCATAATAATTAGGGTTATTTATCTCTGCTTTACCTGAGAGGATACCGAATTCGCGGGCAGCAAACCGGTTCTGGGCAGTATATACACTTGTTCCCATGGCATAATTTGCCTGACCAACAACTTCTGTACGCTGATTAATAAAATAGTGTAATGATCCCGCTACCCTGATGTTTTGAGTTTTATCATCCGCCAGGTCACTCTCTATCCAGCCGGTTCGTGTAACAATCTGGTCAGGGAAGAAGACTATCGCTTTATTATACAGAGATTCATATTCCGGCGACCCTGGAGCTATTCCCTGAGATTCTGCAATGCCATCAATAACCCGTGGTCCTACATCCATAAGATTTACTGATACCAGGGTCTCATCGCCATATGTATTTACGCCATCGTAGCCGGGATTTGTATACCGGTTCAACGAAAGATCATTCAGGTCTGACCGGTCTCTGGTGTCATCTGCATGCCAGTCGGTGGCAGTCAGGTATGAAGCTGTAACCTTAAGCGCCATACGGTTAGAGAAAGCTTTGGCATATCTGACATTGAAATCAAACATAGGAGTTGGATTATCAAGAGAAGAGGAACCGATATTCATCATTCCGGACTGAGCCGATACTGATAGCCCCTGGTATTCAAACGGATCTTTACTTTCCATTACCAGTGTACCATTCATCCCTCCCGGCCCATACAGAGCTGTGGATGCCCCGACAACCATTTCAACACTTTTAACATCAATCTGTGACAGACCAAATATATTACCTGCAGCGAAACTTAATCCCGGTGAAACGTTTTCCACTCCATCAACAATCTGGTTCATCCTGTAATTTGTATAATCATTGAATCCGCGGGCATTCGGCAGATTAAATGTCAGACCATGTACATTCATATCCACACCTTTCAGCTGATAGAGTCCATCGTAAAAGTTAGCTGAGGAGATCAGCTTTAAATCACGTAAATTCATCTTTTCAATGCTGACAGCTGACCGGAGAATATTTTCCTCGATACGACTGGCCGATATAACAACTTCCTGCCCCAGCAGGAACTGTTCTTCCATCCTGATATCAAGAGGAACAGAGGTATTTGTCACTACAATATCCAAGGGCACATATCCGACATATGAAACATGTATGCCCAGGGGTGTTTGAATCGGGGTCTTCAGAATAAAAGAGCCATCAGTTCCGGTTACCGTTCCATGAACGGCGTCCTTAAGAGTGATGTGAACACCAATCATCGGTTCTCCTGATTTCGTATCCGTCACTTTTCCCCTGATTTCAGTCTGCTGAGCAGAAGCTTCGTTTACAATCAGAACAAAAAACAAAATAGCTATGGCATTAATTATGGCTTTCATTCTTCGAAGAGGTGATTGCATCTCTGATAATCTAATTCTATCTTTCCACAAATTAATATCAGGGACAATATTAATAATTATTATGCAACCCCTCGGTCCAATGTGATTTTTATTTAATTTCAAATTCTCAAAACGACTATTATGAAAGGTAAAATCAGAATTATCTTTTTATTATCAATGATTTATGGATCAGCGCTTAATGGCCAGCCAATTACTCTTTTCCCATCCAATCCGCACTATTTCATGTTCAGAGGTAAGCCTGAGATCCTTATCACATCAGCAGAACATTATGGAGCAGTGGTCAACGGAGAATTTGATTATGTAAAATATTTCGATGCCCTTCAATCATACGGACTGAATTACACCCGTATCTATCCTGGTGCCTTATTCGAGCCGGTAGATAAATTCATTCCTGGAAACACCCTTGGAGTGAGGCCGGAAAAACTGGTACTTCCATGGGCAAGGAGCAAAACCCCCGGATATTGTCTTGGCGGTAATCTGTTCGATCTCAATAAATGGGACAAAGATTATTTTGAACGTCTAGGAGATTTCATTGAAAAAGCTTCAGAGAGAGGAATAATAGTTGAAATTTGTTTTTTCAATTGTCAGTATGAAGATACATGGCCAATTTCTCCGTTATACTTCAAAAATAATATACAGGGCGAAGGCAAATGCGGTTTCAATGACACCCAGACCCTTCTGTTCCCCGACGTGGCACAGCGCCAGAGCGATTATGTGAGGAAGATTGTGCAGGAAGTCAATTCATTCGATAATATTGTTCTTGAGATCTGTGATGAGCCAATTCTGTTTGATACACCCGATTCCCTGGCAGGTTCATGGATAAAGCATATGGTAAATGTTATAAAGGAAACAGAAAAATCCCTCCCTTCAAAACATCTTATAGCACAGCAGCTTGAGGGAAAAATGGATGGTCCCGTAGATTTTTCGGATGATCCGGATGTACAGGTTATTGTAACTCAATATGACTGGGCAGCAGGCGATCAGATGGGAGGATTGAAAGGTCTTGATTATGAATACGGTCATAACAAGGTTATTGAACTGAATGAAACTGATTACTATCCGGTATGGTATGGTGAAGACAATGATAAGATCTCTGCATCACGTGTCGAAGCCTGGGAGTTCATTGTCGGCGGTGGCGGCGGTTTTAACCAGCTGAACGGACTTTATACTGTTGATAATCCTGCAGGTATAACGGATGATAATAAACAGTTATGCAGCTCGCTCTCAAAACTTAAAGAATTCATGCACAGCTTTGACTTTGTTAAAATGAAACCCGACAGGAATTTTGTGATCCATGGTATTCCGGAGGGGACTTTTTACAGGTGCATAAGTGAGCCGGGAAAGCAATATGCCATGTATATCCACCACAGTATAAGAAAGGGCGAAAGTTATTATTTCATTAATCCGGGACAATACAGGGAAAACATCGTTCTTTCCCTGCCGGAAGGAATTTATCAGACCGAATGGCTCAACCCTGCTGATGGGAAATTAATGGCTTCTGAAAAAATAAAGGTTGACCGGGGTGAATATATATTAACAACACCTCAGTACAAAATTGATATAGCACTAAGAATTAAGAAGATATGAACCATATATTTAATCCTGGCCAGCTTCACATCACTTTGATAACTATAATGCTTGCAACAGCTTTTATTTGTTTCCTGGTAAGTGAAATAACCCGTAACTATAGCCAGGTTGATAAACTATGGAGCCTGATGCCTATAATCTACAGTCTTGTTGCGTATTCAGCCAATCCTTCACCACGACTTGGCATTATGTGTGTACTGGTTGCCGTATGGGGTTTCCGGCTGAGCTTCAATTTTTACAGAAAGGGGGGATATAATATTGTCCCATGGAAAGGCGAGGAGGATTACAGATGGAAGATTTTACGCCGGCATCCGGCATTTAAAGGCAGGATAAGGTTCGGATTGTTCAATCTCTTCTTCATATCCTTTTACCAGAATTTGCTGATATTACTGTTTTCGTCCCCTCTTATTCTTGTTTCACAATACCCAGGCGTAAGCCTGAACCTGATGGATATAATTGCTGCATCCCTGATGCTGCTGTTTATAATAATTGAAACCATTGCAGATAACCAGCAGTTCATGTTTCATAAACTTAAGAAGCAGGCTGTAAAAGCCAGAGGACTCTACAGTGAATCATTGAAAAAAGGATTTTTATCCGAGGGTTTGTGGAGTTTTGTCAGGCATCCGAATTTCATTGCCGAACAATGTGTCTGGCTTAGTTTTTATTTTTTCAGTATAGCCGCAACGGGGAAATGGATTAACTGGACACTGGCCGGACCTTTGCTACTGATACTTCTCTTCCTGGGCAGCACTCGGATGACCGAGAATATCAGCAGCGAAAAATACCCGGGCTATGCTGCCTACCGGAAGGATGTACCTAAATTTATACCCGGACTCATCAGGAAACATTAACTTTTTTAATAATCCTTTTTTCTACTTTCCTTCCTTCCGGTCTCTGTATGATCTGAGCTGGTTTTCATTGACCTGACAGGGGTAATGACAATTTCATTGTCACACTCAGGACAATAATATATCTCGCAGCCAGTGCAGGCAAAGCAGTTGCAGCAATTCCTGAATTCCTTATCCCTTTCAAATTTCAGATTGCAGGAGCCACAGGTTATATAGTCTTTTTCAATTATTGAAACCATCTCAAAAATCAATATTGCAAATATAAACTCTCAGCTGACTTATCAAATTATCAGTTTCATAATTTGTTTAAAAACTAATCCTGAGCTGAATTGTTTCATTCATAAATCATAATAATGATGAACAAAATAACCCTTTTCACGGTTTTAAATAATATTTCGACTTTAAGTCACTGAACAATTCATCTTTGTCCATTATTATCCAAAAAACAACTATATGCAACTTCCGGGAGATTTTTCGAATTTTGGACATCCTGTTTCAGAGATGTTTCACTTCCCCATAACTGCCGAAGAACGTAATCAGTACAGACTTACAGATAAGCAGATTGAATTTTTTCATGAAAACGGCTACCTTTCAGGCATTAAGGTATTGGAAGAATGGCAGGTTGATGAGCTTAACAAAGAGCTGCTTGAGATAATGGATGTCAGCCATCCCGGTCATCAATTGTTGTATGAGTTTCATTCAAATGAATCCACTGACCCTGATAAAGTTCTGTTTCATGCTCTTGGTCACTGGAGAATGACCCCGGGTTTCCATGATGTTTTATGGAATCCGGCCTTTGTTATTCCGGCATCTCAGCTTCTAGGTAACAGAGCTGTCAGGTTCTGGCATGATCAGCTATTCTGTAAACCGGCAAAGCATGGAGGAGTGGTGGCATGGCATCAGGATTATTCCTACTGGACCCGCACCAGGCCCATGCAGCATCTTACAGCATGGACAGGGCTCGATGATGCAACCATTGAGAACGGATGCCTGCACTATATACCAGGCAGCCATAAATGGGGATATCTGGATAAACCGGTTCTAACGGGTGAGATGGAGGGACTGAAAGCCTTCCTCGACGAAAAACAGCAGGAGATGTTGAAGAATTCAGTGCCAATTGAAATGAAAAGGGGATATGTTACATTTCACCATCCCCTTCTTGTACATGGTTCATTTGAGAACAGGTCGGCTGTTCCTCGCAGGGCTTTTGTCATTAATGTATTTGCTGATGGCACCTGCTCAGATTCTGATGAGCCGCTGCTTGAAGGCGTTCCTCCGATAAAAAAGGGGCAGAAAATGGATGGCCGTTTCTTCCCGCTACTCTCAGGTGATTTATTGAAACAATGAAAAATGAAAATAAAGTTCTTCTGTCCCTACTGGGGCTCAGCCTTATTATCCTACCCATTTTTCTTTAAAAAAGTAAAAGAAGCAGGATATGATGGTGTGGAGATGAGCCTGCCTTTCGATAAAACTGAGAAAGCAGATATACTCAACCTTTTAAGAGAGTATGAACTTGAACTCGTTGCACAGCACTGGGAGACTTCACATCCTGATCCTTTTCTGCATAAAGAGATATTTAAGAGACACCTGCTGAATCTGGCGGAAGCTGAGCCGTTGTTCATAAATTCGCAGACCGGCAAAGATTATTTTTCATTTAAGGACAATTCAGAGCTGATCAATATCTCTTTCGAGATTGCAAAGAAAACCGGTATCCCAATAGTTCACGAAACACACCGGGGTAAATTCAGTTTTGCCGTACATATAACCCGGCAATACCTTGAGAAAATTCCCAAGCTTGAGCTTGGCCTCGATTTATCCCATTGGTGTAATGTTGCGGAATCACTTCTGCAGGATCAGCAGGAGGCTTTGAATATGGCCCTTTCCCGGACCCGGCATATTCATGCGAGAGTAGGTTATGCCGAAGGACCTCAGATTACCGATCCTCGTCTTCCGGAATGGGAAGAGGCACTTAACTTTCATTTATCAGCCTGGGACAAAGTTGTTGAAAGCTTCAGACAGAACGGGAGGGAATGTCTGACAATTACTCCTGAATTCGGGCCATATCCTTACATGCTGCATCTGCCCTTTACTCAGATGCCGGTAGCCAACCAGTGGGAAATAAACCTTTATATGAAGGATTTGCTTAAACAGAGGTACAACCTATAAATCTTTCTTATATATCCTGAATTTTTTGATAACCTGTCCGCCTATCCTTTCACACTCCGCCCTCATTTTTACATTGTTTTCGAGGACCAGATGAATGTCGATGAATTCTAATTTAAGTTCGATACAGGCCTCCAGAATCTTTATAGCCATTAATACATCAATCCCTTTCCCCCTGTACTCTTTTTTCACCCCTCCGAGGAGCATCAGAAGCTTTTTAGACCTCCTGGATTCCCGGAGAATCTTGAAAATGCCGAAAGGCAAAAGCTTGCCTCCTGCTTTTCTTATCCCTTCACTTATGTCACGGATTCCTCCCGCAAAACCAATAAGTCCATCGGGGCCCTCCACAACTTTTATGAATTTAGGATCGAGGATCATCAGATATCTCGCAACAAATTGTTTCTTTTCTATTTCGTTGAACGGGACAAATCCATATATCTCCAAAAAGGTCTGATTCATTAATTCCAGGATGGGGAAAAGATATGGCTTAAGTTCTTTTTTCGATTTGAACTCAACTATTCTATACTCTTTATTTTCTGAGACACGGGAAAGAATTGTCTTATAAACAGGGGGCAGATCATCAGGCGTTTTAGCAATGTAATTTACAAGATCCAGATGTTTATCATAACCCTCTCTGACGATCATTTCAGGTAAATATTTGTCGTTTGTCGGGCATATAATGAATTTGGGATGCTCGAATCCCTCAATCTGAAAACCCTGCGGATCCTTATCGGAAAAAGCCAGAGGGCCGACTAGCTTAATCATACCCTTTTCCTTCGCCCAATTCTCTACCTTACTTATTAATTCATGAACAACATCCTGATCCTCATAACATTCCAAAAAGCAAAAGCGGCCATACTGTTCATTGTGAATGGTATTATATCTTTTGTTTATAATACCCATTATCCGGCCAACAACTTTATTACCCCTGTAAGCAAGATACAGGACAGTGTCGGAGTACTGGTACGATTTATTCTTTTTTTCATTAAATAACTCCCATTCATCCAGATAGATAGGAGGTAACCAGTTTGAATTATTCTGATGAACTTTTGATGGCAGGTAAATAAAATTTCTTTTGTCCTGTCGCGTAATTACATCTTTAATTAAAATGTCACTCATTTGCGCCATTTTTGCTTATGCAGAAGAGATGCTGAAAACCTCGCAGATATATTTTTCCGTTGCTTATAGCTGGTGAAGCATACATTTTTTCACCGATGGAATTTTTACCAATTGATTCGAACTTCGGTCCGGGTTTAATTATAGTTATAACACCCTCATCATTCGGCATGTAGACTAAACCATTTGCAAGAACCGGGGAGGAGTATTGCGTGCCCATTTCCTTTACCCAGAGGATATTGCCGGTAGCTACTTCAATGCAGTTGACCTGACCGGTGGTCATTGTGGTAAAAAGATAATCATTCGTACATACGGGAGACGGTACATAATAAGCACCTTTTCTGGTTTGCCAGACTACTTTACTTTTGGTGACATCACCCTGCCCATCGGGTTTTATTGCAACGAGGGTGCGTACAGGCCAGGCACTGCTGACAAGCACCAGCCCTGATTTCTCATTATAAACAGGAGTGGAGCAAAAGTCTTCAGAAGGCCCGCTGACAAACCAGTACTTTGAACCATCTTCAGGATTATAAGAGGCTATTTCCTTATTGCCGCAAAAGATCATCTGCATCTTTCCTGCCATTTGCCTGAATATTGGCGTGCTGAAACTATGTGCAGGTCTTTCATGCGGGATTTTCCATATTATGTGGCCATCGGCTTTACTGAGAGCAGCAACAAAAGAATCACCCTGACTATCACCGTTAATAATTACCTTGTCATCAAACAGTGCCGGGGAACAGCTGTATCCGTGAGGACTGAAAAATGTTCCGGGCCGTTGCAGCCATATCTGTTTACCTGAAAAATCGTATGCCGCTGCCACAACATCTTCACCATCCAAAAATGATACATAAACGCGGGTACCGTCTGTTGCCGGTGTTCCCGAGGCATAACTGTTATTATCGTGCTTATTTTCGAATTTGGATTTGAGCACGGTTTTTTGCCACAAAAGGTCTCCTTTTTTAATATCGTAACAAAGCAGAACTTTCTCATTGGTTTCATTGAGAGCTGTAATAAGGAAAAGCTTGTCTTTCCATATAACCGGCGAGGAATAACCCGTACCCGGTACTGCGATTTTCCATACTACATTGGTAATTGAATCCCATTTTGTGGGCAGGTTGGTTTCTATACTGGTCCCGTCACCGTTGGGGCCGCGCCAGCAAGGCCAGTTCTGTGCCTGTGCAACAGATATGCCTACAATGAGAAACAATAGCGCGGTAAGAAATGGGAATCTGATATTGGTCATTTACAAAACTTTTTTGTGATAACAGGAATAATGTATTTGGTCAAAAATAGGAAAAATAATGGAAACTAACCGGGACTGATATCGCCTATGGCCTGGAAAGAGGATCATAGGACATCCAGTCAATCTCTGTCTCATATGGATGAAGAGGTTTTTCGATTGAATATTGATTGGTTTCTACAGGCCAGCTGTTTGTATGCCAGAAATTCAACCTGTAGCGGCTACGATTTTGAGGTATTCCTTCCAGAGATCCACTGTAATCCCACAGTACAACCGTGTCAGCTGTTGCCGGATGAATCATCCACCATCTTATGCGATCAGGATACCAGTCAAATCCGTAAGTATAAAACCTGGAGGAAGCATCATACCCTTCAATTGCAGAAATGGTTTCAGGCTGGGATTGAGCGCCTGTCAGGGGTCTGTTATATCCGCTGAGGCGCTCTTTGTATGAAGTGTTGTAAATAATCCCCTTTGCCATATTTATAGTCCGGCCAATTCTTCTGAGGTCTCCGTGAGGGCCTGTCCAGGTTCCGATATAGATGATTTCCGGATCAGCAATAAGCCACTCAAAATCTATTTCACTCAGCCCTGGAACGCTGTCAACATGATAGGTAAAATAACCAACTACCGCACCTGCATCAGGCTGAATTTTCCTTACATCAGGAATTTTAAGGCAGGCGGCATAGGTGCCGAAATGTGTGAAATAGTTTGAAATGACTTCAGGCCCGCGCCCGGCACCCGCGGCATCTTCAGGATCTATCTTGAAGGAAAGAATCTTTGTCTTCCGTTCTGTGGGAGAACGGACTCCAAACCGCCATATGAAATCAGCTCCTTTTCCTCCGGTAATAGGCTGAAAATTCTTCGATGAAGATCTGTTGAATTTCTCGAAAAAGGTGTCATGATATTTTTCCAGTTGCGCAAACGCGGATATCCCGGTAATTAAAATAAGTGCTGTAACAATTATTCTTTTCTCCTGTTTCATACTGATTCCCATTAAATTATTGGAAAGTAAATTATTAGTCCCTTTGCCAAAACTAACAATGTTTAACCAGATTATCAAGAACTGAAAGAAATGGCCATTATAAGTCAATGCCTGTATTAAGGGATGACAAAATAAAATTGTTCTTAACATTATAGGGAGAATTTTGTTTAAGGGTAGGGCAGGATTCATATAATTGAGTATTGCCTTAAATTTTCTTTGCGCTATGTCAAGTTTAATTCAGGGATATGAATACGACATCTTTATCAGCTATCGTCGAAACGATAATCTGTCAGGCTGGGTAACCGATTTCGTTTCAGCTTTGAATGAAGAGCTTGCAACAACATTTAAGGAACCTGTATCTGTTTACTTCGACACAAATTCCCCGGACGGCTTACTTGAAACCTATAACGTTAAGAAAAGCCTTGAGGACAAACTTAAATGCCTGATATTCATACCAATCATCTCACAAACCTATTGTGATTCAAAATGCTTTGCCTGGCAGCATGAGTTTCTTGCCTTTAATAAAATAGCAAAGGATGACAGGCTCGGAAGAGATATCAGACTGATTACCGGAAACGTTGGCAGCAGAATACTCCCTGTTAAGATTCATGACCTGGACAGGGAAGATAAAACTAACCTTGAAAATGAGCTCGGAGGAATACTGAGGAGTATAGAGTTTATTTACAGGTCAGTCGGAGTAAACCGACCCTTATCCGCCAGGGAAGATCACCCGCAGGACAATGTAAATAAAACCTATTATCGCGATCAGATCAACAAGGTGGCAAATGCTGTTAAAGAGATCATTACTTCTTTAAAATCAGAACCGGTTATGACAGACGGGGAAATAGTGAAGCCTGATGAACCAATAACTGAAGTAACGAATGAGAATATCAGAAAAAATTCCGGAAGAACTTTAAAAATTACCAAAAGTAATTTGTTGAAATCGTCCTTTATACTAATGATTTTCCTTGCCATTTTAATTGGATACCCGCTCATATTTGAAAAGGACGTAATCCATAATACCGGTGAGCAAGTACTCGATAAAGCGATTAATTGCTGCGATTTTTTTCATAAATGGGATAATTATAGTGGAAAGATCAATTTAAGAACGGTTTGGGCAAATGGGACTCATAGTGATGAATTAATTGAAATTCAGACAAAAGAAGGATTTTACAAGTCAACATACTCAGGAGGTGATAAAAGATATACCAAAGGAATAATTAACGGAAAGTGTATACGGGAAATAAATGGAAATGGTGATCCGGATCCGGAGCTGATAAAGAAATATGACCTGGATTGCGATAGGATTCATTATATCAGGGAGCTCCATTATTGTCATTTTGGTCTGTTGATGGAGCTGAAAAACTCAGGGCTTATCCTTCAGAAAAAGGTTGAGAAAGTAAAATTCAATGGAGATAATTGTCTGTCTCTGACTTTTTTATGTGATACCTCTAAGATTATCAACCATTATTTTAACAAGTTGAATTTTATAGTTTACCTCGATCCGGGTGATTATTCCTTAAAAGGTATGAAATGGTTTGGCAGATTAAATGCATATGTAGAATTTTCAGGCGTTTTAAATGTTAACGGTATAAAGATCCCACTCTCAAAAGCCTACTTTAGCAGTGATGACAGATCACTTAAATTTATTGACATTTTCTCCTTGCCTGATTGATCTTTTGAGATGGTTCACATACGTAGTTAATTTGGGCAAAATATAATTGTTTTGAAATAAACTAAGGTATAATTTTGATGATAAGTGTTAAGTACTATTTAGTTTTTAATAATTAATAACATTAAGAATATTAAGTCATGAATAAAAGGCGTGATTTTCTGAAGCAGCTTGCAATGCTGACAGGTAGTTTGATGCTTCCGGTTTCTTCAATTGCAGGTCCTAAAAAAGATAAGTGGGGAGAAATACTCCCTTTACGGACACTGGGTAAAACAGGTGAAAAAGTAACAATGCTTGGTCTGGGCGGTTACCATGTCGGCTGGACAACAGAAAAGGATGCCCAGGAGGTGGTTGAAACTGCAATTGCAGGGGGAGTTCGCTTTTTCGATACAGCAGAATCATATGATGATGGAGGCAGCGAAATCCGGTATGGAAAATATCTTGTACCTAAATATCGCGACGATGTCTTTATTATGAGTAAATCAACAGCGACGGATGATATCACTGCAAAAAAACATCTGGAGGGTTCGTTGAAAAGGCTAAATTGCGATTACATTGATTTATGGCAGGTACATTCTTTGCAAACTCCTGAGGATGCAGATAACCGGATAGAAAACAAAGTACTGGAGGTTTTCGAAAAGGCAAAGGCTGAAGGCAAGGTGAAACACATCGGTTTTACCGGACATCAGAATCCTTTTGCACATAAGCAGATGCTGGACAGAACCGTCGCTAATGACATTTTTGAGACAGTTCAAATGCCGATTAATGTTATTGACGCACATTTCCACAGCTTTATTAAAAATGTTCTGCCCATAGCAGTTGATAGAAATTTTGGGATCTTAGCAATGAAAACCCTTTCTGACGGCCACTTTTTCAAAGAGAAAAAGATGCTGGGTAAAGTTGAATGGAAATCAACTGATCCGATAATACCTGACTCCATTTCTGTAAAAGAGGCGCTGTATTTTGTCTGGTCACTGCCTGTAAGCGTATTGATAACCGGGGCAGAGAACAAAGAATTTCTCCGGGAGAAAATAGAACTGGCCGCCGGATTTACTGATTTTTCGGAGAATGAGAGGGATGAATTGATAAATAAAGTTTTTGAAAAGGCCGGGAATAAGATTGAGTATTACAAGAAAGTTTGATCAGATGGGTTTACGTACTCCGGTATTGGCTCCCTTTGACAAAGTAATATCAAGTGGAAGGTTGGTTTTATATGAACCGCAGGTAAAATCAGGTATTCTGATAGAATTTGAATCGTTGGCAACTGACCATTCGCTCAATGGAACTATCGAACTCCATGTTGCAGCATCATAAACATCCTGTTCGGGAGCAAGTCCGTTCCTTAAACAATCTATGAGCCGCCAGTTCATTAAAAAATCCATCCCGCCATGTCCCCCGATCTCCTTAGCCAGCTCTCCCATGCGCTTAACAATTTCCGGGGTATATTTTTTCGTTAATTCCTCCATTTCCTGCTCATTAAACCAATCATCCTTCCCTTGTGAGATTCTTCCCGGGAGCGGATATTTCTGGTAGATCCCTTTGGTTCCACTGATTGTGTGAATGCGCGAATAGACCCGGGGACTCGTAATATCGTATTGCAGCATAATCGTTTTTCCATTCAGCGTTCTGATAATGGAAGAATTCATATTCCCCCTATATGAATCAGTATCAAATTCCTTGTAGAAGCTATCCGTTTTTGCGAGTTCGGAAGCCATCTTTCCCATCATAAAGTCGTTTGATGACATCGAGGTCATAAGTGTCAATCTGTCGCCGCGATTGATATTCATTGCCTGGCATACCGGACCAATGCCATGGGAAGGGTAGAGGTTACAGTTACGGTGCTGGCTTTCTCTTACACGCCACATGTCGCCACCTTCCGGTTTTATAAAATTGTTTTGATGGTGAAGATAACCGGCGTCGGCATGAATCAACTCTCCGAAAAAACCCTCTCTTACCATATTTAGGGTAAGAAGCTCAAAGAAATCATAGCAGCAGTTTTCGAGCATCATGCAATGCTTCTTTGTTCTTTCAGACGTTTCTACCAGATTCCAGGCCTCTTCCAGCGTAGAAGCAGCTGGTGCTTCAACTGCTACATGCTTCCCATTCTCCATCGCACAGACAGCCATTCTGGCATGCAGGGGCCCCCTGGGAACAGCTATTGAGATCAGATCAATGTCAGGATTTTTGCACAACTCTGTCCATGCATCATCGCTGCCGCCATATTCCAGGGCAGGAGGCAATCCATGTCTGGAAAGGATCTTTTGTGAATTTTCAACCCTGACCATCCTTTTATCGCACAATGCTTTGATCTCTACCCCTTCAAGATATGCCATGGCATCTAAATTCACAGGACCCCGATTTCCAAGTCCTATAAATCCCACCCTGACAGTATCGAGCCTGGGAGCTGAATAACCGCACATATTGAACAGCTGTTTATGTTCCTCTTCCGAGATCTTTTTTGTTTTGGCAAAAGGATCCGATTGCTTATTTTTTTGGACGGTACTCATGGCTGTCATATCTGCCGCCATCATTCCAGTAACAGTAACACCAGCGACCTTAATAAATCTCCTGCGGTTTGTTTTCATCTTGTGGGATTATTATTGGCTTAATTGTATTGTGTAATTTAACGTGATAATTATTGAAACACCCTTGTCCCGAAAATAAATTTTTCTTTCCACCATTTATCGTCTAATGATGTGATGGTAACTCCAATTTTGGAAGATGTGTGAATAAATTGATTATTTCCGATATAAATGCCCGAATGGGTTATGAACTGATGCGTTTTATACGATCTGATAAAAAAGACCAGATCCCCTTTTTTAAGCTTATCCATTCCGGGAATTATTTTTCCATATCTTGCCTGCTCTTCAGAGTTATGGGGCAGGTTAATGCCGTTTTTGGCAAAAGCAGTTGCCAGTAATCCGGAGCAATCCATGCACTTCATAGTCGTTCCACCCATGCAATGGGGCACGCCGATGTATTTTCGGGCTGTTTTTATGATTTCATCAGCATTGCTATTGTGAGTATTTAACTCTTTTTCATTTCCAGCATCCAGAAAATCTTTAAGCTTTTTCTTTTCGGCCTGGCTTTCGATATTCTGAAACGATGATTCAGGATGAAGTTGTTTGGAGCAGAAAGTATTAAACAGCTGACTTACAGCTATTAATAAAACAATAAATTTCCCTTTAGCTTCAAAATATAATTTCATTATGAAGAGATCTGACAGATAGCGGTGTAAATATGAGGATTTTTTCCTGACTATTGCCCCGGTTATTTTTTTGTATCAGAATGAAGTAATTCCACAACCACCCCTAAAGCATCCAGCGTTTCATGATAAATATAGGTTCCGTCATCGGAATCATACCTTCCCTGATGAATAACCGGATAGCCGGCTTTTTCAAGTTCCGCGGAAGTCTTATCAGGATCCTCTACCTGGAATCCCAGATGCTGCACCCCTTCTCCTTTTTCATCAAGAAATTCTTTCCAGCTGGTACCTTCGCTTATCGGTTGAAGAAGTTCAATAACTACCTGTCCCAGGTTGAAAAAAGTGAGTTTTACCTGCCCTTCCGATGGTTTTCCCCGGTATATTTCCTTAACCTCATGTCCGGGCCGTGTAGTGCTGATCTCAGGCACCGGCATTCCCAGTAATTCAGCCCAAAGCTTACTGCTGACTTCAATGTCGCGGACAACAATTGCCACCTGCACTACTTTCTTTAATCCGGGATCGTGATACCCGGTCTGCAATGTTGAATCTGCGGGCATGCCTGTTTCGAAACCTGAGCCCGAACCCTTTTTTTCTCCCATGGCAAAGGCATTGCCGGTAATAATGAACACCATTGCCAGAACAAATGATGTCTGTAAATAAATATTTTTCATATGATATTAGGTTAGGTAAAACATTATTTATCAAAATTATAAAAAAAGGAGGGATTCAGTCTTTTTCTGCCAAATGTTCTTTTCAGGCATTTAAAAATAGTTTTGGCAGGATTGAGTTTCTTTCCATGAATGTGTTAATGATGTAACTTATAATTAAAGTTATGTAATCCTTTTCATTACAATGAGTTCTACCTTTGTATTGTAATTATTCAACTGAGATCATTACCAACAAAATGAAAAATGTAATAGCGTTTGGTTTAATTATTATAACGGGTAGTTATGGGATTGCCAGTGCACAGAACGACAAGGCAGCATCAAGTGAAAAAACCAGCTGGCATAAAATTGGGGAGACCACAATAAGTTTCATGGCCGAGAAATATGAAATTGTGCTTCTGGAGGCGGACAAATTCGGGTACATTAAATTTAAGGTTATGGATGCACCCATAGTACTTATGGACCTCGAAGTGTATTTTGAAAGCGGCAAAAAACAATACATAGATGTTAATTCGCTGATCAAGGACCCTGGAGAGAGCTGGGTAATCAAATTAAACTCCGGTGAACGGAACATAACGAAAGTTGTATTTGTTTATAAGACACTTCCAAATCATAAGGATGAAAAGGCACTGGTTCAACTCTGGGGATTCAAACAAAAATCGATATAAGTAAAAAACAATCTGGCAATCTATAAGGCTTTTTTGCAATACTGCCGGCATGTTTATTAACTTTTCTCCTTGATTATCTATATATCAGTACTCCCGGTGAAATAATAAATATCCTGAAAGACTGTAAAGTCCTCAGGCATATTTATTTAATACCCATCTAATGTAAAACTCCATGGAGCTGATCTTTTCCGGGGAAATTAGTAACTTTGAGAATAAAGCCTGTCGGTATGAAAAAGAGAAAAGGTTTATTGTTCGTTTTACTACCACTTATAATGACGACCTGTTTGTATGTGGTTTTTTATTCAACCATTGAATGTAAACCTGGCAGTGCGGGATTCTGGTTAATTATTGCGCTGGGGGTATCATTCGGAGTTGTTATGGCTCGATTGCCTGAATGGATAATCACAAAAAAATCAGTTAATAAATAATTTATCTGACTTTCAAGAGGGTTACCTGGATTTTTTTGATTGAAATATTGAGAAAACTAACATCTTTCGTTATTATTAAAATCTTTCAGTTATGAAGACATCATTAAAGGTACTTGAGTGGTTGCCAAGGATAATATGTATTCTTGCTATTCTTTTTATCAGTATGTTCTCATTGGATGCTTTTGCCCCCGGGCTTACCATCTGGCAACAGCTGGGCGGATTCCTGATTCATAATATTCCATCCTTTGTTCTGCTGGCTTTTCTCATCCTTGCCTGGAAACGGGAATTTACCGGTGGTATGATTTTTATTGTATTAGGCTTTATCTTTAGTATTCTTGTCTATTTTATCAATCATTACCGCAACCATTTCTCCATTGGGAGGAGCCTTATTATTGTTGCTATTATTGGACTTCCATTCGTGGTGGTCGGTATCCTGTTTATAATAAGTCATAACAGGAAGAAGAAAGAACTTTCCGGTGTTCAGTAGATGATACTGTGGGCGGAGTTGATCTCTTCCATGATTTATTTTTTTCTGGCGGCTGTAATAGGTCTGTGGCTCGATTCCGGTACGTCCCACTTGTGAATTTGAAACATCTTATTGTCCTTTTTTATTTGCCTCGCATCCAACTCTTTCATAACTTTATCAAAATGGTTGTTCTATGTCAATCAGAAAACGCGATCCTGAAGAGGAGGCCATTAGTAATAAAAATCATAAAGTAACTGGTTAAAACATTTATAAGTCTGATAAAATGAGAAAGGCAATATTAATAATAGGAGTTATTGCAGTTTTTAATACTGTTTCAGTTGCACAAACTAAAAATGATACTATACAAGAACTCCAACGCCAGATTGTGAATCTTGAAAACCTCAATTCCCGATTATCAACAAAGGTCAATGCGGCTAATTCAAACATCAAAAAACTTGAAGGAAGACTCTCTTCTACTGTCGATAGCGTTAATGGTCTGAAAAATGAATTAGCTTTTACTAACAATAACTTAAAGGCGTTGGCAAATAAATTGGAATTGCAGATCCAGCAATTAAGCGATAAATCTGATTCTGACTTTTCAGCTTTAAGTAAAAGAGTGAGCAATAATACTATCTACTGGATCCTGGCTATTGCAGTAATGGCCCTGTTTCCGGCAATTCTTTTCAGCTGGCTAAGATCCAGGTTAAGATTGCTAAAAACAGAATTGTCGGACCAGATAAAAAATACCTCTGAATCTATTCGGGCAGATATTTTAAAACTTGACAATCAGGTGTTCTGGTTACTTGATATTCAAAAAAACCTGAGAGAAACAGAACAATATGAATCAGAGGATATTGACCATTCACTTGCTTTAAAAGTTGCGGATGAAATTATCAGGATTCAAAGGAATTTAGGAAGTATGGATCCGGAAACCAAAGGGTTGAAACAGCTTGAATTTGCAGTTGATCGCATTCTGGATAATTTCCGGGAAAAGGGTTATGAGATGGTTGACCTGCTAAATAAACCTTATGATGAGGGAATGAAGGTATCTGCAAAATTTAAACACGATAATACCCTGAAACAGGGCGAACAGATAATTACCGGAATCTTTAAACCACAGGTAAACTTTAATAACGTTATCATTCAGGAAGCACAGGTGGAGGTGAGTGTTGGAGGTAAGGAAGGCTCTCTTCCGGCATAACTTCTCCCTTTTTTATTTGACTTACTTCCAACTCTTTTCTAACTTTAGCAAAATGGTTTTTCTATGCCCAGTCTGCTGCCAGGTTATGAGTATGATATCTTTATCTCTTACCGCCAGAAGGATAACAGAGGCGATCGGTGGGTTAGTGAGTTTGTTGATGCATTGAAGACAGAACTTGAATCAACTTTCAAGGAAGAGATCAGTGTATATTTCGATATTAACCCTCACGATGGACTACTGGAAACACATGATGTTTATGCATCCCTGAAAGAAAAGCTAAGGTGCCTGATATTCATCCCTGTCATTTCGCGTACATATTGCGATCCAAAATCATTCGCCTGGGAACATGAGTTTAAAGCCTTTGCTGAACAGGCTTCACAAGATCAGTTTGGATTAAAGGTAAAATTACCCAATGGGAATATATCAAACAGGGTACTGCCTGTTCGCATCCACGACCTGGACAGTGATGATATAAAACTGTGTGAATCGGTCTTGGGCGGCTCCCTCCGTGGAATTGAATTTGTTTATAAAGAGCCGGGAGTAAACAGACCGCTTACCCCCGCCGACGATAATAAGAGTAACCTTAACAACACAAGGTACCGGAACCAGATAAACAAATTGGCACTTGCAGTAAGAGAGATTCTTCTTGGTTTGCAAACTTATTCTGATGGCACTTCGAAAGATGATGGTGTTCAAAAGATGCCATTTAAGGCGGTTTTTAAAGGAGATGAACAGATAACCGGGGAAAAACCTGCCAGAAGAAAAGTAGTTAAGTTACTATCAGGACTATTAATGGCTCTTATAATTATTTCATTTGCAATATTGAGTTACCCTAAAATCTTCAAACGAGATAAACTTGCAGATATAAGATCTTCCGATGGCAGAATATCTGTGGCCGTGATGCCTTTTAAAAACCAGACGAATGACACAATTCTGAATATCTGGCAGGTTGGGATCCAGGACATTTTAATCACATCCCTTTCAAATTCCGATGAATTGAAAGTCAGACAAATAGAATCAACGAGCAACCTGATCAGGGGCAAAGGGCTTGCTGATTTTGAATCCATAACACCTTCTGTCGCAGGGAAAATATCGCAGAAGCTGGATGCAGACATATGTATTTATGGCAGCATAAAACAGGCAGCTTCCACAATCCGGATCAACGCACAATTAATCGACTCAAGGACGGCAGAAACCTTTAAATCATTTCAGGTGGACGGGACTGCAGATAAGATCCTGCAAGTAATCGACTCTCTTGCAGCGATGGCAAAGAATTTTCTCATAATATCGAAACTGGGTAAAGAGGTGACTCCTGATTATAAACACCTGATATCTACCGGCGATCCTGAAGCATACAGGTATTTCATTTATGGCAAAAATGCTTTTATGAAAGGAGATAATCCCACAGCAGTCAATATGCTTACTCAGGCGACTGCGATCGATTCAAACTTTACTTTCGCTTATGTTATGCTCTCTTTTGCATATGGAAACCAGGGATTCTATGATCAGGCAAAAAAGTCATGCCTCCGGATCTATGAAAGAAGGGATCAGATGCCAATGAGGCAGAAGATATATACAAACTGGGCACATGCGGCCTTCTTTGAAAGTCCCGGTGAGGAAATTAAATATATAAGGCAATTTCTGGAAACAGATGATCAGGAACCGCTTTTCTATTTTGTACTGGGAGAAAGTTACAATAAGCTGCTTCAGTATGACAAGGCTGTCCCGGAGTATGAAAAAGCTCTGGCGATATACGACAAGTGGGGTATAAAACCAATGTGGATACAAAACTATATTAAGCTTGGATTTGTATATCATAAAACCGGGAGGTATGAAAAAGAGAAATCTCTTTACATGAAAGCGGAACTGGATTTTCCAGATAATCAGGATCTGATATACAGACAGGCAGTTCTTTCATTAAGTGAGGGAGATACAATTCCGGCAAACAGATTTATAACGAAATTCCGATCGGTCAGTAAAAATGCTTCAATGAGTGAAGCAGATATATTGATCAGGCTTGGGGATCTGTACTGGGAGGCAGCTCTTTTGGATAAATCCGGGGAGTATTACCATCAAGCCCTTCTACTTGAACCCGGGAGTCCGGATAAACTTAACAGGCTCGCCTGGTTCCTTATTGAAAACGGCCGGGACATTAATGAAGGTTTAAGGCTTATTGACAAGGCACTGGAGTTAAAACCCGATAACTCCAACTACATTGATACAAAAGGCTGGGCTTTATATAAGCTGGGAAAGAAGAAAGAAGCTCTTGAGCTCCTCGAAAAAAGCTGGAATCTGAAACCGGCATACAGTCATGAAGTTTATCTTCATATTCAGGAGGTAAAAAAAGCTCTTGCCCGGCAGACTAACTGAAAGAATAATTAGTTGGTTAGAGGAGCAGGGGTATATTAATTTCAAAATTATAAACGCAAGTGCTTTCGGAAATCATCTCTGTGCTTTTATTTTTTAAGATTGACTTCAATATTAAGTTTAGTTAACTTTGATCAAGAAAAAAGAAGTTAGATCACAGCTATTCAGTTAATAAATTTTCATTGGCATACCTCATGCATGAAAACAAAAAGAAGAATTCGGTTTTGCGCAGTAACAGCAATTGGATTAATGTCAATTCTAAATAATAGTTGTGAGAGGTTATTTAAAGAAAACTTGCCAACAGTATTTACGACAGGAGTTTTTAATTTACAGCCTGCCAGTGTAAGTTTCAGCGGGAAAATTACCTCAACCGGTGGTTCAGGTCTTTCTGAACAGGGATTTTGCTACAGTACAGGGCATTTCCCCGCTATCACTGACAATAAAATCAGGGCAGGTTTCCGTTGCCGTTGTCCATATACTTTAATGACTACAGGGTTGAATCCGCAAACGGATTATTATGTCAGGGCATATGCCACAAATGATATCGGAACGGCGTACGGTGAAGAGGTGCCTTTCACTACGCCGGCAGATCATTCGGGTGAAACAGGAACGGTTGAAGATGCTGACGGAAATGTCTATCAGACAATCGGTATTGGGTCTCAGGTTTGGATGGCAGAAAATCTGAAAGCAACCAGGTACAGCAATGGCGATTCAATTGGAACGACAACTCCTGCAACATTGGATATATCCAATGATTTCACGCATAAATATCAATGGGCTTACGATGGTGATGAAAGAAATGTAGCTGCTTACGGCAGATTATATACTTGGTATGCAGCAAATGACACCAGGAATGTTTGTCCTATAGGGTGGCATATATTCTCTGATGAGGATTGGTCAACACTTATAATTTACCTTGAAAGTGCAGATTCTTCCGGAGGCAAGCTTAAAGAGGCAGGCACGACTCACTGGCAAAGTCCCAATGCAGGGGCTACCAATGAAACAGGATTTTCAGCTCTTCCGGGTGGCGGACGCGACGGGAATGGCAGGTTCTTCAGCATTGGCAGCGGCGGTTTCTGGTGGAGTTCTTCTGAAAGTTCGACGGAACTTGGCTCCTATCGGTCAATTAATTTCGATTACAGCAATGTATTTATTTACAATATCGAAAAGCATTATGGTTTCTCTGTTCGTTGTTTGCGGGATTGATTAATTAAAAATGATATAATAACTACCAACCTTCGGAAATCATCTGCATGGGCTTTTGTTTCCGCAAACATTGATGCCCCCGATGTACAGACATGTCGGGGATCCAATTAAAAATAAATTTGACTTCAGGTATTTGTTAGAATAATTTTGCATTAAGTCTGACATTAATCCTTACGGCCATGAAAACCAAAAAAGTGATTATTCTGTTTGGACTCTATCTTCTGTTTGCAATAGGCTTCCACTCTTGTGAAGCTATTGGCTGCTATAGCTGTAAACGTACCAATAATAATGGGAAAACTGAAAAGGCAAGTACTTGCAGTGCCTATGAAGCAGATCAGCTGAGGAGTCAGGGCTGGACCTGCGAGGGAGGGTGGTAAGAATCAGGCACAGACAGTTCATGGGTTCCCATTAAAATAAACTTGACTTTGGTTTTTTCCTGGTGTAAATTTGACTTACAATTAACTCATAAATTCTTTACACCCATATTGTCCGTGTTAGGCTAGTACTATTTTTATTCAATTATTACAGATCTGTTCGTTGGATATCTAACAGAATATCTTAATTCTATAGATTTATTCTCAGCAGGTTTTAACGGAATTTCCCATATTAATTTTCCAGTTGACTCATCTCGGTTTGCTCCGGAGTACTCTATTAGATCGACCTTAATTTCATCTGTCTTTGATACCGGGTATTGATCCTCAATAGATATCTTGACAGGGATAGTCTTATTATTTTTTACTGAAATGGTCCATGCTTTTTGTTCTTTCTTAGTTGCTCCGGTGATACTCTTACTTACAAAATCTTTTTGTATTTCTCTGGTTATTAATAAATCGTTGTCGCGACCAACAGAGACTGAAAGTGTATCACTCGAAGTGTCAAGATCAATGTAAGATTCTCCTTGATATATGCCTTTAAAGAATATGTATGAGGTGCCATTTAGTAGATTATAGTTAATCCAGTCTGGGATGTTTGCAATTAAGAAAGCGTTATTCGATAATTTTGGGACGGCATAATATTCATAATTGGCATTGATCTCATATTCTACCAAGTTTACATCATATGATTGATTATCTGAAGGTATAGTATATGGTATATCAATTTTAAATTCGGTTGTGAGTTGTCTCTTTTCAATTCCGATTGGGATTTGTTCTCTCTTTTTTGAAATAGTAACCCCAGCAGCCCTTCCGGCAAGTGCGTCTGAGTAATCGTTGCTTACCCCAGAACCAACAACAACTACTTCTTCAAGTGCGACTTGATCCTGGCTCAGAGAAATATTAATTGTTGCTGAATTTATTGGTACTTCTTGCGATTTATAACCAATAAAAGAAAAGCTCAGTATATTGTATCCTTTCGGAATTTCAATAGAATAGTTGCCATTAACATCAGCTACTACACCTGTTGTAGTCCCTTTAACAACAATATTTGTTCCAATAAGTGGTTCTCCTGTTTCAGCATCAGTGATCTTTCCCTTTACAACACCTTTGAATGCCGCATTTTCTGTTATTAGATTGGGAGATAAAGTCCTGTAATAATTATCAAATGTTAGGTAATAAGCCATTAATTCTGGTTTAGTGTTGCTCAATGCCGGATTGCCAGTTGATAATGTCAGTTTTACGTTATCCCAGTTTTCGTCAGTATTCTGCGTTACCTTAGCTTTATATATAAAATCAAGAGGTTGATCAGTTTCAGTTATTCTAATGTCATAAGCCGGTATCCAACTAGCGTCAGTAATAAAGTAGTCTAGTTTAAGTTGAGATTTTGTTTCTGATTCTGATGATACAACAACCTTAACAATGCTTGTTGGCAAATCAATTTTCGAATTCAGTTCCAGAAGTTGTTTTGAGACATTATATAACTCATTTTTAAGATCATATATCACGTTATCAAGTTTGTGAGTAGTTGTTTCAATCTCAGTCAATCTTGTGCGAAAAAAGGAAGCTGCTTTTAGTAAATCATCAATATTAACTCCATTATCACCGGCAATTGAAGAATTTGATAAAATCATTGTCTTCTCTTGTGAATATACGGTCTTCAGGTTATTAAGGACTTTGATACTATCATTTAAAACGCGTTGTTTTTTATGCAGACCGGTAATCTCTTTATCAATTATTGATTTATTAAGATAGTCAATTTTATGAGTTACAGAAACAATCAAAACATTATTGGTAGCACTAATTTGAATGCTCGAAGGAGTAATTTTTGCTGGAAGTCCTTGAAATATCAATGTGCTTTTACCTTTGGGAATAGAAAAATTACCTTCTCTCGTTATGAGAGCACCTTGTTGGTAGATGGTGACACTTTTAATCTCTGTTGGGACCTCTTTTATTGTTTCAGCATAAGTCAAGGTCGAAATCAGGATTATGATGCTTGAAAGAATTGACTTTTTCATAGTTAGAGTTTATATTAAAGATGCAATAGTTTTTAATATTCCATACTAAAATTGGGATATTTTTGATCAGTGTACGCAGTTACACACAATGGTTGGCGGTATGTGAGTTGACATAATAAATAAATAACTTCAAGTGGCAATATATTCTAAGACAATAACATATGCCGACATGATAACAGCTAACAATTATTCTGTCGAAAGGAAATAACCTTCAAAAACATTATTAAATTGTTTTATCAAGACACTTTCATCAAGTGGCTCCTTATCCTGAAGGAATGATTTCCTGAAAAAAGTAATATTATCTTCTTTTGAATCAACTATCATCGCATATATGGTAGAATTAGATTTTATTGGTGTTTGATAATACATCCCCAATGTCAAAACTGCCAGACCTGCTCCTTTGGCAACCTGTTTCCCATAATTTCCACCTGTTCGGGTAAAACCAGTACTTATCGTCAAAAGCCCAAATCTAACATTATTAGCTTCCAGGATTTTATCTATTGTTGGAGCTATTTTAAGATTAGAAATATTTTTAGTTCTGTCTGCAGTAAGGATAAGGGATTCAACCTCCCTTTCAAGATTTTTGTTAACTATTGAATCCGACAAGATTATCTCGCCTGTCAGTGGCAGCTGATTTTTTAAATCATTTAGTACTTTAATAATAAGCTGTTTAGATGTTATTGAAAGGCTATCATCGAGTTCTCCTTTGTTTCCTTTTTTTATCACAGAGATGTAGGAATGTGGCTCTAACAGTTTAAGATCTGTTACTTCAGATGGAGTGACACCAGATGTTAGAGGTTTAGTAGTTGTACAAGAATAAAGTACAATAATATTCAGGAGTAGAAATGAAGTGATTCTCCTCATATCGATAATTTTTGAATTGAGTAAATTTTAAATGAATAATTTATATTAACTTTTTCTTTAGTCTTAATCGGGAATCAATTATATAAAAGTACAGCTGGTTTCATACCTCCCGCTAGCTCTTTTATTCTGAAAGTAAAAGCATAATAAATATTACTGACCATAAAATAAAGTTATGTTCAATACTTTTAAAGTACAACTTATTAATAAAGTGCTTCTCAAAATCCCAATAACTTTTAATCACTTCTTAAGCTTTCGCTCCGTAAGTCACATAAGCAAACAAGTCAACACATTGACCCAGAAAGCATTACTATACTTATGCCCAACTTCGAACTTTCACAATCGAATTAAAGATAAGTATATTCCAGGGAATTTGGGACCAGGATTCATCAAATCCTTATTGTTGTTTGTCAAAAACCCAGGCAAATCTTCATCTACCTGGGTAAAATTTACATTACAATCCAGGATCTGCATCACTAATCATATCTGAAATATCATCACTTTTTGATTGATTAAGCATATCACAGCAGTCATCACATGGATTTACTAAATCAGTAGTAACGTATCCTTCTGACATTAGTTCTGATGTTTCTTCATCAGGGGAGAAAAACTCTCCACACACTTTTCATCTTATTTTCATGGCAGTAGTTATAAAAGTCCGGTATCGGCAAAGCTGTAATAATTATAATCAGTTATATGCATCCCTGGAGCATTTAACTTAAGGTAAGTCTGAAGTTTTGACCTTACTTATGTAAATAAGGGATACTTCTTAGATTGTTGTCTGTTGTGTTTTCATATTGATATGGTTAGTGATTAGTAGAAAATAATAAGATTTTTATTAATTGGCTAATTAACATTTAGTTTTTATACTATTTTTAATCTTCCGAAACTGACAATACACTTCAAACCCACAAATGATAATGAAGAGATCTGCTGCGCTGACCGTGATTTTAACTGCACTTATTTTTGTTTTTTCCTTCCCCGGACTTTTTTCTCAGAATGCTGATCAGGATCTGCTAGATCTCATCAAGACAGCCGATGACATAAAAGGTAAAAAAGCCGGCGCAGTAATTATCCTGAAGGAGTACAATTCAATGCTAAATGATAAGAAAGAAAGCACTCTTGTATTAAGGGTGATCGGCAAGATCTATGACGACAGGGCTTTGGAAGATTACTCCCATATTACACTGCAATTCAATTCTTATTATGAAGACGCAATACTTGATCATGCGAGGACTATCAGGAGCAATGGAAGTATGATTGAGGTCAATAAGGATGCGGTGCAGATAAAAACTACTCCGGATATCAATGGTAACTCCCGGTACACCGATATTAAATTTCTGACATTTGCACTATCCGGACTTGAAATTGGCTCAGCTTTCGAGTATCAGATAAAACTAGTTCAGAAAAAATCAGTAATTGAAGGTGAGTGGTTTGATAATTTCTTTCTGGGAGGAATGCTCCAGATATTGACTCCTCCATATATTCCAAGAATTGATCCGGTGCAGACATCAGTTGTCAGATTAACTGTACCAAAGGGTCTTTATATAAATTACGATCTGACAAACCGGAAGGCTGAACCGGTGAGACTAACCAGGAAAGATCAGGAGATATATACATGGAATCTGACAGATATTGCCGGTCTGACTATTGAAGGTGCAATGCCTCAATTGAAAAGTCTGAATCCGGTTTTGACCATCACTACACTGAAAAGATGGGATCAAATTGATCAATGGGCCAAAGACAGGCTGTTCAGGGGCATGGAAATTGAACAGGTTATTAAGGACAAAGCAGCTGAAATCACACAAGGCGCTGTCTCAGCCGATGAGAAAACAAAACTCATTCTGGATTTTGTAAGGAATAATATACGATATGTTGCTGCAGATATTGACAGAGGAGGATTCACACCACATCCCCTTCAGGAGATAATTAATTCCCGGTATGGTGATTGCAAAGACCAGGCAATGCTGTTCATTTCATTGCTGAAATGTGCCGGCATAGAAGCGTTCCCTGTTCTGATTAATCCATACCCTCACGATGAATTACTGGGTGTTCCTGCGCCAAATTTCCTTCACCTTATTGCTCTTGTGCCACATGAAAAAGACAGCATCTGGCTCGATCCCACATCAAGATCAACCCCCTTTCCCGAGCTCTCATTTTCTGATAATCAGCGCCAGGCCTTCGTTATTAACGGACTGGGCGGAAAGCTTACAAAAACCCCTGCTCCAGTAGTTTCCACAGCTGCATTCCTCAATAATAATTCTTTCGATAAAAACAGGTCATTTAACTCCGTTTCATTTGAAACTTCCGGAGTTCTTAGTGAATCTCTTAAGACTGTCTTCATGTCAGCCGAAGAAGAAAACGTCAGCGAAATCTTTAAAGATCTGATTAACAACTATATTAATAAAGCGAAGTTTGACAGTATTTCTGTTCCCGGACTTCATGATCCGGATAAGACATTTAATGCCCGCATCTGCTTTCATCTCGATAGTGTCTGGTCAAAGGATGAATCTGTAATAACTATTGCCAGTCTTGCCCAATTGCCGGTTTTATTACTTGCCGGATTGGATTCCAGGTCTATGCCGGAAAAAAGAGAAAATGATCTGACTGTTACTCCAATCAGAGTTACGATTACAGAGACCTTTTCCCCACCCGAAAAATTCATGTTCCCTGTAGTAGTTCCTCCGAATGACTCCTTACATAATGATTTTTTTTATTATAAGCGAACCTTCTCCAAAACAAGCGAAGGACTTAATGTTAAGTTGCATTTAATTACAAGCAAAGCAAATGTCCCGGCAGAAAAATATAATGAATACGTGACCGCCATAAAGAAGATCGGGGAGTTGTCATCATATAATATCACATTCGTTGAACCAATGGCATTCACCAGGAAAATCCGGAATGAAAATCCTGTTGGGGTGCTTAATCAGTGTAATGAACTTCTCCGGAATGATCCTCGGAATGTATTCGGAATGTTAATGAAAGGTATTGTTTTAAACCAATTGGGTGAAAGGGATTCATCAATAAGGATACATTCCCGAATAATCTCAGCAGATCCTGAAAACAAGTATGCTCATTTCTTTATCTCGCTACCCCTTTTTACAGAAAAAAAGAATAAAGAGGCCGTTTTACACCTTGAGACAGCCATAAAGATCGACCCCGCATTTACGGATGCCTCTTTTATGCTCGGACGCTGGTATGACACAGAAAATCAGTATGAGAAAGCCTATGCAGTATTCAGGAAGTCAACAGAAGCAAGTCCTGAAAGTGCTGCCGCCTGGAAAAATTTTGCGTTATTTATGGCACAAAAGGGGAAATACAGAGAATCTGTTGACTACTTTAAAACTGCCATAAAACAGGATTCAACAGAAACTGACCTGTATCCCCTGATGGCCGAAAGTTACATGAAGCTGAAATCCTACAAAAATGCTGTTGAATCTTACAGAAAAGCGATCAGCCTGACACCGGATGAGGGTGTTCTTTACGGCAATCTCGCCTGGGCATATTACATGCTCAATGATGACAAGAAATGTATTGAGTTTTCGAAAAAAGCCATCGAGATCAACTCATCACTTTATTTCGCTGGCTTTAACCTGGCTCTTGCGAACCTGAGGTCAGGAAATATTACTGAAGCTTTCAGGTTATATGAAGACCTTAGAAAAAAAAGATCTCAAATTCCTTCTAACCAGCTCATTGGAGGAATACAGGATCTGGACGAACTTGTTTCAAAAGGGATCCGTGTTCAGGAAGCAAATAAGGTGATCAATTCATTCAATTACAATACCTCAGTATATAAAAATTAGTCACCAATCAAATATTCACTTTCCCTTTTGAATAAAACAATTGCCAGAAGCAAAATGCAGGATTAATTTTATTATTGTTGAATACTTCAGCACGTTCCCCATTGATTTTTAACTTTAAATAAATGATAATATTTTTAAGGTAAAACGTGTAATAAGCTTATTTTTCATTTTAGATTATGTATTAATATACAGATAGTTACAAGACAATCGAGAGTATTTGAGATTCGTTGAAAACAGTCTCGAATTCCTCTCGTTTTTAAGTATAATTCAATACATATATGAGGGTAGGCATAAAATCAAAAAACCGCCTATATTATTGATTATAAGCGGTTCTGATACGGTGAACTATTCGCAGGATAGTTTATGGGGAGACTTT